>NZ_VYKK01000004.1 GCF_008710135.1 Paenibacillus spiritus | reverse complement strand
CTTGGACCGAAGGGTCCTGGGAGAGTAGGACGCCGCCAAGCACAGACAACCACTGCCGATCTACCGGCGGTGGTTTTTTGTTCATCCTATCATTCTGGCGGATTTCAATTTTACACTTGCTTTATATCGGACTATGTGATATTATATTTTTTGTTGTTCAAATGATATGGCCCGTTGGTCAAGGGGTTAAGACACCTCCCTTTCACGGAGGTAACAGGGGTTCGAATCCCCTACGGGTCATTTGCTAACGACGCGGGGTGGAGCAGCCCGGTAGCTCGTCGGGCTCATAACCCGAAGGCCGCAGGTTCAAATCCTGCCCCCGCAATTTATTTCCCCAAAGTGAAGGTATGCTTTGCAGCGTATTCCGATTCCTTTCCGGGGACCTCAAGAAACACCTTAGCCTCTTGGAACCGTGGTGTAGAGGCCTAACATGCCTGCCTGTCACGCAGGAGATCGCGGGTTCGAATCCCGTCGGTTCCGCCATTTAAGTACAACCGGATAGCAGTAAGCGGACGTGGCTCAGCGGTAGAGCATCGCCTTGCCAAGGCGAGGGTCGCGGGTTCGATTCCCGTCGTCCGCTCCATTTGCGCCCTTAGCTCAGCTGGATAGAGCGTTTGACTACGAATCAAAAGGTCGGGAGTTCGAATCTCTCAGGGCGCGCCATTTTAATCATTCAACCAGTGTTCCAGCTCCTATAAGGAGCGGAGCACTTTTTTGTTATCCCGGCAAATCCGATGTACAAGAGGAGGTTCTGCAATGGGTAAGGTAACGGTTGTAGGCAGTGCGGCGATGGATTTGACGGTGCATGTCCATAAGCGTCCGGCAGCCGGTGAGACAGTAATCGGCAGCCGGTTGTATTTGTCGCCCGGAGGCAAAGGGGCGAATCAGGCGGTGGCAGCAGCCAGGCTTGGCGCTGAGACCTTTTTTGTGGGATGCATAGGTAAGGACGGCTACGGCGAAATGATTCGCCGCAATCTCCTCTCGCAGGGTGTCGATGTCTCATGGCTGGAGGATACCGATGCTTGCGGGAGCGGGACTGCGCACATTACGTTATCCGAGGCGGACGGCGACAACAGTATTGTGGTGATCCAAGGAGCGAACGCGCTGGTAAATCCGGATTTGGTGAGACGGGCCGCCGCGCGCCTGAAGGAATCGGATGTAGTACTCATTCAAAATGAGATTCCTGCCGATGCGATTGATTCGGTACTGGACTGCTGCCGCACCTGCGGAGTGAAGACGATCCTCAACCCGGCGCCCGCCGGAGGGCTGGCTCCGGAAACGCTGCTGAAGGCCACGTGGGTCATTCCGAATGAGCATGAACTCCATGCCTGGTTCCCGGAACAGAATTTGGAGGACGTTCTGAAGGCGTATCCCGGGAAAGTGATTGTAACTTTGGGCGAACAGGGCGCTGTCTACTGGGAGAAGGACGCGGTTGTCCGCATCCCATCCTATAAAGTTGAAGCTATAGATACGACTGGAGCGGGAGATACCTTCGTGGGAGCGCTTGGGGCGGCGTTAAGCGAAGGCCAGCCGATCAAGGAAGCTTTGAGGTTCGCGAATGCTGCCGCTGCTCTGTCTGTTCAACAACTGGGAGCACAAGGCGGTATGCCGGTCCGGGAAGAAGTAGAACAGTTGCTGAAAGGGTAGAAGATACGCATATTTTGTCAGCGGCAGGGCACAATTTAGGAAAAAGCAGAATGAAGGGATGTTCATGTTCCACGCTTTTAGCCTGAAAAAACAGCTCTGGCGCCGTTGGAAACGGTGGAAAAGTGCTCCCTGGGTGGGAGCCTGCTGCGCCTGCGCTTCGATTCTTCTCCTTGCCGGGCCCGGAGCCTGGATCCCGGAGCGCATGACGAGTCTGCTGGAGACGCGCCGTCTGCCGGAAGCTTCTCTCATGGAGAACGGCCCCGCTGCCGCTGTCTTCCTGCAGGAAGCTCTGCCTCCTGCGGACGAGTCCGGCGGCCCTGATGCCAAGGTCTATGAAGAAATCAGACAAGTAATCGGAGACGATGCCGCCGCGAAGCGGCGTGTGCACTACCGGACGGTGTACGCAAACGGTGAAGAAATCCGGACAGAGCCCGGGCTGCTTGATTCGAAATTCGTTCTGCTGCTGATGGAGCGGCATTCCGACTGGAGTCCCCGGTTGTCTGAAGACGGAGATGTATGGCTGGAAAAGCGGATCGATGACCTGTCGCCGGGCTGCAAGAACAATGCTTATATCGGCATTGATGCGCTGGGGCGGCTGACTCTGTTCCAAGGGCCGCCGCGCCGGGACAGGGCGCTGCGGACGTTTTACGAAATCGATCAAGGGGCGCTAAAATCTTCGCTGCCGGAAGAAATGTGGAGGCAACTGAGAGAAGGGATTCGCATCCAGGATGCGGATGAATACCGGAGCGTATTGTCGACCTTCAGCGATTACGCCCGGGACGGGTCGGAACAGGCGCTGTATGGGCAGCCCGGCCAGCGGAGAGATTGAAGCGCAGTGACGCAGAAGGCGAAAAGCCGTGTCTATGGCACGGCTTTTTTGCTGTGTCCGGAACGGAAGCGGCGGGCAGAATTCGAAAGTTTATCCACCCGCTCGGGTGGATTTTTGCTATAATGAGTGAAAGGAATACATATGTTCGCTTGTGGGACGTATGCCGACAGAGGAGAGTACATCCATGCGTATTTTGGGAATTGATCCGGGACTGGCCATTGTCGGTTTCGGTTTTGTGGATAAGAACGGCAGCAAGCTGACGCCGGTTCAGTACGGCTGCATTCAGACAGAGGCGCATACGCCGGAGGCGGAGCGCCTGTCGCATGTCTATGACGGCATGATCCAACTGATTGACCGGTACAAGCCGGATGCGGTGGCGATGGAGAAGCTGTATTTCAGCCGCAACGTGACGACGGCTCTTCCGGTGGCGCAGGCCCGGGGTGTGCTGGTGCTGGCTGCGGTGCAGCGGGGGTTGCCGCTGTCCGAGTATACACCGATGCAGGTGAAGCAGGCGATTGTCGGATACGGCAAGGCCGAGAAGAAACAGGTCCAGGAGATGGTGCGCATGTTCCTGAAGCTCAGCCAGATCCCGAAGCCTGACGACGTAGCGGACGCCTTGGCGGTGGCGGTCTGCCACGCGCACTCTTACACGCTGAATTCGAAGATAAATGAGGTATTGGGACGATGATTGATTTTTTGCGGGGAACGGTTGAACATCTGGAATCCGAATACGTAGTGATCGAGGTGCAGGGCGTCGGCTACCGGGTCTTCTGCCCCAATCCTTTTGCGTTCGCCAAGAAGGAAGGTCCGGTGACCGTCTATACACACCATCATGTGCGGGAGGATGCGATTCTGCTGTTCGGCTTCCCGACGCGTGAAGAGCAGCGGCTGTTCCGCAAGCTGATCGAGGTGTCGGGGATCGGTCCGCGGGTGGCACTGGGCATCCTGGGCGGCGGAACGCCGGATCATGTGATCTCGGCGATCTATCAGGAGAATGTGACGTTCCTGACGAAGCTGCCCGGCATCGGCAAGAAGACGGCCCAGCGGATGATTCTCGACCTGAAGGACAAGCTGGACGGTCTAAGCGGTATTACAATGCAGACGGGATTGTTCGCGGCGGAACCGGAAGCCGGCAATGCCGAGCCATGGCAGGAAGCCAAGGACGGCCTGCGGGCTCTGGGCTATACGGAGAGCGAGTTGGACCGCGTATGGCTGACGCTGAAGAAGAGCGGGGAAGACGCGGGTTCGGTCGATGTTCTGATGAAGAAGGCGCTCAAGCTGCTGTATGTAGCGAAGTAAGTTCGCCGGACCGGCGGCGATTTCATAGGAAGTGGAGCGATGAATGATGGAGGACCGGATCATATCCGCGAATTTGATGATGGAAGACCAGGCGGTGGAACTCAGTCTGCGTCCCCGCTATCTGGCTGAATATATCGGACAGAACCAGGTCAAGGAGAACCTGAAGATTTACATTGAAGCGGCCAAGATGCGCAAGGAAGCGCTCGATCATGTGCTGCTGTACGGCCCCCCGGGTCTTGGCAAAACAACGCTGGCGAACATCATCGCCAACGAGCTTGGCGTCAATCTCCGGACCACGTCGGGTCCGGCGATCGAGCGGCCCGGCGATCTCGCTGCGCTGCTGACGAATCTGCAGGAGGGCGATGTGCTCTTCATCGATGAGATTCACCGGCTTCACCGAACGGTGGAAGAAGTGCTGTACCCGGCGATGGAGGATTTTGCGCTCGATATTATGATCGGCAAAGGGCCGAGCGCCCGTTCGGTCCGGCTGGACCTGCCGCCGTTCACACTGGTAGGCGCGACGACACGGGCGGGACTGCTGTCCGCTCCGCTGCGCGACCGCTTTGGCGTGGTCAGCCGTCTGGAATTCTATTCCGTGGATGAGCTCAGCTATATTATTTCCCGGGGCGCCGATATTCTCGGCGTCGAGATGGTCGGAGACGCTGCCGACGAGCTGGCGCTGCGTTCGCGGGGGACTCCCCGTATCGCCAACCGGCTCCTGAAGCGGGTGCGGGACTACGCGCAGGTACGGGGCGACGGCATTATTACGCCGGAAGTGGCGGGCGAAGCGCTAAAGATGCTTCAGGTTGATCCCAGGGGCCTTGACAGCATTGACCACAAGATGCTGTATTCAATGATAACGAGCTTTCGGGGCGGTCCCGTCGGATTGGATACCATAGCTGCGACCATCGGCGAAGAAAGCCAGACCATTGAAGACGTCTACGAGCCTTACCTGCTGCAGATCGGATTTCTTCAGCGTACGCCGAGAGGACGGATCGTCACTCCGGCAGCCTATCAGCATTTGGGACTTCCCATGCCGGAGCAGAACGGCTCTTCCGGCCGTTAATAACGGAATGACCCTAAGGAGGACAAAGGATGGAAGCAGGACGCAGAAAACGCAGCATTAGACGCGCCGGAACACTGCTGCTCGGTCTGGCGGTAACGGCGGGAATCTTAATCCCGTCGGCCGGGACAAGCCTGGCGGCCGGCGCCGACATTCGGGTAGCCTTATATGCCGATCTTGGCAGCAAATATAAATCAACGACGCCCTTCGTGACGCTCCAGTCCGCACAGGGCTGGAATCTGGCCGAAGCGGGAGGCGGAGCGGCGCTTCTCCCGGTGGCCGCCAATGCGAAAGTGCGAATCAGCCTGGATACCTACCGGGTCAAAGTCCTGGAGACGGCGAGTTGGTCCGAAGCTGCGGCTGCGGCGAAGATCCTGCAGGGGACAAGCGATAAGCCGCAGCTGTTCCGCAGCGCCAAGAACGGCGGGACGGTCTATCAGCTCTACACCGGGCCTTATGCCAGCGAAGCGGCCGCCAAGGATGGCGCGTCCCGTGTTGCCGCATCCGGAATCTCGCTTCCGGGCGGACAGACGCCGGCCGTCCGCGGCGGCAAGCATTTGTCGGCCGGCAGCTATCCGACTCTTGCGGAAGCCGATGCGGCCCGCCTGACCCTGGCTGCGTCGGGACTGGATGCCTGGACGGCAGCAGTGCCCGGCGACGGCGCCGCCCGTTATGAGGTATGGGTCGGCGAAGCGGCCAATGAAGCCGACCTTGCGGCAGCCAAAACGCTGCTTCAGCAAGCGTTCGCCCAGCTGCCGCTCGCCAATTCCGGCAGCGGAATTCTGGTGAGAACCGACAGCGGAGGAGACTGGAGCAGCGAAGTGCAGCTTCCACACTACCAGATCTCGGGCAGTGGAGCGGCCTTTGCCGCGGCCGGCAACGAAGCCGGTATCCAGCTGGCCGAGCGTTCCAAACGGACATACCGCGGAGATATAGAGCTAAGCAGTATGAACGGATCGCTGGCGGTCGTTAACGAAGTTCCGCTGGAGCAGTATCTCTATGCCGTTGTAGGTGGAGAGGTGTCGGCAAGCTGGCCGGAAGAAGCGCTCAAGGCACAGGCGGTAGCAGCCCGGAGCTATGCTCTGGCACAGGGCAACCGGTTCGACATCGCCAATGTGGTAGACACGACGCTGAGCCAGGTCTATAACGGAATCGGAGCGGAATCGGCCTCGATCATCAAGGCGGTAGATGCGACAGCCGGCGAAGTGCTGATGAGCGGCGGCAAAGTGGTGGAGACGGTCTTCTCCTCCAATGCCGGCGGCGTTACTGCCGACCCGTCGGAGGTATGGGGCAGCGGCAGCGGTTCGGTATTTGCGAGCGTGGACAGCTCGGGTGACGCTGCGGCTTCGGCCACCGCCAAGAAGTGGTACTATGTACTGCTCCCGAGCGGGGCGTCCGGATACGTGCGGGAAGACAATGTGAAGCTGACCGGCACGAAGACAGCGGGGGGCTTGGCCAAGCTTACGGCAACGGTGAATGATGTCAATGTGCGGCCGCTCCCTGTCGTTCAGAGCGGAGTATCCCCCGTAGGCAAGATGAATGCCGGGGAGACGGCGGTGGTGCTGAACCAGACGCTGGAATCCGGCAGCTACAGCTGGATCAAGGGACCGTATACGTCAGCCGAAATTCTCAAGAGCCTTAGCGGGAAGACGGGCAGCACGCTGCCGTCCTCCATTACGAACCTTCAGGTGACCGGACGCGGGCCTTCCGGTCGGGTCGTTCAGCTCAAGGCCAACGGAACCGTGGTCGAAGTGAAGTACCCCGATTTGTTCCGCTCGGCGCTCGGCGGACTGCCGAGTACACGGTTTGATATTGTGCCGGCGGCCAGTTATACTGTACTAGGCGCCGATGGCAAGACGGTTACGGCCGGAAGCTCCCCAGCCCAAGGCGTATTGTCGGCTTCCGGGCTGACGACGGGCGGTGGCAGCGGAACGGTCATCTTGAACGGCGGGGGCGAGGCCCGTGTCGTCGAGAAATCGCCGGGGTTCTATTTTATCGGCTGGGGTAACGGCCATGGCCTGGGCATGTCCCAATGGGGCGTGAAGGGTATGGCGGATGAAGGTCGGACGTACCGGGATATTTTGCAGCATTATTTTCACAATGTCACGATAGTTAAGGAATGAAGATACAGATGAAAGTGGATTTGTATGATTTTGATTTGCCGGAGTCGCTGATTGCGCAGACCCCGCTCAAGGAGCGCAGCGCCTCCCGTCTGCTGATGCTGGACAAGTCGACCGGCAAGACGGAGCACGGGGTCTTTACGGATATTGTCGATCGGCTTCAGCCCGGCGATACGCTGGTGCTGAACGATACGCGGGTCATTCCGGCCCGCTTGTTCGGCGTGAAGGAAGACACGGGCGCCAAGGCGGAAGTGCTGCTGCTTCAGAATCTGGGCGAGGACCGCTGGGAAGCGCTCGTGAAACCGGGCAAGAAGCTCAAGACGGGCTCGGTTATTGTGTTCGGTGACGAACTGAGCGCGGTAGTCGAGGAGGAAGGCGAAATGGGCGGGCGGACCATCCGATTCCGGTACTCGGGGATTTTCCAGGAGATTCTGGACCGGTTGGGAACGATGCCGCTGCCTCCTTATATCAAAGAGAAATTGGACGACCGTGAACGTTATCAGACGGTCTATGCCCGTCATGAAGGATCGGCGGCGGCGCCGACGGCGGGTCTTCATTTTACGGAAGAGCTGCTGAAACAGATTGAAGCCAAGGGAGTGACCCTTGCTTATATCACGCTTCATGTAGGGCTGGGAACATTCCGGCCGATGTCGGCGGAGACGGTTGAAGAGCATGTCATGCATGCCGAGTATTACAGCCTGTCCCCGGAAACGGCGGAGGTGCTGAACCAAGCGAGAGCCGAGGGCCGACGTATTGTTGCTGTAGGCACTACCTCCTGCCGGACGCTGGAGACGGTAGGCACCCGCTTTGGGAAGAATCCGCTGGAGGCTTGCAGCGGCTGGACCGACATCTTCATCTATCCGGGGTATGAGTTCAAACTGGTCGATGCGCTGATTACTAACTTCCATCTGCCGAAGTCAACGCTGGTCATGCTGGTCAGCGCGCTGGCGGGACGCGAATCCGTTCTGTCCGCCTATCGGGAAGCGGTTGAGATGAAGTACCGGTTCTTCAGTTTCGGCGATGCAATGTTCATTTATTAAGCTTAAGAGCTAGAGGATGGTTGACGAAAATATGGCAGCAATTACTTATGAACACATCAAGACCTGCAAGCAGTCCGGCGCCCGGCTGGGCCGGGTTCACACCCCCCACGGCGTGATCGAGACGCCTTGCTTCATGCCGGTGGGCACACAGGCGACCGTCAAGACCATGAGTCCCGAGGAACTGAAGGCGATGGATGCCCACATCATTCTGAGCAATACCTATCACCTCTTCCTGCGCCCGGGGCATGAGATTGTGCGCGAAGCCGGAGGCTTGCACAAGTTCATGAATTGGGACCGTCCGATTCTGACGGACAGCGGCGGCTTTCAGGTATTCTCGCTCGCTGAAATGCGCAAGATTTCGGAAGAAGGCGTTCATTTCCGTTCCCATTTGAACGGAGACAAGCTGTTCCTCTCTCCGGAAGTGGCCATGGAGATTCAGAACGCGCTGGGCTCCGATATCATGATGGCGTTCGATGAATGTCCGCCGTATCCGGCGGAGTATGAGTACGTGAAGAAATCAACCGAGCGGACGTCCCGCTGGGCCGAGCGCTGTCTGAATGCCCACGGCCGGAAGGAAGACCAGGGGCTGTTCGCAATTGTACAAGGCGGCATGTACGAAGACCTTCGCCGTCAGAGCGCAGCAGATTTGACTTCCATGGATTTCCCGGGGTATGCTATTGGTGGACTGAGTGTAGGGGAATCGAAGGAATTGATGTATGAAGTTCTGGATTATACCGTGCCGCTTCTTCCCGAGAACAAGCCGCGTTATTTGATGGGCGTAGGTTCGCCGGATGCGCTTCTTGAAGGCGCTATCCGCGGGGTAGACATGTTCGATTGCGTGCTCCCGACCCGGATTGCCCGCAACGGTACCACAATGACGAGCCAGGGAAGACTGGTTGTCCGCAATGCTCAATATGCCCGTGATTTCGGGCCGCTTGATCCAGAGTGCGACTGCTATACATGCCGCAACTATTCGCGCGCCTACCTGCGCCATCTGATTAAGGCGGACGAGACGTTCGGACTGCGGCTTACGACCTATCACAACCTTCATTTCCTGTTAAATTTGATGCGCCAGGTGCGCCAGGCGATTATGGAAGACCGGCTTCTTGATTTCCGCGATGAGTTTTTTGCGCAATACGGGTTAAATGATAATCCGAAAGGTTTTTGATATTTTCGTGTTGTCGGTCTATCTGTAGAAAGGGGGGAAAAAGATGTTCCAATATGCGAGTACACCTACGGGGAGCAGCAGTTCGATCTATGGATTGATCCTGCCGTTTGTTCTGATGTTCGTGGTCTTCTATTTCCTGCTGATTCGTCCGCAGCAGAAGAAGACCAAGAACCGCAACGCTATGCTGAAGGCGCTGTCCAAAGGCGATAAGGTGGTGACCATCGGCGGCTTGCACGGCACGATCGTAGAAATTACCGACGATATCGTGATTTTGAAGGTTAATGATGTGACGAAGCTTACCTTTGACCGGGGGTCTATCAGCCACTCGATTACGGAGAGCAACTAACTTCTAATAACGGACAAGTCCCAACCAGCTCAGAATTTATTCTGAGCTGGTTTTTTTGCGTTTTACGGAGAGAACGGAAGCGGGAAGTTCAAACTTTGAATGGTTTTAGGGGGAGTGGAGAGCCACAGGATACTGTGCTTCAACCACTAAATTAAAGAGATTGAAGCAAAGTATGAGGCCTAATTTATTCTTCATAAGAATAGGGTCTGCGGGATTTCAGCGCCTTGCGCTGGACTTGAAAGTCCTTGCTCTGGAGCGTCACCTTGGCGAGCTTCATGGCCAGAGAGGAAGCAGCAACTGCCAGCACGGTACCGCCCAGCATATCCATTAGCCAGTGAATGCCCAGGTAAAAGATCCCGAAGATAATCACCGCAGCGGTCACGGTAGTAATGGCGATCCAGCGGCGGTTGCCTGAACGCCAGGCCAGCAGGGCCATCGTCATGGAGATTGCCGTGTGCAGACTGGGAAAGCAATTATTCAGGCCCGAAAGCGCCCTGTATTCCTGCTCGAAGTTGGGAAATACGTCCAGCATCAGGAAGCGAACCCCGGCCGGAGCGTAAGACCAGGCCTCATTGACCGGGAAGAACAGGAAGAACGGAATGGCGATCGCATAAATGATGATGACCGCATAGCAGGTCGCATAGACCATCAACCTGTTCTTGTCGTTCAGATAGACGCCGATTGCAGCTGCAAGTACGGATTGGAGCATGAAGATATAGAAGAAGACAATTATCGGTGTCAGCCAGGAGGCATAAAAAACATCCTGGAAATAACGGACGAAATGCCCCTCCAAACCGAAGAATATTCGGGTGTAATCCGCCGAAAGGTTCATCTTTGTCTCGAATTGCAGTTCATATTTGTTCAGAACCAGCACGCCGAACATACAGACGAACAAGACTAGGAATTTATAGGAATGAAGCATTTCCCGGCCCATCTGAACCAGTGCCAGAAACGGATTGCGAAGGGTCGCCAGCCAGATCAGCAGGATGACGCAGACTACGGTGAAGATCACTACGGTATTCATGGAATGGTACAGCAAAGGGATCAAAGCCTCCTTGATAGCCAAAACAGCAGATGAGGACAGTGTACCACAATTTCCAGGAGTCGGTTTCGATTTTTCGCAGATTAACTTAAGCTTTCTGAAAATTCACACCGAACATTCCGCCAAGCGCTCCGATTCCGCCGGCTGCGGCAACCAGCAGGGCATCCAGCGGAACCAGCTTGCTGTCCAGCGCAAGGAATCCGATCAACAGAATCAACACGCCATAAATGAGCCCGGTCAGGCTCCCCTGATACCAGCCTTTGCGGTCGGTTCGGTTCCCTGCTCTCCAGCCCCCAAGCATAGCGGCCACGGCATGGACCACATACGTATAGACGGAGAGGTCCTGTTCACTCAATCCGCTGCTCCACAGCAGCAGGGACAGAACCAGAGCGCCAAGCAGCATCCAGGTGAAGGACCGGCAAAGACCGGATAGAACAGGATTTCCAATCTTCCATGAGAAAAGACGGCGCAGCATATACATGGGCTTTCCTCCTTTATCGACTCACCATCGTTCATCTTCATTCTATGGGGCAGCTTGCCCCATTAGTACAACCCCAGAGCGCGGAGAGCGAAAGATTGCCAGGAATTGATACGGAAGCTTCGGAATGCCTGCGGCAGGGCCAGGCCAGAATAAAGGGAGATTCCCATCCACATTTGAATGCGCGAGGCTTGTGAGAAGCCGGCGGAACAAAGGAGAGCGAAGCAACTATGTTTCGGCACCTCGGAGCCCTTGTGTTACTGACCTTGCTGATGTATTCCTTGATTCTCCTGAGCATGCGCATTATGGGGAAGCGCGAGATCGGCAAGCTGTCGGTGTTCGACCTGACCATCTCCATTCTGATTGCGGAAATTGCCATCTTTGTTATCGAGGACCCCAGTCGTCCCTTGTATGAAGGGCTTGTTCCCATGGCAACGCTCGTACTGACCCAGGTCCTGCTCGCCCTCATCAGCCTGAAGAGCCGAAGACTGCGCCTGTTCATGGACGGCCGTCCCAGCATTCTGATCGCCGACGGCAAAATTCAGAAGAAGGAGATGCGCAGACAGCGGTACAACCTGGACGACCTGCTTCTGCAGCTGCGCGGCCAGAACGTTTCCAGTCCTGCAGATGTCGAGTTCGCCATTCTGGAGACAACCGGGCAGCTTACGGTGATTGAGAAGAACGGAAGCTTGTCTTCGTCCAATCAAGCAGGCAACAGCGGCAAGAATGCGGAAGGGGCTTCCAAATCGGGCATGGCTCCGGCCCGCCTCACCCACGAGGTGAAGGGGCGAATCCGGTATGAGGGACTGCCCATCCCGCTGATCATGGACGGCAAAGTAGAGGATGACAATTTGGAATTGATCGGTAAAACCCGGTTCTGGCTAAGACGGCAGATTCGGCAAAAGGGAGCGCAGGATTTCCGCGATGTCTTTCTGTGTTCGATCGACCATAAGGGACATCTGTATGTCGACCACAGCCGCTCCCGTTAAGCTAGCGGCGTCTTGGCCGCGGCAGCCGGCCCAGATCGCGGGGGGAGAGCAGGCCCGATAACAGGGCAATGCCAATATAAAGCGCGCCTCCGGCGACGGCCGGAATCAGAAATCGGACAGCTTCAGGTCCGGGAAGGGCGAAATGCGAAGACATGTACGTCATGCCGGCAGCCATGATGACCATGGCTGCCGCGATGCGCAAGAGATCGCTCAGGCGCAGCTTGAGCGACAGCAGCGAGACGACGCTTGCGCCGTGAAGAAGCGTGACCAGTACGCTGTTGACAATGATGGCGAGAATGGCCCCGGTGATCCCGTACTCCGGACGGGAGGCGAGCAGAAAGATGAGCACAATTTTCACGACCGCGCCGATCAGGGTATTCATCAAGGCGCGGCCGGGCCGGTCCAGAGCCTGCAGCGCGGCTTGCAGAGGAGCCTGGACGTAGAGCAGGACGGCGAATGGCGCCATCAGCCGCAGCATGGGCGCGGTCTCAGCACTGCCGTAGAGCAGCCGGCAGAGCGGCTCGGCCAGCACATACATAATTACCGCGAACGGAGCGCCCGTGACCAAGGCCAGACGAAGGGCCTGATGCATGCGCTTGTGGACGGTTCGGTGGTCTCCCCGGGCGGTAGCCTCCGAGAGGGAAGGGACCAGAGAAACGGCTAGTGAACTGGTCAAGGCGCTCGGAAGCAGCAGCAGGGGAATAACCATGCCCTGGAGCGCTCCGTACTGGGCGGTCGCAACCGAAGTGGCCACTCCTGCCAGAGCCAAGCTTCGGGCTGTAACGATGGATTCCAGCAGGTAGGAGAACGAACCTACGAGTCTTCCCGCGGTTACCGGCACCGAGATGCGAAGAAGGCGGCGAAGCGTCCGGGGAGAGGGATTTTCTCCAGCGGATGCTTTTGGCGTGTCTGCCGGTTCTTTGGGAGTAGCTTCTCCCGGGGCGCTTCTGAAGTACTGAACGAGCAGCACGAGCATCCCGGCAATTTCACCGGCTGTCACGCCGAGCATGGCTCCTGCAGCCGCATATTCGATTCCTTTGGGAAGAAGAGCGAGCGACAGCCATAGCATGAAGACAATGCGGGCAACGGTCTCCAGTACAGACGACAGCGCCGACGGAATCATATTCTGCTTGCCCTGGAAGTAGCCCCGGTAGACCGCCGAAATCGACACAATGGCAATCATGGGCGACATGGCAATGAAGGTGTAGTAGACCCGCCCGTCGGTCAGGATGGACGTGGAGACCCAGGACGCCGCGAGAAAGGATACCAAGGTAAAGAACACGCCCAGCCCGAAGCTGAGACCAAGGGCGGTACGGAGTACGGATTTGGTGCGTTCCGGACGATTGCCGCTCTCCGCTTCGGCTACCATTTTAGCGACGGCCAGGGGCAGCCCTCCGGTAATGACGGTCACGAGAACGAGAAAGAACGGATACCCAAGCTGATACAGTCCTACTCCTTCGGTTCCGATGACCCGGGGCAGAACAATTCTCGGGATGAATCCCAGCATGCGGTTGATCAGGCCAGCGGCAAGCAGGATCATGGTTCCCTGGATAAAACTCTGTTTATGCGATTTCTTCAAAAGGCATCCCTCTTCCGCTGGTAATGAACGGCAGCCCGACAGGTCTTCTGTATGATATGCGCCGAACTCGGGCGGACATGACCGGCATGTACGACAAATTTGCGGGATTCAGGCAGGATACCCCGTGAAGAGGTCGAATGTAATAATGGAATCACGCACAGTTAATGCATCTGGACAAGGGAGGCTAGGGACACATGGAACCGGGACGCGAACACGAGGAGCTCAGCCGAGAGTTGGAGGACATGTGCCGCAGCAAAGCCGAGGAGTTCCGGCTGCTGGGATACGAATATGTGAACGCCCGGGACATTTGGGAATACGTCAGCCGCAACTACGCGAAGGAGGGGATGCCGCCGCTATACCGGGTCGTTAACGATATCTATTCCCTCAAAGCGAATGCGTATATGAACTATTTGACAATATCGGCCTATAAAGGGCTGTAAAACGGCAGCAAGGTCAAATTTTCATTTTGCAAACGGCTTCACCAAGGCGTAAAGTAGAAGGGTGACGCTGTGGACAGCGGCAGCCGGCCGGGAGCCCTGAGGCTTGCTTCCTTCAGGCGAGTGGCCGGTCTTTCTTTGAGCTGTCCGCAGGCGAATCGCCACAAGTGTCAATGTCTGCTTGAATTGACGCTCTTTTGGCACGTGGCTATAATAGGAATATTGAAGTTATGAAAGGGGAACTAGCAAGAGCATGAAACGATTCTTGAGCTTCATCCTTACCGTGCTCGTCCTAACGGCGGTCATGGCAGTCAGCACCCCCGGTCTGCTCGACAAAGTCCGCCTAGGCCTTGACCTGAAGGGCGGATTTGAAATTTTGTACCAGGCTTCGCCGATGGAGAAAGGCCAGGAGATTACACGTGCCTCTCTGATCCGAACGGCCGAGAGCTTGGAGAAACGGGCCAACGTACTGGGAACAAGCGAGCCTGAAGTAACAACCGAAGGCACCGACCGCATCCGGCTGAAGATCGCCGGCGTAACCGATGAGGCGGAGGTTCGCAAGAAGATGAAGGAACCGGCCCAGCTGACGTTCCGCAGCGCTGCGCCAGGCGACCCTGAAGGAACCTTCAGCAAAGTTGAGCTTGTGGGAAGCGACTTTGTAGAGAACGCGGCTACGATCGGCCGTGACAACCTCAATAACATTGAAATCAGCATCAAGGTTAAGGATAAAGATAAATTTGCGGAAGTCACGAAACGTCTGCTCGGTCAGAGACTGGCAATTTATCTCGATGATACACTCTTGTCCGACCCGCCGGTAGTCCGGGCGGTTCTGACCGACGGCAAAGCTTCGATCTCCGGCAACTACAGTCTGAAAGAAGCGCGCGAGCTGGCGGATACCATCAACCTCGGCGCCCTTCCGCTGAAGCTGACGGAGAAATACTCCCAGAGTGTGGGTGCAACGCTCGGCAAGCAGTCGCTGGATGAGACAATCCGGGCCGGTCTGGTCGGTTCCGTCATCATTCTGCTCTTCATGATTATCATGTACCGGATTCCCGGTCTGGTTGCCGGATTTGCGCTGATTGTTCATACCTGGCTTCTGATTCTTGTGTTTGTGTTGGCGGACTTTACTCTAACGCTCCCCGGCATTGCGGCCTTTATATTGGGCATCGGGATGGCGGTTGACGCCAATATCATTACCAATGAGCGCATCCGGGAAGAAATGCGCAACGGCAAGAGCATTATGTCTTCGGTTAAGGCAGGGAATAAAACTTCCTTCCGTACCGTCATGGACTCCAATATCACGACGATTATCGTAGCGGCCGTTATGTTCGCATTCGGTACCGGCGCGGTAAAAGGCTTCGCTCTGATCCTGATTGTCGAAATTCTGCTCAGTATCCTGACGAACCTCTATTTTGCCCATTGGATGCTCGGAGTTTTGGTTAAATCCGGCAAGCTTGCGAAGCCGAAGCAGTTCGGGGTAAAGGAGAGTGAAATCAGTGCGCTTTAAGAAAAAAATGGACTTTGTCCACTTGAGCAAATATTTTTATATCTTTTCTGCGGCTCTTACCGTTCTGGGGATTGTGTTCCTCGCCATCTTCAATCTGAATTACAGCGTTGATTTCAAGGCCGGGTCCAATGTCGACGTATCGCTGTCCAAGAATTTGACCTCGGAGCAAGTCAAATCGGCGCTGCAGCCGCTGAATATCGGCCATGACCCGGAATTGACCACAGGCGAGAAACGCGTCAATATCCGGTATGACTCGGTGCTCTCCAGTGATCAGGATGCCGCCATTCAAACGGCCATCAAGAAACTGGACAGCCAGGCTTCCTTCGAGATCAACACCGTGGATACCGAAATGGCGAAGGAGCTTGCGCGGAACGCAATCTATGCTGTTCTGCTGGCTTGTATCGGGATTATCATCTATGTTAGTATCCGCTTTGAGTGGAGATTTGCAGTGGCCGCCATCGTGGCGCTGCTCCACGATGCTTTTATGGTAGTCGCGATCTTCTCCATCTTCAGGCTGGAAGTGGACTTGACCTTCATTGTGGCCGTGCTGACGATCATCGGTTATTCGATCAACGATACGATTGTTATCTTTGACCGGATCCGGGAGAATCTGCGATTCGGCAAGCAGAAGACGTATGAAGATCTGAAGAATCTGGTCAACCAGAGTGTCCAGCAGACGCTGATGCGTTCCTTGTATACGGCTTTCACCGTATTCATTGCAGCCTTCTTCCTGATGGTGCTCGGCAGTGAATCGATTCGGATGTTCTCGCTGGCAATGGTTATCGGTCTGCTGTTCGGCGCCTATTCTTCCATCTTCATCGCTAGCCCATTGTGGCTGGTCCTGAAGAAAGGGCAGAAACAGAAAGTCAAGAGCAAACCGGCCAAAGCCTAAACATAAGCAGACAAAGCCGCGTCCAGCAACGACGCGGCTTTGAAGCCTCTTGGCATCGGCGGGCAGAAGGCGTCTGGTCCGCCGCCAGGCAGGATTGACAGGAAAGTGGCAAGGAGGGAACCGGATGGGCACTGGACAGCTGCCTCATGGCGATAAAGTGAAATGGACAGGGATATGCAGTGATCTGTCTTTGGCGATCGGCAAGGGAATTGCCGGGTATTTTACAGACAGCAAGGCGCTGCTCGGAGATGCCCTGTACACCGGAGCGGACGCCGCGACCCGGTTCGCGGAAGTGTTCCAGAAACGAAATGGAAAAGGAAGCTCACCAAGGGCGCGTTCTCTTGTGCGCGACGAGAAGAAAGGCGCAGAGCCGCTTCTTGGGATTGTGCTTGCTGTTCTTATTCTGATGGGCGGACTGCAGATTGCTTTCTCTGCGATCCGCGAATTGAACCGCGGACATATGTCTGCCCCCAGCCAGTATGCGCTGCTGGCGGTCTTCGTTCCGCTGCTTATCCGGGAAGCGGTATTTCAGTACCAGTACCGCTACTTCCGCAAGCTGGGCAATGGCAGCCATGCGGATTATGCGGACAGTCACCGGTACAGCATCTATACGTCGCTGACGGTCATTCTCGGCATTGCGCTGGCTATGCTGGGCGGATACCTCAATCTGCATCCGCTGCTCTATATGGACCCGATAGCCGGACTGCTGGCGGCCTGTTTTGTTCTTCGCAAAGGCTTTATGATGATCCTGATTACTACGCAACGCAAAGAAACTCAAGAGCTTCCTCATGAGGATGCGGTGAGTTTCATAGATACGGTTCAAAAGGTACACGGCGTTATCCGGGTAGAGCAAATGAAGGCTCTGGAACAAGGACGGCATGTCAATCTGCAATGCACCATCAGCGTCAATCCGCGTATTTCGGTGGCCGAAGCGCATGAAATTGCCGATTGTGCCAAGAAGCTGCTTCAACACCGCTTCGTACACGTCGGGGATGTGCATATGGATGTCGTTCCTTATGATCCGGGATATCCATACAAAACGAATTACGAACTGACCGACAGCGAGATGCCGACTCTGCTGCAGTAGGGAAAGGCTTGGAAGAGAAGGTGAAAGACAATGCTGCGTTCAAAGTCGACATGGAAGATTCCGCCCGCTGATGCTGCCGCGGCTGCGAGACTGTCCAAGGGATTGGCGGTTTCTCCGCTGATGGGACAGCTGCTATCCGCGCGGGGAATAACCCGCCCGGAAGATGCGCTGTCATTCATGGAGAGTGAATGCGGACATGATCCCTTTTTGCTCAAAGGGATGAAAGAAGCGGTTCCGCGGATCCGCAGGGCGATTCAAGAGGAAGAACATATTCTGATCTATGGCGATTATGACGCCGACGGCGTATCCAGTACATCGCTGATGATTTATCTGCTCCGTCATCTGGGGGCTTCATTCGATATTTATATTCCCCATCGATCCAACGAGGGGTACGGGCTGCACAACCACGCGATTGACTGGGCGCTGACCCAGGGCGTGTCCCTGATTATTACGGTGGATACCGGGATAAGCGCATGCACCCAGATTGCTTATGCCAACGAACGGGGCATAGAGGTGATTGTAACCGATCACCATGAGCCGCCGGAGGAGCTCCCTCCGGCTTATGCTCTGATTAATCCGAAACTTCCCGGCTGTCCGTATCCTTTTAAGGGACTTGCGGGGGTAGGGGTTGCCTATAAGCTGGCGGAAGCGCTGCTGGACGGCGATGTTCCTCCCGAGTGGACCGAGATTGTGGCTATCGGAACGGTTGCGGACCTCATGCCGCTTACCGGCGAGAACCGGGCCTTGGTGCGCCGCGGAATCGAGAGCATGCGCAGCTCCCGGTTCCCGGGAGTCCGTGCTCTGCTGGAAGTGAGCGGAGCTTCTCCCGGTGCAGTGAACTCGGTTCATATTGCTTTTGGCATGGCGCCGCGCATCAACGCCAGCGGCCGGCTCGATCACGCCGGGAGAGCCGTCTCTCTGCTGACCGCAGAGCATATGGAAGAAGCGGTTCAGCTCGCCGGCGAATTGGACATGCTGAATAAGGAACGCCAGCTTGTTGTAGAGCGGATTACGGAAGAGGCGGTCGCCCGGCTGGAAGCGCTGGAGGCCCTCCCGCCGGTCATTGTGCTTGCGGGCGAAGGGTGGAACGTCGGAGTAGTCGGCATCGTGGCTTCCAAAATCCTGGAACGGTATTACCGTCCGGTCATTATCCTCGACATTCATCCCGAGACCGGGATGTGCAAAGGCTCGGCCCGTTCTATACCGGGCCTGGACATTTACGCGGCGCTGACTTCATGCCGGGAGTGCATGGATCATTACGGCGGCCATCCGGCAGCGGCAGGCATGAGCCTGCACCGCGATCGGCTGGAGGAGTTCGCGGCGGCACTTGCCGCCTACGCCTCCGAAGTGCTGGAGCCGGAGCATTTCGTGCCGGTCACCGAAACGGACGGCGAGATCCCTCTCGGAGCGCTGACGCTCCGGGCCGCCGATGAGCTGGACCGGCTGGCTCCTTTTGGAATGGGCAATCCGCTTCCGCGCTTTGTCATCCGGGGAGCAGTCGTTAAGGAAGCCCGTACTATGGGCCAGGGCAACCGCCATCTGAAGCTGGCTTTGCAGCAAGGAGGAGACGTGATTGAGGCAGTGGCTTTTGGCAGAGGGGCGCTGATGGATCTGCTTCCTGTCGGCACTTCAGTCGATGTGCTGGCCGAGCTGTCGGTAAATGAATGGAACGGCATGCGCAAGCCGCAGCTTATGGTGCAGGATCTGGCCGTGCCGGAAGCCCAGTTCTTTGATTTCAGAGGCTCGGCTTCGGCCTTCGCCAAGTCCCGGCGGTTGTTCGAACTTCTGCAGTGCGGAGAACCGGACCGAACCGCCGTGGCCATTGTCCGGGGAGAGAGTGCCCGACAGGGCAGGGACTGGGAAGGATTCGAGCTGTGGGGATATGACAATAACGGCAGTCTTCATCCGCTTCAGGCAGACAAGAAGGAAGCGCCGGCTGCTCCGTCGCTGCTCTGTCTGCTGGATATGCCGGAGTCGCCGGAGGAGCTGGAGGCGATTCACCTGCTATTTCCTGAAGCCGAGAATGTAGCGCTGCTGCATCCCATCCGTTCCGGACGGGAGCGTCTGCAGCCGCCTTCGCGGGAAATCTTCAAGCTGCTCTATCAGCAGCTGGCCGCATTGACTGCTTCGCCCTTGCCTGAACGCGAGGTGCTGGCCGCGCTCTGCCGCCGCTGCTCCCTGAATATAAGGATGGTGGCCAGCATGCTCGATGTGTTCGAGGAGCTGGAGTTTATCCGCCGGGCCGACGGGCAGATTACCTTTGTCGTGTCGCCGGCTTCCCAGAGCTTGACGACTTCATCCCATTATCAGCGGCTGGGGCAGATGGCTGAAATGGAGCGTGTCTTCATGGAGGGCAGTGTACCGCAGCTTCGAGAGTGGCTGAGGGAACGTCTCTACCGGGTATCGGTGTCTTAAGGGCTACCGGTAATGCTAGTTTCAAGGAAGCGTATGCTATGCAAAACTTAGCCTATGCTTCCGAAGCAGTTTTGCCGAAGAAAGCTCAAGGAAGCGTATGCTATGCAAAACTTAAGATTATGCTTCCGATGCAGTTTTGCCGAAGAAAGCTCAAGGAAGCGTATGCTATGCAAAACTTAGGACTATGCTTCCGAAGCAGTTTTGCCGAAGAAAGCTCAAGGAAGCGTATGCTATGCAAAACTTAGCCTATGCTTCCGAAGCAGTTTTGCCGAAGAAAGCTCAAGGAAGCGTATGCTATGCAAAACTTTTAGGAGGAATCAACTTGGACTTCAAAGAAATCATTCGGGTCATTCCCGATTTCCCGCAGGCGGGGATCAGCTTCAAGGATATTACGACGCTGCTTATGGATGGGGGGGCGTATCACCAGGCCATAGACGCGCTGCGGGAGCGGGTAGCTCATCTTCAGATCGATCTGATTGCCGGACCGGAAGCCCGCGGCTTTGTAATCGGCGCTCCGCTTGCTTACGCCCTGGGCGTCGGCTTCATCCCGATTCGCAAGAGCGGCAAGCTCCCTTACGAGACCATTGAGGTGGGCTATGACCTGGAGTACGGCAAGGACCGGCTGGCTATGCACACCGATGCGGTCAGACCGGGCCAGAACGTGCTGATCGCCGACGACCTGCTGGCAACGGGCGGCACAATTTCGACTGCGGTTAACCTGGTTCGCCAGCTTGGCGGCAATGTGGTCGGGGCGGCGTTCCTGATCGAACTGGAAGAATTGAACGGACGGGCGAAGCTGCCCGACGTAGAGATTATTTCGCTGCTCAGCTACGACGCATAAGCGGGCCGATATTTTCCGGGAAATAAGAATTTCCCATAACAAAAGCCGAGGTGTCCGTACAACGTACGAACAACCTCGGCTTTTGTTTATTGCGCACAGACCAAGATTCGCGAAAACCGGCGGCTAACCGCGGTTATACATCGGAAGCTTTGGCCTGCTCCAGTTCTTCCTGGTCGTTCGACCAGCCGAGCGCTTGGAACAGTCTGAACAGGAGAGACAGGACGATGCCGACGATGGTGGCAAGGGCCATGCCCTTCAGTTCCACGCCGTAGATGACCAGCTTCGTGCCGCTGATGCCGACGACCAGAACGAGAGTAGCGAGAATCATATTGGTCGGTTTGGCAAAATCGACTTTTTGCTCCACGAAGATTCGCAGACCGGAAGCGGCAATAACGCCGAACAGCAGCAGAGAGACGCCGCCCATAACGGCAGGCGGAATGTTGGAGATGACCGCAGAGAACGTGCCCGAGAACGAGAGCAGGATAGCAATCACGGCTGCGCCGCCGATCACGAATACCGAGTAGACCTTGGTCAAGGCCATGACGCCGATGTTCTCGCCGTATGTCGTATTCGGCGTGGAGCCGACAAAGCCGGAGAGAATGGTAGAGATCCCGTTCCCGAGCAGCGAGCGGTCAAGGCCGGGGTCCTTGGCCAGGTCTTTGCCGACAATATTGCTGGTAACGAGCAGATGGCCGATATGTTCAACAATAACGACGAGAGAAACGGGAATAATGGTGAGAATCACCTTCCAGTCGAACGAAGGCGTCGTAACGGTCGGCGTATCGAAGAAATGGGCGGCCGAGATGTTGCCGGTGTTGACGGCGCCGAGGAAATAGGCCAGCACATAGCCGGTTACGATGCCAATGAGGATATGAATGATTTTTGGGAATCCGCGGAAAAGAACCGAGCCCAGTACGGTTACACCAAGCGTAACCATGGAAATCGTGATGGTCTTGGGGTCCGGCGACCAGTCGGGTGATCCGTCCGTTGAGATTAATCCTGCCATGCCGGCGGCCACCGGAACAAGCTCCAAGCCGATAGTAGCGACAATAGCGCCCATCACCGCGGGAGGAAATACAACGTCGATCCAGGCCGTTCCGGCGAACCGGACAATGAGAGCAACGGCGACAAAGATAATGCCGGTTACGATAAAAGCGCCGAGCACGAGCGAATAGCCGTGGGAATGGTCGTTCTTGTAATTCAGGAGTACGGATGTGACCGGAGAAATGAAAGCGAAGCTCGAGCCCAGGTAGGCCGGGATTTTTCCTTTGCAGATCAGGATATACAGCAGGGTGCCGATGCCGTTCATCAGCAGAATCATCCCCGGATCGACCCCGAACAGGTTGGGCACCAGGACGGTGCTGCCGAACATGGCGAACAGATGCTGCAGACTCAGCAGAAAACCGGGTCCCAAAGGCAGCTTCTCATTGACTTGAATTTCGCGTTGCAAACCATTCACTCCTCATCATGTTATGGATCATAACGTTCTCTGTGCGCCAAAGCGCCTTTATCAGCTTAATGAGAACCTGTCCATTTGACAACTGTCTTTTCGCGTATTCTGTGAAAAATATTCGATAAAACGGTCGGCGGGACGCCGTTTTTCCAGTGCCTGGCAAGTGTTGACGTAATCAGGTGCAAGCGTCATAATTATAGACAACTTAAATTCCGGCCCCGACGGGGCATGACGGATTTATTATAGAAAGGAAACGGACACGACACGTATGGGCATAGAGCGTTTACTGGAAAAGGCCGGGGCCTACATACACGATAAGGATCTGCACCGGATTCGCGAAGCGTACGATTTCGCCGATCAGGCCCACCACGGGCAGGTGCGGAAATCGGGAGAACCCTATATTCTGCACCCGCTGGCGGTAGCGGAGATTGTCGTGAGCATGGAGATGGACGTCATCTCCATCATCGCGGCGCTGCTGCATGATGTGGTAGAGGATACTACGGTATCCCTGGAACAGATCCGGGAAGCGTTCGGAGATACCTGCGCCATGCTGGTGGACGGATTGACCAAGCTGGAGCGCATCCGTTTCCGCTCGAAGGAAGAACAGCAGAACGAGAATTACCGCAAGATGTTCATCGCGATGGCCCAGGACATCCGGGTCATTGTGATTAAGCTGGCCGACCGGCTGCACAATATGCGGACCCTGAAATATCAGTCGGAAGAGAGCCAGCGCCGGATTTCCTATGAGACGCTGGAGATTTTTTGTCCCATCGCCGACCGGCTCGGGATTTCCGCGATCAAGTGGGAGATGGAGGACATTGCCCTCCGTTACTTGAATCCGCAGCAGTACTACCGGATCGCCAATCTGATGCACAAGAAGCGGGCCGAGCGGGAACAGTTCATCGACAGCGTCATCGGGCGCATCCGCACCAAGCTGGAAGAGATGGGGATTGAAGGCGACCTTTCGGGCCGTCCCAAGCATATTTACAGCGTCTACAACAAGATGAACACGAAGAACAAGCAGTTCAACGAAATTTATGACCTGCTGGCCATTCGGATCATTGTCGATAATATCAAGGATTGTTACGCGACGCTCGGCATTATTCATACGCTGTGGAAGCCGATGCCGGGACGCTTCAAGGACTATATTGCCATGCCGAAGGCCAATATGTACCAGTCGCTGCATACGACGGTGGTGGGACCCGGAGGGGAACCGACGGAAGTTCAGATCCGCACCTGGGAGATGCACCGGACGGCCGAGTTCGGTATCGCCGCGCACTGGGCATACAAGGAAGGGACGGCGGGTACGGCCCCCAATCCCGAGAACCGGATGCCTTTTTTCCGCGAGATTCTGGAGCTTCAGCATGAGGCGAAGGATGCCTCGGAGTTTGTCGAATCGCTGAAGATGGATTTCTTCTCCGACCTGGTCTTTGTGTTTACGCCAAAAGGCGAGGTTATCGAGCTGCCGGCCGGCTCCGTTCCGCTCGATTTCGCTTTCCGCATCCATACCGAGGTCGGCAACCGGACCATCGGCGCCAAGGTCAACGGACGCATCGTGCCGCTTGACCACAAGCTGAAGACCGGAGATATTGTCGAAATTCTGACGTCGAAGCATTCCTACGGACCGAGCCGGGACTGGCTGAAGATCGCCCAGTCTTCGCATGCGCGAAGCAAGATCAAGCAGTGGTTCAAGAAAGAGAAGCGCGAGGAGAACGTCGAGAAGGGCCGGGAAGCCATCGAGCGGGAACTGAAGCGGCAGGGCTTCGAGCCGTCCGACTTCATGGCCGACGACAAGCTGACCGAAGCGGCCAAGAAATTCGCGTTCAATGATATTGAAGACATGCTGTCGGCCGTCGGCTTCGGCGGAATTACGGCGGCTCAGATCGCTACGAAGCTCACGGAGAAGATCCGCAGAGAGCAGGAGGAAGCGGCCAACCATCTGGAGCTGACGCAGGAGATCAAGGAGATTAAGGCTCCGGCGGAACGCCGGAACCAGCCGACGAACGGCGTCCGTGTCAAGGGAATCGACAATCTGCTGGTTCGTTTTGCGCGCTGCTGCAATCCGGTGCCGGGCGATGATATCGTCGGCTACGTAACGCGCGGCCGCGGCGTCTCCGTTCACCGCACCGACTGCCCGAACATTCGGGCCGAAGGCGAGGGGGAGGAGGCCGAACGGGTCATTGAGGTGGAATGGGAAGAGAGCGTGGAAGCGAACTACAGCGTCGACATCGAGATTACCGGCCATGACCGCAGCGGCCTTCTGAATGAAGTCCTGCAGGCGGTGTCCGAGAGCAAGACGAATATCTCGGCGGTGGCGGGCCGTTCCGACAAGAACAAGATGGCGATGATCCATATGACGATTCTGATCCGCAATACCGATCATCTGCATTCCGTCGTCGAGAAGGTCAAACGGGTCAAGGATGTCTACACGGTTCACCGGATCATGCAGTAAGCGGGAGGAAGAGAGATGAGAGCGGTTCTGCAGCGCTGCAAGGAAGCGCGGGTTGCCGTAGACGGCGAGGTTATCGGCGAGATCGGCGAGGGGCTGATGGTGCTGCTTGGCGTGACGCACGGAGATACGGAGAAGGATGCGCAGTATGTCGCCGCCAAGATCGCCGGACTGCGGATATTTGAAGATGAAGCGGGCAAAATGAACCACAGCGTCATCGACGCCGGCGGATCGGTGCTGTCCGTGTCGCAGTTCACCCTGTACGGGGACTGCCGTAAGGGCAGACGGCCGAACTTCATGGCGGCCGCCCGGCCGGAAGAAGCCGAGGCGCTCTATGAGCGCTTCAACGCCGAACTGGCCGCTGCGGGCCTTCCGGTGCAGACCGGACGGTTCGGCGCCATGATGGAGGTGTCGCTGGTCAATTCCGGCCCGGTGACGCTGATTATAGACAGCAGGGATTAAGAAGAACAAGAGAGGGTCCGTATTCCGAAGAGGAATGCGGACTTTTTTTTGCGCCGGATAGCGGGCAGCCGGTTGGGACAGGTTATAGAATTATAAGGATGTTCCATTCGAAGAGAAGGAGCCGGTGTGCGATGCATGAATCAAGAAGAGCCCAGATCCGGCGGGCGCAGGCGGCGGAGCTGACCTGCTGGAGAGAAGCGGCGGCGCAGGCGGCGGAAGAGAGGCGGCAGGCGCCGGAAGCCTGGCCGAGTCTTCGCTGGCTGGCCGTGCCGCGTTCGTGAGCAGAGCCGCCTTTTGGCCCGTGAAAGTGCTTATAAAGGGAACGGAGCGGGTAATAGAAGAACGAGACCTTAGAACAACAGGAAGGAGAGGGAACTCTCATGAGCAAGGTAGCATTTTTGCTGGCCAGCGGCTTTGAAGATTCGGAAATGAAGGTGCCTTATGACGGAGTGACGGGCGCCGGACACCAGGCGGACATCATCGGCCTGAAGCAGGGCGAGAAGCTGGTAGGAAAGAAAGGCGAGGCCGTCTATACAGCGGACAAGGCGATTGCCGACGTGCAGGCGGGCGACTACGACGCAGTTGTCATTCCGGGCGGATCTTCGCCAGAGAATCTGCGGCTTGACAGCGAAATTCTTCGTTTCGTCAAGGAGGCGGACGGAACAGGCAAGCCGATTGCGGCGATCTGCCACGGACCGCAGATCCTGATCAGCGCCGAACTGCTGAAAGGACGGACGGTCACCTCGTATCCGCCGCTGCAGGACGATGTCGTCAATGCGGGAGCCCAGTTCAAGGATGAAGAGGTCGTCGTGGACGGCAACTTCATTACGTCGCGGACGCCGAAAGACGAACCGGCTTTTGTGCGCGAAATTCTGAAGGCTTTACAGCAGTCGGAGCCTTCACGCTGAAGCAGCGAAGAGGCATCGGCCGCTTTCTATAATATTCTGGAGGAGGCCAAGATCATGAGCAAACATATTCAAGCCTATTTCAGGTCCGAAGACGAAGCGGAAGGCGCCAAGACCGCTCTGCTCGGCTACAGGACAGATTCTCTGGAAATGTCGCCGCTGACGGAACCGCTTGGACAGGGGCGGACGCTGCTGGTGCCGATTATCCCGTACAACAGCGCCAGCATCGGCGGGACGGGAATCGGTTCCTCCTATAATGCTCCGGTGGGGCCGATCGTCGCTGCGGCGGCGACTGCGCCGGATGACCAGGTGGACGGACGCGATACGGTGGATAAGGATCATGTGATCGCACCCGGCAGAGAGTACACCGATGCGGATCTCAGCGAACTGCATTATGTCATGAGCTTCCGGATCGGCGATGCCGATGAGGCGGATATTGTGAGCGCGCTGCGCAGCAAGAATGCGTTTGTCGAAGTGCTTGATTAGTCCACAAAGGCCGTCCTGCGGGACGGCCTTTGCGTATGGAGGAAGAATGGACGCTTAAATATTAAGCGCTTTCTTTATTGTAATGTTCTCGTAATATAACGATCATGTTTCTTTAATATAGCCGGTTTATAATAACAGCATGACCCCCTTTTTTATAATATATGTGATGGACCTTCAGCGGTATGCTGAAGGTCACTTTTTTTTGCAATGGCTTGATGCTTGACTATAACGCGGTGTTCCGCTAAAATCGAACAATATACGTAATAGCTGTTTTGATGACGGGACCAAGTAATTCGCCCCCACATCCCCAGAGAGGATTCCCGCTTGCTGGAAGGGAACCGTTGATGAGCGAATGAATGACTTCCCCGAGAACGCACGGCGAACGGTGTCCGCAACCGAATGAGCGGGCCATTCAGTAGCCGCGGCGCGTAGGCGGGCGTTAACCGCTACTGAAGCGGAGCAAGGGGTACAGCGCAAGAATCGGCTGGCCGCGGTTCCGGAATGTGGGTGGCACCACGGGAGATCGTCGTCAACGACCATCCCTCGTCCCTAGTTGTGATACACAACGGGGATGAGGGATTTTTTGATTGCAGAAGGAGGAAGCTAGCTGTGGCAAAAGAACGATTCGAGAAGCCGACCGGCACACAGGATGTGCTGCCTGGCGCGGCGGAGAAGTGGCAGGCGGTAGAAGAGAAAGCGCGCGATCTGTGCCGCCGGTTCAATTACCGGGAGATCCGGACGCCGATGTTCGAGCATACCGAGCTGTTCGAGCGCGGCGTCGGCGAGACGACCGACATTGTGGAAGGCGAAATGTACACCTTCAAGGACAAGGGAGAACGGGATTTGGCGCTTCGTCCCGAAGGAACGGCAGGCGTCGTCCGCGCTTATGTGCAGAACAAGCTGTACGGGGAGCCGGATGTCAGCAAGCTCTACTATATGGGGCCGATGTTCCGGTACGAGCGTCCGCAGGCCGGCCGCTACCGGCAGTTCCACCAGTTCGGCGTTGAAGCCTTCGGGGCTGTCGATCCCGCCATCGACGCCGAGGTGATCTCGCTCGGCTACCAGTTCTGCAGAGACCTGGGCCTTGCCGGGGTACGCGTGGAGATCAATTCTGTCGGCAACGCCCCGAGCCGGGCGGCTTACCGGGAGACGCTGCTGGGCTTCCTCCGGCCGATGAAGGACACGCTGTGCGCGGACTGCCAGCGCCGGATGGAACGCAACCCGCTGCGCGTGCTGGACTGCAAGGTGGATCAGGCAAAGTTCACGGACGCGCCGTCCATTCTCGACAGCCTCGATGAGGAATGCACCGTGCATTTTGCCCGGGTGAAGGCTCATCTGGATGCAATGGGCGTCGACTACTCCGTCAACACCCGGCTCGTCCGCGGCCTGGATTACTATACGCACACCGCTTTTGAGTACAAGGCCGAAGGGATCGGCTCGATTGATACGGTCGGCGGCGGCGGGCGGTACAACGGTCTGGTGCAGGAGATCGGCGGGCCGGATCAGCCGGGCATCGGCCTGGGCATCGGATTGGAACGCATTCTCCTTATTCTCGAGCACCAGGGGATTGAGCTGACCAAGTCGGCGCCGCTGGATGTCTATCTCGTTGCGCTGGGCGAAGCGGCGGATACCGAAATCTCGAAGCAGCTGTTCGTGCTGCGGAGCCGGGGCATCTCGGCCGAGCGCGATTATCTCGGACGCAAAATGAAAGCCCAGATGAAATCGGCGGACCGGCTTGCCGCCCGCTACACGGCTATTCTGGGCGAAGACGAACTGCAGCGCGGCGAGATCGCGCTCAAGGAAATGGCGACCGGCGATCAGAAGACGGTCAAGCTGGAGGAATTGGCGGAGCATCTGAAGCCGCAGGCTTAGGCTGCTGTACCGCGATTTTATATAAAAAAGGGGTAGATCAAGGATGAAAAGAACTCATAACTGCGGTCAACTGACTCAGGAGCATATCGGACAGACTGTAACCCTGAACGGCTGGGTACAGACCCGCCGCGACCTCGGAGGCGTCCTGTTCATCGACCTGCGGGACCGCAGCGGTCTGGTCCAGATCGTCTTCAATCCGGCATATTCCGGCGAAGCGCTGACCACGGCAGACAAGGTTCGCAGCGAATACGTGATCGCCGTCACGGGAACCGTCGTCAAGCGTGATCCCGAGACGGTCAATCCGAACCTGCCGACAGGCGAGCTGGAAGTCCGGATTACGGAGATTGAAGTGCTGAACGCCGCCAAAACGCCGCCGTTCTTCATCGAAGACGGTGTGGAAGTGGACGAGACGCTGCGCCTGAAGTACCGCTACCTCGATCTGCGCCGTCCGGAAATGCAGAAGACGCTGCTGCTCCGCTCCAAGGCGTCGAAGGTATTCCGCGACTTCCTCGACGGAGAAGGCTTCATCGACGTGGAGACGCCGATCCTGACCAAGAGCTCGCCGGAAGGCGCCCGCGACTACCTCGTGCCAAGCCGCGTGCATGAAGGCGAATTCTTCGCCCTGCCGCAGTCGCCGCAGATCTATAAGCAGCTCCTGATGGTCAGCGGCGTGGAACGCTATTACCAGATCGCCCGCTGCTTCCGCGACGAGGACCTGCGGGCCGACCGCCAGCCGGAATTC
The DNA here is from genome assembly GCF_008710135.1 of Paenibacillus spiritus. Classification (GTDB taxonomy): domain Bacteria; phylum Bacillota; class Bacilli; order Paenibacillales; family Paenibacillaceae; genus Paenibacillus_AQ; species Paenibacillus_AQ glufosinatiresistens. Next base: position 576,598 of record NZ_VYKK01000004.1, on the reverse strand, counting down.
ACCCAGGTCGACATCGAGACCTCGTTCCTGGACCAGGAAGATCTGCTGGGCATGATGGAACGCCTGATGCAGCGCCTGTTCCGCGAGACGGTCGGAGTCGAGCTGGAACTGCCGTTCCAGCGTCTGACTTACGCGGACGCCATGGGCAAGTACGGCTCGGACAAGCCGGACCTGCGCTTTGGCCTGGAGCTCGTGGAGATGAACGACATCGTGGCAACAAGCGGCGTCAAGGTGTTCGCCTCCGTCATCGAGAAGGGCGGAGAAGTGAAGTGCCTGAATGCCAAGGGCTGCGGCACCTGGCCGCGCAAGGAGATCGATGATCTCGGTCCGTACGCCGCGCGTTACGGCGCGAAGGGCCTGGCCTGGATTCAGGTGAAGGAAGGCGAATTCCGCGGTCCAATCGTCAAGTTCATGTCGGAAGACGAAATCGCCGCTATCAAGGAACGCACCGGCGCCGAAGACGGCGACCTGCTGCTCTTCTCCGCCGATAACAAGAAAGTGGTCGCCGACGTGCTCGGCGCGCTGCGCCTGAAGATCGGACGCCAGCTCGGACTGATTGACGACAGTGTATTCAAGTTCGTGTGGGTGACGGATTTCCCGCTTCTCGGCTACGACGAAACGCAGAAGCGCTATGTGGCGGAGCACCATCCGTTCACGCGGCCGCGCGAAGAAGATCTGCCGCTGTTCGATACCGATCCCGGTTCAATTCGGGCCCAGGCCTATGACATCGTGCTGAACGGCTACGAAGTCGGCGGCGGTTCGATGCGAATCTACAAGCGCGATGTTCAGGAGAAGATGTTCAAGACTCTCGGAATGAGCGATGAAGTGGCCCATGACAAATTCGGTTATCTGATGGATGCCTTCGAATACGGCACGCCGCCGCACGGCGGCATCGCCTTCGGTCTCGACCGTCTGGTCATGCTCCTGGCCGGCCGGAGCAACCTGCGCGAGACGATCGCTTTCCCGAAGACGGCCAGCGCTACCGATCTGCTGATGAACGCACCGTCTTCGGTGGAGCCTGTCCAACTGGAAGACCTGCACATCAAGCTTGCGCTGAAGCCGGCCGCAGACAAGAAGCCGGCCCAGGCCTAAGGAGGAACGCCCTTATGCTGCATCAGTTCTCGCGGACCGAGCTGGCCATCGGGCCGGAAGGTCTGGAGCTTATGAAGAACAGCACCGTGGCTGTGCTGGGCATCGGCGGCGTCGGTTCCATTGCCGTCGAAGCGCTGGCCCGCACGGGCATCGGACGCATCATTCTGATCGACAAGGATGCCGTCGACATTACCAATATCAACCGCCAGATTCATGCCCTGACGACGACCGTCGGGCAGAAGAAAGCGGACTTGATGGTGGAGCGGGTCAAGCTGATCAATCCCGAATGCGAAGCGATCGCGCTGAATATGTTCTACACCGAGGAGACGTACGAGGAGCTGTTCAAGTACAAGCTGGATTATGTCATCGACGCTTCGGATACGATCTGCTACAAGATTCATCTCATTAAGGAATGCCTGGCCCGCAAAATCCCGATGATCTCCAGCATGGGCGCGGCCAACAAGATGGACCCGACGAAGTTCCAGGTTGCCGACATCTCCAAGACGACCATGGACCCCATTGCCCGGGTCATCCGGCAGAAGCTGCGCAAGGACGGCATCAAGAAGGGCGTCAAGGTGGTCTTCTCCACCGAAGAGCCGATGAAGCCCCGGCAGGACGTGACGGACAAGATTGTCTCGCCGAATGCGCCGGATATCCGCAAGGCGAAGCAGCCGCCGGCAAGCAACGCCTTTGTGCCGCCGGTCGCCGGTCTGATTATGGTGAGCGTAGCCGTGCGCGAGCTGCTGGAGCGCGGCGGAATCCGCCTGTAAATTTAGGCGCCGCTCAGGTATAGAGTTGCCGAATTACACGCATACAGGAATAGTAGGGGGCGAGTCGCCGGTAACCGGCGGCTCGTTCTTTTTGGGAGGGCCGCCCGGGCCCGTGTTTGAACCCTGGCAGAACCGGGTAATGAGCCAGCGGAATTGTATCGGAGGTTATTCTAATGACAAGCCATTTTTGGCGCGGCCCTCTCGGCCTGCAGGCAGAGGACAACTGGAAGCGGGAGTGGTCGGCAGGCATACTGTCGTACTTTGCATCCGTCTATATTGTCATGGTCAACGCCAACATTCTCCACGACGCCGGCATGCCGCTGCGGGCCGGTATGGTCGCGACCCTGCTGACCTCCATCGCAGGCTGCCTGCTGATGGCTTTTATCGGCAAAACGCCCATCGTCGTGGTGCCCGGCATGGGCATCAACGCCTTTTTTACCTATACGCTCGTCCATTCCATGCAGCTCGATTGGCGCGAGGCGCTGACCGTTGTCGTCATATCGGGGGTGCTGTTCGCCGTTGTGGCGTTTACTTCGCTCTACCGGATTCTCAGCGATGCGATTCCGCGGAATCTGCAGCATGCCATTACCGTCGGCATCGGACTCTTCCTAACCTTCATCGGACTGCAAAAAAGCGGGATCGTCATTGCCCACCAGACGACGCTCGTCGCCATCGGTCACTTCAGCGATCCGAAGGTCCTGACCTCCTGCCTGACCCTTCTGCTGGCGCTGGTGCTGTTCCTGCGCGAGACTAAGGGCGGGCTTCTGATCAGTATGCTGGCCGGGACCGGTCTGGCCTATCTGCTGGGAGCGGGACACACCTCAGGCCGGGTCGAAGCCGGGCATATCTTCACCGGGTACGGCGGCGTATTTGCCAGCATGGGCTGGGAGCGGTTCTTCAGCCTGGTGTTCTGGATTGCCGTCTTTCTGCTGCTGCTGATCATCGTCTTTGAGAACATCGGGCTGATCGCCTCGCAGACAGAGCTGGCCGGCAAGCCGGAGCGGTTCAAGAGCAGCCTGCGGGCGCTCTCGCTGGCCAATATTCTGGCCGGTATCTTCGGGAGCAGCCCGGTTGTAGCCGCCGCCGAATCGAACGCCGGCATCGCCGCAGGCGGACGCACCGGGCTGACCCCGCTCGTGACGGGCATTCTGTTCGGTGCGACCTTCCTGTTCATTCCGCTGCTGACCTACATCCCCGACAGCGCCATTGCTCCGATCCTCATCGTCATCGGCGGACTCATGGTCCAGAGCGTGCGGGTCATGGATTTCTATGACCTCAGCGAGCTGTTCCCCGCATTCCTCGTCATGGTCATGATTCCGTTCACCTACAGCATTGTGGACGGCATGGCGTTCGGCTTCATTACCTACCCGATCGTCAAGCTGGCGCTCGGCCGCCGGCATGAGGTGCCGCCGGCGCTGTACGTCATCGCCGGACTGTTCCTGGCGAATTTTATTCTGCACGCGATGCTGTAGAGCGGCAGCCGCATCCATGCGAACCGTCCCTTGGAAGAGGGGCGGTTTTTATTTTTGAAGCGGGACGCGGGCTTCCGGGGCTTAGTTGGCGTCTTTTACAGAAGGGGCTTCACAGCCTTCCAGCCCTCCGTCCCGATCTTGTGCCACAGCGCTGACTTGGCTTCTGAATCGAATAGGTCGACCGAATAGCCGGAGGTTAGCTTGAACGGCTTGATATAAGCGCTCTGGTCTTCGGCGACCGCGTACATATAAGAATCGGTGTGGGCAACCTTGCCTGCTGAATCGTAGGAGCACTGAAGCACATAGAGTCGGTCAATCTTATCGGCCCCGGGAATCTTCGCTACCGGCACGGCTTCGCTGATCTGATGGGCAACGGTGTCCAGCTTCGCCGTATCGGAGATGATATCAATCAACTCCGGCTGTGCCCGTGTAGACTCTGTTCGGTACAGTGAAACATCAATCATGGAGAGCGGCGGCGAGGAAGAGCTGTGACAGGCCGTAAGCATCAAGATACAAAGAGCAAGAGTGATCGTTCTTCCAAATATGATGTTCGCGCCTCTTTTCATATGAACTTATTCCTGAACCGACAGTCAGGCTCAGCCTCCTTGCTCCGCAACACAGATCGAATCCAAATAACCCGTAAGTACGGCGGCAATCCGCTCCTTCGATAAGCGTCCTGGTTCGAGGTAGGCATGCATCGCGAGACCGTCGACGAGCGAGTACAGCGTCTCGGCTGCCAGCTCCGGATCCGTTCCCTCGCGCAGCATGCGCACCTCGGACAAGTAAGCGATAAGGCTCTGCATCCCGGTCCGCATCTCCTGCTGAACGCCGAGCGTATCCGCTTTGGGGCCGAGCGAGAACACATAGGCCAGCCAGACATCCATTTCCGCCCGCGTATCCTCGCTCCAAGGCACCACTTCAAAGAGAAGATTCAGCACTCTGATCTTCGGAGGAAGATCCGGCCGGTCATTCGCGGTGATACGCAGGAGCGCCCGTTCCCGTACGAGCTGCATGGCATAGGCAATCAGATCCTCCTGGGTCGAGAAATAATGCCTCAGCGCGCCGAGCGACATGCCGGCCTCCTGGGCAATCCCGCGCACTGTCGCACCTTTCATTCCTTCCCTGAGTATGACCCGCCAGGCAGCGGCGGCGATATATTCTTTTTTCTGTTCATGATTCACGATTTTTGGCATGTGTTCATTGTAGCACATCGGCCCGGTTTATAAAATACAGTTGTATTGCAAAGAGGGGCGTGATATGATGACAGCGTTAAAAAGCACAAGTGTATTGGAAAGGGGCATGGATGTTGAACTTCATTGTAGGATCAATGATTGTGTGTGAAGCCGCTTTTTGGGTATGCATTATTCTTGGACTCCTTCTTCGGTATGTGCTTGGGAAGAAGACGTTGGGAATGGCGCTGCTGTCGTTGACGCCGGTGCTCGATTTATATCTGCTGGTCGTCGCAGGCGTCGATCTCTATAACGGCGCGACGGCGACGCTGGCGCATGCCCTAGCCGCGGTGTATATCGGCGTGTCGATCGCATTCGGGAGAAGCATGATCCGCTGGGCGGATGAACGTTTTCGGTACTATGTGCTCAAGCAGGGAGAGAAGCCCGTGAAGCGGTACGGGATGGACTACGCCATACAGGATATGAAAGGCGTGCTCAGGCATGCCGCAGCCTTCGTTATCGGAGCGGGACTGCTGGTCTTCACCGACTGGGCGGTGGGCGAGGCGTCCCGAACGGAACTGTTGATTCAAACGGTATGGAAGTGGATGCTGATCCTTGGCATTGATTTTCTCATCGGCGTATCCCACTTTATCTGGCCCAAAAAGCAGAAGCCGGTCTGATGCATCCGAGCCGGGCGGCATGCATGTAACGGGACATGACGATTCATTCATGCCAAGGAACCGCCCCAAGAACCAGGGAGCGGTTTTTTGGCGTGAGTTACGCCTTGTCTAATTGATATTGGCATATTTTCACTTGTTGTGATATGCTGGATACCCTTTTGCTGAAGCCAACGCAAGAAGCCTATTCGTACGCAAAACTAAGCGTATGCTTTCGAAGCGAGTTTTGCTGAAGCCAATGTAAGAAGCCTATTCGTACGCAAAACTAAGCGTATGCTTTCGAAGCGAGTTTTGCTGAAGCCAATGCAAGAAGCCTATTCGTACGCAAAACTAAGCGTATGCTTTCGAAGCGAGTTTGCTGAAGCAATGCCGGAAGCTTAATCAGCGCAAACTTTTAGGAGGTAACTGATTTGGAAGAGACATTTCAAAGTGCCTATCAAGAGGAACAGAGCAGGCTGGATGCGGTGCTGTACGAGATTGACACTCAGCTCGAACGGCTGCGGAATACGCCGGTCTATACCGGACACGACTACACGGAGCAGGTGCTGGAAGGCATCCGCGAGGAGCGCCGGAACGCGCTGGCCAAGCTGCGGCAGGAGCCGTACTTCGGGCGGCTGGATTTCCAGGAGAACGGCGAAGGTCAGCGCAAGGCGCTGTATATCGGCAAAATCGGCGCCGACCGCGACGAAGCCGGCGACCACCCGATGGTGATCGACTGGCGCGCTCCGGTGGCGAGCCTATTCTACTCCTTTACCGGCGGCCGGGAACCGGTCAGCTATGAGACGCCGGAAGAAGGCCTCATTGAAGGGCTGGTCTACCTCAAGCGGAACGTGGTGATCCGCAAGCGGATTCTGGAGCGCGTGGCCGACACGTTCGACCGCGAGAGCGACGGACCGGCGGTCTCGGACGAGTTCCTCGTCTACCGGCTCGGCGAGAACAAGGACAACCGGCTGCGCGACATTGTCTCGACCATCCAGGAGGAGCAGGACCGGATTATCCGGGCGGCCAAGAATACCGCGCTCATCATCCAGGGCGTGGCCGGCAGCGGCAAGACGACCGTGGCGCTGCACCGGCTCGCTTTTTTGCTGTACCAGTACAAGGAGCAGGTCACGGCCGAGAAAATGATTATCTTCGCGCCCAACCGCATGTTCCTCGATTACATATCGGATGTGCTTCCCGAGCTCGGCGTCGGCAATATCGCCCAGAGCACCTTCGCGGACTGGGCTTCGGAGGCGCTTGGCGTGGAGCTTGCGCCGGATGCGGCCCAGGAGACCTACGACCGCTGGTTCGAGAGAACCGGCCCGATGCCGGCTCTGACGGAAGAGACGCCGGCCCGTTTCAAAGGCTCGACGGCACTCGTTCCCGTCATCGAAGAGGCGGTGGGGCTGCTGGAAGAGACGGCGGTGCCGGAAGGCGACTTCTCGCCCTGGGACGGCAAAATCCTGCCGCGCCGCATGATTCTCGACTGGCATGACCGGGAATATGCGCCGTATGCTCCGGCCCGGCGCAAGGAGCGCGTTCTCGCGCGGATTCACCGCTGGATCGAGATGGAGCTGAAGAAGAGCCCTTCCGCCGCCGCGCTCAAGGAACGGAAGAAGAAGGCGGCCCAGCGCGAGAAGGCGTACGCAGCGAAATGGCCGAAATACGAGCCGGCGGGCATCTACCGCATAATCTTCCGGGCCGCCAAGGTTCCGGCAGGCTGGCCGGTCGAAGCGCCGGACGCCATCCCCGCTTCCGTCCTGAAGGACACGCAGAAGGCCCTGAAGAAAGGGCTGCTCCGAGAGGAAGATCTGCCGCCGATGCTTTATATTCACTATCTGCTGAACGGTGACGAGAGTATCCAGCGGTTCGACCATGTCGTCATCGACGAGGCGCAGGATTTCTCACCGTTTCAGATCTTCATGCTGGACCGCTATGTGAAGGGCCATTCCTTCACCATTCTCGGCGATCTGTCGCAAGGCATCCATGCCTATCGCGGCGTCCATGACTGGTCCGAAATGAGCGGTTTATTCGACCCGTCCGACACCGCTTACCATGCGCTGACTCGCAGCTACCGTTCGACCATGGAGATCATCGAGTTCGCGAACGGGATTCTGGCGCACGGCGTCGGAAGCGGGCTGCTGGCGGTGCCCGTCTTCCGCAGCGGCAGCCCGGTGCGGCTGATCCGTTCGGAACCAGCGGCGACCGGATCGGCCGGCGGGCCGGCGTCGGGAAGCGGCAATGGAAGCGATGCGCCGCTGCCCGACGCTTCCCCGCGCGTCCGGGTCATCGCCCGGGCGCTTGCCGAATTGTCCGGCCGGGAGTACCGGACCGTGGCGGTGCTGACGCGAAGCCTTGCGGACGCGGAGGCGCTGCATGCCGAACTGCTGCCCCGGTTCCCCGGGCTGAACCTGATCGACGGCGGCATGACGGAGTACAAGGGCGGACTGTCCGTGCTGCCGATCTATCTGTCCAAAGGACTTGAATTCGATGCGGTTCTGCTGGCCGACGCCGACCGGGAGCACTACGGCGAAGCCGCCTGGGATGCCAAGCTGCTGTACGTCGGCTGTACCCGAGCCCTGCATGAGCTCTGGCTGCTCGGCAGCGGGGAGCTGCCTGGCGCGCTCGCGGCCGCAGCCGGCGCGGTAGAGACGGCGGAAGGCTGGCCGGAAGCGCAACCGGAAGCCTGACCTTGACAATTTGTTACATGAGACGGAACTTTGGTATGTCTGACCGATCGGCCCCCCTTCTATAATCGAGGCATAGGCTTCTACCCGAAATAAGAGGGGTTAACGACCATCATGAATACACCGCTAAATGCCAAACGACCATTGTCCGCTGTAACCCGCCTGCTTCATTCGCTCCAAGCCAGACTCACGCTGTCTGTGCTTGCCGTTGTGCTCCTGACAGTATCTCTGCTGTCGGCTGTCGTCTACACGCGCACAAGCCGGATTGTAGAGAATCTCGTCCATCAGAATGCCGGTCAGACGATCAGCCAGTCCCGCGCCCAGCTGGACATGCTGCTGGGGCAGATGACGGAGGTCGGGGCCCGGCTGCAATCCGACCAGGAGCTGGTCAACCGGCTGAATGCCCTGTCCTCGCCCGGAACCGGTTCTTACGAACGGGAGCAGGCCGCCTCTGAACTGACCGAACTGATCGGTTCCTATGCCTCCTCCAACCGGAGCATCGGCTCCATTACCCTGTTCTCCGCCGACTTGGCGAAGACCGTCTCCACGGTCAGTACGGAGATGATCCAGCCGGGAGTCAGCGGCGACAATCCGGCGGAGAAGCGGGAGCTGGGCTGGCTGGCGGACCTTGCCGGACAGAAACCCGGAGTAACGCAGGTGCTTCCTCCGCGCGCAGAAGGCTTTGTCAGCAAAGCGGCCGAGGCCTCTCAAATTGCCATAGGCCGGGTACTCAATAATCCGATTACCGGCCGAACGATTGGCTACGCCTTGATAGAGGTTCCCCTGGATACTATCCGGTCCGTTATGGACGGTCTGTCTTTTGGCAAAGGCGGAGCCATTCAAGTAGTTTCAGCAGACGGAACCCTTGTCTATGATGCCGATGCTGCGCTCGCCGGAGAACACTACGCACCTTCGCTTCCCGCCGTACCCGAAGCGGAAGGCCAGAAGGCCGGCAGCTATGACGGCAAAGGGTTGGGCGGTGAGAAGTCGCTGTTCCTGTATGAATATATGCCGCTCTCCGGCTGGTTCCTCATCGGAAGCATTCCCCGCCAGACGCTGCTTCGGCCGCTGGATACCATTGTTCAGGCTTTTGCCTGGGTATCGGCCGGCGGGCTTCTCCTGTCGGGAATCGTACTCGGACTGCTGATCCGCCAGAGCCTGGGCCGGCCGCTGAAGCAGCTGACAGAGCTGTTCCGCCGTGGTGCGGAAGGCGACCTGAGCCTCCGGACGGATTTCGACCGCAAGGATGAGATCGGCGCGCTGGGCGGCAGCTTCAACGCCATGATGGATCATTTGTCCCGCTTCGCGGAGCAGACGCAGCGCTCGTCTGAAGAGATGAGACGAACCTCGGGGAAGCTGACCGGTTCGGCCCGCAGTTCCCGCGTCGGGGCAGAGAGTATCGCAGCCGCAACGGAGAACATCGTCCGCGGCTGCGAACGGCTCGGCGGCGATGCGGAGCAGATGAACGGCCTGGTCGGCGACTTGTCGGCCCGACTGGAGGAGATGGCCGGCCGGAGCGGCGAGATGGCCGCAAGGGCCAGGGAACTGGACCACGCCGTGATTCAGGGAACGGATTATATGCAGGTGCTGACGGAGAAGACGGTCGGCGCGGAGACGATGTCCGCCCAGGTCCGGCAGAAGGTCTGGTCGCTGAGAGACAGCGTACTGTCGATCCGTCAGATGCTTCAGCTGCTTCAGGATATGGCGAACAAGACCAATATCCTCTCGCTTAACGCTTCGATTGAGGCGGCCAGCGCGGGCGCTGCGGGAAAAGGCTTTGCGGTGATTGCCGGCGAAATCAGAAGCTTGGCCGATCTGTCCAGGACGAACCTCGGCCATATCCGGGTTCTCATGCAGCAGATTACCGGGGAAGCCGATGAGGCCGCCGGGCTGGTGGAAGAAGCGATGCCCCTGTATGAATCCCAGAAAGACGCCGTCCAGGCGACGAATCATATTCTGAATGGAGTCCGGGATACGATGAACGTGTTCCTGAACGGGCTGGAGCAGGTTACAGCTTCCATGGAGCAGCTCCAGAACTCCCAATCCATACTGGGCGCAGCGGCTGCGAATATCGCCATGGTTACGCAGGAGACGGTAGCCATGTCCGAAGAGATGGCGGCCGTCGGCCGGGAACAGATGGCGGCCGGTTCGGAGATGGAACGGATGTCGAAGCAGCTCGAGAATCTGTCCGGCGTGCTGTCGGATTCGGCCATCCGCTGATCCGAAAGGGCGGTAGCGATTGATTATAACTGTTTTTGGGCTGGAGTCTCTCCGCGGGTTATGGCTTAATATAAAGTGTCCGGCCGGACGATAACCAGCGGAAAGGAGGCTGAAGGGCAATGATTTCAGTGAACGAGGTGATTTCCGTCTAACAGGCGGAAATCCGTAAGATGAGGGGGCCGAGAGGCTCCCTTTTTGCTTAAAAGACAAGGGCATGCTGACGCGCCGTTCTGAGGTGGACGCGGCGCAGGCCTGCTCTGTATAATATAACCAATCAGCGAACGGAAAGGAGGCAGGTGGCGATGGATATTCTGGTCTGTAAGACACTCGGACCCTTGGGCATGCACCTGTTAGAGGAGGAAATCAGGTTTGAGTTATGTGAACGGGCGGGATGTGCTTCCCCCTGGCCTGCTGGAGGAGCTGCAGGATTATATTCAGGGTGAACTGCTCTACATCCCCAAGAAGAGCGAACAGCGCGTCGGCTGGGGCGAGAAATGCGGCTCCCGGGGCATGATTGCGCGCCGGAATGAAGAGATCTACGGAATGTACCGGAGTGGTTCTCCCGTGCCGGAGCTGTGCCGGCGTTATCATCTGTCGGAAGAGAGCATCCGGAAGATTGTCTCCAAAATGCGGGCCCTCGCCGCAGGCGGCCGGTCCTGACAGAAGAGCAAGGCAAGAGCATGACTTCTTTCGGCGCGGGTCTTACCGCGCGGGAGAAGTGATGCTCTTTTTCGCAGAACCTTCCTCCGGGTATGGTATGATAGAAAGAGCGGCTGAACCAGACTATACCCGTTTGAGGAAGTGAACGCATGGATTTATTCTCATTCAACGATGGAACCGGGGAAGGAGCCGGCGACGGCCGCCTGCTCGCGGACCGGATGCGGCCGCGAACTCTGGATGAATATATCGGACAAGAGCATATTGTAGGCCCCGGCAAGCTGCTGCGGCGGGCCATCGAAGCGGATCAGGTCTCGTCGATTCTGCTGTACGGGCCGCCGGGCTGCGGCAAAACGACGCTGGCCCATATTATATCCAACCAGACCCGGGGCGATTTTGTGCGGCTGAACGCCGTCGAGGCCTCCGTCAAGGACGTACGCGAGGTAATCGACCGGGCCCAGACGAACCGCTCGCTGTACGGCACGAAGACCATCCTGTTTCTGGACGAGGTGCACCGGTTCAACAGCTCGCGCCAGGATGCGCTGCTGCCGGCGGTGGAGAAGGGAACGATCATCTTCATCGGAGCAACGACGGAGAACCCCTTCCATTATGTCAACGGCGCCCTCATGAGCCGCTCGACGCTCTTCCAGCTGGAATCGCTGACCAAGGCGCACAGCCTGATCGCCATGAAGCGGGCGCTGGCCGACAAGGAGCGCGGACTTGGCTTCATGGACCTTCAGGTGGAGGAAGAGGCGCTGGACCATATCGCAACCATGGCGAACGGCGACATCCGGCGCGCGCTGAATGCTCTGGAACTGGCGGCGCTGACGACCTCGCCGGAGGAAGGCGGGAGCGTGCATGTCACGCTTGAGGTAGCCGAAGAATCGATCCGGCGGCCGACGGTCAAGGCAGACGAGTCCACGCAGTACGATGTGCTGAGCGCTTTTCACAAAAGCATCCGCGGCTCCAGCGACGCCGCGCTCTTCTGGTTCCTCTATGCCGTCGAGAAGCTCGGCATGGACCCCCTCGTGTTCCTCCGCCGGCTGATTGCCGCGGCGAGCGAGGACATCGGCCTGGCGAACCCCCAGGCGATGGTCCAGGCGACCAGCGCCCTGGATGCCTACCGGAACAACGGCTGGCCGGAGGCGAAGCTGAACATTGCCCAGGCGATTCTGTTCGCCGTCGAGAGCCCGAAGTCCAATGCGGTGTACACCGCCATTGCCCGGGCGACGGACGCCATCGGGGAGCTGAAATCGGCGGAGGTCCCGATGCACCTGCGCGATACCCATTACAAGGGGGCTTCGGCGCTCGGTCATGGCGGCTACAAATATCCGCATGATTATCCGGGCCACTACGTGAAGCAGGAGTACCTGCCCAAGGCCATCGCCCGCCGGGTGTTCTACCAGGCGAGCGAGCAGGGCAACGAAGCGAAGATCCGCCACAATCAGGCGCTGCGGCGGGGACGTCCGCCGGAGAGCGGAGAATAGGCGGAGAATAGGCGGATAATTCGGAAAGAAGGAATAGATGGTGCGCAATTTGCTGTATCTGGCGCTTGGCGCGTTCCCCGGAGCGCTCTGCCGCTACGGATTGACGCTGGCTGTGCCGGCGGGGACAGGCGGCCTGCCGCTGTCCATTCTGCTGATCAATTGGGCCGGCTGCCTCTTCCTGGGCTGGTTCTTTGCGGTGTCGCCGAAGTCCGGCCGGATTCCCGCCAGAGTGCGGCTGATGATCGGAACGGGCTTTACCGGAACGTTCACCACCTTCTCGGCCTTCACGGTTGATTCCGTCAAGCTGCTCGAAGGCGGAGAGGCAGGAACGGCCCTGCTCTATATGCTGCTGAGCCTGGCCGGCGGAATTGCGCTCTCAGCCGCCGGCGTCTGGCTAGGCAAACGGACGATGCGAGCCGGGAGGGCGGCCGGATGAACCTCTTTGGCATCGGCATCGGCGGAGTCATCGGAGCCGCCTGCCGCTATGGGCTCGGGGGCTGGATCGGCCGGCGATTCGGCAACGCTTTTCCGTGGGGAACGCTGTTCATTAACATCCTGGGTTCCTTCATCCTGGGCGTTCTGGCCGGGGCGGGCGATCTGATCCCCCGCGGCTGGTATCTGACGGCCGGAACCGGCTTCTGCGGCGGCTTCACCACGTTCTCCACCTTTGGCTACGAGACGGTGACCCTGCTGGAGAACGGACGCTATGGCCGGGCGGCGGCTTACGCGCTTCTGTCGCTGGCGGTCGGTCTGCTCGGAGCGTGGCTCGGGCTGAAGACGGGAAGGACGCTGTAAGCGAAGAGCGTGTATGGGAAGTCAGAGCGTGCAGAGCACGTCGAATACGAGGAAGCTGTAACTACAGGGAGGTTGTATACCTTGAGGCATCGACGAAGCGGGCAGGAAATGATGGAGCTGATTCTGAATACGGCGCGCAGGGACGAGCGCATCCGTGCCGTCGGCATGACCGGCTCCCGAACGAACCCGAATGCGCCGAAGGACCGCTTCCGGGATTACGATATTGTCTATGTCGTGAATGAGATGGAGAGTCTGATTGCCGACCGGGAGTGGATCGACGGGTTCGGGGAGCGGGTGATTTTGCAGAGACCCGACGAATCGGCGCTTGCTCCCTCCGAGGCGAAGCGGACCCGATATGCCTATCTCATGCAGCTGGCTGACGGCAACCGGATTGACCTGACGCTGTGTCCGGCTGCCGAGGCCGCCCGCTGGAATGAAGGCGATACACTTGCGGTTGTCTTGCTGGACAAGGACAGCCTGCTGCCGGAGCTTCCTGCTCCCGGCGACTCTCTCTACTGGATCAAGGAGCCGAGTGAAGCTGAATTCCGGGACTGCTGCAACGAATTTCGCTGGGTCTCCACTTATATCGCGAAGGGACTCCGGCGCAGAGAACTGCTCTATGCGCTGGACCATCTGAATCTGTATGTCCGGCCAATGCTTATCCGCATGCTGGAATGGCGGGCCGGAATCCGGGAAGGGTTCTCGGTCAGCACCGGCAAGAACGGCAAGTACCTCGACCGCTACACCCCGGCGGAAGACTGGAACCTGCTGCTGGAGACTTATCCCGAAGCGAAGGAGGAAGCCATCTGGAGAGCGCTGCTCACCGCCGGAGAATTGTTCCGCCGGACCGGGCAGGAAGTAGCCGAAGGAATGGGCTTTCGGTATCCCTGGGAAGAGGATGTTAGCGTGACGGCTTATCTGGAGCAGATGTATGAGGGGGAAGGCTAATCTTCCGCTGCAAGTTGACAAAAGAAGGCCCCTGCCGCCCGAGCGTTTCGCTCGGACCGCAGGGGCCTTGTTGGTTGAGGGCGGCTGTGTGGGCATTCCGCCGCGGATTGCGCATCACCGGACGTTTCTCCGGGAACCTGACGGGCCTGCCGGAATGTAGGCTTACGTCAGCGGAACCAGCTTGTCCGCCGATTCGATCGTGCCTCCGCCCAGGCATTCTTCGCCCTGGTAGAAGACGACGGCCTGGCCGGGCGTAATGGCTTTCTGCTGTACGTCAAAATCCACCTGAACCGTTCCGTCCGTCCGCCGGCTTAAAGTTACGCCCTGATCGGGCTGCCGATAGCGGAATTTGGCCGTGCAGCGCAGAGGGCCGTCCGCCAGTAGGTCCCGGCCCGAAGTCCAGGCTACGCCAGAAGCAACGAGGCCGGTGGAGTAGAGGCTGGGATGCTTGTCTCCCTGCACCACGTACAGAATGTTGCGCTCCAGATCCTTGTCGGCCACGAACCACGGTTCGCCCGTTCCCGATCCGCCGATGCCGAGGCCCTGCCGCTGGCCGAGCGTGTAATACATGAGCCCGTCATGCCGGCCCTTGACTTCGCCGGTCGCAATGTCTACCATCTCTCCGCCCTTCGCAGGCAGATAGTGGCTCAGAAACTCGCGGAAGTTGCGCTCGCCGATGAAGCAGACGCCGGTGCTGTCTTTCTTCTTGGCGGTATAGAGACCGGCTTCCTCCGCAATCCGGCGGACTTCCGGCTTGGGCAGATGCCCGATCGGGAACATGGCCTTGGAGAGCTGGTCCTGATTCAGGGCATTCAGGAAATACGTCTGATCCTTGTTGGCGTCCACGCCGCGAAGGAGGCGGTATACCCCGTCTTCTTCCACGACTCGGGCGTAATGGCCGGTCGCCACATAATCGGCGCCGAGCTGGAGCGCCCGGTTCAGGAATTCGCCGAATTTGATCTCCCGGTTGCACATGACGTCCGGATTCGGCGTCCGTCCGGCCTTATACTCGTCCAGGAAATACGTGAACACCTTGTCGAAGTATTCTTTCTCGAAATTGACGGTATAGTAAGGGATGCCGACCTGCTCGCAGACGCGGCGGACGTCTTCGGCGTCCGTCTCTGCGGTACAGACGCCGAACTCGTCGGTGTCGTCCCAGTTCTTCATGAAAATACCGATGACGTCGTAACCCTGCTGCTTCAGCAGCAGCGCCGTTACGGAAGAATCCACGCCTCCCGACATGCCGACGACCACCCGTGTGTCCGCGATTGCCTTTGCCACAGTATCACCATCTTTATCTGAATTTGTGTCCGCCTGTGGAATACAAACGGTCCGAAAGTTGCGACTTGCTTTCCCCCTGTTGTCCGGGATATGATAACATAAACAGAGAGTATATATCGGAATAGATTGAAATACGACATTGCCTTCAAGAACAATCCATTATACTATACTCAGCCACTATTTTGAAAGAGGTGTTCCTTTGAAGATTTCAACTAAAGGACGATATGGCCTGACCATCATGATGGAGCTGGCCCTGAAATTCGGCGAAGGCCCGACTTCCTTGAAGAGCATCGCCGAGAAGAACGGGCTCTCCGAGCATTATCTGGAGCAGCTCATCGCACCGCTGCGCAACGCCGGACTCGTCAAGAGCATCCGGGGCGCCTACGGCGGTTATATCCTGTCCCGCGAAGCCGCGCAGATCACGGCCGGCGACATTATCCGCGTCCTGGAAGGCCCGATCTCGCCCGTGGACTTCACGGAAGAAGACGACCCGGCCAAACGCGACCTCTGGCTGCGCATCCGGGACAGCATCGCCGACGTGCTAGATTCTACCACGCTGCTGGACTTGATCTCCTTCAAGGAAGAGGAGCAGGTGGATAATTATATGTTCTATATTTAGAAAGAAGCAGAATTCCGTGATTTCAAAGGGGATATGAAATTCGTTACCCGTAAGTTACCCGCACTTTACTGAATCAGCCATAGGTGCCTGCGCGGGTACATGCTTGCGGAGGGGCTGACGGAAAGAGAGTAAGGTGGCATATGGAAGACTCCAATTAATGTGCGTTTAGACGTCGATGGGCCTGCTCCTGTCGGGGTCTTTATTGGGAATAAATATGACAGAAGTATAAGTAAGGCAAAGCAGGAAGTTTAACAGTCTCGCCGCGCCCATAACATTCGGTGGGTGCATTCTGGGATTTTTCTTAACGTATTTTCTTTGTACGAGGCGGGAATGGGACTGCACCCTGATTGTGAGACAGGGATCAAAACACCTTGCAAGTTTAAGCAGTCATTCGCCAAAAATCCACCGGCGACTGGTTATTTAGTTTCGCTTGAATCCGAATTGAGTTATAGTGGGTGAGGTAGTCTCGAACGGTCCGTTCAACGATGGCCGTCGTTATACCCCTACAGATCTTCAAGATAAATCGTTTCAGACTTTAGGGTGGAATGAAACGATTCCATGGGGGCATTATCCGCGGGCGTTCCTTTACGGGACATGCTCATGGTAATGCCTTTTTCCTTGACTGGCGCCCGGTACGCCTGAGACGTGTACACACTGCCCTGATCGCTGTGGAGCAGCATATTGGCCTGCTTTGGAAGTTGACCAACGTATCCAATACAAAGGACGTGTCCTGCTTGTCCGCTATCCTGTAAGCGACAATTTCTCTGTTGTACAGATCTAAGATACTTGAAAGGTACAGCATCCTGCCCCAAAACGGCAAGCAGGTAAGGTCCGTGACTAGTTTTTGCAAGGGGCCTGACGCATGAAATTGCCGATTGGGCAGATGCTCCGCAGGTTGTGCGAGTTGCCCTGTCGTCTTTTGTTTCTTCACCCTTGCGCGGCATTGTAGTCCCTCACGCTGCATAATCCACTGAACCCGCTTGTCTAATTGCTGTTTAAGAAACCGATTCTCTGCTTTTACCTTTTCAAGCTCTGAAGAGTGTTCGGGTACCAGCTCATCCATGTCTTTATCTGTGTCCTATTCCGTATTCCCAGCTCTTCCATAACCTCTCTCACCGGAACTTGTGCTAACCTCATTTCTATAGCTTTCATCTTTATTTCTACTGGAAAGCTCACTCTGGTTGCCAACGCAATACACCTCCAGGGTTATCTTCCTATCTTACGACTGGTTCCATTGTCTTGAAGGTGTTTTAATTTGTCTCACGTTACGGGGGCAGTACCAACTAGGTTAATTTTTGGGTTGACTTTTGTATTTGTCCCTGATTAGGTATGTCTCCTGGGGAAGCGTACCGAGCGCCTGAAGAGGTTCGGGACCACAGATATCGACGAGATGGAAGGTTAAAGTCGAGAAATATTTTGGGCATTTATTCAGGGCCTTAAGTATATAAGCTAAAGGTAACCAAAGCGGATGGTAATTCTGGATAATATGAAACTCCGGAGAGATTTTCTGTTAATACACATATTCCCTTTAACTCTTAAGTTTATTGTAAATAAATGTTGAATAACAGACTATTTGTACACTCTTTTTTAGTGTAGGCTTGATGCATACATCTTAAAGGAGTTGGTTTTTTTGAAAAGAAAATTTATATGGCTAGTTTCAATATTTATGATCTTTGGATCTCTGGTTACTGTTACTTCAGGGTTTGCAGAATCTAACGAAGTATGGACCCCAAAAACCAGCCTTCCAGAAGCAAGGGCTGGAGCAGCAATGGTGGAATACGGAGGTAAGATATATGCATTTGGAGGCGTAGGAAACTCAGATCAAGCAGCTAATGGCATAAAACAAAAAACTACATATGTTTATGATCCATCATCAGACTTATGGTCTAAAAAAAGTGATATGCCTACTGCAAGGGCTGCTGCTACCGCAGCGGTTGTGGGCAATAAGATTTATGTCATTGGAGGCTACTACGATAATGCGAGTGGTACCCCTGTAAGAACTCCCAAAGTAGAGGTTTACAGCCCTGATTCCGATACATGGACCACTACAACACCGATGAAAGCTGGGAGATCGTGGGCAGCATCTGCTGTTGTTGGGGACAACATTTATGTCGTAGGAGGAGCAACAGATATCAACGTATTTGTGTCGACCGTTGAGGCATTTAATACGACAACAGGAGTCTGGTCAACTAAAACTAATTTACCTGTAATTGCTAATGGGCCAGTCGGAGCTGTCAATAACGGGAAAATCTATATATTGGGAGGATTGAAAACGCCTACTACCCCCCAAATAACTTCTGATACTATTTATGAGTATGATCCAATCTTAAATATTTGGGAGGCAAAAGCAAATTTACAAAATGCCCCCCATGGAGCAGCAGTAGCAACACTCAATGGGAAAATATATATTTTAGGAGGAAAGAATGGATCAACGGTTCTTTCTACTGTTCAGATTTACGACCCAGCGAAAAATAATGTATCCAGTTTTACTAATTTAACTGATAGTAGATATCAAAGTGGTGCAGCTGTAGTAAATGGTCAATTGTATATTGTTGGCGGTTCTACTGGAGCAACTAACGGAACATTAAAAACTGTAGAAACGATTACAATTGAGGAACCTGTACCCACAATAGCGCCAACCCCTGAGCCCTCAGCGACTTCAATACCGGTACCTACACCAGTCCCGGAACAGTCAACCGGTGATCGTGCAATTCTTACTGTGACCATGAATACTGGTCTTGAGAAAGAATTTGATCTGAGTATGGACGAAGTCAACGCATTTATTACTTGGTATGAGAATAAACAGAATGGATCTGGAAATGTATTTTATGCCATAGATAAGCATGATAATAATAAAGGGCCATTCACCAGTCGAAAAGACTACGTGATCTTTGATAAAATCCTTACCTTTAGTGTTAATGAATACTCAGCTAAAGAGTGACTTTACGACCTGAGTGAGCCGAGTACAACTTATGATTGATAAAAGTCCCTGTTACGCGCAAGTCCTGAGTGATGTGGTTTTGGTTCCTGTGATCGCTTCATTTCGCCCTAAAAACGCCTTGTAGGTTGGTATTTTTGGGGTGCGTTGAGGTTCTGTCCACCACAAACATTGAGCAGCAATCTTCCATTACCAAGAGAGTTGCTGCTCGATTTTTTTACTATGTTCCAGAGCATCTTGCCTAGCTATTTGGAGAAATTAACAAGAGTATGAACAATAACTAAAAGGCAGCAAAAAGCTATTATCCCCTTCAAGTAACACTCACAAAAGTCCACATGGTATCATGAGGATGAAGTGAACTTAGAGAGGATTTTCGTATGGATAAAAAAGGACAGAAAGGCGGCAAAGGCTTAAATGGGAAAGGAAAGATAAATACACTACAGTCTCGACCCGATTGTGTATCCGAAACAAGAATCAGCTTCAAGAATTGGTGAAGAAATACAAGGCTGGGGAGGTCTACGATACTCTCAAGGGAAGCAGAAGTCCCTTTAAATGACGTCCAAACACGAAGTTTGCCAATGTCGAAGAGGAGTAGAATTACCTGAAAGCGCAGGTGGATTCTCGAAAAAGCGTTATCCAAATCTGGTCCGGGAGGTTGCCCCTGTCTACAGGACAACTACCAAATAATTGAGGAACTACGCAACCGGCATAGCGTGACACATCTGTTATCCATTGCCGGAATCCCTAGAGCGAGCTACTACAAAAGATGACTTTATTTTTGAGGGGAAAGGGGAGTCGTTCTCTTTGTTCTCAAGTATAAGGAATAATAAAATTAACTGATTGGGATGATTAAAAGGGATAAGGCGGTTTAAAGGTCGGTGGACAACTAGTAACCTCATCTTTCAACTATTTACCCGTAAATTACCATGTAATTAGTTTCGAGACAATAATAATAGGCTATTTCACTTCTATCTAGCAGAAGTGAAAATATTATGTAAGAAATAAGTTCATACAAACAAGGGGGCTATCCACAAATGGAGCCCCTTTCTGCCTAGAACAGAATTACGCCCTGACCCTCAAGTAGCCTTGTGCTCATGCAGCGTACCCAGCAGGTAATTATACTTGTCCGCGTGTTTGAGTTCGTCGATCATAATGCCGAAGACGGTGTCTTTGTAGACGCCCGGCGGCAGCCCGAACCACATTTTGCGGTAGCGCTCGACTGCGGAGAGTTCGCCGAAGAGAGCGGTCTGCAGGCCCTGGCGGAAGGTGGCGGGCGGGGATTCAGCTTCTTCGGGATTTCCGGGTCCGACCTGCTGTCCGGTCAGTTCCTGAAGGATCTGACGGAACATTCGGTTGTGGCTTCGCTCATCATTGCGGATGGAGACGATAATGTCGGCCTGCTCCTTGTTCGGCGCCAGCCGGATGAGCTGGTCATAGAACCATTCGTCCGATTTCTCGCCCTGTACCGACTGCTTCATAAGCTCCAGCGCCTGGGCATAGCTGGTCGCCCAGACCGGCTGGAAGGCTGCGCGCTGCCACCCTTGTCTGTGATAATAATGTGCGTACATAGGATTTATCCGACCTCCTGTAATTCTTCTCTTCTTCAAAATTCTATGTCAGGTGGCCGGTTTACTTTCCTGAAGCTTCACCATCTGCGGCTTGGACAATATTGGATGGAAGGCGCCGGGTTGATGTTTTTGCCTCCAAGGGGTAGTATGTGATAGAATGTATAACCCTCCAAGCCCACCGATTTACCTGCTGTTGGGCGGAGGCTTGAACCGGGAGAATGAAGATGAACTCAATCTATGTGGACCATGCTGCCTCGACTCCGATTCATCCGGAGGTTGCCGCGGCCATGATGACGATAATGACGGAACAGTTCGGCAACGCCTCCAGCGTTCATGCCTTTGGCCGTTCCGCCAAAGGAACCGTAAGCCAGGCGCGCGATACGATCGCCGCCTTTTTGGGCTGTTCGCCGGCGGAGTGGGTGTTCACCGCAGGCGGCACGGAGAGCGACAATCTGGCGCTCTTCGGCGCTGCGTCCGCCCGGGCTCCGCAGGGCGGGCATCTCATTACGACGGCGGTGGAGCATCACGCTGTTCTGCATGCCGCGGACGAATTGGAGCGGCTCGGCTATGCGGTAACCCGGCTGCCGGTGGACCGGACGGGCCGGGTATCGGCGGCCGATGTCGAAGCTGCGCTTCGGGAGGACACTTTTCTCATCAGTGTGATGTATGCGAACAACGAGGTCGGAACTGTACAGCCGATCGAAGAAATCGGGAAGCTGGCGCGGGAGCGCGGTATTCTTCTCCATGTCGATGCCGTTCAGGCGATTGGAATGCTGCCGATTGTTCTCCGCGGGCTTCCCGTCGATTATATGAGCTTCGCCGGGCACAAGATTAACGGGCCGCAGGGAATCGGCGGCCTCTATGTGCGTTCCGGCGCTCCGCTGCACCCCCGGCTGCACGGCGGGCTGCAGGAACGTTCCCGGCGCGCCGGGACGGAGAATCTGGCCGGCATGGCCGGGTTCGCCAAGGCGGTGGAGCTGGCGGTCTCCGGACTGGAGGAGAGACGGGCCCGGGCGCTGGCGCTGCGGACCGAGCTGCTCTCGCAGCTCGACCGTCGGATCGGACCGGATGCGTATGCCGTCAACGGCAGCCCGGAGCATTTTGCCCCCCATATTCTGAATGTGAGCTTCCCCGGCGTCCGCTCGGATATCTTGCTGATGAATCTCGATATGGAAGGGGTCGCCGCTTCCAGCGGCTCGGCTTGCAATTCGGGCTCGCTGGAAGTATCGCATGTGCTGAAGGCCATGAATCTGCCGGAGCCTCTTTTGACGTCCGCGGTTCGGTTTAGCACAGGATTGGGTAATACTACTGAAGAAATGGAAGTCGTCGCCCGAAAAATTGAAACCATTTTGCATCGGCTGCGTAAGTAAGCGTAGGCGCTTGGCGGCTGGTCATGGGCTCACGGTTTCGGACCGCTCATCTCCATTCAATGCGGTGAAGTCCGGCGCAAGGTAAGGCTTGTCCGCTTCCCGCAAGGATCGATTAGGGAGGAGACCCAGGACATGAAGATGCAGGATATGATCGGACTCTCCGTGTTCGGTGTGGAAGAGGGCAAGGTCATCGGCAAAATTGTTGACTGTATACTGGATTCAAACTGGACGATTGCGGGTATAGAACTGGAAAGCAAGTCTTTTTTCGGCGGTCATGTGAAAGTTGTGGCATGGAAGGACATCGTCGCCTATGGCGAGGATGCCGTTATGATAACCAGCGAAGAAGCGATTCAGAAGACGGATTCCGACCGTATTCCATACACCTTTCTGGAAGGGAAGAATAAGCTCAAGGATCTCCAGGTCGTAACGGCAACCGGAACGATTCTCGGCAAGGTATCCGATGTTTATTTTGACCAAAAGATGGGAAACACAATAGTAGCCCTTGAAATCAGTGACGGGCTTGTGACCGATCTGATGGAAGGCCGCAAATGGTTGCCGTGTTCCGAGGAAATATCCATTGGGGAGGACGCGCTGCTTGTCCCCGCAATGAGCGAAGAACGCCTGGAGAAAGCCATTAATATTGTCAACGGATAGGTGGAATGAAGAGAATGAAATGTCCAAACTGCGGGTCCAAGGATATAGGCAAGATCGGTTCCCATCAATTCTATTGCTGGGGCTGCTTCATCGAACTGACGGTGAACGGCGAGAAAATGTCGGTGTATCAGGTGGAAGAGGACGGCACGCTCAGCTCGCTCGATGATCTGTTCTGCGGCGAGGAAGCCGTGCCCGAATTTCCGCAGATTCAGGCTACTTCGTAAGGCGGGAGCTTCTGCCCGGCGAAGAAGTTACATAGCATGAACGAAACCCGCTCTTTCGGGAGGCTCACGCCTGCCGGGAGAGTGGGTTTTTGTGCGAAATCACACGTGTAACCCTGCGGGCTTCGTACTCGGGAAGGCTTGCATCTTTGGTATGCGGGCTAAGGAATTGGTATGTCCTCCCCAAGAGAGCGGCCCCTATACTGGAAGCATCCGGCGATACAGTCGCCGGAATTCGTTGATGTTCATAGGGGGAGGAATGACTTTTGTATCGCACTACCATTTCCAAGCTTCTGGTCGGGCTCCTGCTGCTGACCAGCCTGCCGATCGGGAACACTTCGGCCGGAGCTGCAGCAGGCAAGGCCGGCGGCTCCGTTCAGGCGGCTCCAGCCGTTGCCCTTGCTGCCGCCGGCGATGCAGCCGAAGGCGCAACCGCGCAGGCGAAATTCACGGACATGAAGGGCCATTGGGCAGCCGGGGCGGCGGAGAAGCTGGCTGCGGCCGGCATTCTGCAGGGAGACGCCCAAGGCCGCTATGAGCCTAAGCGTGCGGTCACCCGCGCCGAACTGACAGCCGTTATGACCCGGATCTTCCGGTATACGGCGGAAGGACAACCTGCCTTTACGGATGTAGGCGCTTCTTCCTGGTATGAGAAACCGGTTCGGCAGGCGTATGCAGCCGGACTTGCAGCCGGTTATCCGGACGGCAGCTTCCGGCCGGATGCCGCCGTCCAGCGGCAGGAAGCGGCGGCGCTCCTGTACCGGGCTTTTCGGATGGAGCCGGGTTCGAAGTCGCTTGTGAACGCCGGAACTGACGGGGCCGAAGTCTCGGCATACGCCCGCGAAGCCGTGAATGCGCTGCTGGCCGCAGGTTATCTCAGCGGTGATGCTTCTGGGAGAATAGCGCCGAAGGCGGAGCTTACCCGGGGCGAGCTTGCCGCGCTGCTGGACCGGATGATCGGATGGATCAGTCCGGCCGAAGGAAGCTACAAGGTGGGCAGCCTCCAGGGAAGTCTGATTATCAACCGGCCGAATGTAGCCGTGCAGGGCGCGGCGGTGGCCGGGAATTTGTATGTAGCTCCGGGAGCCGCCGAGGGAGACGTGAATGTGACCGGCCTACAGGTGGCGGGCGTGAGCCGGATCTCCGGCGGAGGAGAGCATTCTGTAGTATTCCGGAAATCCGCGCTGGAGCGGGTGATTGTGGATAAATCCGCCGCGCCGGTCCGGGTGGTGCTGGAAGAAGGAAGCTCCGCTGCGCGGCTGGAGCTGGTCCAGCCTGCCGGCATCGTGATTTCGCCGGATGTGCGGGTAGGCACGCTTATCGTGGATGCAGCAGCCTCCGGTTCTCGAATTGAGAACCGCGGAACCGTGGACCGGCTGGAAGTGGAGGCGGAAGGCATCCAGTTTAACGGAAAGACGCTCACTTCGGGAACGGTGCTTCAGGGACTGACCGGAGATAAGGTCTCTTCGCCGCCAGCGGCAGCAACGGCAGGAACAGGCGGGACAGGCTCCTCGCCGACGGTTACCGTATCGCCAACGGCAACCGTATCGCCAACGGCAACCGCATCGCCGACGGCGACTGCATCGCCAACCGCGACCGCATCGCCGACCGCGACGGCATCGCCGACCGCGACGGCATCGTCGACCGCGACCGCATCGCCAACCGCGACCGCATCGCCAACCGCGACGGCATCGCCAACCGCGACGGCATCGCCAACCGCGACGGCATCACCAACCGCGACGGCATCGCCAACCGCGACTCCTTCCACGGATGACTCGCAGTGGGAGCTGGTGTGGAACGATGAATTCAACGGCGAGCAGATCGACGAATCCAAATGGAATGTCCAGAATACCGGCGTCGTCTACAATGACGAACTGGAGTATTACCATCCGGATAATGCCAAGCTGATGAAGGAGAGCGGCCATGGAGTCCTGGAGCTGGAGGCGCGGAAAGAGGCGTACGGCGGCAAGAATTATACGTCCGGCAAGCTGACCTCCAAGATGAAGGGAGACTGGACCTACGGCAAGTTCACGGTCCGGGCCAAGCTGCCGATTCAGCAGGGCATGTGGCCGGCCATCTGGATGATGCCGACCGATGAAGAGAATCAATACGGCCCTTGGCCGGGCAGCGGCGAGATGGACATCATGGAGCTGACCGGACCGGTTGCCGGAGACGAGGCGAATGCCGATCTGTATCCGCGGACGGTTCACGGTTCGCTTCACTATGATATCCCGCATGTCTCGCAGTCGAAGACCTATGTACTGCCGAAAGGCCAGACCTTTGCCGACGACTATCATGATTTTACGATGGAGTGGCTGCCCGGCTTGATCCGCTACTACGTAGACGGAGAGAAGTATTTTGAAACCAGCGATTGGGGAACGAAAAGAGAAGGGCAGCCGGACTATTATACGTACCCGGCTCCGTTCGACCGGCCTTTCTATATGATCCTTAACTTGGCCGTGGGCGGTTCCTGGCCGGGGAACCCGGCCGATAATTTCCAGTCGGACCGCATGTATGTGGACTACGTCCGCGTCTATCAATACAAAGGACTGGATCAGTGGCCGGCGGTCGGAGAACGCCCCGTCCATTCGGGCGATGCCCATCCGCAGCGTCCGGCTCTAGCGGACGGCAACCAGATCTATAACGGGAACTTCACGGGAGAAGCTGCGGCGAGCGGCGTGCCGGCTGAGTGGCAGTTCATCGAGAACGCCGGAGGATCGGGGCATGTCCAGGTTGTAACCGATGCCGAGAAGGGAACCGCGGCTAAAGTTACGGTCGATCAGGCCGGCACGCAGAATTATTCGATTCAGCTCACCCAGATGCCGATGATGCTGGAGAAGGGCAAAGCCTACAAAGTAACGTTCGATGCCAAAGCGGACGCGGCCCGGCGGGTGATGAGCAAGCTGACCGAATTCGGGGGAGGCTGGACGGCCTATTCCCAGGAACGGTTCTTCGATCTGACCGACCAATGGGCTTCCTACACGTACACCTTTAACATGAATCAGCCGACGGATAACAATGCCCGGTTCGAATTCAACCTCGGATTGAGTGATGTCGATGCCTACTTCACGAATGTCAAGGTCGTCGAGACCGAGCCGCTGCCTGTGGAGCGGACGCCTCTTGCCGACGGCAATCTGATCTACAACGGCGGGTTCGAGCTGGGCAGCGGCCGAATGGGCTACTGGACGTTCGGGACCGACTCCGCTTCCGGCATTCAGGCTGCGGCCGGCGTAACGAACCGCCTGGAACTGCCGCTGATGAAGAGAGAGTTCCGCGCCGACATCCAGACGCCGGGTTCATCGGCTGATGCCGCAGTGCTCTCGCAGGCAGGGCTGCCTCTGGCCGCAGGTTCTTACCAGCTCTCGTTCGATGCCCGTTCGGACAGCCGGGGACCGCTCGGCATCCGTCTGACAACGAAAGACGGCGAAGTCCTTTACCCGGACGGCTCGCAGATGGAGCTCTCAACCGGATGGACTTCCTACAGCACGGAAATTCAGGTGCCCGGTTCCGGGAACAGTGCAGGTACACTCAGCTTTCTGATGGGTCTGTCCGCAGGAAGCGTGGAACTCGACAATGTTCGTCTGGTCCGCAAGCCATCGCCTCCGGTTCTCGACCAATATCTGCATATGCAGGCCGATCAGTACTGGAATGCCTCGGGCGTTGATCTGGCGCCGGGCCAGGAAGGCAGCAAGGATATGACCGGAATGGACCCAGGCGATTATGCGGATTTCAAAGTCCAGATTAACCGGCAGGGGACTTTCGTTCCGACGATCCGCGCCGGAAGCGACCAAGCTTCGTCGCGGCTGGAGCTGACCGTGCTGGACAGTTCTAAGAAGGCCGTTGCGACCGCCGATGTCTATGCAGCGGAGATCGGGAATGCCGAAACGGCTTACCGCTCGCTGTCCGGCGCACCGCTGAGTCTGGATGCCGGGACGTATTATTTCCGGCTCAGCGGCAGCGGATACCGGCTGGCCTGGCTGGATCTTTCCCGGGAGGCTGTAGTGAACGGGACAATGGATCAGGAGACGGAAGGCTGGACGCTGTTCAAGAAGGATGGGGAAAGCGATCCGAACAGCTTCATGGCCGCAGATAACGGCCAACTGGCCGTAACGGTAGGCGGAAGCGGCGAGGAAGACTGGCATGTTCAGGTGAAGCAGGCGCCCTTCGCACTGGAACAGGGAAGAACCTACAAGCTCAGCTTCGATGCAGGAGCTTCGCTTGCCCGCGATATTCGGGTGCTGATTCAACATGACGGAACGATAGACAAGAATTGGACGACTTATCTGAACGAAATCGTGCCGCTGACCGAAGCGAACGGCCATTTTGAATACTTCTTTACCGCTCGGGCCAGTGACGTCTCCGCCGTGCTGCAATTCAGTCTCGGCAAAGTTACGGAGGCGCTGGGCCAGCATACCGTGAAGCTGGATAATGTCTCGCTGATCCGTGTCAATCCCGTTCTGGCCGGGCAGCCCTATTCCGAGAACCTGATGCCTAACGGCGACTTCTCGGCCCCTTCGCTTGCGGGATGGACCTTCTATTCCTCCGACAGCGGAGCCCTGTCCATCTCGAATCAAGATGAAGCGCTGAAGATTCAGGTCGGAACCGTGGGAAGCAACAGCTGGGACCGGCAGGTGTACTATGAAGGCATTACGTACAACGACGGCAGCCATTACACTCTTACTTTCAAGGCTAAGGCCAGCAAGCCGCGCAAAATGAATGTCAGTCTCGGCTGGCTGGATGCCGCGGATAATTATGCCTGGCACGGCTACGGAAGCCAGATCGTTGATCTCGGAACGGAGTATAAGGAATATACCGTTGAATTCGACGTAACCGGAGGCGGCACGCCGATCGGACGGGTTTCTTTTGAGCTCGGGAACATCGAGGACAGCGCAGGCAATCTGGATGTTGTAATCGATGACCTACACCTGGTGTCGAGTTGATATTTTGTTATCCCGGCTCGGGATTTGGTATTTAGACCGGGAAGCGCCAATTTTATAATGAAGATGCGGGGGACGGACAGCCGCCTCCGCATTCTTTTACACAACCTTAACTAAATGGGGGAGATTGTAGGAATGAAAAAGACAGGAGCGTCACTGGGCATTCTGCTCATGGCACTGACCGTAGCCATCAGCGGATGCGGAGGCAACAATGCCGGGAACAACAAGGAGCAAAGTTCGGATAACAACGCTAAATCATCAAGTGCTTCGAGCGCACCGAGCGCTTCGAAGGCCCCTGCCGAGGCAGAGGCCAGCAAGGACCCGGTTACGCTGACCGCCTGGATCATGCCGAACAGCCCGAAGCCGGACGCCGACTTCCTGAAGACGATTGATCCGTATCTGAAAGAACATCCGAACGTGAGCGTGAAGGTTACCGTGCTGGACTGGGGTTCTGCCTGGACCAAGATTACGACAGCCGCTACGAGCGGAGCCGGTCCTGACCTTCTCCAGCTCGGCACGACCTGGGTGCCGGCGATTGCCAGCATGGGCGGCATCGACAAGCTGAACGACAAGGTGGCCGACGTAGGAGGCGCTGAATCCTACCTGCCTGCAATTTGGGATACAACCTCCGTATCGGGACAGGAAGACATCTACGCGGTTCCGTGGTTCGTCGATGCCCGGGCGATCTATTACCGGACCGATGCATTCAAACAAGCCGGCGTGGACACCGCCACAGCCTTCAAAGACTGGGATTCGTTCAAAGCCGCACTGGAAAAAGTGAACGGCGTAACGGTCGACGGCAAGAAGATGGCGGCTCTGGGGCTCCCGGGCAAGAATGACTGGAACGTTGTCCATAACATTTTCCCTTGGGTCTGGGCAGCGGGCGGCAGCGTGCTGGCGGACGACAACAAGACTGTAACGTTCAACGACGAGAAGGGACTCCAGGGCGTCATGTACTATACCGGTCTTGCGCATGAGGGTCTGGTCGAGAAAGCGTCACTGGAGAAAAACTCGTCCCAAATCGAAAGCGATTTCGGCGACGGCAAATCGGCGGTCATTATCTCCGGCGCATGGCTTGCCAAGAACTTTGCGACTCCGAAGGCGAACGGCGGGATGTCGGACAAGGCCGCAGCCAAGAACTTCGCCGTTGCTCCGCTTCCGGCAGGACCCGGCGGCCAGTATACCTTCGTAGGCGGCAGCGACCTGACGGTCTTCAGCGGCTCGAAGCATAAAGAAGCCACCTGGGATCTGATCAAATACCTGTCTACGGATGAAGCCCAGCAGGCGTATGCCGATGTATCCGGCCAATTGCCGTCCAAGCTGTCGGTTCTGAACGATCCGAACCAGGATGTGAGCATGAAGGCATTCGCCGAAGCGACCAAATACGGACGCGGCTACCCGGCTATTCCGCAGTGGGGCCCGACGGAGACTGCGCTGCAGAAGCATTTTGCCAACATCTGGGATATTGTTGCCGGTGTGAAGGGCACCTACAACGAAGAGAGCGTGAAGAAGGAACTGGATGCGGCCGCATCCGAAGTTAAGTCGATCGTCAACCAATAAAGAATAACGAAAGGCCGCTGCGGCTGAAAGGGCGCGGCGGCCCTTCATTGACAAAGCGAGGGATATGAGATGGGACTCCATACGGAAGCCGACACCCGGGGCCAAGCCCCCGCCCGCAAGAAACGCTCGTTATGGCGCAAAAAGGTCAAAGAACATAAATTTGCTTATCTGCTGATGCTGCCGACACTCCTGTTCATGATGATGGTCCATCTGCTGCCCATGCTTGAGGGCATCTGGATGTCTTTCCTGAAATTGAATCAATTCACACTGGTTAAATACCTGAAGGCGCCGTTTGTGGGGCTGGACAATTATGTCGGCTTATTGTTCAACTCCGACAACCCGGTCCGGCAGGGGCTGGACTATGCGATTCGGAACACCATCATCTATTCGGTTATTGTAACGGCCGGAGTCATGGTCATGGGCCTTATGATGGCCATCCTGATGAACCGGGATTTCCCGGGGCGGGGCATCGCCCGTACCGCCATGCTGCTTCCCTGGGTCGTACCTTCCTATGTGGTCGGCGTATTGTGGGGATTCATGTGGCAGCAGAACGGCATCATTAACCATATTCTGGTTGACGTGCTGCACCTGATGGACGAGAAGCCCTTCTGGCTGATGGGCCATAATACCATCTGGGCGATTATCATCCCTACCATCTGGAGAGGTTGGCCGTTCCTGATGGTTATTTTTCTGGCGGGACTCCAGACGATCCCAGGGGATATTTACGAAGCGGCAACCATTGATGGGGCGCATAAGATCCGGCAGTTCTGGCATATCACCCTGCCGATGCTGAAGCCGATTATTGCGGTGCAGCTGCTCTTCCAGATTATCAACAATGTCTATTCCTACAACATCGTCTCCACCATGTTCGGCAACGGGGCCGGTTATCCCGGCGAGTGGGGCGATCTGCTCATGACCGCACTGACGCGTCAATCCTTCGGATACTGGGCGTTCGGCTCGGGTTCTGCTGCATCCCTGATGCTGATGATCGCGATGCTGGGCGTAGTCGGAGTCTGGTATCGCTCATTCAGAACGGAGTTGAACGCACAATGAGTACATTAAGCAAGCATCGCGCCCGCCGCTCTGTCGGTTCTTTCCTGCTGACGACGATGACCTGGCTGATCGTCATTATTACCGTGTTCCCCATCCTCTGGATGGTGTTCACCTCGCTGCACGCCAACGACGAGATTATGAACGGCATCACGACCATCTCTCTGCCGAAGCCGCAGTGGGTCAATTACGTCAATATGTGGGATACGGTCAACTTTGCCGTCTACTTCCGCAACAGTCTGATTATTTGCAGCGTGACGACGCTTCTCGCCGGCGCCTTTGCGGTGATGGCGGGCTATGCGCTCGCCCGGTTTGAATTCCCGGGTTCCAAGCTGTTCAGCATGAGCATTATCTCCACCCAGCTCATCCCGGGCATCATGTTCCTGTTCCCGATTTATCTGATGTTCCTGTGGATCAAAAATACGTTCGGTCTCCCGATGATCGACACGTACTGGGGCATGATTCTGGTCTATACGGCTTTCTATACGCCGATCAGTATCTGGATTATGCGCGGTTTCTTCGTCTCCATCCCCCGGGATCTGGAGGAGTCGGCGGTGATTGACGGCTGCACCAAATTCCAGGCTTTCTACAAAATCATCCTGCCGCTCTCCCTGCCGGGCATTATCGCGACCGGTATCTTCATCTTCCTGACGGCCTGGGATGAACTGCTCTTCGCCTGGGTGCTGACGACCAGCTCCGATGTCCAGACCATCCCGGTCGGCATCCGGCTCTTTGTCGGACAATACAATACCCGTTATGATCTGCTGATGGCCGCATCGACGGTGGTTACGCTTCCGGTTATGGTGACGTTCTTCATGACCCAGAAATACTTTATCAGCGGCATGACCGCCGGGGCCGTCAAGGGCTGATCCGGCTGTGCCAGGAAGGAAGATTCATATGCTGAATTACTTGGCTGCAAGAGAATTGAAGAAGTCGCCTGAAGACGTGCTGAGAGAGGCATTCTCCGGGCTGATCGCTCCGGATGCCCCGGTCAGCGCGGTATTTGCGGATTCTTCGCACGAGGCTGCGATCGGGGTAGCCGGCTTGCCTTACCGGCTGCCGGCGATCCGGGAACTGCTGTCGCTTCCGGGCATGGCTGCCCTTCTTCCCCCGGCGGGAAGCGGCGCTTCGGCGCTGCTGACCCTGGGCAGAGGAAGCGAAGGGCTGTCACTGCATGTGCGCGGAGCCGATCTGGAGATCCGGGAGGCGGCGGTTCCGGCTGCGGCCGCCTGGGAGGCGCTGCGCCTGCTGGATGAAGCCGCCGGCTGGGCGGGTTCGCTGAACAAGGACGGCGAGCATATTCTGGATCTGCGGAGTCCGCTGCCCGGCCCGCACTTCGGGGTCAATCTGCTGCTCGGCAACCGGATCGGCTTCGACCATGCGCTTCAGACTACGCCCAAGAGCGTCGTAGACCGGCTGGGCGGGGGAAGCTTCCGGTCGCACGCGGCGACCCAGGTGCTGGCTACCCGCTGGGATATGCGGCAGGAAGAGAACGGATTTCCGGCCAACCGCCAGTTCTATCTGCTGGAGGACGGCGAACAGATCTTCTACTCGGCGGAACCGGGGGATGCCCGGATCGAATCGGCGGTGTGCACCCATTCCCAGAACATGACGGTCATCCGCTACCGGACCCGCTGCGGGCTGGAGATTACACGAACGCTCTTTATTCTGCCGCAGCGGGCAGGCGAGCCGCTGGCAACGGAAGTGCAGCGGATCGATATTGCCAACCATGGAGAGACGTCCCGGCGATTGAGACTCGTCTACACCGGCATGTTCGGTTCGGCCGCTCCGAATGCGCTGTTCGAGGATGTGCTGTACAGCAATGTCATTATGCAGGGCGGCGTGCTTCGGAACGAAGACGGAGCGGTGGTTGCCGTCAGTCCCGATTATTATCCGCAAGCCGGACGGACGGACCTGCGGTTCCATTCCATGGTCGTCCATGGTCCGAACGGCCCCGAGCTGCCGCGCGAATACAGCGTCAGCTACAACGAATTTGTCGGGACCGGCTCGCTGCACCGCCCTTCGGGTGCGCTGCGGCTGAGCAGCGTGCTGAACCGCAAGGGACCGGGCTTCTTCGCCGTCGCCGCTCCGCTTGAGATCGCGGCCGGGGCAACCGTAGCCGTTGACCAGCTCACCGGACTGGTCTCGGAGAAGGCCGGCGGCGTCTGGAGCGACGACGCGCTTAAAGATGAAGTCGCCGCTCTGCTTGCGCGGTTCGCTTCGCCGGAGACCGCCGAAGCGGCATTGGAAGAAGCGCGCGGCTTTGTCCGCGAGTACGGGCAATTTTTGCAGCTTGCTTCCGGGTCGGAGCCGCTGGACGCCTATGTGAACCGCAATCTGCCGTTCCAGGTGCTGTATCAGACCTTTGTCTCGCGTTCTTTCTGCCAGACCCAGAAAGGATACCGGGAAATCGGATTCCGGGAAATTCAGGATTTGTATGCGTCGATGTATTATTTTGTCGGCATGGGGCGCCGCGATCTGGTCCGCAGTCTGCTGAAAGAGTGGACCGGCATGGTATTCGAGTTCGGCTATGCCTACCACAACTTCTTCTGGGTCGGCAAAGAGCCCGGAAAGTGGTCGGATGATGCGCTCTGGCTGATTCAGGCGGTATACCGGTACGTCATGCTGACGGGCGATATCGAGTTTCTGGAGGAACCGTGCGGGATAGCGGGAACTTCGCGCCAGCGTCCCGTCTTTGAGACACTGCAGGCGATCATTACGTATTCGGGGCGGATTTCGGTCGGGCGTCACGGGCTCCCGCTGCTCGATTATGCGGACTGGAACGACTGCCTGAAGCTGGACAGCACCTGCATCAACGGCCCGGACAAGGAAGCGCGCTACCGGCGCCAGCTGGAAGCGGGCGGCACCTTCGGCGACCCGCTGGAGAGCGACTATTCCGAGAGCGTCATGAACGCCTTCCTGCTCAAGCTGGCGGTGGATGAACTGGCGGAGCTGGCGGAGAAGAAGGGCAGCGGGGCTTACGCCGCTGAACTTGCGGATTTTGGCGCAGAGCTGCGCGAACGGATTCAGAAGCATGCCTGGAAAGAGGACTTCTATGCCCGCGTACTGTTCAACCGGTACCCGGACGGCGAGTATGCCTATCTCGGAGCGGCCGGCGACGGCTTGTCCGCCGATCCGGACCACGACGGTTCGTACTTCCTGAATTCCTTCAGCTGGAGCGTCCTCTCCGGCTGCGCCGACGAAGAGCAGATCAAGATTATGCTGGATACGCTCGACCGGCGGCTCTGGACGCCTTACGGGCTGAAGCTGGTCTCGTCCGTCGCGCTGGGACGCGTATCCTCGCATACGGCTTCCGACGAATACTTCCCGGGTGACCGGGAGAACGGCGGCGTGTTCAAGCACGCCTGCATGATGGCGGCGGCTGCGATGTTCAAGGGGGCCAAGGAAGTGCAGGACCCGGCGCTTGCGGCGCGTCTGGGACAGAGCGGACACTGGCTGATGGACCGGGTATTTCCATTCCGTACAATGGACGACCCGTTTGCCGTCTGCGGCAACCCGAGATTCTGCACCCAATACAACAACAGCGAGACCGGAGAGAACATCGGTCCGATGCTGAGCGGAACGTCAACCTGGCTCACGCTGTCGCTGATGGCGGCGCTTGGGCTGGAATACAAGGCGGATGGGCTTGCGCTCGACCCCGTCCTTGCGGATACGGACACCGAGCTGTCTTATACGCTGAGGCTGGAAGGGGCGGCCTATCACATCCGGATCGTCAAGCCGGAAGGATTCCGGCGGGTGAAGGACGACACGGCGGTGCTGACGATGGACGGGAAGCCTCTGGAGAATGGGCGGATTCCTCTCCTGGCCGACGGAGGTCTGCATGAGGTGGAGCTGAAGTTTGAAGCAGCCGGGCGCTAGAGCGCCCGGTCGCGGAAATCCTGCGGCGTCATTCCCGCGTACTCCTTGAACAGCTTGATGAAGTAGTGGGCGTTGGAATAGCCGAGTTCGGCTGAAATCTCGTATATTTTAAGCGGCGTATGAGTCAGCAGATACGCCGCTTTTTCCATCTTCGCTCCGCTGATGTAATCGCTGATGCGCCTGCCTGTCTCCAGCTTGTACATTTTGGACAGATACACGGGATGCATCCCGACATGGTCGGCAATGGACTGAAGCGACACGTAATGCAGGTTGGCGTCGATATAGGCGTGGACCCGGTGTATCAGACCCAGACGGTTGTCGCGCCGTTCGGAGTCGAAATAATCCCGCAGCCGTTCAATCATGGCCTCGGCCCACTGCCCCAGCTTGTCCGGGGTCTGAAACAAAGCGGGCTCCAGCAGCGGATTGCCGACAATATCGCTGAGCAGCCGGTTGTTCTTGTGGGCGAAGTAATAGAAGGCCGTCTCCAGATGAAGCCGGACTTCATGGATATGCTCCAGGGAGAGATCGGAATTGCGCTGCATCTCTCCAATAATGGCGTCCAGCTTGGCCTGAATCCCTTCCCAGTTGTTGGCCTCGAACATATGGAACAGCATGGGAGGCTCATAGAGCGGCTGAAGGATTTCTACCTGGGGAGCGCCAGCGGAGCTCGCGGCATTCAGATAAATGCCCTTCTCGCTGCCGATATGCTGCCGGATTGCGGAAATGGCGGATTGATAGAGGCTGTAGACCTGGCCGGGGAAGCTGCCCCAATCCGTCGTGACGACCGAGAGACCTCCGCCCATCAGCATGCCGACATGATTCTGAAGCTGATACGCGCTCTGGGTTACCTGACGTTCCCATTCGCCCGTCTCTTCCTCTTCGGCCCGGGGCTGAAGCAGAATAACGAGGTAGTCATGCACATCCTTGCAGGACCAGATATGGAAGCCGTCCTGAAAAAGCTCATGCGCAATATTCAGAATCGCATACTCGAAGAGCAGCATGCTGTTCATGTCCTGATTGCGGAAAAATTCTTCCGGCCGCACCACGGCCAGACAGACGGGGCGGCCGGGACGCAGAGGCAGATCGAACTGCTCCAGCCGTTCGGCAAGCTGAGCGGAGGGAAGCTTGCGTCCCTGAAGCAGCTCGCCCAGCAGACGGTCCCGAAGCAGCGGCAGATGCTCCCGGAAGGTCTGCAGGGTCCGCTGATAGGAAGCCTTCGAGCTCCATTCCTCGCGCAGCTCCTGCTGAAGACGGCCGATCACTTCGATCAGCTCGTCGTTGGAGATCGGCTTCAGGAGATAGGCGCTGGCCTGCTCCTCAATCGCCTTGCGGGCGTATTCGAACTCGGCATATCCGGTCAGCATGACCACCCGGGTAGGCTTCCAGCGGCTGCGGATGGCCGCAATGAGCTCCAGACCGGACATTTCCGGCATATTGATATCCGTCACTACAATATCGACAGGATTGTGCTGAAGAATCTCCAGCGCTTCGCGCCCGGAGTAGGCTTTATGAACCTGTTCAAAGCCCAGTTCTCCCCAGTTAACGGAGATGGACAAGTCATCGACCACGTAAGGCTCGTCGTCAACCAGCAGAATGTGATGCATCAGGGTCCTCCTTGTGTTGTTCCATATGAAGTGTAATTTGCAGTCCGCCCTCGGGCACCGAAGCGATTCTTAGTCCGGAGGCTTCGCCGTAATGATGCTTCAGCCGCTGCTGGACGTTCCAGAGACCGCAGCCGCCTTCGTCCGGACGGTCTTCCCGGACCGGATCGTTCAGTCTGGCGTACAGCCGGCTGATCGCCTCGTCGGTCATGCCGGCACCGTTGTCCTCTACGGTGACGAGGATCGCTTCGCGGGTCCGGCAGGCGCTGATCCGGATGCAGCCCTGGCCGATTTTCTTCTCGATGCCGTGAATGATGCTGTTCTCCACCACCGGCTGAATCAGCAGCCGCGGAATCTCCAGGCCAAGCATGTCTTCCGGAACCTCCAGATGATAGCGGATGCGCTGCTTGCGCAAGTTCTGGATCGCCAGATAATTCTCCAGCAGCCGAAGCTCGTCCCGGAGAGTCGTCAGGGAATGGTCGAGTTTCGTCATATAGCGGTAATACTCGCCGAGACTCAGCGCCATGGCTTCCACCGCTTCCGTGTCGCCGATGCCGGCCTTGCTCTTGATGAAGAAGAGGCAGTTATACAGAAAATGCGGGTTGATCTGGGATTGCAATTGTTTCAAATGCGCGTCCTTGGCTCGGATCTGCTCCAGGTACACCTGCTCGATCAGCGATTGAATCGTCGCTGCCATGTCGTTGAACTCCTCGTTGAGCATCGTGAATTCCGCATTCGTCCGGACATGGATGCGTGTGGACCAGCGTCCTTCCTTCATCCGGTTCAGAGAGCGAAGAAGCAGGCTGACCGGCTTCTGAACCTGCTTGTAGAGGTGCAGGGAGAAGAACATGCTCATGGCAAGAAGAAGAATCGAGGCCGTCAGAAAGGAATACCGGCTGCCCTTGATCGGCTGAATGATCTCTTCCAGAGGCGAGTAATGAACGATTCTCCAGCCGATGGCGGAGGAAGACACGGAGCTGACGAGATAACGCCCTTCGCTCAAAGCGACGATCTTTGAGGATTCCCGGGTTCCCTCCTCCGGCAGCGCGGCGGACAGCTGGCGGGCCTTGTCCCGGTCGGCGTTCCGGGAAAGGATGAAGCCGAAATAGGGATGATACAGAAACGTATCGCCGATGTTTTGCGACTGGTAGGTTTCGAACATGCGCTCCAGATTGGAGACCGGAAAAAAGACCGTCATGAGAAGTTCGGCCTGCTTCGGATCGGTGCGGCTCTCTGCGGGATCGGACAGCACCAGCTGAAATCCGGCCGTATCCCCGCCTTCTGCCGACCGGATGTATTCCCAGTTCTCCGGGAGCGGCCGGTTCAGCATGGAGGAATCCAAGAGAATCGACGAATCGGAACCGAGCGTCTCGCCGCTCTGCGGCTTGTACAGGGCGATCTGATTCTCCCAGGTGCTGGAGCCGGTCTGGAGGGAGATCTTCTCCAACACGGTAAGGTTGGTCTGATTCGGATCGACCAGATGCCCGAGCTGGCGAATATGCTCATAATCGCGGATCGTCGGGTCCCGCTGAAGCGCATACATATTGCCGGCCAGCTGGTTAATGTTGTTGTCCATCTGCTGGGCGAAGAACTCCAGATGATTCAGGTCGGTAATCTTGATCTGGTTCGTAATGACGCTGACGTCCCTGCGGTAAGACCTTCCGTAGAACAGCAGCGTTACAGAGATGAGCGTAAGAAGAAGCGCTACCAGTTTGACAAACAGATTTGCCCGCCGTGCCATAGGATCATCCTTTGCATAATAATGAAAAAATTATATCACAGGGCGGCAGAGGGCCTGTGATACAATCGGTTTAATTCTTTCAGAAATCGTGAGAAAGCGGGAGACACCATGAAACATCGAATCGCGCTGCTTGCCATGCTGCTTATGCTGCCAAGCTGTTCCCCGGGGAACCATGCCGATGAGCCGGGAACCGGACCGGCCAAGACGGACATCCTCTTTGATGCGAAGCAGGGACGGTACAATCCGCCTGTAGACCTGTATACGGTCGGTTCCGTGAATCCCAATTTGACCTTCAAGCAGGACGAGAGCCTGGAGCACAATGTCCACACCGAGTGGGCCGAAGAACGGCTCGGCATCCGGATTCGTTATTTGTGGACGATCTCCGGCACAACGGAGACCTACGCCAACAAGCTTCGTCTGGAGCTGGCCAAGGGCAATATGCCCGATGTGGTCACAACCCGGGACGCCGACGTCATTCAGGAGCTGATCGGCTCCGGTCAGTTCCGGGAGGTCGGCAGCCTGTTCGAACGCTATGCGTCGCCGGTCTGGAAGAAGGCGGTGGCCGAAGATCCTTCCGCCTGGGATGCCTTTGTGAGAAATGGAGAGCGGTATGCCATCCCCATTATGGATTATGAGTACAGCTCCGATCCGATTCTCTGGATTCGTCAGGATTGGCTGAATCGGCTAAGCCTGCCCGTCCCGCGAACCATGGACGAGCTGGAACGGGTACTGGATGCCTTCACGAACCGGGATCCGGACGGCAACGGGAAGAAGGATACGTTCGGTCTGGCCGTCAGCTTCCGGAACGGACCCAATACCTGGATGGGAGACAGCAGCTGGATCTTCGGCGCTTACGGCATCGTCCCCGAGCAATGGAACCGCGAATCCGACGGCTCGCTGGCGTACGGCTCCGTCCAGCCGGCAGCCCGCAAGGGCATCGAACAGATGAAGGACTGGGTGATGAAAGGATATGTGTCCATGGACAGCGCCTGGTTCGATGAAGAAGGGGCCGCCAATCTCTTTGTCTCCGGCAAAGCGGGGATCATAGCCGGTCCCTACTGGATGAGAGGCTGGCCGCTGTCGAAGCTCGCCGCCCAGGACCCGAAGTCGGCCGTTGTTCCCGTGGCCATACCTTCCGGTCCCGGAGGAATGGTGCAGCGAAGAGGCTCTCTGCCCGTCAATGGAGCCATTCTTATCAACAAGCGAATGAAGCATCCCGAGATTCTGTTCACGTACCAGAACTACCTGTTCGACTCCTACGCCACGTCTACCGGCGAGTTCGCGAACGGACTTGCAGAAGGATACGATTGGACGATGGTGAACGGCAAGCCCAGCATTGAGCCCTCCGCGCTCCCGCTTGGGGGAATTCGGGTGGCCTCCTACACGCTGACCTTCGACGGGGCCCGGATTCCGTCCCGTGTCACCAAGGAGATTCCGAAGGATATTGCGCCGGTGCTGCTGAGCCAGAAGGACGCCTCCCGGAAGGAGCAGTATACCGGACCGCCGATTCCGGCCATGGAAGCCGACAGGGAACTGTTGCGCAAGCTGGAGCAGAAGACGTATCAGCGAATCATATTTGCAGACGGCAGCCTCGGCGAGTTTGACGACTTCGTCGGCAAGTGGCGCGAGTACGGCGGAGACGCCATGACGCGGGAAGTCAACCGCTGGGACAAGGAGAAGCGCTGACGGCCGCAGGGACAAGAAACCGCCTTAATTTAAGGCGGTTTCTTGTATGCGAAAGGGATTTGCCCTTCGTTATTCCGGGGTATGCCGGACCCAATCATAATATGCGTACAGCGGCGCCTGGCCGTCATACGGTTCCAGCCAGGAATCGACGCCTGTCCCGTTCCAGAGATTCATCATGACCCGGCCCGGCGCAGAAGGAAGGTTGTCCGTTGCGGTATGGACCGGCTTGCCGTCAATATACCAGGTGATCGCCTCCCGGCTCCACTGAAATCCGTAGGTGTGAAACTCCCGGGAGGCGTCAAAGCCGAGATCCGCCACATGCTCGTGGCCGCCTTCTCCGTTGGTAAAATAATTGAATTGAACCTGCGTCGTGTTCTTGCCGAGAAATTCGATATCAATCTCATCCCAGGGCTCGCCCTCCGAAGGACCGGTATAAGTAAAGAAAGAAGATACGATCCCCGGATTGGCCGCCGGCTTCATCCGGACTTCGTAACGTCCGTAGCCATACTTCCCGGAAGAACGGTACTCGGCGCCGTCGCGCCTGCCGTCCGCCGCCTTCGTCAGCGACAGAGTCAACAAGCCGTCTCCGGCAAACGCTGCATTATCGGCTCTCCAGGTACAGTCGAACATGCTGCCGTTGGAATAACCGTCGGCTTTGTGCCACTTATCCGGACGGTAAGCGTCCAGAGAATCCTCCCAACCCCCGGAGGCGGTTGGAGAGGCGGGAGCAAGCTCGGCGGCTCCCCATACGGCCGCGGTCACGCCCAGAGCGGCCGCCCCTGCCAGGATCCATTTGCTGCGCTTCACAGATCTGCTCCTCCTGCGTTTGTTCTTGTCTTCATTGTACGGAGCGGGTATCCGCCGCCGCTATACCAAGATGACAAGACGGATAACAAATTGTGAACATGGGAGGGGCCGACGCAACAAGCTCCGGCTATCGCGTTAGGCGAGAGCCGGAGCCCGGGAGAGGGAGAAATCAGTTGCCGGTAAATTTGACCCAATCGTAGTAAGCGTAGAGCGGATTGGCGCCGTTGTAGGAGCCCAGCCAGGAATCAACGCCGGTGCCGTTCCAGAGGTTCATCATAATTTTACCGGGATGGGACGGAATATTGCTTGTAGCCGTGTGCTTCAGCACGCCGTCGACATACCATTTGATGGAGCCCGGCTGCCAGTCGAAGGCATACGTATGATATCCCTTCGAGGCGTCGAAGCCGAGATCGACGATTTTCTCATGGTTGCCGACGCCGTTGGTATAATAGTTGAACTGCACCTTGGTGGTGTCCTTGCCCAGGAACTCGATGTCGATCTCATCCCAAGGCGTTCCGTCTGAAGGACCGGTGTACGTGAAGAACGAGGAGACAATGCCCGTATTCTTGGCCGGCATCATGCTCACTTCATATTTGCCGTACCCGTACTTGTTCACGGACCGCATTTCGGCTCCGTCGAATTTGTTGTAAGCTGAACTGGTCAATGCAAGCCGGAGCTGTCCGCCGCTG
Organism: Paenibacillus spiritus; assembly: GCF_008710135.1. Lineage (GTDB taxonomy): Bacteria > Bacillota > Bacilli > Paenibacillales > Paenibacillaceae > Paenibacillus_AQ > Paenibacillus_AQ glufosinatiresistens. Next base: position 536,044 of record NZ_VYKK01000004.1, on the reverse strand, counting down.
GTGAACGAGATGTTGTTGGCCCGCCAGGTGCAGTTGAACATGCCGCCGTTGGAATAACCGTCCGCCTTCTGCCAGGTGGAAGAATTAAAATAAGTCAGGGGCTCCCAAAAGGTAGTAGCGGCCGAAGCGGAAGGGGTACCCGCCATCAGCGTAATAAGAAGCAGGAGAAGAGCACCGCTGCCGAACCGTTTGAACCTTGTCATCCGAAACATTCCTCCTTAAAATGTAAGCGTTTTATATTTCGGAATTATCGTACTCTGCTCTTCTGGTCGAGGCCATACCAACTTCCCAAGCGGCATAACAAAATTCCAAGATTTCCTCGGTCCAACGGTTAATTCCCGCATCTTCCACACATACTGACTGTACATGCGTTCCACCAGGATCGGACCGGGAGGGAAGAATGTGGAAGAGTGGCTTCAGGGAAAAGGGTTCCGGCGAATGATCGGGCTTCTGCTTGTTCTGATCATCTTGTATTTCTTCTGGCTGCTGCGGCCTATGCTGCACGGCGTCTATCTGTTCCTCAAAGCGGTGCTGGCTCCGTTCGTTGCCGCCATCATCGTCTCCTATGTGCTGAATCCGGTCGTAGCCCGGCTCGGTAAACGCAAGATGCCGCGCGGCGTGGCCGTTCTGCTGATCTATACCGTCTTCCTGACGGTATTGACGGTGATCGCCATCAATCTGATTCCGATGTTCCTGAAGCAGCTGGAGGAACTGAACGAGCACCTGCCGGAGATGACCCTCAGGGCTCAGGGCATGATGCGCAGCATGGATACCGGAATCATCCCGCCGGGAGTCGGGCGGGGAATGGACAGCTGGCTGGTGGAGATGGAGAACCGGCTGGCCCATGGAATCTCTAATCTGCTGGATCATATCGGCACGACCATCGGAATTCTGTTCGACGCCTTTATCGTGCCGTTCCTGGCTTTCTATATATTGAAGGATTTTGACGTGTTCGAGCGGCTGCTGGTCTCGTGCCTGCCCCGGTCGCGCCGCAAATCCACGGTGAAACTGCTGCGCGAGATCGACGCTGCGCTCGGCAGCTACATCCGCGGCCAATTTATTGTCTGCCTCGTCATCGGACTGCTCGCCTATATCGGCTACACCATCATCGGCATGCCCTATCCGCTTCTGTTCGCAGGAATGGTGGCGGTCTTCGATATTGTCCCTTATCTGGGGCCTTTTCTCGGGGCCGCTCCTGCGGTCATCGTGGCTTCGACGGTTTCATTCCGGCTCGTTCTCTATGTCGTGGTGGTCAATACGCTGTGCCAGATGGTGGAGAGCAACATCGTCTCGCCGTATGTGGTGGGACGGACGCTTCATCTTCATCCGCTTCTCATTATTCTCGCGCTGCTGGTCGGCGGTGAAGTCGGCGGCATCGTCGGGCTGATTCTGGCGGTGCCGATCTTCGCCGCCGGGAAGGTCGTGCTCCATCATGCGGGGGTCTATTATATGAACCGGACGCGGATTGACTAGAATGACATGCGTTGGTTATAATGTTGGAGATACGCGACGATGAGGATCAGTAGCTTACAAGTCATGCCATTCAGAGAGCCGGCGCTTCTTGGTGCGAGCCGGTTGGCAGGAAGAGCGAACTCGCCTCGGAGCAGCGGCCCGAAGGTGCGGCAGCGGAAGGTTCAGCCGATGGAACATCTCTTGCGAGAGGCTTCCTGGTAACGGCGCAATATTCCGGCGCACAGTAGGCGTCGCCGGTTCACCTCCGTTACCGGGTGTACAAGTGAGCAGGCGGCCAAAGCATGGCGCCGGCTAACTAGGGTGGTACCACGGGAACTTCAGGCTTCTCGTCCCTAGCGATAACGCTAGGGACGGGGAGCTTTTTTAATGGCGATTGCGCCAGCGGGAACGGAAGTCCTAGCCGGATACCCCGACCAAGGATCGGAGCAGCTCCTCACTTTGTGGGGGATTTCATTCATTCTAGGAGGAAATGTCCATGAGCGACATCAAGGAGAACATGCCTTCCGCGCAGGGTTATCAAGCGCAGAAGGTGGAGCCGAAATGGCAGAAGTATTGGGAAGAGCAGCATACATTCAAGACGGGAGAGGACCCGGAGAAGCCGAAGTTCTATGCGCTGGACATGTTCCCGTATCCTTCGGGAGCCGGACTGCATGTCGGCCATCCGGAAGGCTACACGGCAACGGATATCGTCTCCCGCTACAAGCGGATGCGCGGCTACAACGTGCTCCATCCGATGGGGTGGGACGCCTTCGGCCTCCCGGCCGAACAGTATGCCATTGATACCGGCAACGACCCGCGTGAATTCACGAAGAAGAATATCGACAATTTTCGCCGGCAGATCAAGTCGCTCGGCTTCTCGTACGATTGGGACCGCGAGATCAGCACGACCGATCCGGCCTACTATAAATGGACGCAGTGGATCTTCATCCAGCTCTACAACAAAGGGCTGGCTTACGTGGACGAAGTGGCGGTGAACTGGTGTCCGGCGCTGGGCACGGTGCTGGCGAATGAAGAGGTCATCGACGGCAAAAGCGAGCGCGGCGGCCATCCCGTCATCCGCAAGCCGATGCGCCAATGGGTACTGCGCATCACGGAGTACGCCGAGCGTCTCCTGGAGGATCTGGAGGAGCTGGACTGGTCCGAGAGCATCAAGGATATGCAGCGCAACTGGATCGGCAAGTCGAAGGGCGCGGAAGTCGCCTTCGGCATTGAAGGCCGTGACGAATCGCTGACGGTATTCACGACCCGTCCCGATACGCTGTTCGGAGCCACCTACTGCGTACTTGCGCCCGAGCATGAGCTGGTGAGCGCGATTACAACCGAGGCGCAGCGCGCTGCCGTAGACGAGTACCGCGACAAGGCCGCGCGCAAGAGCGATTTGGAGCGGACGGACCTTGCGAAGGAGAAGAGCGGCGTCTTCACCGGGGCGTATGCGGTCAATCCGGTCAGCGGCGCGCGTCTGCCGATCTGGATTGCGGATTATGTTCTGGCCGGGTACGGAACCGGTGCGATTATGGCCGTTCCGGGGCATGACACCCGCGACTGGGAGTTCGCCAAGCAGTTCGGACTGGACATTGTGGAAGTGGTGCAAGGCGGAGATGTAGAGAAGGAGGCCTTTACCGGAGACGGTCCGCATGTCAACTCGGACTTCCTGGACGGTCTGGACAATGCCGCCGCCATCGCCGCTATGATTTCCCGGCTCGAGGAGAAGGGGGCCGGGAAAGGCAAAGTCACCTACCGGCTGCGCGACTGGCTGTTCAGCCGCCAGCGTTATTGGGGGGAACCGATTCCGATTCTTCATCTGGAGGACGGCACAATGAAGACCGTCCCGGAGGATCAGCTGCCGCTGATGCTGCCGGATGTCGATGTCGTGAAGCCGTCGGGCACCGGCGAATCGCCGCTGGCCAATGTGACGGATTGGGTGGAGACCGTCGATCCGGAGACGGGCATGAAGGCGCGCCGCGAGACCAACACGATGCCGCAATGGGCGGGAAGCTGCTGGTACTATCTGCGCTACATCGATCCGCACAACGACCAGGAGCTGTGCTCGCCGCAGAAGCAGAAGGAATGGCTGCCGGTCGATCTGTACATCGGCGGCGCCGAGCATGCCGTGCTGCATCTGCTGTACGCCCGCTTTTGGCATAAGGTGCTGTACGATATCGGCGTAGTCAGCACGAAGGAGCCGTTCCACAAGCTCGTGAACCAGGGGATGATCCTGGGAACGAACAACGAGAAGATGAGCAAATCGCGCGGCAACGTTATCAATCCCGACGAGATTGTCGGCGAGTTCGGCGCCGATACGCTGCGCGTCTACGAGATGTTCATGGGTCCTCTGGAAGCGACGAAGCCGTGGAGCGCGTCCGGGGTGGAAGGCATTCACCGCTTCCTCTCGCGCGTCTGGCGCCTGTTCGTGGCCGAAGACGGCAGCCTGAATCCGAAGATTCAGCCGGAAGGCGGTAACGAAGAGTTCAAGCGGACCTGGCATAAATCGGTCAAGAAGGTTACCGAAGACTTCGAGGCCCTGCGCTTCAACACGGCGATCAGCCAGCTGATGATCTTTATCAACGATGCCTACAAGCAGGATACGCTGCCGAGAGCCGCGATGGAGAGCTTCGTTCAAATGCTGTCACCGCTTGCTCCCCATATCGCCGAAGAGCTGTGGGAACGGCTCGGCCACGAAGGCGGCATCAGCTACGTGCCTTGGCCGGCGTTCGACGAGAAGCTCACCGTGGATGCGGAAGTGGAGATCGTCGTTCAGGTCAACGGCAAAATTGTCGAACGTACGGTGATTGCCGCCGATCTCGGACAGGAAGACATGCAGAAGCATGCGCTCGCTCTTCCGAACGTCGCAGCCGCAACCGCAGGCAAGACGGTCCGCAAAATCATTGCAGTACCGGGCAAGCTGGTGAATATCGTCGTCGGTTAAGTCCGACCATCCGGTTAACCGATCGTTCGGGGCAGGCGAAGCACGCCAAGCCCGCAGTGCAGAGAGAACTCTGCCTGCGGGCTTTTTGGCGTGGCACAAGGGGGCGGGCGAACCAAGGTCAGCGGTCCAGCGGCTCCTGAATGACGCTGTCCCGGCCGAACAGCCGGTCCAGCTTGGCGATGTCCTCCTCGTACTTGCCCTGCGTAGTCTCAATCAGCTGCTCAAAGACGCCGTCCAGACTGCGGCGAAGATGATTCAGGGCTTCGGCCGTAATGCCTCCGGGAACGGCAACCCGTTCTTGAAGCTCCTGGGGGCTGAATTCGCCTTCGGTAAGCAGCCGGCCGGTCCCCAGCAGCATTTCGCCGGCAAGCCGGACGGCAAGCCGTTCGTCGATCCCGGTCTCCCGGACGGCGGCCTCGACCCAGCGTTCCAGGAAATAGCTGACGAACGCGGGCCCGCAGCTGGAGAAGTCGGAAGCGATCCGGGTGTGCTCCTCGTGAATTTCGGCCGGAATGCCTATATGGGAGAACAGCTTCAGCAGCAAGCGGCGGTCGTCTTCGCCGAGCCGGCTGCCGAAGATGCACAGTGAGGCGCCGCTGAATACGCGGTGGGTGATGCTCGGTATGATTTTGGCGATCTTGCAGGGCAGGACGCTCTCCAGGTGATGCAGCTGAACGGGGCTTGTGATGGAGACGACGATCTGCTCGGCGCGGAGCACGGGACCGATCTCGTCGATCAGCGCCTTGAACTCCAGCGGTTTGACGCACAGGAACAGAAGATCGCTGCCTGCCGCGGTCTCCGAATTGCGGCTGCAGAGCGAAAGGCCGGGGTAACGCTGCGCGAGCCGGATCAGCTTCTGCGGACTGCGGTTGCTGGCCAGCACATCGGCGGCCTGGAGCGCGCCCGAAGACAGAAGAGCGTCGATCAGGAGGCTGCCCATGCTGCCGGTACCGATAAATCCCGCTTTCATCCTGTGTTAACCTCCCTTCGCGCTAGTATCGTGACGGCAAAGTTCTTCGTTATGTGTATGCGCCGAATCCCGGGCTCATGCCTGGGAATCCGGCATATTTAAGGAGAGGAAGACGATTATGGGCAAAATACGAATCGCCGCCGGACTGGTTCTGGCGCTGGCTGGCGGGATCTGGATCGGGTCCGCCATCCGGACGGACCGGGGGATCAGCGGCTGGGAGACGCTGAATGGCGAAATGGCCGTGAGGCTCTCGGCCTCGGCCGCGCCGGGAACGCCGGCCGCCGCCGCTGATGGCAGCAGAGCCGGAGAGGAGAGGACCGCCACCGCTGCGGGCAGCATAGCCGGAGAAAAGGGGGCGGCCGCCCCGGCGGGCGTCACCGAAGCCGCCGGCGCCGCAGCGGGCGTCAACGAAGCAGCCGCGAAGGCACCGGCTGCCAAGGAACCGGCCGGCTCGGGTATCCGGGCAGCCGCGGGCACCGGAGCCGGCGACGCCGCTTCCCCGGAGATCGCGGGCACGGCTGCCGCCGGCATTGGCGCAGGAACAACGCGAGCTTCCGCGCCTCCTTCTTCCGGCATCCCGAAGGACGGGCGGATCAATGTCAATACCGCAGGGCTCGCGGAGCTGACCGAGCTGCCCGGAATCGGAGAGAAGAAGGCGCAGGCCATTCTGGACGAGCGTGCCGGCGGCGGACCGTTCAGGGACCTGGCCGATCTGGGACGGGTCAAAGGAATTGGTCCGAAGCTGCTGGAGAAGCTTGAGCGTGCGGTCGCTTTTTGAATTCGGATAGCGGCGGGGCTAAGCCCGTAGTACACAGGCCAGGGTTATGCTACAATAGGGCAAAATGCGCACATAAAATGGAGATCAGTGACATGACCACGGAGAATCGCAAGGATTGGGACACCTATTTCATGGATATTGCCTTCATGGTATCCACCCGTTCGCGCTGTCCACGGCGCCATGTCGGCGCTGTGCTGGTTCAAGGCAAGAAGCTGCTCGGCACCGCCTATAACGGAGCGCCGATGGGCCTCCCCGACTGTTCTGAAGCGGGATGCATGGTGGCCGAGCAGTACGAACGCAAGATGGAGGACGGCGTGGAGCGGATGGTGAAGAAGCAGCGCTGCATCCGTACGATCCATGCCGAGCAGAATCTGCTGCTGTTCACGGACCGTACCGACCGGGAAGGCAGTACGGTCTACGTGACCGACGAGCCGTGCTGGACCTGCGCGAACATGTTGGCCAACAGCGGGGTGCGGGAAATCGTCTACAACCGTCCGTACCGAAAGGATATGGATAAGGTGGAGGACATGATGAACGCCAAGGGCATTCTGTTTCGCCGGCTTGAAGGCTACGAGCCGCCGAGGGAGACGCTGCTGGAGGCCATCGACTAGAGAACCCGGATCGCGGGAGAATTCGAATAAGGATTGACCGGGGAAGAACCCCTGCCGCATCGCAAGATGCACACGGCAGGGGTTCTTTGGCGTCTAACGCCCCCGGCAGCTTTTAAAGATTCCATTATGTCAGAAAAGAGGGATTGCGATGTACCGAAGACCGCTGATTGCCGTCACGGCAGCCTGGACCGCAGGGCTGGCCGTCGCCCTGCTGCACCCCTCCGGAAGCATGGCGCTCTGTCTGGGGGCGGCGCTGGCAGCGACGGGCTTCTGTCTGTACAGCGGAAGACGACCGCCCTCATCCGCGGGACGGGCCGTCCGCTGGGCGGCGATGCTGTGGGCCGCTCTGGTGATCGGCACCCTCTACGGAGCCTGGACTGAAGGCCGCAATATCAGCCTGCTGCCGCAAGCGCTGAAGACCGCGGCGGGAGAACCGGATGGAGCACCGGTGACAGCATCGGGTACTATCGTCTCTACGGTAGAACGGGACGGCGATAAAGTCAGCTTCAAGCTGAAGCTGGGAGAAATCCGGGATGGCCGAACAGGACATACCGAAACCGCCGGAACCACCGAAACTACCGAAACTACCGGAACCATCGGAACCACCGGAATCGCCGGAATCGCCGGAGCGACCAGGAACACCGGAACTACCGGGGGGCTACCCTCTCTTTCGGAGAGCGGTTCCGACGAAGAGCAGGCGGATGCGAACAGTTTCTCCGAGCGGGACGAGATCGTACAGGTCCAGCTCAAGCTGGCCGCCGAAGAAGAGATTGGAATCGTTGGCGGCTGGCAGAGGGGGGACCGGATCAGACTGGCGGGCAATCTGGAGCAGCCTGCAGGTCCGCGCAATTTCGGCGGTTTCGATTACCGCCGTTATCTGCATAACCATCGCATTCACTGGCTCCTGACCGCCCAAGGCGCTTCGCAGGCGAAGGTAACCCCGCTTGCCGGCTTCAGCCTGCGGCTGCCGCTGCATTGGGCGGACCGCCTGCGCAGCGGCATGGCTTTGGAACTGGACCGGATTTTTGACGACAAGGATGCCGGGTATCTCAAAGGGCTGATTATCGGGATGCAGGATGACCTGGACCCGGGTACATACCGCGATTTCTCCAAGCTTGGATTGACGCATATTCTGGCAATCAGCGGCATGCATGTGGCTGTATTCGTCGGCTGCCTGCTGTTCCTCCTGGCCCGGCTCCGGCTGACGCGCGAAACCTCGCTTACGGCTGCGCTGCTTCTAGTTCCGCTGTATGTGCTGCTTACCGGAGCCGGGCCTTCGGTGATCCGGGCGGGTCTGATGTCGATGATTGGCCTGTACGCCTCGCGCCGGGGCGTGCTCAAGGACGGACTGCATTTGCTCTGCGCGGCAGGGCTCATGATGCTGCTCTGGAATCCGTATAATCTAGCGGATGTCGGGTTTCAGCTGTCCTTTCTGGTTACAGCCGGACTGCTGGTCTTTGTTCCCCTGGCGGCGCCGCTCTTATCGGCGCTTCCGAAGCGGCTTCGCGGCGCAGTGGCCGTTACGGCGGCGGCGCAGCTGGTTTCTTTTCCGCTGACGATCTGTTACTTCAATCAGTTCGCGCTGCTGTCGTTCGCCGCCAACCTGGCGCTGGTGCCGTTCATCAGCTTCGTTGTGCTTCCGGCGGGTACCGCCGCGCTGCTGCTGGCTCCGGTCTGGAAGGCGGGCGCGTCCGGTCTGGCCTATGCCGTGCACGGGATGAACCGGGCTACATTCGCCGCCGTGGACGGGTGCGCGGATCTCGCCGGATCGATGATCTGGCCTTCCCCGAGTCCGTTATGGATCGCAGCCTACTATGGCCTGCTGTACGGCCTGCTGAAGAGTCTGAGCCTCCGGGCGGACAGGCGCAATGCGCCGGTATTCGGCATCGACGAGACAAGACCGCTGAATCCCGGCCTGCTGAAGAAGATCGAGGCGGAACGCCGGAAGGGGACGAACGATGTCCGGTCTCGCGCCCTTGGCCTGTCCGCGTCCCTGCTGGCGGCATCGCTTGCCGGGCTGCTGGTCTTCGGCTACCGGACGGCGTTTCTGTCAGCGGAAGGTTCCGTCAGCTTTCTGGATGTGGGCCAGGGCGACAGCATCCTGATTGAGACCCCCTCGGGCGGCCATATTCTGGTCGATGGCGGAGGAACCGTCAGCTTCGGTAAGAAAGAGCCCTGGCGGATGCGGCGCGACCCGTATGAGGTGGGCCGGAAGACGCTGGTTCCGCTGCTCAAGAAGCGGGGCATTCACCGGCTGGATGCCGTCATTCTGACGCACGGCGACCAGGATCATGCCGGAGGCCTTCAGGCAGTGCTGGAAGAGATACCGGTGTCGGCGCTGCTCTTCAACGGTACAATCGCCGATACGGATGCCTACCGGAAGCTGATGCAGACTGCGCTGGACAAGAAAGTGCGTCTGTATGCCGTTCACCGGGGAATGCGTCTTGCGCCGGACGGCAGTACGACAATTGAGTTCCTTGGGCCGGAAGGGGGGAAGGGGGCGGCAGGAGCGAACGGGGGAGAACGGGAGGAACTGCCGGTCTGCAAGGAGCAGAACAACAGGTCGGTTGTCTTCAAGCTGACCTTGAGCGGCCGCAGCTTCCTGTTCACCGGGGATATGGAGAAGGAGCAGGAGCGGGACATGGTCGCTGCCCAAGCGGCCTCCCGTTCCGGGACCGCACCCGCAGAACATGTCGATGTGCTGAAAGTCGCGCACCACGGCAGCCGGACCTCAAGCAGTGAGCAATGGCTGCGCTATTGGAATCCGGCAACGGCGGTCATCTCCGTGGGGAAGAATAACCTGTACGGGCATCCGGGCCAGGAGGTGCTGGACCGGCTGACGGCGGCCGGGACAGAGATCTGCCGGACTGACCGGCAGGGAGAGGTGCAGATGCGGATTGAAGATGGAACGCTGCAGGTGCGGCATCGGCTGGAGGAACCGGCACAGGCGGAACCGACCCAGCAGAACCGATAGACCGATAAACCTGCAGATCCAGTAGAACGGAAGAACCGGAAGAACCAGCTGAACGAGCAGAACCAGCAGAATCAGCTGAACCAGCAGGGAGGGATCGGGTGGGCGTATTCTTATTTCATATTGAAAGGAAATGTTTTTTGTGGAGAAACGGGAACCTTTGGCTGCTCCGGGTGTCTTATTATACGGGAGCGTGACAAAATGCCGGAGAGAGACGATCTTCGCGCCATGGTATCATCTCCGGACAGGACCCTTCGGGAACTGATGGCGGAGTATGGCGATGATATATGGAATTATGCTTATTTTCTGACGGGAAGCCGGGATCAGGCGGACGAGGTGTGCCAGGAGACCTTTCTGAGGGCTTACACGCATCTATCTTCATTCCGCGGCGGTTCGACGGTAAAAACCTGGCTGCTGACCATTGCCCGCAATCAGGCGCTGAACTGGCGGCGCAGCCTGCGGCTGAGGAGCCTGCCTTTCTTCACCGGCAGACGGGATGCGGAAGCTGCGCCGTCCGCGGAGCGGGAGGCACTGAACCGCCAGTACACAGATGCGATCTGGCAAATCATTATGGCGCTTCCGGTGCCTTACCGGGAAGCGCTGGTGCTCGACATCCGGTATGATCTGACCGGAGAAGAGATGGCAAGACTGCTGGGCGTAGCGCCCGGAACGGTGAAATCGCGGCTGGCGCGGGCGAGAGCGAAGGTGCGGCAGGCGCTGGAGAAGGAGGAGAGCGAATGAAGGACGAAGAAAGGCAGGACAAGCCCTATCTGAACCGGCAGGCCTCCGGCCCGGAGGCGGAGGCCCCTGAAGAGGCCCGGCCGACGTGGTACGGCCGGGCGGCGGACGGTCCGTACCGCTCCGGCGGCATGACGCCGGAGCTTGCGTCCCGCATCGAGCGGGCGGCCGCGGCACGCCCGCAGACCCGGCGCCGCGCGCTGGCCGCGGCGGGCGCCGCAGCGGCGCTGCTGCTCGTGGCGGCGGCCGCGCAGCTTGCCGGCGGCGGGGACGGCGGCCCCGGGCCCGCCGTCCGGGTAGCGCCCGGCGGCGGAACGGCCGCAGCCATCTCGGCTGCCCCGGCTGCTTCGCCGGGGCCTGCCGCCTCCGCCGCAGCGCCGGGCGAGACCGGCGCGCCGCAGGCCACGGAGCCGGCGGCTGCCAGCAGTGCGCCTTCGTTCTCGCCGGCTTCGCCCGCCGCCTCATCGCCCCCGGCCTCATCGCCGCCCGCTGCCGAGTTCAAGCTGCCGAGCGGCACCTACTCGATTGAGGTGCCGGACGAGCAACTGAAATATGCCGTCGATGCGGCGGAGTCGCCCGAGGGCATCGTCTGGTTCCCGCTGCCGAAGCTCCTGGGCAGAGGCACGCTCGATGAGCACGCCGCAACGCCGTACAAGCTGTATTTAAGCCCCAAGCAGAAAGGCGTGCTGTCGGTGGAGGCGGCGGATGCCCGGCTGATCTGCACCTTGCCGATGACCGTCTATCTGGAGCAGGCCCGAGCCGACGCCGATATGCGGCTGAACTCGCTGTTCAATGTCGGCCCCTATGTGTTGATGTCTACGAGCGCCCATCTACCGGGCGCCGCCCAGCCCAGCGAGGAGAAGCTATGGCTCTTGGATCTGAAGAATGTCGGGACAACCGGAGAGGCGGAAGCCAAGGAAATTGTCTCTTTTCATTCGGTAGGCGGCTATCAGTTCGAGATGGGCATCGACAACGAGCAGGTTGCGCTGTTCTATATCTACAGCACCCCGGACGGGAACGGCGGGTATGAACGGAAGGCGCGAATCTATCACCCCGATTCGGAGACGGAAGAAACGCCGGCCTCTTACGAGAGGCGGGAGGACGGCTCGCTGACCTACACCGGGGCGGACGGGACCCATACGTTGAAGCTGATCTGGGACTGACATGCGGGGCGGCTCCGGGTGCGCCGTATAAGCGGCTTCGGAGCCGCTTATACGGCGCAAGGCTAAGGGGCCACCGCCCGCCGGGCGGGACGTGCGCGTGAGACGGGCCGGGAGCGGTTTTGCTCCCGGCTCTTTTGCCTGTTGGCGGAGAAAGACTTGGAATTTGATTGCCTGGGACTTCCCTAGTATGCTAGATTAGGAATCTCCCGGATGGGTCATTTATACATAAGGTTGACCGGGTGCATAAATTGTCACAAATGAAGTCCGGAACGCAGCATCAGGTCTGCAACTATTCCGCAGTCTTGCCCGTCAGTAAGATTGCATGAGAGGGGGAACCTTCGTGGTGGAGCAGGGACTCATCAGAGCCGCTCAATCGGGCGATCGCGACGCTCTAATCACCCTATTGCGACAGATCGAAGGACAGGTCTACAAGACGGCCTTCTATATTCTTCATAATGAACAGGATGCGCTGGACGCTTCCCAGGAAGCGCTGGTCCGCGTCTACACGAAGATTAATTCCTATGAAGAGAAAGCCCAGTTCAAGACCTGGGTACAGCGCATTGTCACGAATATATGCATCGACAAGTTCAGAAAGGCCAAGCCGACGGTATCCATCGATGAGCACGAAATGGTGTTCACATCGAAGCAGAATGTGGAGCGCGAAGTGCTCTCCTCCTATCTGGCCGAGGATATCCGCGAGGCGATCGACCAGCTTCCCGAGCATCACCGGACGGTGGTTGTGCTTCGCTACCTGCAGGATTTGTCTTACAACGAGATTGCGGACTGTCTGGGTCTGCCCCTGAATACGGTGAAGTCTTATTTGTTCCGGGCCCGCCAGCAGCTGCAGAGCCGACTACAGGATTATCAGAAAGGTGGTGTAACGGGATGAGCTGCGCGGAGGTGAGAGAATGGATGCATCGCTATGTGGATCATGACTTGAGCCGCGAGGAAGCGGCTGAGCTGTTCCGGCATATCGACGGCTGCCCGGATTGCGCCGAGGAATTTACTCAATTGAAGCTGCTCTCCATGGAGCTGGAACGGCTGCCGGAGGTTCGGCCTCCGTTCAGCCTGGTCGACGCCATCCTGCCCCGGCTGGACGAGATCGACCGGGCGGCGGCAGGGGAGCCATCTCCCGTGGTCCCGCCTGCCGGGCTGTCGGGGGCGAAGGACGCGCAGAACGAAATGACCCGCCGCTCCGGAGACCGTTCGCGGCGGCGCGGCGGCATGGGAATGGGCGGACGGTTCGGAATCGGTGCGGCAGCGGCGGCGCTGATTTTGGGCATTGCGATTTTTAATATGCCCAAGGAGCTTCCCGACGCTCAAGTGGAGAACAGCCTGTTATCCGTCCAGGATACCGGCACCAAGGACGCGGCAGCTCCTTCGGCGGCCGCTGCTTCGCCGGATGCGGAAGCGAACTCGGGGCAAGGGGCTGCCGTGCCGGAAGGCGAACCGGACGGAGCTGCGGCAACGGCTGCCCAGGCTCCGGACCAGGCAAATGCGGCTTCTTCAGCAAATGCGCTTGGCCAAGAGGCGGCGCCTTCTGAAGCCGCTCCCGCCACCGGCCAGACCGGCGGCGAGGACAGGGACGCTGCGGCGGCGAAGCAACCGGCGGATCGGAAGCAGCCTTCGGCGAAGGCTCCCGCAACTGACGCCTCCGGTTCGGATGTCCGGAAGGACCTGCGCCAGGGTACGCAGCAGAAGAAGGCCGCAGCACCTTCTTCCGCACCGTCCTCCGATCCTGGCGCGGCGGATCACGATTCGCTCCAAATGTCTATTATGGCTGAACCGGAAGAGAGAAGCGCCGGCGGCGGTTCCGCGGGCATAATGGGGCTGGCTCCCGCCGAGGCTGCCGACTCGTCCTGGACCTCCCCGGATGGCCTGTATACAGCCCGGCTGGAGAACGGGCGCTTGAACTTCTACAGTATCCCGGAGCAAGGAAGCTACCGGGAAGGGCAGCGGCTGAATTCGGTGGCGCTTGCCGGAGAATGGGTCAGCGGAGGCTGGTCGGCCGACGGGAAGACCTTCGTCTATACCGTCCGAAGCGGCGAAGAGGAACGGACGGAGCAGTACAGGCCCGCAGTCCGCGCCGAACCGGAACCGACTCCCGCCCCCTCAGCGGGCGCAGAAGGAACCGGGGCCAGCAGCGCTCCGTAAGATCGACGGCCGTTTTTGTGCAAGGAACGGAAGAGTACGGAACCTTTCGTTGAACCGGAGAATACAATAGAAGCAGAAGGACGGGACATACAGGGCGGCGTCAAGTGCGCGGGAACCCTTGGTATGACCGGCGGCGGAGCGGTTTCTAGAGCCTGCCCGCACCCGTTTATATAGATGATCCGTCCAGAATAGAAGGAGCCCGGACTTTCCGTCCGGGTTCCTTCGCGTGTCCGGGGGAGCGGGCGGGACGGTGCCGGTGAGGGAGGCTTGTGGTACACTGGATAGAGAAGAGTGGCCGCCCGAGGTGCGGCAAGCAAAGGACGTGAAGCAGTTTGGATGCCAAAAGCGCGGCCAAAGACATCAGACAAGGCCGGATATCGCCGGTATACTGCCTGTACGGCAGCGAGAAGTTTCGTATGAATGAATTCGTCCAGTTTCTGGAGGAACAACTGATTTCCAAGGAAGACCGGGATTTCGCGGTCATTCCGTTCGATCTCTCGGAGACGCCGATCCAGGCGGTGGTGGAGGAGGCTGAGACGGTGCCGTTCATGGTCCCCCGTAAGCTGCTGCTGGTGCGGGATGCGGCCCTCTTCACCTCAGGCAAGGAGAACGCCAAGCTGGACCACCGGATCGAGGCGCTTCAGGATTACCTGAATGCGCCGGCCGACTTCAGCGTCCTGGTGTTCCTAGTGAACAGCGACAAGCTCGATGAGCGCAAGAAAATTGTCAAAACGATGAAGACCGCGGGCACGGTGCTGGCGTTCAATCCGCTCGGCGCGGAGGAACTGCTGCGCTGGGTGGAGCGGGGCATCGCCAGCCGGGGCTGCCAGGCCGCCAGCGGTGCGGCCGAAGCGCTGATTGCAAGCGCCGGGACCGGGCTTCAGGGGCTGACGGCCGAGATGGACAAGCTGTGCCTGTTCGCGGGAACCGGCGGAACGGTGGATGCGGCGGCGGTCGAGAGTCTGGTGGCCAAAGGAATGGAGCAGAATGTATTTGCGCTCGTCGAGCATATTGCCGCGCTCCGGCTGGATCAGGCGCTGGATATGCTCCACGAGCTGCTGAAGCAGAAGGAGGAACCGATCAAGATTGCCGCGCTGATTACGCGGCAGTTCCGGATTATACTCCAAGTCAAAGAGCTGTCGGCCCAGAGCTATGCCCAAGGCCAGATCGCTTCCCAGATCGGCGTTCATCCCTATGCGGTGAAGCTGGCGGGCGAGCAGGCCCGCAAGTTCGGGGCCGGCCAGCTTCGCGATATCTTAAGCCGGCTGGCGGATCTGGATTATCAGATGAAGACCGGCGGCGTGGATAAGGTGCTTGGCCTGGAGCTGTTCATTCTGCGGCTGGCTCCGCAGGGAACCGCTGCGGATTGAAGGAGGATGTCCTGCCTCGCAAAAGGGGACCGTCGGCAGGACGGTCTTTTTTTGTTCCCGAATAGCACAAAAAAACCTGACCGCTTTCCGGAAGGAAGGCGTTCAGGTTCTTCATCTGTTCATTATGATAGCTTCTTAGGCTTGCGCCTTAAGAGCGTTCAGTTTCTTCGCCAGGCGGGATTTCTTGCGGGCAGCCGCATTCTTGTGAACCAGACCTTTAGTAACGGCCTTGTCCAGCTTCTTGGAAGCAGCCTGGAAAGCAACCTGAGCGGTTTCTACTTCCGTTCCTTGCAGAGCAACGTCGGCTGCTTTAACAGCTGTACGAAGCGCAGACTTCTGGGAAGCGTTCAGGGCACGGCGTTTTTCGGTCGTCTTGACGCGTTTAACCGCGGATTTAATGTTTGGCATTGCATTCACCTCCTGTAAGGCAGTACAAATCTCTGTGACTCACAACTTAAAATAGTTTAGCATGCGCCTTCCCAAAATGCAACAAGCAAACCGTGGTTATCTCCTGAAAAATCAGCGGCTTCCCTTCTTTCCTCCCCTGTATAAATGCTCCTTCCTTCCCGCACAATAGAAACAACCCTAATCCAAGGAGGCTGACTGGAATGCAGCTTGATTTGAGCCTGTACGGCGTTCGCACGGATCTTGCCATCGAAGCGCGGGAATTGGCGGCCCGGGGCGGAGCCCGTACCATTCCCGGAGTTAACGAGAATGTAGAGGAAGCGGACGGCATTACCATCACCCGGCTCAGCGTTACAACCGCCGCAGGTTCGCAGGCGATCGGCCGCAGCCTCGGCAACTATGTGACGCTGGAAGTGCCCGGTCTGCGCACCGGAGACACCGGCCTTCAGCAGAAGGTCGCCGAGGCGTTCGCCCGCGAATTCGAGGAGTTCATGGCCCGGATCGGCATCGGCAAGGATGCGCCTGTACTGATCGTCGGCCTCGGCAACTGGAATGTGACGCCCGATTCCCTCGGTCCGCTCGTCGTGGAGAACGCCTTGATTACCCGCCAGTTCTATGAGCTGGTGCCGGATCAGGTCTCTCCCGGCTACCGGAACGTCAGCGCCATTGCGCCCGGCGTGCTCGGGCTGACCGGGATCGAGTCCAGCGATATCGTCCAGGGGATTGTCGAACGAACGAAGCCCGCGGCCGTTATTGCCATCGACGCGCTGGCCTCTCGTTCGCTGGAACGGGTCAACACGACGATCCAGATTGCCGACATCGGCATTCATCCCGGCTCGGGCATCGGGAACAAGCGCCGGGGGCTGACGAAGGAAGTTCTCGGCGTTCCGTGCATCGCCATTGGCGTTCCGACGGTCTGCTACGCCTCCACCATCGTCAACAATGTGCTGGAGATGATGAGCTCGCATTTCGGCGGAACGGGAGCGCCGCACACGAAGCGGATCATGGGCCTGCTCAACGACATCTCCGAGCAGGAACGGCTCTCGCTGGTCAAGGAAGTGCTGGAGCCGCTCGGACATGACCTCATCGTTACGCCGAAAGAGATTGACGAGTTTATTGAAGATATTGCGAATGTCGTGGCGAGCGGCCTCAACGCTGCGCTTCATGAAGCCGTCGATCCCGGCAATGTCGGGGCGTATACGCACTGACCACAGGCGGCGCTGCGGCGAAGGCGCGGCGTAATCCGGGTACAGGACAGGCCGGACTTCCGGGGACATTTCGGGATGACGGCCTGTCTCTTTTTGCAGGCGAATCTGTTCTATCGTTCTCCTCTTCCTCATAGATTGGGAGTATAAGAGATTACAGAGGGTGCAAGGAGGACATAACGATAATGAACAGACACTGGTTTCAACTCTGGAACCTGGCGCGGCTGCGCAGCCGCTTCCTGGACATGCTGGCTTTGGGACGGACGCTGCTGCTGCTCTCGGCGGGCTCCCTGCTCTTCTTCGTTCTGCTGGGTGCGGGAGGAGCGGCCGGGCACAAGCTGAACCCGTCCCCCCTGCCGTCGATGCAGGGTCTGGCCGCTTCGCTGTCCGGCGGGTTCTTCAAGGAGATGCTCGGCATGGAGGTGGCGCATCTCCCGAAGGCGAAAGAGGGTTCGGCGCTGTCGGGGAACAAAGTAACGGCCTTTGTGCTGGAGATGCTGACCAGCATCAATCCTTCCGATCCCAAGAGCCTGATTGCCCGCGAAGTTCCGGGTCTGGCCGCCGACGATCCGGTGCTGCTTCGCCGGGGTTCGGGCGGGGCGGGCGGCGCTCCGGCCGATTATCATCCGGGAACCGGCGGACAGGCCGCCCCGGATCCTGCGCCGTCGACTGACCCTGCATCGTCCCCTGACCCGGCAGCGGCCGCATCGTCCCCGGAGCCGTCCGGGCAGCCGGCCGAATCAGCCGCCCCGGACAGCCAGGGCCAAGGCGGCGCCGGAAGCGGCGGCGAAGGCGATCCGGCAATCAAACGGGTGCTCATCTACCATTCCCATGCAAGAGAGTCTTATAATCCGCTGCTCGGAACGGCAAGCGACAATCCAAGCTCGGCCGATCCCGACCGGAATGTCATGCTGGTCGGCTCCTATGTCGCCTCCGTCCTGGAGAAGAGAGGCATCGGCACGCTGCATTCCACGCAGGATTATGCCTCTACGATGCCGGACTACAATTGGAATTTCTCCTATAAATACTCCCGGATGACGGTCAAATCGGCGATGGCGGCCAACGGCGAGCTGGACGAGATGATCGACATTCACCGGGACTCCCAGCGCCACGACAAGACGACAACGGTAATCGGCGGGCAGTCCTATGCGCAGATCTACTTCATTCTCGGCCACGAGAACAAGGACTGGAAGAAGAATGAAGCGTTCGCCAACGCGATTCATCAGCGGCTGGAGAAGCAGTATCCCGGAATTTCGCGCGGCATCTGGGGAAAGACTTCGGCGCAGGGCAACGGCGAGTACAATCAGTCGCTGTCTCCCAACAGCGTGCTGATCGAGATCGGCGGCGTTGACAGTACGAAGGAAGAACTGAAGCGGACGGCAGACGCGCTGGGCGAAGCCATTGCCGATGTCTACTGGAGCGGCCATGAGGCCCAGAAGGCGGATGCACCCGCCAATTAGAAGAAGAGGGAGGAACGGATATGAACCGGGCTGGCAAAAAAATCGCCGTACTCGGCCTGTGGATCGGGATCGGCGTTCTGGTGGGCATGCAGTTCGGCGGCGGGAAAGCCGCCGTCTCTTCCCCGGTGCCGGGCTACCGCGTGCTGCCCGCCGGGAATCAACCGGCCGCCGCAGCCCCGGCGGCCGGAACCGGGGCCGTGACCGGCTACCGGGTCGAGCCGGACGGCGGGGGCGGCTACCTGTACATTCCGGTAACGCTTCTGCCGTCCGGAAGTGCCGGGGCCGCGGGAACAGCCGCAGCCGGGACCGGAAGCTCCGGCGCGGGAACGGCCGTTTCGCCGGAGAGTGCCAAGTCCTCCGGCGGGCAGACCGTGCTGCCGGACCCCGGAGGCGGCGGACTGCCTTCCGGGAAGGAAGCGGCGCTGACCCCCGGCCAGATTCTCGTGCCGGAAGCGCCGGAGCCGCCGGTCGATGTGCTGGCCGACAAGACGGCCGGACTGCTTCAGGACGCCTCGCGCGCGGGCATCCGCTGGATTGTATCCCTGTTCGACTCCGGAGAATGACGGCTCCCGCCCTTCGGGATTGCTGGGCGCAGGCTCTGCTGATATAATAAGGGGATTAACAACAGGCTGTCTGTGGGGGTAAGGAATGACTGACGTTCAGAAGAGACAACAACAAATCCGCAATTTCTCGATTATCGCACATATAGACCATGGCAAATCGACGCTGGCCGACCGGATTCTGGAATATACGGGCGCCCTCAGCTCCCGTGAGATGCAGGAGCAGGTGCTGGACCAGATGGATCTGGAACGCGAACGGGGGATTACGATCAAGCTGCAGGCCGTCCGGCTCGGTTACAAGGCCGATGACGGGCAGGAGTATCTGCTAAACCTGATCGATACCCCGGGACATGTGGACTTCACGTACGAAGTATCGCGGAGCCTTGCCGCCTGCGAAGGCGCGCTGCTCGTTGTCGATGCCGCCCAGGGGATTGAAGCCCAGACGCTCGCCAACGTGTATCTGGCGCTGGACAACAACCTGGAGATTCTGCCGGTTATCAACAAGATCGATCTGCCGAGCGCCGATCCCGAACGGGTGAAGCAGGAGATCGAGGATGTCATCGGCCTTGATGCGAGCGAAGCGGTTCTGGCTTCGGCCAAAGCGGGCATCGGCATTAAGGAGATTCTGGAGCAGGTCGTCAAGCAGGTTCCGCCTCCGAGCGGAAGCATGGACAACCCGCTCAAAGCGCTGATCTTCGACTCCCACTATGATCCGTACAAGGGCGTTATCGTCTACGTCCGGGTGGTGGACGGCAGCATCCGCGCGGGTTCGAAGATCAAGATGATGGCGACCGACAAGTCGTTCGAGGTTATCGAAGTCGGAGCGTTCATGCCGAGAATGAGCATTGTGGAAGAGCTGCTTCCCGGAGACGTCGGCTTCATTGTGGCCGGCATCAAGCATGTGGGCGATACCCGGGTCGGCGATACGGTTACGGACGCCAAAACTCCGGCACCCGAGCCGCTTCCGGGTTACCGGAAGATCAATCCGATGGTCTACTGCGGCCTGTACCCGATCGAGACTTCCGATTACAACGACCTGCGCGAAGCGCTGGAGAAGCTCCAGCTCAACGACGCTTCCCTTAGCTTCGAGCCGGAGACGTCGAGCGCGCTCGGCTTCGGCTTCCGCTGCGGCTTCCTCGGCCTGCTGCATATGGAGATTATCCAGGAGCGGATCGAGCGCGAGTTCAATATTCCGCTGATTACGACCGCGCCGAGCGTAATCTACCGCATCAAGCTGACGAACGGGGAAGAGCTTCAGATCGACAACCCGTCGAACTACCCGGAAGTCGGCAAGATCGACTATGTCGAAGAGCCTTTTGTGAAAGCCGCGATCATCGTCCCGAACGACTATGTCGGAACGGTCATGGAGCTGTGCCAGAACAAGCGCGGCGAATTCGTCAATATGGAGTACCTGGACACGACGCGCGTTACCATTACGTATCAGATCCCGCTGTCGGAGATCGTCTACGACTTCTTCGACCAGCTGAAATCGGGAACGAAGGGTTATGCTTCGTTCGACTACGAAATCTCCGGATACCGCCAGTCCAATCTGGTGAAGATGGACATTCTGCTGAACGGCGAGCAGGTGGATGCGCTGTCGTTCATCGTTCACCGCGACCGGGCCTATAACCGGGGCCGGATTATCTGCGAGAAGCTGCGCGGCATTATCCCGCGCCAGATGTTCGAGGTGCCGATCCAGGCATCCGTCGGCACGAAGGTAGTCGCCCGCGAGACCGTCAAGGCCATGCGCAAGAACGTGCTTGCCAAGTGCTACGGCGGCGATATCTCGCGTAAGCGGAAGCTGCTGGAGAAGCAGAAGGAAGGCAAGAAGCGGATGAAGCAGGTCGGCAGCGTCGAGGTGCCGCAGGAAGCCTTTATGGCGGTTCTGAAGATCGACGAATAGCTGAGCGCCGCAGGCACGAGGAAGCCGTCAGGCTTCCTTTTTCTTTTTGGCAGAAAGACCACCACCGATAATCCCGAAGGAGGGAATCCCATGAATTCCGTAAGCCAAACGCAACGGCCCGCCGGCTCCCCGCCGGAAGCGGTCTATATTCATATTCCGTTCTGCACGAATAAATGCTTCTATTGTGATTTTAATTCCTATGTGCTGAAGGATCAGCCGGTCATGGACTATTTGCGGGCGCTGGACCGCGAGATGGAGCTGACGGTCCGGGACAACCCGCCGGGGACGATCCGCAGCATCTTTGTCGGCGGCGGTACGCCGACGGTGCTGAAGCCCGACGAGATGGCGTTCTTCCTGGCGAGTGTCCGCAGGCATTTTCCGGACTGGGCCGAAGATATCGAGTTCTCGATGGAAGCGAACCCGGGAACGACCGATCCGGACAAGCTGGCCGTGATGAAGGAGGGGGGCGTCAACCGCGTCAGCTTCGGCGTGCAGGCCTTCCAGAACGATCTGCTGGGCGGAATCGGGCGGATTCACAATACCGACGATGTCTACCGCAGCTTGGAGAATGCCCGGGCGGCGGGTCTGAACAATCTCTCGATCGACCTCATGTTCGGCCTGCCGAACCAGACGGTCGATATGCTGGCCGAGAGCGTCCGCCGGGCGCTGGCGCTGGATCTGCCCCATTACTCCATCTACAGTCTGAAGGTGGAAGAGAATACGCTGTTCCACACCCTGTTCAACAAGAACCAGCTGCCGCTGCCCAATGAAGAGGACGAGCTGCGGATGTATCAGCTCCTGATGGAAGAGATGGCCGCGGCCGGATACAAGCAGTACGAAATCAGCAATTTTGCCAAGCCGGGCAAGGAGAGCCGCCACAACATTGCCTATTGGCGCAACCGCGATTATTACGGACTCGGTGCGGGAGCGCACGGCTATGCGAAGCGTCTGCGGCATGTCAACATCAAGGGAGTCAATCCGTACAATGAAGCCTGCCGCTCGGGGCTGCCGCGGCTGGAGACGCATGCCGTACCGGAAGCTGAAGCGATGGAGGATTTCATGATGGTCGGGCTGCGTATGCTGGACGGGATTTGCGGCGAGGACTTCCAAGCGCAGTTCGGGCGGCCGGTGGAGGATATTTTTGGCCCGCAGCTGCATAAGCTGGTAAGCGCCGGGCTGCTGGAGCGCGAAGGGGGCACCTACCGGCTCAGCAGCAAGGGAATTCTGTTCGGCAACGACGTATTCGGCGAGTTCGTCGGGACGGTTGAAGAGATTTAATTTTGAATTACCGCTTGAATTGTCATACACTGTGATGTATATTTATTCATAGTATTTGACGAGGGAGTGAAGACAAGTGCTTGCAAAGCCCAAGACGCTGCCAACTGTCCCGAACGCCGCGGTATGCCGCAATGCAACCGTGGAGGATATCGAGCCGCTGTACCTGATGATCGAGGAATATGCGCAGCGCGGAATTATGCTGCCCAGATCCCGGGAAGCTCTCAGGCGCCAGCTCCGTCACTTCGTCGTTGCCGAGGTGAACGGGAAGGTGGTCGGCTGCGGTTCGCTCTGCCGTCTGGGCAGCGATCTGGTCGAGATTCGCTCGCTGGGTCTGCGCGAAGAATGCAAAGGACTTGGAATCGGCTCCCTGATCGTGGAGAAATTGACCGAGGAAGCCCGCAAGCAGGGCATCCCGAAGATTATGGCTCTCACCTACGCCGTAAGCTTCTTCCTGAAGAACGGATTCCGGGTCGTGGATAAAGAGATATTCCCCGAAAAGGTCTGGACCGATTGCGTCAACTGTCCGAAGCAGCATGCCTGCGATGAAATCGCTGTGCTGAAGCTGTTGTCCTAGCGAAATTCCCGAGAATTCGTGAGCCGTCCGGTCCGGCGCTCTGCCGCCTGGTGCCGGTCGGTCTATGTCATATGTTCGCCAAAGCCCTCTTCCGTGGATACCGGAAGAGGGCTTTGTTCGCATCCATTCAGCCGGTGCGCCGCAGAGAAGATCATGTTGAGCCGGGCGGGTAATAATAAAGAGGGTGGACAGAATAGGGTCAACATGCGTTAAGCCAGGGAGAATCTACGGAAAGGTGCGTGCGTCAGATGGAATATTACCGCCGTACATCCGCCGAGGTGCTGGAGGCGCTCGGCAGCGCCGACCAGGGTCTCAGCAGCGATGAGGCGCAGCGGAGGCTGGAAGAACAGGGATATAACGAACTCAAGGGGGCGAGCCGGGTTCCGGTATGGAAGCTGTTCGCGGAGAACTTCCGCGATCCGCTCGTCATCGTGCTGCTGGTTGCAGCCGGCGTGCAGATCGCGCTTGGGCATGCGGCCGAATCACTGATCATCGCAGGCGTGCTGGTGCTGAACGCGGTCATCAGCGTCGTGCAGACCTTGAAGGCCGAGAGTTCGCTGGATGCGCTCCGGAAGATGGCCGCGCCGGAAGCCAAGGTGAGACGCGGCGGAGAGACGCTGCGGCTTCCCGCCCGGGAGCTGGCGCGGGGCGATGTTGTGCTTCTGGAAGCCGGGGACTACGTGCCCGCGGACGGACGGCTGCTGGAAGCGGAGAGCCTGCGCGTCGAAGAGGGGATGCTGACGGGAGAATCCGAGCCGGTCGACAAGATCGTTGAACCGATTGCGGAGGAGGTGCCGCTCGGCGACCGGCGCAATCTGGTCTTCAGCGGTTCGCTGATCGTCTACGGCCGGGGCCGGCTGATCGTTACCGAGACGGGAAGCGGCACCGAGATCGGCAAGATCGCCGGACTGATCGAGAGTGCGGAGGCGAAGCAGACGCCGCTGCAGCGCAAGCTTGAGGATTTCGGCAAAAAGCTCGGCATCGCCATCCTGCTGCTGTGCATTGTGATCTTCGGCGTCCAGGCGCTGCGCGTCTGGCTCTCGTCGGACGGCGGCGATCTCATGCCCGCCATCCTGGACGCGCTGATGTTCGCCGTGGCGGTGGCCGTTGCCGCCATCCCGGAAGCCCTGTCCTCGATTGTGACCATTGTCCTGTCGGTCGGCACAAGCAAGATGGCCAAGCGGCACGCGATCATCCGGCGGCTGCCGGCGGTGGAATCGCTCGGTTCGGCGGGGGTGATCTGTACGGACAAGACCGGCACGCTGACCCAGAATCAGATGACGGTCGTGGATTATTATCTGCCCCAGGCCGGGCATCATCTGTTCTCCGACAAGCAGGAGGAATGGTCCGAGGCGGAGCGGCGGCTGCTGCATATCGCCGTGCTGTGCAATGATTCGCATATCAATGAAGAGGGCAAGCAGCTCGGCGATCCGACTGAGGTGGCGCTGATTGCGTTCAGCGACAGCCGGAACCGGGACTACCGGGAGATTCGGGAGAACTTCCCCCGCGAGGCCGAGGTGCCGTTCGATTCCGACCGCAAGCTGATGACGACGGTGCATACATTCGAAGGCAGGAAGACGCTGCTGACCAAGGGCGGACCCGATGTGCTGTTCAACCGCTGCGACCGGGTCTTCCTGAACGGCGAAGAAGCGCCGCTGACCGAAGAACTGCGGCGCGGATTCGTGGAAGCGAACGAGGCGTTCTCGTCGAGGGCGCTCCGGGTGCTGGCCTATGCGTACAAGCGGGCCGAAGACAACAGCGCGGATGTCGGACCCGAAGATGAGCGGGGCCTAGTGCTGGTCGGACTGACAGCCATGATCGACCCGCCCCGCGAAGAGGTCTACGGTTCAATCGAAGAGGCGAACCGCGCGGGCATCCGGACGATCATGATAACCGGCGACCATAAGACGACCGCCCAGGCGATCGGACGCGACATCGGTCTGATGGGCGAGGGGGAAATTGCCGTAACGGGCCAGGAGCTGGACGCGATGAGCGACGAAGAACTGGACCGGAAGCTGGAATCCATCGGCGTCTACGCCCGCGTATCGCCGGAGAACAAGATCCGGATCGTCCGCGCCTGGCAGCGCAAAGGCAAGATAACGGCCATGACCGGCGACGGCGTCAACGATGCTCCGGCGCTGAAGCAGGCCGACATCGGCGTGGCCATGGGCAGCGGCACCGATGTCGCCAAGGATGCGGCCGCGATGATTCTGGCGGACGACAACTTTGTCTCAATCGTCCAGGCGGTAAGCGTGGGGCGGACTGTTTTTGACAATATCAAAAAGGCGATCGCCTACCTCTTCGCCGGCAATCTCGGCGCGATCCTCGCCATCCTCTTCGCGCTTCTGATGGACTGGATCAACCCGTTCACGGCCATTCAGCTTCTCTTCATCAATCTCGTGAACGATTCGCTGCCCGCGATTGCGCTGGGCCTGGAGAAAGCGGAGCCCGACGTTATGAACCGCCGGCCGCGTGATATCAAGGAAGGGCTGTTCGCCGGAGGGACGCTGCGCGTCGTGCTGATCCGCGGTCTCTTAATCGGTGCAGCCGTCATTGCTTCCCAGGCGATCGGACTCGGCTATTCATCCGAGATCAGCGTCGCCATGGCGTTCACCACGCTGATTCTGGCGCGCACGCTGCAGACGTTCGCCGCCCGGTCCAATTCGCAGACGTCTGTACAGGCCGGATTTCTGGCCAATAAGTATGTGCTGGGCGCGGTTGCCGTCTGCCTGCTGCTGTACGGCTTGACGGTACTGCCGGGCATCCGCCGGTTCTTCTCGATTCCCGGTGACTTCGCCATGGAGCACTGGCTGCCCGCAGCCGGACTCGCGCTCGGCGCCGTTGTGCTGATGGAGCTGGTCAAGCTCTTCCGGTTCCGGCGCGAAGAATCAGCCTCTTCCTAGAAGATGCGGCTGAAGAACCGTCGGTAGCTGCGGACGTTGGAAGCCCCTCCCTTCCCCGAAGAAGGAGGGCTTCGCCCTGTCCGAAAGACCCGCGCAATTATACGCCGAATTCCCGTGCTGCATTCGTGTCTGCGCTTGACAATGCAGCCTGGAATTTGGTATTTTTGTAGTAGCGGTTAGCACTCGTCTTCGATGAGTGCTAACGAAATGGATAACGACAACCGCCGGGAGGGAATGCTAATGTTAACCGAACGTCAGAGAATGATACTGAATGCGATTGTTGACGACTATATTCGTTCGGCCGAGCCGGTAGGGTCGCGAAGCATCTCCAAACGCGGAGATGTCGGATACAGTCCCGCTACTATCCGCAATGAAATGGCGGACCTGGAAGAGCTCGGATATCTGGAGCAGCCGCATACGTCGGCGGGCCGGATTCCTTCGCACAAGGGCTACCGCTATTATGTCGATCATCTCGTTCCCGGAAGCGCGGCGGAGCTGGACGAAGCCGGAACGATCCGGTCTTTTTTTGCCGAGAAGCTGAACGAAACGGAACAGGTGATCCAGCACGCGGCTCTGATTCTGTCCAATATGACGAACTACACTTCCATCCTGCTGGGACCGGAGGTTTTTCATACTTCTCTGCGCCATTTCCAGCTGCTGCCTCTGGATGACCGGACGGCGGTGGCGATCATTGTAACCAGCACCGGGCAGGTCGAGAACCGGACGGTCAGCGTTCCTCCGGAAATCTCGCTCTCCGAGATGGAGAAGATGGTCAATATGCTGAACCGCCGGCTCGTCGGGGTTCCTCTTTATAAGCTGAAGACCCGGCTCTACAACGAGCTGGCCGAAGAGATGCAGCGGCATATTACGCATTACGAAGAGCTGATGGGCATGCTGGATGCGGCGCTGGACAACGATAGCGAGCAGCGCGTATACCTGAGCGGCACGACCAATATGCTGACCCAGCCCGAATTCAAGGATGTCGACAAGGTCAAGGATATTCTCGACCTTCTGGAAGAGCGGCCGACGCTGCTGAAGCTTCTGACCCCGGCGCCGGCGAACTCCGGCATTCAGGTGCGGATCGGCACCGAGAACGACCATGAGGCTTTTGCCAATTGCAGCCTGATTACCGCCACGTATTCGCTGGACGGCCAGGCGGTGGGCAGCATCGGCATCCTGGGGCCGACCCGGATGGAGTACGCCCGCGTGATGGGCATTATGAACGCACTCTCGCAAAATTTGACAGCGATGCTGGCACACTGGTATAAGTGAGTTTAGTGTGTCTGATAGACAGCGGTGACGCATTCTAAGGAGGTGAACAGACTTGAAAGAGGAACAGGTTCAAGAGACAGGCGTTGCCGGAGAAATGGAAGGCAATGCCGCTGTGAATGAGGAAACGGCGGCCGATCAGGCCGAAGCGATAGAGACGGCAGAAGCGGCTTCTGAAGCCGAACCGGCGGCTGCGAATGCAGCTTCGGAAGAGAGCCGGCGCCTTCAGGCGCTGGTGGAGGAGAGCCAGGGCCGTCTGCTGCGGGTGCAGGCCGACTATGATAATTTCCGCCGGCGCACGCAGAAAGAGAAGGAAGAGCTGGCCCAGTACGCAACGGCCAAGCTCGTGACCGAGCTGCTTCCCGTTCTGGACAACTTTGAACGGGCGCTTGCGACAGCGCCGGCCGGAAGTGAGTCCGAAGCGTTCGCCAAGGGCGTGAACATGATTTTCCGTCAACTGGACGGCGTGTTGAAGTCGGAAGGCCTGACCGTGATGGAAGCGGCAGGACAACCGTTCAACCCGGAATTCCACCAGGCGATTATGCAGGTGGAGAGCGAGGAGCATGAAGAAGGCATCGTAACGGAGGAAGTCCAGAAGGGCTACCTGCTGAAGGATAAAGTGCTTCGTCCGGCCATGGTCAAAGTCAGCGTTTAAGGGCTTGGGCATAGGCTCCGTAAAAACTTGGTTTATGCTTTCGAAGCAGTTTTTACTGCGAAGTACATTCAGGAAGCATAAGCTCCGTAAAAACTTGGTTTATGCTTCCGAAGCAGTTTTTACTGCGAAGTAAATACAGGAAGCATAGCTCCGTAAAAACTTGGTCTATGCTTTCGAAGCAGTTTTTACTGCGAAGTAAATTCAGGAAGCATAAGCTCCGTAAAAACTTTTAGGAGGCAATCACAGTGAGCAAAGTTATCGGCATTGACTTGGGAACCACCAACTCCTGCGTGGCTGTAATGGAAGGCGGCGAAGCCGTCGTTATCCCTAACCCGGAAGGCGCGCGCACGACTCCTTCGGTTGTAGGCTTCAAGAAGGACGGCGAACGCATCGTCGGCGAGACGGCGAAGCGCCAGGCGATCACGAACCCGGACCGCACGATCATTTCGATCAAGCGCCACATGGGCACGAACCACAAAGAGAACATCGACGGCAAGGAATATTCTCCTCAGGAAATTTCCGCTATGATTCTGCAGAAGCTGAAATCCGACGCCGAAGCTTACCTCGGCCAGACGGTGACGCAGGCGGTTATCACGGTACCGGCCTACTTCAACGACGCCCAGCGTCAAGCGACCAAGGACGCCGGCAAGATTGCCGGTCTCGAAGTGCTGCGCATCGTGAACGAACCGACGGCTGCGGCCCTGGCCTACGGCCTGGAAAAAGCCGAAGATCAGACGATCCTCGTCTATGACCTGGGCGGCGGCACCTTTGACGTCTCCATTCTGGAACTGGGCGACGGCTTCTTTGAAGTTAAAGCGACCAGCGGCGACAACCGCCTCGGCGGCGACGACTTCGACCAGAAGATCATCGATTACCTGGTTGCCGAGTTCAAGAAGGAACAGGGCATTGACCTGGGCAAAGACAAGGCGGCTGTACAGCGCCTGAAGGATGCCGCCGAGAAGGCGAAGAAAGAACTGTCCGGCGTGCTGACCACTACGGTATCGCTGCCGTTCATCACCGTGGTCGACGGCGTGCCGCAGCACTTGGAAGTCAACCTGACCCGCGCGAAATTCGATGAGCTGACCGCCGATCTGGTAGAACGCACACTCGGACCGACACGCCAGGCGCTCACCGATGCCGGCATGACCCCGGCCGATCTCGACCGCATCGTGCTGGTCGGCGGATCGACCCGTATTCCGGCTGTTCAGGAAGCGATCAAACGCCTGACGGGCAAAGAGCCGCACAAGGGCGTTAACCCGGACGAAGTGGTTGCTCTGGGCGCTGCCGTTCAGGCTGGCGTGCTGACAGGCGACGTCAAAGACGTCGTGCTGCTCGACGTAACGCCGCTGTCCCTGGGCATTGAGACCGCAGGCGGCGTGTTCACGAAGATGATTGAGCGCAACACAACGATTCCGACCAGCAAGTCGCAGGTGTTCTCCACCTTTGCCGACAACCAGCCGAGCGTGGAAATCCACGTCCTGCAGGGCGAACGCCAGATGGCAAGCGGCAACAAGACGCTGGGCAAATTCATGCTGAACGACATTCCGCCGGCACCGCGCGGCGTACCGCAGATCGAAGTTACCTTTGACATCGATGCCAACGGGATTGTCAACGTATCGGCTACCGATAAGGGAACCGGCAAGAGCCAGAAGATTACGATTACGTCTTCCAGCGGCCTGAGCGACGCCGAAGTGGAACAGATGATGAAGGATGCCGAGCTGCATGCGGAAGAAGACCGCAAGCGCAAGGAACTGGTGGAAGCGAAGAACAACGCCGACCAGCTCATCTACTCCACCGAGAAGCTGATCAAGGACCTCGGCGACAAGGCCGATGCTTCCGAAGTCGAGAAGGCCAATGCCGCGAAGGATAAGCTGAAGGAAGCCGCAGGAACCGACAATCTGGAAGAGATCAACGCAGCGGTCGAAGCGCTGACCGAAGTGGTACAGCAGCTCTCTGTGAAGCTGTATGAGCAGGCAGCCCAGGCCGAAGGCGCTGGAGCCGAAGCGGCAGGCGAGGCCGGAGCGAAGAAAGACAATGTCGTCGACGCCGACTACGAAGTCGTGGACGACCAAGACAAGAAATAAGCCGACCGGACGCGCCAGGGCGCGGAGCGTAGGCCGATTTCGACAAAACGGTTGCCGTCCCTTACCGGGACGGTGCAGCCGTTTTTGCTTGATTGCAGGCAAAGTGCACAGGTTGAACAGAATGCAAGGGGAAACGGAGGTGAGGACCGATGGCGGACAAGAGGGATTACTATGAGGTGCTGGGCATAGACAAAGGCGCTTCGGACGACGAAATCAAGAAGGCCTACCGGAAGCTGGCGCGCCAGTACCATCCGGACGTGAACAAAGCGCCGGACGCCGAGGCCAAGTTCAAGGAAGTCAAGGAAGCCTATGATGTCCTCAGCGACGGACAGCAGCGGGCCCGTTACGACCAGTACGGGCACATCGATCCGAACCAGGGAATGGGCGGCGGCTTCGGCGGCGGCGATTTTGGCGGTCTCGGCGATATCTTCGATATGTTCTTCGGCGGCGGCGGCCGGCGCGATCCGAATGCTCCGCAGCGGGGCAACGATCTGCAGTATACGATGACGATCGAGTTCAAGGAAGCGGTCTTCGGCAAAGAAACCGATATTACCATTCCGCGGACCGAGGACTGCGATACCTGCTTCGGCACCGGCGCCAAGCCGGGAACGAAGCCGCAGGTCTGCGGCGTCTGCCACGGCAGCGGCCAGCAGGAGGTTGTACAGAACACGCCGCTGGGTCGGATGGTCAACCGCCGTTCCTGCTCCAACTGCGGCGGCACCGGCAAGATCATCAAGGAGAAGTGCCACACCTGCGGCGGAGCGGGGAAGGTCAAGAAGCAGCGTAAAATCCATGTGCGGATTCCGGCGGGTGTCGACGACGGCGCCCAGCTCCGCATGAGCGGCGAAGGCGAAGGCGGCCTGCGCGGCGGCCCTTCCGGCGATCTGTACATTATTATCCGGGTAAAGCCGCATGATTTCTTCGTGCGCGAGAACGACGACATTCTCTGCGAAGTGCCGCTGACGTTCGCCCAGGCGGCGCTCGGCGACGAGATTGAGATTCCGACGCTGACCGAGAAGGTCAAGCTTAAGATACCGGCAGGCACCCAGACGGGCACGTTCTTCCGACTCAAAGGCAAGGGCGTTCCGCGCCTGCGCGGAACCGGCAGCGGCGACCAGCATGTCCGCGTGGTCGTCGTAACGCCTAGCCGGCTGAGCGACGAGCAGAAGGACCTTCTGCGCCAGTTCGCCTCGCTCAACGGCGAAGAGACGCATGAACAGGAGCAGTCTTTCTTTGACCGGATGAAGCGGGCATTCCGCGGCGATTGACGGACGGAAGGGCCATAAGCAAAGCCTGTATGAATCGGACTCGCAGCCTCTCCTTAGGGAGAGGCTGTTTTTTTGGGGGCATTTCGGGGGAAGGCGATCCGGCCCGGGCAGGCGTTGCGGATAAATTGCCGGTCTCATGCGCACGCTAGGAGGGAGTCAGGCCTAGAGCCGAGTCTTATTCAGAGAGGACGCGTTATACAGGATGGCCGAGAAAAGCATATTGGCATATTTCAAAAGTCCCGAAGAGGCGGAGAGCGTCTCCCGCAAGCTCCAGTCCATGCGCGTAGTCGATATGTCCATCGATACTTTCAGCCGCTACAGCGGCGGCTTCAATGATGCTTATATCCCCGCCAATGGGCAGATCACCACGCTTGGGACCGCAGCCACGGGTCAAGTGGACGCCGGCGTTATGGCGGCGGCCGATCCCAGCGCCAGCGGGATGAGCGACGGCGGGGCCGGCGGGCCGACCGGACGGAATGTTCTTTTGACCGTCGTTATCGACGAATCGACTTTTCACCAGGCGCTGTCCATCATTGAGGAAGCCGGCGGAATGATCTAGTCAGGCGCAGACAAGCGCCGGGAATCGGAGGAATGGGCAATGGTTAAACGCTACGATAAAGTGAAGACCGGTACGGAGAAGATGAAGCTTCTGGCATCCGCCCGGAATGAAGATGTCGAGTTCTCCGCCGCCGAGGCGGACCGCGACGACGTTGAAGCGATGGACCGCTCCGCGGAAGCCGACAGACGCCAGCTTCGGGAAATGCTCCGGGAGGAGCAGGAATCTTAAGCGAGGCGCGGCAGGAATCCGGGAAGTCCCGAAGATCCGGGTTCGCTTGAACCCCTCTGAACCTGAACCGCCCGGCTGCTCGCGCAGAACCGGGCTGTTTGGCATTCTCCGCTTAGGTATAATAGAGAGGGAATACCCGTGTAACCGGGTACGGAAGGAGTGCCGATCAATGGACAAATGGATCATGTGGGGCGGCCTGGCGCTGGTAGTTGCGCTGCTCACACTGCTGAATCAGAAGCGTCTGTACGCGCCCGGCGTCAAGCGCGCCTATGCGGAACTGAAGACCCTGGCCGACCGGACGGAGCGGGGAACATCGGAGCCCGGCGATCTGAGCCGCTGGGAGGCGGCTCTGGCTGAGATGGAGCGCCATCCGAACGAATACAACAAGCTGGACCTGGAGATCGGGCTGAGATCGCATTTCTGCGCTTTTCTCGAGAAGCATGCGCCGGGCGATCCCCGGCTGCCCGAACTGCGGCTCGTCGCTTCCAACCGGAAGGATTCCGTATGGGGGATCAAGCTGACGGATCGCGACCGGTAGACGGGACTGCCGGCAGCGAAGCGGACAGGCTCGGAGGAAAGTACTCCGCCGAATCCGGCCGGTTGCGCCGGAAGGCGCCCGGCGTGCAGCCGACCCAGGTCGTGAACTGGCGGATGAAGCTCTGGACATTGACATAGCCGAGCCGGTAGGCGATCTGCTCCACCGTATCTGTGCTGCTGTCCAGCATCTGCATCGCTTCCTGCTGCTTGAGGATCATCAGATACTGTCTCGGGGACATGCCATAGGCCTGGCGGAACAGCCGGTGGCAGTGGCGGCGGCTGATGTTGAGCCGCCGGGCGATGTCTTCCAGCCAGTCTCCCGCCGCCTCATCGGGGCCGACAGCGGGAGACGGCTCGCCGTCCATCTGCGGGCGGCGCAGCAGCCGCTCGATCTCGCGGGCAATCAGATAGGCCGGCTCTCTGCGCGCAGCCGGCTTTTTGCGCGCGGCCTCGGCCGCGAAGCCGGCATGAATGCGCTCGATAATCTCCAGCACCCCGAGCATGACCGCAGAGACGCGGGGCGGACGCGGTCCTTCGAGCTTGTTGAACAGCCCGAGAATGGAAGGAGAGAGCGCTTCGGTCAGCGGATGACCCGCTGGATAAGCGCAGGCGTTCTCGCTCTCGAACAGTTCCAGCAGCTCTTCGTCTTCGGCGCCGATATGCCCGGCGACGAAGGAGCAGCCCTCCTCCAGCGGAGCACGGTAGCCGTGGAGCTGCATTGGAGACACCAGAAAGAGATCGCCCGCTGTCAGCGTATGCGCCGTATGCCCGGCAAAGGCGCTGAGCGTTCCCCGGGTCACGAGAATAAACTCAAACATCATATGGTGTACATGCAGGCCGCAGGTCCAGCCTCCACATACCGTGCGCCGGTGGGGCGCGTACAGGCAGATGTCCGAACGGACATGCGGAAAGAATTGTTCCTCCCGGGTTGCCGGTTCCATATTCGCAAGCCTCCTTCTTCTTGGACGGCTCCTCCCTCGGCGGAGGTGTCCGATTATGTGAACCCGCCTCTCCAAACAGGACCGATGATGTGATGGCCGGTTGCGCAGAGGAGGGCTATACTGTCTTTACCTTATGCCGCCGGGCCGGCCGGGCCCAAGGCATGAAGTCTATTATAAGACAAGAAGGCAGTGAATCCTATGGCAAAAACCGAATCGACCCTGGACTACACCGAGTGGTTTGCGGCCGATCAGACCGGACAGAGCGCTCCGAAGCCGTTCTCTCTTCTGTGGCGCCTCTACCGGGAGCATACGCGCAAGCTAGCGCTGTCCGCCCTGTACTACATTCTCAAAACTTCGCCTGTCTGGGTGCTGCCGGTCGTGACGGCGAACATCATTAATATCGTCGGCTATCCGAACGAACACGGCATGCGGGAATTCTGGATCAATCTGGTGGTTATTCTCATCGTTATCGCTCAGAATATTCCTACCCATACGATGCACATCAAGTATATCAGCCAGGCGGTGCGGCATGTGGAAGCCGGGCTTCGCAGCTCGCTTGTCCGCAAGCTCCAGCAGCTCTCGCTCGGCTATCACGGCGACATGAACGCCGGAAAGATGCAGTCCAAGGTGCTGCGGGACGTCGAAGCGATCGACTTCCTGTCCCGCCAGATGCTGATGACCGTCATTCCGGCCGGAATCAACCTGGCGGTGGTGACCGGCCTGACCCTGTATCACAGCCGGATTGTGGCTTTGTTCTTCATTCTCATGGCGCCCGTATCCATCTATCTCGTCCGGGTCTTCCGGGGCCGGATGTCGCAGCGCAATCACGAAGTGCGGCGCAATATCGAAGAAATGTCCGGCAAGGTCTCGGAGACGGTGGAGATGATTCCGGTTACCCGGGCGCACGGGCTGGAAGAGGTCGAGATCCGCAAAGTGGACAGCGCGCTGGAGAACATCCGCCAGCGGGGACATATGCTTGATGTGCTGGAGGCCTACTTCGGCTCTTCGAGCTGGGTGGTGTTCCAGCTGTTCCAGGCCGGCTGCCTGTTCTTCACGGCTTTCCTCGCCCACAAGGGGATGATGGAAATCGGCGATATCGTGATGTATCAGGGATTC
Organism: Paenibacillus spiritus; assembly: GCF_008710135.1. Lineage (GTDB taxonomy): Bacteria > Bacillota > Bacilli > Paenibacillales > Paenibacillaceae > Paenibacillus_AQ > Paenibacillus_AQ glufosinatiresistens. The sequence continues at coordinate 501,945 of NZ_VYKK01000004.1, read as the reverse complement.
TTCAATATGATCATCGGCTCGGTCACCTCCATCCTCAATGTCTATCCGAACCTGGTGAAGGGTCTGGAATCGCTGCATTCCGTCTCTGAGGTGCTCATGTCCAACGAGACGGAGGAGTACCGGGGACGCACCAAGCCCGATGCGATCCGGGGGGCCTACTCATTCAGCGGCGTGGGCTTCCGCTACTCCGAATCGGAGCGCCATGTGCTGGAGGATTTCTCGCTGGAAGTCAGGGCAGGGGAGACCATTGCTTTTGTCGGCGAATCCGGTTCGGGCAAATCGACGATCCTGAATCTGATTATCGGGTTCTACAAGCCGCAGAGCGGAATCATCAAGGTGGACGGCATTCCGATGACGGAGCTTAGCATGAAGCGCTATCGCCAGTCGCTGGCCATCGTGCTTCAGAATAATCTTCTGTTCTCGGGAACAATCCGGGAGAATATTACGTACGGTCTGCCCCACATCAGCGAGGAGAAGGTGCAGGAGGCCGTCTATATGGCCAATTTGCAGGACGTGATCGACAGCCTTCCGAACGGATTGGACACCTCCGTCGGCGAGCACGGCGGCAAGCTCTCCGGCGGCCAGCGGCAGCGGATCGCCATTGCCCGGGCTCTGGTCCGCGATCCGCGGATCATTATCCTGGACGAAGCGACCTCCGCGCTGGACAATGTATCCGAGCGTCATGTCCAGGACGCGATCGAGCGCCTGATGCACAAGCGGACAACATTCATCGTCGCCCACCGGCTGTCCACGATCCGGGGAGCCGACCGGATTGTCGTCATGAAGAAGGGCCGGATCGCGGAGGTCGGCGCCTACGACGAGCTGCTGGCCCGGCAGGGTGAATTTTACAAGCTGAAGAACCGGTAATACAGACTGGCAAGCGGATTACAAACCTTAAGTTCGGCGCAACAGGCGCCGGGCTTTTTTTGTACGCGCGGCGTCCCTTTTCCTTTCTGAAAAAGGAATAATTTTCATATCTGAAATTTCTTTATTTTAATATTCAGTAATTCGTGGCGGCGGTCGATATAACAGGTACATTACATCCATTGGAGGTTGACTGAATGATTATACCCAAGGGCTTCAGGCAAGTTCTGAAGCGAGCTTTGACCGTTCTTACGGTTATTTCACTGGTCGTCCCTTTCTACCAAGGGTCCAGCGCATCGGCGGGGGCGCTGCCGCTCTATGACACGATGGGCGATCACAGCACGGTCACGTCGGCTACGTACGACGAACTTGCTCCGGGCACGTATTACGCAACGCCGTTCCAGGTCGGCAACGCTTATGCGGAAATCTCCAACGTCTACCTGAAACTCCGTTACGAAGAGCAGGGCAGCTATACTTCCGCCGAGAGCTCGGTTGCCATCTACAGCGACGACAACGGGCGTCCCGGTACGGTTCTGATGAACGCGGAGGGCACTTCCACACTGGCGGACAACAAGAATGTCAGCCCGTATGAAACCTCGTACCGCAATGAGTTCTTCGGCTTCCCGCAGCCCGGGGCCAAGCTGTACCCGAACCATAAATACTGGATTGTGTACGGGAACTCCGACGATAATGCGGACAACCTGTCCAGACTGGTGGTTGAACGCAATGCCGGCCAGACCGCTCCCCATCAATACGGGAGCAGTGCAGGAATCAAAGAAGACACGCTGACGACCCTGACGGTAAGCGGTGCCGGCACGCAGATCGGCGCGCTGAATTTCTCGGGGGCGGCCGAAATCCAGGACCAGATCGTCCCGGTCATGATGGTCGGTTGGGAATCGAAGCCGGTTACCGACCTGTCGGTGTCCGATACCACCGAGAGCAAGGCCGACCTGAGCTTTACGCAGAAACCGGGCGCTACGGAGCTATGGGTCGAGCAGTCGCAGGACAATATCAACTGGACCCGGTCCCGCTTGAATATGGACATCCCTCTTCATCAATATTCCAGCTATGCGACAGTGACGGGACTCGTTCCCGGGAAGCATTACTACTTCCGCCTTAACATCAAAGACGGACGCAGCGGCGGCCTGTCCAATGTAGCGGAAGCCACGATGCCCGACTTCGGCTGGCGCATCGTCGGCAAAGAAGGCATTACCGATTACCAGATTAAAAGTCCTTCGATTGCGGTAGACAAACAGGGCACACCCTATATTGCCTTTGTCAATTCGGCCATGACCGGCAAAGTCACCGTGATGAAGTTCAACGGTACGGCCTGGGAAGAAGTCGGGGACCCGGTTGCCGATAACCTTGGCAACGCCTATGTATCCCTGGCGCTGGACAGCACAGGGACGCCTTATGTCGCTTACCGGGACAACGACAACGACAGCCGGGCGACGGTGAAGAAATGGGAGAACGGTCAGTGGGTCCTTGTGGGAAATCCGGGATTCACCTCCGGTCAGGCCAATCAGATTACTCTGAAGCTAGACCGCAGCGACCGGCCTTACCTCGCTTATCAGGATTATGATTACAGCCGCGCCGGCGCACGCAGCGGCGCCGTGACTGTCATGACGTTCGCAGACGGAAGCTGGACCGTAACCGGCGATCCGCAATTCAGCGAAGGCGGCAGTACCGTCGAATCGCTGGCGTTTGATCTGGCTCCGGACGGAACGCCTTACGCGGCGTACACCAGTGAAACCGACAACAAATACTTGCCGTACCTGGCCGTCTACAAAGACAACCGCTGGGAAACGATAGGCGGCGCTCCGGCGGATGCGACCGGCGTAGGCTATGAGAGCAAGGTTGCTCTCGCCGTCAATCCGGTGAGCGGCACTCCGTTCATCGCCTTTAAGGATCAGGCCAGCGGCTCGGCCATCGTCGTGAAAGAATGGAAAGACGGCGCGTGGAATCCGGTAGGCGCCGGAACCGCGACTCCGTGGGAGGCAAATGAGCTGACGCTTGGCTTCGATCCTGCGGGAACGCCTTACCTGGCGTATACCGAGATGCAGGAAGGGGCAGCGCCGCTTAACGTCCGCAAATGGACAGGCACAGTCTGGGAACAGGTCGGAGCTGAGAACTTCTCGGCCGGACGAATTTATCTGCCCGGACTCGCCTTCGATCCGGAAGGCCGTCCTTATGCCGCCTATATCGACCGCGGCAATTCCGACAGCATTACCGTCAAGGTCTTCCCGAAACCGATCTCCGATCTGAAGGCTGCGGAGACCGCGGAGGGGTATAAGCTGACATTCAGCCCTGCAACGGGAGCGACTTCCGTCGCCGTGGAATACTCGGCCGACGGAGTGAACTGGCAGACCGCAACGCTGGCGCTGCCGGTGGACGCCGCGTCTGTCTCGGCTGTCGTCACCGGGCTGCCTGCCGGCACCGCTTACCAGTTCCGCCTTGCTGTATGGGGAGGCGCAAAAGAAGGGCTCTCCAATACAGCCGAGACCCGTCTGATTCAGACCGTTCAGCCGGTCTCCGCCCTGCCGGGTTCCGGCCAGGTCACGGCCGGAACGACGGTTGCCCTGAGCACAGCGACCGAAGGCGCGACCATTTATTACACGCTGGACGGCAGCGTGCCTACGACAAGCAGCCCGGCGTACACCGGACCGATTACTGTAAGTGAGAATGTAACGATCAAGGCATACGCCGTGAAAGACGGCATGATTGCAAGCGAAGTCAAGGAATGGACCTACACCGTCGAAGCTTCGTCTCCGGTCTCAACGCCTGTAGCTACGGCCGCTGCCACGGTACCGAACAGCCAGATTACCCTGAAGGTAGTCGATGGGTCCGGCCAAGCCCTGCAGACGCCGCTGACGCAGACGATCGGCTCCTCTCTGCCGCTGACCGGACAGCTGCTGAATGCCGGCGGCCAGAGCCTCGGAAGTGTTACCATCAAGCCGGGCGGACAGGTATCCATGCCGAACGTGCCGGCCGGAACCTACAAGCTGCCGCTTCAAGTGGTGGCCCCGAACGGACAGAAGCTGGCGGGAACCGTCGCCAAGGTGACCGTTGACGCAGCCGGCAACGTCAGCATCAGCGCCGAGCTGATCGACCCGTACGGCATCATTACCGACTCCGTTACCGGCAAGCCGGTCGATGGCGTCAAGGTCACGCTCCACTGGAGCGATACCGCGCTGAACCGGGCCAAGGGCCGGACTGTCGACGCGCTTGTCGAACTGCCGGAACTGCCGGATTTTGCGCCGAACCGCAATCTGGACCCGCAGACAAGCGTGAAGGGCGGACAGTACGGCTGGATGGTCTATCCGGAAGGCGATTACTACATTCTCGCCGAGAAGGACGGCTACGAAGTATACGACAGCCGCAAGGATACGCGCAGCGAACAACAGGGCGAAGACAGCTACATCAAGGACGGCATTATTCATGTCGGCCAGTCGATCGTCGAGCACAGTTTTAAAATCAATCCGGCCAAGACCGGCAGCGGTACGCATACCGCCTACATCAAGGGGTATCCGGACGGCAGCTTCAAGCCGGAGAACGGCATCAGCCGCGCCGAGCTGGCCGCTATTCTGGGCCGGACGATGACGAAGAACGCACCGGTCAAAGCCGCAGCTTCCTTCAAGGACGTCGCCGCCAAACACTGGGCGGCCAAGGACATCGCCGCTGCCCGCGCACAGGGCTGGATGACCGGCTATGCCGGCGGCGCGTTCAAGCCGGAAGGCAAAGTAACCCGGGCCGAACTGGCGCAGACGCTGGCGAACATTTACGGCTGGAAGGCGGCGGGCTCCGCTTCCTTTGCGGATGCGCAGGGCCATTGGGCCGGGAAGGCGATTGCAGCGCTCGCCGAGCAGGGTCTGATCAACGGCTACGGTGACGGAACCTTCCGCCCGGACCAAGCCGTAACGCGGACCGAAGCGGTGAAGATCTTCAACCGGCTGCTCAAGCGCAGCACAGGCGACAAGGTCGGCGTAACGCCGGTCTGGTCCGATGTGAAGGAATCGCACGGAGCGTACACCGATATTATGGAAGCTTCCGTCGGCCACGGATACAACGCGTATGCGACCGGAACGGAAGAGTGGACGAACAGATAGTAGAGAAGGAGACCCGCGGCGGGTCTCCTTTTTCTTTGGGCAGGGGAGAGATTCTCCTTCGCCGCGCCGCCATTGACAATAACCCCCGGCTTTCAGTAGTGTTAAGATTCACGGGACGGGCAAGTCCCAACCGGAACGGCCGGAGAGGAGTCGGAGGAAGAATGGAGATTGCACGCTGCGCCTGGGTCAACGCCGATCCGCTGTACCGGGCCTACCATGACGAGGAGTGGGGGCGGCCGGTCAGAGGCGACCGGGAGCTGTTCGAGCTGCTGATGCTGGAAGGCATGCAGGCGGGGCTGAGCTGGTACACCATCCTGAAGAAGCGGGAGAACTACCGCGAGGCATTCGACGGCTTCGATCCGGAGAAGATCGTCCTCTACGACGACGCCAAATTCCTGGAGCTGATGAATAATCCCGGCATCGTCCGCAACCGGCTCAAGATCGCCGCGGTTATCGCCAACGCCGGGGTCTATCTGGAACTGAAGAAGCGGGGCATTTCGTTCTCGGAGTATCTCTGGAGCTTCGCGGGCGGAGAGCCGAGAGTGAATCTTCCGAAGTCGGCCGCCGATGTGCCGGCAAGCACGCCGGAATCCGATACCATGAGCAAGGCGCTCAAGAAGCTGGGCATGAAATTCGTCGGTTCCACGATCTGTTATGCGTTCATGCAGGCGTCCGGGATGGTGAACGATCATACGAGGGACTGTGCGTTCAGCGGTTTGGCGCCGGACGGGCAAACGATGGTATAATGACGGAGGCCGCTTGCAGCCGGAAATGGGACTGGCTTTTGCACAAATTTAACAGGCATTATCATTTGGGAGGCTAACGAATCATGCTGTGGCAGGAATTGACCATACATACAACCGAAGAAGCGCAGGAGATGATCTCCAACTTTCTCGTGGAAGCCGGAGCGGGAGGGGTATCGATCGAGGAGTCGGGAACGCTCTCCAAGGTCCGCGACACGCGGTACGGCGAGCTGTACGATGAGCCGCTGAACGACATTCCCGAAGGCGAGGCCGTCATCAAGGGCTACTTTGCCCTGGAAGCGGATATGAATGCGGCTGTGGCCGAGATCGGCCCGCGCATTCTGGAACTGCGGGACTACGGCATAGAGCCGGGCAGAGCGGAGCTCTCCTGGAAGACCGTGGACGAAGAGGAGTGGAGCCATGCCTGGAAGGCGTACTTCAAGCCGCTGCGGGTGAGCGAGACGCTGACGATTCAGCCGGTGTGGGAAGAGTACGAGCCTCTAAGCCCAGACGAGAAAATCATCCGCATCGACCCCGGCATGGCCTTCGGAACCGGAACCCATCCGACGACCGCGCTCTGTCTGCGCGCGCTGGAGAAGGTGATCGCCGGCGGCGAAGAAGTCATCGACGTCGGCACCGGCTCCGGCATTCTGGCCGTCGGCGCGAAGCTGCTCGGCGCCCGTTCGGTGCTGGCGCTGGACCTGGACCCGGTCGCTGTGTTGAGCGCAGCCGACAATGTCCGGCTGAACGGCTTGGAATCCGGTATCACCGTCAAAGAGAGCGATCTGCTGTCGCTGCTCGGCGGCGAAGGCGCTTCGGACACGGCCGCCGGGGCCATGTGGCCAACGGCCAGAGGCTCGGCTTCGGATGAAGCGGAGCCCGCCGGAGGGGCGGAAGACCTTGGCGTAACCCTGCCCGTGAATATTGTGGTTGCGAATATTCTGGCTGAGATTCTCGTGCTCTTCACGGACGATGTCTACCGCGCCCTTCAGCCGGGCGGCATCTACATTACTTCGGGCATCTATAAAGACAAAGAGCGTCTGGTGGCGGATGCCCTGGAGAAGTCGGGCTTCGACATTCTGGAAGTCGCGAAGGAAGAAGACTGGGTGGCGATTACGGCCGGAAAGAGGTAAATATGGATTTTCTGCAACGAATTATAGCAATGCCGCTGGAACAGCTTCCGTTTTTTCTGGTTACCATTATGATTGCGTTCACGGTGCATGAGTTCGCGCATGCGTACTTCGCCAATAAATTCGGCGATCCGACGGCCCGGCTGCTCGGCCGGCTGACGCTGAATCCGGCATCGCACATTGATTTCTTCGGCGTACTCCTGATTGTCATCGCGGGATTCGGCTGGGCCCGGCCGATCCCGGTCAACCGGGCCAACTTCGACCGTCCCCGGCTGATGGGCATCATCGTATCGGTAGCCGGTCCGGTAAGCAATCTGTTGCTCGCGATTGTGGGAGCTGCCGTCTATATGGCGCTGATTGCAGCGGGTGTAGTGGACGCCAATTCCAATGTGCAGCTGCTGCGGGCGTTCGATACGTTCTTCTCCATTTTCGTCTATATGAATCTGTTCCTGTTCTTCTTCAACCTGATTCCGCTGCCGCCGCTGGACGGCTACCGGGTCGTTGAGGATCTGGCGACCGGGCAGGTTCGAGGCAAGCTGCAGCAGTTCGAGCAGTGGTCGATTTTCATTTTTCTGCTGATTGTATTCATTCCGGCGCTCTCCCGAGCGGTCATTCTGCCGCTTCAGATCTGGGCGTTCGATATCCGGGAAGAGCTGTTCACCTTCTTTGGCCGACTGTTCGGCCTATAGCTTAATCTTGTCCCTGATTCCACAATCAGGGCGTCAAATTCATGCAGGAACAGGATGTTGATAGACATGCAGCGATATTTTGTATCCCCCGGACAATTCGGAGAGACGGAGGCCACCCTGACGGGCGACGATGCCCGGCATATCGCCAGAGTCATGCGCGGCAAGGCGGGCGACAAGCTCATTGTCAGCGACGGCCGGTCCCGGGAGGCGCTGGCTGCCGTTGAGGAGATCGGCCCGGACTTTGTCCGCGTAACTCTGCTGGAAGAACTCCCGCAGACGCAGGAGGCGAGGCTGCGGATTACGGTGGCCCAGAGTCTGCCGAAAGGCGACAAGATGGAGACCGTCATCCAGAAGGGCACCGAGATCGGCGCCGCCGCGTTCGTGCCGTTTCTGTCGGAGAGAACCATTGTGCAGTACGATGAGCGCAAGGAGGGCAAACGGCTGGACCGCTGGCGCAAAATTGCCAAGGAAGCTGCCGAGCAGGCGCACCGGAACCGCGTTCCGGAAGTGAATGCTCCCTTAAGCTGGAAGGAGCTGCTTCGGACGTTTGACCGTTACGGCGCCGTCTACCTGTGCTATGAGAAAGAACAGGGACACCAGCTTCGTTCGGCTGTGGCTCCCTGGCTGCGGGGCCTTGAGCCTTCCGCCGAAGCTTCGGCGCTGCTGATTGTCGGGCCGGAGGGCGGCTTTAGCGAAGAAGAATGCCGGGAGGCCGAAGCGGCGGGAGCCGTCTGCGTCGGCCTGGGCCGGCGCATTCTGCGCTGCGAGACGGCGGGCATGGTCGCCGCCGCCTGTATGTTATATGAATCCGGAGAAATGGGGGAAGCTTGAGAATGCCATCCGTCGCGTTTTACACATTAGGCTGCAAGGTGAACTTCTACGATACGGAGGCCATTTGGCAGTTGTTCAGCAATGCCGGATACGAACAGGTCGACTTTGAAGGGACAGCCGATGTGTATCTGATCAATACCTGTACGGTGACCAACACCGGCGACAAGAAGAGCCGGCAGATGATCCGCCGGGCCGTGCGCCGCAATCCGGACGCTATCGTCGCGGTAACGGGCTGCTACGCCCAGACTTCCCCGGGAGAGATTCTGGACATTCCGGGGGTCGATCTGGTTATCGGCAACCAGGACCGCGCGCAGATTCTGACGCATATCGACGCCATCCGCCGCTCCCGCGAGCCGGTGAACGCCGTCCGCAACATCATGAAGACGCGGGAGTTCGAGGAGATGGATGTGCCGGGCTTTGCCGACCGGACCCGAGCCTTCCTGAAGATTCAGGACGGCTGCAACAACTTCTGCACCTTCTGCATCATTCCGTGGTCGCGCGGGCTGTCGCGCAGCCGGGACCCGAAATCGATTGTGGCGCAGGCGCACAAGCTGGTGGAAGCCGGGTACAAGGAATTCGTTCTGACCGGTATCCATACGGGAGGCTACGGCGACGATCTCGACAACTACCGGCTGGCGGACCTGCTGTGGGAGCTGGATAAGGTAGACGGACTGGAGCGCGTTCGCATTAGCTCGATTGAAGCAAGCCAGATTGACGACAAGCTGCTCGATGTGCTGAACCGCTCGTCCAAGATGTGCCGCCATCTGCATATCCCGCTTCAGGCCGGACACAACGAAGTGCTGAAGCGGATGCGCCGCAAGTATACCACCGAGGAATACTTCGGCAAAATGGAACGGATTCGCCAGGCGATGCCGGATGTCGGCATCACCACCGACGTCATTGTCGGCTTCCCGGGGGAGACCGACGAGATGTTCCGGGCCGGTTATGACTTCATGAAGGCCGTGAACTATTCCGAAATGCACGTGTTCCCGTATTCCAAACGGACGGGCACACCGGCGGCGCGGATGGAAGACCAGGTCGATGAAGAGATCAAGAATGCCCGCGTTCAGCAGCTGATCGACCTGTCCGAAGAGATGCAGCTGGCGTATGCCCGGCGCTTTGTCGGCCGGACGCTCGATGTCATTCCCGAGCGCTCCGCCAAGGATGCGCCTGCGCGGTCCGTGCAGCACGGCTTCTCGGACAATTACCTTCAAGTGTTCTTTGAAGGAGGCGACGAGCTGCAGGGACGGATGTGCCAGGTGCGGATTACCGAAGCCGGGGTGAACGAGTGCCGCGGCGAACTCGTTGAATCCTCTGCGCCGGAGGCTGCGAAAGCGGCAGCGGAGCTGGTGCGCTAGACTTGCCGGAACGGACGAACGAGACCCCGTCGTATCTTTCGCTATGGATAGAACGCGTATAGAACGCGATTCGAATACCAAGCTTGCAAGACGGTTCTTCCATGAAGGAGAACCGTCTTTTTGCATGGCCCGTACAGGACCTTCGTCTGATGGAAGAAGGAGCCGCCGCCTCGGCTCGGACGCGCCGGGTTAAAGACTTCCGGCCATGCTGCCGATAAGGGAATAGAGACAGATTGCGGAGTGTGCCCATTCAAACCTTGAAGGAGAGAACAATGAGAGTGAATCGAAGATGGAATTTATGGCTTCTGGTACTTGTACTGTTCGCCGCTGCGGCATTCCCGGCGGGGGCTTATGCGGCAGCGGGGGATGTAACCTCGATTGAACTGGACAGCGGCGCCAAGCTGGATTTGACGGTCGGACAGTCGCCGAAGCAGCTGAAAGTGCTGGCAGCCGTGGAAGGAAGCACAGTCAAGAAGGACGTGACCGCAGGGGCGGTCTGGACCTCTTCCAATTCCGCCGCGGTTGCAGTATCGGGCGGCGTGGTCACGGCAGTCGGAGCAGGCAGCGCTTTGGTCAAAGCGACCTACGGCAGTTCGGTAGCTACGGTTGAAGTCTCTGCCTCCTATCCGTACAAGAACTTGAAGATCGAGAACGGAGCGGCCGCCTACAAGCTCGGCGACAGCGCGGAATCTCTGAAGCTTCAGGCCACGGCAGCAGGCGGCGCTACGGAGAATGGGACCGTCGATGTAACGAAGGATGCCGATTGGAGCAGTTCCAATTCCTCGGTCCTGGCGGTTGCGGACGGGCAGCTGACGCTGGCCGGCGAAGGAACGGCAACGGTAACGGCCAAATACAAGGGGCTGTCCGCTACTTTCAAAGCAACGGTCAAGCTGCCGTATGCCTCGCTTGCCTTGGTCCGGGATGGCGAACCGACCGAAGAGCTGGAGCTGCTGGTCGGCGACGACCCGGTTCAGCTTGAAGCCGAGGCAGGCAGCTCAGGCGAAGAAATCGAGCCGGTCTGGTCAAGCTCCAACGCTGCCGTCGTCACCGTAGAGAAGGGCTTGATCACCGCCGTTGCTCCGGGCAAGGCGACGGTAACCGCCCGGTATCTGGGCGTGGCCGGTTCCGTGGACATCTATGTGCGCGCTCCTTACGAGGCGCTGCTGCTGAAGCCTGCGGGCAACTCCTCCCTGTTCATCGGAGAGTCGATGAAGATCAAGAGCGAAGTCCGGGACTCGGCCAACTCGACGCTGAACGTATCGGGCGACGCGGTCTGGACCTCCGACAATCAGCTCGCCGTCACGCTCGCCAAAGACAGCGACGGAGTGAAGCTGACGGCCAGAGCCGCCGGCGTATCGAACATTAAGGCCGAGTACAAGGGACTGACCCGGACTTTCCGGGTGACGGTCTATCCGACGCTGAGCGGACTGGAAGCGGAGAAGAACGAACTGGCGCTCTATACGTCAGGCTCAGCTGCGCTGCCGAAGATATCCGGCATCAAGCTGGACGGCGACAAAATCGACATGAGCGGCGAGATGGTCTGGACGTCCGCAGATGAGGACGTAGCGGAGATTGCAGGCGGCAAGATCGTGGCGGGCGAACCCGGCAAGACCGTTCTGACCGGGCGGCTGGAGAGCGAACGATTCGGTTCCTCGGCTTCTCCGGTGCGTTCCAAGGCGCTGGAGCTGACCGTGACCGTCAAGAACAAGACGCTGGTACTGATCGGACCGGACAGTCCGATCAGCGTCGTCATCGGCGAGACGGTTCCGCTTCCCGGCATAACGGCCGTACTGGACGACGGGAATGAACGGGATGTTACAGACGAGATCGTCTGGAGTCTGAACGGCGTCAGCGCCGTCATCAAGACCGTGGACACCGGCAAGGTCATCAAAGGGCTGACGAAAGGCAATGCCGTGCTCAAAGGCGTGTACGGGGACAAGACGATCAGCATTCCGGTGACAGCCGAACCGAAGATCGTCAAGCTGGAACTGGAATCCGGCAGTCTCGAACTGAATCTCAAAACATCGAAGACTCTTAAAGTAACCGGCTACTATACGAACGGCAAGACGGTCAACCTGTCCTCGGGCATGAACTGGACCTCTTCCAATACCTCTGTGGCGACGGTCAAGGGAATGAGCGTCAAGGCGGCAGCGGAAGGCTCCGCGACGCTCACCGGCTCCTATCAGGGGCTTCCGGCCACCGTCAAGATCTCGGTCGTGCCGAAGCTCAAGAAGCTGTCCGCAAGCGACACGAAGCTGAAGCTTCCGGTCGGGGCCTCGTATTCACTGGAGGTGACGGCCGAATACGATACGGGCAAGACCGTTTCGGTTGCCCCGCTGACGGGCTGGAGCAGCTCGAAGCCGTCTGTGGCGGCGGTATCGGACAAAGGCGTCGTAACGGCGGTATCGAAGGGCACCGCCGTTCTGAAGGGCAAATTCGGCGGCAAGACGGTGACGGTCAGCGTTACGGTTAAGTAGATCAGGCCGGAGCAGGGAGAGGCTTGCAGGCGCGGGCAGCGGCGAGTAATCGCCGCTGCCCGTATTGGTGTTGGGGGCGTCCCCGGAAGCCACTCCCGGAAGCCGCACAGCTTCCGAAAGCTTAAGCTCAATGCGGCAGCGGCCCGTCGGGATTCCGCTCTCCGCGCGACCAGACCGGCAGGTAACACAGCGGCAGCGCCAGCAGCGAGCAGGCGACGTTGAAGATCGTCTGGGCGTGGGCGAGCTGGGCGGCGGGGCCCCCGCCCAAGAGGGCGGACGCCCGCTCGAGGGCGCCGGTCAGCGGCAGAAAGAGCAGCGCCCCGCCGGCGTTCAGCGCCACATGCGCCCAGGCGACGAACGCGCCCGAGCGGGTGCCGCCGATGGCGGCGATCACCGCCGTCAGGCAGGTGCCGACGTTGGCGCCGAGCACAAGCGCGATCCCGAGCGCGGGCGGCAGGCCTCCGCCAGCGGCGACGCCCATCGCCATGCCGATGACGGCCGCGCTGCTGTGCAGGAGCGCCGTCAGGCAGGCTCCGGCGGCGAAGCCCCAGAGCACGCCGCCCGCCGCTCTCTCCAGCAGCAGGTCCAGCAGACCGCTGGACTTCAGTTCGGGGGCGATGGACTGCATCACGGCGATTCCCCACACCACGAGCGCGAACCCGCCCGCCGCCAGGGCGATGAACTGCAGCGGCTCGCCGCTCCGCCGGGCCATCGCCGCCGCCCGGCCCGGACGGAACGGCGAGATCTCCGCAGCCGTCACCCCGGCGGCCCACAGCGCGGCCGAGCAGGCGAGCAGCGGTCCGGCGTACCGGCTGATCTGCAGGCCGATCAGCTCCGTCGTGAGGCAGGTGCCGATGTTGCTCCCCAGCACGATGCCGAGCGTCCGGCCGTAGGTCAGCAGCCCGGCATTGACCATGCCGATTGCCAGCACCGTGACGGCCGTGCTGCTCTGGAGCAGCGCCGTCAGCAGGGCGCTGACGGCCATGCCGGTCAGCGGCGTGGCCGTGGCGCGGCGCAGCGCGGCTTCAAGCAGCGGGCCGCTCAGCCGGGAGAGCGCCGTCTCCATCAGCTTCATGCCGGCCAGAAAGATGACAAGCCCGTACAGCACCGGAAAGAGCAGAGCGGATAGCATGGAAGGCCAGACTCCTTTGCAGACATAATAGGGGAAGGGGTCCCGCTTGACAGGCCTGCGGGGTTGTACCAATATATGAAGACAGCCGATAAGGCATGACGAGAAGAGGAGTTGGCAGGATTGGCATCCATTCTATTGCAGCGCAGCCGGAAGAAACGGCTCGAAGAGGGGCATCCGTGGGTCTATGCGAGCGAGGTCGCTTCCCTGGAAGGAGAGGCGGAGGCCGGCAGTCTGGTCGAGGTCCGCAACCATCAGGGACGCTATCTGGCGACCGGCTATTACAACCCCGCTTCCCAGATCCGGGTGCGGATCGTATCCCATACGCCGCTTGAGGCCATGGACACCGCGTTCTTCGAGAGCCGGTTCCGCCGGGCGCTGGCGCACCGGGAGCGGTTTCTGCCGGGAGAGGACGCGTACCGGCTCGTGTACGGCGAAGCCGACTTTTTGCCGGGATTGATTGTAGACCGCTTCGGAAGCGTTCTTGTCGTTCAGATCCTGACGCTCGGCATGGACAAGGTGCGGGGAGAGATTGTGGAGGCGCTGGTTCGGACGGTCGGGCCGCAGGGCATCTATGAGCGCAGCGACGTTTCCGTGCGGGAGCTGGAAGGGCTGGAACAGAAGACCGGCCTGCTGTACGGCGAGTGTCCGCGCCATGTGACCGTAACCGAGAACGGGCTCAAGCTCATAATCGACATCGTGGAGGGCCAGAAGACCGGCTACTTCTTCGACCAGCGCGAGAACCGCTCGGCGATTGCGCCGCTGATGAAGGGCTGGGGAGCCCGGAGCGGAATCGAGCTGGCGGAAGTGGAAGGCGAAGACGGCGAGGCCCGGCGCGTTCCCGTCAACAAGAGCGGCAAGGAAGTCACGTTCCCGTACTGGGACGGAGCGACGGTGCTGGAATGCTTCAGCCATACCGGCAGCTTCACGCTGAACGCCTGCAAGCACGGCGCGAAGAAGGTGACCTGCCTGGACGTATCCGCCCATGCCATCGAGAGCGCCAAGGTCAACGTGGAGCTGAACGGATTCTCGGACCGCGTGGAGTTTGTGGTGGACGATGCCTTCCAGTACCTGCGCAATCAGGTAAAAGGGCTCGAAGAACGCGCCGAGCGCGCTTCTTCCACAGTCGATACCTCCAAGCCGATGACGGCCGGAGGCGGACGGACCTGGGACGTGGTCATTCTTGACCCGCCGGCCTTTGCCAAGACGAAGAGCGCGGTCAAGGGCGCCTGCCGCGGCTACAAAGACATCAACCTGCACGGCATGAAGCTGGTCAACGAAGGCGGCTACCTGGTGACGGCGAGCTGCTCGTACCATATGCGCCCGGAGCTGTTCCTTGCGACCATCGCCGAAGCGGCCGAGGATGCGGGCAAGACGCTCCGCCTGATTGAATGGCGGGCCGCAGGCAAGGATCATCCGCAGATTCTCGGTGTGGACGAAGGACACTACCTGAAGTTCGCCATCTTTGAAGTTACCAGCAAGACGCAGCATTGACGGACCGGGCCGAACCCGGCCGGATGAGTTGCGACCGGCAGTATCTCAGCCCCGGCTCTGGCCGGGGCTTTTTTTTGCGCGGAGGCCCGAGAAGATTTTCTATTTATAGGAACCCGCAAACGTTTGTTCCGGTTAACGGCCATATGGTATAATACAGGGACGATTTCATAGAATGCGAGAGAGCGGAAGGAGCCGGAGAATATGGCGGTTACATTTCTTGTCGGACGGGCCGGGAGCGGCAAGACGACGGCGATACGGGAGGCCATCTGCGCGGCGCTGAAGGAGGACCCGCTGGGCGCGCCGATCCTCCAGCTCGTGCCCGAGCAGGCCTCGTTCGGTGCGGAGCAGGGCCTCCTTGCGGCCTGCGGAGCGGGGGGAAGTCTGCGCGCGCATACGCTGAGCTTCCCGAGACTGGCCTACCGGGTCAAGCAGGAGCTGGGAGGCAGCGGAGCGGTGCCGATTACTTCCGAAGGGAAGAAGATGCTGATCTACAAAATCCTCGGCCGCCGCAAGAATGAGCTGAAGCTGTTCGGGGCGTCGGCGGACCGGCCGGGCTTCGTCGAGCGGCTGAGCGCGCTGCATGCCGAGCTGAAGCAGTGCTGCCTCCGGTCGGCCGATCTGGACGAGCTGCTGCCCCGCCTGCTGGAGAGCGCCGGAGACAGTCCGATACTGGCCGGCAAGCTGGCCGATCTCGGCATCGTGCTCGCCGATCTGGAGAAGGAAATGGAGAATCTGTATACCGACGACGAGGACCGGCTGGAAGAGCTGGCCGCCCAGATTCCCGCTTCGGGGCTGATTCGCGGAGCGGATATTTATCTGGACAGCTTCCGCGGCTTCACGGTTATGGAGTATACGGTGATCCGCCAGCTGATGCGGCATGCCCGGAATGTTACGGTGGCCCTCACGCTGGATCAGCCGTACCGCGGCGGAGCCAAGCCGCATGAGCTGGATCTGTTTCACCCCACCGCCGCCGCCTACGTCAAGCTCCGGGGAATGGCCGAGGAGCTTGGGGCCGACATCCGGGACCGTCTTCTGGATGAGGCTCCCCGGTTCGCCGCTTCGCCGGTGCTCCTGCACCTGGAGCGGGGCTTCGACCGCCGCCGGGTGTACCGGGGGGAACAGCCCGCCGGCGAATCGCTGACGATTCATGCTGCGGCCGGACGGCGGGCCGAGCTGGAAGGCGCGCTGCGCGAGATGATCCGGCTGGCGAGGGAGGAAGGCGCCGCCTTCTCCGAGATGGCCGTGCTTGTCCGCAATCTCGAAGATTACGGCGATCTGGCTCCCGCCCTGTTCCGGGATTACGGCGTCCCGTTCTTCATGGACCGCAAGGAGAGCGAGCTGCACCATCCGCTGGTGGAATTCATCCGGGGCGCGATGGATGTCGTCCGCCGGAACTGGAAGTACGAGGATGTGTTCCGCTGCATCAAGACCGATCTGCTGCTGCCGCCGGACGGAAGCCTGGGCCGCGCCGATATGGACGCGCTGGAGAACTATGTGCTCGCCTGCGGCATCCACGGCTACCGCTGGACGGACAAGAAGGAATGGCGGGAGCTTCCGAGCCTGTCGCTGGAGAGCGCTCCGGTGAGGGACGTCGCCCTCGGAGACCTGATGGAGCGCTGCCGGAGCGCTGTGACGGGACCGCTGGAGCCGTTGGACAGAGCCGTCTCCCGGAAGACGACGGCTTCGGACCTGTGCCGGGCCGTCTACCAGCTTCTCGAAGATGCCGAAGTAGCGCGCAAGCTGGATGCGATGAGCGCCCGCGCGCTGGAGCTCGGACAGCCGGAGGCGGCACGCGAGCACCGGCAGATCTGGGGAGCGGTCATGGACCTGCTGGATCAGATCGACGAGATGATGGGCCCGGAGAAGATGGATGTTGAACTGTTCGCCGGCATTCTGGAGACCGGCTTGGCCGAGCTTCGCATGGGGCTGGTGCCGCCTTCCCTCGACCAGGTGCTGGTCGGTTCCATGGACCGGACGCGGCTGGAAGGGATCAAATACGCCTTTCTGCTCGGCTTCAATGAGGGCGTGGTACCCGCGCTGTTCGAGGAAGACGGACTGCTGTCGGACAACGAACGGAATCTTCTGGAAGGGACCGGCGTGGAGCTGGGGCCGGTCACTTCGCGCCAAGTTCTGGACGAGCGCTTCCTGGTCTACAGCGCTCTGACGGTTGCTTCCGAGCGGCTGTGGATCAGCTATACCACCCTCGACAACGAAGGCAAGACCATGCTGCCGTCGGAGATCATCCGCCATCTTCGGCGGATGTATCCGGAACTCGGAGAGCATCTTCTGCCCGGCGTGCCGTCTTCTGCGCCGCCGGAGGAGCAGGCCGGATTCATCGCCGAGCCGGGCCAGACGCTTCGGATGCTGATTCTTCAGCTTCGGGAATGGAAGCAGGGAAGAGAACTGCCGGAAGTCTGGTGGGACGCCTACAACTGGTTCGCGGCGGAGGAAGCGTGGCAGCCCCGCCTGCAGGTGCTGGCGGGATCGCTCTTCTACCGCAACCGCGGTGTGCGGCTGCGGAGCGGCACCAGCCTGCGCCTGTACGGCGGGCGCACCCTGCGGGGCAGCGTGTCGCGGATGGAGCAGTTCGCCGCCTGCCCGTTCTCGCATTTTGCCTCCCACGGCCTGAGGCTGAAAGAACGGCAGATGTACAAGCTGAAGGCGCCGGACATCGGACAGCTGTTCCATGCGGCGCTGAGCGAAATGGCGAAAGAGCTGCGCGACCGGGGTCTGGGATGGGCCAGCCTGTCGCCGGATGAGTGCCTGCGCAGGGCGGGAGACACCGTAGACCGGCTCTCTCCGATGCTGCAGGGCCAAATCCTGCTCAGCACCAAACGCTACGGCTACATTACGCGGAAGCTGAAGTCGATCGTCGGCCGGGCTTCGGTCATTCTCGGCGAACACGCCCGCCGGGGCAGCTTTGAGCCGGCTTTTCTGGAGCTGGATTTCGGCCCGGGCAAGCCGCTGCCGCCGCTGCGCGTTCCGCTGCCGAACGGCTGTGTGCTGGAGGTGGCGGGCCGGATCGACCGCGTCGATACCGCCGAAGGGGAGCAGGGAATTCTGCTGCGGGTCATTGATTACAAGTCCAGCCAGAAAGACCTCAGGCTGCATGAAGTGTACTACGGGCTGGCCCTGCAGATGCTGACCTATCTGGACGTGCTCCTGACCCATGCCGAGGAATGGCTGGGAGAACCGGCTTATCCGGCGGGAACACTGTACTTTCATGTCCATGATCCGCTGCTGACGTCGGCGAACGGCATGAGCCGGGAGGAAGCGGGGCGCGAGCTGCTGAAGCGCTTCAAGATGAAGGGCCTGCTGGTGGCCGACCGCGAGATCGTCTCGCTGATGGACAGCAGCTTCGACAAGGGCCACTCCAGCGTCATTCCGGCCGCCGTCAAGAGCGACGGCACCTTCTACAGCAGCTCGTCGGTCGCTTCCCCCGATCAGTGGGACCGGCTGCTGAAGAAGGTCCGGGGTACGATGACCGAGATCGGCACACGCATTACGGACGGCGATGTAGCCATCACTCCGTACAAGATCGGGCAGGAGACCGCCTGCACGTTCTGCGCCTACCGTCCGGTCTGCCAGTTCGACGAAGCGGTGGAAGGCAACGGATACAACCGGCTGGGCAAGCCGGACAAGACCGAAATGTGGGAGATGCTGAGAGGAGAGGACGACAAGTGACCGGAGAAGAACGGACAGGACTTCCGCCCAAGCCGGAGGGCAGCTACTGGAGCGACGACCAGTGGCGCGCCATCAGTGAGAGCGGAGACGATATTCTGGTCGCAGCCGCGGCCGGGTCCGGCAAGACGGCGGTGCTGGTTGAGCGGATTATCCGCAGAATCAGCGATCCCGAGGCCGGCTTCAGCGTCGATCGGCTGCTCGTCGCCACCTTCACCAAGGCAGCCGCCTCGGAGATGCGCCAGCGCATCCGCGAAGCGCTGGAGCGCGAGCTGGATGCAGCGCCGGAGAACGAGCATCTGCGGCGGCAGCTGGCGCTGCTGGGAAGAGCGTCGATTACGACGCTCCATTCTTTCTGCCTTGAGGTCATCCGCCGGTATTATCAGATGATCCCCCTCGACCCCGGCTTCCGGATTCTCAGCGAGCACGAAGCCGAGCTGATGCGCCAGGAGCTGCTGGAGGAGCTGTTCGAGGACAAATACGGCGAGAGCGGCGAAGACGGACTCTTCGTGCGCATGGCGGACTGGTTCAGCGGAGAGCGCAGCGACGACGCCGTGCTGGCGCTGGTCCAGCGTCTGCGCGATTTCGCCCGCAGCCACCCGTGGCCGGACGAATGGCTGCGCGAGACCGCCGCCGCCTTCGAGGCGGAGAGCGAAGAGCAGCTGGGCGAGACGCTCTGGGTGCGCAGCCTGCTGGATGAAGCGGCGCTGACACTTGAAGGCGCCGAGAGCAGGCTCCGCCGCGGCCTTGAACTCTGCCGCGAGCCCGAGGGCCCCGCTCCCTATGCCGAGAATCTGGAGGCTGACCTGGACATTGTCTGCGGCCTGCTGGATGCCGTGCGCTCCGGCCGCTGGGAAGAGCTGCACGGCCGCTTCCGGTCGGCGGCGTTCGGGAAGCTGAAGCCGTGCCGGAAGGATGCGGCCGATCCCGGATTGCAGGAGAAGGTCAAGACGCTCCGCGATGAAGCCAAGAAGGCGCTGGCCGATCTTCAGGGATCGCTGTTCGGCCGTCCGCCGGGCGATTTCCTGCGGGAAATGCGCGAAGCGGCTCCGATCATGCGGGAGCTGGCCGAGACGGTCATCGAATTCGAATCCCGCTTCCGGGCGGCCAAGGCTGCGCGCGGATTGGTCGACTTCAGCGATCTGGAGCATTACTGCCTGAAGATACTGCGCCACCCCGATTCCCGCCCCGGAGACCCGCAGCCTTCGGATGCAGCGCTGGAATACCGGCAACGGTTCGATGAAGTGCTGCTGGACGAGTATCAGGATACGAACAGCGTCCAGGAGGAGATTGTGCGGCTGATTGCCCGCGAGACGCCGGGCAACCGGTTCATGGTCGGAGACATGAAGCAGAGCATCTACCGGTTCCGGCTGGCGGAGCCGGGCCTGTTCCTCGATAAATACCGGAGCTACTCCAGCGGAGTTCGTACAGAAGCGGATGCGGAAGGCGGCGCGGGCGGAATCGTCATTGACCTGTCCCGCAACTTCCGCAGCCGGCCGGAGGTCGTGAACGCGGCCAACGGCATCTTCCGGCGGATCATGCGCGAGAAAGTGGCCGAGATTGATTACGACGATCGGGCCGAGCTCGTGTACGGCGCAAGCTTCCCGGGAGCGGATGCGCGCACGGCGGAGACGGCGTTCGCGCCGGAGCTGCTGCTGATCGACCGCGGCTCATCCGCGCGAAGCGTCCCCGCCGCCGAGGAAGAAGGAGCGGAGAACGCCGAGAGCGAACTGGCCGAGAGCGAGACGGCGCAGCTGGAAGCGCGCGCCATCGCCCGCCGGATTGCCGGAATCGTCGGCGCTTCGGGCGCCGCTCCGATGCAGATTTACGACAAGGCGATGAAGGGAATGCGCCCGGCCGTCTACGGAGACATCGTTATTCTGCTGCGCTCGGCAAGCGTCTGGGCGCCGCTGATGATGGAAGAGCTGCGGCAGGCCGGCATACCGGCCTACGGAGACAGCAGCGCCGGGTATTTTCAGGCGACTGAGGTCGAAGTGATGCTCTCGTTGCTCAAGACGATCGACAATCCGCAGCAGGATATTCCGCTGGCCGGTACGCTGCGCTCGCCGATCGTGGGCTTGACCGAGGAAGAGCTGGCGCTGGTCCGGCTTCAGGCCAGAGGCAGCTTCTACGAAGCGATGCTGGCCGCGGCCGGGACTGACGGCGCATGGAGTCCGGGGGCGGGTCTGGCCGCGGTGCCGGCCGGCGATGCGCAGCGTGTCTCCGGTCCTTATGCGGCTCCGCTGTCCGAGAGCGCGGCAGAGACCGCCGCAAGCAGCGAAGCGGGAAGCGGGACGGCCGGTAAGCCGTCTCTCCAAGAGGAGAACCCGGCGTTCTCCTCCCCGGCAGAGGAGGAGCCGCCGGCTCCGGTGCCGGACGAACTGCGGCGCAAGCTCCTGTGGTTCCTGAACCGGCTCGCTTCCTGGAGGGACGAGGCGCGCCAGGGCTCGCTGAGCGGGCTGATCTTTCGGATCTACGGCGAGAGCGGTTATCTGGAATGGGTCGGCGGACTGCCCGGCGGCGTCCAGCGCCAGAGCAACCTCAAGACGCTGTATGACCGGGCGGTGCAGTTCGAGCGGGACACGGCTTCGCGCGGACTGTTCCGGTTCCTCGTGTTCATCGAGCGCCTGCGTGACAACGGCCGCGACCTGGGCGCTGCGGGCGGCAGCGCGGAGGAAGGCGAAGGCGTGCGCATTATGACCATCCACAAGAGCAAGGGGCTGGAGTTTCCCGTTGTTTTTCTGGCCGGCATGTCCAAAATGTTCAACCGTCAGGACCTCCACGCCTCCTTCCTCATGCACAAAGAGCTCGGCTTCGGTCCGAGATTCATGGAGCGGGAGACCCGCGTCGCCTATCCGACGCTGCCTTACCTGGCAATCTCCCGCCGTTCCAGAATGGAACTGCTGGCGGAAGAGATGCGGGTGCTGTACGTCGGCCTGACGCGTCCCCGCGACAAAATGATTCTGGTCGGCACGCTCCGCGATCTCGCCTCTTCGGCGGGGAGCTGGCTGGCGGCCGCCGGAGGCGGGTCCGTCGCCGATCATGTGCTGGCCCGGGCGCGCAGCTACATGGACTGGCTCGGACCGGCACTCATTACCCATCCGGGCGCAGCGATTCTTCGCAAAATCGCCGGAGGCGAAGCCGTCGCCCTGACGGACGACGGCGCCGGCTGGAGCGTCGGCATTCTGCCCGCCGCGGAACTTGCGGCCGGCTTTGCGCCGCCCGCCCGCGGCGAGGACGCCGCCGAGCGGGAGGCCGTTCTGGAAGCGCTGAGCCAGGGCCGGCCGATTCCGGCCTACGGCAGCAGAAGCGGAAGCGCAGAAGCAGCCTCGCGGCTGGGCTGGGTATATCCGTACAAGGAAGCATCCGCTCTTCCGGCGAAGACGTCCGTGACAGAGCTGAAATCGCTCCTGACGCTCCAGAACGAACCTTCTTACGACCTGCTCGGGGAAGACGGCGTCACAGAGGGCGACGGCAGCGGATTCACGCCGCCCGGCGCAGGTGCGGGCGCGGAGGAACCGGCGCGCGCAGGAACCTCTACGCCCGATCAGCTGCATCTCCGGCGGCCGAAGTTCATGGAAGCGCGCGGAATATCACCGGCAGAGCGGGGTACGGCGTACCATACGGTCATGCAGCATATGCCGCTGGACGGACCGGCCGACAGCGCAGCCGTCGAGGCGGTGCTGGAGTATCTGCAGGAGAGCGGGATTCTGACCAAAGAGCAGCGGTCGTCGGTAGAACCCGGCGATATCGCCGGGTTCTGCGGCTCTCCGATCGGGGAGCGGCTGCGGGCTGCCGAGTGGAAGCGGCGGGAGCTGCCGTTCAGCTACACGGTTCCGGCTTCCGAGGCGTACCGGAACGCAGGGGCGCTCGGCCGGGCTGCCGAAGAGCTGGAACGCTCCGGCGCGAAGGTCCGAGGCCGTGTGCTGATCCAGGGGGTCATCGACTGTCTCTTCCGGGAGAACGGCCGGCTGATTCTGCTGGACTACAAGACGGACGCCGTACTGCCGCACAAGGGTGGAATCGACGCCCTGCGGGAGAAATACCGGGTCCAGCTAACCCTGTACGCGAAGGCGCTGGGCGATATTCTCGGAGAGGAGATCGCCGAATCCTGGCTCTATTTCTTTGACAACGGCGAGGCGGTCCGGCTCTAGAGCCGGGCCTTGCGCCGCTTACTATACGCCCGGGCGGGCGGGAATGAGGAATGTTATGCGGATTTTGCACACGGGCGACTGGCACTTCGGACGCACGCTGGAGGGGAGAAGCCGGCAGGCGGAGCAGGAAGCGTTCGTTGACGAGCTGGTGGCCATTGCCGACGACGAGAAGATTGATCTGGTGCTGATGGCGGGAGATGTCTACGACTCCGTCAACCCTCCGGCGGCGGCGGAGCAGTTATTCTATGAAGCGGCGGCCAGACTTACCGCCGGCGGACGTCCCCTGGTCGTCATATCGGGCAACCATGACCATCCGGAACGGGTAGCTTCGGTATCGCCGCTGGTCTCCGGCCAGGGCATCCATTTGGTGGGGATGCCGGCGGCCAGTCCGTTGACGGTCGGCATTTCGCGTACCGGAGAGCTTGCGAAGATTGCCGCGCTTCCGTATCCCTCCGAAGCCCGGCTCGGCGAACTGCTGGCCGAGGACAACGAGGAGACCGGCCTGCGGCTTGCCTACAGCGCCAGGGTCGGGATGCTGATGAAGACGCTGGCCCGCGAGTTCACGCCGCAGACCGTTAATCTGGCGATGAGCCATATTTATGTGCTGGGCGGGGTCGAGTCGGATTCCGAACGGCCGATCCAGGTCGGCGGCGCCTATACCGTGGATCCCTCCGCGCTGGACTGCGGGGCCCAGTATACGGCTCTGGGCCACCTGCACCGGGCGCAGCGGGTCAAGGGGAACGGCCACATCCGCTACAGCGGTTCGCCGCTTGCATACAGCTTCTCGGAGGCGGGCCAGGCCAAGTCGGTGACCGTGCTGGATGCGGCTCCCGGCGGAGAGGCGCTGATCCGGGAAGTCTATTTGAGCTGCGGCCGTCCGCTGGTAGAGTGGGACGTGGCCGGCGGACTCGACGAAGTCTACCGCCGGCTGGACGAAGGCATGGACGCCGGGGCGTTCATCGACCTGCGCATCCGTCTTGACGAGGCGCTGTCGCTGGGCGACATTCAGCGGCTCCGCCGGGCCCATGACGGCATCGTTCACATCCGGCCGGTCTACCCCGAGATGGAGCGCGAGATCGAAGCGTCGCTGCGCTCCCGTCTGCCAGTGCACGAACTCTTCCGCAAGTTCTACCAGCGGCAGACAGGCGGCGCGGAGCCGGACGAGGCGATGGTGGAGCTGTTCCTGCAGCTGGCCCAGGAGGAAGACAAACGGGAGGAGGAGGCCGAATGAAGCCGATTCATTTGAAGCTGTCGGGGCTCCAGAGCTACCGGGAGCCGCAGGAGATTGATTTTGCCCATCTGTGCGAGACCGGGCTGTTCGGGATCTTCGGTCCGACGGGCAGCGGCAAGTCCAGCCTGCTGGATGCCATTACCCTGGCGATGTACGGCAAGGTGGAACGGGCGCCGGGCGGGACCCAGGGAATTATGAACCATTCGGAAGACCAGCTCGCGGTGTCCTTCACCTTCGAGCTGTCGGGCGCGGACGGGCCGCGCCGCTTCCGGGTGGAACGGCGCTTCAAGCGGACAGGGGAACAGACCGTAAGCAACACGGTCAGCCGGTTCGTCGAGGTGACGGACGGCGGCGATGTCGTAGTGGCGGACAAGCTGGCCGATGTTACCCGCAGCGTAGAGGAACGGATCGGACTGAAGATGGATGACTTCACCCGCGCGGTTGTGCTGCCCCAGGGCAAGTTCGCAGAATTTCTGTCGCTGCGCGGAGCGGACCGCCGCCAGATGCTGCAGCGCCTGTTCCACTTGGAGCAGTACGGAGATGTGCTGTCCCTGAAGCTGAGCCGGCGGGTGAAGGAGAATGAGGCGGCGCTTCGCAGTCTGGAGGCCGAGCGCCAGGGGCTCGGGAATGCCGGAGCCGAGGAGGTAGAGGCTTCCGGGCTGCGGCTCGCGGAAGCGGTCCGGCATGCCGAAGACTGCCGCCGGAGATTGGCGGAGGCGCAGGAACGGTTCGAGCGCTTCGGCCGCATCCGGGAGCTTCAGGCCGAACGCGAAGAGCGGGAGCGCCGGCGTCAGGTATTGCTGGCCGCCGAGCCGGAGATCGCCCGCCTGGAGGCGGCGCTCGGCCGCAGCGACGAGGCCGGGAAGCTTGCTCCGGCGCTGCGGGCCTGGAAGGAGGCTTCGGCGGCCGCCGAAGCGAAGAAGGCCGCCGCCGAAGCCCAGGCCGCAAGAAGCGCCCGGGCCGAGGAGGCGGCGCGCCGGTCCGAAGCGTCGGACCGGGAGTGCGCAGCGGCGCTGGAGCGCGAGGAGCCGGGTCTTAGGGAAGGCGCCGAGCGCTTCCGCCGGGCGCTGGAGCTGGAAGGCGAGCTGGGCGCTCTGCGCCGCGAGCTGGCCGACTGGAGCCGGCGCCGCGAGGAGACGGGCCGCCGTCTGGGCGGCCAGAAGGAGAGCCTGGAACGGGAGCGGGAGCTCGCGGCCAAAGGCCAGAAGCGCCAGACCGAGCTGCAGGCGATGCTGCAGCCGCTCGAAGTCCGCTC
The DNA here is from genome assembly GCF_008710135.1 of Paenibacillus spiritus. Classification (GTDB taxonomy): domain Bacteria; phylum Bacillota; class Bacilli; order Paenibacillales; family Paenibacillaceae; genus Paenibacillus_AQ; species Paenibacillus_AQ glufosinatiresistens. The sequence continues at coordinate 476,803 of NZ_VYKK01000004.1, read as the reverse complement.
CCGGGAGCGGCAGACGCTGCAGGAAGCGATGCAGCGTCTGCAAGCGCTGCGCTCCGCGGAGTCCCTGCGGGATGACGCGGAGCGGGAGCGCGCCGCCCGCGCCGCTGCGCTGGCTGCGGCGGAGCAGCGCCTGGCCGCCGCCTCGAAGACGGCGGCGGAACTGACGGCGGAGCGGGAGCGCGCCGCCGGTGAGATCGCCCTGCATCTGGAAGCGATGCAGGAGCTGGCGCTGCGCGCCTCCGGCGCGGCCGATGCGCTGGACCGGCGCGCCGCGGCGCTGGAGGACGCGCGCCGCAGCGGCGAGATTCACCGGCTGTCGCTCTCGCTCGCGCGCGAACTGGAGGAAGGCTGCCCGTGTCCGGTCTGCGGCAGCCTGAGCCACCCCGCCCCCGCCGCGCCGCAGGAAGACGGCGAAGACGGGGCGGAAGAAGCGTCCCGGGCGCTGGAGGAGACGCGCCTTCTCCAGCGCAGAGCGGCGGAGCTTGCCGCCGCCCTGCGCGTCCAGGCCGAGCAGGACCGCATCCTGCTGGCGCAGTCCTACAGCCTGCCTGCGGAAGAAGCGTTCCCGCCGGCGGCAGCCGCGGGCGAAGCGCCAGCCGGAAGCGAATCTGCGCGACGGAACGGCGCAGATGGGGACCAGGCGGCAGCGGTCGGGGGGGACCAAGCGGTACCGGCCGGGCTTGCGGCAGACGGGCCGGCTGCCGCAGCGATGCTGGAGGAGCTGGAGCGCGCCGCCGGGGAAGCCGGCAGCCGGTCCCGGGAACTGCGGGCAGCCGGAACGCGCTGGAGCAGCGCCTGGCAGGCCGCCTGGCAGCTCGGGGAGAAGGAGACGGCCTCGGTGGAGGCCGAGCGAAGCTGGGCGGAGCAGACCGCGGGCAAAGCCGATGAGCTGAACCGCAGAGCGGCGGCTCTCCTGGAAGCATGGCGGCAAGAGCTTCCCGGGCTTGCGCCGGAAGACACCGAGGAAGCAAGCCGGGAGCTGCGGCGCAAGGACGAGCAGGCCGAGGATATCCGCGCCCGGCTGGAAGTCAGCGTCAAGTTCCTGGAGGACAAGACGATGCTGGTCCAGGGACTTCGGGAAGAGATTGCCGAGCTGGACAAACAGCTGGTCCAGTGCGAATCGGGCATACAGAGCCGGGGCGAACTGATCCGGGAGAAGGAAGAGCGGCTGTTCCAGTGGACCGAAGGCCGGCCGGCCGCAGGGCTGCTGGAGGCATGCGAGGAGCGCCTCAAGGGGCTGAGGGCGGCGGCTGAGCAGGCGCGGGCTCTGCACCGGCAGAACGCCGAGGCTGCGATGGCGCTTGCCCAGGAAGCCGCAATCGCCCGCCAAGCGTTCGAGTCGGCCAGAGAGCATGAGGAACAGGCGGCCGGACGCTTCGGAGAGCTGCTGAGCGGTTCTCCGTTCGCTACGGCTGAAGAGGCGCTTGCGGCGGCGCTGAGCCCCGGAGAGCAGGAGCGGGGTCAGGCCCTGATCCGGGAGCACCGCGAAGGTCTGGCCCGGACGGAAGCGCAGCTTCGCCACATTGTGGAGAAGCTGAACGGCGAACGCATCGGGGAGCAGGAATGGGCAGACGCCAGGGACGGGCTGGACCAGGCCAAGGCGGCGGATGAGGAAGCGCTTCAGAGCCGGGCCAGGGCCGAGCGCGACCTGGAAGACCTGCGCCGGCGCCATGTGCGGTGGATGGAGCTGGAGGAACTGCGGGCGGCGGAAGAAGAGCAGCGCGGACGGCTCGGCAAGCTGCAGTCCTGTCTTCGGGGCAATGCCTTCGTTGAGTACATCGCCGAAGAGCAGCTGATGCAGGTCTGCCAGGCCGCCTCCCAGCGGCTGCGCTACCTGAGCAAGCAGCGCTATTCCCTGGAGGTGGACTCCGGCGGAGGGTTCGTGATTCGCGATGACGGCAACGGCGGGGTCAAGCGTCCGGTCTCCACGCTCTCGGGCGGAGAGACGTTCCTGACCTCGCTCTCGCTGGCCTTGGCGCTGTCGGCCCAGATCCAGCTTCGCGGGCAGTATCCGCTGCAGTTCTTCTTCCTGGACGAAGGCTTCGGGACGCTTGACCCCGAACTGCTGGATACCGTGATTACGTCGCTGGAACGGCTGCATAACGACAAGCTGTCGGTGGGCATCATCAGCCACGTTCCCGAGCTGCGCGCGCGCCTCGCCCGCAAGCTCATCGTCGTCCCGGCCGAGCCGGGCGGACAGGGGTCGCGAATCGTTTTGGAAAAAATGTAAAACCGCAAGCGGGGTGTGACAACGGTCACAGAGGCTGTGGCACCCCGCTGTTATAATACAGCTAAGCCGACATCTTCTTGAAACACCTCGGCGGACGTATGCGGGGGATGAACTCCCAAGTATACGTTCGCCGCCAGAGCAGCTCTCTGAGCTTGCGAAGGGTGTTTCTTTTTTTTGTCTTTTTTACTGTTCCGCATTTCTCCGCCGCTAATTCCGCGGCAGAAGCGGGCGCAAGGCTTCAGAACGGCAGGAATCGAAAGACCGGTCTGAACGGCGGCGGGCGATCCGTCCGGCTGTTCACCGGACCGCCGCTTCCGGGGATCAAGTCCAAACAGGGACAACTGTTACTGATACAGCCTTGGAAGGCTGTCATCCGCAGGCTTCATCGGCCGCAGCCTCAAGGTTTGCACGACTAGGCTTTTTCGGGGCCTGAATAGAGGTCCTCCGTCTTTCGCGAAAGAACATTTTCCTGTATGATGGAGGAACAGCGATTGCAGGAGCGACCGTGATCTTGATTCTGTAGGAGGAACGAGCCAGATGGAGACGATTTTCAGCAAAATCATCGAAGGTACCATTCCGAGCAATAAAGTATTCGAGAATGAGCGGATTCTCGCTTTTCACGATATCGAACCGGCGGCCCCTGTTCATGTGCTTATCATTCCCAAGAAGCCGATTCCGACGATGAACGATGTGACTGAGGAGGACCTCCCGCTGATCGCCGAGATTCACCAGGTTGCGCAGAAGCTCGCCGCCGAACTGGGGATTGCCGAGAGCGGGTACCGGTTGATTAACAACTGCGGCCCAGACAGCGGACAAGCCGTCTACCACCTGCATTATCATCTGCTCGGCGGAGCGAAGCTCGGTGCCCTGACCGGCATCTCGGCTTCCCATTCCTGAGCGGGAGAATAAAAACCTTCACTATAGGTTGACACCCTGTTTTGCAATGAACTATAATGAAATTTGATGAACCGTGTTATGCTCTTGGACGGTCTGGTCGGAGGGAGGGAAAACTGGTGTCTGAAACGAAAGTTCGCAAAAACGAGACAATTGATGCTGCACTTCGTCGCTTTAAACGTTCCATCGCAAAGGATGGTGTCTTGGCTGAGGTGAAGAAACGCAAGCATTATGAAAAGCCAAGCGTTAAGCGCAAGAAAAAGTCCGAGGCTGCTCGCAAGAGAAAGTTCTAGGAGGAAAAGAAGTAGCATGAATCTTAGCGAACGATTGAACGAAGATATGAAGCAAGCGATGAAGAGTAAGGACAAGTTCAGACTCTCCACCATTCGAATGGTTCGTTCGACGATAAAGAATCTTGAAATAGATTTGAAGAGAACATTAGACGACAGCGAAGTGCTTGATATCCTTAGTCGTGAGATCAAACAGCGCAAAGATGCCCTCCAGGAATTTGAGAAAGCGGGCCGCGACGAACTTGCCGCGAGCAATAAAGCAGAAATCGAGGTTATTCAGGAGTATCTTCCCCAGCAGCTTACCGAAGAAGAAATTAAGGCAATTGTACAGCAGACCATCCAGGAAACCGGTGCTTCTTCGAAAAGCGAAATGGGCAAGGTGATGAGCGCGCTGATGCCGAAAGTCAAGGGGCGCGCCGACGGTAAACTCGTGAACCAAGCGGTTCAGCAATTTCTGCAATAAGCAAAGCACCTTTAAGATTGACGAGAAGTCGCCACATGTGTGGCGGCTTTTCTTTATTTAAGCCGCATTTAGACGCAGTTCGGAATCTTTGGGGAGTATGGCGGGTATGATGGGATTGTCTCCCGGCCTTCCGGCCGATGAAACGCTTTCGTTATTCCTGCGTATGTAGCATTAAGGGGAATGTCGATCCGCAAGGGAATGGAGGAGAGAAACGTGACCTTTCAAAAAAGATGGCCGGCCGTCTGCCTGATGCTGGTGTGCCTGCTTATGCTGCTGGCCCTGCCCTCCGTCTCCGCTGCGTCTGGTTCCGGGGAAGCGAGGCCTTCCGTGAAGACGGATGTTGCGGGACAGGGCCCGGTGTACGTCATACCGGTGGATCAGCGGATTGAACGGGGGCTGCAGGCGTTTCTGGAGCGGGGGTTCAAGGAAGCCCGGAAGTATGAGGCGTCTCTGATCGTCCTGACGATTGACACGCCGGGAGGCCTGGTAGCAAGCGCCGAAGAGATCGGGGCCCTGATCCGCGACAGCAGGATTCCCGTCCTGGCCTACATCGAAGGCGATGCGGCTTCTGCGGGAAGCTATCTCGCGCTGAACGCGGATGCCATTGTCATGAAGCCGGGAAGCATGATGGGATCAGCCTCGCTGGTGGACGGATCGGGAAGAGCCATTGAAGACGCCAAGCTGATCTCCTTCTGGAAAGCCAAAATGACAGGCGCGGCCCTGCTGAACCGGCGCGATCCCGACATTGCCGCCGGAATGACCGACCGCAACCTTGTCTTTGACAAGCCGGAGATCGGCTTGAAGAAAGAGAAGGGAGAGATCACCGCCTTGTCGCCGGAGCAGGCGCTGAAGGCAGGCTACGCCGATGCGATTGAGCCGACGGTGAAGGAAGCGGCGGACTGGATGGGGTACGGCGGGCATGATATGATTCAGGTGAAGCATACCGGAGCGGAGAAGCTGTCGACCTTTCTGACGAATCCGATCGTGATGACGATCCTGCTGTTCCTCGGAATTGCCGGAGTTGTGATCGAGCTGCTAGTCCCGGGGTTCGGTGTCTTTGGCATCGTCGGCATCGTCGCCTTTGTCCTGTATTTCTTCGGGAACTACGTGGCGGGGTTCGCAGGGGCCGAGACCTGGCTGCTGTTCATTGCCGGACTGGTGATGCTCGTACTGGAGGTCTTTGTACCGAGCTTCGGCATTCTGGGTCTGCTTGGCTCGGCGTGTCTGATTGCCGGGGTGGTGCGGGCAGCGTTCAGTCTGGAGCATGCCTTGTTCTCGCTCGGCATCGCCTTCGGCGCGGCGGTCGTGGTCATTGCGATTGTGGTTATGGTATTTCGGGACCGGGGGATCTGGAACCGGTTCATCCTCAGCAGCAGCCTGACCCGGGAGGAAGGCTTCGTCCCGGTTGCCCCGCTGCCGGAGCTGTTGGGGGAGAGAGGCGTCAGTCTGACGCCGCTGCGTCCGGCCGGGACGGCGGAGATCGGCGGCCGCCGCTTCGACGTCATTACGGAGGGCGGATTTATCGCCGCCAGCGTGCCGGTGCGGGTCATTCGCGTAGAAGGCGGCAAGGTAGTCGTTCAAACAATTCAAGTTGAAGGGTAGGTAGTGGCATGGATGCATCTTTGGTCACCATTCTGCTGATCGCGGTCGTTGCGGTCATCGTACTGAGCGTGTTTTTCAGTTTCTTCCCGTTTATGCTCTGGATTTCGGCCCTGGCCTCGGGCGTGCGCATCAGCATCATCACGCTGGTCGCGATGCGGCTGCGGCGCGTCACGCCAAGCCGGATCGTCAACCCGATGATCAAGGCCACCAAGGCGGGGCTTGGCCTCAATATCAACCAGCTAGAGAGTCACTATCTGGCGGGCGGTAACGTCGACCGGGTAGTAAATGCCCTGATTGCGGCCCAGCGCGCGGATATTCCGCTGGAATTCACCCGCGCCGCCGCGATTGATCTGGCCGGGCGCGATGTGCTCCAGGCTGTTCAAATGAGCGTTAACCCGCGCGTGATCGAGACTCCGACCGTTGCGGCCGTCGCCAAGGACGGCATCGAGGTCAAGGTCAAGGCCCGCGTTACAGTGCGGGCGAACATCGACCGGCTCGTCGGGGGCGCCGGCGAAGAGACGATTATCGCCCGTGTCGGCGAGGGGATTGTAACGACAGTCGGCAGCAGCGGCTCGCACAAGGACGTGCTAGAGAATCCGGATTCCATTTCCCGGACCGTGCTGTCCAAGGGGCTGGATGCCGGGACGGCCTTTGAAATTCTGTCCATCGACATCGCGGACGTCGACGTCGGCAAGAACATCGGCGCTTATCTCCAGACCGAGCAGGCGGAAGCCGACAAGCGGATCGCCCAGGCGAAGGCGGAAGAGCGCCGGGCGATGGCCGTTGCCCAGGAGCAGGAGATGAAAGCCCGCGTCGTCGAAATGAAGGCGCTGGTCGTGGAATCCGAATCCCAGGTGCCGCTGGCCATGGCTGAAGCGCTGCGCGGCGGCCAGCTCGGCGTGATGGATTATATGAATCTGAAGAACATTGAAGCCGATACGCAGATGCGCGGTTCGCTGGGCAAAACAAGCGATGCCGAAGGGCCGGACGCGCCGAAGAGCGGCAAATAAGACCGTCCATCGGCGGCAGAAGAGGTGATTCCCCGTGAGCATAGTGTATGTGGTGGCGGTCATTGCGTTTGCGCTGCTGTCGAGTCTCGGCAAGGGCTCCCGCCGAAAAGGCAGTCCGCCGGGCCGGGGTGGCATGCCTCCGTTCGGCCAGGGCGGCGGAGAGTCCCGTCCCGCCCCGGACCGGCGGCGGGATGACAGCCCGGTTCCCCGCGCGCAGCAGGCGCGGGAGCCGGGGTCCCGCCCCGCGGGGGGGAGCGGGTTCCCGGGTCCGCCCGGAACCCGGGCGGACCGTCCGGCGCCGGCCGGGCAGCGGCCGGCGGAAGAACGCGGCGCGTCGCCTTTTGCGCCGCCCCCGCCTTCGCCCGATTACGAGACGGGCGAAGGGATATCGCAGGAGCAGCCGGACACGAGCCTGGACGACCGCATCCGGTCTATGCAGCGCGAGCTGGACCGCATGCATGCGGTCTTTGACCAGATCGAGACGACGGCTCCGGGCAATGCCCGTTCCGGGCAGACCGCCCGGAACCGCCCTGTCCGCAGCGGAGCCAAGGCCGAGGAGGCGGAGCGTACCGAGCGGCTCCGCCAAGGGCTTATCTGGGCGGAGATCCTCGGGCCGCCCCGGGCCCGCCGGCCGCACGGAAGCCGGCCTCCCCGTTAAGCGCGCAGCCGGCTGCGCTGCTGTCCGGCCGCTGGCCGGCAATCCTTGGCCGCGTCCGTCAAGCGGCCTTTTCCCTGCAAGGCAAGAGTGTCCCCCAAGCGGCCTTACCGGCCGTGACGGGGACACTCTTTTTTGCCATGCCGGAATCTCCCCGCTCTCATAAAGCGCCTTTCTTCCGCATAAGGTTAGAAGTACAGGAAGGGGGAGTCTCTACCTATGACCCGGATTGGCCGCAGACTACGGGGCTTGACCGGCGGGATGCTGGATCTGCCGCAGGATTTGGTGCATGATCTGCCTCGCCTTACCCTGATCGGTAACCGGCAGCTGCATATCGAGAACCACCGCGGCGTGCTGGATTTTTCCCCCGGCCGGCTGAAGCTGGCGCTGAAGAACGGAGTATTGGAAATCCAAGGCGAAGGACTCGAGATTGCCTCGATCATCGGCGGAGACATGGCCGTGGAGGGGATCATTGGCGAGATCAGCTATAAAGAAAGCGGGGATGGCCTATGAAGCAACCGCCGGCATCGAAGCTGCGCGGGACGGTTAGAGTCCGGATTACCGGCGAACGGCCCGAACGGCTGCTCAATGCGCTGACGGAGGCGGGCATTGTGGTCTGGGAAGTTCGGACCGGGGAGGACGGGGTGTCGCTGAAGCTGCTGCTGGGCGACTTTTGCCGGCTGCGTCCGTTCGTGCGGGGGACAGGCTGCCGGGTCAGGATAACGAAGCGGGACGGCTTGCCGTTCCGGCTGGCGCGTCTGTGGAAGCGCAAGTTTTTTGCGGCCGGGATGGTGCTCTTTGCGGTGCTGCTGTTTCTCTTGTGTTCGCTCGTCTGGAGCATCCGCGTGGAAGGGAACCAGCGGCTGGCCCGCGAGGATATCCTGGATGCGGCCCGCCGCGAGGGGCTCTCGGCGTTTCAGTGGATTTGGCGGCTGGAGGAGCCGGACAAGCTGTCGAAGAAGCTCGCAAGCCGGCTTCCTGGCGTCTCCTGGGTCGGGATTCAGCGCAGCGGGACCGTAATTACGATTCAGGTGGTCGAGGCCGATCTGCCTCCCGAGAAGCCGCTCAGCAGTCCGCGCCATCTGGTCAGCCGCAGCGACGCCGTGGTGACGGATGTGTTTGCCGAGCAGGGCCGGCCGGTTGTCTCCCGCCATGCCCGCGTGAAGAAGGGCCAGATTCTCATCTCCGGCACGCTCGGAGACGAGGAGAACAGTCAGAGCGTCGTGGCCAAAGGCACGGTCAAAGGGCTCGTCTGGCACGAGTACGAGATTGCCGTGCCGCTGACCCGCACCCGGGACGCCTACACCGGAGGGCGCAAAGACCGGACTTATCTCGTGCTGGGCAACTGGGCGGTGCAGCTCTGGGGCTATGGCCGCGAGCCGTATGCGAAGTCCCGTACACTGTCCCAGATGGACCCGCTGACCTGGCGGGGGATCGAGCTTCCTGTCGGTGTAATGACCGAGAAGGAGATGGAGGTCGGCCAGACTTCCGAGACCGTAACCGCGGCGGAGGCGAAGCGGGAAGGACTGACCGCGGCGATGGCCGATATTGCGGCCCGCTACGGCACGGACAGCGTCATTCGGAGTCAAAAAATTTTGCATGAGAAGAAAGAGAATGGTAAAGTTTATATGAAAGTGCTTTTTGAAGTGGAAGAGGTTATCTCTCAGGAGCTACCGATAGTATACAACCAAGGAGAATGAGGCTATTTGGCAGAGCAGAGTGCAAGCGTACGGATATCATTGCAGAATGCGGGCGAAGCGCTGGCGCTCTTCGGTCCGCAGGACGGGTTTCTGAAGCTGGTTGAACAGGAAATTCCCGCCGTGGTCGATTCCCGCGAAGCGGAAATCACAATCCGCGGAGGCAGCCGCGAGGTGGATATGCTGGATCAGCTCTTCCAGGTGCTGCTGACACTGATTCGCAGCGGGTACATTCTGACCGAGCGGGACGTTCAGTATGCGGTCGAGCTGGCGAAAGATTTCAAGGCCGATCAACTGCTGGATCTATTCAAAGGCGAGATTACGACGACTTACCGGGGCAAGCCGATCCGCGTCAAGACCATCGGACAGAAGCACTACGTAACTACAATCAAGAAACGCGATATTGTCTTCGGCATCGGGCCGGCGGGTACAGGCAAGACGTATCTGGCCGTTGTTCTGGCTGTAGCCGCTCTCAAGGAGGGCACGGCCAAGCGGATTATTCTGACCCGTCCGGCGGTGGAAGCCGGCGAGAGTCTCGGGTTCCTTCCGGGCGACCTTCAGGAGAAGGTAGACCCTTATCTCCGGCCTTTGTATGATGCTCTGTATGATGTCATGGGGCCGGATCAGGTATCCAAGGCGCTGGAGCGCGGGCTGATCGAGATCGCTCCGCTGGCCTACATGCGCGGGCGCACGCTGGACGACTCCTTCATCATTTTAGACGAGGCCCAGAACACCACGCCGGAGCAGATGAAGATGTTCCTTACGCGTCTGGGCTTCGGGTCGAAGATGGTCATCACGGGCGACGTTACCCAGATTGACCTGCCGCGGGGCAAGAAATCGGGTCTTATCGAAGCGAATACGATCTTGTCGTCCGTTGAAGAAATCGGCTTTGTCTATTTTGCGGAGCAGGATGTGGTTCGTCACTCCCTTGTCCAAAAAATCATCGTTGCCTATGAACGTTCAGCCGAAAACCTTGAATAAAGGGGATTGTCTTCATGCCTTCGCCACAGCCCGGTAAATTCAGCGGATTCAAATACAACAACAACGGATGGAAGTATAGCGCGGCAACGCGCTATGCTTTGTTTTTTCTGCTGGGTCTGATGTTCTACTTCAGCATGTCGCCGGACCTGCTGCCGAAACGCTACGATATCAAGGAGGGCGCGCTGAGCGCCAAGGAAATTACGGCGCCTGTCCAGATTCAGGACAAGAAGGCGACGCTGAAAGCGCAGGAAGAAGCGGCCGAGAGCGTTCAGCCGAAGTATCAGATTATTCCGCTTCGGGCGGAGAATCTGATTACGTCGCTGCTGGACCGGATCGACCGGCTCAATCAGGATGATTCAATCTCCCAGAGCGACAAGACGGCCATCTACCGGGAGGAGATTCCGAAGCGGGCCAGCGATTTCATTCTGAATTTTGTGGCCTCCAGCCGTTCGGCGGGTTCGTACTCCGATCATCTTCTGCAGGAGATGCAGACGAAGATCAAGGAACAGACCTATACGATTCCTGAAGAGACGTATATCAAGATTCCCCGGCTGACTTCCCAGGATATCATCGAGATGAAGCCGGTGGCCCGGGATATTGTCAGCAAGCTGATGAACGACCAGATTGTCGATGCCGATGCCGCGCGGGCCAAAGTCGCCGAGCAGGTCAGCATCAGTTCGCTGTCGCAGCGGACGGCCCGGGAAGTCGTGCAGGAGCTGGCCCGGCTGGCTATTACGGCCAACAAGTTCTACGATGAGGACGCGACGAAGGAAGCGGAAGTGAAAGCCCGGGAGAACACGCCGCCGGTATACATCGAGCAGGGGGATGTGCTGGTCGCCAAGGGCGAGAAGATCACGCCCGAGCTGTACAAGCTGCTGGACGAGAACGGTCTGCTCAACAATGAGGTCAACTACTGGCCGGAGCTCGGTCTGTTCCTTCTGTCGGCTATTCTCGCCGTCGGTCTGCTGATGTATATCCGCCATCTGGACTATAAAGGATTTAAATACAACAACGCCCAGCTGCTCATGCTGCTTCTGGTCTTCTTCATCACCATCGTTTCGCTTCGGATTATTGCGGTGCTTCAGAGCGACGCCCGCCATTTCATCGGCTACCTGGCTCCCGTCTCCGTAGGGGCGCTGCTGGTTGCGCTGCTGCTCGATGTGTCGCTGGCCTATTTCTGTTCCACGCTGTTCGCCCTGATCGCCAGCATTGTCCTGAACGTTCAGCAGAACACGGTGTTTGATTTCAACTACGGTTTCTTTGCACTCGTCACTTCTTATGTGGCCGTGTTCGCGACGCACCGGGCAGGCCAACGGTCTACGGTGCTGAAAGGCGGCATTCTCGCAAGCCTGACCGGTGCACTGACGGTGTTCGCGCTCTTCCTTCTGGGCAACTCGGCCTGGAAAGAGATGGATACCTTGTACGCAGTAGGCTTTGCCTTGACGGGCGGGCTCCTGACCTCGGTACTGGTCATCGGACTGATGCCTTTCTTCGAGACGACGTTCGGCATTCTGTCGGCGCTTAAGCTGGTGGAGCTCTCCAATCCGAATCATCCGCTTCTGCGCAAGCTTCTTACAGAGACGCCGGGAACGTATCACCACAGCGTGATGGTCGGCAATCTGTCGGAAGCGGCGGCGGAAGCCATCGGGGCGGACGGGCTGCTCTGCCGGGTCGGCTCCTACTATCACGACATCGGCAAGACGAAGCGTCCGTTCTACTTCATCGAGAATCAGAACAATATGGAGAATCCGCATGATTCGATCGACCCTTCTCTCAGCAAGTCGATCATTGTCGCCCACGCCCGCGACGGCGTGGAGATGCTGAGAGAGTACAAGCTGCCCAAGCCGATTCGCGATATCGCGGAGCAGCATCACGGCACAACATTCCTGCACTATTTCTATCATAAAGCGCTCCGTCAGGCGGAAGAGAAAGGGCTGGCGCCGGATTTCACCGAGGACGACTTCCGTTATCCCGGACCGAAGGCTCAGTCCAAGGAAGCCGCGGTCATCGGAATTGCGGACAGTGTGGAAGCAGCGGTCCGCTCGCTCCGCAGCCCGACCGTCGGGCAGGTAGAGACCATGATCGAGAGGATTATCAAGAGCCGGCTGGACGATCATCAGTTCGATGAATGCGACCTGACGCTGCGCGAGCTGGACATTATCGCCAAGACGCTGAAAGAGACGGTTATGGGAATCTTCCATTCCCGGATCGAGTATCCGGAGGAAGCCAAGAAGCCCAAAAAAGAAGAGGGGGCGGCTGAAGCATGAGCCTGGAGCTGGTATGGAACAATGAACAAAATGAAATGGAGATTGGCGAAGAGCTGATTGCCCTGCTCGAACAAATTTTGCAGAAGGCCGCCGAAATGGAAGGCGTGGACAGCGGAGAGCTGGATCTTACCTTCGTTGACAATGAGCGGATTCATGAACTGAACCGGGAGTACCGGGGGATCGACCGTCCGACGGATGTACTGTCTTTTGCTATGAACGAATCGGGAGAAGGCGAACCGGATATCGTATATGAGGTGGATGAGAACGGCGAAGACGGCGACATTCCGGAGCTGCTGGGGGATGTCATTATCTCCGTAACGCGCGCCCGGGAGCAGGCGGAAGAATACGGGCATTCGCTGGAGCGGGAGCTGGGCTTTCTCTTCGTCCACGGCTTCCTGCATGTGATGGGCTACGACCACGGGACGGAAGCGGAAGAAGCGGTCATGATGGGCAAGCAGGAGCAGGTGCTGTCCCAGGTGGGGCTGACGCGCTGATGCCCAAGCCGGAGGCGACCGGAATCAAGCGGTTTCTGCATTCTTTCCGCTATGCCGCGCAGGGCATTGTCCAGGCGTACCGTTCGGAGCAGAATATGAGGGTCCATAGCGTCGTTGCGGTTGTGGTCCTGGCTGCGGCCGCCTTCTTCCGGGTGCCGGGCCGGGACGTCATGCTGCTGCTGCTGGCCGTTACGCTGGTGCTGTCCGCAGAGCTTCTCAATACGGCGATCGAGGCGGCAGTCGATCTTGCGTCGCCGGAGATTCACCCGCTTGCCAAGGCTGCCAAGGATACCGCCGCCGGCGCTGTGCTCCTGACGGCGCTGTTCGCTGTCGCAGCGGGGATTTATGTCTTCTACCGTCCGGTGATAGACTGGATTGCAGGGATTGTGTCATAATCGGGAGTACGACTCATTGAAGTCATTTAAGCGAATCAGGAGGAATGACCCATGGATTCCACGACACTGCTACAGGAAGCGATCAAAGCCCGGGCCAAGGCCTACATTCCATACTCGCGCTTCGGCGTTGGCGCCGCGCTGCTGGGGCGGGACGGACAGGTCTACCACGGCTGCAACATCGAGAATGCGGCCTACAGCGCCGGCAACTGCGCGGAACGAAGCGCGCTCTTCAGCGCAATCTCCCAGGGACTGGCGCCGGGTTCCTTCAAGGCGCTGGCGGTGGTCGGCGATACGGATCAGCCGATTACGCCCTGCGGCGTCTGCCGCCAGGTGATGCTGGAGCTCTGCGACCCTGACATGCCGGTGTATCTCGGGAACATGAAGGGCGATATCCGGGAGACGACGATTCGCGATCTCCTTCCGGGCGCCTTTGGACCGGATGAGCTTCGGCAGGGACAGAAGGACGCCTGACTTCATCTTTGAACCTCCAACCCCCTCCTTAATATGGCGGGGGTTGTTTTTTGCGAGGCCGTTCCGGAGGCGGATTGACGTGCTGCCGTCTGCATTGAATCGGTCTGTTCCGTCTGGTATGATGGTTGGACAAGTGCAGGGCTCACAGGCAAGGCATTGACGAGGAGGAAGAAATTGATGGCATTTAAATCCGGTTTTGTCGCCATTATCGGCAGACCGAATGTCGGGAAGTCGACGCTGATGAACCAGGTGATCGGTCAGAAGATCGCGATCATGTCGGACAAGCCGCAGACGACCCGCAATAAAATTCACGGCGTCTACACAAAGGACCAATCGCAGATTGTATTCCTGGACACGCCGGGCATTCACAAACGCCAGTCCAGGCTTGGCGACTATATGAATCAGACGGCGATGAGCACGCTGAACGAGGTGGAAGCGGTGCTGTTCCTGATCGACGCCGCCGACGGACTCGGCGGAGGCGACCGCTATATCGCCGAGCAGCTCAAGGGGCTGAAGACCCCGGTCATTCTGGTGATGAACAAGATCGACAAGCTGGAGCCGGAAGCCTTGCTGCCGCTCATTACCGAGTACAGCAAGCTGCATCCGTTCGCCGAGGTGGTTCCAATCTCCGCCAAGGCGGGAAGCAATGTCGATACTCTCCTGAAGCAGCTCCAGAAGTATTTGCCGGAAGGCCCGCAATATTACCCGGAAGACCAGGTAACCGATCATCCCGAACAGTTTGTAATCGCCGAGCTCATCCGCGAGAAGATTCTGCACCTGACCCGGGAAGAGGTTCCGCATTCCATTGCCGTCGCCATTGAAGATATGCGCGTGGAGAACAACGGCGTCGTTCATATCGGCGCGGTTATTTTTGTCGAACGGGACTCCCAGAAGGGCATTATCATCGGCAAGCAGGGGGCCATGCTGAAAGAGGTCGGACGGCGGGCGCGCACGGATATCGAGAACCTGCTCGGCTCGAAGATCTACCTGGAATTATGGGTGAAAGTGAAAAAAGACTGGCGCAACCAGGAACGCGTCCTGCGCGACCTGGGCTTCCACAAAGACGTATAAGCGGCCCCGCCGCTTCCTTGGCCGCTGGCAGGATTTGCACGGATAGATCCGGTCCCTTCGTTCCATCCTAAGTCAAAGAGACATCGCGTTTGGCGAAGGGGGATGAATACGATGCGAGATTTTTCGTGGAAGTATTTTGCAAAGACCGGTGATGTCGAATCTTACTTGCTGTACCGGCAGGCGGCCGAAGCCGCCGGCGCGGCAGCGGAAGAACCGGCGGAGGAGGAACCGATCGTCTATGATGAAGAAGCCCGGTAGGGACCGGTTGCCGGCCCAGTGGCTGGAGGAAGAGATGTGCTACACCGAGTGGAAGGGATCGTCCTCCGCAGCATGGACTACGGAGAAGGGAATGCGATCATTACGCTTTGTACCGAGAACGCGGGCAAGATAGGCGTGCTGGTCCGAGGGGCGAAGAAGGCGAAGAGCCGGCATTCGGCCCTCATTCAGCCGTTCACGCTGGGACAATACGTATTCTTCCGCGGCAACAGCGGGCTTGGAACGCTGAATGCGGGCGAGATCATCGTATCCCACCACGGGCTGCGCGAGGATCTCACCAAAGCGGCTTACGCTTCCTATGCCTGCGAACTGCTGGACCGTGTGCTTCATGAAGAGGAGAGCGGACCGTTCTGGTTCCGGCAGCTCTCCGCCTGTCTGACGGCGCTTGACGAAGACAAGGAACCCGATATTATTCTTAATGTCTACGAGATGAAAATCCTTCAGGCCGCCGGCTACGGCCCGGAACTGGAGAACTGCGTGCTCTGCGGCGCGCAGGAGAAGGATGAAGACGTGCGCATCAGCGCGGGGCTCGGGGGAATGCTCTGCCGCCGCTGCCGGCATAACGACCCTGCCGCCCCGGCTGTCTCGCCGAAGGCACTCAAGCTGCTTCGTCTGTTCGCGAAGCTGGATCTGACCCGGCTCGGCAGCGTGGACGTCAAGAAGGAGACGCGGGATGAGCTGAAGGCCATTATGCGGTCCTTCATGGATGTGCAGCTGGGGCTGAAGCTGAAATCGAGAAACTTCCTCGACCAGCTCGACAAATACGGGGTTTGACGGACGGAGCCGGATGCGCTAATATAGATTCCATATGACGCGCGGTGAACGGGAAAGTAGCGGCCTTGAGTGTCCGGTAGACAGCGAGTCGGGGAGAGTGGGAGCCCGGCGGACGACAGGCAGGCGAAAGGGCGCCCGGGAGCGCGGTAGCAGTAACGTGAAAGTGGATTTTGCGGCGGAAGATCCGGATGGTTCAGTCTTCTCTGTCGCTAAAATCAAGTAGGGTGGAACCGCGGGAGATTACAGCTCTCGTCCCTATGTCTGTTGATCAGGCATGGGGGCGGGAGCTTTTTTGGCGCCTCCATAAGTCTGAACCAAGATTTGAGCCGAAGGAGTGGTAAGCATGAACTTTCAGCAGATGATTTTGACGCTTCAGGAATTCTGGGGCGGACAGGGCTGCATCATCGTGCAGCCTTACGATACGGAGAAGGGTGCAGGAACGATGAACCCGATGACCTTCCTCCGCTCGCTCGGTCCGGAGCCGTGGAGAGTCGCCTATGTCGAGCCTTCCCGCCGTCCGTCCGACGGCCGCTACGGGGAGAACCCGAACCGGCTGTATCAGCATCACCAATTCCAGGTCATCATCAAGCCGTCCCCCGACAACATTCAGGAGCTGTATCTGGACAGTCTGAAGGCGCTCGGCGTCGATCCGCTGCTGCACGACATCCGGTTCGTCGAGGACAACTGGGAGAATCCGTCGCTCGGCTGTGCCGGACTCGGCTGGGAAGTATGGCTGGACGGCATGGAGATTACGCAGTTCACGTATTTCCAGCAGGTCGGCGGAATCGAGACCCATCCGGTGGCCGTGGAGATTACTTACGGCATGGAGCGGCTGGCTTCTTATATCCAGGAGAAGGAGAATGTGTTCGACTTGGAGTGGGTAGACGGTCTGACCTACGGAGATGTCTTCCATCAGGCCGAGGTTGAGCACTCGACGTATACGTTCCAGGTCTCGGATGTGCAGATGCTGTTCAATCTGTTCAATACGTATGAAGCGGAAGCCAAGCGGGCCATGGACCGCCATCTGGTCTTCCCGGCTTATGACTATGTGCTGAAATGCTCCCATACTTTCAACCTGCTGGACGCGCGCGGCGCGATCAGCGTAACCGAACGGACCGGCTTTATTACCCGCGTCCGGAACCTGGCCCGCCAGGTAGCCGCGACTTATGTAGAGGAACGCGAGAAGCTCGGCTTCCCGCTTCTGAAGAAAGAAGGTGCGTCCCATGCCTAAAGATCTGCTGTTTGAAATCGGGCTGGAAGAAGTGCCGGCCCGCTTCCTCCGCGCCGCCATGGATCAGCTCCAGGAGCGGACCGTCAAGTGGCTGGAGGCTTCCCGCATCGCCCACGGCGAGGTAACGGCCTACGCAACCCCGCGCCGTCTGGCCGTACGGGTCAAGGAAGTGGCCGACAAGCAGGATGATGTGAATGAAGAAGTCAAGGGACCTTCCCGCAAAATCGCGCTGGACGAAAGCGGCGGCTGGAGCAAAGCCGCTCTCGGCTTCGCCCGAAGCCAGGGCGTCTCGCCGGAACAGTTCACCTTCCGGGAATTGGCGGGCGTAGAGTACGTCTACGCCACCAAGAGCAGCCAGGGGGTAGAGACGGCTTCCCTGCTGGGAGAGGGCTTGAGCGGCATCGTCTCCGCCATGACCTTCCCGAAGAATATGCGCTGGGGAGCGCATGAGATCAAGTTCGTTCGTCCGATCCGCTGGATCGTGGCCCTCTTCGGCCAGGATGTGATCGATCTGTCGGTGGCAGGCGTCCGGGCAGACCGGGTCAGCCGGGGACACCGCTTCCTCGGACAAGAAGCCGTAATCGGATCGGCTGCGGAATATGTGGAGAGCCTGCGCGCCCAGCATGTCATCGCCGATGTAAAAGAACGGGAGCAGATGATTCTTAACCAGATTCATCAACTGGCCGATGATAAAGCATGGACGATTGCCATCAAGGAAGACCTGCTTGAAGAGGTGTTGTTCCTGGTCGAAACGCCGACCGTGCTCTTCGGCACGTTCGATCCGTCGTTCCTTGATATTCCGCAGGAAGTGCTGATCACTTCCATGCGCGAGCATCAGCGTTATTTCCCGGTTCTGGATGCTTCCGGCAAGCTGCTGCCCTTCTTCGTAACCGTCCGCAACGGCAATGCCGAGAGTCTGGACGTCATTGCAAAAGGGAATGAGAAGGTGCTGCGTGCCCGGCTGTCCGACGCGAAGTTCTTCTATGAAGAAGACCAGAAGCTGAAGATCGGGGATGCGCTGGCCAAGCTCGAAACGATTGTCTACCATGAAGAGCTCGGCAGCGTGGGCGACAAGGTCCGCCGGATTCGCGCCATCGCCGACAAGCTGGCAGCGAAGCTGCAGGTTACGGATACGGCAGCGGCCGAAGTATCGCGGACTGCGGACATCGCCAAGTTCGATCTTGTCACACAAATGGTATATGAGTTCCCTGAACTGCAGGGGACGATGGGCGAAGATTACGCCCGCAAGGCCGGAGAGCCGGAGACGATTGCCAAGGCCGTGTTCGAGCACTATCAGCCGCGCTTTGCCGGAGACGATGTGCCCTCCACGGAAGCGGGAGCTCTGGTCAGCATTGCGGACAAGATCGACACGATCGTCGGCTGCTTCTCGATCGGGATTATTCCGACCGGATCGCAGGACCCTTACGCGCTGCGCCGCCAGAGCGCAGGCATTGTGCAGATCGTTCTGGAGCGCGGTCTGGAAATCGAGCTGGGCGACATTTTTGATATTGCCGTCGACGTGCATGAAAATGTCCGTAATTTGAAACTTTCTGCAAATGAACTGCGTATAAACTTATACGAGTTCTTCGGCCTTCGCGTGAAGCGCCTGTTGTCCGATCTGGGAATTCGCTATGATGTCGTGGATGCGGCCATGTCGGCCGGTTATGACGATATCGCGGCAGTGGTAGCCAGAAGCCGGGCGCTGGCGGAGACGATAGCCTCGCAGGATGATTTCAAAGCTACTGTGGATTCCTTCACGCGCGTCAGCAATCTGGCCGCCAAGGCGGAGAGCGGCGATGCGGTGGATACCGGCGTCTTTGATGATCCGGCTGAACAAGCGCTCTATGAAGGATGGCAGTCCCTGCGCATTCCTTACGCCAAGGCGCTGGAAATTAAGGATGCCGCCGAAGCGCTCCGGCTTCTGTCCGGATTGAAGGAAGCGGTCACCTCATTCTTCGATTCCGTCATGGTTATGGCCGAGGACGATGCGGTTCGCCGCAACCGTCTGGCCCTGCTGTCGGGCATCGACGCCGACCTGAAGCGCTTTGCCGATTTCGGCAAATTGGTCTGGTAATACCCGTCCATTAGCGGGAATTGGTAGCACGGAACACTTTGGGGTATAAATATACGGAACGGTGCCTGGCGCAAGCCGGAGGAGCCGTTCCGTATTTACGCTTTTCCCGGACCTTGTTGATCTTGAAGGATTTTGGGAAAGGCGGCGCGTATATATATTACACGGGAAACGGCGGTGGCTGAGAAGATGGCCCATTCCAGATCCTCGAACCAGATGGTGCTGGTAGACGGAGATGCCTGTCCGGTCAAAAGCGAAATCGCCGAAGCGGCCCGCACGGCCGGGGTTCCGGTGATCATGGTCTCTTCCTACAACCACGAACTTCAGAGGGAAGAGGGAGTGGAGATTGTCCGCGTCGACAGCGGGGATCAGAGTGCCGATCTCTATATCGCCAACCGGATGAAGCCCGGCGATCTTGTGCTGACGAATGATTACGGCCTGGCGGCGCTGGCGCTCGGCAAGAAGTGCCTGTGTCTGTCGTTTCGCGGGATTGTCTACGGCGACGACAACATGGATATGATGCTGGAAGGCCGGCACGCCAGAGCCAAGGAACGCCGCAGCGGACGCTACGGCAAAGGCCCCAAGCCGCTTACGGCGGGGGAGAAACTATTTTTTCAACATAAACTGACAAATCTTTTATCCCGGTTGCAGGAAAATGTCCAGCCATAGCGAATACTATTTATTTGAGATGAAGGTGGTTTGTATTGGCAAGCGGACACGGGAGCATTCCCGAAGAGGTCATCGAGAGCGTACTGGCCAGACATGATATTGTCGAAACAGTAGGAAAGGTCGTTCACCTGACGAAGCGGGGCAAATATTTATGGGGATTGTGCCCTTTCCATTCGGAGAGCACCCCATCTTTTACTGTGACGCCCGACCGCGGAGTGTTCCACTGTTTCGGCTGCGGCATGGGAGGCAATGCCATCAAGTTCCGTATGGAGATTGAAGGCTTGTCCTTTCCCGAGGCCGTCCGGATTATGGCCGACGAGAGCGATATCGCTGTACCTGACGGCCCGTCCGGCGGACATGCCGCGCCCGATCCCGAGCGGGATCGGCTGCTTCAGGCTTATGACCTGTCGGCCAAGTTCTATCATTTTCTGCTGAAGAACACGGAATACGGCAAAGAAGCGATGGCTTACTTGCGGAGCCGCAACTTCAGCGACAAGATGATTGACCAGTTCCAGATCGGCTTTGCACCGGACCGCTGGGATACCCTTCAGCAGTTTCTGGAGAAGCGGAGCTTCGATCTGGCCGAAATGGAACGGGGCGGACTGCTGTCGGCAAGAAGCGAAGGCCGGGGCTATGTGGACCGATTCCGGGGCCGCATTATTTTTCCGATCGCCAACCGCACGGGCAAGACCGTGGCGTTCGCCGCCCGTATTCTGGGCGAAGGACAGCCCAAGTACCTGAACTCGCCGGAGAGCAGACTGTTCAACAAGAGCCGGCTGCTGTACAACCTGCATCAAGCCAGAGCCTCCATCCGCAAGACGCGGCAAATCGTTCTGTTCGAAGGATACGGGGATGTCATTTCGGCTTGGGAAGCGGGCGTGCACAACGGCGTGGCGACTATGGGCACCTCTCTGACGGAAGGCCATGCGGCGCTGATGAAGACGCTGGCGGATGAAGTGGTGGTCGCTTACGACGGCGACAAAGCCGGACAGGCCGCTGCGATGAAGTCGATTCCGATGCTGGAGAATGTCGGTCTGCGGGTCAAGATCGCCGTACTGCCGAGCGGGCTGGACCCCGACGAATTTATTGGCCGCTACGGCGGGGAACGCTTCATGGATCAGGTCATTCATGCCGCTGTTTCCACGGTGAAATTTAAGCTTATATATCTGAAAAAAGGCCATATACTCCTAGAGGAAGACGGCAAGATTGCCTATGTTAAGGAGGCGCTGGAGATCATCGCCGCGCTGCCGTCGTCGACCGAACGGGAGGTCTATCTCAAGGAGATTGCAACCGAACTGAATCTAAGTTACGAGAGTCTGAAGCAGGACTGCAATCTGCTGCGGGCCTCTCTGCAAAAAAACATTCCCGAAGGGGATAATAACGACAAAAGGTGGAATAATGGTAGGCATAAAAAAGAGCAGGTGCAGAAGCGAGCCCTGCTGCCGGCCTATCATGCGGCGGAACGCAGTCTTCTGGCTGTCATGTTCCAGGACGCGGACGCCGCCGCTTATGTGAATGAACGCCTTGGCGATGCATTCAACATCGAGGATCATGCGGCTTTGGCCGCTTATCTATATGCTTATTATGCGCAAGGCAAGCAGCCGGATCTGAGCCGCTTTTTGTCCTCGCTTCAGGACGACAAGCTGGAGAAGACCGCTGCCTCCATAGCCATGATGGAATCGCCGCCGGCATGGAATCCCCAGGTTCTGGACGACTGCATCCGCGAAGTGCGGAAGTACCCGGTGCAGCGGCAGATGGAGCAGAAGCGGGAAGAGATGATCCGGGCGGAGCGAGCCGGCGATTTTTTGCGCGCGGCTCAAATTGCAAGTGAGATTATAGCCCTAGAGCGACAATAAACGTTCAGTCAGCAGGCAGCTAGGGAGGAGGGAGTCGTATAATGGCGAACGATCAGCATACGGAACTGGAGACGGAATTTACGCTCGACCAGGTTAAGGATCAGCTTATTGAGCAGGGCAAGAAACGGTCATCCTTGAACATCAAGGATATTATGGAGAAGTTATCGCCATTCGATCAGGACCCCGAACAGATGGATGAGTTCTATGAGCAGCTCAGCGATCTCGGCATCGAGGTGGTCAACGATAACGACGAAGAAGTGAATCTGCGTCCAAGCGAGGACAACGAGAACAACGACAGCGACGACTTCAGCTTTGACGACGATCTGTCGCTGCCGCCCGGCATCAAGATCAATGACCCGGTGCGCATGTATCTGAAGGAAATCGGCCGCGTTCCGCTGCTGTCCGCAGACGACGAGGTCGAACTGGCTATGCGGATCAAGAACGGGGACGAAGAGGCCAAGCGCCGGCTCGCCGAAGCGAACCTGCGTCTGGTTGTCAGCATCGCCAAGCGCTATGTCGGCCGCGGCATGCTGTTCCTTGATCTGATTCAGGAAGGCAATATGGGTCTGATCAAGGCGGTCGAGAAATTCGACCATAACAAAGGCTTCAAATTCAGTACGTATGCCACCTGGTGGATTCGTCAGGCCATTACCCGGGCGATTGCCGACCAGGCGCGTACGATCCGGATTCCGGTTCACATGGTGGAGACGATCAACAAGCTGATTCGGGTATCCCGGCAGCTCTTGCAGGAACTCGGGCGCGAACCCACGCCGGAAGAAATTGCGGCGGAGATGGAGCTGAGCGTAGAGAAGGTGCGCGAAATCATGAAGATTGCGCAGGAGCCGGTATCGCTGGAGACCCCGATCGGGGAAGAGGACGATTCGCATCTGGGCGACTTCATTGAGGATCAGGAAGCATTGGCTCCGGCCGACGCGGCAGCCTATGAGCTGCTCAAAGAACAGCTGGAGGATGTGCTCGATACGCTGACCGAGCGCGAGGAGAATGTGCTTCGTCTCCGCTTCGGGCTGGACGACGGACGCACCCGGACGCTGGAAGAAGTGGGCAAGGTATTCGGCGTAACGCGCGAACGCATCCGTCAGATCGAAGCGAAGGCGCTTCGCAAGCTCCGTCATCCGAGCCGCAGCAAGCGGCTGAAGGATTTTCTCGAATAAAGGCGATTGTTCTGACCTTCTGCTGCATGCGGCAGGAGGTCTTGTCGTAACCGGAACTTAACCGGAACTCTAGTAGATGCGAAAGTTGGGGGACGTGCCCTTGAATACGGAGAAGCGGGAAACGATCTTGCGTGAAATTCAGTATTGGCGCCGGAGCAAGCTGCTGCCGGAGCAATACTGCGACTTTCTAACTAATCTGTACGATGAGGAAGGCCGGGAGCGCGGCGGGAACCCCATTTCGCTGCGAAATCTGGAGCAGGGCAGCATTAAAGTCTGGCTGTTTGGTTTTGGCGTAATTTCCTTGATTTTGTTAATTGGCTTTTATTTTAGCGTTTTTCCCTGGGGTTTGCAAATCGCGACAGCGATATCGATTTTGGTGGTGTGCTACGGGTATGCCGGCGTTCTTCGGGTCCGTGAACCGAATTTCAGTCTGATTCTGGCGGGGATCGGAAGCCTGCTGACGCTCCTCTTCGGTATCTGGATGATCGGACTTCATGATCTAACCGCGCCTTACTGGAAGCCTTCGCTGCTGGCCCTGTGCGGACTCCTGTGGTGCATCCTCGGATTCGGCATGCGAATCGGGCTGTTGCAGTTCGCCGGCTACGGCGCTCTCTGCCTGCTCTATGCGGAATTCTTCGGGAGTGTGCGTCCGGATGCGGGAATTGCCGAGCTCCAGCTGCTCTGGCTTCCGCTCTGTGTGCTGATGATCTGGCTGAGCTGGCTTCTCCATCACCGGATCAGCGGAATCGCCGGCGTGTATTTTGCGGTAGGGGCGGCGCTGTGGCTGATGCCTGAGCTGGACAGCCTGGTGCTGCGCGGCACGGAACCGGACTGGCTGCCGACGCTGCTCATCGCCAAAATCGGGATCGGGCTGGCGCTGCTTTTTGGATTTCGGAAGAAATGGATGGTGTGGGTAACAACATGAGCATTGTCAAATTATCGCGGCGGCTGGCACAGCTGCTGGAGCAGATTCCGACGGGGAGTGTGCTGGCCGATATCGGATCGGACCATGCGCTTCTTCCGGCGGCTGCGGTACAGGAAGGCCGAGCGGTCCGGGCCATCGCCGGAGAGGTGAATCCGGGGCCCTATGAGGCCGCGCGGCGGACTGTGGCGGAGACAGGCCTTGGCGCAGCCGTGGAGGTGCGCCGCGGAGACGGGCTGGACGTGGTGGAGGCCGGCGAGGCCGACTGCATTACGATTGCCGGCATGGGCGGCGGGCTGATCGCGTCCATTCTGGAGCGGGGCGCTGCCGCCGGCAAGCTGAACGGGGTGAAGCAGCTGCTGCTTCAGCCGAATGTCGGCGAGGATATCGTCCGCAGGTGGCTGGACCGAAACGGCTGGCTGCTGACGGGCGAACGGATTCTGGAGGAAGACGGCAAGATTTATGAGGTGCTGGCTGCGATTCCGTCCGCAGCGGAAGCTGCTCCGTACGGCGCCGGGCTGTACGCAGACAGCACCTTGGCGGACGGAAACGGTCCGATTATTGACCGGGAAATAAAGTATTTGATGGGGCCCTGGCTGCTGCGCAGCGGCGGGGAGATTTTTGAAGCCAAATGGCGAAGCGAAATCGACAAACTGAAGAAAATCCGGGAATCGCTCTCCCGTTCGGAGCAGGGAGCTGCCGAGGAGAAATCCGCTGAACTGGAAGCGCGCATCCGGAAGATCGCGGAGGTGCTGGAATGCTTGCCAAAGGACAGACTGTAATTCAGTACATGGAACAGCTGGCTCCGAAGCATGTGGCCGAGGAAGGCGACAAGATCGGTCTGCAGCTCGGAAGTCTTCAGAAAGAAATCACCGGGGTGCTGGTTGCGCTGGATGTGACGGATGAGGTCGTAGAAGAGGCGATTGCCCACGGCTGCAACCTGATTATTGCCCATCATGCCATCATCTTCCGGCCGATTCAGCAGCTTCAGACGGATACGCCGATGGGCCGCCTGTACGAGAAGCTGATCAAGCACGACATCGCCGTCTATATCAGTCATACGAACCTCGATGTAACCGAAGGCGGGATGAACGACTGGATGGCGGAGGCGCTCGGCATTACCGAGGGCGTAGCTCCGCTGAAAGATATTCATACGGAACGCCTGTCCAAGCTGGTCGTGTTTGTTCCGAAATCCCATCATCAGCAGGTGCTGGACGCCGTGCTGAATGCAGGCGCGGGATGGATCGGCAACTACAGCCATTGCAGCTTCAATATCGAGGGATACGGGACGTTCGTTCCGCGCGAGGGCACGGACCCGTTCATCGGCGAGCAGGGCAAGATGGAACGGGCCGAGGAGGTCCGAATCGAGACCATTGTGCCGCTGGGCGTCCGCGCCAAAGTGATTCAGGCCATGCTGAAAGCCCACCCCTATGAGGAAGTGGCTTATGACTTGTATTCCATGGATCTGAAAGGGCGCAGCTTCGGTCTGGGCCGGGTCGGCCGGCTGAAGCAGCCGGTGTCGCTGGCCGAATTCATCGAGACGGTGAAGAAAGGCTTGCAGGTCGACCAGGTGCGCGTGGTCGGCGACCTGAACCGGACGGTCTCGAAGGCCGCCGTGCTCGGCGGCTCGGGCGGCAAGTTCCTGCAGAGCGCCCTCTTCCGGGGAGCCGATGTGCTTGTGACCGGGGACATCGACTACCATACGGCGCAGGATGCCCTGATGGCCGGGGTGGCGCTGATCGACCCCGGACACAATGCCGAGAAGATCATGAAGCTGAAGGTGGCGGAATGGATCAGCGGCAAGCTGGGTGAGCACAAGTATGCCACGCCGGTCTTCGCTTCGGCGGTTAATACGGAGCCGTTCCGGTTCCAATGAAAATGGGCAATATTTCACTTGTTCCGGCAAGCAAAAGTCTGTATAATATACCGTGTTGTTTCGGAAAGTTTGACAGACAATCGCCGGCGGCCGAGAGGCCGCGGGAGGAAAGTCCGGGCTCCACAAGGCAGGGTGCTGGATAACGTCCAGTCGGCGCGAGCCGAAGGATAGTGCCACAGAAATGGACCGCCGATGGCCGCTTCGCTTCACGGCGCAACGCGCACAGGCAAGGATGGAACCGAGGTGTAAGAGACCCCGAGGAACGCTGGTGACTTCGTTCCTGGTAAACCCCACCTGGAGCAAGACCTAATGGAACGCCGCCGATCCCGCAAGGGAGGAGGCAGCCCTCGCCTGGGGCGCGTTCGGGTTGGTCGCTGGAGCTGTGCAGCAATGTACGGCCTAGATAGATGATTGTCGCTTGACGTGGGAGGGTAGTTCCCGTTATAACCACCAGAAGCACAGAACCCGGCTTACGGCAGACTTTCCTAACTGGCAACAGCTTATTGTGAATAGAACGGAATTCGTCGTGGACAGACGGCGGCGCGCTGCAGATGCAGGCGCCGCCGTTTTTTTTATATATAGGATGAACGTGATGAATTCTGCCGGAGTAATCGCTTGGGAGAGGTGAATGGGCCATAATAGCTGCCGTGCAGGAAAAAGCGGCGCTCTGCGGATTGCGTAGGCGCCGTTTGTGTCTTCAGCTCTGTACGCTTGCCGCAGCCCTGTAGCCGGCAAGCGCCCGTTCCAGTCGGTCCGCGGCGGCCGGAACCCGCTCCGGCGGCGTGTGGGTGAAGTTCAGACGCATCGTATTCCGCCGGGGCTCGCCGGCGAAGAAGACTTCGCCGGGCACGAAGGCGACGCCCTGCTCCAGAGCGAGCGGCAGCAGCCGCGCCGTCTCGATGCCGGGAGCGAGTTCCAGCCACAGGAACATGCCGCCTTCGGGCTCGTTCCAGACGGCGCCTTCCCAGGCGCGGGCGGCCAGCTCGGCGGAGAGGCGCTTCATGCGGACGCCGTATTCCAGAGAGACGGCGGCGATATGGCCCGCCAGATCGAAGTTCCGCAGCAGCGCCTCCAGCGCGCGCTGGTCCACCGTGCCGGAGTGCAGATCGGCAGCCTGCTTCGCCCGGGCCAGCACGGCAATCAGCGAGCGGTCGGCAGCGATCCAGCCTGTGCGGAGGGCGGGGGCTACGATTTTGGAGAAGGTGCCGGTGTAGAGGACGAGATCCCCGCAGCCGAGGGAGTGGGCGACGGCGGAGAGAGACGGAGGCGGGAGCTGGCCGGAGGGAGCGAAGGATAATTCGCCGTACGGGTTATCTTCCAGAATCGGCGTGCCGTGCCGCCGGCAGGCCTCAACGACCGCGAGCCGGCGCGCAGAGCTCCACGTATGCCCGGTCGGATTGCCGAAGGTTGGAACGGCATAGAGCAGCTTCGGGCGGTGGAGCGCCAGCTTGCGCTCCAGATCGTCCGGGTCCATGCCGTGCTCATCCCCGTCGACGGGAATGATCTTCGCCCGGTACGAGCCCAGAACCTGGAGAGCGGCCAAGTATGTAGGCGACTCCACCAGCACGGCATCGCCGGGGTCGATCAGCGTTCGGCAGATTAGGTCAATCGCCTGCTGGGAACCGGTCGTAAGCAGGAGTTCGTCCGCCGAGACGGGCATGCCCTGATGCCGAAGACGGTCGGCGATGGTCCCGCGCAGCGGGGCGTAGCCCTCGGTCAAGCCGTACTGAAGCACCCCGCGGTCCTCCCGGAAGACGCTCTCATAGGCGGAGCGGACCGCTTCTAGCGGGAACAGATCTTCGGCGGGAAGGCCTCCCGCCAGGGAGATCATGTCGCCGCCTTGGGTAAGCTTGAGAATCTCGCGGACGGCTGAGCTGCCCAGGTTCCGGGCTGCGGCGGAATATCGGTAATTCATGAGAAACGCTCCCTTGCCGTTGATTTTGATGGTATCATAGCGGCAGGAAGCTATAACAGTAAAGGGCTCGGTATAACAGTGGGAGGCGGGAGAGGATGCAGATTGGACTGGACCGGTCGGGAGGGGCCCCACCGCTTCCGTTGCAGATTGCGGAGGCGCTGGGACACCGCATTGCTTCCGGGCTGCTGGCGCCGGGAGCGCTGCTGCCGTCGATCCGGAATCTGGCCCGCGAGCTGGGTGTCAGTCAGGTGACGGCGGGCAAGGCGTACGCCGAGCTGGAGCGGGAGGGCTGGATTGAACGCCGGCACGGAATCGGATGCTATGTGAAGCAGGCGGCCCCGGGGAAGGAGCGTTCGGGCTATGCCTGGCAGGAGAGGCTGAACGATTGCCTGCCCCGGGCGCAGCTGTGGCGGAATTTCGATGACCGGGAAATGCGCTATCCGCTTCACCTGGCGGCCATTCATGAGAGTCTTCTTCCGCTTCGGGAGCTTGGAGGGAGCGTGGCGAAGCTGGTGACCGGGCAGCCGGAACTGATGTCGGCGTACGGGAATTTCCAAGGGGATTATGAGCTGAGGGCGACGATGGCCCGGCATCTTCGTCAAAGGGGGATTGCCGCGGAGCCGGAGCGGGTGCTGGTGACCAGCGGAGCCCAGCAGGGCATTGATCTTGTGGCCCGGACTTTTGTCGGGCCGGGCGATGTTGTCTATCTGGAGGATCCGAGCTATACGGGGGCCATTGATCTGTGGGCCGGCCGGGGCGCGCGCATGGCGTTCGTTCCCACCGACCGGGACGGCATGCGGGTGGATATGCTTCTAAGGATGTGCGATGAACGGCCGCCCAAGCTGATTTATACCGTTCCGACGTACCAGAACCCGAGCGGCGTGACGCTCGGCGAGCGAAGAAGGCGGGCGCTGCTGGAGGTGGCCCAGGCGTACGGCGCCCTGATCTTGGAGGACGATCCGTTCAGCGACCTCTACTTCGGCAGCCCGCCGCCGCCCCCGATCAAATCGCTGGATACCGACGGGCATGTGCTCTATCTCAAAAGCTTCAGCAAAATGCTGGCGCCCGGCTTCCGGCTCGCCGCTCTGGCCGCCGACGGCGATGTGCTGACCCGGCTGATCGCGGCCAAGTCCGCCAGCGATCTCGGCAGCCCGCTCCTGACGCAGCGCGCGCTGCTGCCCTTCATCGCCGGGCGCTATGACGCCTATGCGGCGGGGCTCCGCGCCGCGCTGCGCCGGCGCATGGAGAAGGCGGCGCGGATCCTCTCGGAAATCGCGCCGCCCGGTGTGGGCTGGACCGCCCCGGAGGGCGGACTCTGCCTGTGGCTGTCCCTGCCGCGGCCGCTGGACACGGCCGCGCTGGCCGCCGACGCCGCAGCGGCCGGCGTATCCTTTCTGCCGGGCAGCGTATGCCGCACCGACGAAGCCCGCTCCCGCCACATCCGAATCTGCTACTCGATTCTGAGCGAGGCGGATACGGAGCGGGCCCTGCGGCTGCTGCTTCCGCTGCTGGCCCGGCATCTGGCGCGGGCGTAAGCGCAAGCCCGGCCGCTAAGCCGCCGCCTCCTCCCGGACGCAGCGCCTTGCATGCTGTGGCGCTTCGGACCGGCCCA
Source organism: Paenibacillus spiritus (assembly GCF_008710135.1). Lineage (GTDB taxonomy): Bacteria > Bacillota > Bacilli > Paenibacillales > Paenibacillaceae > Paenibacillus_AQ > Paenibacillus_AQ glufosinatiresistens. The sequence goes on along the minus strand of NZ_VYKK01000004.1, from coordinate 447,909 downwards.
TAAGCCGCGCGCGACCAGCGAAGCTGCGGGTCCCCCGGTCTACTCCCGGCTCTCAAGCCGCCGGATCTTCTCCCGCACCCGCTGCGGCCAGAGCTGAAGGGGCGTATCTTCCCCGGCTGCGGCGGCCAGGGTCCGGTAGATATCGACCTGTCCCCAGCCGAAGTATTTATCGTGGCCCGGCGAGCCGAGATCGGTGGCGTTCTTCTTCATCAGCTCGACGACCTCCTTGTTCGTCAGGTCGGGGTTCAGCGAGCGGACCAGGCCTGCGAGCGCAGCGACATGCGGGCTGGCCATCGACGTGCCGGACAGGGCGGCATACTGGCTGCCGATGTAAGTGCTGGCGATGGATTCGCCGGGGGCGCAGACATCGACGTAATCGCCGTAGTTGGAGAAGGAGGCGCGCTCCGCCCCCGCATTGGTAGCGCCGACGGCGAGCACCTCGGGATAGGCGGCCGGGTAGCCGGGCCGTTCCGTATTGTCGTTGCCGGTAGCGGAGACGAGCACAATATCCCGGTCGTAGGCATACTTGACGGCATCGTGCAGGAACTGCGAATCGGCGTAATTGCCGAGGCTGAGGTTGATGACCCGGGCGCCGTGATCGGCGGCCCAGATGATGCCTTCGGCGACGGAATAGGTCGTGCCCGCGCCGCTCGCGTCGAGCGCTTTTACCGGCAAAATCTTGTTGTACCAGCTAATCCCCGCCACGCCCTCGCCGTTGTTCACCAGAGCTCCGATGATGCCCGAGACATGGGTGCCGTGCCCGACATCGTCATCGGGAACCGAACCGCCGCCCGTCACCGCATTGTAACCGTTCAGCAGCTGTCCCTGAAGATCGGGATGGTCCTTCTGCACCCCGGTATCCACCACCGCTACGATGCAGTCCCCGCTTCCGCGCGTAAGTGCCCAGCCTTTCCCGGTTTCGATCGCCGGCAGGTTCCACTGATAAGCCGAGAAGAGCAGGTCGTTCGGCATGATTTCATCCGAAGTTTGGGCAACGACGCGGTCATTGGTTAAATACAGATAGTGAGGCTCCGTATACTGCGGATGCCATTTGTAGGCGAAGTAGGTCCGGAGCTGCGAGAAATTCATGTCGGCGGATTTAAAAATGTAGGCGTACCCGATCTTTCTCGGGCTACCCCCGTGAATGTCCCGGGCGATCGTCCGGAGCTGCCGGCCGGTCGGATGGCCGTTCCGGAAGCGGACGACAATCTCGTTCTCGTAATAGTGGCTGGCGTTCTCGTTGTCGTGCCCGGTCTTGACCGTCATGTCCCGTAGCGTATCGGTGTGGACCGATTCCACGCGGTAGCGGCCCTCCTGGGGATAGGGAATCAGCCGGAGGTTCTTGCGCTGATGTTCCTCGACCTTGCTCAGCAGGTCCTGGTCAAGCAGGGCGATTACGCCGGTGCGGCCGTCTTCGCTGCGCTGTCCGAGCAGCCGGTAGGACCGGTCCCCGACGCGGAAAGAAGGGGATTCGTACGTCCGGTGCGCTTTGAGCGCCTTCTTGGCGGCGGCAAGGTAGCGGCGCATCTGCTTCATCTCGGCCTCGCTGCCCTTCGGGGAACGGGAGGTGAAGGTTCGGACCTGGTTCAGGTCAAAATCAATCCACATCAGCATCGCGATGTGCTTGTGGGTGCGCTGCAGCGCGGCGGCCCGGTCCGGAAGGGCCTTGCCTTTGCCGCTCCCGGGGGAAACGGCCAGCAGGCGCTCCAGATCATGGCCGAGGTCGGCCGAGGCGATGGCCCGGGTAGCCATGACATCCCGGTCCATCTGCGAGCTTTTGAGCTGCTGCTCGGCGGCGGGTGCAGGCGGAGCGGGCTCCGGGGCGGCAGTGTTGCCTTTCCGGTCTGGACGGGCAGCGAGCACGGAGACGGCCAGAACCGCCGTCAGGGAGAGAGCGATGGCCGCATTTTTTCGGGACACGGATCAATCAGGCTCCTTTCATTCATGCGTAGACATCTTTCCGTTAGGTTGCGGGAAGCCGCGCAGAATTATGCATACCGAAAAGCCTGACGGGCGGGACGCAAAAAGGATACCGCCGGTCCCGTTTTTATGGTAGGATATAAGCAGGAAAGCGTAATTATTGCAAGGAAGTATGTTACTTCACCATCCAATACTAGCTGGAACTTTAAGGGGGAGCACCGCCATGTCAGCCAATGTCCAGAAGCTGTGCGAAACGACGAGAGAAAAACTTAAATCAGCCATCGACAAAATGGAGTTTTTTCTGAACCACTACGCCCTGCCTCAACTGGATCCGGGTGACGATGAAGATGCAACCCGTTTCTATGAAGGATTTCTGTCGGACCTTCGGCATCTGCTGGTCTTCTCGGAGATGTCTTACGAGAAGCTGGGCGTCGCCCTTCGCAGAGCCCAGTTCGACGTCGATTTTGCGCAGAAGGCGCTGTACAATACGTATCATTACGGAGTGAACAACTTCTTCTATCCGAAGAGCGAGAGCTACTCCGAGGACGGACGCTATGCGTATACCGGGCAGGATGCCATCCGTTTCCGCAAGAAGCCGGTTCGCCCGGCGCGGGATATCATCCTGGAGATCACGAAGGTGTATGAAGAGCTTCGGGACGATCTTACCTATTATGAGAATGATTACTTGACTGAACGGCGCATGCAGAATCAGGTGTAGCGCCGCGTTCATGACCTTCTCGGCCTCCCAGCCGGGGAGGTTTTTTGCTGTTCCGCCCGAGAGACTTCGGATTCAGCCGGGCCGCCGCCTTGGCCGGAACAACTTGCTGCGCATAAGGAGCCGAGCCTGCGGTTACATTAACCGGCGAGGTGATCCTAATGAATGATACCGCCAAAACGGTGGTCAATTGCAGCGTAAGCAACTGCAGCTATTGGGGAGAACGCAACATCTGCCGGGCCGAGGAGATCATCATCGAGATCGACAAGCATACGGGCAGCCGCTTCAAGGAAGAATTTGCCGAGGAAATGACGCTGGATAAGAATCATCGCGACGTCGCGCCGAACTCCTCCGCGACCTGCTGTCTGACGTTCAAGCCGAAATCCTAGGAGGGCGCCATGGACCGCGATAACCCGAGACGCAAGACGATTATACTGCGGCCGCGCCGGGTAGATTATCCGCGCAAGTCGCCGGAGCACCGCGAGGAATACGCGGCGGAAGTAGGGGCACTGTCTTCGCCGGAGCAGGGCGTAACGGCAGACGGGCGGGAAGAAGGGAAGGCCCGGGAGCAGGAAGCGAACCGGACGACCGGTTACGTGGGCCTCGCACTGGGCATCGCTTCCCTCTTCATCTGGTCCATTCTTCTTGGCCCGGCCGCCATCGTGCTGGGGGGCTACGCCTATGCCCGCAAGCAGAAGACGGTCGGGGCCTGGGCGATCGGCCTGGGCATCCTGTCGAGTCTGAGTTATCTGGTACTGGTTCCTCTGACGCGCTGAGCCCCTTCTCTTCCGGGAAGAGGGACATCGGCAAAGCCGCGGGAAGCCGCCCTATCAAGCGTCCTGTTCCGATCAGGGCGCTTATAGGCGGCTTCCTGTCGGTGTTCGGTCTTCTTGCCGCCCGGAGCTTCATTCCCGCCCCGTCCCGTCCGATAAAAAGAGTAGAATGAGGCGGGGAGGAAATATCCACATGAATGCAAGCTCTGCAGTGCCCGCAGTATCGGGACAACTAAGATGGGTCAGTCTGAGAAGCTCGGTCGGCGCGGCGGCGTCCGCATCCGCTTCCGAAGGGGGCGGCGAAGTGAAGTTCGCGAAGCTGCTGGAGGGCAGACAGAAGGAAGGAATATCGGACACGGCGGCGGCCCTGGCCAAGGGAACGCTGGATACCGATGCGCTTCTGTGGCAGCGGCTGGATTCCGGCGGATCGGTCAGCGGAGCCATTTCCGGCGTCTCTCTCGGAGGTGGGGCAGGGCGTCCCACGGATTATGAGGATTTGATTCAGGCAGCCAGTGCCAAATACGGCGTTCCCGGCGACCTTATCAAAGCGGTCATCGATGCCGAATCCTCCTTCAATCCCAATGTGGAATCTTCCGCGGGCGCGAAGGGGCTGATGCAGCTTATGGACGGCACGGCCGCAGGGCTGGGCGTCTCCGATCCCTTCGACCCGGCGCAGAACATCGACGGCGGAGTCAAATATTTATCCTATCAGCTCAAGCGGTTCGGAGGCCAGGTGAACATGGCGCTGGCCGCCTACAATGCCGGACCGGGCCGGGTGCTCAAGCTTGGGGTCAGCACGGATCAGGAACTGCTGGACCAGATAGACCGGCTGCCGAAGGAGACGCAGGATTATATCGCCAAGATTGAGCGGAACCGGCAGAAATACGCAGATCAATAGAAATCATCCATTTGGATCTTATACGCGGTATAATAGAAAGGATCAAGCGAAGGACAGCTTGGTCCTTTCGCTGTGTACAGAAGGATTATGGAGGGAGCTTAGAAGGAGTTCCGAAAAAGCTGTGAGGAGGAGAGAACTGATGATCTACTGGGATTATGCCGCTGCTGCGCCTCCTTATGAAGAGGTGGTCCGGACGATGGGGCAGCTGATGCCCCTCTTCTATGCCAATCCGGCTTCTCTGCACGGAGAGGGCAGACGGGCGGCGGAGCTGCTGGAACGGGCCCGGAGCACCTGCGCCGCGGCGCTGCGCGCGCAGCCGGAAGAAATTCTGTTCACCTCGGGTGCGACCGAGAGCAATAATCTGGCGGTCAAAGGAGCCGCCCGGCATCCGGACCGGCGCGGCCGACATCTGGTCACCAGCCGGATCGAGCATCCTTCCGTCTACGAGAGCTTCGTGCAGCTTGCGAACGAAGGCTGGGAAGTGACGGTGGTCGATCCGCAGGCGGACGGATCGGTTACCCCCGAAGCGGTGGCCGCTGCCGTCCGGCCGGATACGGCGCTGGTCAGCATCATGCAGGTGAACAACGAGACCGGCGCGCTCCAGCCTTCAGCCGGGATCGGGCGCGCCATCCGGGCCGTGAACCCGCGGACGCTGTACCATGTGGACGGCGTCCAGGGCTTCGGCCGCGTGCCGGGGGTGCCGGCGGACTGGGACGCGGACCTGTACAGCCTGTCCGCCCACAAGCTGCGCGGCCCGCGCGGAGCCGGGCTGCTGTATGTCCGCCGGGGCGTGCGGCTGGCTCCGCTCCTTGCCGGCGGCGGACAGGAGGGCGGCCTGCGGGCCGGCACCGAGAATGTGCCGGCGCTGGTCGCGGCCTCCAAGGCGGTGCGGCTGGCCGCCGAGAACGGGCCCGCAGAGGCGGCCCGGCTCCGGCCGCTGCGGGACCGGCTGGCCCGCTTTGTGGCCGGCCTGCCGGAGCTGCGGCTTATCAGCCCGATGGACGGGGCGCCGCATATCGTTCATTTTGTCTTTCCCGGGATGAAGGGCGAGGTCATGGCCCGGCAGCTCGAAGCGCTGGGCATGATCGTCTCCACCCGGTCCGCCTGTTCCTCCAAGACGGCGGAACCGAGCCGGGTTCTGCTCGCGATGGGACTGGACCGGGAGACGGCGCAGAGCGGCGTGAGAATCAGTCTGGGCGCCGAACACACCGAAGCCGACGTCGCCGCGCTGGAGCAGGCGATCGCAAGAGCCGTGGCCGAGCTGAAGCCGGCGGCCAGATAGCTGAAGTTACGCGCTCCTTGCGGGCCGGGATTGCGCCCTGCGGCGGAGCCGTTCTATACTGTACGAATCGTTCTAACTGTAGGAACTGAAGGCAGGAGGTTAATCATCCATCATGAATATTCATAGCCCCGGGCAGGTCCCGGGAAGAAGCCTGCAGGAAGCGGATACGCTGCTCCTGAGATTCGGCGAATTTACCCTCAAGGGCAAGAACCGCGTAAGGTTCGAGAAAGTCATCTACCGGCAGGTCCGGGAAATGGTCAAGCCTTACCCCCAGGTCAAGCTGCTGCGCGAATTCGGCCGGATCTATGTCGCGCTGAACGGCGCGCCGGCAGAGCCGCTGGCGGAAGCGCTGCGGAAGCTGTTCGGCATCGCTTCGGTCAGCCCGGTCCGAACGGCGGATTCGGAGCTTCAGGCCATCATCGAAGCGGCCCGCTCCTTCATGGAAGCCCTCGCTCCCGAACCGGGGACGACCTTCAAAGTCAACGCCCGCCGGGTCGATAAGGCATTCCCGCACGGCTCGCAGGAGCTGAACCGGCTGGTCTCCGGCCCGATTCTTCAGCAGTTCGGCCATCTGCGCGTCGATGTTCATCATCCGCAGGTGGAACTGCGGGTGGAGGTGCGGGAGAACGGCACGTACCTGTTCTGCGAGAATCTTCCGGGGGTCGGCGGCTTCCCGCTGGGGACGAACGGCAAGGCGCTGCTGCTGCTCTCGGGCGGCATCGACAGCCCGGTGGCGGGCTGGTCGGCCATGCGCCGCGGCCTGGAAGTGGAATGCGTCCACTTCTACAGCTACCCCTACACCAGCCGGGAGGCCCGGCAGAAGGTCATCGACCTGACCCGGCGCCTGTCGCGCTACGCCGGTTCGGTGACGCTTCACCTGGTGCCGTTCACGGAGGTGCAGACCGCCTTCACGGGAATCGGCCAGGACAATCTGATGGTCACTCTGATGCGGCGCGCCATGCTGCGGATTTCAACCCGGCTGGCCGAGCGGGAAGGGGCGCTTGCGCTCGTGACCGGCGAGAGTCTGGGCCAGGTGGCAAGCCAGACGCTCCCGAGCATGAATGTCATCGGAAGAGCAACGGATCTGCCGCTGCTGCGGCCTCTCGTGACGATGGACAAGAACGAGATCATTGCGCTGGCGCAGGAGATCGGAACCTACGAGACTTCGATTCTTCCGTTCGAGGACTGCTGCACCCTGTTTGTGCCGAAATCCCCGACGACCAACCCGAACCTTCGGATCGTCGAGCGGATCGAAGCGACCCTTCCGGGATACGAAGAACGGCTGGCCGCCGCCGTCGGCCGGACCGAGACGCTGTGCATTACGCCGTTCGGCAATGAGAGACCGGCCGATGAGGCCGGGGAATCCGCCATCGACGAGGGCTGGTTCTAGATTTGGCATAGCTTGTCATCGTCCCGCATACATGTTAATACATGCGAGCGCGGGAGGAATGACAATGGATTCGATCGTACTGCTGGGCGAGATTCTGATGATTAATCTGGTGCTGAGCGGGGACAATGCCATGGTAATCGCGATGGCGAGCAAAAATCTGCCGGCGGCGCACCGCAAAACCGCCGTCTGGTGGGGAGCGGCGGGCGCCGTCATTCTGCGCTGCCTGCTGACTTTCGCCGCCGTGCTGCTGCTGAAGATTCCGTATCTTCAGGCCGGCGGCGGACTGATGCTGCTGTGGATCGCGCTGAAGCTGCTGACCGAGCACGAGGACGAACTTCGCGTCAACGGCGGGTTCTCCATCTGGCGGGCTGTACGAACTATTTTGGCCGCCGACTTTGTAATGAGCCTGGACAATGTGCTGGCTATTGCAGGCATCGCGGGCGGCGATCTTGCCTTGATCGTCATCGGCATTGCTCTGAGCATCCCGATTGTGGTCTGGGGCAGCGGCCTGATTGCCGATTGGCTGAACCGGATGCCGCTGCTGATCTATATCGGTTCGTTCATATTGGCGCATACTTCCGGAGACATGCTGCTGCAGGACCGGAAGCTGGGTCCGCTGCTCGTTCTGATGCTCCCCGATCTTCACAGCCTGATTCCGGCGGCGCTGGGCGGAGCGGTGGTTGCGCTGGGCGGCTGGCGGCGCATCCGCTCCCGGATGGCCTGACGGCCGGGGCCCGGACGGCTGGCGTTGGCGGGACTTTTCGGCTACAATAATTGTAAATCCCGGCCGAATTCGGACACTGTTCGACGCTTGGCGCGGGAGGTACGCCTGTGCCGAAGGGATGCGTGATAAAATGTCCTCCAATCGAGATTTCAAACTGGGTGTGTTCATTGTAGCCGCCGGTTTAGTCATTCTGCTGGGCAAGTGGGGCGTGTTCGGCTTTCTGGGCCGCCATTTCTGGCCTCTGCTGCTGCTTGTGCCCGGTATTTTGCTGCATATCTGGTTCTTTGGCCGAGGGGGATCACCGCTTGTTCTGGTGCCTGCCGGCATTCTGACAGTCTATGGGGTGCTGTTCGAGATCTGCGCCGTCTGGGGCTGGGATCTGATGCCTCACCTGTGGCCGCTGCTGCTTCTGGGCGTGGCTCTTGGACTGTACGAGTATGCGCTTCAGATCCCGCGTCCGCGCGGGCTGGCCGCAGGAGCCGCCGTTGCCGGCGGAATCAGCATTCTTCTGCTGTTCATCGGCATGCTCGGAGCGGCCGTTCTGTACCTGATTGGCATTCTTCTGATCGTCGGGGGAATCTGGCTCATCGCGGGGCGGCGCCGGAAACGGTTCTTCTTCTGATTATTTCATGAAAAGACTTGCTTTTCATACGGCTTTCAAGCTACAATAGACCATATTGCGAAGCGTCGGCTCTTGCCCGGCGCTTCTTTTGTGAGACTGCCCAGAGACGATTTAAATTTGAATCGGTTATATTTGATAAATGAAAGGATTTGGATACAAGTTATGCATTCAAGAGACAAAATCCGCAACATTGCGATCATCGCGCACGTTGACCACGGCAAGACGACACTCGTCGATCAGCTGCTTCAGCAATCCGGTACTTTCCGCGAACACGAGACCGTGCAGGAACGCGCTATGGACTCGAACGATCTGGAACGGGAACGCGGCATTACGATTCTGGCGAAGAACACGGCCATTACTTATAAAGACTTCCTTATTAATATTGTGGATACTCCCGGACACGCTGACTTTGGCGGAGAAGTGGAACGCATCATGAAGATGGTCGACGGCGTTCTGCTCGTCGTCGACGCTTACGAAGGCTGCATGCCGCAGACGAAGTTCGTTCTGCGCAAGGCGCTCGAACAGAAGCTGACCCCGATTGTCGTGGTCAACAAAATCGACCGTCCGGCTGCTCGCCCGGCGGAAGTCATTGACGAAGTGCTCGATCTGTTCATCGAGCTGGAAGCAAGCGACGAACAGCTCGAATTCCCGGTTGTCTACGCTTCGGCGCTGAACGGCACTTCGAGCCTGGACCCCGAGAAGCAGGACGATAACATGCTCGCCCTCTACGAGACCATCGTTGACCACATTCCGAACCCGACGGAGAACGTCGAGGAGCCGATGCAGTTCCTCGTGACTCTGATGGACTACAATGAATATTTGGGCCGCATCGCGATCGGCCGCGTCAACCGCGGCGTCATCCGCCAGGGCCAGAGCGTGACCGTTATTCAGCGCGACGGCAAGCATAAGACGGCGCGCATCGAGAAGCTGTTCGGCTTCCAAGGCCTGAAGCGGATCGAGACCGAAGAAGCCGGCGCCGGCGATATCGTCGCCATTGCCGGGATCAAGGACATCAACATCGGCGAGACGATTGCCGATCCGGCCAACCCTGAAGCGCTGCCGGTTCTGAAGATCGACGAGCCGACCATGCAGATGACCTTCCTGGTCAACAATTCGCCGTTCGCCGGCAAGGAAGGCAAATGGGTGACTTCCCGCAAGCTGCGCGAGCGCCTGATGAAAGAGCTGGAGACCGACGTCTCCCTGCGCGTCGACGAGACGGACAGCCCGGACGCCTTCATCGTGTCCGGACGCGGCGAGCTGCATCTCGGCATTCTGATCGAGAATATGCGCCGCGAAGGCTATGAGCTTCAAGTGTCGAAGCCGGAAGTCATCGTCAAGGAGATCGACGGCCAGAAGATGGAGCCGGTGGAACGTCTCATGATTGATGTTCCGGAAGACAGCATGGGTGCGGTCATGGAGAGCCTGGGCAGCCGGAAGGCTGAAATGGTCAACATGATCAACAACGGCAACGGACAAGTCCGCCTGGAATTCCTGATCCCGGCCCGCGGCCTGATCGGCTACAACACCCACTTCCTGACGCTGACGCGCGGCTATGGCGTCATGAACCATGCATTCGACAGCTACGCGCCGCTGATCGGCGGACAAGTCGGCGGCCGCCATCAGGGCGTGCTGGTCTCCACGGAGACGGGCGTAACCACGTTCTACGGCATGATGGGCGTTGAAGACCGCGGTATCCTGTTCCTGGAACCGGGCACCGAGGTTTATGAAGGCATGATCGTCGGCGAGCATACCCGCGACAACGACATCGTGGTCAACATCTGTAAGGAGAAGGCGCTCACGAACGTCCGCTCGGCGACGAAGGACGAGACCGTCAAGCTGAAGACGCCTCTGATGTTCTCGCTGGAGCAGGCGCTGGAATATCTCAATGATGATGAATATTGCGAGATTACGCCGAAATCCGTTCGTCTGCGCAAGAAGATTCTGAACAAGAGCGAGCGCGAACGTGCGGAGAAGCACCGCAAGATGGCCGAATCGAATATGTAATTCGAGGCAGAGCGAAGGCTTGAGCCCTGATCAGACAGCCTTCCGGAGTATCCGGAAGGCTGTCTTTGCCGATAAGGCTGCCAGGGGTGCAGGGTGAACGGAGCAGCAGCCCCCTTCGAATGATGCAACTTCTTCCAGGAAGAGGCGTCTAATAGATAGAGACCTAAATACAATAACAAATGAACAAGGATGGGAACCTGCTGTTATGAATGAATTTAAAGGCGGCCTGCCTCCGCGTTCCAAAGGAACGGGAAGCAGCCGGAACATGAGCCATACTAAAGCCGATCCAGCCGGAGCGCCGGGGAGATCGCCGGTATCTCCGGCACGGCCGAAATCTCCGGCCAGGTCGAAATCCGCGCCGGCGCGCAAGCGGCGCAGTCCGCTGGCCCGAACGGCCCGGGTACTGTTGTCCCTGGTGCTGGTTGCGGTTCTGATCGGTGGCGGCTATCTGGCGTACCTCTATTACAAATTGGACAACGGCGTATTCGACGCCGGGGTGGACCGTCCGGTAGCGGCCGGACAATCGGCCAAGGACAAGCCGCTCACGATGCTGATTCTCGGGACCGACAACCGGCCGAAGCATCCGTCGAACCTGACGGACGTCATTATGCTGGCGGCGTTCAACCCCGATCAGCAGGCGGCGACGATTGTCTCCCTGCCCCGCGACACAGTGGTGGAGCTGAAGGGCTACAAGCGGACCAAGATTAATGAATTCTATGCCCGGTTCAAGGGCAAGGAAGAAGAGAGCGGCCTGACGGCTGAAGACGAGATGAAGACGATGATGGGGAAATACCTCGGGGTGCCGGTCGATTACGTGACCGTACTCGATTTTCAGGGATTCCGCGACGTAGTCGACGAATTGGGCGGCGTTCATGTGAACATCAGCGCCAATATGTGCTATACCGACAGTGTGGACGGAACGGACATCAACCTGAAGAAGGGGCCCGCCAAGCTGAACGGCGACGATGCGCTCGATTACGTGCGCTACCGCAAATCCAATTGCAAGCCGAAGACGGAGGGCTCGGATGATTTTGACCGGAACCGCCGCCAGAATGAAGTGCTGCACGGGTTGATCGACCGGATGCAATCGCTTGGAGGAATCGTGAAGATCGGCGGCGTGATCGATGCGGTCGGGGGCAATATGAAGACGGATCTGGAGAAAGAGCAGATCAAGAATATGGTCTCGGCCTACTGGCGAATCAACAAGGAGAAGGTCGAGTTCAAACCGGTAACGGGAACCTGGCGCAGCCCGTATGTATATATTAATGAAGAAGAACTTCAGGAGGCGAGCAGAGCGCTCCAGGCCCGGCTTGCCGGGTCCTCCGGGTCCTGACGAATGTCCGCGTCAGGCGGACAAATTGATGCGGTGAACAATGCGGTGAACGAAGGATAAATTGAACGAAAGTTTTGTCCTATGCTATAATACAATCAACTATAAGCACCTAACCGCAAGAGGGGGCCAGCCGTATGAACGAAGCTCTTCCTTGTCTCGCCGAACCGCTGGTTGAACGGCTCCGGAACGAAACCTACTGCCTGCTGAACACGGTGGATGCCGAGAGCGGCGGACCGACCTGCACGGCGGTATCCTGGGTCTACGCTGTGGATGCCGGTACGCTTCGGCTGGCGATCGACCACCGTTCCAGACTGGTTCGCAACATGAAGGTTAATCCTCTGGTGAATCTTACGATCTTTGCCGAAGAAGCCGTCCATGCGGTCAGCGGACGTGCCGCCGTGCGGCAGGAGCCGCTGGAAGGCGTTCCGTTCAGCATGTGCTGCTTCGATGTGCAGGTGGAAGCGGTGCGCAATGCGCTCTTCTACGGTGCGAAGCTGGATGCTGCGCCGACTTATGTGAAGACCTACGACCGCCGGGCTTCCGAGAAGCTGGACGGACAAGTGTTTGATGCGATGAAAAAAGCCTAGTGAGACGCTGCTCACCAGGCTTTTTTGCTACCTGCCTGCGCCGCTTCCGGGAGCGGCGGGGTTCGCCGAAGGCCCCGCTGAAGCCGGCGGTTCAGCCGGATGGGTATCCTCGGGCGCCTGCGGAATGATCCGGCCAATGATATCCGCCATCTCGGTGGCGAAGCCTTCAATCGGACGGCCTGCCCGGAAATGGCGGCCGAGCTCGGCGATCCGGTGCGAGAGATCCATATCGGCGGTGACGAGAGCGTTCGCGCCGCGGGCATCCTGGCGCAGGGCTTCGGCGACCGCGTACTTTACAGTTCCGACCCGGGACCGGCTGAGTGAGCCGTCGACATCCAGGCCGACGATCGCGGTATCCCCCATTACGACGCAGTGAGCATCCTCGACGCCGGGTACCCGGCGGGCGAGACGCTCGAGGTGATCCTTGAGTTCGAGTTCGTCTCCAGTGGACATTTGACTTTCTTCCGAGCGGTTATCCGCCCCGTTGGATTCCGGCGGAAGCGAGCCGCCGGCAGAGCCCGAAGCCGCCCCGCCCTCTTGGGACAGCGGATTCACCCGGGCATCCCGCTCCGACAGAGCGGAGGGATTATCCTGAGGAGAGGGTGATGAGTCTTTCCGAGCCATATGACCGCAGCTTGTCAGCAGCATTAAGGCCAGCAACAGACCGATTGACTTTCTCATAAGATGCATGCTCCTTTGTCGCTAGGAATGGTGGCTGTTCCGTTAGTCTGGCCGCCGGCGGCGGGAGTTATGTATCTTCCGGGACCAAACCAGGCGCTGTGGAGGGGATAATATGAGCAAAATCTTTGTACTGGATACGAATGTGCTGCTGCATGATCCGAATTCGATCTTTGCATTCAAAGAGAACGAAGTGATTATTCCCGCTGTCGTATTGGAAGAGATTGACTCCAAGAAACGCAACGCCGATGAGATCGGCCGCAACGCCCGGACCGTCTCGCGTCTGCTTGACAGTCTCCGCGAACTGGGGCATCTGCACAGCGGCGTGAAGCTGGAGCACGGAGGAACGCTCAAGGTGGAGCTTAACCACCGCAGCTTCGTCCGGGTTCAGGAGATGTTCGGCGAGGTATCCAACGATAACCGCATTCTGGCGGTGGCGCTCAATTATTTGCAGGAAGAGAACGAGAAGCCGGAGCCCCGGCCGGTCGTTCTGGTCAGCAAGGATGTGCTGGTGCGCATCAAGGCCGATGTGCTGGGCGTCACTCCGGAAGATTATTTGTCGGACCGGACGGGCGACCTGAACGAGCTGTATGCCGGCTATCAATCGGTTCCCGTTCATCCGTCGCTGATTGATGAGTATTACAGCAACCGCCAGCTTCCGGTCAAGAGACTTCCGCTGAGCTTTGATCTCTATCCGCACGAGTTCATTATTCTGAAAGACGAGATCGGCAGCGGCAAGTCCGCGCTGCTGAAGGTGAACCACAATGCCACGCTGGTGGAGCCGCTGTATCTCGGCAATGATTCCGTCTGGGGGATCAGCGCGCGCAACGCCCAGCAGCGGATGGCGCTGGAGCTCTTGCTGAACGACGAGATTCCCCTCGTGACCATAACGGGCAAGGCGGGAACGGGCAAGACGCTGCTGGCGCTGGCGGCCGGATTGTTCAAAGTGGAGGATGAGCATAAATACAAGAAGCTGCTGATTGCCCGGCCGGTGGTCCCGATGGGCAAGGATATCGGCTATCTGCCGGGTGAGAAGGATGAGAAGCTGCGCCCGTGGATGCAGCCGATCTACGATAACCTCGAATTTCTGTTCGACACGAAGAAAGCCGGCGACATCGACAAAATCCTGATGGGCCTCGGCAGCATTCAGGTAGAGGCGCTGACGTATATCCGGGGCCGTTCCATCCCGGGGCAGTTCATCATCATCGACGAAGCGCAGAATCTCTCGCGGCATGAAGTCAAGACCATTGTCTCCCGGGCCGGAGAAGGTTCCAAGGTTATCCTGATGGGAGACCCGGAGCAGATTGACCATCCGTATCTGGATGCGGCGAGCAACGGACTGAGCTACATTGTTGAGAAGTTCAAGCAGCAGGGCATCAGCGGACATATTACACTGGAGAAGGGCGAACGCTCCAAGCTGGCGCAGCTGGCCGCCGATTTGCTGTAGCCGTTGGTTCCACCAGACCTCTTCTCGTTCAGAAGAGCGGCTCCCTCGCGGAGCCGTTCTTCTTGCTTGAATTCGGACTGCGCGGAGGAAGGCGGCGAGGGTACTGGCCCGAACTTGCCGGCAAGGATTCGGGAAGCGCTGTCATCTAAAGGCAGACAAAGCAAGAGCCGGTCTGGTAAAATAGAACAATGCGGTGTTTGTGTGAGAGCTTGAGAGAGGAAGGGTTCCATCCATGCTGAGACGCAAAAATTATTGGCTGCTGTTCGCCGTGCTGCTGCTGTCGCTGACCAGTCTGTCGCCCGGCATGGAGCTTCCGAGCGAGGAGGGAGGCCCGGAACCGGACCGGCCGCGGGAAGAGAACCCCGGCCGCGAGGCCGACCGGCCGGAAGGCGGAGGACTGCTGCGGATCTCGCTGTCCTTGAACGAGAACGAGTTCGCTCTCATGAAGGAGCTCTGCCGGCAGTACACGCAGGATACCGGCGTCGCCGTTGAGCTGGGCAACCGGAACGGAGAAGAGGAAGACCGCGGGGAATTGCTGCGGGAATTGACCATCGGTGACAACCCTGACATCCTGATGGCCGACGCCCGCGATATTCGCGGTCTGGCGGAGAGCGGATATTTGCTGCCGGTCGATTTATACCAGCATACCCAAGGGGGGGCTCCGCTTAATCTGCTTCTTCCGCTTCTGCAATGGAACGGCTATAACTGGGGCGTCCCGCTGGATGTGGATCCGTATGTTCTTGCTTACTCGCGGGAAGCGCTGAGCGAATACGGACTGAGCGGGCTTCCGGACTCGCTGGAAGAATGGAGCCGGCTGTCCGGCGGAATGAAAGGACAGGCCGGGCGTTATGTGCTGGCGCTGAGTTCCGCCGAACCGTATGGGCTGGCTTCCTTTCTTGCCCATTATCAGGGGAACGGACAGGCACTTGAATGGATTGCCAAGTCGCGAGGCAGTTTCTATCTGACCTCGCAGACGGATGAAGCGCTGTGGCAGAAGCTGCGGCGGGGGGAAGTGGGCGCGGCAGCAGTGCCGCTGTCAGAATCCCGCGGAAGCGGGCTGGAACTGCAAGTTCCGCTGACGTCTTCCGGCACCGTTCCGCTCGACATCCTGAAGGTGAGAGTCTTCCTGCTCTCCGCCCAGTCGAGAGAGCCTGAGACCGCTGCCCAATGGATGGCATATGTGACCTCTGCGGTATCCCAGAACCGGTGGCTGGCCGATACGGGAAGAATGCCCGCAGCGGATGAATGGTACCGGAATTACGGCATGGACCGCATCGTCAAGCCCCGGTGGATGCTGACAGAAGCGGCCGTACCGGGCGGTCGGAGCGGCGATATGAACTGGGCGGCGGCTGCGGATGCGGCACAAGGGCTGTTGACCGGACGCTTCGGAGCCGAAGCTTACCGGGAAGCCCTGTCGGCAGAGACTTCCGCTCCGGTATCCCCGGCCCTATAGATGGATGCTGAGCTTCACGTGCATGACGCCCTCGTCCATCTCAAGCTTGGTGGCGCGAAGGAAAGAGACGATTTTGGAAGGATAGAACCCAAGGTCGAAATCATTCTCCAAATCCCGCCTTGTGCTCTCCGGCAATTCCAGACCGTTGAAGACAATCCGGTCCACATGGAAGATCAGCGCGTTCTCGGGTTCATCCTGGAGGGTGTAATGGCCTTCCAGCGTAAGCTCCAAATTACCGTCTGTGCCGCTGGCAATCAGCTTCCCGTCGCGGAAGGCAAAGTTCAACCCCTGGAACATTGGATTCTGCTCATGCAGGAATTCATTGAGGTCGTCCTCCGTCAGATTGAGGTCATAGACAAGTCCGCGGCGAACCAGCGCCCCGTCCCGGGATTGCAGAAAATCGGGCAGCTTCTTCATCGCCGAAGACAGCGCCTTGAAATAGGTCCGAATCTCGCGCACGCCGACATTGTTCCAATACATTTCAAATTCCTTCAGCAGTTTATTCATCTGAGCCGGATCGGCGCTTCCGGCGACACCGGCGTCGATCTCCCGATTCAGCGCCGCAATCCGCTCCCGCTGGGCGGACAGCTGTTCCCGCGCTTCCGCAAGCTCCCGCTCCGCCTTCTCCGCCGCCCGAAGGGTGCGGCTCAAATCTTCGTACTCCTGCTCATATCGGGCTAGAATCTCCTGATCCCTTCCGGCAATCCATTCATAATAATCCATAAGAGCCAGCCAGCGGCCAAGACTCTTGGCGCTGAGAAAAGCCATCAGCAGTCCGTCCCGGTCTCCGGTATAGTAGGCGCGCAGAACGGCGCCCGCCTGTTCCCGCTGCACGGCAATCGACTGTTCTTTCTTGTCGGCTTGCTGATGAAGCTCCCGGGTTCTGGACTCGAGCTTCTTCCGTTCTGCATCGATTCGCGCGATTTCTTTGTCCAGCTCCGCCGCCGAGAGGGTCTGCTGCAGCAGATCTTTCGTAGCTTTGTCGGAGGATTGGAACGAGGATGAATCCGCCTGCGGGCGCGGCGCTTCCGCGCCCGCCGAAGGTTCGGCAGAGAGCGCCGGTCCGGGCTGCGCGGTGAGCAGCGATGCCAGCAGTGCTATGGCTAAGATTCGAACCTTATATCCTTTTGAGTAAGTCACCCGATCGCCTCCACGCTTATGCTCCGTAAGTCTTCAATCCTTCGATACCAGTTTATGACGGCCTGTCTGTTATTAGGATACCCGTTATCGCGCCGTGTGCCATACCAAAAAGACTCCGCAGGGCGGAGCCTCTGATGCAATGAATTTATTATAGCGTATGAGGTCCGGTTAAAGTGGAAATACAAATAAGTATCAAATAGATTCTATGAACTCGTTGAGAGGCATAGGAATGAGTATGCCGCTTTTATCCTTATTCGCCTGCCGGTCCCGCCGGCCGGGAAGACGGTGATTTTAAAGATGTCGTTAGGAGGGTTAGGCTTTATGACAGCCGTTAGACAAGATGCATGGAGCACGGAAGACGATTTGACCCTGGCCGAGATTACCCTGCGCCATATCCGGGAAGGGAGCACCCAGCTTGCCGCTTTTGAAGAAGTGGGGGAGAAGATCGGCAGAACCTCCGCTGCCTGCGGATTCCGCTGGAACAGCTGTGTCCGCAAAAACTATGAGGAAGCGATCGGGCTGGCGAAGAGCCAGCGCCAGAAGAAGAGCCAGCTCAAGAAACAGACGCCGGTCCGGGGCGCGCAGGTGGCGGGGTTCGAATACGGAGAAGAGAGCGAAGAGTATGGACGGGGAACGGGATTCGGCGAAAGCTCGCTGTCGATCGACGCGGTCATCCGCTTTTTGAGACAATGGAAGGGCACCTACAATGAGACGGGAAGGCAGCTCAAGATGCTGGAACGGGATTTGCGGGACAAGGAAGAAGAACTGGCCGACCTGAAGAGGGAGAACGAACGGCTCTCCAAGGAAGTCCATTCCGCGCAGAGTGACTACCGGGTGGTGAACGACGATTACAAAGCGCTGATTCAGATTATGGACCGGGCGCGAAGGCTCGCTTTTCTAAGCGAGGAGGACGAAGAATTGAAGACGCGTTTCAAAATGGACGCAAACGGCAACCTGGAGCGGATCGATTGAAGCATTGTTCGGTCTCCGCTGTTCCCTATAGAAATCCCGCCTGCGGTTTAATTCGCAAGAAGGCGGGATTTGCTTTGTCTTCAGCCGCGAATATACTGGAGAAAAGGCGGGTGAGAGGATGAGAATCGATATTGTTGGCGCGGGATCGCTCGGCAAGCTCTTTGCCGCCAGACTGGCGGCATCGGGAACCGAAGTCCGGCTCTGGTGCCGGACACGGGAGCAGAGCGACACGCTGAACCGGGATGGACTTCTGCTGTACGAGCCCGGGCGTCCGGAGCCGGTCCGGCCTGAGAACGGCCGATTGCAGGCCTATCCGATAGAGGAGTTTGCGGCCCGGTTGTCCGGCGGGAGTCCGGATTGGATTCTGCTTGCCGTCAAGCAGAATGTGCTGCACCGGGATTTGGCAGAACCGCTCTCGCAGCTTCGCGGGAACGGCGTCCGGGTTGTCTGCCTCCAGAACGGAGGGGGGCATTTAGCGATGCTGCGGGAACGCCTTCCCGATGCCCGCCTGTATGCCGCGGTCACGACGGAGGGAGCAACGGGCCGGAGCCTTCGGGAAGTAACCCATGCCGGGAAAGGAGAAACGTGGATCGGCGAATATGACGGGGGGAGCGGGGCCGACCATTCCGAGGATGCTATTCCGCTGCAAAAGGTGCTGGAAGCAGCAGGATTTACCACAGGGCTGTCGAATGAAGTGGATACCCTGATCTACCGGAAAATGCTGGTGAATGCCGTAATCAACCCGCTTACCGCCATTTGGCGGGTGCGGAACGGAGAACTGCTGGATTCGGAGGCCCGGCTGGACGCCATGCGTCTCCTTTGCGATGAATCCGTGCGGATTCTGGCTTCTTGCGGAATCGACGCCGGCAACGACGCCTGGGAACGAATTGTAGCCGTGTGTCGCTCTACTTCGGACAATACCTCTTCCATGCTGGCCGATGTGCTGGCCGGAAGGGAGACCGAGGTCCGGTGGATCAACGGCCATCTGGCCGCACTGGCAGAATCGTCGGGAACGGAAGCGCCGCTTAACCGGATGGCGACCCGGCTGGTGGAAGGGATGATTGCAAAGGAGAGGTGAACCGGCGTGGAGTTTATCCGCAATTCTCTTGGTGTTCTCAGTGTCCTGCCCGTACTGCCGTTCGTCCTGGTCTACGGAATCGGCAGGTTCATGAAGCTGGAGAAGAGGCGCTGTCTGTTTCTGGCCATGGATGTGACGACCGTGTTTCTGCTGTTGTCCGTATCGGCGCTGTTCAACAATATCTTCGACTCGCGCTTCGGGTTCTTCCTGATCCTTCTGATTGTGTTGATCGGGGCGGGGCTGATCGGCGGGGCCCAGAACCGGCTGAAAGGGCAAATTGACGGCAAAAGACTGTTCCGAGCGGTATGGCGGCTCAGCTTTATGCTGATGGGAGCAGGATACGTGCTCTTCATGGTAGTAGGCATGATCAAATACATATCACAGACCATGTAAGGTTTATATGCTGCACTAAAGCAATGACGTCAACTTTAAGCGGGGTTTTTATAAAAAAATTTTTTTCTGAAAACATAGCTATAGATTTTTTTGACCACTGGTTGTATAATCATAAACCATATACCACATTCTAATTAGGGGGAACTGCTAGATGAAGAAGAGTAAAAGTCTTTTGCTCCTGTTCGCGCTCGTTCTTGTCATCGGAACGGTGCTCGCGGGATGCGGCAGCAACAACAATGGCAACAAATCTGCCACGAACGAAGGCGCTGCTGCCTCTAAGGCTCCATCCGCTTCGGCTTCTGCCACGGACAGCGGAGCTGCCTCGGATGAGAAACTGGCTTCCGACCAGACACTCAAGATTAACCTGAGTTCCGAGCCTCCAACTTTTGACCCTGCTCTTGCTCAAGACAGCACGGCCAACACCGTTCTGAAGACGATGTATGAAGGCTTGACCCGCATGAACGACGAGACGGGCCAGGCTGAGCCGGGCATCGCAGAGAAATGGGATGTTTCGTCCGACGGTCTGGTATATACGTTCCACCTTCGCGACGCGAAATGGAGCAACGGCGATCCAGTCGTAGCCGGCGATTTCGTCCGCGCCTGGAAACGGGTTCTGAACCCTGCCGCTGCCGACCCGGCCCCTTATGCTTATCAGCTGTACTACCTGAAGAATGCTCAAGAGTACTACGAGAAGAAAGTCACCGACTTCAACCAGGTTGGCGTCAAGGCAGTTGACGACAAGACGCTGGAAGTAACCCTGAAGGCGCCTACGCCTTACTTCCTGGGACTTCTGAGCTTCTATACGTACTATCCGGTTCATAAGTCCGTTGAAGGCAACGAGAAATGGGCAACGAACAAGGATACGATGATTGTCAACGGTCCGTTTACGCTGAGCAACTGGGTAACCGGCCAGTCTCTGGCTGTAACCAAGAACGACAACTACTGGGATAAAGATTCCATTAAACTTAACAAGATCGAATTCTCCCTCGTGAACAGCGCAGCTACCGAGCTGCAGGCTTACGAGAGCGGGCAGCTTGACCGCGCAGGCGGCCCGAACGGCGAAATTCCGACCGAACAGCTTCCGATCGTAGAGAAGAAGTATCCGGAAGAATTCAACCGTAAAGGGATTGCCAGCGTCTACTACTACGAATTCAATGTCAAAGAGAAGCCATTCAACAATGCCAAGATCCGTAAGGCGCTTGCTATGGCGATCGATCGTCAGACACTGATCGACAAGGTAACGCTGGGCGGACAGCTTCCGGCTTACGGTTATGTACCTCCGGGTATCGCCGGCGCTGACGGCGAATACCGTACGGCTGTGAAAGACGACTTCTTCAAAGAAGACGTTGAACAGGCGAAGGCTCTGCTTGCCGAAGGTCTGAAAGAAGAAGGTCTGACTTCCCTGCCAGCCTTCACGCTCTCCTATAACACAAGCGAAGGCCACAAGAAGATTGCCCTGGCCATCGGCGACATGTGGAAGAAGAACCTGGGCGTTGAAGTGAAGCTGGAGAACCAGGAGTGGGCGGTATTCATCGAGAACCGTCAGCATCTGCAGTATCAGGTTGCCCGTGCAGGCTGGACGGCTGACTATAATGATCCGATGACGTTCCTGGATATGTGGGTAACTGGCGGCGGTAACAACGACACCGGTTATGCTAACCCTGCTTACGACAAGCTGATCCAGGAAGCTAAATCGACTTCCGATCTGGCTGTTCGCCAGGAGAAGTTCGCCGAAGCCGAGAAGATGATTATCCAGGACGATATGATTCTGATTCCGCTGTACTACTACACCAACAACTCCCTCACGAAGCCTTATGTGAAGGGCGCAACGCTTGACTTCAGCGGTGCCCTTGACCTGACTCGCGCTTACCTGCTCGAGCACTAAGATCGAACGGAACTGAATAGAAGATCACTGAAGGAACACTGTAACTTCGGGATATATATGTGGGTCTCCATATATATCCCTTTTTTTTGTATGTCCGCCTCTTTGTCAAACGTTTATCACATTTACAAAATAAGCAAATAGACAACGGGGCTTTTTTTTCATAAAATCGAATTATGTGCGAAAAAGGCTTCAAAGGCAAAATTGCCGATGAAGTGGGCAGAAACTAAGTCAAAGGAGGTGTTGACGGGCATGATACGCTATGTTGCGAATAAGTTTTTCTATATGCTTGTTTCACTGCTTGTGCTGATTTCCGCCACTTTTTTTCTGATGAAAGCCATTCCGGGCGATCCATTCACATCGGAAAAGAAAGTACCGGATGAAATCCGGCAGCGGTTGTACGAGCAGTACGGGCTGGACAAGCCCGTCTACGAGCAGTATTTCAAATATTTGGGCAATGTGGTTAAGGGGGACTTCGGTGTTTCCATGAAGCGGTTGAACCAGGACGTTACGCACATTATCAGCCAGACGTTCACCGCTTCATTGAAGCTCGGCGTTGTCGCCATTATTGTGTCCGTTGTAATCGGTGTCCTTCTGGGGATGCTGGCTGCACTGTACCACCGCAAACTGATCGACAGCGTTCTCATGGTAATCGCCGTACTTGGCATTGCGGTGCCGAGCTTCGTGCTCGCCACCATGCTGCAGTATTTGTTCGCATCCAAGTTCCATATCTTTAATGTCATGGGCTTCCGCTCGGCCAAGGATTATGTCCTGCCGGTCATGGCCCTATCCGCGTCGCCGATTGCCTTCATCGCCCGTCTGACCCGTTCGAGCATGCTCGAAGTGCTTAGTGCGGACTATATCAAGACAGCGAAGGCCAAGGGCCTTAACTGGTTCTCGATTCTCTTCAAGCACGTGCTCCGCAACGGCATTCTGCCGGTTGTGACGTACATGGGTCCCATGACGGCGAACATTGTCACCGGCTCTGTCGTAATCGAGCAGATTTTCGGGATTGGCGGCATCGGCAAGCAATTTGTCGAATCCATCAGCACGCGCGATTACCCGATCATCATGGGGATTACCATCTTCTACGGCGTTCTGCTGATGGTTGCCCGTTTCATTACGGATATCGCTTACGTGTTCGTCGATCCGCGCATCAAACTGACAAGTGGAAAGGAGGGCTAAATGATGGCTTCTGAACAATTGACAACTTCAAACGTAAATCTGAAACCGGAAGACTTTCAGAAAATTGGCGTTGACCAGAAGGAAGCGGAAGTCATCCAGCGTGAGAGCCTTTCGGCTTGGCAGGATGCGTGGCAGCGGCTTCGCCAGAACAAGGTAGCTTTGACGGCTCTCGGTGTGCTCGTTGTGATCGCACTGGCGGCCATTGTTGGCCCTTGGTTTTCCAAGTATGACTATCAATCCAATGATTTGCTGAATACGAACGTAGGTCCGAATGCGGACCACTGGTTCGGTACCGATACGCTCGGACGCGACGTGTTCGTTCGTACCTGGTACGGCGCGCGGATCTCGCTGATCGTCGGTCTGGCCGCAGCGGCCATCGACCTGATTATCGGGGTTATCTACGGCGGCATCATGGGCTTCCTGGGCGGCCGCACGGACAGCATTATGAATAAGATTTCCGAAATTCTCTACTCTATTCCTTACCTGCTGGTTGTTATCATGCTGCTGGTTGTTATGGAACCGAGCTTGTGGACCATTATCCTGGCTCTGTCCATTACCGGCTGGATCAGCATGGCCTGGATTGTCCGCGGTGAAATGATTCAGCTCAAGAACCGCGAATTCATTCTGGCTTCCCGTTCGATGGGCGCCAGCTCCAACCGCCTGCTCTTCAAGCATCTGCTGCCGAATGCAGTGGGACCGATCATCGTTACGGTTACGCTGGACGTACCGAGCGCCATCTTCGCCGAAGCGTTCCTGAGCTTCCTCGGCCTTGGCGTACAGGCTCCGAGAGCTTCTCTCGGTTCGATGATTAACGATGCTTTGGGTGTATGGCTCGCGTATCCGTGGCAGATGCTGTTCCCGGCCATTCTCATCAGTTTGATGATGCTGGCGTTCAACATCTTCGGCGACGGGCTTCGCGATGCGCTCGATCCCAAATTGAAGAAGTAGGAGGTGAATCAGATGGAACCCATTCTACAGGTCAAGGACCTGCATGTGTCGTTCTTTGTGAAGGGCGGCGAGGTACAGGCCGTTCGGGGCATGAACTTCGAGATTGGCAAAGGCGAGACGGTAGCCATTGTCGGCGAATCCGGCAGCGGCAAGAGCGTTACCGCCCAATCGATCATGCGGTTGATCCCTTCTCCTCCTTCCTTGGTGAAGAAGGGCGAAATTATCTTCCAGGGTGAAGATATTCTCAAGAAGAGCATGAAACAAATGGAGAGCATTCGCGGCAAAGACATTGGAATGATTTTTCAGGACCCGATGACATCCCTTAACCCTACCATCAAGGTAGGCAAGCAGATCACGGAAGTGCTAACCAAACATCAGAAAATGTCGGCGGCCAAAGCCAAAGAACAGGGCATTGAAATGTTGAAGCTTGTAGGCATCAAGAATGCGGAGGCCCGCTTTAACCAATATCCTCACGAATTCTCCGGCGGGATGCGGCAGCGCGTCATGATCGCGATTGCGCTTGCTTGCCGGCCGGCGCTGCTGATTGCGGACGAACCGACAACAGCTCTGGACGTAACCATTCAGGCTCAGATCATGGAAGTCATGAAGGATATGCAGCAGAAGCTGGGAACCTCGATCATTCTCATTACCCATGACCTCGGTGTGGTTGCCGGCATGTGTGACCGCGTCATCGTAATGTATGCGGGAGAAGTCGTCGAGACCGGAACCCGTTGGGAAATCTTCAAGAACCCGCAGCATCCGTACACCAAGGGACTGCTGCGCTCGATGCCGCGTCTGGACCAGAAGAAAGGCGATCCGCTGGTTCCGATCGTCGGCACACCGCCCGATCTCATCAAACCGCCGATCGGATGTCCGTTCACAGCGCGCTGCAGTGAAGCCATGCATGTGTGCGAGCATATCGATCCGGATGCCACGGTCTTCAGCGAGACGCATATGGCGCGCTGCTGGAATCTTCATCCGATGGCCAAGGAGGTACAGCACTCTTGAGCAAGCAACTGATCGAGGTCGAAGGCCTCAAGAAATATTTCAACGTCGGCAAAGGCAAGGTGCTCAAAGCGGTCGATAACATCAGCTTCTCGATCCGTGAAGGCGAAACGCTCGGCATGGTAGGGGAATCCGGCTGCGGCAAGACGACGGCCGGCCGTACCGTCCTCCGGCTGTATGAACCGACGGCGGGCAGCGTCAAGTTCAACGGAACGGATATCTACAAACTGTCGCCCGGCAAAATGAAAGCCATGCGCCGCGACATGCAGATGATTTTCCAGGACCCGTATGCGTCGCTGAATCCGCGCTTCACGGTATCGGACATCATCGGCGAGGCGCTGGACATTCACGGTCTGGCAGGTAGCCGCCTCGAACGCAAGAAACGGATTGAGGAGCTCCTGGACATGGTAGGTCTGAACCATGACCACGCGACCCGCTATCCGCACGAATTCTCCGGCGGCCAGCGCCAGCGTATCGGCATTGCCCGCGCGCTCGCGGTCAATCCGAAGTTCATTGTCTGCGATGAGCCGATCTCTGCCCTGGACGTGTCCATTCAGGCTCAGGTGGTCAACCTGCTGAAGGAACTGCAGAGCCGTCTCGGCCTGACGTATCTCTTCATTGCGCATGACCTGTCGATGGTCAAGCATATCAGCGACCGCGTCGCCGTTATGTATCTGGGCAAGATGGTCGAACTGGCCGAGAGCGAAGAGCTCTATGCCAATCCGGTTCATCCGTACACCAAATCGCTGCTGTCGGCCATTCCGATTCCGGACCCGGAGATCGAGGTCAACAAGAAGCGGATCATTCTGCACGACGAGCTGGGCAGCCCGATTTACTCGGCGGAAGAGAAGACCGACGAATCGAAGACACAGCTGGTTGAAGTATCCAAGGGACATTGGGTATCCCAAGAATTCGCATAAGACAAGGACGGCGTTCCAGAGTGAACGCCGTCTTTTTGTTGGTCGTTCCGGCCTTTCCGTTTTGACGGAACTTGCCGCATTGGATACAATCATAGGAGCTAGAGAGAGAACAGGAGGCAGTCGCGACATGAATGTAGTGCCGGAGCCGCTGCCCGGAGGGAATGCGCTGGCCCGGGAGTTCCTGGAACGCCGGGAGAGCGCTTTGTCCCTCTATGGGGGCGAATTTCGCAGCATCGAAGATATACAGAATCGGGCTCATTGGCTGGATCAGACGGAATCGGACCGGGCCGGCCGCGAGGAGCTGTTCGCCGTTCTGTCCGCCTACAACGGGCGGCTGAACGGGCATGAGGCCGTGGCGGCTTCGCTGGAATTGCTGAAGCGGCAGGAGACCCTGGTGGTTGCCGGCGGCCAGCAGAGCGGATTGTTCACGGGTCCGCTGCTCGTCGTGTACAAGGCGGTTACGCTGATCGCTGCGGCGAGAGAGGCGTCCGAGACGCTGAAACGGCCGGTGGTCCCGGTGTTCTGGATCGCCGGCGAAGACCATGACTGGGATGAGGTCAATCATACCTATGTGCTGAGCCCTTCGGGAGAAGTGGCCCGAATCCGGATGGAGCATGCGGCCGGCGGCAAATCGCCGGTCAGTCTGGTCCGGCTGCAAGAAGAAGAGTGGAGCCGGGCGGCGGACGAGCTGGAGAAGCTGCTGCAGGAGAGCGACTTCAAATCCGAGGTCATGGAGCTGGTCCGCAGCGGAGCTGCGGCGGATAATCTGAGCGATGCTTTTGCCATGCTAATGGGCCGTCTGTTCGGCAAGCACGGGCTGGTACTGCTGGATTCGGCCGACCCCGAGCTGCGCAAGCTGGAGCAGCCGCTGTTCCGCCGCCTGATCCGGGAGAACGACGAGCTGGAGGCGTCTTACCATGCGGCCGCCGGGGAAATCCGGAGCGGGGGCTATGAGCTTCAGGCGAACGTCGAGACGGGCGGCGCCAATTTATTTTACATCCACGAAGGAGCGCGTCTGCTGCTGGTCAAGAAGAATGGACGCTTCACGGACCGCAAGGAGACGGTGTCGTTCACGGAAGAGCAGCTGCTGGAGACGCTGGAGCTGCACCCGGAGCGCTTCAGCAACAATGTGCTGACCCGGCCGCTGATGCAGGATTATGTGCTTCCGGTGCTCGCAACCGTGCTCGGCCAGGGCGAAATCGCCTACTGGGCGATTACGCGCCGGGCGTTCGAGACGGTGGGCCGGCGCCTACCGCCGATTCTTCCCCGCATGTCGTATACGATGGTCGAAGGGACTACACAGAAGCATATGGAGAAATTCGGCCTTTCGTTCCAGGACGTCGTACAGGGTCTGGAGGAGAAGCGGGCAAGCTGGCTGGAAGGGCAGGATGAGCGCGGGCTCGCCCGGCGGTTTGAAGAAACCAAGGCCGCTTTTGCCGCCATGTATGACCCACTGATTGAAGAGATTGGCCGGGTGCAGGCCGGGCTGGTCAAGCTGGGAACAAGCAACAAGGAGAAGATTGCCGACCAGATCGCCTTCCTGCAGAATAAAGTCATGGATGCGCTCGCCAAGCAGAGCGATGCCGGACTGCGCCAGTGGGAACGGATCGAACGCTCGCTGATGCCGCTGGGCCGTCCGCAGGAACGGGTCTATAATGTAACGCATTACTTGAACCGGTACGGGCTGTCCTGGGTGGACGGGCTTCTGGAGCTGCCGCCGGATTATTCGGGGATTCACCGGGTTGTGTATATGTAAGAAGCGGGCGGAGGCCCTATATCTATCGGGAGGGATTTCAATGAGTTCCAATTCTATGGGCAAAAGCATCGTCGCCGACATGTCGCTGGCGGCGGAAGGCCATCTCAAGATCGACTGGGTCCGCCGGCATATGCCGGTGCTGAACCGGATTGCCGAGCAGTTCGCCAAGGAGCAGCCGTTCAAGGGCCTGAAGGTCTCGATCACCCTGCATCTGGAAGCGAAGACCGCTTATCTGGCCAAGGTGGTTCAGGCCGGGGGCGCGGAAGTCACGATTACCGGATCGAATCCGCTATCGACACAGGACGATGTATGCGCGGCGCTGGTCGAAGACGGCATTACGGTCTTTGCCAAGTACAATCCGGGTCCCGAAGAGTTCAAGGCGCTTAACATCAAGGCGCTGGAGAGCAAGCCGGATCTCATCATTGACGATGGCGGCGATTTTGCCACCCTCCTGCATTCGGAACGTCCTGATCTGATGGAGAATCTGCGCGGCGGCGCGGAAGAGACGACCACGGGCATCATTCGGCTGAAGGCCCTGAAGAAGCAGGGACTGCTCAAGTTCCCTATGGTGGCCGTCAATGACGCCTACTGCAAGCATCTGTTCGACAACCGCTACGGAACAGGCCAATCCGCGTGGGATGGCATTGTCCGGACGACGAATCTGATGGTGGCCGGCAAAAATGTGGTCGTCGTCGGCTACGGCTGGTGCGGCAAAGGGGTGGCCATGCGCGCCAAGGGCCTTGGCGCCAACGTTATCGTGACTGAAGTGGATGCCATCAAGGCGGTGGAAGCCCATATGGACGGCTTCCAGGTCATGCCGATCACGGAAGCGGCGAAGCTCGGCGACTTCTTCGTGACGGTGACCGGCAACCGCTATGTAATCCGCGGCGAGCAGTTCGACGTCATGAAGGACGGCGCTATTATGTGCAACGCCGGCCACTTCGATGTGGAAGTGTGCAAGCCGGATCTGGACGAGCGTTCTGCAGCCAAGCGGACAGTGCGCCGTAATATCGAAGAATACGAGCTGAAGGACGGCCGCAAGCTGTACCTGCTCGCGGAGGGACGGCTCGTCAACCTTGGCGCTGCCGACGGCCATCCGGCCGAGATCATGGATATGACATTCGCGCTCCAGGCCTTGTCGCTGAAGTATGTCAACGACAACTATGAGAGACTGGGAGCTACCGTCCAGAACGTGCCGTATGAGCTGGACGAACAGGTCGCCCGGTACAAGCTTCAGAGTATGAACATCGGCATCGACACGCTGACGCAAGAGCAGATGGCTTATCTGGACAGCTGGAACCTGAACGACTGATCCTTTATACCGCTTGACTGATTGGCGGCAGCCCGGGAAGAGACATTCCCCGGGCTGCCGTTTGCTGTTGAAAGCCCCCGCAGACGCTGTCGGCTGTTGCGGAGAGACCTGTCCAATATTCACCTATATAATGGAAGAAAAAGAATGGAACCGCGAAATCGGAGCCGGACAGAAGAGCGGCGATTCGACAACGCACCGGCGGGCTGTGCCGGAACCGCTGGCAGTCTGCCGGTAACAATTCCCTTTTACCGGAAGAAGGGTTTTGATTTTTGGCGGCGAATCTATTATGCTTAAGTGGTGAAAAGTGGAGTGAAGTGGGGAATCGCGGCCAAGGGGTGGGCAAGCCGATGTTTATGGGGGAATACCAGCACAGCATAGACGAGAAAGGCCGCATCATCATTCCGGCCCGGTTCCGTGAACTGCTCGGGTCCTCCTTTGTGATTACCCGCGGACTTGACTCCTGTCTGTTTGTTTATCCCATGAGTGAATGGGGCATGATGGAACACAAGCTGAAGAGCCTCTCTCTGATGAAATCGGAGGCCCGCGCATTCAGCCGCTTCTTCTTCTCGGGGGCGACGGAATGCCAGTGGGACAAGCAGGGCCGGGTGAACGTGCCGGCGGTCTTGAGGCAGTATGCCAAGCTCGACAAGGACTGCGCCGTGCTGGGCGTATCGAACCGGGTGGAGATCTGGAACAAGGAACTCTGGGAACGGTACTGCGAAGAGTCGGAAGGGTCGTTCAATGAAATTGCCGAGAAACTGGTGGATTTCAATTTTGATTTGTAGGAAGAGAATTGCGATCAGGCGTTTTGGAGGGCTGCAGCTTGTTTCATCACATCACGGTTCTGAAAGAAGAAGCGACGGAAGGACTGAATATCCGACCAGACGGCATTTACGTAGACTGCACGCTCGGCGGGGCCGGGCACAGCGAGCGGATCTGTTCCAGACTGGGTGAAGGAGGCCATCTGATTGCACTGGATCAGGACGACTGGGCATTGGACAATGCCCGGGAAAGACTGGCTCCCTATGGGGACAAGGTAACGCTGGTCCGCACCAACTTCCGCGAATTGGAAGATGCGCTGAGATCGCTTGAATGGGTTCCGCAGGCGAACGGAGTCCCTCAGGTGGACGGAATTCTGTTCGATCTGGGCGTATCCTCGCCGCAGTTCGACGAGGGGGAGCGGGGATTCAGCTATAACCATGACGCTCCGCTGGATATGCGAATGGATCAGCAGGCGGAATTGACCGCCTGGGAGATTGTGAACGAATGGCCGGAGCAGGAGATCGCCCGGGTGCTTTTTCAATACGGAGAAGAGAAATTCTCCCGAAGAATCGCCGGCAAGATTATCGAACGCCGTGCGGTCCGGCCTATTAATAGTACAGGAGAATTAGCCGATATAGTCAAGGAGGCTATACCCGCGGCGACCCGCCGCACCGGCGGCCATCCGGCCAAACGCAGCTTCCAGGGCCTGCGCATCGCAGTCAACGATGAACTGGGCGCTCTGGAAGAAGCGCTGCATGCCGCAGTTCGCTGTCTGGCGCCGGGGGGACGGGTATCGGTCATTACGTTTCATTCGCTGGAAGACCGGATCTGCAAGCAAATTCTGGGAAGTTATGTGGGCAAGTGTACCTGTCCTCCGGATTTTCCCATGTGTGTCTGCAACAGTAAGGGAACTTTGAAGCTGGTGAACCGCAAAGCCATCGTACCCGGAGAGGCCGAACTGGAGCACAATCCGCGCGCCCGTTCGTCCAAGCTCCGGATCGCCGAGAAATTGTAAGCTGAAACCAAATGGGGACAAAGGAGAGTCAACAGATGGCGTATACCCGCGGCAATCTGGCCGTTCAACCGCAGAGGAAACCGGAATCGAACCCGCGCTACCGCGAGAAGACCAAAGTGGTTACCCGGCGGACGCCGCTCCCTTTGCAGGAGAAGCTCCGGTATCTGCTGACTCTGGCGTTGTTCGTTCTCGTAGCCGGCGTCCTGGTGTGGCGCTACGTACATATCTACGACCTGAACAAGCAGGCGCAGACACTCGACGGCGAGATCGCCCAGACCAAACGGCAAATTGCCGTGTATCAGATGCAGAAGCAGGAACTGGAACAGCAGGTTGTGGACAAAGCCAAGGCCCAGGGCTACCGGATGCCGGATAGCGAGACTTACATTTCGGTGGAGCCCAAGCCTGTCAGCACCAAAGGCGGCAACTAGAACTTCATGAGGGTACGACCTGGCCTTCCCTGCAGAGGGAAGGCATCTGTTTTCTCGGCTTGAATTTGGATTCTCAAAATAAAAGGTTGTGAGGTTTGCGTATGGTCAAGCGGATTAAGCTGCGCACACTGTTTATCGGAGGGTGCATCACCCTCTTTTTTCTTGTTCTGGTCGGCCGGGTCTTCTGGATTCAGGTCTGGGCCGCCGATTCCTGGAAGGATTATGCCCTGAAGCAATGGAGCCACACCTCGGTCCTGAAAGCCCAGAGGGGACAGATCACCGACCGCAACGGCATTGTGCTGGCGAGCGATGTTCCGGCCTACACCGTGGTGGTGGAGCCGCAGGTTATCCATGAACAGGGCATCCGCGACGAGGTGGTCGAGGGGCTGCATGAGATTCTGGGCAAGCCGGTGAATGAATTGGAACAGCTTATCGACGCCAAAGGCGAGGACGGCAAGCTGCTGAAGAACCGCGAGGTTCGGAGCGAGGGCTGGAAGGTCGGGCAGGAAGTGGCCGACAAGATCACGGAATTCTCCGAGAAGCTGGCCAAGGAGCATAAGATCCAGGAGACCGGCATCGGCTGGGTCCGGGACCAGAAGCGCTATTACCCGAAGGAAGATCTGGCCGCCCATGTGCTGGGCTATACCGACCGCGACGGGAAACCGGTGGCCGGGCTGGAATACTTCTACAATAATCAGCTTAAAGGAAAAGACGGTTTCTTGGATTATCAGAGCGACGGCAAGGGCTACAAGCTTCCCGACGGCAAAGAGGCCTACGAGCCGGCCGTCAACGGAAGCAGCCTGAAATTAACGATCGACAGCACGATTCAGTATTATATCCAGGATGCCATGAAAGAGACGTTCAACGAGTATCATCCGAAGAGCATGACCGTGATCGCCGCCGATCCCAATACGATGGAGATTCTCGGGCTGGCCAACCTGCCGACCTTTAATCCGAATAATTACGGGGCGACGAAAGACCAGAAAGATTTTTATAACCATGCGATCAAGTCGATCTATGAACCGGGTTCCACCTTCAAGATCGTCACTCTGGCCAGCGCGATCGAGGAGAACATTTTTGATCCCAATGCCACCTATATGTCGGGTTCCATCCGGATCAAGGGAACGCAGCTGCATGACAGCAAGCGGGCCGGCTGGGGCACAATCACCTATCTGGAAGGCGTGAAGCGTTCCAGCAACGTGGCCTTCATCAATCTGGGCTACGAGATGCTGGGCAAGGAGCGGCTGGTTAAATATATTGAAGATTTCGGTTTTGACCAGAAGACCGGTATCGATCTGCCCGGCGAAGTCGCCGGCCGGATTACGCCGAAGTGGGAGGTCGAATACGCGACGATGACCTTCGGCCACGGGAAGGTGCAGGTCACGCCTATCCAGCAGCTCGCCGCGGTGTCGGCGGTCGCCAACGGCGGCAAGCTGATGAAGCCGTATGTCGTCAAGGAGATCGACAATCCGAACAACGGCGAGAAGACTGTCACCAAGCCGGAGGTTGTGCGTCAGGTCATCTCGGAAGAGACGGCCAAGAAGACGGGGCTCTATCTCGAGCAGGTTGTCGCCGACCAGAAGATCGGCACCGGCCGCAAAGCTTATATTGACGGCTATCGTGTGGCCGGTAAGACCGGCACCGCGGTGAAGCCTGTCAACGGCAAGTACGATTATACAAAAAATATCGTATCCTTTATCGGCTACGCGCCGGTCAATGATCCGAAGATTGCGGTCATCGTCATTATCGACGAAGCGAATACGAATGACGGCGGGGGCGCCCTGGCAGCCCCGGTGTTCAAGAAGATCGTCTCCCAGTCGCTGGAGTACATGGGTGTGCCCAAGGAGTTCTCCAGCAAGGACGAGAGCGGCGCCGCCAAGGAGACGGCAAGCGGCAAGAAGGCCGCAGCCGTCCGCACTGCTCCGAATATGGTGGGCAAGCCGCTCCAGACAGCCCGCAATGAGCTGCTGAATCAGGGCTATGATTTCGATTCCGTAGGCACTGGCAGTTCAGTCGTCAGCCAGTATCCGCCGGCGGGCACGGCGCTTGCCACCGGCCAGAAGATCTATCTCATCGGCGAGGCCACCGACAAGCCGGTTATCCCGGATCTGTCCGGGCAGTCGCTGCGCGATGCGCTGGAGGTGCTGAGTCTCTTGAAGGTCGGCATTCACGTCAGCGGCGAAGGCTATGTCTCGAAGCAGACGCAGACGGTAGTGAACGGCCGGACCGAGGTCAGTCTGGAGCTTGCGCCGGTCAACAAATACGGCGAGCAGATTCCCGTGCCGAGCGAGCCTCCCGGGGAAGACGGGGGAGAAGGCGGCTGACCCCGAGGCTTGTTCTAACCCGTACCTGTCCCGAATAGGCATGTAGGAAAGAAGGCATGTCACTATACGGGAAAGCGGGGATGAGAGTTGAGAGTATCCAGAGTCGTCACCCGGCGGCGCATGCTGTGGACGCTGCTGGGGCTGGTCATGCTGTTCGGCGCGCTGGTCGTCCGGCTGGCTTACGTCCAACTGTCCGAAGGAAGCGAATTGTCGGCCAAGGCGGAGGAATCCTGGCGGCGCAACATTCCCTTTACGGCCAAACGGGGTGAAATTCTGGACCGCCAGGGCGTGCCGCTGGCCTACAATATCAGCACGCCGACGGTCTATGCCGTTCCGGTCCAGGTTAAGGATAAAGAAGCGACGGCTGCCCGGCTGGCACCGCTGCTCGGCATGACCCAGGAGAAGCTGAAGGACATGCTGTCGCAGTTCAAGGCGACGGTGCGGCTGCAGCCCGGCGGCCGCAAAATCACGGTCGAGCTGGCCCGGACCATCCGCGACTTGCAGCTGCCCGGCATCGTGGTCGCCGAAGACAGCAAGCGGTATTATCCCTACGGGGACCTGGCTGCGCATATCCTCGGATTCACCGGCATCGACAATCAGGGAATTACGGGGATCGAGAGCAAGTACGACAAGAAGCTGGAGGGAATCGGAGGGGATATCTCCTATTTGTCCGATGCCGCCGGACGGCTGATGCCGGGCTCCTCGGAGATCTACGACAAGCCGCAGGACGGGTTGAGCCTCGAGCTGACCATCGACAAGGATATTCAGTCGATCATGGAGCGGGAGCTGGACCAGGCCATGGTGAAATATCAGGCGAACGCCAGCTGGGCGATTGCCATGAATCCGAAGACCGGGGAGATTCTGGCGATGGCCAGCCGGCCGTCCTATGAACCGGCGCACTATCAGGAATACGATTCGGCTGTATACAACCGGAATCTTCCGATTTGGATGACCTACGAGCCCGGCTCCACCTTCAAGATTATTACGCTTGCCGCCGCGCTGGAGGAGAAGAAGGTGGATCTGGCGAACGAACGCTTCTACGATCCCGGCTACATTGAGGTCGGAGGAGCCCGGCTGCGGTGCTGGAAGAAAGGCGGGCACGGCAGCGAGACCTTCCTGCAGGTTGTCGAGAATTCCTGCAACCCCGGCTTTGTCACACTCGGCATGCGGCTTGGTAAAGACACGCTGTTCCAGTACATCCGCAATTTCGGGTTCGGAACGAAGACGGGAATCGACCTGAACGGCGAGGAGAACGGCATTCTGTTCAAGCCTTCGCGGGTCGGACCGGTCGAACTGGCGACCACGGCCTTCGGGCAGGGGGTCTCGGTCACCCCGATCCAGCAGGTGGCGGCGGTATCGGCCGCCATCAACGGAGGCAACCTTTTTAAGCCGCATGTCGCCAAGGCGTGGATCAATCCGGACACCGGCGCGACGGTATCCGAGGTGAAGCCGGAGCTGGTCCGGCGGGTCATCTCCGCGGAGACCTCGGCCAAGGTCCGGGCTGCGCTGGAGAGCGTGGTGGCCAAGGGAACCGGCCGCCCGGCCTTCATTGACGGCTACCGGGTCGGCGGCAAGACGGGGACCGCCCAGAAGGTCGTCAACGGCCGGTATTCGGCGACGGAGCATATCGTCTCGTTCATCGGCTTCGCGCCGGCCGACGATCCGCAGATCGTCGTGTATACGGCGGTCGACAACCCGAAGGGGATTCAGTTCGGCGGCGTGGTTGCGGCGCCGATTGTGCAGAGCATTTTACGGGATGCGCTGAATGTGCTCAAGGTGCCGCCGCGGACCGATCAGCTGGCGAAGGAATACAAGTACGGCGAGACGCCGATCGTTACGGTGCCCGATCTGACGGGAGCCAGCGTGCAGGATATTTACGAAGAGATGAACATGAACTTCAATCTGGTCCGCTCGGGTACCGGAGACACGGTGGTCAGCCAGGCGCCCAAAGCAGGGGCGCGGGTCGAGCGGGGCTCGACGATCCGGATTTACATGGGAGCCTCCCGTCCATAATGATAAGGACCGGGAAAGTCCACGAATATGAGAAGCGGGGGAGAACGAGTATGAAACTTGGAGAACTGGCGGGCTGCCTGGCGGCGGCCCGGCTGTACGGAAACGGCGATGTGGAGATTGGCGATCTGCAGGCGGATTCGCGCAAGGTGAAGCCGGGAGATCTGTTCATCTGCCTGCCGGGATTCACGGTAGACGGACATGACTACGCGCCGCAGGCAGCGGCGCAGGGCGCGGCCGCTCTCGTTGTAGAGCGGAAGCTTGCGGTAGACCTGCCGCAGATCGTCGTGGACGACTGCCGGTTCGCCATGGCGACGATGGCCGGAGCCTTCTTCGGCTCGCCGAGCAGCCGGATGAATCTGATCGGCGTCACCGGGACCAACGGCAAGACGACGACTACCTACCTGATCGAACGGATTCTGGAGGATTACGGCATCAAGACGGGGCTGATCGGCACGATTCAGATGCGGTACGACGGCGCCAGCTATCCGATGTCGGGAACGACGCCCGAATCGCTGGAGCTGCAGCGCAGCCTGCATGACATGGCGGCGCGCGGCGTACAAGCCTGCGTGATGGAGGTGTCGTCCCATGCGCTGGAACAGGGAAGAGTGAAGGGGACGGACTTCCGGACGGCGATTTTTACCAATCTGACCCAGGATCATCTTGATTATCATCATACGATGGAAGAGTACCGTGCGGCCAAAGGGCTGTTCTTCTCGCGGCTGGGCAATGTGACCTCCCCTTGGAAAGAGGAGCGCAAGTACGCGGTGCTGAACGGCGATGATCCGGCCAGCGCCTACTTCCGGGCCCAGACGGCAGCCGAAGTCATTACATACGGCATCGAGAACCCGGCCAATGTCAGAGCCTCCGGCATCTCGATTACGGCGCGCGGCACCTCGTTCCACGTGGATACCTTCCGGGGCAGCGCCGATATTTCACTGCGCATGGTCGGCAAGTTCAACGTCTACAATGCGCTGGCGGCGATTACCGCCGCGCTGCTTGAGGAGATTCCGCTGGAAGCCATCAAGGCGAGCATTGAAGCGGTGCCGGGCGTGGACGGACGCGTGGAGGCGGTAAATGAAGGTCAGGACTACGCCGTGATCGTCGATTACGCGCATACCCCCGACGGTCTGGAGAATGTGCTGCGCACCGTGAATGAATTCGCGGAGGGCCGGGTGCTGACCGTGTTCGGCTGCGGCGGCGACCGCGACAAGACGAAGCGGCCGAAGATGGGCAAGATTGCGGCCCGGTACAGCGATCATGTCTTCGTCACCTCCGATAACCCGAGAACGGAAGACCCGGAACAGATTCTGAAGGATATTGAAGCGGGACTGGCGGAAGACGGCGTAGCCGCCGAAGCCTACGAGCTGATCGCCGACCGCCGGGAAGCCATCGGCAGGGCTATTGAAATGGCAAGCTCCGGCGATGTAGTATTGATTGCGGGCAAAGGCCATGAGACGTACCAGATTGTCGGCAAGGTCAAGCATGATTTTGACGACCGGGTCGTTGCCAAAGAAGCGATAAGGGGCAGAAACCATTGATTACGAAGACGATAGAACAGATCGCGGCCATGTGCGGAGGCGTACCTTCGCCCGGCGCGCAGCTTGACGCTGCCGTCTCGGGCGTGGTCACCGACTCCCGGAAGCTGTCGCCGGGCTGCCTGTTCGTGCCGCTCGCGGGCGAACGGTTCGACGGCCATGACTACGGCGCGGCGGCGCTGGCCGAAGGAGCCGGCGGCTTGCTGTGGCAGCGGGACAAGGGTCCCGCTCCGGAAGGCAATGCCGTGCTGGTCGAAGACACACTGGCCGCGCTGCAGAGACTGGCGTCCGCATACCTGAAGGAGACGGCTCCCCGGGTGGTGGGCATCACCGGCAGCAACGGCAAGACGACGACGAAGGATATGGTCACGGCGCTGCTGGCAACCCGTTACCGGGTTCACAAGACGCAGGGCAACTTCAACAATCACATCGGTCTTCCGCTGACGATTCTGTCGATGCCGGAGGACACGGAGATTGCGGTTCTGGAAATGGGCATGAGCGCCCGGGGCGAGATCGCGCTGCTGACGCAGATTGCGCCTCCGGATGTGGCCGTCATCACGAATATCGGCGAGTCGCATCTGCTTCAGCTCGGCTCCCGGCTGGAGATTGCCCGGGCGAAGCTGGAAATCGCCGAAGGGCTGAAGCCGGGCGGCCTGCTGATCCTCAACGGCGACGAGCCGCTGCTGGCGCAGGTGATGAGCGAGCCGGGCTTCGCCGGCCCGAAGGAGATGCAGACGGTGCGCTTCGGAATGGACGAAGCCAACGACGACTACCCGACCGGGCTTTTGCAGACGGACGGCGCGACTTCGATGTTCACCTGCCGCACGCTCGGCGACCGGACGCTGACGCTTCCGCTGCCGGGCATGCACAATGTCATCAACGCTCTGGCGGCTATCGCCGTCGCCCGGCATTTCGGCCTGGACGGAGCGGCCATCACGGAGGGCTTCGGGGCGCTGAAGCTGACGGGAATGCGCATCGAAGTGACGAAGACCGCAGCTGGAGTAACGCTGCTGAACGATGCCTACAATGCCAGCCCGACCTCGATGCGCGCGGCGCTTGAGGTTCTGCAGGGCATGAAGGCCGGCGGTTCCCGGATCGCGGTTCTCGGGGACATGCTGGAGCTCGGCGAGCGGGAGATTGAATTTCACCGCGAGATCGGCGCCGGCGCCGATCCAGAGCGGATCGACGCGATTCTGACCTGCGGGCCGCTGTCGCGGCATTTGGCAGAAGCTGCGCGGGAGCGCGGCATTCGCGAAGTGCATGCTTTTGAAGACAAGGAAGAGCTTGGGGATCTGCTGGTTCGTTTGGTGCGTCCCGGCGACGTTGTGCTGTTCAAGGCATCGCGGGGCATGAGACTGGAAGAAGTGCTGCGCCGTCTGCAGGACGGCCCGGAAACCGCGCACAACTGATTATGGAGGAGGTGTACCCATGGATTATCAACTGCTGCTTCTGACGATCGCCGTATCCTTTATCCTTGCGGTCATTGCCGCTCCTCTGCTGATTCCGCTGCTGCGCAGAATGAAATTCGGGCAGCAGGTGCGCGACGACGGTCCGCAGTCTCATCTCAAGAAGGCCGGTACGCCCACGATGGGCGGAATCATTATCATTCTGGCGTTCACGCTCAGCTATCTGAAGTTCTCGGTCGTGAACACCGATTTCTACGTGCTGCTGGTGGCGGCGCTGGGTTACGGGCTTATCGGATTTCTGGACGACTATATCAAAATCGTGTTCCGCCGCTCCCTCGGCCTGACGCCGAGACAGAAGCTGCTGGGACAGCTCGTCGTCGGAGCCGTCATGAGCGTGCTGCTGATCCAAGCGGGCCACAGCACCGCTATCGCGGTACCGGGAACCTCGGTCAGCTTCGACTGGACCGGCTGGTTCTATTATCCGTTCATCATCGTCATGATGATGGCGATCACGAACGCCGTCAACTTCACGGACGGCGTGGACGGCCTGCTGTCGGGTGTCGGCGCCATCGCGCTGGCGGCGTATGCCGTGGTGGCGATGCAGGCGACTTCGATCGCGGCCGGCGTCTGCGCGGCCGCCATGATCGGCGCCGTTCTCGGCTTCCTCGTCTTCAACGCCCATCCCGCCAAAGTATTCATGGGCGATACGGGCTCGCTGGCGATTGGCGGAGCCATCGGAGGCGTCGCTATCGTAACGAAGAGCGAACTGCTGTTTGTGGTCATCGGGGGCGTGTTCGTAATCGAAATGCTGTCGGTCGTGCTGCAGGTGGCATCATTCAAGCTGCGGGGCAAGCGGATCTTCCGCATGAGCCCGATTCATCATCATTTCGAGCTGGGCGGCTGGTCGGAATGGCGGGTCGTCATGACCTTCTGGGCGGTCAGCGCGGTGCTGGCGGCTCTTGGACTCTATATCAGCAAGGGGTTGTAGACAAATGAATCATCCGGATTCTTACCGCGGTGAAGAGGTCGTGGTGCTGGGCCTCGCCAAGAGCGGCGTTCAGGTGGCGAAGGTGCTGCATGAACGCGGCGCCCTTGTGACCGTCAATGACAAGAAGAGCAGGGAAGAGAGTCCCGAAGCATCCGAATTGGAGGCTTTGGGCATTTCTGTTGTATGCGGGGGTCATCCGGAAGGACTGATCCACGAAGGCGTTAAGCTGCTCGTCAAAAATCCCGGCATCCCGTACAGCGCCCCGCCGGTGCGCCAGGCCGAAGAACTCGGCATCGAGATTGTGACCGAGGTGGAAATCGCCTACCGGCTGTGCGCGGCGCCGATAATCGGCATTACCGGCTCCAACGGCAAGACGACCACCACGACCTGGACAGGCGTGATGCTGGAAGCCGCCGGCATGAGACCGATCGTAGCGGGGAACATCGGCACGCCGCTCTGCCAGGCGGCCCAGGAAGCCGACCCCGGCAACTGGATGGTCGTTGAACTCAGCAGCTTCCAGCTGAAGGGGACCCAGACTTTCCGTCCCCGTGTCGCCGCGCTGCTCAATATTGCCGAGACGCATCTGGATTACCACGGCGATATGGAGGACTATGTGGCGTCCAAGGCGAAGCTGTTCGCCAACCAGGGACCGGAGGATACCGCGGTGCTGAACTGGGATGACCCCGTCTGCCGGGACCTGGTTCCCTACCTGAAGGCGGCAATTCTGCCCTTCTCCATGACCGAACAGCTGATGGAAGGCGTCTTCGTGCGCCCCTCGTTCGTTCCGGACACCGAGGACGAGCTGTCCCGGACGATAGTCTACCGGTCAGCCGGGGGACAGGAGACCGAGATTGCCGCTGTCGATTCCATCGGACTGCCGGGGCGGTTCAATGTCGAGAACGCGCTGGCGGCCTGCGCCATCGCCATTGCGGCGGGCGCAGACCCTGCGGGCCTTGCGGCTCCGCTGGCCGAATTCCGGGGAGTGGAGCACCGTCTGGAGTATGTCGCCGACAAGAAGGGCGCCGCCTATTACAACAATTCCAAAGCAACCAACTCCAAGGCAACCACCATGGCGCTCACCTCGTTCCGCAGACCCGTCGTGCTGATCGCCGGGGGACTGGACCGCGGCTCCGACTATATGGAGCTGCTTCCGGTTCTTCAGGAACGGGTCAGAGCCGTGGTCTTGCTCGGAGAGACCCGGGAGAAGCTGGCGCGCGTCGCCGGACTGGCCGGTTTGGAGACAGTGATTTCCGTCGACAATGAGGACAGCGCCGCCGGCACGCTGGTCCGCGCGGTCCGGGAAGCGGCCGGGATCGCCCGGGAGGGCGATGTCGTCCTGCTCTCTCCGGCCTGTGCAAGCTGGGACATGTTCAAGTCCTACGAGGAACGCGGGCGTATTTTTAAAGAGGCGGTGCATAATCTGTAAGTAGGGGGGCGGTGGATAAGCCTCCACTACTTGGCAAGAGGTGTGCTCCTCATGAACAAGACGCGTCACGCGCCGGACATCTGGCTGCTGATTCCGATCCTGGTCCTGCTCGCCATCGGGATGATTATGGTCTACAGCGCGGGCTCCGTCCTGGGCTTCCGCAACTACGGCGATTCCTTCTACTTTGTGAAGCGTCAGGCGCTGTTCGCAGCGCTGGGGCTGACCGCGATGTACTTCACGGCCAGCATTGATTACCGGGTATGGCGGCGCTACGCAAAGCCGGCGCTGCTGGTCTGCTTCGGCCTGCTGGTCGTCGTGCTGATTCCCGGCATCGGCGTCGTCCGCGGCGGCGCGCGGAGCTGGCTCGGGATCAGCTCCTTCGGCATCCAGCCCTCGGAGTTCATGAAGATGGGGATGATTCTCTTCCTGGCGAACTGGCTCGGACGGGACGATTATGACATTTCGACCTTTACCCGGGGGCTGCTGCCGCCGCTGGCTCTTATCGGCAGCGCCTTCGCTCTGATTATGCTTCAGCCCGACCTTGGGACGGGCACGGTCATGATGGGCGCTTCGCTGATGATGATCTTTACCGCCGGCGCCCGGATGAAGCATCTGCTGGGCCTCGGGGCCGCAGGGCTTGCCGGCTTCGCCGGACTGGTCGCCGCCGCGCCGTACCGGCTGAAGCGGATTACCGCGTTCCTGGACCCCTGGTCCGATCCGCTCGGCTCCGGCTACCAGATTATCCAGTCGCTCTATGCGATCGGACCCGGCGGGCTTGGCGGACTGGGTCTCGGCATGAGCCGTCAGAAATTCAGCTATGTGCCCGAGCCCCAGACGGACTTTATCTTCTCCATTCTGGCCGAGGAGCTCGGCTTCATCGGCGGCATCGCCGTGCTGGGCCTGTTCCTGGTCCTGATCTGGCGGGGCATGAAAGTGGCCATGAGCCTGCCGGACCGGTTCGGCAGCTACCTGGCCGTCGGCATTGTCTGCATGGTCGCCGTGCAGGTCGTCATCAACATCGGCGTTGTCATCGGGCTCATGCCGGTTACCGGCATTACCCTGCCGCTGATCAGCTATGGCGGGTCGTCGCTGACCCTTATGCTGACAGCGCTTGGAATACTACTCAACTTATCCCGTTATGCGAGGTGAACGCTATGCGCGTCGTACTGAGCGGCGGCGGAACGGGCGGACATATTTACCCGGCCGTCGCCGTAGCGAGGCAGATGGAGGCGGAGGAAGAGAATCCCGCCTTTTTGTATATAGGAGGAACGAGGGGCCTGGAGAGCAAGCTGGTTCCCCAGGAGAACCTGCCGTTCAAGTCCATTGATATCACCGGATTCCGGCGCAAGCTGTCGATGGACAATGTCAAGACCGTGATGCGCTTCCTGAAGGGCGTCAAGGAGTCCAAAGCGATGCTGAGAGAATTCAAGCCAGACGTCGTCGTCGGCACAGGCGGTTATGTGTGCGGACCGGTAGTCTATGCGGCTTCCAGACTCGGCATTCCGACCCTGATCCATGAGCAGAACGCCATCCCGGGTCTGACCAACAAATTCCTCAGCCGGTATGCCGATACCGTCGCCGTAAGCTTCGAGGGAACGGAATCGTCCTTCTCCGGGGCGAAGAGAGTCATCTACACCGGCAATCCGCGGGCGACAACCGTTGCGGCGGCCAATGCCCGCCGGGGCTACGCTACGCTCGGCATTCCCGAGAACAGCACCGTCGTGCTGGTGATCGGCGGCAGCCGGGGAGCGAAGGCGATCAACGAAGCGATGATCGATATGGCGCCGCTGGTCATGAAGTCCGAAGGCGTCCATTACATCTACGTCACCGGGGAAGGCTACTATGAGGAGACGCGCAAGACGCTGCGGGCGAAGCTCGGCAGTCTGCCGAATCATCTGCATGTGCTTCCGTATATTCACAACATGCCGGAGGTGCTGGCCTGCACGACGCTGATCGTCAACCGGGCGGGAGCTTCCTTCCTGGCTGAGATTACCGCGCTTGGCATCCCTTCCGTGCTGATCCCATCGCCCAACGTGACGAACAATCACCAGGAGGCGAATGCAAGACAGCTGGAGAAGGAGGGCGCATCGGTTGTCATTCTCGAAAAAGACCTGACCGGCTCCGTCCTGCACGAGGCCGTCGCCGGCATCGTGGGCAGCGAGGAGCGCCGCCGCTCCATGTCGGAGGCGTCGAAGCGGCTGGGCAAACGCGACTCCGCGGCCGTCGTCACGGCAGAGCTGCGCCGGCTGGCCGCCAAAGGCCGCAAGTAGCGAGGGCGGCTGCGAAGGCGGCTGCGCCTCCGCCTCTTCGCCAGTCACACTCCCGGATCATCGTACATACGATATCGTATAAATCGTGACAATCACCCAGACCTTCCGGCCTTCCGGCCGAAGCGTCTTCGGGGATGAACGGTAATCCCGGAGGTGATACATTGGACAAATTGGTGATTGAGGGCGGAATTCCCCTGTCCGGCACCATTCGTATCCATGGAGCGAAGAACGCGGCGCTTCCCATTCTGGCGGCAAGCCTGCTGGCCGAGGGTGTGCATGTGCTCCGCAATGTGCCGAAGCTGCTGGACATCGAGACGATGCTGGCCATTCTGGACCGTCTCGGCTGCGCCACCGGGCATGCCGGCGATACCGTAACCGTGGACACCTCCTCTGTTGCGACCTCGCATGTACCCGCGGAGCTGATGAGGCAGATGCGGTCCTCCATCTTTCTGATGGGACCGCTGCTCTCCCGCTTTGGCGAGGTTACGATCTACCAGCCGGGAGGCTGCGCGATCGGAGAACGCAAGATTGACCTTCATCTGGAAGGTCTGAAGGCGCTAGGCGCAGAGATTACGGAGACGGGGGAGCAGATCTCTTGCCGGGCAGGCCGGCTGGTCGGCTGCGACATTCACCTGGATTATCCGAGCGTCGGCGCAACGGAGAATCTGATGATGGCCGCCGCAACGGCAGAGGGCACGACGGTGATCACGGGCGCTGCCCGCGAGCCGGAAATTCAGGATCTCCAGAACTACCTCAACCGAATGGGCGCACGAATTATCGGAGCGGGGACAGACACGATTACGATCCAGGGCGTCGATCGGCTGACGCCGTGCGAGTATGAGGTCATTCCCGACCGGATCGTGGCCGGAACCGTGATGATTGCGGCTGCGGCTACCAGGGGAAATGTAGTTCTGAGCGGGACGAACGCGGGTCATCTGAGCTCGCTGATCCACGTTCTGCGGCGCGCCGGTGTTCAAATCGCAGTCTGCAATGATATAATTGAAATCGGCTGTATGGGCCGCCCCAAAGCGGTGGACCGCATCGTGACTTCTCCGTATCCGTCCTTTCCGACCGATCTGCAATCGCAGATTATGGTGCTGCTGGCGCTGGCCGACGGATTCAGCGTCATCAAGGAGACGGTGTTCGAGGGGCGCTTCAAGCATGTGGAAGAGATGAACCGGATGGGGGCCGATATATCCATCGACCTGAACCGGGCGTTCATCCGCGGCGTGCGCCGCTTGTACGGAGCCACCGTGGAAGCGACCGATCTGCGGGCGGGAGCTGCGCTGGTCATCGCAGGGCTGGCCGCCCAGGGCACGACGGTAGTCGAGCAGGCCCACCACATCGACCGCGGATACGACGGCATTGAGTTTCTGTTCCGCAAGCTTGGCGGGCGCATTACCCGCAAGGTTCCGGGCGCCGTCGATCTGGCCAACTAATCGTCTGCCGTTCCTCCGCCGGAGCCTTCCGGCGGGGGGACGGGCCGATATAACGGAGAATAACTATGTCCAATATGCGTCTGCCTGTTCTCCCGGAGGACAAGCCCAAGAAAAAAATGAGCCGAAAAGTCACCCTGATTCTGCTGCTGCTCTTTTTCGCGCTGCTGGCCGTCATCTTCTTCCGGTCGCCCGTCAGCCGCATTACCGATATCGAGTTCACGGGCAGCCGGTATTCGAGCCGGCAGGAGCTGCTCAAGCACAGCGGCCTGAAGCAGAACGGCCAGTTCTTCGCCGTCTCCGGCTCGAAGGTGGAGAAGGCGCTGCTGGAACTCCCGACCATCCAGAAGGCGGAAGTGGACAAGTCCTTCCCGGGCCGTGTCGTCATCCGGATCACCGAATTTCCGGCCGTGGCCTATGAACTGGACGGGCAGGGCAGCCTGAAGGCCATCCTCTCCAGCGGAGCGGCTGTATCCGTGGACCACGCTGGCATCGCCGTGGAGAAGCCGATTCTGACGAACTGGAAGTCGAATGATCCCTACAAGGCGAAGCTCTGCCAGACCCTTGCAGGCATTCCCAATGAGCTGACCAGCGATATATCGGAGATCGTTCCGTCGCCGACGCTTTCTTTTCCGGACCGGATCAAGCTGTACACAAGGTCGCACTTCGAGGTGATCACGGCCGTTTCGCTGCTGAAGGAGAAAGTGGCCTACCTCAATCAGGTCATCGAGACGGAAGAGCCCGGTT
Source organism: Paenibacillus spiritus (assembly GCF_008710135.1). Lineage (GTDB taxonomy): Bacteria > Bacillota > Bacilli > Paenibacillales > Paenibacillaceae > Paenibacillus_AQ > Paenibacillus_AQ glufosinatiresistens. The sequence goes on along the minus strand of NZ_VYKK01000004.1, from coordinate 403,142 downwards.
TGATTCGGATGCTGGAGGCGGACTCCTACGTTCCGTTCTACACCGAAGGCGATGACGCTTCCGCAGAAGAACAGGCGCCTTAACTGGCACTACTATCTCGGTATAAAAAATGCTACAATCATTCTTATTGACACGCACGAGCACTCCCTCTTTTTTCTTCGGATTTTTAGAATCCAGACCCGTATTTGGAGTCTCCAAAAAATTTGTAGAAAAAAGAGGGAAAGGAATGGGCATGTGGAATATGTAAAAGGACCTTTCCCCAGGGCGGGAAACCATAACGAAGAATATCGATAACACGGGAGGTGCCATAGGGGTTGAGCAACAATGACATCATTGTTAGTTTGGACATCGGTACATCCAAAGTTCGGGCAATAATCGGAGAAATCACGAACGGAACCTTGAATATTATCGGTGTCGGTTCGGCCGATTCGGAAGGCATTCGCAAGGGCGCGATTGTCGATATCGACCAGACCGTCCATTCCATCAAGAGCGCTGTTGAACATGCCGAGCAGATGGTCGGTATTCAAATATCCGAAGTATACGTCGGGATTTCAGGCAACCACATCGGTCTGCAGTCGAGCCATGGCGTCGTCGCCGTCCAGAACGAGGACCGCGAGATTGGCGACGAGGATATCGCCCGCGTGCTCAAGGCGGCCGAGGTGATCGCGCTTCCTCCGGAACGCGAGGTCATTGATGTGGTGGCCAAGCAGTACATTGTTGACGGACTTGAGGGCATCCAGGACCCGCGCGGCATGATCGGCGTGCGCCTGGAAGTAGAAGCAACGATTGTTACGGGAGCGAAGACGCCTATACATAATCTGCTGCGCTGCGTAGAGAAATCAGGACTGCGGGTGAAGGATCTGGTGCTGATGTCTCTGGGCGCCGGCGGATTGGCGCTCTCCAAGGATGAGAAATCCATGGGGGCGGTGCTGGTGGATATCGGCGCAGGCGCAACGACCATCGCCGTGTACGAGGAAGGCGCACTGGTCGCCACTTCGACGATTCCGATCGGGGGCGAGTTCGTAACGAACGACATCGCCTACGGGCTTCGGACGCTGACCGACCAGGCGGAGAAGGTCAAGCTGAAATACGGCTGCGCCTGGATGGACGATGCGGCCTCCGATGTTGTATTTAAGGTGCTGCGGATCGGCAGCAACGTCGAGAAGGAGTTCAACCAGGAGGACCTGGCGGCGATCATCGAACCCCGCGTCCAGGAGATCTTCCATCTGATCCGCCAGGAGACCAAGCGGCTTGGTTACAGCGAGCTTCCCGGAGGTTATATACTAACGGGTGGAACGGTATCCATGCCCGGCGTGCTGAAAGCCGCCCAATCCGAACTGTCCGCATCCGTCCGAATTGCGGTACCCGATTATATCGGAGTACGGGACCCCGGATTTACAAGCGGCGTCGGAATTCTGCACCATGTGGTGCGCAGCTTCCGGGGTAGAAACAGCGGAACGAGCGCGAACAAGAAGACGACGGCCGGCAGAGCCAAGCCGAATCCGGCGCCGGCCGGCGAACCCGCGCCGCAGAAACCGGGAATCGTGGAACGTCTCAAGAACATTTTTAGCGATTTCATATAAGGCTTTTTTGCAAATGTCGATCTGATGCCCCGTAAGAGCGGCTGGGAAGAATCTTGCAAAAACCGCCTAGACAAACGTCCAGATATACTTGGACCGGCCATCCAAGCACTATTCGAGGGGGAGAGGGAACAATATGTTGGAATTTGATTTTGAAATGGAGAGCTTGGCGCAGATTAAAGTCATCGGCGTCGGCGGCGGCGGGAGCAACGCCGTCAACCGGATGATTGAGAACGGCGTGCAGGGTGTGGAGTTCATTACGGTGAACACAGACGCCCAGGCGCTGCATATGGCCAAATCGGAGCATAAGCTGCAGATCGGGGACAAGCTGACCCGCGGTCTCGGCGCGGGGGCGAACCCCGAGGTGGGCAAGAAAGCCGCCGAAGAATCCCGCGATTTGATTTCCAATACGCTGAAGGGTGCGGACATGGTGTTCGTTACCGCCGGCATGGGCGGCGGCACCGGTACCGGAGCAGCTCCGGTAATCGCCGAAATTGCCCGCGAATGCGGCGCATTGACGGTCGGAGTCGTAACCCGTCCGTTCACGTTTGAAGGACGGAAGCGGTCGACCCAGGCGGAACTGGGCATCGAGGCGCTGAAGGAGAAGGTTGACACTCTCATCGTCATTCCGAATGACCGTCTCCTTGAGATTGTAGATAAGAAGACGCCGATGCTGGAAGCATTCCGCGAAGCGGACAATGTGCTCCGTCAGGCGGTTCAGGGCATTTCCGACCTGATCGCCGTCCCCGGCCTCATCAACCTCGACTTTGCCGACGTGAAGACCATCATGACCGAACGCGGTTCCGCCCTGATGGGCATCGGCATCGCGACCGGCGAGAACCGGGCTTCCGAAGCGGCTCGCAAGGCCATTATGAGTCCCCTGCTTGAGACTTCCATCGAAGGCGCCCGCGGCGTCATCATGAACATTACCGGCGGCTCCAACCTGTCGCTGTATGAAGTCAATGAAGCCGCCGAGATTGTGACTTCGGCTTCCGATCCGGAAGTCAACATGATCTTCGGTGCAATCATTGAAGAGAGCATGAAGGACGAGATCAAGGTTACCGTCATTGCCACCGGATTTGAGCACAAGGGTGCTTCGATCATGCCGGGGCGCCGTCCTGCGGCGTCGCAGCCTGAACCGGCTCAACCAGACAAGACGGCCCTGCGTCCGTTCGGCAACACGCCGAGCGCGGACCAGCTAGATATCCCGACCTTCCTGCGCAATCGCTCGCGCGGCGGCAACCACGAGTAGGAACCCTGACAAGCGAATAGCGAATCGGATCTGGATGGCGCATACCCGCTCTTCGGCTTTAGCCGAGGAAGCGGGTTTTTTATTGCGAAGAAGGGAAAGCCAAAGAACCCTCGACAAAAAAAGCCCGATAGCGCCCGCAGGTTTAGACAGACTTTGAAGGGATGTCTTTCTATACTATTCATATCGTCCAACAAGCCGGACGGGAGAATGCAAGCCGCAATCAGGAACCGGCGAGAGCGGCGGATGGGTGGGGAACATGGCGGTCTATATCGATCTGGTCTTTCTGGTGAACGTCCTGATCGACGGAATCCTGCTCTGGCTGACGGCCTGGCTCGGCAAGCGAAGGATGCCCTGGTGGAGAATGGCGCTGTCGTCGGGCACCGGAGCCATGTATGTAGTGATGATGTTCGTGCCGGAGCTGGGCTTTATGTATACCTTTGTTGTCAAAGCGGCATTATCTTTGGCCATGATCGGCATTGCGTTTGGCTTTGGCAGCCTGCAGGGGTTTCTTCGACAGCTCGGATACTTCTATCTCGTGAACTTTGCGGCGGCCGGGGGCATTATCGGAATTCATTATCTGCTACAGAGCAGCGGAGACCTCTGGAACGGAATTCTGTATACGGCGTCGGGCGGATTCTCCTTCCGGCTGCGCATCGGGTTCTGGTTCACTGCGGGAACCCTGCTGCTGGTGTTGGGTCTCTTCAAACGTCTGCACACCGCCCGCACAGACAGACAGCGCCTGGAATCCTATATCGGCACGGTTACGGTTGAGATCGGCGAGGTGCGGATCAGCTGCCCGGGCCTGCTTGATACCGGCAACCGGCTGTGCGACCCGCTGACACGGACGCCGGTGCTGGTGATGGAAGCCGCGCTGTGGGAAGAGCATCTGCCCGCTTCGTGGAAAGGGCGTCTGTCGCGGGACGGCGCGGATCAGCTGCTGCTGGAATCGGACGGGCAGTCTTATGTCTGGCGGGACCGGCTGCGGCTGGTGCCGTACCGGGGCGTGAACCGGGCCGCCTCGTTCATGCTTGCGCTGAAGCCGGACCAAGTCACCGTTACGATGGACGGTCAAGAACGGGTGACCGCCCGAGCGCTGATTGGGCTGGACGGCGGCACGTTGTCTGCGGAAGGGGCTTACCGGGCCGTGATCCACCCTGATCTGGCTCAGCCGGAAGCGGGGGCGCCTGCGGGTACGGGCCCGAACTTCTTGAAGGAGGTACCACGATGATCCATTGGAAAATGACGCTGCAGCTCCAGTATTACCGGGTGCTGTTTCTGCTGGGACTCAAGAGTCAGGAAATCTATTATATCGGCGGAAGCGAGGCGCTGCCGCCGCCGCTGACGCGCGAAGAGGAGGATTATCTGCTTCAGCGTCTGCCCAGCGGGGACGCCGCTGTCCGGGCGATGCTGATTGAGCGCAACCTGCGCCTGGTCGTGTACATCGCCCGCAAATTCGAGAATACCGGAATCAATATCGAAGACCTGGTGTCCATCGGCGCGATCGGATTGATCAAGGCGGTCAATACGTTTGATCCCGAGAAGAAGATCAAGCTCGCGACCTACGCCTCGCGCTGCATCGAGAACGAAATTTTGATGTATCTGCGGCGCAACAGCAAGACCCGCAGCGAGGTCTCGTTCGACGAGCCGCTTAACATTGATTGGGACGGCAACGAGCTGCTGCTCTCCGATGTTCTGGGAACCGAGAATGATACCATCTACCGGGGAATCGAAGAGCAGGTGGACCGAAAGCTGCTGGAGAAGGCGCTGGAGAAGCTGAGCGAGCGCGAGCGGATGATTATGGAGCTGCGCTTCGGGCTTAGGGGCGGAGAGGAGAAGACGCAGAAGGATGTAGCGGATCTGCTCGGGATTTCCCAATCCTATATTTCACGGCTGGAGAAGCGGATCATCAAGCGGCTTCGCAAAGAATTTAACAAGATGGTATGAATAAAAGGCGCAAATTCAGTCAGGAATAAAATGGACTGCCGGGGAGATAATGTACATTAATGTTTCTCCTTGGGAGGTTAATCATCATGACCCGTAACAAAGTCGAGATTTGCGGCGTGGACACCAGCAAGCTTCCCGTTCTGACGAACGCGGAGATGCGCGAACTCTTCACTTCGCTTCAGCAGCAGGGGGAGCTATCCGCCAGAGAGAAATTGGTCAACGGCAATTTGAGGCTGGTGCTCAGCGTCATCCAGCGTTTCAACAACCGCGGCGAGTTCGTGGACGATCTGTTCCAGGTCGGCTGCATCGGGCTGATGAAAGCCATTGACAACTTTGATTTATCCCAGAATGTCAAGTTCTCCACCTACGCCGTTCCGATGATTATTGGAGAAATCCGCCGGTATCTCAGGGACAACAACCCGATCCGGGTATCCCGTTCTCTGCGGGACATCGCCTACAAAGCGCTTCAGGTCCGCGACAGCCTGACCAATCAGAATTCGCGCGAGCCCACGATCTTCGAGATTTCCGAGGCGCTCGGCGTTCCGAAGGAGGATGTGGTATTCGCCCTGGACGCCATTCAGGACCCCGTATCGCTGTTCGAGCCGATCTATCATGACGGCGGCGATCCGATCTATGTGATGGACCAGATCAGCGACGACCGGAACAAGGATGTGTCCTGGATCGAGGAGATTGCGCTTCGGGAAGCGATGCAGCGGCTCGGCCAGCGCGAGAAGCGGATTCTATCCATGCGTTTTTTTGAAGGCAAGACCCAGATGGAAGTCGCCGACGAGATCGGCATTTCCCAGGCCCAGGTCTCCCGGCTGGAGAAATCGGCCATTCAGCAAATGCAAAAGCATGTGAAATCGTGACCGCTGTGCGGCCGCGTCATGGACAACCCCACGTATCAGGTGGGGTTTTTGGCATGTCTTTAGAAAGCGGGAAGCGCAGACCGGTGAATCGGGAGTCATGAGGCCAGGCCTGCGGCTCATATACTGGACGAAGAGAGCAGAGGTTCAACCGAAGGAGGGCGGCCATCATGAATCCGGACACAGCCGCAGCCGGCAAGCGGATGAAGATCTCCGATTTTCAGACGAAGGATGTCATTAATATTATTGACGGCAAAAGACTGGGCCAGATCGGCGATCTGGAACTGGACCTGCGCCGGGGAGTAATCGACGCCATTATCATTCCCGGCTACAGCCGGTTTCTCGGACTGTTCGGCGGAGGAGCCGACCTCGTCATTCCCTGGCGGAATATCGTCAAGATCGGCTCGGATGTGGTGCTCGTCAAGATGGATGAACCCCGCCCGCAGGAGGCGGAGGAACGGGAACCCGTCTACCTGGAGCGGGGCGACCGGGTGGAGCGCCCGGAACGCAGCGAGCGGCGGAGTTATTGAGAGGGCCTGCGTCCTCCGGTTTGGGAAAGGACAATCCGCTATGTTACACTAGCAGGGAGGTGAAGAGGGAGATGGAACCATTTGTACATACCGGCGGCAGCCCGTCGCTGCTGCTTCTGAAGAAGTGGATGGACGCCGAGGCGGGCCTTGCCGCGGGATTTACCGGACGCAGCGGCGGGGCGGGCGGGGCGCCGTATGACAGTCTGAATGCCGCACTGCATGTAGGCGATGATCCGCAGACGGTGCTGCGCAACCGTGAGATTCTGGCCCGGAGCCTGGGCTTTGAGCCGGCGGACTGGACCTGCGGAGAACAGGTTCATGGCGCAGCCGTAGCTGTAGTCTCCGCGCCGGACCGGGGGAGAGGAAGCCGGGACCGGACTTCGGCGTTCCAGGATACCGACGGTCTGCTGACGGATGTGCCGGGCGTTCTGCTGACCTCTTTCTACGCCGATTGCGTCCCGCTCTTCTTCTGGGACCCGGAGCGCCGGGCGGTCGGCTTGGCGCACGCCGGCTGGAAGGGAACGGTCGCCGGCATTGCCGCCGTTATGGTGAAGCGGATGCAGGAGGAATACGGCAGCCGTCCCGGCGATCTGCGGGCGGCGATCGGCCCCAGCATCGGGGCCTGCTGCTATGAGGTGGACGAAGCGGTGATGGACCGTGCGCGGCCGGTGCTGGCAGAGCTTGAGGCGCAGACGGAAACGGCTGACCCGATGTTCATTCCGTCGGAAGACCGGCCGGGCCGAACGATGCTGAACTTGAAAGAATGCAACCGGCGGATTATGATAAAAGCAGGAATTTTGCCGACTCGTATCGAATGTACCAGTTGGTGTACAAGCTGCCGGCCCGATCTGTTCTTCTCCTACCGGAAGGAGAACGGAACAACCGGCAGAATGACGAGCTTTATCGGCCTAAAGGAGAGTTGACCCTTGACTTTGCAAGGCAGAATAGACAAGGTTCGGAACGCCGTAAGCGAAGCCTGCGCGGCGGCCGGACGCGACCCCCGTGACGTCAAGGTGATTGCCGTAACCAAGTATATCTCGCCGGAGAAGACCGCCGCCGTACTGGACGCCGGTCTGACCGATATCGGGGAGAGCCGGTGGCAGAGCGCACAGGAGAAATGGGAATCCCTCGGAAGCAGGGGCACCTGGCATTTCATCGGGCATCTGCAGACCAATAAGGTGAAGGACGTAATCGGCAAATTCGCATATATTCATTCCCTGGACCGGCTGTCGCTGGCCCGGGAGCTTCAGCGCAAGGCGGAAGCGGCCGATCTTCAGGTGAAAGCGTTCGTTCAGGTGAACATTTCGGGCGAAGAATCCAAATATGGCCTCAGCCCGGAGGCGGTTCCCGGATTTCTGCGGGAGATTGCCGGGATGGACCGGATCGAGGTTGTCGGGCTCATGACCATGGCCCCCTATGAGGGCGATCCGGAGGAGACGCGCCCGGTGTTCCGGGGCCTGCGCGAGCTGCTGGACAAGCTCAATGCCATGTCCCTGACCCCGAAGCCAATGACCGAGCTGTCGATGGGCATGTCCAATGATTACGAAGTGGCGATACAGGAAGGAGCCACCTGGGTCCGCCTGGGTACGGTGTTAGTAGGCCATGAGGAGGGAGATCAATGGGTGTGATGAACCGGTTTATGAGCTTTTTGGGATTGCAGGAACAGGAAGAAGTCGTGGAACGCGAGCGTCTGGAGGACCGGACGGAGGAAGAATTCGAGCCGGTTCCGGCGGAGCCCCGCCGGCCCCAGCGCGCAGGCAATGTCGTCAGCATTCACTCCCAGAAGAACGTGAAGGTTGTGCTGTATGAGCCCCGCTCCTACGAGGAGGCCCAGCAGATCGCGGATCATCTGCGCTCGCACCGGACCGTTGTGGTGAATCTGCAGCGGGTGCGGCATGATCAGGCGAAGCGGATCGTCGACTTTCTCGGCGGAACCGTCTATGCGCTTGGAGGAGAGATTTCCAAGATCGGCGGCAATATCTTCCTCTGTACGCCGGATACTGTCGAAATCCAGGGATCCATTACCGAAATCCTGAACGACGAACAAGATTACAACAGAATGAGGTGAAGGGGCTTTGTCCCAAGTTCTAGATATTATTAATATCCTTTACGGGATATACATGTGGATGATTATTTTCTATGTGCTGATGTCCTGGTTCCCGGCGATCAGCAACTCCTTTGTCGGCGAACTGCTGGCTAAGCTGGTGGAGCCGTATCTGGCGCCTTTCCGCCGTGTGATCCCCCCGCTGTTCGGCACTATGGATTTCTCGCCGATCATCGCTTTCTTCGTGCTTCGCTATGCCGTGATGGGCCTTCAGGCCATCATCATCTACCTGTTTGGTTGAGGCCGGGAAGATGAAGAATGAGATTTACGGACATTTTCATCCCGATGAGCGCCCTTTTGTGGATAAGGCCTGGGAATGGGTAGAGAACGCCGCCGTGTACCATGAACTGAAGCGGACGGAATTCTTGGACCCCCGCCAGGCTTTTATTGTAGAATCGCTGGCCAACCGGAATCCGGATGTGGCGCTTCGTCTGGACGGCGGTTACCCGGATGCGGAACGACGGCGGGCGCTGATCGGACCGGACTACCGGGACCTGGACAGCGAGGAGATGGAGCTTCGCGTACTGGAAGCCGTTCCGGTGGATCCGGGCGGGCTGGATCATGGAGACTATATGGGCGCGCTGCTCGGACTGGGCGTCAAGCGGGGAACCATCGGCGATATTCATGTGCTGGAGGACCGCTGTCATGCGGTGGTAACGCGGGAGATGGCGGATTTTCTGTCGATTCATCTGACCGGCGTCGGCCGCTCCGCTGCCACAACCTCTGTGCTGCCTATCGGCATGCTTCGTCAGGCCCAAGCCCGGATGGAGACGTTCGAGATTTCGGTCGCTTCCCTCCGGCTGGATGGAATCGCTTCCGATGTCTGCCGGGTAAGCCGCAGCAAGATTCTGGCTCCGATCAAAGCCGGAAGAGTCCGGGTCAACTGGAAGGCGGAGGAGAACCCCGCTGCCCTCCTGAAAGCAGGAGATACCGTATCGGTGCAGGGATTCGGGCGTTTTCGGGTGCTGGAGGTCGGCGATCTGACCAAAAAAGGCCGCTACCGGGTCGGTATCGGCAAATTTGTGTGAAGGGCCCGGCAGGAATCGGCGGACGATTGTCGAAATGGAATATTCCTATAGGGCCGTAACATGTCGAAGGCCAACAGCCGATACATGTTAGTGAGATGCGGACCCGGCGGGTTGAAGCCGGTTGTCCGAAATTTTCCAGGAGGTGCGCAGCATGCCATTAACGCCGCTCGATATACATAACAAGGAGTTCGCGAGAAGGCTCCGGGGTTATGACGAGGACGAGGTCAATGAATTTCTGGATCAGGTAATCAAGGATTACGAAGCCGTTATCCGCGAGAATAAGGAACTGCAGGGCCAGCTCCTGACCGTTCAGGAACGACTGGACCACTTCACCAATATCGAAGATACGCTGTCCAAGACGATAATCGTTGCGCAGGAAGCGGCGGATGAAGTCAAGAACAACGCCAAGAAGGAAGCGCAGCTGATTATCAAGGAGTCGGAGAAGAACGCCGACCGGATCATTAACGAGGCGCTGTCCAAATCGCGCAAGATCGCGATCGAGACGGAAGAGCTCCGCAAGCAGGCTTCGATCTACCGGACCCGGTTCCGCACCCTGGTGGAAGCCCAACTGGAACTGCTGTCCCAGGATGACTGGGATGCGCTGGAGTCGCGCGAAGCCCGCGAGGAAGTCGTCTAGAGAGAAGGCATGCCCGGTTGATATTTGCTGCGCAAGCGGCTATAATTAAAGAATGCATGATTTAACAAGACATTCGATGACGGGACCAGTACGGCATGGTTGACGTTCCCCAGAGAGTCGGCGTTCGCTGCAAGCCGATGTGCGGATCATGACGGAAGATCTTCCCCGAGAAGCCGAACCGAAGCGTATTCCTCAACGGAACGTGAGTAGGAGAGGCCGTCCTTGCCGGTCGTTACCCCGGCCCCGTGTTCCGATCCGGACCGGACTTGAGATTTCGCCTGTTAGCCGGCTCTTCCTAGAAGAGCGCGGAAGCATGGCGGAGAATTAGGGTGGTATCGCGAGCTGCGCTCGCCCCTTAACAGGGGCGGGCGTTTTTTGTTGTTCCAACAGAGCAGAAGGAGGCATTTCGAATCATGCACAAAGTTGACGTCCGCGAGAAAGCGCGCGACCGGGATGTTCGCATCCTGAAGAAATGGAACGAGGAGAACACGTTCCGCCAATCAATTGAGAACCGGGAAGGCAAGCCGAACTACGTCTTCTACGAAGGTCCGCCGACCGCCAACGGCGCGCCGCATATCGGCCATGTGCTGGGCCGGGTCATCAAGGATTTTATCGGCCGCTACCAGACCATGAAGGGCTACCGCGTCGTCCGCAAGGCGGGCTGGGATACCCACGGACTGCCGGTCGAGCTGGGCGTCGAGAAGCAGCTCGGCATCTCCGGCAAGCAGGAGATTGAGAATTACGGCGTCGAGGCGTTCATCAAGAAGTGCAAGGACAGCGTGTTCGGCTACGAAAAGCAGTGGCGCGAATTCACCGAGGCGATCGGCTATTGGACCGATCTCGACAATCCGTATGTCACGCTGAACAACAGCTATATCGAGAGTGTATGGAACATCCTGGCGACCGTTCATGAGAAAGGGCTGCTCTACCGCGGCCACCGCGTCAGCCCGTACTGCCCGAGCTGTCAGACCACGCTGAGCTCCCATGAAGTCGCCCAGGGTTACAAGACGGTGAAGGATCTCAGCGCCACGGCCAAGTTCAGACTGGACGGCAGCGGCGAATATGTGCTGGCCTGGACCACGACGCCGTGGACGCTCCCGGCCCATATGGCGCTCGCCGTCAATCCCGAGATGGACTACGTGCGCGTGAAGCAGGAGGACGGCGTCTATATCCTCGCCAAGAACCTGGTGGACGAGGTTGTCAAGGGCGACTATGAGCTTCTGGGCGAGCTGAAGGGAGCCGAGCTTGTCGGCAGAACCTATCAGCCGCCGTTCAGCTTCATTCAGGCGGAGCGCAGCAACGTCATTGTCGGCGCATCCTTCGTCACCGACGCCAGCGGTACCGGTATCGTTCATATGGCTCCGGCCCACGGCGAAGACGACTACAAGGCCTGCCGCGAGAACGGCATCAGCTTCGTGAATGTGGTTGACGCCTCGGGCAAGTATACCGAGACCGTAAGCGATTTTGCCGGCCGGTTCGTCAAGGAGTGCGACCTCGACATTGTCAAGGCACTGTCCGAGAAAGGCCTGCTGTACGGCAAAGAGAAGTACGAGCACAGCTATCCGTTCTGCTGGCGCTGCGATACTCCGCTGCTCTATTACGCCACAGACAGCTGGTTCATCAATACCACGGCCATCAAGGATCAGCTGATCGCCAACAACAATACGGTGGATTGGTACCCGCCGCATGTCCGGGAAGGACGCTTCGGCAAATTCCTCGACGAGCTGGTAGACTGGAACATCAGCCGCAACCGCTACTGGGGAACGCCGCTGAACGTCTGGGTCTGCGAAGCGACCGGGAAGGAATTCGCTCCCCACAGCATCGCCGAGCTGCGGGCCATGGCGACGACGGAGGTCCCGGAGGACATCGAGCTGCACAAACCATATGTGGATGCGATCCGGCTGAAGAGCCCGTTCCGGGAAGGAGCGGAAATGGTTCGCACGTCCGAGGTCATCGACGTCTGGTTCGACAGCGGTTCGATGCCTTTTGCCCAGAGCCACTATCCGTTCGAGAACGCCGATAAGCTGGATGACCAGTTCCCGGCGGATATGATCTGTGAAGGGATCGACCAGACGCGGGGCTGGTTCTACAGTCTGCTGGCGGTATCGACCCTGTTCAAGGGGAGAGCGCCGTACAAGGCGGTCATCGCTACCGGCCATATTCTGGACGAGAACGGGCAGAAGATGTCGAAATCGAAGGGCAATGTCATCAACCCCTGGGATATCATGAATGAATACGGAACAGACGCGTTCCGCTGGGCAATTCTGTCCGACAGCGCGCCGTGGAACAACAAGCGCTTCTCCCGCGGCCTGGTCGGAGAGAGCAAGTCGAAGGTCGTGGATACGCTGGTCAACACGCACGCCTTCCTGACGCTGTACGCCGGCATCGACGGCTACGATCCGGCTGAGCATTCGTTCCGTCTGTCGGCCCACAAGCTGGACCGCTGGATTCTGTCGCGGCTGAACAGCCTCATCCTCGTGGTGGATAAAGGGCTTGCGGTGAATGACTTTGTCAACACCTCGAAGGCGATCGAAGGGTTCATCGACGAGCTGAGCAACTGGTACATCCGCCGCTCGCGCGACCGCTTCTGGGGCAGCGGACTGGGCGAAGAGAAGCTGGACGCCTACCGGACGCTGACGCATGTGCTGCTGACCACATCCAAGATTGTAGCCCCGTTCATGCCGATGCTGGCGGAGGATATCTTCGTAAATCTGGGCGGAGGCGAGAGCGTGCATCTGGCCGATTACCCGAAGGCCGACGAAGGGCTGATCGATCTGGAACTGGAGCGCGATATGGAGAGCGCGCGGAATATCGTCGAGCTGGCGCGCAACGTCCGCAACGAGACCGGCATCAAGACCCGGCAGCCGCTGCCGGAGCTGATTGTCTCCATGAACCGGGAGTTCAACGTCTCGGACTACGAGGAGATCATCAAGGACGAGATCAACGTCAAGTCGATCGTTCTGGAAGACAGCGACAGCGGATTTGTGGACTTTACCCTGAAGCTGAATCTGAAGGTCGCCGGCAAAAAGTACGGCAAAAACGTCGGCTTCATTCAGGGCTTCCTGAAGGGAATGGACAGCGGCGCGACCCGCGCCGCCGTGCAGAACGGAGCCGTCCACGTCACGTCTCCGGAGGGCGAGGAGCTTCAGATCACCGCCGACGAGCTGCTGATCGAGAAGCAGGCGAAGCCGGGCTTCGCATCGGCTTCGGGCTATGGCCTGACCGTGGCGCTGAACACCGAGATCACGCCGGAACTGGTCCAGGAAGGCTGGGTGCGCGAAGTGGTCCGCGCCGTTCAGGATTACCGCAAACGGCTGGACCTGCCGATCGACAAACGGGTGGAGCTGACCCTGGATCTGGATGAAGAGCTGAAAGCCGCCGTCACCGCATTCGAGCATGTGCTCCGCGATAACGTGCTGGTGACCCGTGTGGACTTCGGCTCTGGCGAAGGCTTCGAGACCGTCGATCTCGGCGGCAAGAGTGTCGGCATCAAGATCGGCTAGTAGGAGCACTACGTGGAAGCGGCGGCAAAAACGCCGCTTCCTGCATGGCCCGTCCGCCCCGCGCATATACTAGCGAGGGAGTACAGCGGCGGAAGACGAAAGAGAAGGCGAACCCGCGCCAGCCAGACTGTGCGGGTTCGCCTTCTCTCGCGTTGCAGCCCGGCGATCGGAGGAGGAAGACAGGTGCCGAAAGACAGCACGCGGGAACCCCCGGAATTATCCCCGGAATTATCTAATGAGGAGAAGCTGAACACCGTCTACCGGATGGCGGCGGATTGGGGCCGGCGGATGGAGAAGTCCCGTCTCTCCGAGTACACCGATCTGCTGCAGTCGCCCTGGTCGCTCATCTGGCGGAATCTGCTCGCCGGAGTATCCCGAGGCGTCGGAATCGCGCTTGGATTTACGTTCTTTGCGGCGACGATTATCTATCTGCTTCAGCTGCTGGGAGCGCTCAATCTGCCGATCATCGGCGATTACATTGCCGACATTGTCCGGATTGTCCAGCATCAGCTTGAACTCAAAACGTATTAACGCCGGCCGGGGCTGTCTGCATATTCCGCAGGACAGCCCCGGCTTTGGATGTGCGCCTAAGGACGCGGACCGTTCGGGTCCAGCAAATAATCCCCTTCTCCGCTGTCCAGATAACGGCGGTAAGGATCGCCTTCCACAACGAACACCTCGGTGCCCGTAATATCGGTGGCGACAAAACTCTCCCAGGCCTCCACCCAGCCTTCATTCTCGTCGGCTTCGATTTCGACTTCATTATAGGAGTCGATATTGTTGCCCTCCGCCATGGCCGGCGTGGTTGAGGAGCCGTAGCTCTCGACAATCTGCCAGGCGTCTTCGCCGTCAAAGCCCGAATACTCATGCTCATCCAGACTGCTGCGGCCAAAGGGCGGCATCAGGAAATCTTCCTCGACGGGGCGGGTATGCGGCTTCTCCTGCTTAGGGCTGCTATCCTTGCTGTAGCGGGTCCAGGGGATGGCGCGGAGACGCTCGTACGCGATCGGTTCGCCGGTTGCCTGGCAGATGCCGTAGGTGCCGTCGTTCATCGCTTCAAGTGCGGCATCGACATCCGCCAGCTCAAGCTCTTCCCGTTCAAGCAGCGAGATGTCCATCTCCCGCTGGAACAGATCGGTCGCCGCATCGGCCGGATGATTGTCGATTTCGGACAGTTCTCCGGTATTGTCGCGCATCGACTCTGCGAGGCCGTAATGATCGTTCTCCTGAAGGCGCCGGCGGATATCGGACTGCCGCTGCTCCAGCTGCTGCCGAAGGCCGGCAAGCTGGGCGGCCGTAAGATGATTCATGGCTAGTTGCTCCTTTCGAGACAATCGCGGCTTGGCATTTCCTAAGCGTTAGGTTGCCCGGGGGACGGAAGCGCTAGACAGGCGGAATTCAGCCAAAATATCGGATGGCTGCCAGCCGCCGCCATCTGCCGCCAAGCTTCGCTTCTCATGGACGGGCTCTTTAGCCCTATGCTACAATAGACGGGAATGCGCGAAAGAACGGCAGAGCCGACATCAGAACGGAGTGACAATTGTAGTGGTCTATTATGTGATTGCCCTAATCGTCTTTTTGCTGGATCAAGGGAGCAAATATTTGATTGCGCACCGGCTGGAGCTCAATGAACAGATTCCGGTTCTCGGGAATTTCTTCCTGATCACATCGCACCGGAACACGGGAGCGGCCTTCAGCATCCTGCAGAACCAGCGCTGGTTCCTCATCGCCGTGACCGTTGTAGTGGCAATCGGCATCGTCTGGTACCTCAACAAGACCCGGAAGACGCGGAAGCTGCTTCCGACCGCGCTGGCGCTCGTGCTGGGCGGAGCGATCGGCAACTTTCTCGACCGGGCGATGACCGGCGAAGTCGTCGATTTTTTGCAATTCAATTTCGGCAGCTATACGTTCCCGATCTTTAATTTTGCCGATTCCTGCATTGTAGTCGGGGTGGCGCTGATTATTCTCGATGCCCTGCTTGACCTTGGAGGCGGAGACGAAGTGAAGGAGATCAAGGAACTCAAGGAGGAGAATGAATAACTTGGATTCACCGGATAAAGCAGCGATCACTTGGACGGTTCAGGCCGAAGATGCCAAGGTACGGATCGATAAATACATCACGGAAGCCTGGGAAGCGGACATTTCGCGCTCCCAGGTGCAGCTCTGGATCGAAGGCGGCCATATCACGGTGAACGGCAGACAGATCAAGGCCAATTACAAGCTGTCCGCAGGCGACGAGATCGCCGTCCGGGTGCCGGAACCGGAAGCCGCCGAATTGACGCCGGAGGATATTCCCCTGGATGTGGTCTATGAGGATGCCGACGTGATCGTCGTCAACAAACCGAGAGGCATGGTCGTGCATCCGGCTGCGGGGCACCCTTCGGGAACGCTTGTGAACGCCTTGATGTATCACTGCAAGGACCTCTCGGGCATCAACGGCGAGATCCGCCCGGGAATTGTCCACCGGATCGACAAGGACACCTCTGGACTTCTGATGGCGGCGAAGAACGACGCCAGCCATGCTTCCCTGGCCGGGCAGCTCAAGGAACACAGCGTGACGCGGCGCTATTTCGCCGTCGTTCACGGCAACATGGCTCACGACGAGGGCACCGTAGACGCGCCGATCGGCCGCGATCCCCATGACCGCAAGCTGTATACGGTCACTGAACGGAACAGCAAGACAGCCGTCACCCACTTCCAAGTTGTGGAGCGCTTCGGAGATTCGACGCTGCTGGAGCTGAAGCTGGAGACAGGCCGGACTCACCAGATTCGGGTCCATATGAAGTTCATCGGCCACCCGCTGGTCGGAGACCCGGTCTATGGCCGGAGCAAGGGCGTATCCATGGAAGGCGGGCAGGCGCTGCATGCGGCCGTACTGGGCTTCATCCACCCTTCGAGCGGAGAGTATCTGGAATTCACCGCGCCGCTCCCGGAAGATATGGAAGACCTGCTGCACCGGCTGCGGACCCGTTAAGGGGAAGACGCGGGGGAAGACGCGGGGGAAGACGCACAAGTGCAAATGAAGAGCGGATTTGTCCATGGAAGACAGAAGCCGCTTCAGGCATAGTTAGAACAGAATTCCATATGTCAGGAGTGACCGAGCAGTGAGCATCGAACACTATCAGAACACGTATATCCAGAATAATTTCGCCGACCGGATCGGCGGGTCCAACTATGGCAAAGACACGAACATCTACAAGTTCGAGAAAATCAAACGCGCCAAGGCGTCCGCGAAGAAGGACTTCCCGGACATCGAGCTGATCGACCTCGGCGTCGGCGAGCCGGACGAGATGGCCGATGCCGGTATCGTCGCGAAGCTGGCCGAAGAAGCGGCCAAGGAGGAGAACCGCGGATATGCCGACAACGGCATATCCGAGTTCAAGGCGGCTGCCGCACAGTATCTGAAGGACGTATTTGGCGTGGACGGTATCGATCCGGACACGGAAGTGCTGCATTCCATCGGCTCCAAGCCGGCACTGGCGATGCTGCCGTCCGCTTTTATCAACCCGGGCGACATTACGATTATGACCATTCCGGGCTATCCCGTACTGGGCACGCATACGAAATACCTGGGCGGCGAGGTGTATCCGGTTGAGCTGAAGAAGGAGAACGCCTTCCTGCCGGATCTGAAGTCCATCCCGGAAGAGATCGCCCGCAAGGCGAAGCTGCTCTATCTGAACTATCCGAACAACCCGACGGGAGCAAGCGCCACGCCGGAGTTCTTCGCCGAAGTGGTGGAATGGGCGAAGAAGTACAACGTCGTCGTCGTTCACGATGCCCCGTATGCGGCCTTGACCTATGACGGCGTGAAGCCGCTGAGCTTCCTCTCCGTGCCGGGCGCGAAGGATGTCGGGGTAGAACTGCATTCCCTGTCGAAGTCCTACAATATGACCGGCTGGAGAATCGGCTTCGTCGCCGGCAATCCGCTGATCGTGAAGGCATTCGGGGATGTCAAGGACAACAACGATTCGGGCCAGTTCATCGCCATCCAGAAGGCGGCCGCCTACGGCCTTGCCCATCCGGAGATTACCGAAGCGATTGCGGCCAAATACTCCCGCCGGCATGATATGCTGGTTGAGATGCTGAACGGCCTCGGTTTCTCCGCCGAGAAGCCGAAAGGCTCGTTCTTCCTCTATGTGGCTGCGCCGAAGGGCGTCAAGGGAGGACGCCGATTCGAGTCCGGCGAAGATTTCTCGCAGTATCTGATCCGCGAGAAGCTGATCTCTTCCGTGCCGTGGGATGACGCGGGCGCCTATGTGCGTTTCTCTGTTACGTTTGCCGCCAAAGGCATCGAAGAAGAGAAGCGGGTCATCGGCGAAATCAAGCGCCGCCTGAGCGACGTGGAATTTGAATTCTAAGGTCATAATTGAACAGAACGGGTAAGAAGAAGCGGGCTCAGCGACTGGGCCCGTTTTTTATTTTGCAATCCGGCAAGCGGTTGTGACCGCTCTCATAGAGGAAGGCCCGAGTCTGCTGAGAGAATACGATACATAGATCATAGCCGGGTCAAAGGAAGGACGGGGACAGGAGGAGGTTGAAGAAATGGCGCTGAAGCTGATCGTGGCCGTGGCAATCGCATTTCTGTACGTTCTCCTGGACCGGGGACTGGCGCCGTTTCTGGGAAAACGGAGCCCTGCAACCATCTATGTCTGGGCGGCCGGTCTGCTGCTGCTGACATTTGCCGTTCGGGGCAATTATGTATTCCGGCTGCCGGAGGGTACCGGCTCCGTCATCGGTTTGTTCTCGGCGGTGCTGGCCGTTAACCTGCTGATCGCCCGCTATTCGGGCTATCGCCCGGCCGGTGCGCTCAATAGGTTCAATTTTGCGGTTGTCTATCCGGTCTTCGAGGAGATCGCCTTTCGCGGCCTGATACTTCCGCTGCTTGCGGAAGCGGCGTTTCTGGCGAAGACCGTCCGCATCCCCGGCATCGGCGAACTGAACGGCGCGATTCTGCTTACTGCCTTCCTGTTCGCCGTATCGCACTTGCAGTACTACCGGCTGAACCGGCAGAGTATAGTCTTTATGGCGTTTGCCTTCAGCGAGGCGGCGGTATTCTATTCCCAAGGTAACGGAGGTAACCGGGAGCATGGAAAGAACGCTCAAGACACTTAAATTTGCTATGTGGATGACTGCGATATCTGTCTTCATGACGGGAGTGAATTATTTAGTTTATCGAGAGCTTGTCATGGGAATAGGGGGTGCTGTGCAGGTTTTTGTCTTTCTCTTTATCTGTTGGGTCTACAGGGCGGAGAAAGCGAAGAGTAATCCGTAACCCGGCTTTAAGTTGACAAGGCCCGCCCGTTCTGTCATAATTCTAGTGATAAATGAATAGCACCTTTAATTCAGTCCCGTGAGGCTGGCAAGGTAACGTGAATCGAGGTTCGCGATGTAGGAGGAGGAATCCGCATGACCATGCGGGGTCTCTTTACGCACGCGCACTCTCCATCCTGTGATAAACATCACTCCTTGCCGATTACGGCAAGGAGTTTTTTGATGTTCGGGCAACTGGATACAGGGCGTATATAACCGGCTGGAGGCGACAAGCAATTGATTACAGAGAAGAATATCATTATGGACGAGACGGCGATCCGCCGGGCGCTCTCGCGCATCGCCCACGAAATTCTGGAGAAGAACCGAGGCATCGAGAACTGTGTGCTGGTCGGCATTCGCACCCGCGGCGTCTATCTGGCCCGGCGGATTGCGGAGCGCATCCGCGAGATTGAGGGTGTCAGCGTCGCCTGCGGCGAACTGGATGTGACGCCGTACCGGGACGACCGGGCCAAGACGGGGAACGCGCTGAGCGGCGGCGAGCAGACGGAAGGCACGCCGGGAGCGGCGCTTCCGGACGGCGGCATCGGAGACAAGACAGTTATCCTCTGCGACGATGTGCTGTATACCGGGCGGACGATCCGGGCCGCGATGGACGCCCTGATGGACTGCGGACGGCCAAGGATGATCCAGCTCGCCGTACTGGCCGACCGGGGACACCGCGAGCTGCCGATCCGGGCGGATTATGTCGGCAAGAACGTGCCGACTTCGCGGCATGAGCAGATCGCCGTCGGCATGAGCGAAGTGGACGATAAAGACGAAGTGTATATCCTTTCCAATTGGGAGGCGAAATAACATGGCAACGGCCATTCGGGTACAGGAACGCAGCCTGCTCGGTCTGAAGGAGCTGAGCCGGACCGAGATCGAGGGTATTCTGCAGCGGGCGTCTTACTGGGACAAGCAGGAGTACAAGCTCATTCCGGTGCTGCAATCCCGCTTTGTCTCGAACATGTTCTTCGAGAACAGCACGCGCACCCGCTTCTCCTTCGAGATGGCGGAGAAGCGGCTCGGCGCCCAGGTGCTGAACTTTGCGGCGGCGGCCTCCAGCGTAGAGAAAGGCGAGTCGATCTACGACACCGTCCGGACGCTGGAATCGATGGGCATCGACGCCGGCGTGGTCCGTCTGAAGCCTGCGGGCGTGCTGCAGCAGCTGGCCGAGAAGGTGCGGGTGCCGCTCATCAATGCGGGCGACGGCAACAATGAGCATCCGACCCAGGCGCTGCTCGACATGTACACCATGCAGAAGACCTTCGGCGAGATCAAGGGACTGCAGGTATCCATCATCGGCGACATTATGCACAGCCGGGTGGCCCGCTCGAATCTGTGGGGGCTGACCAAGATGGGCGCATCCGTCCGCTTCTGCGCGCCGGACAACATGCGGGCGCCCGAGTTGGACGGCGAAGCCCGGTATGTTGACATCGACGAAGCGCTAAAGGCGGACGTCGTCATGATGCTCCGCGTTCAGCTGGAGCGGCATGCCAGCGGCATGCTGAAATCCGCCGAGGAATACCGGCGGCAGTTCGGGCTGACGGAAGAGCGGGCAGCCCGGCTCGGCAGCCGGACCGTGATTATGCATCCGGCGCCGGTGAACCGGAACGTCGAGATCGACGACGCGGTGGTCGAGAGCGCGAAATCGCTGATTTTCCCCCAGATGGAGAACGGGGTGCCGGTACGGATGGCGGTGCTGGAGCGGGCGCTGCTGTAGAGTGGACGCTGCAGGGCCGCCGCTCCCAGGGGCTCGGTTTATGCGGCGGAATGCTCGCAGCAACTTAGCGCAGAAAAAGCCTGGAGCTGAAGGAGCGTCAGCGTTCGCCTTTGTTTTTGAAATTTTACCGCTAAAGATTTTATTCAAGGAAATTCAGAAATAACAGCGACCGCAAGCCCAGGCTTTCTTCGGAGCGTATGCGCGCATCGCAGCTTACGACCGCATCACACATAATTGATTAATATTTATACACAAAGGTGAATTTTTATTATATAATACCAAAGGAGAGCTGGCCGTGATCATTACTAACGCGAGCGTACTGAACAGCGAAGGGCAACCCGAACGGATGGATGTGGAGATCAAGAACGGGATCATCGCCGGAATCGCAGAGGCCGGCAGCCTGAAGGCCGCCGGACAGGAAGTGATCGAGGCGGAAGGCAAGCTGCTGATCCCCGGACTGATCGACATGCATGTGCATCTGCGGGAGCCGGGCTTTGAGCACAAGGAGACGATCGAGACGGGAAGCCGCTCGGCGGCCAAGGGCGGATTTACGACCATCGCCTGCATGCCGAATACGAAGCCGGTTACCGACAGCCCCGAAGTGGTCTCCCTGGTGCTTGGCAAGGCGCGGGAAGCCGGCCTGGTGAAGGTGCTGCCGTACGCCGCCATCACGAAGAACGAGCTCGGAGAGGAATTGACCGATTTTGCCGCCCTCAAGGAAGCAGGAGCGATCGGATTCACGGACGACGGCGTCGGCGTACAGAGCGCGCAGATGATGAAAGACGCGATGAAGCGGGCTGCGGCGCTGAATATGCCGGTCATCGCGCACTGCGAAGACAACACGCTGGTTGAAGGCGCGCCGGTGGCCGAGGGAGCTTTTGCCGAGAAGTACGGCCTCAAGGGCATCCCGAACGAATCGGAAGCGATCCACGTCGGCCGCGACATTCTGCTCGCGGAGGCGACCGGGGTTCACTATCACGTATGCCATGTCAGCACCGAGCAGTCGATCCGGCTGATTCGGCTGGGCAAGCAGATTGGCGTCAAGGTGACCGCCGAGGTCTGCCCGCACCATCTGCTGCTGAGCGAAGAGGACATTCCGGGACCCGATACGAACTGGAAAATGAACCCGCCGCTCCGCTCCCGCCGCGACGTCGAAGCCTGCATCGAGGCTTTGCTCGACGGGACAATCGACATGATCGTCACCGATCACGCGCCGCACAGCGCCGAAGAGAAGGCGAAGGGCATGCTGCTCTCGCCGTTCGGCATCGTCGGCTTCGAGACGGCGTTCCCGCTGCTCTATACGGCCTTCGTGGCCACAGGCCAATGGGAGCTGCCGCTGCTCGTCAAGCGGATGACGGAGGACCCGGCCCGGGTGTTCGGACTGAACGCCGGGGTGCTGAAGGCGGGGGCGCCCGCCGACCTGACCCTGATCGACCTGGATACGGAGCGCGAAGTGAATCCGGACGATTTTGCCACCAAGGGCAGAAACACTCCGTTCGCCGGCTGGAAGCTCAAGGGCTGGCCGGTTGCAACCTGGGTGGACGGCAGACAGGTATGGAGCGCAGGCGATATGGAGAGCAAGAAGGACGAAGCCGGGCTGTCCGCCGACTAAAAGCGGCCGCAGATCCGAGCGCACTCCGGAGGGCATGAATCAATAAGCAGACTAACGTTAACTTAGAAGGAGTGGGGAGAATGCAGGCGAGATTGCTGCTGCAGGATGGAACGCTGTTCACCGGCACCGCGTTCGGCGCGGAGGGCGAGAAGACGGGGGAAGTCGTATTCAATACAGGAATTACAGGCTACCAGGAGGTATTGTCGGACCCTTCGTACTGCGGACAGATCGTTACGATGACGTATCCGCTGATCGGCAACTACGGCATTACCCGCGATGATTTTGAATCCGTGCGGCCGTTCGTGCACGGCTTCGTCGTCCGCCGGCATGAGACGGTGCCCAGCAACTGGCGGGCCGAGTACAGCGTCGACGATCTGCTGAAGGAATACGGAATTCCGGGCATCAGCGACATCGACACCCGGATGCTGACCCGAATCATCCGCCACTACGGCACGATGAAGGCCATCCTCACCACCTCCAACAAGCGTGTGGAAGAGCTGATGGAGATGATGGAAGATACTACGATCGAAGAGCTGCGCAACCAGGTGGCCCGGACGTCAACCCAGAGCGCATACAGCAGTCCTGGCACGAAGGAGAAGATCGTCCTGATCGACTACGGCGCCAAGACGGGCATTCTGCGCGAGCTGAACAAGCGCGGCTGCGACGTCATCGTCGTTCCCCACAATGTAACCGCCGAAGAGATCCGCCGGATCAATCCGGACGGCATTCAGCTCTCGAACGGCCCCGGGGACCCGAAGGACGTGCCGTATGCGGTGCAGACCATCGCCGATCTGCTGGGCGAATATCCGATCTTCGGCATCTGCCTCGGCCACCAGCTGTTCGCGCTGGCGTGCGGCGCCAACACGGAGAAGCTGAAATTCGGCCACCGCGGCGGCAACCATCCGGTGAAGGAACTGGAGAGCGGACGCTGCTACATCACTTCCCAGAACCACGGCTACACCGTGACAGAGGAATCCGTCCGGGGAACTGAGCTGGAAGTCACCCATATCAACAACAACGATAAGACCATCGAAGGTCTTAAGCATAGCCGCTACCCCGCCTTCTCGGTGCAGTACCATCCGGAAGCGGCTCCGGGTCCGCATGACAGCAGTTATCTGTTCGACCGGTTCCTGGATATGATTGCCGAACACAAGCGCAATACCCCGGCGGTCTCCCGCCAGGCCCAGCTTGCCGCCAATGCGCGCATTGCGGCGCCTGCACCGAAGCAGCAGCTCGAAGCCGTGAAAGGAGCATACTAGAGAATGCCTAAGAACGAGAAGCTCAAGAAAATCCTTGTCATCGGCTCCGGTCCGATCGTCATCGGCCAGGCCGCCGAATTCGACTATGCCGGAACCCAGGCCTGCCAGGCGCTGAAGGAAGAAGGCGTCGAGGTCGTGCTGATCAACAGCAACCCGGCGACCATCATGACCGACACGAACATGGCCGACAAAGTCTATATTGAACCGATCACGCTCGACTTCGTGACCGGGATTATCCGCCAGGAGCGTCCGGACGGACTGCTCCCGACCCTGGGCGGCCAGACCGGTCTCAACATGGCCGTCGAGCTGGCGCGCGCGGGCGTGCTGGAGCAGGAGAACGTGAAGCTGCTCGGCACCCAGCTGCATTCCATCGAGAAGGCCGAAGACCGCGACCTGTTCCGCGAGCTCATGCGCGAGCTGGAGCAGCCGGTGCCGGACAGCACGATCATCACGACGGTGGATGAGGCGCTCTCTTTTGCAGGAGAGATCGGCTATCCGGTCATTGTTCGCCCGGCCTACACGCTCGGCGGCACCGGCGGCGGCATCTGCCACTCCGAAGAAGAACTGCTGGAGACGGTGAAGGCGGGCATCCGCTACAGTCCCATCGGCCAGTGTCTCGTCGAGAAGAGCATCGCCGGCATGAAGGAAGTCGAGTACGAAGTGATGCGCGATGCGAACGATAACTGCATCGTGGTCTGCAACATGGAGAACTTCGATCCGGTCGGCGTACATACCGGCGACAGCATCGTCGTAGCGCCAAGCCAGACACTGTCGGACCGCGAGTATCAGATGCTGCGCTCCGCCTCCCTGAAGATTATCCGCGCGCTCAACATCGAGGGCGGCTGCAACGTGCAGTTCGCGCTTGATCCGCAGAGCTATCAATACTACGTCATCGAAGTGAACCCGCGCGTCAGCCGCTCGTCGGCGCTGGCCTCCAAGGCAACGGGTTATCCGATCGCCAAGATGGCCGCCAAGATCGCGCTCGGCTATACGCTCGACGAGATTGTGAACCCGGTTACGGGGCAGACGTATGCCTGCTTCGAGCCGACGCTCGACTATATCGTCAGCAAAATCCCGCGCTGGCCGTTCGACAAGTTCACCCAGGCCAACCGCAGGCTCGGCACGCAGATGAAGGCGACCGGCGAAGTGATGGCCATCGGCCGCACGTTCGAAGAGTCGATTCACAAGGCGGTCCGGTCGCTTGAGATCGGCGTGCACCGCCTGTATCTGAAAGACGCCGTCGGCTTGAGCGACGAAGTGCTGAAGGAGCGTCTCGCCAAAGCGGACGACGAGCGGCTGTTCCTGGTTGCCGAAGCCTTCCGCCGGGGTTACGGTCTGCAAGAGGTGCAGGACATTACAAGCATCGACTGGTGGTTCCTCGACAAGATCGAAGGCCTCATCGGCTTCGAGAGCCGCATCCGCGAGGAAGCGGAGCTGACGCCGGAGACGCTCTACCAGGCGAAGCGGCTCGGCTTCACCGACCGGGCGATCGCCGAGCTGCGCGCCGAAGGCGGCCAGAGCGGCATGACCATGGAGAACGACATCCGGGAGCTGCGTCTCCGCCAGGGACTGAAGCCGGTCTACAAGATGGTCGATACCTGCGCCGCCGAATTTGAAGCGACCACACCGTATTACTACTCGACCTACGAGACCGAGAATGAAGTGACGCCGTCCGACAAGAAGAAGGTGGTTGTCCTCGGTTCCGGCCCGATCCGGATCGGCCAGGGCATCGAGTTCGACTACTCGACGGTCCATGCCGTCTGGGCGATCCAGAAGGCCGGTTACGAAGCGGTAATTATCAACAACAACCCGGAGACGGTCTCGACCGACTTCAACACCTCGGACCGCCTGTACTTTGAACCGCTCTTCTTCGAGGATGTCATGAACGTAATCGAACAGGAGCAGCCGATCGGCGTTATCGTCCAGTTCGGCGGCCAGACAGCCATCAACCTTGCGGCGCCGCTCAGCGCAGCCGGGGTGAACATTCTCGGAACGAGCCTTGCCAGCATCGACGAAGCCGAGAACCGCAAGAAATTCGAAGCTCTGCTCTCCCGACTCGACATTGCGCAGCCGAAAGGCAGCACGGTGACGAACGTGGACGAAGCGGTCGGCACGGCCCAGTCGCTCGGCTATCCGGTGCTCGTGCGTCCGTCGTACGTGCTCGGCGGCCGGGCGATGGAGATCGTCTACAACGATACGGAGCTGCTGGCCTACATGAAGGAAGCGGTGAAGATCAATCCGGAGCATCCCGTTCTGATCGACCGCTACATGCTCGGCAAGGAAGTGGAAGTGGACGCCATCTGCGACGGCGACACGGTAGTCATTCCGGGAATTATGGAACACGTCGAGCGTGCGGGCGTCCATTCGGGCGACTCCATCGCCGTATATCCGCCGCAGCATCTTGACGAGGGATTGAAGCGCAAAATCTGCGACATTACGATCAAAATCTCGAAGGAACTGAAAACGATCGGACTCGTGAACATCCAGTTCGTCATCTACAAGGATGAAGTGTACGTCATCGAGGTCAATCCGCGCTCTTCGCGTACGGTTCCGTTCCTTAGCAAAGTCACGGGAATTCCGATGGCGCATCTGGCGACCAAGGTGATCCTGGGCGGGAAGCTGAAGGACGAAGGCTATGAGGAAGGCATGTGGCCGGAGAGCGAGTACGTCTCCGTCAAGGTTCCGGTGTTCTCCTTCGCCAAGCTGCGCCGCGTCGAGCCGACGCTGGGGCCGGAGATGAAGTCCACCGGCGAGGTGATGGGACGCGACCGTCTGTACGCGAAGGCGCTGTACAAGGGACTGATCGGCGCGGGGATGAAGATTCCGGCGACCGGGGCCATCATTGTCACCGTAGCCGACAAAGACAAGGCCGAAGCGGTTGACCTCATGAAGGGCTTCCACAAGCTCGGCTACAAAATCATCGCCACCGGCGGCACTCTGGCGGCGCTGGAGGAAGCGGGCCTGAACGTTATGAACGTCAACAAGCTCGGCGAAGGCGAGCCGAACATTCTGGACCTGATCCGCGGCGGCCAGGCGAACTTCGTCTTCAATACGCTGACGAAGGGCAAGACGCCGGAGCGCGACGGCTTCCGCATCCGCCGCGAAGCGGTCGAGAACGGCGTGGTCTGCATGACTTCGCTCGACACCGTCGCCGCGCTGCTGCGCATGCTGGAGACGATCAACTTCTCGTCCCAGTCGATGCCGGCCTTCGCCGGCCAGGCCTGAGCCGGCCCGGAGCGCAGCCAATTGAATACCGCCCGCTTGCAGGGGCGCATGAAAGGAACGGTTTGCGGCAGGTCCGCAGACCGTTCCGCTGCGACCGGGAACCGCGAGGACTGGCCGTCCCGGGGTTCGGCCGGAGATGATACCGGAATCCATCCTTAAGATTAGGAGAATCGTGATGACACAAATGAACCGTGAAGCGGAGCAAACAAGGTCGTCCTTGAATACGCGGCAGGCGGCAATGGCGAACCGGCTGATGGTTGCGCTTGACTATCCGGATGCGGAATCGGCGCGGGCGCTGCTGGACAAGCTGGACGGCATCCCCTGCTATATGAAGGTGGGCATGCAGCTGTTCTACGCCGCCGGGCCGGAGTTTGTCCGGGAGCTGAAGGCGCGCGGCTACTCCGTATTCGTCGATCTGAAGATGCATGACATACCGAATACGGTCCGCGGCGGCGCGGCGAGCCTGACGGCGCTCGGCGCCGATATGTTCAACGTGCACGCCGCCGGCGGAACGGCGATGATGAAGGCCGCCCGCGAGGGCGCCGAGGCGGCCCTGGCCTCAAGCGGCAGCCTGCGCCAGCCGCTGATCATCGCCGTCACGCAGCTTACCAGCACCGATCAGGCCGTTATGAACGGCGAGATCGGAATCGACGGCAGCGTGGCGGATACCGTGCTGCGCTACGCCAGGCTGGCGCAGGAAGCGGGGCTCTCCGGCGTCGTCGCCTCGCCGCAGGAATCGAAGGCGATCGCGGCGGCCTGCGGCCCCGGCTTCGTGAGCGTCACGCCCGGAATCCGGCCTGCGGGCGCCGAGCTTGGCGATCAGTCCCGGACGATGACGCCCGGGCAGGCGATTGCCTCCGGAAGCCACTACATCGTCGTGGGAAGACCGATAACCGCCGCCGCCGATCCCCGGCAGGCCGCGCTGAATATCATAGAGGAGATGGTGCAAGCATGAATACATCGCTGACAAGCCGCGAGCGGATCGCGTCTTACCTGCTGGAGATCGGAGCGGTCGCGCTGCGGCCGCAGGAGCCTTTTACCTGGACGTCCGGGATCAAATCGCCCATTTACTGCGACAACCGCCTCACACTCTCCTATCCGGAGATTCGGTCTTATATCGCAGAGGCATTCGCCGAACACGTCCGTTCCGAGTATCCGGAAGCGGAAGTGATCGCCGGGACGGCGACGGCCGGCATTCCCCATGCCGCCTGGGTGGCGGACAAGCTGAACCTGCCGATGGCCTATATCCGCGACAAGGCGAAGGGACACGGCAAGCAGAATCAGATTGAAGGGCGCGTGGCTCCGGGGCAGAAGGTCGTGGTCATCGAGGACCTGATCTCTACCGGCGGGAGCTCGATCAAGGCCGCAGAAGCGGTCCGGGATGCCGGAGCGGAGCCGCTTGCGGTGCTTGCGATCTTCAGCTATCAGCTGGACCGGGCCGTCTCTGCTTTTGCCGAAGCGAATCTGCCCTTGCACAGTCTGTCGGATTATGGCACCTTGATCGGGGTTGCCTTGTCGCAGGGCAAGATTGCCCAGAGCGATGTGGAGCTGCTCCGCTCCTGGAGACAGGACCCTTCGAGCTTCGGCGCCTAATGGACGGTTCCAGCCGAATATGCGGGATCTTCCAGCCGGACCGCCGCATAGTTTGGAATCCGGGCCGGGAACCCTATAAGTGCATAAGCCTTGTACTCATGGCATAAAGGAGCGTTCCCGATGAACTGGATTTATTTTGCCAAGCTGTTCCGAACCAAATTCCAAGCCGGCTGCCTGGCAAAACGGTTGGAGCAGGACGGCTGGATCTATGGCTATCAGGACCCGCGGCTTGTCGAAATTTATCGTTCCCGCCGCGGACGGTACGGAGTCCGGTTTCTTCCCTGAAGGAGGCCGGTCCGGCCAACGTCAACGGACTCTGCAGAAGCGAGCCAGGCCCTTTCCGAGCGCTTTCGGAAAGGGCTTTTTGGCGTATTTTGGAAGGGGTGAATATTTTCCGGTCCGGTCCAGGAAGATTTTCAACCTTGACAATACCCCCGATTATTGGCGAAATTAGAGGTGTAAACGAATACATGAACAGAGAAGGAAACCCCTTATGCTGCAAAGACTTCGCCCCTATAATACCCTGCGCAACCAGATATTTATCGGCTTTGTCTTCGTCATGATTATTATGGTCGCGGTCGCGGGCAGCATGGTCTACGAGAAAGCGTCCGCCCTGCTCAAGAACAGCGCCGAGCGGCATATTCAGCAGACCGCCGTTCAGGCAAGCGGGCGAATGGATGCGCTGATCGGCCAAATTGAGAGCCTGATGTCCCAGGCCTCCAACCAGTCCACGGTGCAGAACCTCCTTCTGGATGAAGCGAACGGCAAGCCGGTAACCTTTAATCAGCGCCAGTCGCTGCTTCAGGTTCTCTCGACCTACCAGTCCTATCTTCCGGGCGTCGGCTCCTTCGAGCTCTATACCGCCGATTATCAGCTGATGTTCCCGATCCGGGACGGCAGCCTGACGATGCGGATGAGTCAGAGCGCCATCCGGCAAGCCAACCTTGCCAAAGGCCGGGTTGTCTGGATCGGAGTCGATCCCCAGGACAATCAGAGCCTGCTTGCCGTCAAGCGGATCAGTCTGCTGGACCGCTGGTTCTCGAACGGCGGCTACCTCGTGGCCCGGATGCAGCGCAGCTACTTCCAGCTGAGCGACCCGGCGCAGCCCGCGGGAAGAGAGACGATTCTGCTGGCCAATGACGAGGGTGTCCAGCTTGGCGGCAAGGGCCAGGGCGCCGATCTTTCGGAGCTTCTGGCCGCGGGGCAGACGGTCCAGTACGAGGGAGAGGAACAGGTCATTGTCAGACAGTATTCGGAGAAGACCCGCTGGACCCTGATTGTTCTGACACCGGTCCGCTATGCGACGGAGGGAATTACCGCGCTGAGAACGGCGATGTTCGTCTCTGGGGCGATTGGAACGCTGCTGTTCCTGATTATGTCTTTTCTCTTATCCACGCTGATTACCCGCCCGATTATGAAGCTGATCCGCGCGATGCGCAAATCCCGGCTCGGACAGCTGACGCCCAATCCCGACAAGACGTCGATGATGGAGCTGAGGGAGCTGAACCATTCCTACAACAGCATGGTGGCCCATATCGACGAACTGATCCGGGTTGTCTATGAGAAGGAACTGCTTCAGAGCCGTACGGAACTGAAGGCGCTTCAGGCGCAGATCAATCCCCATTTTCTGTTCAACACGCTGGAGGCATTCAATTGGGCGCTGGAGGACAGGGGGGAGACAGAACTTGCCGGATTCGTGGTTACCATGTCGCGGCTGTTCCGGTATAACATCGGCCGGCCGGGGGCTGCCGGGCTGGAAGAGTGGGTGACCCTGCGCGAGGAATGCGAGCATGTCGAGCGGTATATGCAGATTATGGAGATGCGGCTTGGCGACCGCCTGGAGTGGGAGATCGCCATGGAGACGGACACGGGCTCGATCCCGGTGCCGAAGCTGATGATTCAGCCCATTGTGGAGAATGCGATCCTGCACGGGGTGGAGGGACGCATCGGCCGTGGAAGAATTGCCATCGAGGTCAAGGCGGCGGAATGCAGCGGCTGGACGCGAATTACGGTGACCGATAACGGCTCCGGTATGGATGAGCCGGCTCTGCGGGCTCTGCAGGACAGCCTGAACGGCGGTCCGGCGCACGCCGCCAAAGGAACGGGAGTGGGGCTGGTCAACGTCCAGCAGCGCTTGAAGCTGTATTATGGACGCTCTTCCCGGGAAGGAATGGAATCGGGACTGCAGGTGGAGAGCGCGCCCGGAAAGGGCACGAAGGTTTGGTTTGAAATTCCCAATGACGGAGGAGCCTACCTATGATAAAAAGTACCGTCAAGACCATCAAGCCGATCAAGACCATACTGATCGTGGATGACGAGCCTAGAACGCGGCAGGGGATCAAGCTGTCGCTGGAAGCCTGGTCGGCCGGCCAGCACCGGATCATGACCGCCAACAACGGAGTGGAAGCCCTGGAATGTCTCCGGCAGGAGCCCGTCCATCTGCTTATCACCGATGTGCGGATGCCGGAAGTCAGCGGGCTGGATGTCATGGCCGCTGCTTCGAAGCTTCAGCGGCGTCCGATGATTGTCGTCGTCTCCGGCTATGCCGATTTTGAATACGCCCAGCAGGCGCTTCGTCTTGGCGCGATGAACTATCTGCTGAAGCCGCTGGATAAAGCCGAGCTGCTGGATGTGGTCCAGACCGCGCTGGAACGGGAGACGGAGGAGGAGCGGTTGGAGCGGCTGACCCATCTGGTCGATCCGAAGCTGCTGGAGGCGGACAGGAGCGCTGTCGGCGAACCGGTGCGCGAGGCGATGCGGCTGGTGGAAGAGCAGCTTGCCGATCCGCTGACGATGGCCGAGATTGCAGCCCGGCTGCATCTGAATGTCAGCTACTTCAGCGTTCTGTTCAAGGAGCGGACCGGGCTGCCGTTCAGCGAATATGTCTCCCGCCTGCGGATTCAGCGGGCCAAGGAGATGCTCGTCGGAACCCAGCTTCCGATCTGCGAGATCGGCGAGCGGGTCGGGTACAAGACCGACAAATATTTTATCAAAGTGTTCAAGGACATGGAGGGAGTCAGCCCCAGCCGTTACCGGAAGAAGATGAGCGGGCAGCCGGACGAGATCGCCTGACGCTGCTGCGGCAGGGGGATTTCAGCGTACCGTTCGGGTGGGACGAAGCGATCCGGACGGAAATCCAGTGTACAAGGTTAGCGTTTACTTAAAGAGACGGCACGGACCGTGGGGGTTGAAAGCATGTCCCGAACAACGAGAATCATCGGCGCTCTGTCCGCCGTGATGATAAGTACGGCAGCGATGGCAGGCTGCAGCCTGGGAGGCGCGGGCGCGGATTCCGGTTCCAAGGAGCCGGCAGCCGCTACGGCCTCGCCGAAAGTGACCATTCACATGATGCATTTATGGCCGGCGGAGAGCTCGGCGCAGCAGTATAAGCTGGTCTCGCAGATTATTGGGGAGTATGAGACTGAGCATCCCGGTATCCGGATTGAGCAGGAAGTGCTGGAGAACGAGCAGTACAAGAACAAGCTGAAGATTCTGTCGGCCTCCAACGAGCTGCCGGATGTCGGAATCACCTGGGCGGCCGGTTCAATGGAGCCTTTTGTCAAGGCGAATTTGTTCGCGCCGCTGGATGATCTGCTGATCGGACCGGAGCTCGGCGACCAGTTCGTGCCGGGTACTACGGAGGCGTTCGCGGTTGACGGCAGTACGTACGCGCTGCCGCTGGAGCTCAATATCTCCCCGGTCTACTACAACAAGGAGTTGTTCGCCAGGTATGGACTGAAGGTTCCGACCACCTACGATGAACTCAAGAGCATCGTCCGGACGCTGACGGACAACGGGGTCGCGCCGATCGCCCTCGGCAACAAGGACCGCTGGACCGGGTCGCTCTGGTACATGTATTTGGCGGACCGGATTGCCGGAAGCGAGGCGCTGAAGCAGGCCATCAGCGGCAAGGCTTCTTTTCAGGACCCTGCGTTCGTCAAGGCGGCGAAGGAAGTGCAGAACCTGGTTAAGATGAACGCCTTCTACAAAGAATTCAACGGGCTGTCCAACGAAGAAGGCAAATCCGTATTCGTCAGCGAAAAAGCGGCCATGTACCTGACCGGAACATGGGAACTTCCGAACTTTACAACCAACCCGGAGATTCCGCAGTCCTTCCGGGACAAAGTCGGATTCTTCAAATTCCCGACCTACAGCGGCGGCAAAGGAAGCATTGACAGCTGGGTCGGAGGCCCCGGCGTCGGACTGTTCGTGGCCGAGGAGTCGGCGGTGAAGGAAGAGGCCAAGGCATTTGTCCAATATTTCATCTCCAAGTGGGGAGAAGAGGCCGTCGCCACGGCGGGCGTCATTCCCGCCACCAAAGTGGACACCGGAAGCGCCGGCCTGCCTGAATTGTACGTCGATCTGCTGAATGAGCTGAACCGGGCGAGCAGCCTGACGCTGTTCGCCGACGTGCAGATGAAGCCGGGGGCGGCTCAGGCCCATCTGGATATGATTCAGGCGCTGTTCGGGATGGCGATGACGCCCGAGCAGTTCGCCGCCAAGCATAAAGAATGGATCGAGAAGGGGATCTGACATAAGAGGCCGCCGGAGAAACTTAGGAGGCGGCCTTGACTATCGGCAGGCCAATCATGTATATTAGTTATTGTCGCTGTCCGACTTACAAATGACGCGGGGTGGAGCAGCTCGGTAGCTCGTCGGGCTCATAACCCGAAGGCCGCAGGTTCAAATCCTGCCCCCGCAATTAATGAATTCCGGACTTCAGGCACACTGGCACTCACGTCATTCATTAGGGCCCTTAGCTCAGTTGGTTAGAGCGGTCGGCTCATAACCGATTGGTCACAGGTTCGAGTCCTGTAGGGCCCACTTTTCAGACCCCTTGCGCAGCAAGGGGTTTTTGTTGTCTGTGGGTCCTATAGAGAAGGAACCGTTTCTTGTACCTGCAAGTTTTTGATTCTTTTGCTACAATGGGAGATGGCTTTGTGCAAGCGTTTGCCCTAATTGGGTCTGCCTGGTCTGAAGGATGACTTAGCCAAAAATCCGAATACAGACGGAGGGAAATGATGAGTACGGAACCTAAATCAGCGAACCGGCACATTCTGGACGAAATGAAGCGGTTTATACCGGCGGAGGCCAATCGCGGCGTTTCGTTCACCAACAAGGAAGCGGCCTATTATTACACGCAATCTCATGTGAACGATCATGCGGAGCATGCGGAGTTCGAGGGCCTCCATCTGTACAAGCGCCAAATCTTCGGCGGCTATGAGCTGTGGGCGGACGGGCAGAAGCTGGACAATCGGCAGGCCGAGGTGTGGGTATATCCCTACAAGCTGGAGCGCAAGCATGGAGCGCTGACAGAGGAATTATGGATGTTCGATTATGCCAACGTTCTGGAGATTCGCCTTGCAGGCGCACAGGAGAGCATCGGAATCCGGCTGAAGGGCGAACAGGTCCGTTTGACGAAGGAAGCGGACGGATTTGCTGTGTTCACGGCGGCGGCAGAGGAATGGACCCTTGCTGTCGGTTCGGCAAGCGGTCTGCCGGTGAAGGTTCAGCAGGGAATCGTGAGCTCCGGCGGCGCGGCGGGCGGATTCTATATCGCGGCAGCCAAGACCGCAGAGGAAGCGGCAGGACGGATTCAGGATATTCGGAGAACCGGCGATGCCAGGAGAAAAGAACGGATGCAGCGCATGGAAACTTTTTTGAGCGAAAATGCCTATTTGGAAGGCGGCGGGGATTCCTTTGCCCTGGCTTTGAACTGGCTGCATATTACCATGGATCAGTTGGTGACCCGGCAGCAGGGGGACGGAATCTATGCAGGGCTTCCCTGGTTCAATGAGTATTGGGGCCGGGACCAGTTCATCTCCCTTCCGGGAGCGGTGCTTGTAACGGGGCAGTTCGAGACGGCCCGCAATATTTTGCTGTCTTTTGCCAAATACCAGAACACCGACGAGACCTCCCGTTACTTCGGCCGGGTTCCCAACATTCTCGCGCCGGAAAATATTGATTACCATACGACCGACGGGACGCCGCGCTTTATTATCCAGCTTCAGGAGTATGTTAAATATTCAGGGGACACGGCCGTCATTCCAGAGCTGTACCCCGCGGTGATGAACAGCATTGAGGGGGCAATCCGGAACTGGACGGACGATAAGGGGTATCTGCTTCATGACGACAACGAGACCTGGATGGACGCCCGCGACGCCGAACTGAGGTCCCTTTCGCCTCGCGATACCCGGGCCAATGATATTCAGGCGCTATGGTATCATCAATTGCTGGCAGGCGTCTACTTTGCGGAGTACATGAACGATTCA
Source organism: Paenibacillus spiritus (assembly GCF_008710135.1). Lineage (GTDB taxonomy): Bacteria > Bacillota > Bacilli > Paenibacillales > Paenibacillaceae > Paenibacillus_AQ > Paenibacillus_AQ glufosinatiresistens. The sequence continues at coordinate 368,704 of NZ_VYKK01000004.1, read as the reverse complement.
GGGTCCGCAGCCCGTTGGAGCGGCATAGCCGACAGGCTCAAGCGGTATTTTGAACACGATTATCGGGATGCGGAGCATGATTATCTGGCCGACCGCCTCGACAGGAACGATCAGCCGGAATTCTCGATTCGTCCGAATCAGCTGTTCGCGCTCGATATGATCGGGGACCGCGATTTTGTGGATCGTTCCGTCCGGACGGCCTGGGAGGAGCTGGTATACCCGTGGGGGACGGCTTCCCTGGACCGGCATCATCCGAATTTCCATCCGTACCATCTGACCGAGGACTATCACAAGGATGAAGCCTACCACAACGGCGCGGTCTGGCTCTGGCTGAACGGCATTGCGATGCAGCGGATGATCGAAGCCGGGCAGGAAGAAACCGCATTCGAGCTGTTCAAGAATATGAACCATCAGGCGCTGAACCTGGGCGTGGTCGGCGGACTGTGCGAGAATATGGACGCTTACCCGCGTGAGGGCCAGAGCTGGGCCAAGCTGACGGGCGCGTACCTCCAGGCTTGGTCCAATGCCGAGCAGCTGCGGGTATGGGTGCAGTATTTCCTCGGAATCCGGCCGGACATGATTAACCGCGTGCTGTCGCTGGCGCCCCGGCTTCCCCGTGAGATCGAAGGTTTGCAGACACGGGTTAAAGTAAGCGATGGAAGCATTGGCCTCGTATACGAGCCTGGGGAAGAAGCACAGATTTATACCTACTCCTTTAACGGAGTCGGCATCACGGCGGTTATTGATATCGCGCCTTTTGAGGTGCTGCGCGTAGGCGTAACGGCGGGTTCCAAGCTGTCGATTACACGGACAGAGTGTGAACTGACGGCAGAGCTTGCGGATGGAACGGGTTCGACGCTGCAGAAGCTGAAGAGCCTGCCTTCCTCGGAGCGGCTCAAGCGGCAGCAGGATGAGCGGCGGGCTTTTGAAGGCGTGAAGTTCGCGGAACCGCTGACAGGGAAGGTGCACCCGGTTATGGAGGGGCGGAGGAAGCGGCGCAGGGAGTAGCACGAGTTCAGATGATTGAAGATCCGGACAGGTCATTCACGTAAAAGCGGCAGGCAAGGGAATCTTGCCTGCCGCTGTAGGGCCCACTACCCGAAACCCTTGCGCTGCTGCAAGGGTTTTTGGCTGTCTAGCCGAACACGCTGAATTTCTTGGTAGCCGCCCGGACCTTCTCGTCGCTTCCCCACAGGACCATGCCGGAGAGACCGGTCTCTTCCGTGGGCATTGAAGCGATCCGGAGGGCATACTGTTCAAAGGCATTGTTCATCGCTTGTCCGGTTCTCGAGAAGACGGCGAATTGCAGGGAGGTGTCGCTGGTATTTAAGCTTTGGATCAAATTCAGAAGCTGATTGATACCGGCTTTCAGAATAATCGTGCTGTGACGGATACCGGCATGGCATACTCCGTTCCGGTCAAGGACTGGTGCTTCGGCATAGAGGTCCGGTGTCATCCGGACGGCTTGCCCCATCAACAGAGCCGCTGCGTTCGCGGCAGCGCCGGATTCCAGGTTCTTGTCCACAAGAATGGCAATACGGTTCATGGGCGTAATCGGCTGTCCGTCATTTTGGTAAAACAAATCCATGGCATTCGGATCCCTTCACGTAGAATCTTATAGGTTGATAGTCCGTAGTAATCCGCACAGAGCTGGTTGGTAATACATACAGAGCTTTGAGGGTTCTCCAGAACCCTTCTGCAGGCTTCCGAGTTGGAAGCAACGCCGACGGTTTCCTGATACTCCGTATCAATTTCGGACAGCAGGTGAGTTGTTGCCGGATGATGGTAGACCTGTTCAGTGCTGGAGGACGGCACGGATTCCATTCCCCCGAGAACAAGCGCCGGAATTTGGCGGATAAAGCTTTCGGCCGCTTTCAGATCCCGGTCCATTATAAAGCGGCCCAAGTGGGGATAGGCAGCGGGCACCAACAGACAGTCGATTTTCTCGGAACGCAAATCCTCGGCGGCCGTCTCGAATAAAGGATAAGCCCTGATTTGATCGGCGTGATCCCATTCTTTAGCGACATGCATGCTGCAAGTAAGAAATCCTTCCGAATCGCCCAGTGTTCCAAGAACGGAATAAGAACTGGTTGAAGTAATCACTTCCATTTCCTCCCTTAAATTTAAAATCAAGGATGATTCTAAGGGGGGTTAATCAATTTTGTCAATTAACAATTTAATACATCAAAGAATTGACGTATTTATGCTTTAATGTTTTAATAAACCGCAATCCGGAATTGATTTACTTTAAAAACTGATATATATTTTATTCAAATTCAATTTTTATCCATTTATACAATTCTTTTAAAGGGGGAGAGAACGGCGATGGAGGCATTGGTCTACATATCGGATTTCAGATTGCCGTTTGTTTTGAATTTCATCCGGCCACTGAAACGATTTCCGCAGTACCGGAAGATCCTTGTCATTGAACGCGAAAATTTGCAGCAGGAAGAGGTTCTGGAGCCTTATTTCGATGAAATCCGGTTTATAGACCGACTGGAAGCGAGGGATCAGATCGCCCATCATGTTGAGGAAATCCGGCAGACGCACAGCATTGCGGCGCTTCTGACGCCCGGAGAGAATGCGATTGAGATTGGCGGGGAGATCCGTTCCGCTTATGGGATTCCCGGGCTTCAGAAGAATCAGGCGCTCGCCGTAAGGAACAAATGGATCATGAAGCAGATGCTGCAGCAGTGCGGAATTCGCACCGCCCGGGCGGCAGTGGCGATGAATCTTGGCGATTATGAAGATTTCGCGGAGCGGAACGGGTTTCCAATTATCGTAAAACCCTTAAGCGGATTCGGAACAATAAATACTTACAAAATATCCGATGCGCAAGAGCTTCAGAGCTATATCCGGAATTTCCGCCGCAACGGTCAAAAAGACCTGTTAGAAGAATTCATTTCAGGCAAAGAGTTTCACTGCGACTCCATCGTCGCTTCGGGAGAAGTGGTCTTCGCTTCGGTCTCCCAGTATCTTTTTAATTGTCTCGATATTGCCACCAAGGGTAAGCCTCCTGCCAGCATTACGATTCCGGACGGTTCGGGTCTGGAGCACGTAGATCAAATCCGGGAAATAAACCGCCGGGCGATTTCCGCGCTTGGCATCCATAATTCCGTAACCCATGCCGAGCTGTTCCTTACTGAAGAAGGCGAGGTTGTCTTTGGGGAGATCGGCGCCAGAATCGGCGGAGCCCAGGTCATGCCGCCATGCATCCGAAATACGCACGGCATTGATCTGTTCGATGCAATTAGCGAGCTGGAGCTAGGGCTTTATGAGCCAAAACGAAGAACGCCTTCTGATCAATTTACCGGCATGGTTTGCTTTCCGTCCCGTTCCGGCATCATTCAAAAAATTTCGCAAAAAGAGGACTATGCCGATGTAGAGGGGCTTCTTGACTTCAATGTTTCCTATCGGATCGGCCAGGAGGCGGGCGATGTGAGAGACACGATGACCCGTTCGGGATATGCCATCGTCGAAGGCCGTGATTTTGAAACTCTTCGTGAAACGCTGTTAGATATGTACCATCGTTTTGAAATCCAAGTGATGGCCCCCGAACCGGTCTGATGACTATCTATCAAGGAGCGAAGACTATTGAAATGGCTCAAAACGTACCACGGCTTGAGTAAAGAAGTCTATTATCTTTGTCTGGCGCGGACCATCAACAGTATGGGCGATTTCGTGTTCTCCTTAATTACGCTCTTCTTAACCATTCAATTGGGGCTCAGCGCATTGGCGGCAGGAACCTTCGTGTCTATGGCAGCTCTGACCAGCGGTCCCGGGGTGCTGCTTGGCGGCTATCTCAGCGACCGGATAGGGAAGAAGAAGGTCATTGTCCTGGGCCAGCTTGCAGCGGGCCTTATTGTTGCAGGATGCGCGTTGGTGCCGGGTTCTTACCTGGTGGCTTATCTTCTTATTGCGGTGATGTTCTTTCTCAGCATAACGCGCCCGGCTTATAACGCGCTTGTCATTCAACTGTCTGCCGAAGAGAAAGAGAGAAAGACGATCTTCTCTCTGATGTATCTTGGCGTCAATCTGGGCATCGCGCTGGGACCATTGCTTGCGGGCTTATTTATCCGACACCATATGGATTATGTTTTTGGCGGAATCGGCGTTATCTTTCTGGTGTCCACGGCCATCATTCAATACAAAGTGAATATTTCCACAAAGTCGAATGCCGGAACAGCGCACCGCCAAGCCCCGGGAGCCGGCGTCCAGGCTTCGGAACCTGCGGCGGGATGGTACTGGGTTCTCCGGTTAAGACCGCTGGTGGCCTGGTTTGTCGTGATTTCCTTCCTGAATTATTTCATATACATGCAGGCTTCATTTAGCATTCCGCTGCAGATGAACACAAGCTTCGGGGACAGAGGGGCGACTTACTTCGGATACGTAATGACCGTTAATGCAATCACTGTCATTCTGGCGACGACGGTTCTATTGAATGTTACGCGATGGATGAATCCGCTGGTTGCGATAGCGGTAGGAGCGGTATTGTATGGAGCCGGTTTTGGGGGATTGTCCTTATTAAGTGCCCATCCTTATCTCGGCTTGGTAGCTGCTTCGACCGTGATTTGGACCCTGGGAGAAATCTTAATTCAAACCAATATTAATTTGTTCACGGCGTCCCGCGTCCCCGACACGCATCAAGGACGAATGAATGGAATCCTGCTGTTTGTCGGATGTCTCGGCTACACGCTGTGCCCGCCTCTGACAGGGGTGCTTCTGAAACAAATAAGCCTGGGTCGGCTATGGCTTCTGATACTCGCCTTAAGTCTGCTCTATTCGCTGCTAATGCTGGTTCTGCTCCATAAAGACAGAAAGAGGGCCGGGCAGGGAATGAACGGGAAGCCGCCTTTCTCGGAAGAAAGCTCCGCGCCGGTCTGACGAAGGGTCCCTTAATACAATCAAACGGCAGCTCAAGGATCTCCTTGGCTGCCGTTTAGAATGTAAATTCATGATTTCTTGTTGCAAAGAAAGCCGTCATGCCGGCTAGAGGGCCATGCGGCCGAATCAGTCCATCAAATCCCCGTCATCGGGATTCACAAGCTTTTGCAGAAGGTCCAGCGGTTCTTCCCAATCCATCAGGGTGCGGCAATAATCGCTGAAGCGGTCCGCTGTTCCCTTCAGCTTCGCTCCGGCATCGTAGAGCATCGGCAATTGTCCCATATTGTTGACTGTATTCACATCCAACACTCCTTTGATCTCATAATGGATGAAGGAGGCAACCCGTGAAATTGTACAGCCTGCGCCAGCGAAGGGGACAAAAAAGAGGCCCCGGAACAGGGCCTCTGCGTATTCGCAAATAAATAGACCCATCCACTGCTGACGAGGTTAGCTGACGGACTCGGGTAAGATGGTACCCTACATTCCTGTCACGGAATGATTCGCCCCAATTAACTGGTTCCCCCGCTTCTCAGCACAAGGCTGAAAATTAAGCGTAACTTCAGTATACCTTCCGCATTCCCGGAATGCAATCCCAAAAATGCCAGGCTTGGTTACATGAATCTATTACCCTCTAGGCGGGCGTTTGTAACAGCCGGGCGGGAAATCGGACCCGGATACCGGATGCTTCTACGGATTTTGTCCCGTGCTGCCGCCCGGAGCCTCCCGCCGGGCTTGGCCCCCGCCGCCGTCCGGGGCCTGATTCTGGTCCGTCCGGCCGCCGCCGTCCGGCCGCGGCCATTCCCTCTGCGGGGTTTCGCCCCGCATGCCGCCGCCCATTCCGGGGAACGAGCCGGACCGGGTGATTCTCTGGTCGGATATAACATGGCAGGCGGTCAGAAGCAGGCAGCTTGCCGCAAGCAGAAGGAGAAGCATCCGCCGTATCGCTCTTCGCATGTTAATCCCCCTCCCTGGCCGGACGGAGGCCCCGAATCGCTCTGAAGCCCATGCAGGCCAGCAGAATCAGCAGCGGGTACGTCGGATAAATATAGCGCGATTTGATCTCCCAGACGAGGTAGAACGCAATGAAGCCGAGAAGAATCAACACCGGAAGCGCTTCGTCGAACCGGCGGCGCCGGATGCTCAGAACCAGTCCCGCCAGCGTGCAGACATAGAGCAGGAAGTTGGCTGTATAGGCAATCCAGAGCAGCCCTGAACGTAAGGCGGAATCGCTGGTGAACGTGCGGGTCGCGGCGGTCTGGTAGCTGTAGCCGCCCATCAGGCTGCCTCTGCCCATTCCTCTCCCGCCCTCGCTTTGATTGCCGATGCCGTACCGGTCAAGCTGGTACGTTCCTTCCGTCCAGGTCCAGATCAATTTGCGGTAATACATGCCGGCGAGTTCGCCGGGAGAAGCTTCGGACAGCTTGCGCCTGATCTCCTGCTTGAACAGCACGGAGCTGGCGGCTTGGTTGTACCCGGCCTCGTTCTGGTAAATGCTGTAGCTCTCCCGCTCATCCCAGAACCCCCAGGTATCCGTGTTAAGTCCCATGTTCAGCCACATGTAGACGGGGGCGGAGTTCTTCGTCACCGGCTCGTTCGTAATGCCCGACGCCTGAAGAACGGCGTTCTGCGTCCAGGACGGAACGTTGAAGAGGCCCACGAGGAGAACGAGAGCCAGCAGCGCTTTTTTGACGCCCACCGACCGCAGAGACAGCAGAATATACAGAATGGAGGCAATCAGAAAGAGGGCGCCGATGCTGCGAAAATAATTCCCGGCCGCCAACAGCGCAGCCGACAGTGCAATCCAGCCAAGCGGCCCGCCGCGCCGGACGAACCGGATGCAGGCGTACACCGAGCCGGTCAGAAGGGCGGTGGCGATAACGTCGTTGTAGATCAGATTGTTCATGAACAGCGCCGGCAGAAAAAACGCAGCCGCCAACAGCACGCCGTACCCCCGGCGCTCTTCCTTGGGGTTCAGCTCCCGGTCGATCCGATAGATGAGCCAGGCGGTCGCCAGCGTGAACAGGATGCTGAACAGCTTAATGGTCAAATAGTTGTCCGGGAACAGGGCAAGAAGGGTCCGCAGGTACAGCACGACCGAGAAATTGAACGGGAACATATACAGATACCCGCCGGACTGGAAGGAGGAGTAGTCATGATCGTAGAGCATATCCAGGGCGAGCGACAGCACGGTCTGGGAGTCATCGGTCGGCACGCGCGGGAACAGCAGAACAATGGCCGCTTGTACGGCGAAGGAGAGCAGCAGAACACCCGGAATTACGGCGCGCCGAGGATATTTCTCCAACCAGCGGGATAAGCGGTACAGGCCGGCTGCGCCCAGAAGGACGAGCAGCGACAGCGCAAGCAGAATCAAGGGCTTCTGGCGTTCCAGAATCGGGGTATCGCCGTAGACCCCGTAATTGTATTTGGCCCGCAGGAACAGCGACGAGACGACGAAGAGTCCCATGAACAGGGCGAGCAGCCCATAGAGCGTCCGGTTAACGGATCGGTGCAGCATGGCAGATCTCCTTTCTTTCAGCATAAGGCCCAGTCTACACACTAAGGTTGAAAAATAGCTGAAAGCTCACCTTCCCTAGCGCCCCCCCTAGAGGCGGTGGCGCTCCCGGAACGCAAGCGGCGTCATAGTAGCGGATCAAGGTAGGCGCAGAACAGCTCATCTTAATGCAATCTTAATGCGCGGCCGGAAGTCATAATACGATGCTGATCCGTCGCATGCTATACTATCAGATAATGAAATAATGAAATGAGCATATAAGCGTATCTGTAAATTGACAGGAGAAAGCGGGCTTGAATTGATGGAATCCGGCAGACGGGACGCGGCGCCGCGCGCCCGCGGGAAACTCAAGATCTTTCTCGGCTACGCGCCGGGCGTCGGCACTACCTATGCGATGCTCAGCGCCGGGCTGGAGGAGGGCAAAGGCGGAGCCGATGTGGCCGTCGGCGTTGCCGACGGACGGGGCCGGCCCGAGACGGAGGCGCTTCTGGCCGGGCTGAAGCGTATTCCGGCGTTGGGGCTGGGCGAAGCGAAGGAGGGGGCAGGCGAGCTGCATCTGGATCTGGCGCTGCAGCGCAGGCCGGAGCTGATTCTGGTGGACGACCTGGCCCACGCGAACCGTCCCGGCGTCCGCCACAAGAAGCGGTATCAGGATGTGGAGGAGCTGCTTCGAGCAGGGATTGATGTCTATACGACCCTTGATGTCCGGCAGATCGAGAGCCTGACTGATATCGCCGCTTCCATCTCGGGAGCAGCCGCGCAGGAACGGGTTCCCGACCATGTGCTGGAGAGCGCGGACCAGATCAAGCTGGTCGATCTGGACCCGGGCGACCTGATTGAACGGCTGCGGCAGGGGAAGCTTGGCTCCTCCCGAGCGGAAGCGGCGGACGGACCGGGCCTGTATACCCGGGAGCGGCTGACGGCCCTCCGGGAGATTGCGCTTCGCTGTACGGCCCGGCAGCTGAACCGGATCGCCATCCAGATCAGCGACCAGGCCCGCAAGAGCGATTACGGCACCAAGGAGCATATTCTGGTCGGGCTGTCTTCCGCAGCCTCGAACCAGAAGGTCATCCGTACAGCCGCGCGGATGGCGGAGGCTTTTCACGGACGCTTCACCGCGCTCTATGTGGAGACGCCGGCCACTGTGGCGGCTTCGGCCCGGGACAAGGAGCTTCTCCGCAGCAATCTGCGGCTGGCCGAGCAGCTCGGCGCGCAGGTGGCGACGGTATACGGGGAAGACATCCCCGGACAGATTGCCGAATATGTCAAGGCGGGCGGGGTTTCCAAAATCGTGCTTGGCCGTTCCCCCGGCAGACGGAGATGGGCCAAGGGAAGCGTCGTGGACCGGCTGACCGCCCTTGTACCGGCGGTCGAGACCTACGTCATTCCCTATACGAACACTGCGCCGCGCCGGAATCTCCGGCGGCGGACCGGGCCGAAGCTGTCCCCGGCCGATCTGGCCCGGACCGCTGCCATCCTGGCGGTCTGCACCGGAATCGGCTTCGTGTTCCAGCATTGGGAGATGAAGGACGCCAACATTATAACAGTCTATATTCTCGGCGTTCTGCTGAATGCCATGGTAACGAAGGGGCGGCTCTACAGCGTAGCGTCGTCGGTGCTCAGCGTCCTGGTATTCAATTATTTCTTCACGGCGCCGTACTTCTCGCTCCGGGCGTATGATTCGGGCTATCCGGTCACGTTTGCGGTCATGCTGGTCTCCTCGTTCCTGACCAGCACGCTGACGACGCGGGTCCGGCAGCAGGCCCGCCAGTCGGCGCAGAAGGCGTACCGGACGGAAGTGCTGCTGGAGACGAGCCGCAAGCTTCAGCAGGCCGGGGACATCCCCGGCATTCTGGAGGAGACGGCCCGCCAGCTTGTGAAGCTGCTGGACCGAACGGTCATTCTCTATGCCGCCGGGGAGAAAGGGCTGTCCGAGCCGATGATTTTCACGAAGCCGGACGGCGGCCCTCTGCCGGGGGGCTATACGGACGAGAACGAGCGGGCCGTCGCCGATTGGGTCTACAAGAACGACAAGCGTGCCGGAGCGACGACCGACACCTTCTTCGGAGCGCGCGGGCTGTATCATGCCGTGCGCGGCGGCGGCCAGGTCATGGCCGTAGCTGCGGTGGTGATGGACGGAGAAGAGCCTCTGGGCGTATTCGAGCGCAGCCTGATGACCGCGCTGCTCGGGGAGAGCGCCCTTGCGCTCGAGAAGGAGCGGCTGAATGAACGCCAGCGGGAGATTGTCATGCAGATTCGCCAGGAGCAGCTTCGCGCGAACCTGCTGCGCGGAATTTCGCATGACCTGCGCACTCCGCTTACGAGTATTTCGGGCAATGCCGGCATTCTGGTCGGCAATTCCCGCGTGCTGACCGAAGAACAGAAGCAGAGTCTCTACACGGATATTTATGACGATTCCATGTGGCTTATCAGCCTCGTGGAGAACCTGCTCTCCATCAGCCGGATCGAGAACGGCAGCATCAATCTGAACCTGCAGGCCGAGTTGGTGGAGGAAGTGGCGGCCGAAGCCCTGCTTCATCTTAGCCGGAACCGGGATAAGCATGTGATCCGCACGGAGATCGAGGGCGATCTGCTGCTGGCCCGGATGGATTCGCGGCTGATTGTCCAGGTGCTGATCAACCTGCTGGACAATGCGATCAAGTATACGCAGGAAGGCTCGCACATTACCCTGTCGGCCCGGCGGCAGGGTGCGATGGTCGAGATCGAGGTGGCGGACGACGGCCCCGGCGTCCCCGACGAAGCGAAGCTGCGCCTGTTCGAAATGTTCTACACGGCGGACAATGTCCGGGGCGACGGACGGCGCGGGCTCGGCCTGGGTCTGTCCCTGTGCAAGTCGATTGTGAACGCTCATGGGGGCATTATCGGCGTCCGGGACCGGATGCCCCGAGGAACGGTATTTTATTTAACCCTGCAGGCAGCGGAGGTGAACCGTTATGAATAAACCTTTTATTTTGGTGGTGGAGGATGACCGGCCGATCCGCAAGCTCATCACGACGACGCTGGAGACCCAGGGCTACCGTTATCAGACGGCGGAGACGGGCGAGGCATCCATTATCGAAGCGGTGTCCCGGCAGCCGGACCTGATGGTCCTGGACCTCGGGCTGCCGGATATGGACGGAGTGGACATTATTCGCAAGGTGCGGGCCTGGTCCAATCTGCCGATTATCGTCGTCAGCGCCCGCAGCGAGGACCGCGACAAGATCGAGGCGCTGGATGCCGGCGCCGACGATTATCTGACCAAGCCCTTCAGCGTCGAGGAGCTGCTGGCCAGGCTCCGGGTCAGTCTGCGGCGCATCCGCAACGACAGCGACAAGCTGCAGCGGGATGCGTCCCGGTTCGTCAACGGACCGCTGCGGATTGACTATTCGGCGGGCTGCGTGTGGGTGGACGAGGAGGAGATCCACCTGACGCCGAGCGAATACAAGCTGCTGTGCCTGCTGGCGAAGAATTCCGGCAAGGTGCTGACGCACAATTATATCCTGCGCGCCATCTGGGGCAACCACCCTTATGATGTGCCGGCGCTTCGCGTGTTCATGGCGACGCTCCGCAAGAAGATTGAGAAAGGCTCCGGCCAGCCCAAGCTGATTCAGACTCATATCGGCATCGGCTACCGGATGCTTCAGGTCGGGGAAGAATCCTGACCCCCGCCATACCGTGTCTCCTGACGCCCTCCATCCGCGATACAGCGGATGGGGGCGTTTTTTTAATGCCATCTTTATTCGCGGTCCGGGACTCTAATCTCACGCTAACGGCGCCGGTGGTACGCTTGAATCGATTCTACTAAAGAGAGGTCGAGGGTCAAGATGCACGAAGCATGGGGATGGGCCGGAATGGGGGCAGCCTTTCTTGCGGCGGCAGCCGCCGCAGGCCGGGCGGTTCGGCTCCGGGAACTGAAGGGAACCGCAGAAGGGGAACCGATGTATGAGGATATGCAGGTCTACCGGGCGGCCGCCCGGTTCGCCGAGGGCGCTTCCCGCGCCGAAATGGCAGCGCTGTTGAACGGGAGCTATCAGTTCGACCGGCTGCGGATCGAAGAGACGCTCCGGCGGGCGCTGCCCGGCCGGGCAGACGCGGACGGCGGCTATGGCGCTTTTATCCGGGCAGTCAACCGGACGCTTGGCGAAGAGGTATACCGCAGCCGATCTTAACGCGATCTTAATCTGTTCCCGGCAGGTTCTAATCCTGAATTAACGGGGGAAATGCTACGCTTTAGAGTGTCCATAACAAGAGAAGCTTAAGAGAGTCGGAGGAGGAAATGGCGATGCTGGATGTGTACATGATTGCTCTGCTGCTGCTGCTTGGCGCCCTGATGGCCGGGCTGTGGAAGTGGGCTTCCAAGACAGTCGATGAAGGAAGTGAGCGGACATGATGGTAGTGCTGGCCGTCCTGGTGGCGGCGCTTTTTCTGTATTTGACGTATGCGCTCATCAATCCGGAGAAATTTTAACCGATCTTCTTAATTATTCAGGAGGGATTCCCCGTGACCATGATTTCGCTTATCGCCGTAGCGGCAACGATTATTGTTGCTCTGCTGCTGGCGCGCCCCGCGGGGCTGTACATCGCCAGAGCTTTTGATTACGAGGCAAGCCGGCTGGACCGCTGGTTCGGCCCGCTGGAGAAGCCTCTTTACGCCATCGGGGGAATCCGTAAGGAACAGCAGACCTGGAAGCAGTACGCCATGGCTCTGCTTCTAAGCAATACCGCAATGATTGCCTTGGTTTATCTGATCTTCCGCATTCAGGGCTCGCTGCCGCTCAATCCGGCCGGCGTGCCGTCCATGGAGCCGACGCTTGCCTTTAATACGGCGGTCAGCTTCATGGCCAATACGGACCTGCAGCATTACAGCGGAGAGAGCGGCCTGTCGTACCTGTCGCAGATGCTCGGCATCGTCTTCCTGCTGTTCGTCTCTCCCGCTACCGGGATTGCCGGGGCGATGGCTCTGATCCGGGCGCTTACAGGCAAGCCGCTCGGCAATTTCTTCGTCGATCTGATCCGGGCCGTAACCCGGATTCTGCTGCCGCTGTCATTCATCGCCGCGCTGATCTTCGTTATCCTGAAGGTTCCGCAGACGCTCCAGGGATCGGCCATGGTACAGACGCTGGAAGGCGCGGCGCAGGAGATTATGCGCGGACCGGTAGCCAGCTTCCTGTCGATCAAGCAGCTCGGCAACAACGGCGGCGGCTTCTTCGGGGTCAACTCTGCCCATCCGTTCGAGAATCCGGGCGGAATCAGCAACGCGCTGCAGATTCTGCTGATGCTGCTGGTCCCGATGTCGCTGCCGTTCACCTATGGCAAAATGGTCGGGAACAAGAAGCAAGGACGGGTGCTGTTCGTCTCCATGCTGGTGCTGTTCCTGGTTATGCTGTCCATATCCTTGACCAGCGAACGGGCCGGCAATCCGGTGGTCAATGCGCTCGGCATTGATCATTCGCAGGGGTCAATGGAAGGCAAAGAGGTGCGCCTGGGCACGGTTCAGTCTTCGTTCTATTCCGTGGTGACGACCGCCTCGGAGACGGGAGCGGTCAACACGATGCATGATACGCTGACGCCGCTCGGCGGTCTTGTTCCGATGGCGAACATGATGCTGAATACCGTGTTCGGGGGATCGGGCGTCGGTCTGATGAACGTGCTGATGTACGCGATGATCGCGGTCTTCCTCTCCGGTCTGATGGTCGGACGGACGCCGGAGTTTCTGGGCAAGAAGCTGGAAGGCAAGGAGATGAAGCTGATTGCGGTCACGCTCATTGTCAGTCCGCTGCTGATTCTGCTGCCGACGGCGCTGGCGCTGTACGCCCATCCGGGAACACTGTCCAATCCCGGCTTCCACGGTCTGTCCCAGGCGCTGTACGAGTATACCTCGTCGGCGGCCAACAACGGTTCGGGATTTGAAGGATTGGGCGACGCAACGCCGTTCTGGAATGTGTCCACGGCAATTGTCATGTATCTGGGGCGTTTCTTCTCCATGATTACGCTGCTGGCCGTAGCCGGGTCCCTGTCTGCCAAGCAGAGCGTTCCCGAGACAAGCGGCACTTTCCGCACCGATACAGCCTTGTTCGGCGCAGTCTTCATCGGCGCTGCGCTGATTGTGGGCGCGCTGACCTTCTTCCCGGCCGTCGCGCTCGGACCGATCGCCGAATTTCTGACCCTGAAGCCTTAACCGCCAACCGGATGGAGGAATAGAGAATGAGCAACCGAAAAAGCGCCATTTCGCGCGATATCGCCCTGGAGGCGATCAAACAGTCATTTATTAAGCTCGATCCGCGGATCATGCTCCGCAATCCGGTCATGTTCGTGGTGGAGCTTGGATTTATTGTAACCTTGGTTCTGGTGGTTAAGCCGGATGCTTTTGGCGGGGCGGTCTCCTGGGGCTTCAATCTGTCTGTTGCCCTGATCCTGCTCTTCACGGTTCTGTTCGCCAACTTCGCCGAAGCGCTGGCGGAAGGCCGGGGCAAGGCCCAGGCCGACTCGCTCAAGCGGACGAAACGCGAAATTACCGCGAACAAAGTGAGCGGGCAGACGATCAAGACGGTTCCTTCTACGGAGCTACGCAAGGGCGACGTCGTCGTGGTCTCCCAGGGAGAGATGATCCCGGGGGACGGCGAAGTCATCGAGGGCCTGGCATCGGTCGATGAATCGGCTATTACGGGGGAATCCGCGCCTGTCATCAAGGAAGCGGGCGGGGACTTCAGTTCCGTAACCGGCGGGACCAAGGTTATCAGCGACCGGATCAAGGTGCGAATTACGAGCGACCCCGGCGAGTCCTTCCTGGACCGCATGATCTCGCTGGTCGAAGGCGCCAAGCGCCAGAAGACGCCGAACGAAATTGCGCTGAACACCGTGCTGGTCAGCCTGACGCTGATCTTCCTGATTGTCGTGATTACGCTTCCTGTATTTGCTAATTATCTTGACATTACGCTCGATATTCCGATTCTGATCGCCCTTCTGGTCTGTCTCATTCCTACGACAATCGGCGGCTTGCTCTCAGCCATCGGGATTGCCGGAATGGACCGGGTGACCCAGTTCAACGTGCTGGCCATGTCCGGCAAAGCGGTGGAAGCTTCCGGGGATATCAACACCATCATTCTGGATAAAACCGGGACGATTACTTACGGCAACCGGATGGCGAGCGAGTTCGTTCCGGTCGGTACGTACAGCGTACAGGAGGTTGCGTCCTGGTCGGCGGCGGCTTCGATCCAGGATGAGACGCCGGAAGGCCGGTCGGTGCTGGAGCTGCTAAGCAAGCTGGGTCTGTCGGTGCCCGACAAGATTGCCGCAGGGGCCGAATTTATTGAATTCAAGGCCGAGACCCGGATGAGCGGCGTCGATCTTCCGGACGGACGCCGGGTGCGCAAGGGAGCGGTTGATGCCGTGAAGGAGTGGGTGGCCGCCCAGGGAGGCGTTATTCCCGAGGGATTGCAGGAGAAGAGCGATGCGATTGCCTCGGCAGGCGGCACGCCGCTGGCCGTCGCGGTCGACCAGACCATCTATGGCCTGATCTATCTCAAGGATACCGTAAAGCCGGGCATGAGGGAACGGTTTGACCAGATGCGGAAGATGGGCATCAAGACCATCATGTGCACCGGCGACAATCCGCTGACCGCGGCGACGATTGCAGCGGAGGCGGGCGTGGACGCCTTCATTGCCGAGAGCAAGCCGGAAGATAAGATTGCGGTCATCCGGCGGGAACAGGCCGAAGGCAAGCTCGTGGCGATGACGGGCGACGGTACGAACGACGCGCCGGCGCTGGCGCAGGCCGATGTCGGCATCGCGATGAACAGCGGAACCGTGGCCGCGAAGGAAGCGGCCAATATGGTCGATCTGGATTCGGACCCGTCGAAGATTATCGAGGTGGTGTCGATCGGCAAGCAGCTTCTGATGACGCGCGGCGCGCTGACGACCTTCAGCATTGCGAACGATATTGCCAAGTATTTTGCCATCATTCCCGCCATGTTCATGGTTGCCATTCCCGAGATGGATGCGCTCAATATCATGCGTCTGCATTCGCCGCTCTCCGCCATTCTCTCGGCGCTGATCTTCAATGCCGTCATTATTCCGCTGCTGATTCCGCTGGCGATGCGCGGCGTAGCCTACAAGCCGATGAGCTCTTCGCGGCTGCTCGGACGCAATCTGCTGATCTTCGGAGTGGGCGGTGTAATCGTGCCGTTCATCGGCATCAAGCTGATTGACCTGATTGTCCAATTTATGGTGTAGGAAGGATGCGTTGCAGATGAAGACGCTAATGATAACGATCCGAACAAGCCTGGCGCTTATGGCTCTTTTCATAATTTATCAACTGGCGGTAACGGGCATTGCCCAGATCGCTTTCAAGGACAGGGCGAGCGGAAGCATCGTCTACGGAGACAACGGCCAGCCGGTCGGCTCTGCGCTGATTGGCCAGGGCTTTGCCTCGCCGGGTTACTTTCACGGCCGCGTGTCCAGCATTGAGTACAATGCCGCCTCTTCGGGTACGCCGAACTACGCACCGTCCAATCCCGATTATCTGGCACGGGTGAGCGAGTCGGTGAAGCAGTGGAAGAAGGAGAATCCGGAGGTCCCGGTTGACCGGCTGCCGGTTGATCTGATTACCAATTCCGGCTCGGGTCTTGACCCGGACATATCGCCGGAAGCCGCAGAGGCGCAGATTCCCCGGGTAAGCCAGGCATCCGGCGTAGCAGAGGATGCGCTCCGAACGCTGGTCAAGGAGCATACGGCCGGCCGCCAGCTGGGGCTGTTCGGCGAGAAGCACGTTAACGTGCTGGAACTGAACCTGGCGCTGTCTAAGCTGGTGAAGCAGTAAAATCTAACCCTCCCTGTCCGCTCTGAAAGCGGACGGGGATTTTGGCGTTAACGAGGAAGGAGAGAAGCCGCAATGCCCCCTTATAAGCGCAAGACGCCTGAAGAAATTCTCTATTCGATCTACCGGCTGCACCGGGGACGGCTGAAGATCATCATCGGCTCCGTCAGCGGTTCGGGCAAAACCTATCACATGCTGGAGGAAGGCAAGCTCCTCCGCAAGCGGGGCATTGATGTCGTCTGCTGTGCGGTATCGACGATGCAGCGGGCGGAGACCGTGCAGCAGATGGAAGAGCTGGAGCGGATTCCGAGCATCCACTGGATGAACAGAAGCGGCAGGGAGAAGAAGGATCTGCCGCTGGAGACGCTGATCGAGCGCAATCCCGAAGTCGTGCTGGTCGACGGTCTGGCGCACCGCAACCGCGAGGGAGCCCGCCATGCGACCCGGCTGGAGGATATCCGCTATCTGATGGACAACGGAATCAGCGTGATCACGACAGTCAATGTCTATGAGCTGGAAGGGATGCAGGAACCCATCTTTCAGATGACCGGCATCCGAGCCGAAGAGACCGTATCGCTGGATACGCTGGAGCTGGCCGACGAGGTGCGCCTGATCGACGTCTCGCCGGAGACGATTCTCAAGCGGGTCGAGGAAGGCGTGCTCGGGGATGAGACGCATCCGGCGCTGTCCCGGCGGGGCAATCTGGCTGTGCTGCGCGAAGCGGCGCTGCGGCTGGTCGCCGAAGGCGTCAATGATTCGCTGGAGAAGCACCGCGAAGAGAACGGCCTGTCGGGGCCGTCGGGCGCGGCGGAGCGGATTCTGGTATCAGCGCAGTATCACTGGAACGGCTCCCTCTATGTCCGCAGAGGCCAGCAGATCGCCAAGCGGCTGAACGGCGAGCTGATGGTGGCGACCTTTCTGGTCCGCGGCAAGGCGCTGACCCGGGAGCAGCAGACGTTCAAACAGTCGATTGCGAAGCTGGTCCAGCGCGTCGGCGCGCACTATGAAGAGCTGGAGCTGATGCACCCGCGTCAGTTCGCGCCGGCGCTGGTCCGCTATGCCGAACAGCATAACGTGACCCGCATCGTCATGGGACACTCCAAGAAGAACCGCCGCCAGGAACGGTGGCAGGGCGGGAGCGCCATCCGCGTCCTGCGCCGGACGCGGAGCATGGATCTGTTCCTGATGGCGGACCGGGCCGAACGGGAAGGAGAGCGGATTCTGCCGATCAAGGCGGCGGGCGGGAAGCAGCCGGAAGAGCCGTTCCACCGGCCAAGCAGCCAGGAATTGCAGCGGAAGATCGAACGCATCCGCCAGGGTACGCTCAAAGTCTATATCGGAGCTGCTCCGGGCGTCGGCAAGACATACAAAATGCTCCAGGAGGGCAACCTGCTGCTGCATAAAGGCATCGACGCGGTAGTCGGTCTGCTGGAGACCCATGGGCGCAGAGAGACCCGGGAGCAGATCGGCGCTCTGGATATCATCCCCAGGGCCCGAATTTCCTATCAGTCCACCGTACTGGAGGAGATGGATACCGACGCCATTATCAAGCGGCATCCCGAGGTCGTGCTGGTCGATGAGCTGGCCCATACGAATGTGCCCGGCAGCAGCAACCGCAAACGCTATGAGGATGTGATGCGGCTTCTGGAGAACGGGATCTCGGTCATTACGACCGTCAATGTCCAGCATTTGGAGAGCCTGAACGATGCGGTCGCCCAGCTCACCGGCGTGCGGGTGCGGGAGACGGTCCCCGACGCCATATTGAAGCGGGCGAACGAAGTGGAGCTGATCGATGTGACGCCCCAGATGCTGCAGGAACGAATGCGGGAAGGCAAAATCTATGCGCCCGACAAAGTGAACCAGGCGCTGGAGTCCTTCTTCAAGCTGGGCAATCTGATCGCCCTGCGGGAATTGGCCCTGCGGGAGATTGCCGACGATGTGGATGAGCGGCTGGAGGCTTGGGACCGGGACGCCGCCCGGCGCGGCTCCTGGGGCCGGCAGGAGGCGATCTTCGTCTGTGTCGATCTGGGCCCGCAGGCGGAGCGGCTGATCCGCCGGGGATTCCGTCTCGCTCACCGGCTGAAAGCGCAGTGGGTGGTGCATTATGTACAGTGCGGCTCCTGCCGGACAGCGGAGGAAGAGAAACGGCTGGAGACGCTCCGGCTGCTGACCGGTCGGCTCGGCGGCACACTGGAAGTTAGCGAAGCGGCCGGCGGAACGAGGGCGCACCGTCATCTGCTGGAGCGGATGAACGAGCTGCATACCACACAGCTCATTATCGGACAACCGAAGCGCCGCCGATGGAACGGATGGCTGAAGGAGAGCCTTGTCCATTATCTGCTGCGGAACGGCCGACACATGGATATGCTGATTGTCGCCGATTTCGATACACGGAAGCCTTCTTGACAACCGGTGAAGATTTGTATACATTTGTATTCAAATTGACAGCGTGATAAGGAGGAGAACCGGTATGCGGGAAGGCGGAACTGAGCACAGACGGCACCGCGACCATCGCGGAGAAGGAGGACGGCACAAGGAGCTGCCGGAGCAGCGCTTCCACAGCGCCCAGACGTTCCGGCGGGGGCGGGCGCTTGCTTTTCTGGAGAAACTGAACGTCAAACGCTCCACGCTCCTGAGACAGCTGGCCCAGCCCGAGCTGGAGTCCATTCGTCCGGTCATCAGCGGCGAACTGAAGGCAGTGGATGCCATTATCCAGGAATTTATTCATACATTTGAGCTTCGCGAAGCTGTGGAAGGGGAGACACCGAATGACTGACATCCTGAAGACGATCCGTACCCGGCGAACGATCAAATCTTTCAAGCCGGACCCGATTGACGAGGCGCTGCTGCTCTCCTGGCTGGAGGCTGCCTGCTCCGCGCCGAACCACCGCATGACCGAGCCGTGGGAAGTGCGGCATGCGGGGCCCGAGACGCGGGCGAAGCTGGGCCACAAGACGGATTTCGGCGGTGCTCCGGTGGTGCTTGCCGTCCTCTCCAAGCCGGCCGCTACGCCGTTTGAGCGCGATGAGAATCTGATGGCGGTCTCCTGCTGGGTGCAAAATCTGCTGCTGGCCGCCCATGAAGCCGGCGCAGGCACCTTCTGGTCCTCGCTCGGCGCGCAGCCGCGCAGCCGCGAAATTCTGGGCGTTCCCGACGGCTACGACGTCGTCGGTCTCATCGGAATCGGCTATCCGGCCGAGATTCCGCAGCCGAAGCCCCGTAACCCGATCGCCGGCCGGATCGTTCCTCTGCCCTGAGGGCAGAGAGTTTCCCGAAGCCGAAAGGAGCTTTTTGCCGAACAGCCCATGCCTCCTATACCCCGTACACATATGGTATGGTGTAGTCAATTTTCTCTAGGAGGTAATGCGATCATGACTTGCGGTTGCGGCGATGTAGGAAACAACGGTAACGGTGGAACAGTAGTGGGTCCTTGGACTTCGACTGGCGCCATCCTCGTGCTCTTCATTCTGCTTGTTATTATCACAAAAGCCTGTCTGTTCTAGACCAGACCTCAGTCCCTGTGAGCCGTTATTCGCTTGACAAAGGAGGGGTTATGCATGGGTGAATCTGTCGGATACGGCGGTTGGACGTCGACCGGCGCCATTCTGGTGCTGTTCATTCTGCTGGTTATCATTACCCGCTCGTTCCTGATCTAACGAAGCGATTCTCCAGTGTAAACGCCGCGGGCCCAGAGCCCGCGGTTCTTTGCGCTTGCCGCTCCGGCGCGTATTCAGGCTGCCGGATGTCTTCTCAGGCCATTCGCGGGATTCTCGGGGAATCCAGACGGGCCGGAAAGGTTGTACATAGACTAACCCTGAATCAAAACCTAAGGGGGAATAACGCAAATGGCAATTATAGCAGATGTGAGCAGAAGTGTGGCTTCTACGAGTACGGGCACGCTCAATCTTCCGATTCTCAGCGCTCCGAACGCCAATACACTCGCCGAATTCGGTCTGGCAGTATCGGGAATCGGAGCCGTTCAGCTGGGGGCGACCATCGGAATTCAGACGACGCTCGGCGTGCCGAACGTCATCTTTACGATTCTGCGGGACGGCAACCCGGTCTTCAATGTCGGCGCCAGCGGGCTGTCCGTGCTTGCCATTCAACCGATCACAATCTCTTTCCTGGATCTGTCGGTCCCGGCCGGTTACCATGCCTATACCCTGATTGTCTCCAACAACAGCACGAACGTGGCCCTCAACCTGGCCAGCATCACCGGGCCGGTGGCATTCTCGGGAATCTCCATCAGCTGATCCAGGCTTTTGCAAGATTACCAGTTGCCAATTTCAGTGAACTCTCCTATGCTGTTTAGCGGGAGGGAGAGAGAGAATGAGAACGATCATACTGGCCGTCTCGGCGGCGGCGCTGCTGCTGCTTGGCGGCTGCGGCGGCGGAAAGAGCGCGCCCTTGTCGGAGCAGGAGACCCGGCAGGAAGTTCAGAACTTCTATGAGAAACTGGCCAAGCTCGACCAGGAATCCAAGGATTCCCTGGCGGCCTTCAACGAGAAGCTGGCCGATTATTCGGCGGGAAAGGCAGAGGCTCCGGAGCTGGAGAAGGCGCTGGATTCTTTTCAGGACGAGGCTTCCGACATTGCGGAAGACGTTCATAAGGTCCGGGTCCCCAAGGGCCTGCCGGACGCTGTCGCCAATCTGCTGAAAGAATCGAAGACGTCTTTTGAAGAAGCCTATTCCATGAAAGAGGAAGCTTCCAAAAGCGCCGCGTCCAGCGACGTCACGGCCGAACAGTTCGATCAATTGAACAAGAACGCCGATATTACGATGCTGTACGGCATTTCCAAGCTGAATGAGGCCCGCCAGGCCGTTGGACTTATGAAGTAGAACGGGGTTGCGGCGCAGGGTTCAGCTCTGGGGGACCGCCGGTTCTCCGGGTGCCGGCTCGTAGGCAATCAAGGTGACGGGACGGCCGGCAAGCCGGGATACTTCCTGCTCCGCTTCCCGGATGAGCCGGACGGCGGCTTCCCCGCGGTCCAGAGCGGCTACCCGGTAGGAATCGCTGTGAATATCCATGGGATTTGTCCTCCTTATAGCTAGTCTGCTTCCTAGGTTGCTTCAGAACGGCTCTGTTCATTCCGGCAAAATCAGATTTAGTCCGGCCGCGCGAGCCGCCGAATAGACCTGCCCGCCTCCGGGGATGCTATCGGCGAAATTCAAATCCAGCCAAGGAGGAATGGCTTTTGAACAAGCTGATGGCAAGTGTGGTCGGCAGCGTTGCGTTGTCGATGAGCCTTACCGGCGCGGCATTCGCTTCCGATGCCACGGTGACCGCCGACAGAGGCATCGCGCCTTTGATGAGTGAAATGCCGCACAAGGACACGCATATGCGCGGTCAGGGTGTCACCGACCTGAACGGCAATTATCACGGAACCAGCGGGAACAACTCCGGCGGACGGATTACCCCGATGAGTTCGGACCGGACCGGCAACGGAATGGGGACCGGAACCGGCACCGGCACATACCGGGGCATGGGAACAGGAACGCGCGACAGCATTACGCCGCTGAACACGAACAACGAACGCGGCCGTTACCGCGCGGCAAGCACAGGCAACAACGACAACAACAACTCCAACTGGGGTTGGCTGGGGCTGATCGGGCTTCTCGGCCTGGCCGGCATGCGCAGCCGCAACAGCGGAGAGCAGCGCCGCTAGGCGCCGCCTGCCTCACGGATGGGCCTCTTGCTTCCGCTTTGCGCGGGGGCGGGAGGCTCTTCTATTTTACAAAAGAAATATTGCGCCTCCCGGGGAAGCGTGCTATCATAATTTTTGTTGCTTTTCTTTGTGCCGGAGTGGTGGAATGGCAGACACAACAGACTTAAAATCTGTCGGGGGCAACCCCGTACCGGTTCGAGTCCGGTCTTCGGCATTATTGTAGAACACCGCATCTTTTATTTTGAGGATGTGGTGTTTTTTGTATCCAAGGAGGAATTTCAATGTCCAACCCTATAATTTATTTTCTCTGCACCGGGAACTCCTGCCGCAGCCAGATGGCCGAAGGCTGGGCCAAGAAGTGGCTCCCGAAAGAATGGGAGGTGTACAGCGCAGGCATCGAGACGCATGGGCTCAATCCGAATGCAGTGAAGGCGATGAACGAAGTCGGCATCGATATCTCCGGCCACACCTCGGATCTGATTGATCCGGATCTGCTGAACCGGGCCACGCTCGTCGTGACGCTCTGCGCCGACGCGGCGGACAAGTGCCCGGTGACTCCTCCGGGCGTAAGACGCGAGCATTGGGGATTTGACGATCCGGCCAGAGCGGAAGGCAACGACGAGGAGAAATGGGCCGTGTTCCAGCGGGTACGGGATGAGATCGGCGTTCGTATCCGGCAGTTCGCCGAGACTACAGCAGTTTCTCCATAATCATTACATCGATCGGCGCTCCGTCCAGAAGGCCCTGGTTCTCGAAGATGCCGACCTCGCGGTATTTCATTTTCCGGTACAGGCCCTGGCCCTGGTTATTGAAGGGGAAAGTGAACAGGATGATTTTGCGGAACCCGCTCAACCTTGCCTCTTCTTCCAGCGCCTGTAGCAGGAGGGATCCGACGCCCTGTCCGCGGTACTCCCTGCGGATGTAGACCGACAGATCGGCTACGCCGCGGTACGCGCAGCGGTGGGAGTAAGGGTTCAGCGATGCCCAGCCGACCGGGAGGCCGTTCCTCTCCGCAACCAGCACCGCATGTCTGCCCTGATGTTCTTCCATCCACCGCTTCATATAGGCCAGATCTTTGATCTCTTCTTCCAGCGTGGCAATCCGGTCTTCAATCCCCTGATTATAAATGTGCAACAGATCTTCGATATCCCCGGCTGCTGCCCGCCGGACTGCAAGTTCCTCCATGCTCTCCAGCTCCTCTGGCTTAAGGCTTGACGGCCTGAATGACGGCCGAGACGATATAGTCTTCAATGTTTCTTGCCGGTACCCAGTCTTTGAGAAAAGCGCCCGATTGCTCTTCCCAGATCCAGCACGCATTCGCCTGGCTGCAGCCCGGCAATGGCCTGTGGATTTCCGCAGCCGAGTCCCAAATTCGCTCCTTCGGGCACGGCCTGCAGTTCATCGCTCGCGTATCCGAGACGGGCCGATATCTCGTTGAAGTCCGTGGGGGCTCCGCAGCAGGAGCCGACGTTCTTGGCGGGCCCTGACGCTTGAATAGCTGCCGCTGCAATTGGCTGGTATCGGCTGCGAACCGTGCGGCGGATTTGATCCGGATGGGTCTCGTTCATAAGATTCACTCCTGTTTTAGGCTGATAGATTAATCGATTTGGACCGGACGGCAGCAGCGGTTCGACCTGGCCATAGCCTCGTTCATCATTTGAACGGAACGGATGACCATTTCCCGATCGGACTCGCTCATATAAGAGAAGACTTCCTCCAGGTAGCTGTTCATTTGCAGGTCAATGGCCGCTGCGGCTTCCTGCCCCTTTGCCGTAAGCGCAAGAATGGAAATCCGGCGGTCCGAGGGATCGGGTGTCTTGCGGAGCAACTCCATGCGCACCAGCGACTGCACCTGGCGGCTGAACGTAGTAATGTCGGTTCCCAGCGTCTCGGCGATTTGCTGCATGGAAGGCTGATGCCGGCGTTCAACTTCATACAGAATGTGGCTCTGTACCGGCGTGATGCTCTTTCCTTCAATCGTGCAGCAGTTCCGGTTCAGCAGGCCGAAGCGCCGGGTCAGAATCTGAAAGAGTTCGCGCGCATTTTCCATTCCTCTCACCTCCTGCCACCAGTTATACCTCAATAACTTGCATGTTGCAAGTAATATTCGGCAATATTAACGGCCAAATACGACTGCGAGCGCCCTTTTTAGGATTTCCCTAGCCGGAAATCCAATTTTTGATCCTTGCATACAAACAGGTGTTCGTGCATATAATAGAGTAACGATGAGAATATACGTTCGCTTAGAGGTGGGAGAATGAAAGAACGGACCCTGTTTTTAATCGACTGCCAGTCGTTCTATGCCTCTGTCGAAAAAGCGGCCCGTCCGGAGCTCAAGAACCGGCCGGTGGCCATCGGAGATCCGGAGCGCCCTGCGGGCATTATTCTGGCCGCCTGCCCGGTGGCCAAAGCCTATGGAGTGACCACTGCGCAGCGGATCAACGAAGCGCGGGTCAAATGCCCGGATCTCGTGGTCATTCGTCCGCGGATGCGGATGTACATTCGGATATCCCTGCTGATTACGAAGATTTATGAGTCGTATACGGATCAGGTGGAGCCTTTCTCCATAGACGAGCAATTTCTCGATGTGACCGGCAGCCTCCGTCATTACGGTTCCGTAGAAGAACTGGCGCGGAATATTCAGACCCGGGTGCAGCTCTCCACGGGAATCTGGACCCGGGTGGGAGTGGGCCCAAGCAAGATTCTGGCGAAGACGGCCACCGACAACTTTGCGAAGCAGCGGCCCGACGGCATTTTCAAGCTGAATTACAGCAATATCGAGCAAGAGCTGTGGCCGTTGCCGGTGAGCAAGATGTATATGGTCGCAGGCCGAATGACCGATCACTTTATGCGGATGGGGCTTCCGACTATCGGGGACGTGGCCCGGCTGGAGCTGGGCGACTTCAAACAGAAGATGCGCCGGGAGATGGGCAAGCAGAGCGACCTGAAGGCCGAATACTACTGGCAGGTGGCGCGGGGTATTGACCCCAGCGCGATCAAGCCCGGCATCCGGATGAAGCCGCAGCAATCCATCAGCCACGGCAAGACGCTCCGCGCCAGTCTGTACCGCAGTCTGGAGGATATCGAGGTCGTGCTGCTGGAGCTGGTCATTGAGGTATGCCGGCGGGCGCGCTCATACGGAGTTATGGGGCAGGTGATCAGTGTGGGCGCGGCCGAGACGGACGGGGAGAAATCCAGAAGCTTCGGCCGCCAGGCCACGCTGTCTCAGCCGTCCTCGCTTACCCATGAGGTGGCGGAGGCGGCTGGGCGGCTGTTCCGCAAGCATTGGAGCGGGCTGCCGGTGGCCCGGCTTCATATCTCGCTCGATCAGTTGACTTCGGATGAGACGTATCAGCTCACGCTGTTTGAGGACCGGCCCCGGGCCTACTCCATGGAACGGACGCTGGACGGGATCAAGGACCGGTTCGGCAGCGACGCCATTCTCCGGGCCTCTTCGCTGCTGGAAGCCGGAGTGGCGAGGGAGCGGGCCGGACAGATTGGGGGGCACTGGATATGAGTCATCAGGCCAAGAGCGACCCTTGGGCGACGCGTTTTGTGCTGAAGGAGCACGCTGAAGAGTACGGAAGAAGAAATGATCCGCCCGCCGCCGGACAGCCTGCCGTGGAGGAGCTGATTCTCATGCGGGATTATACGCTCCTGCCGCATATGCTCACGATCATCCAGAAGAACCTGGATGATCTCAGATTCTACAAAGGGGTGCTGAGAGACTTCTACACGGCAGCGGGAGAATATGTCGCCCAGCGGATCAGCCAAGATCTGTATGAACTGCGGCGTGAGCTAAGCAGGCGAAGCATTCGGGTGGGAAGCGGGGAGCAGGATGACATCGTCATCAAATATATGTATAAATGCAGAGGCTATACAGGAAGCTTCGACATTACGCGAGAAGAGACGCGGGCCCAGATCGGGGTCCGGTTCGGACGCTACGTGGACGAACTGATGAAGCGAATGCGGGGAGAGTCTAAGTAATAAGCGCCTAGGTAAGCGATGTGCGGCGGTCTGATTTATCCAGAGTCCTTGACTTCGGAACGGAGGCATGGTAGCTTTTTCAGTAATTTAGTAAATTACTAAACGAAGGACCGAAATCCGGCGGGGAGGAAGAAGAATGGATAAGCAGCGCCGCAAGCATCTGGTCGATGAATTCAAAGAGATCAAGACGTATATGGGAGTCATATGCCTAACCAACAAGGCCAATGGCAAAAAATTCCTGACCGGTTTTCCCAATCTGAAGAATCGCTGGCATACACTGCAAATGCATCTGAACGACGGGCGGCATCCGAATGCCGGCCTCCAGGCGGACTGGAAGCTGACCGGGGCGGAGGGCTTTACCTATGAAGTGCTGGAGCAGAAGGATACGGAAGGGGTCCAGGACATCAAATGGGAAGTCAAGCAGATGGAGAAGGCCTGGCTGGAGAAGCTTCAGCCTTACGGAGAGCGGGGATATCACCGCATGAAGGAAGAGTAGCGGTCCGTCAGGGGAATATAGGGAACATAACACGCACTCTTGGATAAAAGCAGGCAGCAAGGCAGCTCCCCGGGGATCGGCGTCCGACCCGAAGGAGCTGCCTTGCTGCCGTTTCTGGCTGCTCTTCGGATAAGGAAGAGCAGCCGGGCGTCTGACCGTCGGTCAGTGCGCCTCGTCGTAGAACAGCTCGGCCGAGAGGTGCTCGTTGTAATTGCCGAAGCCTTTGCCGAACAGGGTCAGACCGCCCTGATGGCGCGCCTCTTCCTCAACGGACAGACGGAAAGTCCACTGCTTGCGCCGGATATCCACATCGCCCAGCACGATATCCGACAGCTTCTGGCCGTCCATAAAGGTGCCTTCGTCCGTAATCCGCAGCTGCTTCAGCAGACCGTACTGGTTCGTATAGGCCGGCCACCACTCCGGTGTATATTTGCCTTTGCGGTCGCCGTAATCGCCGGGACTGGTCCAGACGCCCACTACAACCCCATTGAAGGTAAACGTGATATCGGACGGATAGTTGTTGTTCGTAGCCGGCGCCTCCGAAGCAATCTCCATGGTCAGCACCAGTTCGCGCGGCTGCTGGCTGGACAATAGGTAATTCGGGGCTTTGTATTCGATGAAGCCTTTGCCGAGCCAGAGCACTCCGGCATTGATGCGCTCCGGTTCCCAGAAGTAGCGGGGATCGTCGAAGTTGCCGATAATCTTGTCGGGCGTAGCCAGCCCGCAGGTCGGCTCAATCCGGAAGTCGGAATAGTGTCCGACAGGGATCTCCACCCGGTGACTCTTGTGGCCGGGGGAACTGCCGGAGAGACGAATCTCCGTCTGGGAGACGGCAAGGGAGCAGATCTTCTGCAGCCCGCTCTTCCCGGGCGCCATCTGGGTAGCGATCAATCCGGCTTCGGCAAGCTTGCGCACGTGCATGGTCATAATGGCGCTGGAGAGGCCGACCGCACCCGCCAGCTCCTTGATATTCATCGGCCGTTCGGCCAGCAGGCGCAGTACCCGCAGCCGAACGGGGCTTGCCAGCGCTTCATATACGGGAAGGGAGTGTTCCGTCAGGTCCAGCTTCATTAGCGTTCGCCTCTTTGCATTTGATTAATGTTTATATTATCTAAATCCTCTTCCTTTGGCAAGCCGTTTCCCGCGAAGCGGCATTTTTGGCTTGTATGAGAAGAAATAAGAGTGAATGAATTGACGATAGCGCGCAAATTGAACTATACTGTTAATACGAATGCAAAGTAATTAATACATATATTAATTAAGGAGTGATTAACGCATGGCTTATCGTGGCGTGCTCAATGCGGATCTTCCCGGAGGAATCCTTAACCGCAACCTGTACGGACATTTCTCCGAACATCTTGGCCGTTGTATCTATGAAGGGATCTGGGTCGGAGAGGATTCGGAGATTCCTCATACGAACGGCATCCGCAGCGACGTTGTGAAAGCGCTTCGCCAAATCCGGGTTCCGGTGCTTCGCTGGCCGGGAGGCTGTTTTGCCGATGAATATCACTGGAAGGACGGCATCGGTCCGCGGGAGACCCGCAAGCGGATGGTCAACACCCACTGGGGCGGAGTGGTAGAGAACAATCATTTCGGGACACATGAATTCATGGAGCTGTGCCGCCAGCTGGAATGCGAGCCGTACATCAACGGCAATGTCGGCAGCGGAACCGTCCAGGAGATGTCCGAATGGGTGGAATACCTGACCTTCGGAGGCGTCTCGCCAATGGCGGAACTGCGCCGCGGGAACGGGCAGGATGAAGCGTGGAAGGTGAGCTACTTCGGCGTGGGCAACGAGAACTGGGGCTGCGGCGGCAACATGCGTCCCGAATACTACGCCGACCTCTACCGGCGCTATCAGACCTATGTCCGCAACTATGACGGCAACGTTATTCACCGGATCGCATGCGGCCCCAATGCGGACGATTACAACTGGATGGAAGTGCTGATGCGCGAGGCCGGACGCTTCATGGATTCCATCACGCTTCATTACTATACGCTGCCGACCGGCGAGTGGGCCGATAAAGGAGATGCGACGGGCTTCGGCGAAGAGGCCTGGTTCCATACGCTTCGGCGGGCGCTTCATATGGATGAATTGATCGCACGGCACAGCACCATTATGGATAAGTATGATCCGGAGCGCCGGGTGGGTCTTATCGTGGACGAATGGGGAACCTGGTACAATGTCGAACCCGGCACGAACCCCGGATTCCTGTACCAGCAGAACAGCATCCGCGACGCGCTGGTCGCGGGGCTTACGTTCAACATCTTCCATAAACACAGCGAGCGGGTCCGGATGGCGAATATTGCCCAGACGGTGAACGTTCTCCAGGCCGTCATTCTGACCGAAGGCGAGAAGCTGCTGTTGACTCCGACTTACCATGCGTTCGATCTCTACAAAGTTCACCAGGACGCCGAGCGGCTGCCGCTTGATCTGGAAGCGGGCGTCTACACGCTGGACGGCAAGACCGAAATTCCGGCCGTAAGCGGCACCGCTTCCCGCGACCGGGAAGGCCGGATTCACCTGAGCCTCTGCAATCTGCAGCACGGCTCGGAAGCGGAGGTGGCCATTGACCTGCGGGGACTGGAGACCGAAGGCTTGACGGTTCGCGGCACGGTGCTGGCCGGAGATGCGATTGATGCGCATAACACGTTCGACCAGCCGGACCGCGTAGCTCCGAAGACCTTCGAGTCGTTCCGGCTTGAAGGCGGCGGGCTGACCGTAACGCTGCCGGCCATGTCCATCGCTGCGCTGGAGCTGGCACGGGCATAGAAAATGGCGGATACGAGCTGCAAGGCCTGCCGCGAAGATTACCGGGTAACGGATGCCCAGATGGAGCGGCTGCTGAAGACCTCCATGTTCGCACCCGACAAGCGGGTCGCAGAGGAGGAATACCGGGAACGGCTGCAGATCTGCTCGGCCTGTCCCAAGCTGGAGAACGGCGTCACCTGCCGGGCCTGCGGCTGCATCATTCCTGTGGTCGCCTGGCTGAAGGAGAGGGCCTGCCCGCTGCCCGGCGGCGGCGCCTGGCGCGTCCGGGTGCCGTCCGGGAATGTATCTGCGGGGTCTTGAGCTGCGCATTAGCCGGCCCTGCCCGGCTCCGGCAGGGCCGGCCGGCTGCTTCGCTGCCCGATAAATACGTCTCCCTTGTCCGTGAACCTGCACCTTAATAAGCAGGGCCGCTGCGGTCAGCCTTATGGCTGCCTGGCGGCCCTCTCGCTATCCATGAACTCGAACGATTTTACGATATTTGGAAGGAGAATTCACATGGAACACTCTAAGAATGGCGGCTGCTGTCTCTGCGGGGCAGAACGCGCCGGGACTTCGGAGCGGGTCTTCCCGATCCGGCTGATTCATGTCCATCCTCCCGAACCTGTGCTGATGCCCCACCAGAGGGAGGAGCAGATGGA
Source organism: Paenibacillus spiritus (assembly GCF_008710135.1). Taxonomy (GTDB): domain Bacteria; phylum Bacillota; class Bacilli; order Paenibacillales; family Paenibacillaceae; genus Paenibacillus_AQ; species Paenibacillus_AQ glufosinatiresistens. The sequence goes on along the minus strand of NZ_VYKK01000004.1, from coordinate 338,934 downwards.
ATGGATCGCCGTTGCCAAAGGGCGTTTCCGCGTGCAGATCGGCGCGTCTTCCCGCGAGCTTGGGGCGGGGGAAGCGGCGTTCGTGCCCTCCGGCCAGCTGCACGCCGCTCTGCCTGAAGAAGAGGACAGCGAGCTCTACGCGGTAGTCTTCGGCAAGGAATTGCTGGGAAGCGGGACGGCGGCGGGCGCAGTTGAAGCGCAGGAGCTCCGGCTGCGTCTGTTGCCAGACAGTGAAGCGGAGCTGCCGGTCTTCTACGAGGAGGGGCAGGAAGCGACGCGCCAGGTCCGGGAATGTCTGGACCGGATCATCCAGAGCTGCCAGAGCCGGCCTGCCGGCTACGAGAAGCTGGTAAGAGGGAATCTGCTCTCTTCGCTCGGACTGGCCAGCCAGCAGGCCGGCCGAAGACGACCCCGGCAGCCTGAGCGGCCGGAAGGGGCCGTTCAGCCGCTGCTGGTCTATCTCAGCGAGCATTACCGCGAGCCGATCAGCATTGCTCAAGCGGCCCGCATCTGCTGTGTGACGCCGAATTATCTGTGCAATTTGTTCAAACGCGCCACCGGCAGCACCATGGTGGAATATATCAATATGCTTCGGATTCATGAAGCCAGCCGGCTGCTGCGGCTTCGCCGGATGACCGTGCAGGAGGTTGCCCTGCAGGTGGGCTATTCCAGCCTGACCTATTTTGGCCGGGTATTCCGCCGGATCAAGCATATGACGCCCACGGAGTACGTCCGCTCCCTGCGCGCCGGGGCTTGCAACGAATAAGGCGGAGTGAGGGGGCTCTGCGCAGCCGAAGCTGTGCCGCTCCCTCTGGACGAACCGCTGCATCGGTTGTACAATAACCTGAAATTGCTGACAAGGGGGAGCCGGAACATGGAACGAACGCTGCGGCTGGAGCCGGTGCCGCCGGAACATCCGGATTTATCACGGCTTATTGCCCGGCTGGATGTCTACTTGTCCGGTCTGTATCCGCCGGAGGAGATATTTGCCGTCGATTTTCAGAATCCGTCCGTGCAGCGGATGTTCTTTCTGGTCGCCTATCTGGGGAATGAACCGGTCGGCTGCGGCGCGTTCAAGCGTCTGGACGACGGCTGCGGTGAACTGAAACGCTTCTATGTGGAGCCGGGGCACCGGAATCAGGGGATCGCCCGGGCGCTGCTGGAGCGTCTGGAGCAGGCGGCGCTGGGGAGCGGCTGCTCCGTGATGCGCCTCGAGACCGGGGAGCCTCAGGCTGAGGCAGTGGGCTTCTACCGGAAGCATGGATACTTGCCTATTGACCGCTACGGAGAATATGTGGATTGTCCATCCAGTCTTTGCATGGAGAAGCTGCTGGCCGCAAGCAAGGCCGCACGCAGAGCGGAAGCAGCGGAGGACCGGCAGGCCGGCGCTTGAACGAGCGCCGGTTTTTTTATGCGGCCAAGAAGCTTAGGCGACACAGACAGGATTCAGGAGAGCAAGAGCCCCCCTTCAATTTCTTCCCGGCTGCTGGCTATCATTGTCGGGGCGGGAACAGTATAATTGGAAGTGTTCTGTACAATCGACCAACAAGGATGGGCATAATGAATCTTAAAATTCAAATTCGGCTGGCGACGGCCGTTTTCATGGCTTTGGGCGCTGTTCTGATTGCCGTTTCGATCTTCTATCTAACGGGGGGGCCGCGGGTGGCCGCAGTCATTGCCGGGGCCTGCGGGACCGCGGCGGGAGTCCTGCTGCTCGGGAAGCTGGCCGGGTCGATTCAAGCGGGAATAACACGGCTCGGCGGAATCGCCCGGGATGTGGCCGAAGGGTCGCTCTCTCCGGCGGACGGCCTGGACGGCCTGAATGGAGGCCGGGGAGAATTCGCCGGCCTGGCGCGGTCCTTTCAGTCCATTGCCGCCGATTTATACCATAAGACCGAGGAAGAGAGGCTGCTTCGGCTGAAGGCGGAGGAGCAGGCCTGGATCAACGACCGGGTATCGGAGCTGGCCCTCCGGATGCAGGGAACGGTGCATTTGCAGGAAGCCTCCCGGCTGTTCGTGGCCGGTCTGGCTTCGGCGGTCGGGGCAAGCTTCGGCGCGCTGTACGTGCTGGAAGGCGGAGCGGCCCGGTTCAGCGCGGGCTACGCGTATGATGAAGAGGCTCTCTCCGGCCAGGCTTTCAGACTCGGATCCGGCCTGGTCGGCCAATGCGCGCTGGATGGCCAGCCGGTCTATCTGGAGGGGCTCCCCTCCGACTATTTCAGAATTCGTTCCGGCCTCGGAGAGACGCTGCCGAAGGCGCTGCTTCTGATGCCGATTCGGCATGAGGACCGGATCATGGCGGTGGCCGAGCTGGCGCTGACCGGCTCGCTGCGCGAGAGGGAGCGCCGGTTCGCCGAACGGGCGGGCGCCAATATGGGAACGTTGATCAATACGCTGTCCGATGTCGCCCGGATCGATTCGCTGCTGAAGGAGACGTCTCTTCAGAAGGAGGAGCTTGAAGCCCAGACGGAGGAACTCCAGGCCCAGACGCAAGAGCTTCGGGCGCAGACGGAAGAGCTGGAAGCGCAGAAGGAAGAGATTGAAGCCCAGGCCGAAGAGCTGAGAGCACAGACGGAGGAATTGCTCGAATCGAATCTGGAGTTGAAGCGCGAGCAGGAGCGGACGGAAGCGCAGAAGCGGGAGATCGAGACGCAAGCGGAGGAACTGCGGGTTCAGGCGGAAGAATTGAAATTGCAGGCGGAGAAGCTGCTGGAATCCAATGAGGGGCTCAAGCGCGAGAAGGAACAGACGGAAGCGCAGAAGTTCGAGATTGCCGCCCAAGCCGATGAACTGGCCGCACAGACCGAGGAGCTTAGGGCCCAATCCGAGGAGCTGCTGGAATCGAACCGGAAGCTGAAGCATGAGAAGGAGCATACCGAGGCGCAGAAGCTGGAGATTCAGGCCCAGGCGGAAGAGATCCGGATGGCCGCCCAGTACAAATCCGAGTTTCTGGCGAATGTATCCCATGAACTTCGGACGCCGCTGAACAGTCTGCTGATTCTCTCGCAGATTCTGGCAGAGAACCGCGAAGGGAACCTGGGAACCAAGCAGTTGGAATATGTGCATACCATATTCTCGGCAGGCAAAGACTTGCTGCAGCTGATCGACGAGATTCTGGACCTGGCCAAGCTGGAGGTCGGCAAAATGGCAGCGGTCCTGGAGCCGGTCCGCCTGTCCGATGTGCGCCTGCAGATGCTCCGGCACTTTGAGCAGCAGGCCAAGAAGAAGGGCCTGCGCTTCGAGGCGCAGAGCGACAGCCGTCTGCCCGAATGGCTCATGACCGACGGCCACCGGCTTCAGCAGATTCTGAACAATCTGCTGACCAATGCGCTGAAGTTCACCGAGCAGGGGGCCGTTACGCTCTCCGTTCGTCTGAGCGGAGAAGAAGTGATCTTCGCCGTCAGCGATACCGGCATCGGCATCCCGGCGGACAAGCTGGGCCATATCTTTGAAGCGTTCCAGCAGGCGGACGGCACGACCAGCCGCCGATACGGCGGAACGGGTCTTGGCCTGACGATCTGCCGCGAGCTGGCTTCGCTGCTTGGCGGACGTATCGAAGTGGAGACGGCAGAGGGCAAGGGAAGCACCTTCTCGCTGCATCTGCCTGCGGCCGAGCCGCCGGAAGGCGTCTCCCTGGTGGCCGCAGCTTCGGAGCTGCCGCCGCTGCCCGAAGCCGGGCCGGCAGACGAACGCGCAAATCCCGGCTTCCGGGAGTCGTTCGTGCCGGATATCTCCATCGCCAATCCGAAGCTGCTGCAATACTCCGATCTGGACGATGATCGGAACGACCTGGAGCCGGGGGATCATGTGCTGCTGATTATCGAAGATGATTCGGAGTTCGCCGGTATTCTGCTCCGGCTGGCCCGACAACGCGGCTTCAAGGCCATTGTGGCGTTCCAGGGCGACCAGGGGCTGGCTCTGGCCCATGCCTATAAGCCGGACTCGATTGTGCTGGACCTTCATCTGCCGGTTCTTGACGGCTGGTCCATCATCAGCCGGCTGAAGAGCCGGCCGGATCTGCGGCATATTCCGGTCCATGTCATCTCGACCACGGATGAGAATCAGCAGAGTCTGGCCATGGGCGCCCTCGGATTCTGGAAGAAACCGGGGGATCAGAACGAGCTGGAGGCCGCCTTCCTCCAGATTGAGACCTATATCCGCCGGCGGGTGAAGAATCTGCTAATTGTTGAAGACAATGCCGATCTGCGCAAAAGCCTGGTCGAATTCATCGAGAGTCCCGATGTGCGCGTGATTGCGGCCGGTACCGGCCGGGAAGCGCTGGAGCGGCTCGGAGCGCTGCATTTTGACTGCATGGTGCTGGATCTCGGACTGGCCGATATCTCGGGCTTTGATCTGCTGGAACAGATCAAGACCAACCGCAAGCTGCAGACGCTGCCTGTCATTATCTATACCGGCAAGGAACTGACCAAGACGGATGAGCAGCGGATCCGCCACTATGCGGAGAACATTGTCATCAAGAACGTCAAGTCGATTGAGCGTCTCTATGACGAGACGGCGCTCTATCTGCACCGCAGACTGCGCGATCTGCCGCCGGACAAGCAGCAGCTGATCGAGAAGCTGCATAATCCCGAAGCGGCGTTTGCCGGGAAGCGGATTATGCTCGTCGATGACGATATGCGCAATATTTTTGCTCTCTCCAGTGTGCTGGAGGGCTACAATATGGACATTCGCTTCGCCCAGAACGGGAAGGAAGCGCTGGCGCTGCTGGAGAGCGAGGGGCCGGTAGAGCTGATGTTCATGGATATTATGATGCCGGAGATGGACGGTTATGAGACCATGCAGCGAATCCGGCAGATGTCGGAATACGACGGTCTCGTCATGATTGCGCTGACGGCGAGAGCTATGGAGGAAGACCGGCTCAAGTGTCTGGAGGCCGGAGCCTCCGACTATATTTCCAAGCCGATCAATACCACGCAGCTTGTAACCGTGCTGAAAGCCTGGCTGATTCGATAGAGGGGGATTTATGGAGTATCCTATTCGCATTTTATTGGTGGATGATCGCCCGGATGAATATACCTCGATAGAGGCGCTGCTCACGGATACGCCGTATGAGCTGGTGGGTGCGGCCTCCGGCATGGAGGCGCTGCGGTACCTGCTGGAAGAAGAGTACGCCTTGATTATTATGGATGTCATGATGCCGGAAATGGATGGTTTTGAGACGGCCAGACGAATTAAGATGCGCCGGAAATCGCAAGATGTTCCGATCATCTTCCTGACTTCGCTGACTTCGGAGCTGGAGAATAACCGGCTGGCCTATTCGGCGGGAGCGATCGATTATATCTCGAAGCCGTTTCAGCCGGACATTCTCAAGAGCAAGATCGAGGGCTTCGTCCGGCTGTATCAGGTTCGCAAGGAGCTGCAGCTCAAGACCGAGGAACTGGAAGAGACCAACCGGGTGCTGGAGCAGCTCAAAGAGAAGGCCGAAGCGGCGCTGCGCGTCAAGAGCGGCTTTCTTGCTATGATGAGCCATGAAGTCCGGACCCCGCTGAACGGAATTCTGGCGATGTCCGAGCAGCTCCGAACCGGCAAGCTGGGAGAAGAAGAGGAGCGCCTCGCGAACATTATCCATACAAGCGGACAGGCGCTGCTGTCGGTCGTCAACGACATTCTGGATTTCACCAAGATGGAAGCCGGCAGAATGGAGTTGGACCGTGTGCTGTTCGATCTGCACGCGACCGTTGGCGAGACGGCCGATCTGTTCCGGGAGATGGCCAGGGAGAAAGGAATCGGATTGAATCTGGAGTTCGATCCGGGCGTTCCCGCGCTGCTGCTGGGGGATCCCAACCGGCTGCGGCAGGTTCTGGCAAATCTGATCGGCAACGCCGTCAAGTTCACCGAACGGGGCGGGGTCGTTGTCAGGATGGAGAAGGCGGCGCAGCGGGGGGAATGGATGGACCTGCGTTGCATCGTGGAAGATACCGGCATCGGTATTTCCGAGGAACAGCAGAGCCTCTTGTTCCAGCCGTTCACTCAGCTTGGAGCGGGCAGCCGTTCTCACACAGGCGGCACCGGACTCGGACTGTCAATCTGCAAAATGTTAGTGGAATTGATGGGCGGAACGATTTCGGCCTCGTCGGCCGAGCAGAGCGGTTCCGTCTTCCGCTTCACCGTTCCAATCGAAATCGGCCGCGTCTAGGACGCGGCCGATTTCTGGCGGAATTACCGGCGCTGGAACCGGACGGCTCCGCGCTCGAAATGATTCACAGTACCGTCGATTCCGCGGAGACGGACCAAATCGCCGGAGTATTTCTCTACCCGTCCGAAGCCGACGCGTTCATACATCCCGTCTTCTCCGAGTTTCAGAGCAGTGATGAACGTCTGGGACAGAGCGGCTACCAGAAAATCAACATTCTTTTCCAACGTTTGCGGCATAGACGGCTCCTCCTCCAAGGATCGTTAGTTTCATAAGTTTTCTTCGTATTATAGGAGGGTATAGGAGAAGCGTCAATCCGCGGGGCGTCATTAGCCCCGTTTATTTCGTTTTCCGGCCGGAATCGCTGCGTTCTTCCGGCTTGCCGAAGAAACTCTCCTCCAGCTTGTCCATCATTCCGCTTACAGCATCGTCGACAGCGGCGGTGGAGCCTTCCGCATCGGCTTTCCGGCTGTCGGGCTCCGGAATCGGATCAACGCCGCTGCCTCGTTTCTCGTCGAGCAAATCCTTGCGCGGTTCTTCCATGGGAATTCTCCTCTCGCGGGCAATGGGGGTTGAATTAAATGGACAGGGAACGGATCTTCCAGGCGACCAGTTCTTTGAACAGCTCTCTGGAGCTGGCATTCTCTTTGACTTGCGCCAACCGGAGAAAGTCGTCTGCGCGGATGTGGACCTTCTTGCCATAAAAAGTCACTTCCCACTCCCAGCCGTTCTCGGTACGGTTGCGGACGGCGGAGAGTTCGTAGGAAATGCGCCGGGCTTCCTCCTGCATATCTTGAATATCACGGGATAGACGTTCTATTTTGTCCGCTTTGGCGGATGGGGTCATTGGGCTCATGATGGTTCCTCCTCTTGGTCTATAACGTCCTGCATCTATAAATAACCCTCTGCTCCGTTGTGTTGAAACAGGGCAGAGGGAAGATGCGAGTTATATCCCAAGAGCGTGAGGGCGAATTCGGGTTCTCCCGCCGGAAGCCGGGCAATTCTAATGGGCCATGACTTCGGTCTGGCCGGTAACCTTGCCCTGGTCGGCTGTGCTGAAGCTCTTCTTATACTCCTCTTTAGCAAAATGCACATTGCCTTCAACCGTGGCATTGACCAGGCTGAAGCCGTTGGCTTCCACATAGACATCCCCGACAAAAGTGCCGCCCTGAATGCGGGCGTTCTCGCTGCGGATGGTCAGCTTCGGAGCGGTCAGGCGGAACGAATTCGTAATGTTGTGATCTGCGTCCTGGGTGTAGAGGGCGATTTTGCGGATCGTCTCGTCTTTATGGACGAACTTCCCTTCCAGCACCAGATCCTCGGTGAAGGTCAAGTCTTTCAGGGTAGCGGCGATCCAGGTGCCCTCCTTGCCGATAGCGTGCTTGAAGGCTTCTTCATTGTCTACGACAGAGGCGGAGGTGACTGCGTCGGCCGAAGCGGCGGGAGAAGCGGAAGCGCCTGCGCCGGCGCTCGGGCTGGGCGATGCGCTCGCCGCAGGAGAACCGGATGGAGCCGGCGACCCGGCGCTGTTATTGCCATTGTCATTGTTGTTGTTGCCGCAGCCTGCCAGCAGGACGAGGCCGAGCAGACCGGCGGTCAAGGCATATTTGTTCATCATTCAGGAACCCTCCTTGGTTGGTGGAAGCCGTATGGAGCGGCGGTTGACGGTTGTAAGTTGCGGTTGTGTCGGTTAGTATGAACCATAATCAGAAGTTTATGAGGATTTGCCGCAGAAACAAGGAGTGGACAAGGATGGCCAAGACCAAATACTACGTCGTTTGGGTGGGCCGGGAACCGGGTATCTACGGTTCGTGGGCGGAATGCCGGCGGCAGACGGATCAATTTACAGGGGCAAAATACAAATCCTATGAATCCCGCCAGGAAGCCGAGGAAGCTTACCGGGGCGGGTGGAAAGGCCGCTGGGGCCAGGGCTCGTCCGGCTCGGGCGCGGCCGCCAAATCCCGGACGGGGCGCACGGCTCGGGCGGGAGCCGCCGGAGGAGAACCGGCGGAGCGCATCGACTACGACAGCATCTCGGTCGATGTCGGCACCCGGGGGAACCCGGGGCCGGTGGAATACAAGGGCGTCGATACCGGAACGGGCGACGTGATTTTTGCCTGCGGGCCGATCTCGAAGGGAACCAATAATCTTGGCGAGTTCCTGGCCATCGTCCATGCGCTGGCGCTGCTGCACCGGGAGGGCAGCTCCAAGACGGTCTACAGCGATTCCCTTAACGCGATCAAATGGGTCAAGCAGAAGAAGGTGGCGACCACGCTGCCCCGGGACCGAACCACCGAAGAAATCTGGAATCTGGTCGACCGCGCGGAGCACTGGCTGCGCACGCATGATTATCCGAACCGGGTACTGAAATGGCAGACCCGGGAATGGGGAGAGATCAAGGCGGATTACGGGCGCAAGTAAGCGCTCCGAAGGGGGAAGAAGCATGTTCGGGAACGACTGGGACGAGGTGCTGCGCGAGGAGACGCAGCAGCCTTACTTTCAGGAACTGCGCTATACGCTGGCGCGGGAATACAAGCAGTATCAGGTGTATCCGCCCAAAGAGCTGCTGTTCACGGCGCTGCGGCTGACGCCTTACGCAGAGACGCGGGCCGTCATTCTGGGGCAGGACCCTTATCATGGACCCGGGCAGGCGGAAGGGCTCAGCTTCTCGGTGAAGCCGGGGGTACGGGTCCCTCCGTCGCTGCGCAATATCTATACGGAGCTGCACGATGACCTGGGTGTTCCGGTACCGAACCACGGCTCGCTCGTCTCTTGGGCGAAGGAAGGCGTGCTTCTGCTGAATGCCGTCCTGACCGTTCGGGAGGGGCAGCCGAACTCGCATAAAGGACTGGGCTGGGAGCGGTTCACCGATGCCATAATGGACAAGCTGAATGACAGGCCTGACCCGATGGTCTTCATTCTCTGGGGCAGTCATGCCCAGCAGAAGGGCTCGTTCATCGACAAGAGCCGCCATCTGGTGATCCAGTCCCCGCATCCGAGCCCGTTCTCGGCGCACCGGGGCTTTCTGGGGAGCCGGCCCTTCTCGCGGGCCAATGCTTTTCTGAAGGAACACGGCCTTAGGCCGATTGACTGGAGCATACCGGATCAACAGCCGCAGTAATCGCAGAGACACAACTGACGGATAGGAAGAAAGGAGGAAGCGGACATGAGGCAATGGATCGGCAAGCCGGTCATTCTCTACTGCGGCGAACCGCCGTATGTCACCTTCCGGGGCGTGCTGCGTAAATGGGACGCCGCGGCGGGCCGCATCGTCGTCGGTCATCAGGAGACGGGCGTTCCCCTGCGGGAGATCGTCATGATTAAGGCTCTGGCGCCCAAGGAGCGGGCGCTTCCGCCTGCTCTGAACCCGGTCGGCTACTGCATGCGCGAGCGCCAGCAGTTCGACAACGCCGTCTATTTCAAGTCGGCGGTAACCGTCTGGAAGGGAGATCGCCTGATCGCCCTGAATACGACGCTGGCCTCCCACACGAAGGGCTCGGTTACGCTGGAAGACGGGCGAACGCTGATCAAGGGCAACCATCAATTCGTAGTCCGGTCGCTCCGCGGATAACCGGGATAAGCGCCGGAAAGCGGACTACACAAGACAGGGACTTGCGCCGCCGGTTATCCGGCTAAGCTGCAAGTCCCCTTTGTTCGTCTGCCCGGTTCCATTTCCTGGCTCTGCTCTTGCGGGCAATGTGTCCGTCTACTTGATCTCTTCCGAAGCGGGCCTGTCCTCGCTGCGTCCCGCAAGGATGATCCCATAGACGCGCAGGAAGACAATTTTGGCGACCATGTACAGCGGGAGGGCGATCAGGACGCCGATTATGCCGTTGAAATCTCCGCCGACCAGCACCAGTACAACGGTCGTCAGCGGATGGATGTCGAGCGATTTGCCGTAGATAATCGGAGTGAGCAGATTGTCCTGAATCTGCTGGGCGACTATGATGATGACCAGCGACCAGACCGCGGTCATCGGGGAGTCGATGAACCCGACAATCAGGACGGGAACCGCGGAGAGAATGGCTCCGACATACGGAATGAAGTTCAGCGGGATGGACACGATCGCGAGCAGCAGCGAGTAAGGCAGTCCGATGAACAGAAAGCCGACATAGAACATGATGCCGAGAATCACATTCAGAATGACCCGCGTTACAATGAAGCTGCTGAGCGCGGAGTCAATGTCGTTGAGCGTCTCCTGACCTTCCTTGCGGTATTTGCGCGGCAGCAGGCTTAGCAGGATGCCCGGCAGCTTGTGGCTGTCCTTCAGCATGTAATACAGAAGGATCGGCAGCGTAGCGATGACTACGACAATGCTGGAGACAATGCCGATCAGGTTGCTCATGGAGTCGGTCACCCAGGTCACGCCGTTGTTCAGGTATTCATACAGCCGGGTAGTCAGATCCGATTCTCCCTTGAAGAAGCGGGCCGTGGTCGGATTCTCGCGCAGCTGGTTGAACTGGTTCTGCAGATCCTGGACCAGATTCGGGGCGTTCTTGATAAAATTGTTGCCCTGGTCCTGCAGCGTCGGCCAGACGGCGACCCAGAAGATGGCGAACAGTCCGATGAAGACCAGATAGATCAGCAGAATGGCCAGCGGCCGTTTGATCTTCCGCCGTTCCAGATAATTGACGAGCGGGCGGAGCAGATAGTACATGAAGCCCGACAACATCATGGGAACGAGCAGCAGGCTGATAATGGCGCCGACGGGCGCCAGCAGGAAGGATACCTTGGAGCCGAGGTAGACGATCAGCAGGAACAGAATGATGGCAATGCATGTGCGGTAATATTTATGTTGGAGCAATGACGGCACCTCCGGTTATTAGCTGGGCTATGTACATGCTTATATAACCACAAAAGGCCCCGGCCGACCCGGTGTATCGCGGGGTTCAATCATTTCCCGCAAAGGGTAATGAGAGGAAACCACTTTGAAGGAGGGCCTAAGCGCGATGACGAAACTGATTATCGGCATATTCGGGCATCGGAGCGACGCGTCGCTTGCCATAGAAGAACTGGGAGAACAGGGAGTCAAGTCCGCCAGGATCTCGATGATTGCCAGGGAGAAGCAGGAGGCCGACATCATCAGCCAGGATACGGGCCTTCGCAAGCCGCAGGAGGGACCCGGAAGCGAAGGGCTGTTCGGCACGGCCAGAAACCTGGCCATCGGGCTTGATCTGCTGCCCGATACGGCAGTAGCGTCCGGGGCGGCGGCGGCAAAGGCGGCGGGGGCCGAGTTCGGAGACGATCCCGGCGAAGACGGGCTGGTCGTCTCACTGATGAGCATGGGCATACCGGCAGAGGACGCGGAGTTGTACGAGCGGCATGTAGACCTGAAGCGCATTCTGGTGCTCGTCCTTCTGCAGGGCGAAGAAGCGGAATCGGACGAGAAGGGCGTGCGTGAAATTCTGGACCGGCATGAAGCTATACCGCTCCATGCAGTCTAGAGGAGGTCCCTTGCGGCCGGAAGGGGCAGTCAGCGCCTCCGTCCGCCGCTTGAACCGGTGATCTGCGACGTTGAGGAAGTGGCATTATCGTTGCTGGTATTCTCCCTTGCCTTGATCAGAGAGAGGAAGGCGAAGAAGTCGGCAAGCGCGGTAAGCGCGGCTGCGATGATGGCATACTCCTCGGGGGTCAGTTCTTCGGAGGACCGTCCTTTCTGATTGCCGTTGTTCCCGTTATTCTTAGGCACCGTTCTCCCACCCGCTTTGCATTTCAGGATATGGCTATAGGGCCGTACTTCCAGAAGGCTATGATTCAATTTATGCCGGTTCCGGCCGCAGGAATTAGGCGAACGAACTTATTTTTGAACAAAGGGGGCAAAAGCCCGTGATACTGCATAAAGGCGAGATCCTGTTCCGCCAGGGAGATGAATGCAGCCAGTTGTTCCACATTCGGAGCGGTCTGTTCAAGGTTACCCGTATTCATGAGAACGGCAATGCCGTGCTGTTCAACATTCTTTATCCGGGAGAGACCGTACCCCACCACTCGCTGATCACGCCCAAGGAAGCGCATGGTACAGCCGTGGCGCTGATGCGGAGCGAGGTGGAGCCGGTGGCGGCAGCCGACTGGTACCGCGAAGTCAACGAAGAGCCGGGCAAGGCGATGGAGATTGCGCTGCTGCTGCAGGAGAAGGTGCGGTTCATGCAGACCCGGCTGGATCATCTCACCGTTGGCTCTCCCGCCGAACGGCTGGAGCTTTTGAGCAAGTGGCTCAATGATTATTCGCACGGCGTAGCCATTACCGAGCTGCTGACGCAGGAAGAGATCGGCCAGCTGATCGGCGTCCGGCGCGAGACGGTCAACCGGCTGCTGCGGGGGCACGGCGTCTCGTAGAGGCAGGCCCGTGATTTATTTTGCTGGAAAGCCTGACCCGGGTGTTTAGCCGCCGGCTTCGCCGTGGTATAATGAGAAGAGAAGCAAATCCCAACCAGGAAAGGATCAGGATACCATGTGTCCCCGAAGGACAAAATCCCCAAGGACGATTTGGAAACGTTATGATCTCTCTTATACTTAGCTTCCTTGCCTGAAGGTGCGTACCGTCTACAGACGTCAGCGGCCACGGCAAAGGAAGGGAACAACATGCGAAGGCGCATAATTAGACGTTCTTCCCGGCGCCGTAGAAGCTGCTGACGTTCAGCCGCATTCACGACAAGGGGAGTATGTATGAGAAAGCAACACAGCGGATGGCATCCGCTTCGGTTAACGGTTATTTTGTTCGGAACGTTTTTGTTGGCCTTTACGTATTTTCACATCAACTACAGGAATCATTTGACGGAAGGCGGATTTGTCGGTCTTTCTCTGCTCGGCAAATATATCTTCGGGCTGTCTCCGTCCCTCAGCACGCTGCTTCTGGACCTGCCGGTATTGTTGATTGCCATGGCGCTTAAGGGCAAAGGATTCGTCGGAAGCACCGTGCTGTCGGCCGGAGCATTCACCGTATTCTACGGATGGATGGAGCGTTACTCGACGCTCGTCATTGACCTGAACGGCAACCTGCCGCTGGCGGCGCTGCTCTCGGGACTGCTCACGGGTCTCGGAGCGGGTATGGTGCTGCGTGCGGGCGGAGCCAGCGGAGGCGACGATATCTTTGCCGTGCTGATCAGCGAATGGAAAGGACTGAAGGTGGGAACGGTATTTATCCTGATGGATGTCTGCGTTCTTCTTCTCTCCCTGCTGTACATGCCGCTGAGAGAAACGCTGTACACGGCCATGGCGGTCGTTGTCGCCGGCCAGATGATTACATGGATCACCTCGCTCGGTGTCCGGCGCAAGCCGCAGTCCAAGCGGGCGTCTTCACAGCCGCAGGGCAATTTGCCCGGTCTGCCGGAGACGGCGGCGGGAGAAGCTTGAACGTTCCCTGCCGGCGCATTAGCGGGAGACCTTATGAGACAGCCGCTCTTGGAGCGGCTGTTTTTTGTGTTTTCAAGAAAGCGCTTGCTTGTTTCAGAAATTTGCGGCAGCGGTTTATGCTAGGTATAATTGAAAAAAACTTGACTGGGAGGGATCGGATGAGGTCATGGATTACGGACTTCATGGAACAGTTCGGCTATCTCGGCATCTTCCTGATGCTGGCGCTTGAAAATGTGTTTCCGCCCATTCCGTCGGAAGTCATTCTGCCGTTCGGCGGCTTCATGACGATCGAATCGGGACTCAGCATCGCGGGAGTTACGGCTGCCGCAACGGCGGGATCTCTGCTGGGCGCGGCCATTCTGTATGGCGTCGGACGGCTGCTCGACCGCCATCGGCTGGAACGGCTGGTGGAGAAATACGGGCGGGTGCTTCGCATCCGGAAGGAAGACATCGGCAAGGCCCAGGCGTGGTTCGACCGCTACGGCTACTGGACGGTCCTGTTCTGCCGGGTGATTCCGCTGGTTCGGAGCCTGATTTCGGTGCCTGCGGGGATGTCGGGGATGAAGTTCGCACCATTCATGCTGTTAACGGCGGCGGGAAGCCTGCTCTGGAACTTGGTTCTGGTTCTGATCGGCGCCGCACTTGGAGAATCCTGGCATCATGTGTCGGGTTTCATGGAAATCTACTCCGGAATCGTCTATGCCGCCATTGCCGGCGCGATCCTGCTGATCGGATATTGGTTCCTGCGCAGACGCCGTGCCGGACAGACGCGTTGATAACTTCTTGCAATCGATCACACTTTATTTATCCATTACCTACCTGGGAGGCTGACCATGGCGATTCTTGATATTCTAAAAGCGATCATTCTCGGCCTTGTGGAGGGTCTGACCGAATTTGCACCGGTCTCGTCCACGGGACATATGATTCTCGTGGACGACATGTGGCTGCGTTCGCAGGAATTTCTCGGCAAATATCCGGCAAATACATTCAAAGTAGTGATTCAGCTCGGTTCTATACTGGCGGTGGTAATCATCTTCAAGAACCGCTTCCTGGACCTTCTCGGTCTGGGACGCTTGAGCCGTCCGACCGGAGAGGCTGCGCCGACTGCGGCTTCCCGGGCCGAGGCCGGGGGGCGGCTGCGGCTGTCCCAGGTCATTGTCGGTCTGCTGCCGGCCGGTGTGCTGGGACTGCTGCTGGAAGACTACATAGACGAGCACCTGTTCTCGACCCGCACCGTGCTGGTCGGACTGGTTCTGGGCGCGCTGCTGATGATTGCCGCGGACCGGTTCGCTCCGAAGAAGCCCCGGATCGAGAGCGTGGACCAAATGACATACGGCCGGGCGCTGCTGATCGGCCTCGTGCAGTGTTTCTCGCTGTGGCCCGGCTTCTCGCGGTCCGGCTCCACGATCTCGGGCGGCGTGCTGCTCGGGATGAGCCACAGGGCCGCTTCGGACTTCACGTTCATCATGGCGGTGCCGATCATGCTTGGCGCGAGCGCGCTGTCCATCGCCAAGAACTGGCAGTACGTCACAGCCGATTCGCTGCCGTTCTTCATCGCCGGCTTCATCAGCGCCTTCGTGTTCGCGCTGCTGTCCATCCGCTTCTTCCTGAAGCTCATTAACCGCATCAAGCTGGTCCCCTTCGCGGTCTACCGGATCGTGCTGGCGGGCGTGGTCTATATCTTTTTCCTATAACCGACTATAAGGAACGGGTATAACCTGGAAGGCCTCTGCGCTCTTGCGCGGAGGCCTTCTTCGGCGTTAAGCTTGGAAGCAAGCCGGCTGCGGAGCTGCCCGGGCGCTTCCGGTTCTCGGACAGGAAGGAAGGCGAGGCTCGAAGTATGAAGAGCCCGATTCTTATAACAACGAGTTTTTGAGTCAATCAATAGGTACTGTATCAATTCTCAAGAGGAGTGTGGGAGAGATGGGAAGCCGGATCAGGACAGGCAATCTGGGATATCCGCGGATCGGAGAGAACCGCGAATGGAAGACGGCGCTGGAAGCCTATTGGCGCGGAGACATTGGGGAGGCGGAACTGGACAAGCGGCTTCAGGCCAGAGAGACGGAGAATTGGCTGAAGCAGAAGGCGGCAGGTCTGGATGTGATCCCGGTCGGCGATTTCACTTATTACGACCACATGCTTGATATGGCCGTCATGATGGGCGTTATCCCCAAGCGCTTCGGCGCTGTTCCCGGGAGACCGGTCAGCCGGGAACTGTATTATGCCATGGCCCGCGGACGCGAAGGAGCGGCTGCCTGCGAAATGACGAAATGGTTCAACACGAATTATCATTACATCGTTCCGGAGCTCGGAGACGCGCAGCCGGAACTGCTCTGGAACAAGCCGCTGGAAGCGTTCCGCGCCGCCCGGGAGCGGGCCGGCATCCACGGCCGTCCGGTATTGGTCGGGCTCTATACCTTCCTGAAGCTCTCCAAGGGCTGCGGGCCGGAAGAAATCGGGAGCCAAGCGGAACGATTCCTCCCGGTGTATGCCCGGATACTGAAGGAACTGGAGGCAGAAGGAGCGGAATGGGTGCAGATCGACGAGCCGGCGATTGTAACCGGGCTGGCACCCGGCGACCTCCGCCTTCTGCAGAGGATCTACGGCAGTCTTGCGGCTGAGGCCCCGGGTCTGAAGCTGCTGATTCAGACCTATTTTGAGGCGGCAGAGCCGCTGGAGGAGCTTCTGAAGCTGCCTGTAGCCGGTCTGGGCCTGGACTTGGTCCATGACGGCGGGGCGACTCTCCGCTTCATAGAGCGCAGCGGCTGGCCGGAAGACAAAACATTGGCTGCAGGGGTGATTGACGGGAGAGGAATCTGGCGCGCCGACCCTGAGGCGCTGTCGGCAATCGCGGAGCGGCTGCTGGCGGCGGTTCCTGCCGAAAGGCTGCTCCTGCAGCCGTCGTGCAGCCTGCTGCATGTGCCGGTCACCGTCCGGACCGAGACGGAGCTGAAGCCGGAGGTAAGGGCTGCACTGGCTTTTGCCGACGAGAAGCTGGAGGAGCTCTGGCAGCTGGGCGAAGCGGCCGGGGGAGGAGAGGCGGCGGAACAGGGGAAGAGCCGGGCGGCGCTGGCGGTTCTGCGGGCGCTGCCTGAACGGAACCGGGCCGATGTGGCGGCTCTCGAAGCGGGGCTGACCGAAGCCTCGGAGCGCCGAAGCGAATCCTTCGAGCGGCGGGCCGAGCTGCAGCGTCTTCGCTGGAAGCTCCCGGTTCTGCCGACCACGACGATCGGCAGCTTCCCGCAGACGGCGGACGTCCGGCAGGCCCGCCTCAAGTGGCGGCGAGGCGATTGGGAGAACGAACGCTATCAATCGTTCATCCGCGGACAGATCCGGGAAGCGATCGGCAGACAGGAGGATATCGGCCTGGATGTTCTGGTCCACGGGGAGTTTGAACGAACCGATATGGTGGAATTCTTCGGGGAGAAGCTGGATGGGTTCCTCTTCACCCGCGGGGGATGGGTACAGTCCTACGGCTCCCGCTGCGTCAAGCCGCCGATTATCTACGGGGACGTGGCTTGGGGAGGCCCGATGACCGTGGAGGAGACCGCTTATGCCCAGTCGCTGACGTCCTCTCCCGTCAAAGGGATGCTCACCGGCCCGGTTACGATACTGGCCTGGTCCTTCCTTCGCGACGACATCAGCCGCGAGCGGATCGCCGGCCAGATTGCGCTGGCGCTGCGGCAGGAAGTGCTCGCGCTGGAGGAAGCGGGGATCGGCATGATTCAGGTGGATGAGCCCGCTCTTCGGGAAGGAATGCCGCTGAAGCCGGACAAGCGGGAGGATTATCTCCGTTGGGCGGTCCGGGCTTTCCGCATCGCCACAAGCCCGGTCCGGCCGGCTACCCAGATTCATACCCATATGTGCTACTGCGAGTTCAGCGACATGATCGATGCGATCGACGCCCTGGATGCCGACGTTATCTCGATCGAATCCTCGCGGAGCCACGGAGAACTGGTCTCGGCTTTTGAAGGCAACCGCTACCGCAAGGGTATCGGCCTGGGCGTCTATGATATCCACAGTCCACAAGTGCCGGATACGGAGAGCATGCTGTCCGGCATCGAACGGGCCCTTCGGGTACTGGCCCCCGGACAGTTCTGGATCAATCCCGATTGCGGTCTCAAAACGCGCGGCTGGGCCGAGACCGAGGCCTCGCTTCGGCACATGGTGGAGGCTGCCCGCAGGGCCCGGGCCGAGCTGATCCGGCAACAAAATGATCTTGATAATCATTCTCATTGCTGCTAAAATAAAAATGAAAAGAAGGAACCGTGGAGGGTCCCTTCTTGGCCGGAAGTATGGCTTAGGTATAGCTTATTTGCTTTCAAAGGTTTTGCAGTCTGTCTCCTCCGCGCGGTTGGCCGCTTCCTTGTGAGCGTTGAACGCAACGAAGATGGATTCTGCGCTGCACTTGTTCTCTTCTGCCCAGTGAGTGCAAGTGTTCACCTCGCACACGACGCCTTGTGCCATGTCTTTCACCTCCTGTTCTTATTCATAGCAGCGGTCCCTGCGGGAGCAAGGTGGAGCTTGACTCCCGGGAGACCCGGACGCCCTCATGCCGAGCATGCAAGGGCTTTTTTTTGTTGACCTCGCGGTAACGCTTTCATTATATCAAGAAGAACGGTCCGCGGCCAGGCTCAAAAATCAGAGGACAGTCCGCAACCTTCCAGACGCTGGAAACGTCTGGGGATCAACCGGAGCTCTTCTTCCGCCTGCAGACAAAGAACGGAACGACGGGAGATCGCCGGTTCGACTAAACGCGGACAGACCGCGGATGAGGCGGAGGCGTTACAATGACAAAGCGGGGTCTAAGGAACGGATTACGGGCAGGATTGCTGATGCTGGTCCTGGCGCTCGGGGGCTGCGGTTCGGGCAACGATGCGGACACCCGGTCCCATTCGGCTGCTTCGGGCGACGGAGCGGGAGGCGGTGTCAACAACCAGGCGGCGGTTACAGAAGCGGCCCCTGAAGCGAAAGCCGCAAGCGCAGAAGTAGGGAATTCGGCAAGCAAGATGGATGTGGACGAAGCCGGACTTGGAGCGGAGGGCGGGAACACGGGGGCCCAAGAGATGGCAGCAGGTCCGGGGGAAGCGGATGCAATCAGCAAGAAGCTGGTCTATCATGCTTCCTTCGAGATGGAAGTGGAGGATTATGAGTCGGCCTCCTCTAAGGTGGAGGACACGGTCCGCGCGGCCGGAGGCTACATCGTCCAGTTCACGGAGAGCGCTTCGGAAGAAGCCAGAGGCGGAACCTTCACCTTCAAGGTGCCGGCCCAAGGGTTCTCCTCCCTGCTCGCCAAGCTGGAGAAGATTCCGCATGCCTCCATGGAGCGCAGCCTGAAAGGCTTCGATGTCACGGAGGAATACGTCGATCTGGAAGCGAGACTCGGGGCCAAAGAACTGCTGGAGACGCAGTACGCGGCTTTCATGAAGAAGGCGACCAAGGCTTCCGATCTGGTGGCGTTCGCCAATGAGTTGAACAAGGTTCAGGAAGAGATCGAACGGATCAAGGGACGGATGCGCTATATTGATCAGAACGTCCGGTATTCCACGATTGAAATGCATCTTTATCAGAGCGGCGGGGCCGGCGGCTTGGAGAAGAAGGAGAGCCCGTCACTGGTCGGCCGGGCCGGAGATGCTCTGTCCGGAACGCTGAGCGGTCTGTCGGCATTCGCCCAGTGGCTGTTCGTCTTCTTCGCAGGAGCGCTGCCGTTTCTTTTTCTTGCCGGAGTGGCTCTGGCGGTCTTCCTGCTTCTAAGACGGCGGGGTCAACAGCGGTCCCGGCGCCCGGACCCGGATAACGGCGCAGCAGCTATTCCGCTGTCCAATCCGCCTCTGCCTTCCGGAGAAGACGATCTTCGGGAAGGAAGCTCCGAAGAGGACGGTCAGCGCTAGGCAGGGGCCGGGCGGACGCGAATTCGCCGGCTGCTGCCGGTGTGCGGCTCGTTCACGGCAAAACGGCAGTCCCCGGTTCGCCTGAGGCGGATCGGGGACTGCCGTTGATTTTGACGGAAGGTAGGCGTGGAACGCCATAGTTCTGGAACAGCTTAGTCCTGGAACAACACGCTGTACTCGCCGTAGCCTTCCTTCTCCAGTTCTTCCTTCGGAATGAAGCGGAGGGCGGCGGAGTTGATGCAGTACCGCAGGCCTTCCGGTCCCGGCCCGTCGGGGAAGACATGCCCCAGATGAGAGTCGGCTTCCCGGCTGCGCACCTCGGTCCGGATCATCATATGGCTGAGATCGGTCTTCTCCTTGACGGAGTAATCGCGGATCGGCCGGGTGAAGCTTGGCCATCCGCAGCCCGAGTCGTATTTGTCCCGGGAGCTGAACAGCGGTTCGCCCGATACAATATCCACATAAATTCCTTCGCCGTGGTGGTCCCAGAATTCATTGCGGAACGGGGATTCGGTCGCGCTGTTCTGCGTGACTTCATACTGGAGCGGCGTCAGCCGGTTCCGGAGGCTCTCCGGATCTTCCTTGTGCCCCCAGTGGGTCTCAATGAAGGCTTCGCGGCCGGAGGCCTTGCGGTAGCGCTTATAGTGGCCGGCATTTTTGCGGTGATAGCCCTGATGGTAGTCCTCGGCCGGATAGAAAGGCGCCGCCTCAAGAATCGGCGTTACGATCGGCTTGTCGAACCGCCCGCTCTTCTCCAGCTCCGCCTTCGATGCCTCGGCTTCCCGCCGCTGCTCGTCGCTGTGGACGAAGATAGCCGTCTGGTAAGAAGAACCGCGGTCATGGAACTGCCCGCCGGCGTCGGTCGGATCAATCTGCTGCCAGAACAGCTCGAGCAGCTTCCGGTATGGGAAAATCGCAGGATCAAACGTAATCTGAACCGCTTCTACATGTCCTGTGGTCTCCGAGCAGACCTCTTCATAGGTCGGGTTGGATGTATGCCCGCCGGTATAGCCGGACACCACGTCCAGAATACCCGGCAGCTCCTCGAACGGAGACACCATGCACCAGAAGCAGCCGCCCGCGAATGTCGCTTTCTCGCTCATTGCTAATCCCTCCAAGCTCTGTAGTCAATGAAGTGTATCACATTGTCAGAATTAATTGTAGACCATTAAATTGCGAATTTCCAACTCTCATTGCCGCCGGAGTGACAGAATCACCGCTCCTGCCGCAGCCGCATACAAGGCCAGCACCGCAGCCGCCGTGCCGGGATGCTGGCGGGCAGTTCCGCCGAGCAGGGCGAATGCGGCAATGGCCGGAAGCTTGCCGATGCCGGAGGCGACGAGAAAAGTAACGAACGGGATGCCCGCCGCCCCGGCGCTGACATTGACGGCAATTTGGGGAATAAAAGGCAATAGCCTGGCAGCAACCAGGGAGGCAAAGGGACGCCGGCGCGCCGCGTCCGACCACCGCTGCACCCGCGGCCGCTTCTCCAGCCACGCCTCCGCCCGGCTGCGTAGCAGCCAGCGGGCAAAGGCGTAGAACGCGGTCGACGATACGGTGGTCGCCAGCCAGCAGAGCAGTCCGCCGACGAGACTGCCGTACGCATAGCCGAACAGGGCGATAACCGCTTTATAGGGCATTATCGGAAACAGCGCCAGGGCAATCGCCGCGGCCAGCCCGAGCAGCGGAGGATGCCCCCGCTCCAGCCAGTCCAAAATCGGATGTCTGTACATAAACGCCGCGCCCAGCACCATAACATAAACAAGGACAGCGAGCCATGGTCTCATCGAAGACTCGTTCTTAAGGGTTCTCATTCCCTCATCATACCGGACGCCGCCTGCTTTTTGAAGCGGTTCAGGTGTACAGAAGGGGCTTTCTTATACTATGCTGGTAAGAAAGAGGCGCATCAGCCGGAGGTCGATAAGAATGGTACCCAATCAACCTATACGCATTGCAATCGCAGGCCTGGGCGATATCGCCCGCAAAGTATACCTGCCGCTCCTGTCGCAGCTTCGCCGTGTCGAGATCGCGGGCGTGCTCAGTTCTTCGCCGGCCACCGTGGAGCGGACGGTGCAGCAGTACCGGCTTCCCCGGGGAACCGTATCGCTGGAAGAAATGCTGGATTGGGAGATTGACGCCGTATTTATTCACAGCCCGACGCCCGCCCATTATGATATGGTTATGAAATGTCTGGAACGGGGCAGAGCCGTGTATGTGGACAAGCCGCTGTCCTACCGGCTCGAAGAGTCGGCCGAAATGGCGCAGAGCGCCGAAGAGAAGGGCCTGCTGCTTGCCGTCGGCTTCAACCGCAGGTTCGCCCCTCTGTACCTTCAAGCCCGAGAGTGGGTGGAACAGGCGGGCCGTCCCGGCTTCCTGACTGCTTACAAGCACCGCACGGGATTGCAGCCGCTCACGGCCAGAGAGACGGTACATGACGACCTGATCCACATGCTGGATCTGTTGCTGTGGCTGGGCGGCGACGAGGCGGCGCTGGAAGGCGCCCGGCTGCTCCGCGACGGGGAAGGACGGCTGCTCCGGGTTTCGGGTTCGCTGGAATGGCAGGGAGCGCTTGGACAATTCGGGATGGCCCGCGACAGCGGAGCCGATGCCGAGCGGCTGGAGCTGCACGGAGAGGGCCGTTCGGCGATCGTTCAGGATATGGAACAGGCTATTCTTCAGGAGAAGAGCCGTCCGGCCCGCACGCTGGGCTGCGGCAGCTGGGATACCCTTTTGGACCGACGGGGCTTCAGCGGTGCGGTTGCGCATTTTCTGGATCACATCGGGCAGCCCTCGGGCTGCAGCATCGGGGCGGGCCGTGTGCTGGCAGCGCATAAGCTGGCGGACCGGCTGTCCCGCGGATAATGAACTTCAGGAGGAATCGGCAGATGGAAGACGAGACCCGCAAAGCTGTAGAAGAGCGGATCATTGAGACGTACCGGCAGGAAGAAGAGATGATGATTCTGGTTTTTGCCCAGTGGTGCGTCAATCGGGGATTGGACCCGAAGGAGCTCTACTTGCGCGCCTATCCCAATCAAGGGGAGAATCCCGCTTTGGACAGGGCTCTGGCGCTGACGGTTCCGGCGGACGAGGCGGGGGATATTTCCAACGATACCGTGCTGGGCGTGCTGTCGCTGTTCGGAAATGACGATCTGGCGTTTGTCGTCAGCGAAGCCATCGCAGCCGGCCCCGGGAAGCAGGCCTGAATCTGGAATCGCCTTTTTTTGCGCAAGCCGTTTTCAGCAGGGCCAAAATATGTTAAAATTATATATACTAACTAAACGTAAGTTTTGGATGGACAAGAGGAGTGAAATGGAATGGCAGAACCGCATATGACGAAGATGTGTCCCCGGTTCGAGACGGCTTTTTCCTTTCTGGGCAAACGTTGGAACGGGCTGATTATTCAGTCGCTGATGGATGGCCCGAAACGGTTCAAGGATATATCCGGTCTGATTCCCTCGATGAGCGACAAGATGCTCTCCGAGCGGATGAAGGACCTGGAGTGCGAGGGCATCCTGGTTCGGCACGTCTATCCCGAGACGCCGGTAAGGATCGAATACGAATTGACGGACAAGGGTCGTGCTCTGAAGCCGGTCATGAGTCAGATTCAGCTTTGGGCGGAAGAGTGGATTAAATAGGGGCGGGAGTGCGCCCGGTTGGAGGATGGGGATTGCGGAGTTGCGCCGTTTCTTCAGCCGGGCAGTTGCGCCCGTGTTCAAATCATGAGATAGTTAAAAGTACAACTAAACGTGGAAGCGCTTACCAAAAATTGGTCCCTGCCGTAACAACGACACTGGGAGGCGATGCCGTATGAATACCCTGTTGACAGCAGCCGATATCCGCTATGCCGAGAAGGACATCTTAGAGCTTCGGACTGCCTCCGTTCGGGTGCAGCGCATATACAGCAAAGCGTTCGCGCTTCTGAGCGGGTATTACCCCGACGGCTGGTGGCAGGCCTCTACCGGTCTTGGGCTCGAAGACATCCGGCGTCTGTACGGAGCGGGGAGTGAAGAACCCGGAACACTGCTTCAGAAGTGGATCAAGAGCAGCCTGGGCTGGAAATGCATCGGCTGCGGGATCGCCGCACCGCCCATCGGCCCTGACGGAGCCGGCGTTCCTGAGAGAGACCCGCTCTCCAGCCCGGTAGAGCTGTGCAGCCTGGCGCTTCAGGCTTCCGTGTGGTCGCAGTTCGAGAAGACGATGCTGCTTCACCCGCTCCTGCGGGACGAATTGTTCTGGAACGGGGAGGAACTGGCCGATATCGCCGCTTATTTGGTTCCGACTTATTGGAGTAGAAGCGGACTCCATGACCGTCCCTATGAGTGCCGTCCGCGGAGTACGCGCGGAATTGGGATTTTTCAGCAATGGCTCCCGGCGCCTACGGTTCGCTATGAATCGGAGGGAGGGAGCGTGCAGGTCAGATGGATGACGGGAGTATACGTGCGCAGACTGGATTTCATCGCTCTTGGCGCCTACCTGAAGCCTTCGGGAGGAGAGCGGATTTATCTGGATCCGGTCTTTGTAGGAAGGTGACCAGAGATGAACCCGATACGGAAGACTGCCGGCCTCTGCCTTTTGGTGCTTCTGCTGCTGGGGGCAGCCGGCTGCTCGTTGAACGATACGAACAAGAACGAAGGGACGGGCTCGGCGGGAAATATCCGCCCGACCCTCTCTTACGAAGTGAACGGAAGCACACTGAAAGAGAGCGGGAGCCTGCGGCCGGGCGACTTGTACCGGGAAGGCATGACGGTTCGCGACCTGCTGTCCGAGAGCGGGGTTGCCCATTTCTCGAATGACAGCCGAAGCATTGCGGGGGTCAGCAAAATCACTCTGGTTCCCGGCCTCTCCTGGCGCCTCAAGCTGAACGGCGACCCGCTGAAAGCGGACGATTGGGACCGCAAGCTGGCGCCGGGCGATCACCTGACGCTGTCTGCCGAACCGGAGAACTCCGGTTCTACCGGGCAGTACGTGCTGCTCTCCGTCAGCGGCGGCAGGGAGCGTCAGGAGCTTAGCCACAGCTACGTGTACCCGTATGCGGAAGAGATGACGGTTCGCAGCCTGCTCCTTCATAGCGGTGAGGTGAACCTGGACGAGAACGGCCGGGGCATCGGTGAAGTCGAGGGCTATATGCCAACCGGAGAGTGGGCCTGGAAGCTGAAGGTCAACGGCAAGCTGCTGCTGGCAGGAGGCATCGACATGAAGCTGATGCCGCAGGATGAAGTGGAGATTGCTCTATTGGAGCGTTAAGCTTGGCTTCGGCGGATATCGACAGCCGCGTTGACTGCCGCAATGCAGAACGGGTAAACCATGCACCAGGCGATAAGGACAAGGCCGATGGCCGGAAGGGGAACCTCGGCGGGATCATGAATGGGATACAGCTCGGCGAAGCCCAGAATCAGGAGGATGAAATAGGGAATCCAGAGCAGCATCAGCAGATATTTAAGCCGGGTGTGGCCGAGCCAGCGCTTGGTTAGCGCATAGACCAGCCGAGTTCCTGCGAGACCAGCCGAAATCACCAGGAGCCAGATGAATAAATAAGTATGCTGGAGCTTCCAAATCCGCTGGATACGGTACACATTGACGAACAATTCGGCGGGAATCCAGCACCCGATTCCGTAGAGAAGAGCCAAGCCATTCAGCTTTAGAAATATTTTCATTGCGATCCATTCTCCTTTCCCTGCCAGTATACCTGATCTTTACGGCTCTGCATGCAAAAGATCCGCATCTTCCCTCGGGAAGATGCGGATCTTTTTGGACTTTGAGGTTGCGGGCGGAGATGCCGGCATCTCTATCTCTAGAGCACCCTTACCTCTAGAGCGCCTCGATCTCTTTAAGCCACAGCGCAGCCGAAGCGTCGCTTGGCATGCGCCAGTCGCCGCGCGGAGAGAGGCTGACCGTACCGACCTTCGGCCCGTCCGGCAGACAGGAACGCTTGAACTGCTGGGAGAAGAAGCGGCTGTAGAACACCCTCATCCATTCGACAAGCTGCTCGCGGGGGAACGTGCCCTCGAAGGCATGCTCGGCCAGATAAAGAATTTTGGCCGGCGGAGCGCCTGTTCTCAGCATGTAGTACAGGTAGAAATCGTGCACATCGTAGGACCCGAGGATGTTCTCGGTCAGCTGAACGATTTCTCCCGTCGCGGACGGCGGCAGAAGTTCGGGACTGATGCCGGTCGCGATAATATCATGCAGATACTTGCGAGCCGTCTCGTCGGCCTCGTAGTCGGCGTACCACTGAACGACGAATTTAATCAGCGTCTTCGGAATACCGGAGTTCACGCTGTACATCGACATGTGGTCGCCATTGTACGTGCACCAGCCGAGCGCGAGCTCGGAGAGGTCGCCCGTTCCCACTACGATGCCGCCGTTCTTGTTGGCGAGATCCATCAGAATCTGTGTGCGTTCGCGGGCTTGGACATTCTCGTAGGTCAGGTCATGCACATCGGGATCATGGCCGATATCGGCAAAATGCTGGAGGCAGGCTGCCTTGATGTCGACCACCTTCATCGACGCGCCGAGCGCGTGGATCAAGCCGACCGCGTTGTCATAGGTCCGGTTCGTGGTGCCGAAGCCCGGCATGGTAACCGCAAGGACATCGCTTGCCGGGCGGCCCAGCTGTTCCATTGCCCGGACGGCTACGAGCAGGGCAAGCGTGGAATCGAGACCGCCGGAAATGCCGATGACGGCCTGCTTCGTTCCGATATGGCGGATGCGCTTCATGAGGCCCGAGGTTTGAATGGCGAGAATCTCTTGGCAGCGTTCATTCCGCAGTTCCGGATTGCCCGGCACAAAAGGATTCGGCACCACGCGGCGCTCCAGCTTGCGGGGCTCGGCATTCCGGACGGACGGATCGGCGAACCCGATCTCGCGGTAATTTCCGCTGCCGTAGCCGCCGCGGAAGGTCCCCATGATGATCCGGGAGAAGTGGATGCGCGAAATATCCAGATCGGCTACGGTCAGACGGCTCTCATGGGTAAAACGGTCCGATTCGGCCAGCATCTGGCCGTTCTCGGCAATCAGGGAATGACCGCCAAAGACGACGTCGGTGGTCGATTCGCCCGTGTTGCTGGCGGCATAGACATAGCCCGCCACGCAGGAAGCGGACTGGCTGGCCACCAGCTGCCGCCGGTAGTCCGCCTTCCCGACCAGCTCATTGCTGGCCGAGGGATTGAAGACCATGACGGCGCCGGCCTGGGCCAGCCGGCTGCTCGGCGGAATCGGCACCCAGAGGTCTTCGCAGATTTCCACGCCGAAGACCAGATTGGCCTCATTCTCGCAGACGAACAGCAGATCCGCGCCGATCGGAATCCGGCGGCCGCCGATCAGCAGCTCGGAGGCTTCCAGCTCCTCCGCTCCGGCGAACCAGCGAGGCTCGTAGAATTCGCTGTAGCCGGGTATGCAGGTCTTCGGCACGACCCCGAGGATCGAGCCGTTCTGGAGCACGGCGGCGCTGTTGAACAGACGGCCGCGGATTTCAAGCGGAAGTCCGACTACCAGGATCATGGACTTGCCTGCGGTTGCCTCGGCAATCCGCACCAGCGAATCCTTGGCGGAGTCAAGCAGTCTCCGCTGCATGAACAGATCCCCGCAGGAATAGCCGGTGATGCAGAGCTCCGGAAAGACCAGGTATTCGACCTGGCGGGCTTCGGCCTGGTCTATGACTTCCAGAATGTGTGCGGTGTTGAACTCGCAGTCGGCGACCCGCATTTCAGGCGATGCGGCGGCGACTCGGGAGAAATCGTAATTATGCATGGTTCACCAGTCCTCTTCTTCATAGTCCGCAGATTAAGATGGTCGGTCTTTTGACGCTTTATCCAATTTAGCATAAATCAAAGGCTCTTTTCTATTCTTAGTACCCCGTTAAGGAGGGGAAATAACCGGACAAAAAAAGGGCGCCCGATAAGGGCGCCGAATTTTTTTGAAACGGTCCGTTTCACTGAGGTGAGTAGGGGGTAATAACCGAAAGAACTAGATGCGGCAAATTTCGTTGGGACAAAGTTCACAGTGGCAGATATCCTGGAGCATCCCAAGGTCTTTGATGACAATCATGCCGTTCTCATACTCGACGGCGTCCTTCTTGCGGAGGTCGCTGAGCATCCGGTTCACACTTTCGCGCGTGGCTCCGATCATGTTGGAGAGATCCGTATGCGTGATCTTTTTGTTGATCAGGATGGAGTCGCCATTCTTCTCGCCATAAGTGTTGCCGAGGCGAATAAGCGTGGAGCAGAGCGCTCCCGGTTTGCCGTACATCATCAGATCGCGGAACTTGGTCTGCGTCAGCCGGTGATGAATGCCCATCCACTTCATGAAGTCGATGGCAAAATCGCAGTGCTGGCAGATCAGAATCTCCAGATCCTTATGCTCAATCACACCGACTTCGCTTTCTTCAATCACTTCGGCCGTGAAGCTGTGCTTGGTGCTGAAGAAGGGATCGGCCTGGCCTACCATATCGCCGGTCTGGTACATATACAGAATAAGTTCCTTGCCTTCGTCGGTTGACTTGGTCAGCTTGACGCGCCCCCGCTTGATATAGAACAGCTTATCGGAATAATCGCCTTCCCAGAACAGGTGGGAGCCTTCCGGTACGACGCGTTCTTTCATGGTAACCAGCAGCCGATTGAAGTTCTGTTCGGAGAAACAGTTGGTGTTTCCGTGGGCTTCGATAACATTATAATGGTCGTTCATAATCGACATCCCCTTTATTCCCTCAGTTTTTCAGTAAATTTTAAATTAATTATACATGAAATTCCTCATAATGGGTGACAAAAGACACGGAAAAAGTGTCGATTTTTCAACATTGTGATTATTTTCACTAATGCAGGGCGCGGTGACCGGCCATTCTGTCGAGTTGAATCTCCCCCGCCAACGCATGAACAGGATTTTGTCTTCTATATAAGGGTGCAAAATCAGGGTGGCCGAAAGACGATGCAACCACGGATGAGAGGAATGCCTGGGAACCGGGAGCGTACTATGGAACACCCCGATAAGGTACGCTGGAGAAGGGCCGAGCCGGAAGAGTTATCATACGCTGCCGTTGCAGAGGAAGAAGTAAACGTATCGGAACTAAAATGTAAGCGCTTTGAAAAGAAAGCAAAAAAATTTTATACTTTGTGAAAGATTTCACTATACAAGACGGAGAAGCTGTGTTATGATCAATGTGTAGAGAGAAACAACCACAAATTTACAGGAGGACGAGAGACATGGCAGTTAAGAATGAAGTGGCCGCCCAAGTAAAGCAGCCTACCGCTGAAGAGTATATTCAGACTTTGGTAGATAAAGCGTTGGTGGCGCAGGAAGCCTACATGAACCTGGATCAAGAGCAAGTCGACAAGATCGTACATGCTATGGCACTGGCCGGGCTCGACAAGCACATGTATCTGGCGAAACTGGCGGTTGAAGAAACGGGACGCGGCGTATACGAAGACAAAATCACAAAGAACATCTTTGCAACGGAATATATCTGGCACGGCATCAAGTACGACAAGACAGTAGGCGTTATTGAAGATAACCCTTACGACAGCTTCCAGAAGATTGCCGAGCCGGTCGGCATTGTAATGGGTATCACACCGGTAACCAACCCTACATCCACCACGATGTTCAAGGCGTTGATTGCAGCTAAGACACGTAATCCTATTATATTCGGTTTCCACCCGTCGGCGCAAGAGTGCAGCGCGGCAGCAGCGAAGATCCTGCATGACGCAGCAGTAGCGGCCGGCGCTCCTGAGAACTGTATCCAATGGATCGAAATGCCGACCATGGATAAGACCAACGCCCTGATGAACAACAAGGACGTTGCGCTGATTCTGGCAACTGGCGGTTCGGCAATGGTCAAGGCCGCTTACAGCTGCGGCAAACCGGCTCTCGGCGTAGGCCCCGGCAACGTTCCGGCCTTCATTGAGAAGAGCGCCGACATCGACCAGGCGGTTACCGACATTATCCTGTCCAAGACATTCGACAACGGCATGATCTGCGCATCCGAGCAGGCTGTTATTATTGAAGAAGCTATCTTCGACCAAGTGAAGAAGAAGATGATTGCGAACGGCTGCTACTTCGTGAACAAGGAAGAAGCTGCCAAGCTGACAAGCGGCGCAATGATCGCCGAGAAATGTGCCGTTAACCCGGCTATCGTCGGTCAATCCGCTGTCAAGATCGCCGAAATGTGCGGCATCCAGGTTCCGGCCGGAACGAAGATTCTCGTAGCCGAACTGGAAGGCGTAGGACCGAAATTCCCGCTGTCCGCCGAGAAGCTGAGCCCGGTACTGGCTTGCTACAAAGTCAAGAATGCCGATCAGGGTATTGAGCGTGCGGCACAGATCGTTGAATTCGGAGGCATGGGCCACAGCTCCGCGATCCACTCCAACAACGAAGAAGTAATCATGAAGTTCTCCCACCGTCTGCAGACCGGACGTATTCTCGTGAACTCGCCATCGACACACGGTGCCATCGGCGACATCTATAACACGAACATCGCTTCGCTGACCCTGGGCTGCGGATCTTACGGACGCAACTCCGTATCGCAGAACGTTACTGCCATCAACCTGATCAACGTGAAAAGGGTGAATCGTCGTACCGTGAATATGCAATGGTTTAAAGTACCGGACAAAATCTACTTTGAAAAAGGCGCCACTCAATATCTCGCCAAAATGCCTGACATTACCCGTGTAGCAATCATCACTGACCCGATGATGGTTAAACTGGGCTATGTAGAAAGAGTAGAACATTATCTCCGTCAGCGGCAGACTCCGGTTGCCATCGAAGTGTTCTCCGAAGTTGAACCGGATCCTTCGACGACAACGGTTGAGAAGGGAACTGCCATGATGAACCGGTTCCAGCCGGACTGCATCATCGCACTGGGCGGCGGTTCGCCGATGGACGCTGCCAAGGGCATGTGGCTGTTCTACGAATACCCGAACGAAGATTTCAACAACCTGAAGCAGAAGTTCATGGATATCCGCAAACGCGTCTACAAGTATCCTAAGCTCGGCGTTAAGGCGAAATTCGTAGCTATTCCGACGACTTCGGGTACAGGTTCGGAAGTAACTTCCTTCGCAGTTATTACCGACAAGACTGGCGGAGGCAACACCAAGTATCCGCTGGCTGACTATGAGCTTACACCAGACGTAGCCATCATTGATCCGGAGTTCGTATACAGCCTGCCGAAGAACGCCGTTGCCGATACCGGTATGGACGTTCTGACACACGCCATCGAAGCTTACGTATCCGTAATGGCCAGCGACTACACGGACGGTCTGGCTATCAAAGCCATCCAGCTCGTATTCGCCAATCTGGAGAAATCGGCTCTGACCGGTGACCGCGTAGCCCGCGAGAAGATGCACAACGCTTCGACCCTGGCCGGTATGGCATTCGCGAACGCATTCCTGGGCATCAACCACAGCTTGGCTCATAAGTGGGGCGGCCAGTACCACACCGCTCACGGCCGTACCAATGCCATCCTGATGCCGCATGTTATCCGCTACAATGCGAAGAAACCGACGAAGTTCGCTTCGTTCCCGAAATACAACCACTTCGTGGCCGACGAACGGTATGCCGAAATCGCCCGTATCCTGGGACTGCCGGCCCGTACAACGGAAGAAGGCGTAACAAGCCTGATCAACGCCATCCGCGAAATGAACAAGAAGCTCGGCATTGAAGAGTCGTTCCAGGCTCTGGGCTTTGATGCAGCAGACTTTGAATCGCGTGTAGATTACCTGGCTGACCGCGCATTTGAAGACCAATGCACGACTGCAAATCCGAAGCTGCCGCTTGTTAGCGAACTGGCTGACGTATACCGCAATGCCTTCTACGGAAGATTCGAGAACTAAACTGACACACTGATTGGCGCCTTCGGGCGCCAATTCCATTGGGACCCAAAAAGGCGTGATAAATATCACTAAAAATCGCATAATAGTGATATTTATCACAGTCTTCACTGGGAAAGTAAACTAAAATGTTTATATAAGGTCCCGATTGGAAAAGTTATTGTGAAATTTGTTACAACGTGGGATCGCGAGACACGGGATTTTCCTTCAAGCCCGCGTACTCTACAAATCATATAAATATATGGAGGGATTTAGCATGTCGGTGATTGAAAAAGAAGTACAGGATGTCAAACCGGGCTGGCGCGGTTTTGTCAAAGGAAAATGGTCCAAGAAAGTTAACGTTAACGATTTTATCGCAGCGAACATCAAGCCGTACCATGGCGACGAAGCTTTCCTCGCAGGCGCGACTGAGAATACAAAGGAACTGTGGAAGATTATTTCCCAGCTGAGCAAGGAAGAAAGAGAAAGAGGCGGCGTATGGGATGTGGACCTCAACACGGTATCCACGATTACTTCCCACAAGCCGGGCTACATCGACAAGGACAAGGAACAGATCGTAGGCGTTCAGACGGACGCTCCGTTCAGACGTTCCATCCAGCCGTTCGGCGGCATCAAGATGATGATCGACGCTACCAAGGCCTATGGCTTTGAACTTCCGAGCAGCATTGTCGACATGTTCACGAATATCCGCAAAACGCATAACCAAGGCGTATTTGATGCATATACAAGCGAGATGAGAGCCGTCCGCAAAGCCGGCATCATTACCGGTCTTCCGGATGCTTACGGCCGCGGCCGCATTATCGGCGACTATCGCCGCGTGGCTCTGTACGGAATTGATTTCCTTATTAAAGACAAGAAGCAGGAACTGCTTAACCTTGAAGTGGATTCCATGACGGAGAGCGTTATTCGTCTCCGCGAAGAACTGTCCGAGCAGATTCGCGCTCTGGGCGAACTGAAAGAAATGGCGGCTATGCACGGCTTCGATATCTCCAAGCCGGCTACTAACGCCAAGGAAGCCTTCCAATGGGTATACTTCGGCTATCTGGCAGCCATCAAGGAACAGAACGGCGCCGCTATGTCTCTGGGCCGCGTATCTTCCTTCCTGGACATTTATGTACAACGTGATGTAGAAGAAGGCACACTGACAGAAGAACAGGCTCAGGAACTGGTTGACCATTTCGTAATGAAGCTTCGGATCGTCAAGTTCCTTCGTACTCCTGATTACAACGATCTGTTCAGCGGCGACCCGACTTGGGTTACGGAATCGATCGGCGGGATGTCGGTTGACGGTACAACTCGCGTAACGAAGAACAGCTTCCGCTTCCTGCACACGCTGTACAACCTGGGCCCGGCTCCGGAACCGAACCTGACAGTCCTCTGGTCCGAACAGCTGCCTGAAGCGTTCAAGAAATATTGCGCCAAGGTATCCATCGAAACAAGCGCTATTCAGTATGAGAACGATGATCTGATGCGTCCGATCTATGGCGACGACTATGGTATCGCCTGCTGTGTATCCGCAATGCGGATCGGCAAGCAGATGCAGTTCTTCGGCGCACGCGCCAACCTGGCCAAAGCGCTGCTGTACGCAATCAACGGCGGTGTGGATGAGAAGTCCGGCGCTCAGGTAGGTCCTGAATATCCGCGCATCACTTCCGACGTGCTGGATTACGAAGAAGTCATGAAACGCTTCAAGCCGATGATGGAATGGCTGGCTAAGACTTACGTCAATACACTCAACGTGATCCACTACATGCATGACAAGTATTCCTACGAACGCATCGAGATGGCGCTGCATGACCGCGATATCCTTCGTACAATGGCTTGCGGTATCGCCGGTCTGTCGGTTGCTACCGACTCCCTGAGCGCAATCAAGTACGCGAAGGTGAGACCGATCCGCAACGAAGAAGGCATTGCCATCGACTTCGAAACCGAAGGCGAGTTCCCTTGCTACGGCAACAATGACGATGCCGTTGACAGCATCGCCGTTGAACTGGTTGAGTCCTTCATGGGCATGATCCGCAAGCACCAGACTTACCGTGATTCCCTGCCGACTCAATCGGTGCTGACAATCACTTCCAACGTCGTATATGGCAAGAAGACCGGTACGACTCCTGACGGACGCAAGAAGGGCGAACCATTCGCACCGGGCGCTAACCCGATGCACGGCCGCGACAAGAAGGGTGCTCTTGCCTCGCTGAGCTCCGTTGCCAAGCTGCCGTATGAAGACAGCCTGGACGGCATCTCCAACACCTTCTCGATCGTTCCGAAGGCGCTGGGCAAGGATGACGAATCCTGCAAGGCCAACCTGGTAGCGATGATGGACGGATACTTCCACAGCAAAGGACATCACCTGAACGTCAACGTGTTCAACCGCGAACAGCTGATGGACGCCATGGATCATCCGGAGAACTACCCGCAGCTGACTGTCCGTGTATCGGGTTATGCAGTTAACTTCATCAAGCTGACCCGCGAACAACAGCTGGATGTTATCAACCGTACTTTCCACGGCCAGATGTAAGAAGCCGTTCGGCCATTCATAGAATGAACCAAGAGGATACCGCCCTTGCAGGCAAGGGCGGTAAAGTCTTGTTGTGATTTGGTTAAAATTTTAGATATCAGCAGCGAATTGTCCAGAAAGGATGACCTCCGATGATTAAAGGCCGTATTCATTCGCTTGAAACCTTTGGTACCGTTGACGGACCCGGAATCCGTTTTGTCCTGTTCATGCAGGGTTGTCTCCTGAAATGCCAATACTGCCACAACCCGGATACCTGGGGTCTGGATGAAGGAAGAGAAGTTACCCTCGATGAGATGGTCAAGGAAATTGAACCATATATTCACTATTACAAATCTTCCGGCGGCGGTCTGACCGTATCCGGGGGCGAACCGACGCTGCAGGCGAAGTTCGTCGAGCAGCTCTTCCGCGAAGTCAAGAAGCGCTGGAACCTGCATACCACCCTGGACAGCAACGGGTACAATGAAGGGGACAAGATTACGGACCTGCTGGATGTTACGGACCTTGTGCTGCTGGATCTGAAGCATATCGATGATGAAGCCCATATCAAGCTGACCGGGAAGTCGAATGAGCGGACGCTGCGTCTGGCCCGGTGGTTGTCCGACCACGGCCGCAAAATGTGGATTCGCCACGTCTATGTTCCCGGCATTCATAACAAAGAGGAAGACCTCCTTAACCTTGGCCGGTTCATCGGTACCCTGAACGGGGTAGAGAAGTTTGAAATTCTTCCCTACCATCAAATGGGCATCTATAAGTGGGAAATGCTTGGCCGCACCTATGAACTGGAAGGCGTGCCGTCTCCTTCCGAAGAGGAAGTCCAGCGGGCATACCGGCTGATTGAAGAGGGCCGCAGACAGACGGCCTTGGTCTAAGCGGGCGGCAGCCGTAGTCATGCTGCTCTCCGAACCGCAGATTTGCTGCTTCACCGACAATGCTATAGGATGGTAACCATCTGCCAGGATGGGAGCCATCCTTTTTTTGCGTAGGGACAATTTTCCGGGAGACTGAAACTTTTTCCTGTTTCCAGCGTCTAATACTATGATTTTGCATGGTCTGGAAATCTGATGTCAAAAAAGGCCTGCCGCCCTGTAACGGGGCGGCAGCGTTTTTGAGGGAACGATAAAGGCCAGAACGAACAACGCGCCAATAAGCGCCGGCCTCATCGTTCCTATATATTTTAGGAGCAGAAGGAGTCATACCATGAAACTGAAGAATCTTGCCCTCATTGCCGCACTAGTTGTCTCACAAACCGCAGTGTCGCTTACGGCGGTCGCAGCGGCCGAACCCGGAGCCTCGTCCACATCGGACCGTCTCCAGACCGCTGCTGTCACGGGAACGGAAGCCAGTCCATCTCCGCAAGCCTCGGTCTCTCCGTCTCCAACGCCAACTGCAACAGAAGGCCCGGCTGCCACTTCGTCCGCCGAGCCGTCAGCCACGGCCTCGCCATCCGCGTCGGCGCCGGTCAATGCTACTGCCACTCCGTCCGCCTCTCCCGGGGCTGCGCCATCTCCCGCTGCAGCGCCTTATGCGGTGACGCCGGCGGCTTCGGCAGCGAGCGGCCAGCTTGTGCTGATGATGAACAGCAACAAAATGTACCTGAACGGCTCTCTGTATCTGGCCGGCCAGCCGATGGCCGTGAAGAACGGCGTCTCGTACATAGCGATTCGTGCCCTGGTCGAGCGCTTGAATCTGCAATTCACCTATGATTACAAGACCAAGGAAACGATTATCAAGAAGGACGGCAACGAGCTGCGGTTCAAGACCAACAGCAAAATGTACACGGTGAACGGCAAGCCGACCGCGATGAAAGGCCCGGCTTACCAATACAAGAATACTTTCATGGTGCCGCTGACTTCGATCACCCAGGCGCTGGGCATACCTTATACGGTAGACAATGTGCAGAAGCGCGTTATTCTGACGCTCTCCAGCAAGCCGAAGGCCTCGTTCACGGTACAGCCGGGTGAAATCTTCGCCGGCGAAACGACGGTGACTTACACAACGTCCTCTTCGGCCTCGAACGGCGCCGTTATTGCAAATGAACGCTGGGAAGGAAGACAGGATGTCTTCGCTCAGCCCGGCGCTTACACGGTCAGCTATTGGGTGCAGGATTCCAATGGGGAGTGGAGCGATCCGTACACGTTAACGATTCAGGTTCAGACCCCGAACCGGCCGCCTGTAGCTATGTTCACGACAGACAAAGACGAATACAAAATCGGGGAGCCGATTACCATTACCAATACCAGCTCCGATCCGGACGGCGATACGCTGACCGAGAGCTGGTCTAACCGGGCGCTCGCTTTCTTCAACCCGGGCCAGGTGCCGATTCAGCTGACGGTTACCGACAGCCACGGGCTCAGCAGCACTTATGAGAAGATTATCAATATTACGAGCGAAGTTATGTATAATCAGGAAGATTTCAATAAGCTGTTCGTTCCGCTGGGCGATCTCTATGTCATTAACGGCGCAGCCGTTCCGAACTGGCCGAAGGTCACCTATACTTCTTCGTCGGAGCCGGTAACCCTGATCCGGAGCAACAGTCCCGAGACGGTATACTCGGAAGGCATCGTGTACCGGGAGACGGCTATGGGCAACACCCGGATCATGGTTCACCACAAGAATTCGATGAGCACGAACATGAAGATGTACGTAATTGCCACCAACAATAATCTGTATGCCGCTTCGCTGAATACCCAGGCGCTCGGCTTCGGCGGTCCGATTGATATTCCGACGGCTACCGGCAAGAAGTCAATCGAGACGTATTTCCAGAGCAAGCAGACCGGCAGCGCGGCGAGCAATATCGTCCTGCAGCCGGGCGAGAGCAAGGCCGTTCTGACGACTATCAACAATGTGACCATGAAGCCGGGTCAGGTCATCTCGATGCTGGCCGACGTATTCAGCGACTATCCGCTGCAGTATTCGGTTATTATGGTAGATTCGAACAAGGACCCGCTGGCCGTTCTGCCGACGCTTCCGCTGCTTGACCGGGACGGTGTGCATAACCGCGGCACGTACCCGGACGCGAACCGGAATCTCGTAGTCAACGATCTGCTGGGCCTCAGTCCTTCCCGTCTGGTGCTGGGCTACAACGCCGATGACCCGAACCTGACCGGCACCGACGCTCTTTCGGGCACCGATGCCTCCAACTCGGGGAACTTCGGGGTCATATACAAAATTACGCTGAACCGCGTTGCTCCGAACACGCTCATTACCCTGAATCCGCGCGGCGGCAAGTACCAGGGACCGCTTCTGGTCAATGGAACTCTTGTGCAAGCGCCGAATGCCGGCGCTGTAGACGCCCCGAACCAGAACAGCGTGCTCTGGCGCACGGGAGATGTGGAGCAGTCGGTTGAAATTCAGTTCACGGCGGCTTCCGGCAGCAACCTGCCGGTCAACATCCTGTTCCAGCCGCTTCCGCCGAAGAAGTAGAGGAACCCGAAATAATCCCATAATAGAACCGGGGGCTGCGGCCTCCGGTTTTTTTTCGGGTTCCGGCGCTGCGGAGAGAGCGGCGGCAAGGGAGAGGGCGGACCGGCAATTGACGGTCCCCGTCTTTTGCGTCATTATTAGGGAGATGGCATTCATGAAGCATTTAATCAGGGGAGATGAGCCTATGCTGTCGACCGATCAGATTCTGCACATTATGTCGAAGCAGGGACTTCGGATCACCGACCAGCGCCGGACGCTGGCCAAGCTGTTCGGAGAGAGCTCCGGCTATTTATCGGCCAAGGACGTGTATGAACATATGGGCCGCAAATACAGCGGCCTCAGTTTCGATACGGTATACCGCAACCTGAGAGTAATGGAAGAGCTCGGGGTGCTGGAACAGATTGTTTTTGAGGACGGCGTGAAGTTCAAGGGAAGCTGCAATCCGGAGCATCACCACCATCATATGATCTGCCTGCAGTGCGAGAAGACGTATCCGATCCAATTCTGTCCGATGAACCTGACGGATACGCCGGATCAATTCCGCGTTGTGAAGCACAAATTCGAAGTGTTCGGCTACTGCCGCGAGTGTGAAGAAGCGCGGGAAGAAGAGGCGGCCCCGGCGTCGAACCGGGAAGGGGACCGGCCGAGATGAAGCTTGGAACCCGGGCGCTGCAGGCGCCCATCGTCTTTTACCGCCGTGTGATCTCCCCGCTGAAGCCGGCTACGTGCCGGTTCTACCCGACCTGCTCGGCTTATGCGATGGAGGCAATTGAGGTTCATGGCCCGCTGAAAGGAGCCTGGCTGGCAGCCCGGCGAATCGCCCGCTGCCATCCGTTCCATCCCGGCGGCCTGGACCCGGTGCCTCCGGCCAAGCCGAAGCGCCGGCAGGGAGGTAGCCCGGGCGGACAGGGGCAGGCTTGACTTCGACCCGCCGGATTCGCTATGATTAATAATAAGCGCCATGCGCAGAATATTGGGATTGCAGTATATAATCCGAGGAACGGATGAGTACGCCGCAGCACCAGCAGCAGAGAGCCGGGTCAGGTGCAAGCCGGTCTGGGCGCTGGCGGCCGAAGATGGTCCGGGAGGAACCGCCGGTGAGCGGCGAGATCCCTGCGTGAAGCGGGAGACTCGGCAAGCCGGAGGCGTGAACCCGCGTTAAGGGAACGGTCCCCTGGGGACCGGCTGAGCCGCCCTCTGCGAAGAGGACGGGAAGTTGGGTGGTATCGCGTGAGCAGAAGCTCTCGCCCCATATGGGGGCGGAGCTTTTTTTGTTTTTCTTTTAACCAGGAAAGGGATGGAGACATGAGCGAGAAGAAGACGTTTTACCTGACAACCCCCATTTATTATCCGAGCGACAAGCTGCACATCGGGCACGCCTATTCGACGGTGGCCGGCGATGCGATGG
This sequence comes from Paenibacillus spiritus, assembly GCF_008710135.1. Classification (GTDB taxonomy): domain Bacteria; phylum Bacillota; class Bacilli; order Paenibacillales; family Paenibacillaceae; genus Paenibacillus_AQ; species Paenibacillus_AQ glufosinatiresistens. The sequence continues at coordinate 300,374 of NZ_VYKK01000004.1, read as the reverse complement.
CCCGTTACAAGCGGCTGCGCGGCTATGAGGTCCGGTATCTGACGGGAACGGATGAACACGGCCAGAAGATTGAGCAGAAGGCGGAGCAGGCGGGCAAGACCCCGCAGCAGTTCGTGGATGATATTGTGGCCGGCATTCAGGAACTGTGGAAGAAGCTGGAGATCTCCAATGACGACTTCATCCGGACCACGGAGGAGCGCCACAAGAAGGTGGTGGCCGATATCTTTGACCGGCTGCTTCAGCAGGGGGATATCTACAAGGGCGAGTACGAAGGCTGGTACTGCATTCCCGATGAGACGTTCTATACGGAGACGCAGCTCGTCGATATCGAGCGGGATGCTTCCGGCAAAATCGTTGCGGCCAAGAGCCCGGACAGCGGCCACCCGGTCGAACTGGTGCGGGAAGAAAGCTATTTCTTCCGGATGAGCAAGTATGCGGACCGGCTGCTGAAGTTCTATGAGGAGAACCCGGAATTCATTCTGCCGGAATCGCGCAAGAACGAGATGATCAACAACTTTATCAAGCCGGGGCTGGAGGATCTCGCCGTATCGCGGACGACCTTCGACTGGGGGGTGAAGGTCAAGGGCGATCCGAAGCACGTGGTCTACGTCTGGATCGACGCGCTGACCAATTATATTACGGCGCTTGGCTACGGCAGCGAGAACACGAGCTTGTACGACAAGTTCTGGCCGGCCGATGTGCATATTGTCGGCAAGGAAATCGTCCGCTTCCATACCATCTACTGGCCGATTATCCTGATGGCGCTCGGCGAGCCTCTGCCGAAGAAGGTGTTCGCCCACGGGTGGCTGCTGATGAAGGACGGCAAGATGTCCAAGTCGAAGGGCAACGTGGTGGACCCGGTAACGCTGATCGACCGCTACGGTCTGGATGCGCTGCGTTACTATCTGCTGCGGGAGGTTCCTTTCGGTTCCGACGGCACCTTCACGCCGGAGAGCTTCGTGGACCGGATCAACTATGATCTGGCGAATGACCTCGGCAATCTGCTGAACCGGACGGTAGCGATGATTGAGAAATATTTTGATGGCGTGCTTCCCGCTTATGAGGGTCAGGTCACGGCGTTTGACGGCAGTCTGGAGGAAGCGGTCGCCGCCACTTATGCCAAGGTGGAAGAAGCCATGGAGAAAATGGAGTTCTCCGTCGCCTTGACCGCCATCGGCGCTCTGGTAAGCCGCACGAACAAATACATCGACGAGACCCAGCCTTGGGTGCTCGCCAAGGATGAGAGCCAAAGAGGCGAATTGGCCTCGGTAATGCGGCATCTGGCCGAAGGGCTGCGCACGGCCTCGATTCTGCTCCAGCCGTTCCTGACGCAGGCGCCGGCCAAGATCTGGACGCAGCTCGGCATCGAAGCCGGAGAGCTGACCGCCTGGGACAGCGGCAGAACGTTCGGCCTGATTCCGGCCGGCACCCGGCTCGTCAAGGGCGATCCGATCTTCCCGCGGCTGGATGTGGAGCAGGAAGTCGCCTACATCGCGGGGGCGATGGGCGGCGGCAAGAAGGCGGAGGAAGCGGCGGATGCGCCGAAGACCGAAGCGGCTGTGTCGGAGCCGGCCGAAGAGCACAAGGACGAGATCGGCATCGACGATTTTGCCAAGACGGAACTTCGCGTGGCCCAGGTTATTGCGGCTGAGCCGGTCAAGAAGGCCGACAAATTGCTGAAGCTGCAGCTTGACCTCGGATACGAACAGCGCCAGGTGGTATCGGGCATCGCCAAGTTCTACACGCCGGAAGAGCTGGTGGGCCGCAAGGTCATCTGCATCGTGAATCTGAAGCCGGTGAAGCTGCGCGGCGAACTGTCGCAGGGCATGATTCTTGCCGCTTCAAAGGGCGATCAGCTCAGTCTGGTCAGCGTGCCGGACAGCATGCCGAATGGCGCCATTGTTAAATAGCAGACGGTCAGGCGCCAGCGGCTGACCGCCGCAGAATAAGAGACGGCCAATCCGGGCAGGATTGGCCGTCTGGCGCATCTTGCGGTTGACTTATCGTAATTATTACTATTATAATTCAAATAGTAAATTTTACGATTACGGGAGAACAATGATGAAACAACTATTTAAGGGTAAAGGGTGGAAGTACGGCGCGCTGCCGGTTCTGCTGCTGCTGCTGCTGGTGCTGGTTCTGCCGGGCTGCGGGGCGGGGAGCCGGAGCGCCATTGTGGAAGGCAAGGTCAATGTTGTCACGACGTTCTATCCGATCTATGAATTCGCCAAGGAGATCGGCGGAGACGATGCCCATATTATCAATCTGCTGCCGACGGGCGTAGAACCGCATGACTGGACGCCGCGCAGCCAGGACATCGCCAATACGTCCAAGGCGCAGCTCTTTCTGTACAACGGGGCAGGCTTGGAAGGCTGGGTGCCGAATTTTCTTAAAGGTCTGAGCGGAGACAGCTGGGTACAGGCGGTTGAGGTCAGCCGGGGCATCGAGCTGATTACGTCCGGCGAAGACGACGGGCATGACCATGAGAGCGGGGAAGCGGAGGATGCGGCGCATACCGGTACGGACACGCTTCATACCGACCCCCACACCTGGGTAAGTCCAAAATCCGCATTGATTATGGCGGCCAACATCAAAGACAGTCTGATTAAGGCCGATCCGGCTCACCGCGGCGGCTATGAGCAGCGGTACCAGGTTCTGGAGAGCAAGCTGAAGGCGCTGGATGCCGAGTTCGCGAGCACGCTGTCCGGGCTGCCAAAGAAGGAGATTGTCGTCTCCCATCAGGCGTTCGGCTATCTGTGCCGGGATTACGGTCTGACCCAGCATGCGATCATGGGGCTGTCGCCGGATGCCGAGCCGCGGGCTCAGGATCTCGTCAAGCTGGCGAAGAAGGTCAAGGCAGAGAAGATCCGGTATATCTTCTTCGAGGAGCTTGTATCGGACCGGCTGGCCAAGACGCTGGCGGGCGAAGCCGGGGTGAAGACGCTGGTTCTGAATCCGGTGGAAGGCCTGACAGACAAGCAGAAGAAGAACGGGGATACGTACTTCACGCTGATGTCGTCCAATTTGCAAAATTTGGTACTCGCCTTACAATAAAAGAAAAGCGCCAGTGAAAGGAGGCGGACAAATGCTCCCGACATCTGCGGATTGTCATCAGCATATTATTGAAATGGACAATCTGTCCTTCAACTACGGAGGACGAGACGTTATCCGCGATCTGAATTATCAGGTGCGGGAACGCGATTTTGTCGGTGTGATCGGAGCAAACGGGGCAGGGAAGACGACGCTGCTGCGGATGATTGTCGGTCTGCTGACGCCGACCGCCGGCGAGATTCGGCTGTTCGGCCAGCCGGTCCGCCGGTTCAAGGACTGGGAACGGATCGGGTATGTTCCGCAGAAGAATGCGCTCAATCCGCTCTTTCCGGCAACGGTCCGCGAAGTGGTCCAGTCCGGTCTGTACAACAACAAGAGTCTGCTTCGCCGCGTCGGGCGGGCCGAGCAGCGCAAATGCGAGGATGCGATGGAAGTGATGCGCATTACGTCCATTGCAAATTCACGGGTCGGCGAGCTCTCCGGCGGCCAGCAGCAGCGGGTCTTCCTGGCCCGGGCGCTGATCAACCATCCGGATCTGCTTATTCTCGATGAGCCGACCGTCGGCATCGACGCCGAGACGCAGAAAGGCTTCTTCGAGCTGATCACGCATATGCACGCCCATCATCATATGACCCTGCTGATGGTATCCCATGACCTGGATATGATCCACGATTACCTCGGTCCGGAGCCGGTTCAGAAATGCGGCGGCGTACATTTTTATTCCCGCCATTCGCACGAAGCCCAGGATTGCGCCGAGGATAATCTGCGGCATACGCTGATCTAGGCCTAACGGGAGGAGATTATTTAAGTTGCTGGATATCCTAACAAGCGATTTTTTCCGGCGGGCGCTCGCGGGCGGCCTGCTGATCGGGATTACGGCGCCGCTGATCGGCGTCTTCCTTGTGCTGCGGCGGCTGTCGATGATCGGAGACACGCTGGCGCATGTTACCATTGCCGGGGTGGCGCTCGGATTTCTGACCGGCTTCTATCCGCTGGGAGCCGGGCTGGTGTTCGCGGTGGCGGCTTCGTTCGCCATCGAGAAGCTGCGCAAGGCGTACAAGAGCTACGCCGAGCTGTCGATTGCGATTATAATGTCGGGCGGCGTTGCGCTCGCCTCGCTCTTTTTTACATTGGGAAAAGGCTATAATGCAGATGTCATGGGGTATTTGTTCGGCAGCATTTATACGCTGAATTCGGCGGACTTGATCGTGGTCGGCATCGTCACGGTTCTGGTGGTTGCTGTCATTATTCTCTTCTTCAAGGAATTCTTCCTGCTGAGCTTCGAGGAGGATGCAGCCAGCGTCAGCGGCCTTCCGGTTCGTATGCTGAATCTGCTGCTGACCGTCATGACCGCCCTCGTCATCAGCACCGCGATCAAAATCGTCGGTTCGCTGCTCGTGTCGGCGCTGCTCACCATTCCGGTCGCCATCAGTCTGCTGCTGGCGCGCAGCTTCAAGAAGACCGTCGTTCTGGCGGTCGTGGTGGCGGAGATCGCCGTCATCGGCGGTCTGGTCGTGGCCGGCGTCTGGAACCTTGCGCCCGGGGCTACAATCGTGCTGCTGCTGATCGCGCTGCTCATCGTGACTCTGATCGGCAAAAAAGGGGTAAGCTAGACCTAACCGACTGGAGGTCTGCCTGTGAGCGAAGTGAATCTGGGGCTGGCCGTGGCGGCCGGCGCGGCTTCCTTCGTCTCGCCCTGCTGCCTGCCGCTGTATCCCTCCTATCTCTCCTATATCACCGGTCTGTCGGTCCGCGAACTCCGCACGGAAGACCGGACCGCGAGGGTCCGGTTGAGAATACTGCTGCATACAGGGGCTTTTGCGCTGGGTCTGTCGGCGGTCTTCTATGCCCTTGGTCTCGGGGCCAGTCTGTTCGGCCGGCTGTGGGGAGACCAGCGCGAACTGATCCGCCAGCTCTCGGCGATTCTGATGATCGTGATGGGGCTGGTGCTGCTCGGATTGATTCGCCCCGGGGCATTGATGAAGGAACGCAAGCTGGCCATGGCCAGGCGGCCGGCGGGTTATGCGGGTTCCTTCCTGCTGGGCGTCGGCTTCTCCGCCGGCTGGTCGCCGTGCGTCGGTCCGATTCTGTCCGGCATTCTGGCCCTGTCCGTGCAGGAGCCGGCCTCCTGGGCGGCGCTGATGACCGGCTATTGCCTCGGATTCGCCTTGCCTTTTCTGCTGTTGTCGTTCTTCATCGGCGGCGCCCGGCGGCTGCTGAAGTATTCGGTCCCGCTGATGCGAACCGGAGGAGGGCTGATGGTTGCCATCGGCGCTCTGCTGCTGACGGACCGGCTGTTCCGCATAACGGTCTGGCTGCAGAGCATGACTCCGGGATGGCTGAAATTCTGAAGCCCGGCTGCTAAGCGGACGTCAGGTGAAGTAGTCGATGCCCGCCTCGGGAAAATGTTCAAAAATCCGCTCTGTGAGGAACTCTCGCAGGGCGTTTTGCTGCTCGTCGGGATAGACGTACTTGTTCTGCCCCCAGCGTCCCCATTTTTTTTTGCGTTTCTCGATGTCCATCTCGAGTTTGGTCTTCGGATATCGTTTCTCGATCACGGATTTGGCCGTCTTGGTGAACCGGTGCTGGATCAGCTCGAAGGTCAGTCCCTTGCCGGTCGTTCCGGGCGGCATCGCGAGTGCCAGACGGGACAGCAGCTCGCCGTAGCCTTCTTCCCAGCCGTCGTGCCAAATAATCGGGGCGATAATGAACCCGAGCGGATAACCGGCGCGGGCGACTTTGCCTGCGGCTTCGAGCCGTTCCTCGAACCGCGAGGTGGCGGGCTCGAAATTGCGGATGACATAATCGGCATTGATGCTGAACCGGATGCGGGTATGGCCGTTGTGCTTGAGGCCGAGCAGCGAATCGACATGCGGGAATTTCGTGACAAAACGCAGCCGGCCGAGCGGCTCGTCCGCCATAAAGGTGATCAGCTCCGCCAGGGACCCGGTAATATGCTCCAGCCCGACCGGGTCCGAGGTGCAGGCTGCCTCGAAGGTGGTGATCTTCGGTGCGCCCTGCTCGATGTAGCGCTTCGCGGCTGCTATGACGTCGTCCGTATTGACGTAGACGCGGATATAAGGCTTCGCCCCAAGCGTTGTCTGCAGGTAGCAGTAATGACAGTGGCCCATACAGCCCGTGGCGATCGGGATGGCATAATCGGCGGACGGTTTGGACTGGTCGAATTCCAGCGTTTTGCGGAGGCCGACCACCAGGGTCCGTTTGGCGATTTTGTACTGCTCGCTCTCGGTCTCCCCCGGCAGATTGGTAATCCGGTTATGCGAGGTGGTCATCCGGTAAGGGATGCCCTGCTCACGGACCCAGTTCAAAATTCGCTCGCCTTTGGGGTACTGGAGCGCATCCGGCTCGAAGTACACCAGCTCCGGAACAAAAGGCGCGGTGGGCCGGGGCTTGCGGGCCGGAGGCCGGCTTGGCGTAAGAATGGACAAGGGGATCAGCTCCTTCGCGAGAAGATGGCTATAGTGTCCCGCAGCCTTCCGGCAAGCAGTCATGGCAATGCCCGCCAGAGGCTGCAGGACAGGCGCCGACTTGCCAAGGGCCGTCAGAAACATGTATCATGAATAGAGTCAAGCCGCGCCGGGGCGCTGCGGCAACTATGAGAAAAGAGGTTAAGGGCATGCCAACACCCAGCATGGAGGATTATTTGGAGCGCATCTATAAGCTCATCGACGAGAAGGGCTATGCGCGGGTTTCGGATATCGCCGAGGGGCTGGAGGTGCATCCCTCTTCCGTCACCAAAATGATCCAAAAACTGGATAAGGACGAGTATTTGATCTATGAGAAATACCGCGGGCTTATTCTGACGAGCAAAGGCAAGAAAGTAGGGAAGCGTCTGGTGGACCGCCACCAGCTTCTTGAAGAATTCCTGACCATGATCGGCGTGCACGAGGAGAATATTTACCGGGATGTAGAGGGGATCGAGCATCACTTAAGCTGGGATTCCATCACCCGGATCGAGACGCTGGTGGAGTATTTCCGCCAGGACGAAGCGAGGGTGCAGGCGCTTCGGAGTCTTCACGGAGAGATCGGCAGCGAGAACTGAGCGGGCCTGCCCGCTTAAACGGATAACGATCGACAGCGGCGGCCGAAGGGCCGCCTTTTTGACAGGGGGGAAGGCAGTGGACAAGAAAGAACAGGTGATGACGGGCTTCCGGGATTTGTTCAACAAGATGGTGTGGCTGAACAAGACGAAGATGGAAATCCAGCTGGAGGGACACAAGCCCTCCGAGGTTCACTGTATGGAGTTCATAGGAAGACATGCCGACTCCAACGTGACCCGGCTGGCGGAATCTCTCTATATGACCAGCGGCGCAATAAGCAAGATTACGAAGAAGCTTCTGCAGAAGGGGCTGATCGAAAGCTACCGCAAGCCCGACAACAAGAAGGAGATCTACTTCAGGCTGACCCGGCAGGGAGAGGAAGTCTACCGGATACACGAGGAGCTTCACCGCGAGTTCCGGGAGCGGGATCAGGCGGTATTTGAAGAGGTGACGGAAGAACAGTTCGACGGCATGCTGCGGTTCATCGAGAAGTACAGCAGCCATTTGGATGCGGAGATCAAGAAGCAGGGACAGCCCACTTGAATGAGAGGGCTGTTTTTTTATGGTGAAATTATTGTTTCCGAGGAAGCAAAATGATGTTAGGATTATATTGCTTCCAAGGAAACAATATTGTCAAACAAAGGGGAATGAATATGTCCAAGGCTTGGTTGTTCGGTCTCGTCTCTGTGTTCCTGTGCGGGATGGGCTTCAGCATCGTAATGCCCGTCGTTCCGTTCCTGGTAGAGCCTTATGTCACCCGTCCGGGGGACCAGGCCATCGCGGTGACGCTGCTGACCTCCGTCTATGCGTTCTGCGTATTTATGGCCGCTCCCGGACTCGGAGCGCTGAGCGACCGGTATGGCCGCCGTCCCGTTCTGCTCCTCTGTCTGACCGGCTCCGCAATCGGCTATTTGATGATCGGCATCGGGGGAGCGCTGTGGGTCCTGTTCGCCGGACGGATCATTGAAGGATTGGCCGGCGGGAGCATCAGCATGCTCTTCGCCTATTTTGCCGATATCACGCCCGGCGAGCAGCGCACCCGAACGTTCGGGTGGGTGAGTGCGGCTGCGGGCGCAGGCTCTGCCATCGGTCCGGTTGCCGGCGGCCTGATCGCCGGTCTCGGTTATCCGGCGCCGATGTTCGCGGGGGCAGCACTTACCCTGGTGAATGTAACCGTCGGCTTCTTCTTCATGCCGGAGAGCCTGGACCGGACGAACCGGCGCCCGCGTCTGGCGATTTCTCAGCTGAATCCGCTGAACCGGCTTGGCAAAGTCCTGTCCGTAAGACCCCTCAATCTGCTGCTGCTCTCCGCCTTCCTCGTCTGGGTGCCGAGCGGATCTCTGCAGGCCATCTTCCCGCAATTTACCCTCGATACGTTTCACTGGCCGCCTGCCCGAATCGGACTGATTCTCTCGATTATCGGAATACAGGATATTCTCTCCCAGAGCCTTGTGATGCCGAAGCTGCTGAAGAAGCTCGGCGATGCGCCGATTGCGGTGCTGGGCATGGGGGCCGAAATCGCCGGATACGCCTTCATTGCCGCGTCCGCCTGGTTCTCCTCGTACGGGCTGGTTATCCTCGGGATCTTCGTCTACGGCTTCGGCGATTCGATCTACGGACCTTCCTGCAACGGCATGATCTCCAAAACCGCCGGTCCCGGAGAACAGGGAAGCGTGCTCGGCGGCAGCCAGTCGATACAAGCTCTGGCCCGGATTGCCGGGCCGCTCGCCGGCGGGCAGCTGTATGCGGCGCTGGGCCATGCGACTCCCGGTCTCATGGGTGTGGTCCTGATTGCAGCAGCTGCTGCCGTTCTGTATCGGGGGGCACTTGTTCCCATGCGGCGGAACGGCATCTGATCCATGCTGCCCAAGTTGGCCTCGTATCGCAACCTTTTGGCCTCCGGGACGTCCAAACATGTAGTTTATACCAAATGGGAGGACTGTATCTTGCGTATACGAAAATGGTTGCTGCCGCTTCTGCTGCTGGCGCTGGTGCTGCCGGCGCTGTCTGCCGGAGGGGCGCGGGCGGCTTCGGCCGTTATCGGTCTTGAACTGGACGGAAGCCGGCTGGAGAGCGATGTTCCGCCTTATCTGACTTCGTCCAACGTCACGATGGTGCCGCTGGCTGTCATCAGCCGCGGGCTGGGAGCCGGGGTCCAGTGGAATCAGCAGACCAAGACGGTGTCGATCTCGAAGAACGGCACGGCGATGAGTCTGACAAGCGGCCAAAAGACCGCTCTCGTGGATGGAGACCGGATTGCCCTCGACACCTCGGTGGTGATCCGGCAGGGCCGGATCATGGTGCCGATTCGCTTCGTCTCCGAGCAGCTGGGCATGCAGGTGGTGTGGGACAAGGCGGCGCGGACCGTCCGGCTCTACTCCGGCGCCGAGACGGCGCAGCCATCGGCACCGACGGTTCCAGTGCCGAGTGCTCCTAGCGCACCGAGCATCCCGTCGCCTTCCCGTCCGACGACGGGAAGCGCCGGAGGGGCAGCGGACGGGCTGAGAGGGGTATGGATATCGACCGTCTTCAATCTGGACTGGCCGTCCGCAGGGACGGCCGGCAATCCGGACCGGCAGAAGCAGGAATTCACCGCCATGCTGGACAAGCTGAAGGCCGTCGGCTTCAACGCCGTCTTCGTTCAGCTTCGCCCGTCGGGCGATGCGCTGTACCCGTCCACCATCGTGCCGTGGTCCAAAGCGCTAAGCGGCAAGCAGGGCGTTGAGCCCGGGTATGACCCTCTGGCGTTCATGGTGGCGGCGGCGCATGAACGGGGCATGCAGTTCCATGCCTGGTTCAACCCGTTCCGGGCGACGACCGACACGAAGGCGGCTACGCTGTCGGCCCTGTCCAGTCTTCATGTCGTGAATGCCCATCCCGAATGGATCGTGAAGGCCGACGACAAGATGTATATCAATCCGGGCATCCCGGCTGCCCGCCAGCATATCATCGATACCATCCTGGAGACGGTGCGGGGCTATGATATCGACGGCGTCCATCTGGACGATTACTTCTATCCGTCCGGGGCCGCCTTTGCGGACGATGCGGCCTTCGCCGCCTACAATCCGGACGGGATTGCGCTCAAAGCCGATTGGCGGCGGGATAATATCAACCGATTCGTCCGGGACCTCGGCCGGCAGATCCATGAACTGAAGCCGGACATTGCATACGGCATCAGTCCCTTCGGTGTCTGGCGCAATGCCAAGACCGACAGCACCGGTTCGGATACTGCAGCCGGCGTGACGGCCTACGACAGCATGTATGCCGATGTCCGGACCTGGATCCGTCAGGGATGGATCGACTATGTGGCTCCGCAGGTGTACTGGAGTCTCACCAACAGCGCGGTCCGGTACGACAAGCTGGTCGATTGGTGGACCCAGGAAGTCGAAGGAACCGGGGTCAAGCTGTATATCGGCATGGCTGCCTACAAGATAGGAGCCGACTCGGACAAAGCCTGGCTGAACCCGGATGAACTGATCCGCCAGCTGCAGTACAATGCCTCCAAGGAAGGGGTAGCCGGAAGCATTCTGTTCCGGGCCGGGGATTTGGTCACCCGCAATCCGTACGGCATCTCCGATCTGCTGAAAGCCTACTTTCAGTCCTGATCGGCGGCAATAAATCAAGCATAAAGCCCGCCTCCCGCGTCATAGATAAGCAGTAGTGTCTATGGAACGGGAGGTTGGGCTTATTTATGAGGATCAATGGGGTGTTCGAGGGGGGCGGGGTCAAGGGGATTGCCCTGGCGGGAGCGGTGCAGGCCTGCGAAGAGGCCGGCTGCGTCTTTCACCGCGTCGCGGGAACCTCTTCCGGTTCCATTGTGGCTTCGCTGCTCGCTGCGGGGTACACGGGAGAGGAGATGGGAACGATTATCCGGCAGACGTCGTTTCGCTCCTTTCTGCGCCGGGCCCCGATCTTCAATACCGCTCTATTAGGCCCGGCGCTCCGGGTCATGCTGAAGAAAGGATTGTATTCAGGCGAAGCTCTGGAGGCTTGGATTCGAGGCATTCTCCGGAAAAAAGGGGTGGTGACGTTCCGTGATCTGCCGAAGGACCGACTGCGAATTATTGCTTCGGATATCAGTGACGGCCGCCTGGTGGTTCTCCCGGACGGGCTGCGGGCGTACGGCATCGATCCCGATGCCTTCGAGGTAGCCAAAGCGGTGCGGATCAGCTGCAGCATTCCGTATTTCTTTGATCCGGTCGTCCTTCGGCGCAGCGGCGATGCCGCCAAGGGGCGATCTTTTGCCGATCAGCTCGTCTATATGGTGGACGGCGGTCTCCTCAGCAATTTCCCAATCTGGCTGTTCGAGGGGGTGGAGGAGGACGGTGGCAGCATTCCGCCGGTCGGCTTCCAGATGGTCGGTCGTCCCGAACCGGCCGCACACCGGATTCGGGGCCCGTTCAGCATGCTTCAGGCGATGGTCGGAACGATGCTGTCCGCCCACGACGAGCGCTATATCGAACAGGAGAAGCGGATGCACACCGTCAAGGTGCCGACCCTGGGCATCCGCACGGTCCAATTCGAGCTGACTTCCGAAGAGAGCAGCGCCCTGTATGCTGCCGGGTACGAGGCCGGGGCGGCATTCTTCCGGGGATGGCGTTATCCGTGCTGACCTCAAAAAAACCCCTCCCGGGCAGCGGGAGGGGATCGGTGCGCCTGGCGGAATTCATCGGCCGCGGCGTCTTTTAATGGTATTTGGGAAGCTGCTCGTCGTTCTTGCCCTTGCTGCCCTCAATCACCTGGAACGGATAGCTCTTCCGCTTCGTCGGAGCGGATGTCTTGCGGATGCCGGCCATCTTGGCCATCGTCTTCTGAGAAGGCTTGACCTTGATCTTGGACGAACGTCCTCCGGCATACCGCCGGGGCGGATATTTATAGAGCAGGAACAGCACCGCCGTCAGAACGGCGGGGATAAGCAGCGCGCGCAGCAAATCGTACGGATTGTTCACGAGTCCAGCGATCAGACCGATTGCCGCCAGCGTTATGGTGGTCCAAAAAACCGCAGCATGCTTTTTCATCGGAGACTCATCCTTTCACGGGGTCCAAAATGCCTCCAGTTACGGTTTCGTTCTTGATTAATCCCTGCTCGTAAGCCGCATCCAGCTCTCTCATCCGGTTGAACGAGGCAATCGAGACCTCGACCTGATCGTCTTTGGGCTCTTTCGTGGTCAGAAGCTGCAGCCACAGTCCCGGGTAACCCAGATAGCGCAGCACCGGGACATCGCGCAGAGCGTTGGTTCCCTTCAGCACTTCAAAAGACACCCCGATCACGACCGGGAGAAGCACGAGGCGCTGAATGATCCGATCCCAAAGGTTATCCCAGGGAACGAACGAATAGATAACGACGCCCAGCACAATCGTCAGCATCATGAAGCTGCTTCCGCAGCGGTAATGCAGCCGGCTATGCTTCTGCACGTTCTCCACGGTCAGCTCATCGCCGGCTTCAAAGGCGCTGATGACCTTGTGCTCCGCTCCGTGGTACTGGAAGAGGCGCTTGACGACCGGAGTCTGGGAGATGATCCACAGGTAGACCAGCAGCAGGATCAGCTTGATGGCGCCTTCGACAAGATTATGAAGAATATAACCGTCGAAAGCGTCTTTGAACAGAAAGTTCTCTACGAATACCGGAACGAGTGTAAAAATAAGCTTGCCCATTACAAAGGAAAGTATGCCCATTACCGCCACGCCCAGCATCATGCCGATGCTGAAGCCTTCTTCCTTCTCCTTGGCTTCCTTCTTCTTCGCTTCGTTCGCCTTCTCGAGCTCGCGTTGCGCCCTCTCTTCGGGGGTTACTTCGTCCTCGGCATAGGCTTCGGCCGAATAGTTGAGGTGCTTGGAGCCCTTGGCGCTGGAATCTATAATACTGACAATGCCGCGAAGCAGCGGAATCCGGCGCAGCTTGGTCACCCAGCGCTGGTCGCTTCTTGGCACCTCCAAGAACGTAATTTCCTGGCTCTTCCGACGCACAGCCGTCACATTAACGTGCTTGCCGCCGAACATAACGCCTTCAATGACGGCTTGACCGCCGTAACTCGGAGTTTCTTGGGACAACCGGTTCACCTTCCCGCAGATTAATGAATGCTTACAGGAACCATTGTATCTAATTTTTGTGCCTTTTTCTAGTTGGATCGGGGGCTTCCTGCACATACTGTATTTATCCGGTCTTTCCGGTTCTCCGGAGAGACGATACTTATGATGCGAAAGCGGGGTTCCATAATGTCCAGTAGGAGCCAGAGACGGGAGAAGACCGGCATTGCGGCATTCTCTCTGGAAGTGGGTTTTTTTGCAGGCTTCATTTGGGGCGGGGTGCACTGGTTGATGGCGGCGCTGAAGTTCACTCGCGTGGTGCCGGGATACTTGGGAGAACCGTTCCTGCGGCATGACTTTCTGAAGACAACCGCGGGCCAGCTCGCCGGGTATCTGTTATTCATTCTCTTCTCGGTCGCCGCCACCTTTCTGTATGTGCTTGTGTTCCGCAAGCTGAAAGGGCCTTGGCCGGGGATGTGCTACGGAATTCTGTGGTGGGCGATTCTCTTTCTCGCAGGTTCCCGGATCTTTCTTCTGCAGCCGCCGATGCGCCTGCCCTGGAACTCGGTCATCTGCGAATTCTGCCTCTATCTGCTGTGGGGATTGTTCATCGGATACACGGCTGCGATTGAGTTCACCGATGAGCGCAAGCGGGAGACCCGGACCAGCATCGCATGACCGACAAAAAACTTCTCAAGGACATGGCCCTATGTTAAAATACAATGTGGCTATTTGCGAGAGGAGAATTGTAGATGGGCAACAATCGTGTCTCCAAGCTTCGCCAGGCCCTTCAGGACCGCGGGCTGGAAGCAATGCTGATTACAAGCGGCGTGAACCGCCGCTATTTGACCGGGTTCACCGGCTCGTCGGGCTATGTGCTGATTACGCCTGACGACAGCTATTTTCTGACCGACTTCCGCTATATGACCCAGGCGGCGGATCAGACGGACGGCTTCAAAATCGTGGAGCACGCTCCCCGGTTCATCGACACGGTTCGTTCCCTGCTGCCCGGCGGCGGATCCGCCTTGCTCGGCTTCGAGCAGGACGACGTGACCTATGCGGCTTACGCCGCTTATGCCGAGGCGCTGGAAGGAGCGGCGAAGCTGGTTCCTTCGTCCAAGCTGGTCGAAGATCTGCGCATGATCAAGGACGATTCGGAACTGGAGATTATGCAGCGGGCGGCGGACCTGGCCGACGACACCTTCCGTCATATCCTGGGGATTGTGAAGCCGGGCATGACCGAGCGCGATGTGGACCTGGAAATGGAATTCTACATGCGCAGCCGCGGCGCGACTTCGTCCTCGTTCGATACGATTGTCGCCTCCGGCGTCCGTTCGGCGATGCCGCACGGCGTAGCCAGCGGCAAGGTGATCGAATCCGGCGATCTGGTCACCTTCGATTTCGGCGCGCTCCTGGACGGCTACTGCTCCGATCTGACCCGGACGGTGGCGGTGGGCGAAGCGGCTCCGAAGCTCAAGGAGATTTACGATATTGTGCTGGAGGCCCAGCTTCACGCGCTGGAGCAGATCAAGCCGGGCATGACCGGGCGCGAATGCGACGCGCTGACGCGCGATATCATCACGCGGTACGGCTACGGCGAGTATTTCGGCCACAGTACGGGACACGGACTGGGCATGGAAGTGCATGAATGGCCGCGCCTGTCCAAGATGAGCGACGATATTTTGCAGCCGGGTATGGTGGTGACCGTAGAACCGGGTATTTATTTACCAGGGATCGGCGGCGTCCGCATCGAGGACGATGTGGTGGTCACCGATACCGGCGTGCGAAGATTGACCCGCTCTTCCAAAGAATACACCGTGCTGTAGACCACTTATTTCAGGAGGGATTCATTCGTGATTTCAGTTAACGATTTCAAAACAGGCCTGACCGTCGAGGTCGACGGCGATATCTTCACCGTACTGGATTTCCAGCACGTCAAACCGGGCAAGGGCGCGGCGTTCGTCCGCTCCAAGCTGAAGAACCTGCGCAACGGCAACACCGTAGAGCGCACATTCCGTGCGGGCGAAACGATCGGCCGCGCCATCATCGAGAACCGCGGCGTGCAGTATCTGTATGCCAGCGGCCAGGAACATGTCTTCATGGATAACCAGACCTACGATCAGTTCACGCTGGATGCCCAGCAGCTGGAGTGGGAGCTGAACTTCCTGAAGGAGAACATGACTGTGAATATCGTCAGCTACCAGGGCGAAATTCTGGGCATCAACCTGCCGACAAGCGTTGAGCTGAAGGTCGTGGAGACCGAGCCGGGCGTGAAGGGCAATACCGCTCAGGGCGCTACCAAGAACGCCAAGCTGGAGACCGGCCACAGCGTTCAGGTTCCGCTCTTCATCAACGAAGGCGACGTGCTGCTGATCGACACCCGCGAAGGCAAATACGTCTCGCGCGCGTAGTTCTGCTGCGTATACGGATGGCGAACCGCCCGGAGCATACAGCTCCGGGCGGTTTTTTGTGTGGAGAATATTCGGAAAAGGTTAACGCATTCGGTCACTTTCGTATTATACTGGTTTAAAGCGGGAAACCGCATGGCCACCGCTGTACAGAATGAAGTTGGGAGTGAGAGAGGCTTGTCACTTTATGTCATGAAATTCGGGGGGAGCTCCGTCGGGGACACCGAACGGATGCTGCGCGTCGCACGGCGCATCGCGGCGAAACAGGATGAGGGCCACCGGTGCGTGGTCGTGGTTTCGGCGATGGGCGATACGACGGACGATCTGATCGACCAGGCGAAGCTGCTTCATTCGCAGCCGCCCGCGCGCGAGATGGACATGCTGATGACGACCGGGGAGCAGATTTCGGTCGCTCTCTTGTCGATTGCGCTGCACGGTCTGGGACGCTCCGCCGTCTCCTATACGGGCTGGCAGGCCGGGTTCCGCACGGACGGCACCCACGGCAAGGCCCGGATTCAAGAGATTGAACCCCGCCGCGTGCTCGAGGCGCTGGAGAAGGACCGGATCGTAATTGTGGCCGGATTCCAGGGCATGACGGAGGAAGGCGAGATTACGACGCTCGGACGCGGCGGCTCCGATACGACGGCGGTTGCGCTGGCGGCGGCCATCCGGGCGGATGTGTGCGAGATCTATACCGATGTGAACGGCGTGTATTCCACCGATCCCCGGATCGTGAAGACCGCCCGCAAGTTGAATGAGATTTCCTATGATGAAATGCTGGAGCTGGCCAATCTGGGGGCCGCCGTGCTGCATCCCCGCGCGGTGGAATATGCCAAGCGCTATCAGGTCAAGCTGGTCGTGCGGTCAAGCTTCAATGAAACGGAAGGCACAGTGGTGAAGGAGGAAGCAAGCATGGAACAGGGTGTGGCCGTCAGCGGCATCGCCTACGACAAGAACGTGGCCCGGATCAGCATTCTCGGAGCAGCCGATACGCCGGGGGTACTTGCCAAGGTATTCGGGAAGCTGGCCGAAGAGGGAATCAACGTCGATATTATTGTACAGAGCGGGGTACAGGACGGCGAAGCCGATTTCTCCTTCACCGTAGCGCTGGATGAGATGCAGCGTTCTATGGATGTAATCCGCGAGATCCGCGCGGAGCTGCCGTACCGGGAAGTTACTTCCGAAGACCATTTGGTCAAAATCTCCATCGTCGGCGCCGGCATGGTCAGCCATCCGGGCGTCGCCGCCGAAATGTTCGATGTCATCTCCAGACTCGGCATCAGCATCAAGATGGTCAGCACCTCCGAAATCAAAGTATCCTGCGTCGTGGAAGCGGGCCGTCTGAACGAGATTATTCAGGCGCTGCATACCGCCTACGGTCTCGATACCAGCGAGAAAGCCTTTGTGGGCGGACCGCAGGACCGGCGCTAAACAGTCATTCATAGAGAGAAGGCCGACTCGAGAGAGTCGGCCTTCTCTCTATGTGTCCCCTTTTTCCCAACGGCCCCGGACTTGATTCAGGCCAGCCTCCGGAATCTCCCCATAATCTCGACCGTCTCCAGCACGTTCACAAAGGCCGACGAGTCGATCTCCCGGATCGCCTTACGAAGCTCCGCAAGCTCATAGCGCGTTGTAACGGTCATCAGCATCGTATTTCCCTCATGACTGTATCCGCCCTCGGCATTGACGACGGTGACGCCGTGCGGCAGCCGGTTCAGCCGCTCCAGCATTTCCTCTCTGTGCTTCGTCACGATGAAGCAGGTGAGCTTCACATGACGGATATAAATCATGTTCACTACCCGCGTCTTGACGAAGGTGCACAGCATGGCGTACAGGGCAGAATCCCAGCTCTTCATAAAGCCGAGCGTCAGAATCACCAGTCCGTCCATCACGAACAGTACGGTGCCCATGGGCACGTCGTGCTTGCGGGTAATGATCGAGCCCAGAATGTCGAAGCCTCCGGTGGAGCCGCCCGCGCGCAGACTGAGGCCGATGCCCCCGGCCATGATTACGCCGCCGAAGATGCTGGCCAGGATCGGGTCCTGGGTCAGCTTCACGAGCGGGATGACGTTCAGGAACCAGGTCGTCGAGGCGACGGACAGCATGCTGAAGAAAATGTACTTCTTGCCGACCGCGACCAGTCCCCACAGCAGAATCGGCAAATTGATTCCGAAGTAGAAGAGCGAAATGTACTTTGGATTGGTGAGATACCCGATGACGGAAGCGGTGCCTGCTACTCCTCCGCTCAGGAGCTGATGCGGGATCAGGAACAGCCGCAGCCCCGCTGCGACCAGAAAAGCCGAGAAGACGACGACGCACATTTCCATGGCGGTTCTGGCTGCGGCATTGGCCGCTACCCGGCTTTCCAGCTGACGCATATTCATCTGATTTTAACCCTTTCCTTCTTTTGACTTGAATCCGGCGCGATAAGGCCAAAATTATTTTATCATACCGATGATATTTTTTTATATAGTCCTGGACTATGATTTCTTTCACACTAGTATGTCCCGAATTCCGCCGTCTAAAGTCGCAGGGACCGGCATATGGTTGAGAGTGGCAAGGATAAGGGGCCTTCGAGGCAAGGAGGGATGAAAGTGGACAAGTATGTGAGCTGGATGGCAGCGCTCCGCATGATCTCGGGAAGCATCGAGATTGCAGCGGCGCTGATCATGCTGAGGCTGAACCAGGTCGACAAGGCGCTGGCGGTCAACTCGGGTCTGGCGCTGGTCGGTCCGACCGTGCTGATCCTGACAACGGCCGTCGGTCTGACCGGAATGGCCCAGGAGCTATCCTGGGGGAAGCTCGGCTGGATCGGCGCCGGGGTCGCCTGTCTTTTATACGGAATTCTGAAGAAATGATAGATTGGTAGTCATGATCGGCGGCGTACAAGCATAGAAATGAATTACAGCTTGTCACAGAGGAGAGTTTGGGGGTACCGAATATGGCCGAAGAATGGATGGAACTGCTGCCGGAGCAAGTGCGGGCGATTCTTGCCCGGCTTCCCCGAGAACTGTCGGCCCGCACCGAGGAGGTCCGCCTCCGGGAAGGCAGGCCGCTGGAGATTAATCTCTCCGGAGCCTATCATTTTGTCACTCCCGCCGGAAGCCTGACCGATGTGCCGGAGGAGGCGTTCCGGTCGGACCGCGAGGACAGCCGGCGGATGCTGGATCTTATCAGCAACCACTCGCTGTACACGATGGAGGAGGAACTGCGCCGCGGCTTCATTACCATTCCGGGCGGACACCGGATCGGGCTGGCGGGCCGGGCGGTTCTGGAAGGGGGAAGCGTCGCCTATCTCCGCGACATTACCGGCTTCAACGTCCGGATTGCCCGCGAGGTACGGGGCCTGGGAAGCGGAGTGCTCCCCCATCTGGTAGAACGGGGGGGCGCGAGAATTCTGCATACGCTCATTCTGTCGCCTCCGCAGCACGGGAAGACCACCTTGCTCCGCGACCTGGCCCGGCAGATTTCGGCCGGGGAGCGCGGACCGGCTGCCGCCGGCGGGAGGCCGGGATTCAAGGTCGGCATCGTGGACGAGCGCTCTGAAATCGCCGGCAGCCGCCGGGGCGTTCCCGCCTTCGATCTGGGGCCGCGAACCGATGTGCTCGACGGATGCCCGAAGGCGGAAGGCATGATGATGATGATTCGCTCGCTGTCCCCGGAAGTGCTGATTGCTGACGAGATCGGGCGGCACGAGGATGCGGAGGCGATCACCGAGGCGCTTCACGCCGGCATCTCCGTTCTGGCGACGGCCCACGGCCGGGAGATCGCGGAGCTGGCCCGCCGTCCCGCGCTCGGCCGGATCATCGAACAGGGGCTGTTCGAGCGCTACATCATTCTGAACCGGACGGCGCGTGGACTGGCCTGGCAGGTGCTGGACGGCCGGAGGCGCCCGCTTCTCCAGCCGCGGGCGGCGGGCTCCGGAGGAGGACGGCCCGATGCTTAAGCTGCTGGGCGCATCGCTTGTGCTGCTGGCGGCCACGCTGGCCGGCTTCGCCCAGGCGAGGCAGTATGCGGATCGTCCCCGCCAGATCCGCGGCCTGATCGCGGCCCTGCAGCGGCTGGAGACCGAGATCCGCTACGGATACACGCCGCTGCCCGAAGCGATGCGGCGGATTGCCCAGCAGTGCCGGGAACCGCTGCGCGGCTTCTTCAGCCGGGCGGCGTCGGAGATGAATCCGCCGCGAAGCGCATCCGCCCAGGAAGGACTGGAGCTGGCGATGGAGGCGCTCTGGAAGACGACGGCGATGAAGGCGCCGGAGCGGGAGGTGCTGCGCCAGCTCGGCTGCACGCTCGGCACCAGCGACCGCGCCGATCAGACGAGCCATATCGCCATGGCTCTCCGGCAGCTCGGCCAGGAAGAGATATCGGCCCGCGAGGACCAGAGCAAATACGAGAAGATGTGCAGAAGCCTGGGGCTCCTGCTCGGAGCGCTGATCGTCATCCTGATTTTTTAGCGAGGTGCCGCACATGAACATAGATGTCAACGCCATCTTCCAGATCGCCGGGATCGGCATCATCATTGCCATGATTCATACCGTTCTGAAGCAGATGGGCAAGGAAGATATCGCCCACTGGGTAACGCTTATCGGCTTCGTAGTCGTGCTGTTCATGGTCATCCGCATGCTGGACGGCCTGCTGACCGAAATCAAGTCCATCTTCCTGTTCCAATAGGGCGCCCATGGAGATCATTCAAATTGTGGGAATCGGGCTGCTCGCCACTGTGCTGATTCTGGTCCTGAAGGAACAGAAGCCGATCTTCGCCTTTCTGCTGGCCGTAACGGCAGGCCTCCTGATCTTCCTGTTCCTGATCGGGCGGATCGAGGTCATTCTCGATACACTTCGGCGGGTGGCGGAATCTTCGGGCATGAACCTGATCTATCTGAAGACGGTATTCAAGATTATCGGGATCGCCTACATCGCAGAATTCGGCGCCCAGATTGTAAGGGATGCCGGACAAGAATCCATCGCTTCCAAAATCGAGCTCGCAGGCAAAGTGCTGATTATGACGCTGGCGGTGCCGATTATCAGCATCATTATCGAAACCGTGATGAAGCTGCTGCCGGCCTGAAGGACCGGGAGCCGAAAAGGCCGCAAGGGCATGCCGCCACAGCTTTAGGAGAGGAGGGAAGCGGATTTGGACATGCGGATAGGTGCCCGCCGGATCAGACTCCGTCTTCCTCCTGTGCGCCCGGCGGTTCTGGTTGTGCTCTTCGCAGCGCTCCTATCGGCCCCGATGCTCCTCTTGGGGGCGGGGGCGGCAAGCGCCCGAGCAAACGCTCTTCCGGCGGGCACCGGCCCCCCGGGGACGGGCCTGGCCGGTGCTTACGCGGCGGAACCTGCCGCCGCCGTCCGGGCGGCCTATGCGGCGGACTGGACGGGCAGCGCCGACGGTTCCGGCGCCGGCAGCGAAGACGGAGCCGCCGGCGACTCGGTCTACGGGACCGATAGCGAAGGCGGCGCTGCTGCCGGAGGAACCGGCGGCTCCTCGGACGCGCCGGAGTCTTCCGGGGGAGCGGGCGGCAGCGGATCGGTCGTCAACGAATGGGTGAAGGGGCAGATCGACGATTTGCCCAAGGACAAGGTGGAGCAGTACTGGGACCAGCTGATGAAGGACTACGGGGGATTTTTTCCGGATGGAGCCACGCCTTCGCTGATGGATATGCTGCTCCCGGGGGGCGACGGCCTCAGCTTCCGCCGGATGGTCTCGGGACTGCTGAACTTCGCCTGGCATGAAGTCATGTACAACGGCAAGCTGCTGGTAACCATCGTTATGATCAGCGTGCTCAGCATGATTCTGGAGACGCTGCAGAGCGCCTTTGAACGCAAGACGGTCAGCCAGGTCGCCTACTGGCTCTGTTATATGGTCGTGCTGGTGATCGCGGTCAACAGTGTGAGCATTGCAATCGGATACGCCAAAGACGCCATTGACCGAATGATCGACTTTATGCTGGCGATGATCCCGCTGCTGTTCGCCCTGCTGGCCTCCATGGGCAACGTGGTTACCGTCTCGGTGACGCATCCGCTGATCGTCTTCATGATCCATACGGTCGGGACGCTGATCCACACGCTGGTGTTCCCGCTGCTGTTCTTCTCGGCCATTCTGCATCTGGTCAGCTCGATGTCCGACAAGTACAAGCTGACCCAGCTGGCCAATCTGCTGCGCAGTCTCGGATCGGGTATGCTCGGCGTGCTGCTGACCGTCTTTCTCGGCGTCATTTCGGTGCGGGGCATCACCAGCTCGGTCACCGACGGCGTGACGCTGCGGGCGGCCAAATACATCAGCGGCAACTTCGTCCCGGTTATCGGCAAAATGTTCGCGGACGCCACCGATACCGTCGTCTCCGCCTCGGTGCTCGTCAAGAACGCCATCGGTCTCTCCGGCGTCGTCATCATCATCTTTCTCTGCGCCTTCCCGGCAATCAAGATTCTGGTGCTGGCGCTCATTTACAACGTAGCCGGAGCGGTAATGCAGCCTCTGGGCGGAACGCCGATCGTGAGCTGCCTGCAGACCATCGGCAAAAGCATGATGTACGTCTTTGCGGCGCTGGCCGCCGTATCGCTGATGTTCTTCCTCGCGGTAACGATTCTGCTGGCCGCCGGCAATGTCACGGTAATGATGAGATAGCGGGAGCGGAGCCGTCCTTCGGCCTGACCTGACCCGCTCATGCAGAAGGGGGAACGGATATGAGCTGGCTCGGAGGCTGGCTGCGGGAACTGGTGCTGATCGTCCTGATGGCTTCCTTTGTCGAAATGCTGCTGCCCGGCAAAGCCATGCAGCGGTATGCCCGGCTGGTCCTGAGCCTGCTGGTGCTGCTGACCATGCTCAGTCCGATCGTCGATCTGCTGAAGGGAAACGCCGCCGCCGAGCTCGGGGAGGCGATCTCCAGACAGGAGACGGCGGCGGCGCGCCGGGAAGACGGCAGCGATCTGGCGGCCATTCTGGCGGAAGGACAGAAGCTGTCCGCCGGACGCCAGCGGGAGAGTCTGAAGCTCGCTGCATCCGAAGTGGCGGTCCGGATGAAGGAAGACATTGTTGCCGCCGGAACCGACCGCCGCCGCGTAACCGTCACGGTGGCGCTGTCGGTGCAGAAGGAGGGGGCTTCGGGAACGGAGGTCCCGGTCATTTCTTCCGTTCGGGTCGTACTGGCCCCGACGGCCGGAAGCCCGGCCGGAAGCGGAGAGGGAGAGCCGGGTTCCGGCGGCGCAGACAGCGGGGAGGCGGGCTCCTACGGGACGCCGATTGAAGTGGCTCCCATAGAAACGGTGCGGATCGGAGAGGACGAGAAATCGGTCCCGGCCGCCGGACCGGCGGGAAGCGCAGCGGAGGAGGACGGCGAAGCCCGGGAAGTCGCCTCTCTGCTGGAGAAAGACTGGGAGCTTGGGCCGGGCGTGGTGAAGGTGGTCGGCGCCGGAGAAGAGGAGGCGGCTTCCCGGCGTTTGTAGGAGAGAAGGAGCAGATGAAGGAGGGCGGGGCATGGGGAACTGGCTGAAACGGATCGAGCAATGGGCGGGCGGCGGCGGAGACGGCAATCCGAAGCGCTCTTCGGTCTTCCGCTGGCTCATTATTATCGGACTGCTCGGCGTGGCAATTATGCTGTTCAATTCCTTCGTGCATGTCAAGAAGCTGGACAGCGAGAATACGGGGCGGGAGCCGCCTGCGGCGGAAGCCCGGACAACGATTGCACAAGGCGGAAGCCCCGACAGCTTCGGATCGATCGAGCAGGTGCTGGAGGACCGGACGAAGGAGATTCTGGAGAAGATCGTGGGTGTCGGAACCGTGGATATCATGGTGACGGTGGACTCTACGGAAGAGATTGTGGTGCAGCGCAACATGAACGACTCGCAGCAGCTCAGCGACGAGACGGATGCGAACGGCGGCAAGCGGCATACGACGCAGTACACCCGGGACGGCAGCATCGTGACCTACAGCCAGTCCGGCGAGGAGACTCCTATCGTCACCAAGAAGATCAAGCCGCAGGTGCGCGGGGTGCTGATCGTCGCCAAGGGAGCAGAGAACAGGACGGTGCGGAGCCTGATCATCGACGCCGTCGAGAAAGGGCTCAACGTGCCGGGCTACCGGATTTCCGTTGTCCCGCGCAAGCAGGAATAATAGCGATCTATAATTAAGGAGGAAATCAAATGAACGGCAAAAGACAAACAATCTGGTTGGTGTCCATGCTCAGTCTGATGGTCGTGCTGTCGGCGTATTACCTGTTCACGGAGGATTCGGGCTCTACCGCGCCCAAGGAGACGGCGGGCACCATTCAGGTCGATTCCGTCAAAAATGCGCCCGATGCGCTGCCCCAGGTCGCAGCCGGAGACGGCGCCGTGGCCACGGAAGTGACCGACGCCGCCGATGCCGGCGTCACGGACGGCACTGCTGCCGATCCCGCCGCCGATCCGGCAGCGGTCAAGGACCCGGCCACCGCAGACAGCCCGGCTGTCCAGGAGGAGCAGACAGCGGGCGATACGGCAGCCGCAGGAAGCGGCGACAAGGCCGCCGCGAAGGAAGCCGCGGCTGCCGGAGAGCAGAAGGCGGCTGACCCTGCGGCGGATCAGACGGCGAAGAGCGACGACGCTTCCAAGAGCGCAGCGGACACAACCGCCAAGAGCGGCGGCAAGAGCGACGCCGAGGTGCTGAACCAGGTCGCCTCGCAGAACGCTTCGGCTTCGGCGATGATCGAGAGCTACATGCTTGAGCGGGAACAGCAGAATATCAAGCAGCACGACGATCTGATGGCCATCATGAACGACATGGACAAATCGCCGGCCGAGAGCGCGGCTGCCTCCGAGAAGCTGAGCAAGCTGGAAGACCGCGAGGCGGTCATCGAGAGCATTGAGTCCAAGCTGCAAAAGCAGTTCGGCGAGGCCGTCGTGAAAGAGGACGGCGGCGACGCGTATAAGGTCGTCGTGCTGAGCGACAAGCTTGACGCCAAGCAGGCGGCCGGGATTATTGATCTCGTCATTAAAGAGCTGAATGTGACCCAGGACAAAATCAGTGTCCAGCACGTCTCCGAGCAGTAAGCTAAACGCCAGATCCTTCCTTCCAAAGCCCCGGCCGGTCCGGGGTTTTTGGGCGTTGCGGGAAGTTTCTCCCGGCTTGTCGGGAGAGATCGGATGGCGTCGAATGGGCCGGAAGGGAATTAAGGGGCTTTTAAAATGCCGGGAAATGAAGCATAATAGGGACTTGGTAATACATAAATATCGGACCGAATGAAGCTGAAGGAGTGAACTGATAGATATGTTCAAACTGAGTGAAATCAAAGAACTCATCAAATTGCTGGATCAGACCTCATCCGTGCACGAGCTGGTGGTCGAGAGCGAAGGCATGAAGCTGGCCATCCGCAAGCCCGATCATCAGGAATCCGCTTCTCCCGGTCCGGCGGCACCGCTGTACCCGTATCCGTACCCACCGGCCCCGGCGCCGCAGGCTGCGGTTTTGACCGCAGGCACTGCGGCTTCGCCGGCTCCCGCCGCTGCGGAAGCGCCGGCAGAGGCGCAGGACAGCGGGCTACATAAGATTGTATCTCCGATGGTAGGAACGTTCTATTCCGCCGCTTCTCCCGACAAGCCGCCGTTCGTCAGCGCAGGCGACCGGGTCACGGAGAAGACGACGGTATGCATTATCGAAGCGATGAAGCTGATGAATGAGCTGGAGGCGGAGGTGCGCGGCGAAATCGTGTCCGTGCTTGCCGAGAACGGACAGCTTGTGGAATACGGTCAGCCCCTCTTCCTGGTGAGACCGGAATAATAGATCGCTTAGGAGGAACGAGATGAATATCCAAAAAGTGCTGATCGCCAACCGCGGTGAAATCGCTGTCCGGATTATCCGGGCCTGCCGCGAACTGGGCATTTCGACCGTGGCGGTCTATTCGGAACCCGACCGCGATTCGCTGCATGTCCGCCTAGCGGACGAGGCCTACTGCATCGGACCGATGCCTTCCAAGGACAGTTACCTGAACTTTACCAATATTATGAGCGTCGCTACGCTGACCGACTGCGACGCCGTGCATCCCGGCTACGGCTTTCTGGCCGAGAACGCCGATTTCGCCGAGATCTGCGAATCCTGCAACATTACCTTTATCGGTCCTTCCCCGGATGCGATTACGCGGATGGGGGACAAGGCGGTTGCCAAGGAGACAATGAAGCTGGCGGGCGTGCCGGTTATTCCCGGCTCCGACGGACTGGTGGGCGACATCGCGGAGGCGGTGGAGCTTGGCCGTGAGATCGGCTATCCGATCATCGTGAAGGCAACCGCAGGCGGCGGCGGCAAGGGCATCCGCATCGCCGAGGATGAAGAGGCGCTGGTGAAGCAGATTACCGCCGCCCAGCAGGAAGCCCAGAAGGCCTTCGGCAACGCCGGGGTGTACCTGGAGAAGTTCCTGACCGGCATGAAGCATGTCGAAATTCAGATTATCGCCGACAACCACGGCAACGTCGTCCATCTCGGTGAGCGGGACTGTTCCGTACAGCGCCGCCGCCAGAAGCTCGTCGAGGAAGCGCCTTGCCCGGTGCTGACGCCCGAGATTCGCGCGGCGATGGGAGAGGCGGCCGTGCGCGCCGCGCAGGCCGTGAACTACTCGGGAGCAGGCACGCTGGAGTTCCTGCTGGGACCCGACGGCCGCTTCTATTTCATGGAGATGAACACCCGGATACAGGTTGAGCATCCGGTGACGGAGATGGTGACCGGCGTCGATCTCATCAAGGAGATGATCTCGATCGCCGAAGGCCATCCGCTCTCTTTTACCCAAGAAGACATCGAGATCAAGGGCTGGGCGATCGAATGCCGCGTCAATGCCGAGGATCCGGCGCGCGGGTTCATGCCCTCTCCGGGCAAGATCGGCTTCTATCTGCCTCCCGGCGGACTCGGCGTCCGCGTGGACAGCGCGGCCTATCCCGGCTGCATGATCTCGCCGTTCTATGATTCTATGATCGCCAAGCTCATTGTCTGGGCCCCCACGCGGCAAGAAGCCGTCCAGAAGATGAGACGGGCCCTGTCCGAATTTGCGATTGAAGGCATCCACACGACGATTCCTTTCCATCAGCGGCTTCTGGAGCATCCGGTATTCCTCGACGGCAATTTCGACATCAAATTTCTCGAGGATTACGAGGTCTGACCAGGGCTTCGGAAGGTTTGTCATAAAGTACGCCAAATGGTATAGTATATGAATTAAGAGACGTGATCCAACTTTGAAAGGTGTGGGGCATACATGAGTACAATGCCGACAGAATTTGAACGGACGGAGATCGGCGAGATCCAGATCGCGCCTGAAGTGATCGAGGTCATCGCCGGTCTGGCGACGGTCGAGGTCAAGGGAGTGGCGGGAATGAGCGGCGGCTTTGCCGGCGGTATCGTCGAGCTGCTCGGCCGCAAGAATCTCTCCAAGGGCGTCAAGGTCGAGGTCGGCCAGCGCGAAGCCGCGGTGGACGTATCGGTCATTATTGAATACGGCAACCGGCTTCCGGAAGTCGCAGGCGAGATCCAGCGCAACGTCAAGCGGTCCATCGAGACGATGACGGGACTGACGGTGGTGGAGGTCAACGTGCATATCCACGACGTCCAGTTCAAGAACGCCGACAAGATCGAAGACCCCGATTCGGGCGTCCGCGTCAAATAATATCCGCATCTTTCCCGGCCCCCCGAGCCGCGTGCTCTGGGGGCCTTCGCGGGTGCGGATATTCTCATGGGGACGGCAGGACCGTCCGATAAGGAGGCAAGAGGCTTTTGGCTAAAATTGTGGACAGGCTTCTTCTGTTTATTTACAGCATTTCGATCGGAGTTCTTTCGGCAGCCGCCATCCTCCTGCTGACCGGTGTCCTGTCGGAAGACGATCTGGTGCCGGACTGGGATGCTGCCGTTCCGTTCCTGATCGCGGCGGCAGCCGTGCTTCTTCTGCTCAGCCTGCGGTTCTTCTACATCTCGCTGCGCCGGGACCGCACCTCCAGTCTGTCGGTGGACCAGCGGACGGAATACGGCGACATCCAGATTTCGATGGAGACGATTGAGAATCTGAGTCTGAAGGCGGCCGGGCGTGTCAAAGGCATCCGGGACCTGAAGTCCCGCATCCGGGTCTCCCAGGCAGGGCTGGAGATCATGATCCGGGGCGTAGTGGACGGCGAGCATTCGCTGCCGCTGCTGACCGGAGAAGTCCAGCGTCAGGTGCATGAATTCGTGCAGGAAACCACCGGCATTCCGGTGGCGGACGTATCGGTCTATATTGCCAATCTCACACAGGCGCCAAGCTTCAAAAGCCGAGTGGAATAGAGGTGGGTTTCCCGAATGTTCTGGAAGGAAGTATGGGAAAGTCACGGAGGCCGGATCGCCGGTGTGGCATTCGGTTTCATTTTGGGTCTGATTTATTTAATCAGCGGGTTCTGGGATATGCTGTTCTTTGCACTGGTAGTGTTCATCGGATATACGCTGGGCCGGAGAAAGGATGAGGGCCGAAGCGGCTCGCCGGGCTGGCGGGAGCTTCTGGACCGGCTATCCGCCGGCTGGCGTCCGTTTAAGTGAACCGCGATAGCTTTTTTCCGAGAGCGGCATTGGCAGACCCTGACGATACGCTGATTCTGCGGAAGAAAGCGGTCGCGGTTTTTTATTTCAGACCGAAACAGGCATGATAAGACAAAGCGGCCTAAGGGGCAGAGCCCATAAGGCCATCAGCTATTGAAGCGGAAGGAATGAGTATATGTTAAAACGGAGAACCGCGCGTGAGATCATCGTGCAGACGCTGTATCAGATGGAGATGAATGAGGTGGAGAGCGGAGAAGCGGTGGAAATGCTGCTGGCCGAAGCCTCGGAGGAGAATGAGACGGAGCGTGTCATTCCGAACGAACCGGAGATGAAGGATTATGTGCTGTCGCAGGTCAACGGCATCTGGACCAACAAGCCGGCCATCGACGAGATGCTGGAGCACTACCTGAAGAACTGGCAGATGAGCCGGCTGTCCCGGGTGGACCGCCAGGTTCTGCGTCTGGCCGCGTATGAGATGATTTTTGCCGCCCAAGAGGATGTTCCCGCCAAGGTATCCGTCAATGAAGCCATCGAGCTGGCGAAGCACTTCGGCACCGAGGACTCCGGCAAGTTCGTCAACGGCGTTCTGGGCAAAATGATCCAGGATCTCGACAAGCTGAAGAGCGAGCGTGCCTGAATATAACCATTATTAATACAGGGGAGAGAGAAACGTCATGACAGCAGCCATTATCAGCGGTAAACTTGTGTCCGAAGAAATTCGTGTAGATATTGCCAAGCAGGTTGAAGGGCTTGCGGTCCGCGGCGTCAAGCCGGGTCTGGCCGTCGTGCTGGTCGGGGAAGATCCGGGTTCCCAGGTATACGTGAACAGCAAGGAGAAGACCTGTCTCAGCCTCGGCTTCCATTCGGTAGTCCACCGGCTTTCGGCTTCCACCTCCCAAGAGGAGCTGCTGACGCTGGTGGAGGAGCTCAACCGCGCCGACGAGATCGACGGCATCCTGGTCCAGCTTCCGCTCCCGAAGCATATCAACGAGAAGGCCGTGATTGACGCCATTGCGGTGGAAAAAGACGTCGACGGCTTCCACCCCGTCAACGTCGGCAATCTGGTGATCGGCGACGACAGCCTGCTGCCGTGCACGCCTGCCGGCGTGATCGAGCTGATCAAGCGCACCGGGCTTGATCTTGCCGGCAAACACGCCGTTGTCATCGGCCGCAGCAACATCGTCGGCAAGCCGGTATCCCTGCTGCTCCAGCGTGAGAACGCGACGGTCACCATGTGCCATTCCCGCACGCAGAATATGCCGGAGCTGTGCCGTCAGGCCGATGTGCTCGTGGTGGCCATTGGCCGCGCCAACTTCGTGGACGCTTCGTACGTGAAGCCGGGCGCCGTCGTCATCGATGTCGGCATGAACCGGCTCGAGAACGGCAAGCTGGCGGGAGACGTGGACTACGAGAGCGTCAAGGAAGCCGCCGGATATATCACGCCGGTTCCCGGAGGCGTCGGTCCGATGACAATTACGATGCTGATGGTGAACACGCTGACGGCGGCCAAGCGCCGCCGCGGGCTGGAGTAGGACAAGCTTATGGCGGAGCGGAAGATTTTCTCGATCAAGGACCTGAACCGGTACATCCGGATGAAGCTGGACTCCGATCTCGTCCTGTCCGATGTGTGGATCCGCGGGGAAATCTCCAACTTCACGCATCACGGCAGCGGACATATGTACTTCACGTTGAAGGACGAGACCAGCCGGATCAAGGCGATCATGTTCGCCTCGCACAATCAGCGGCTGCCGTTCGTTCCGAAAGAAGGCTCCCGCGTCATTGCCAGAGGCAATGTCACCGTCTACGAGCGGGACGGCCAGTATCAATTCTACGCGACCCAGATGCAACCCGACGGAATCGGCAGCCTGTATCTGGCCTATGAGCAGTTGAAGGCCAAGCTGGAGAAGGAAGGGCTGTTCGACAGCGACCGCAAACGCCCGCTCCCGCGCTATCCGCGTACGGTCGGCGTGGTAACTTCGCCGACGGGAGCGGCCGTGCGGGACATCCTGACGACGCTGCGCCGCCGCTATCCGGCGGCCGCGGTTGTGCTCTATCCCGTGCTGGTTCAAGGCAAGGGAGCCGCCGCTTCGGTCGTGCGGGCCATTCAGGCCCTGAACGCCGAAGGCGAAGCCGACGTGCTGATTGTCGGCCGCGGCGGCGGCTCCCTGGAGGAGCTGTGGGCGTTCAATGAGGAGCCGGTCGCCCGGGCCATCGCGGCGTCGCGGATTCCCGTCATCTCGGCGGTCGGCCACGAGACGGACTTTACAATCGCCGATTTCGCGGCCGACCTTCGGGCCGCAACGCCGACGGCCGCTGCGGAGCTGGCCGTGCCGAGCGCAGCCGAGCTGCGCTCACAGCTCGGCACGCTGGAGCGCCGGCTGCGGCTTGGCCTGCAGCGGCGGTCCCAGCGCGGCCGCGAGCGGCTGGCCGCGCTGCAGCGGTCCCCGGTGCTGGTGAACCCGCGCCGGTACCTGCTCCAGCACGCGCAGAGGCTGGACCATCTGCGCGGCCGCCTCGGCGGCGCGGCCAAGGCGCGCGCCGCCCGGGCGCATTCGCTTCAGGCGGCGCTGACCGGCCGCCTGGAGCGGCGTCACCCGCACGGCGCGGTGACGCTGGCGAAGCGGCGCGCCGAAGGGGCGCGCCGGGATCTGCTGCGCGCGATGGACGCGCAGGTGGAGCGGCGGCGCCACCGGCTTGGCGCCGAGCTGCGCCAGCTGGACGCGCTCAGCCCGCTGAAGGTTATGGCGCGCGGATACGGCCTTGTCTACGACGAGGAGGGCGGCCGGCTCATCCAGTCGGTGGCCGCCGTGCAGCCCGGCGATATGGTGAATGTGAAGCTTCAGGACGGCGAGCTGAATTGTCAGGTCTGGGGATTGAAAGAGGAGGGTAGCCAACATGGCGAAGGAAGCGGAACTGGGATTTGAAGAAGCAATGGACAAGCTGGAGCTGATCGTCCGCGAGCTGGAGCACGGCGATGTGCCGCTGGAGAAGGCCATTGATCTGTTCCAGCAGGGCATGCAGCTCTCGCAGCTGTGCGGCGCCAAGCTGGAGCAGGTGGAACGCAAAATCGAAATGATCGTCGAAGAGGACGGCGAGCTTCGCAAGAAGCCTTTCGGTTCGCTGGAGGGGGAAGGCGATGAGTCCTTCTGAGCTGACGGGCTATATCGGAGAGATGGCCCGAACGCTGGACGAAGCGTGGAGCCGTCTGCTGCCGGAGACCTGGCAGGTGCCGCAGACACTGGTTGAAGCGATGACGTATTCGCTGCAGGCCGGCGGCAAAAGACTGCGGCCCCTTCTTGTCGTGGCGGCCTGCGAGGATCTCGGCGGCAGCCGGGAAGCCGCGCTGCCCGTAGCGGCTGCGGTGGAGATGGTGCATACGTATTCGCTGATCCACGACGACCTTCCGGCCATGGACAATGACGATTACCGGCGCGGCCGTCTGACGAACCATAAAGTATTCGGAGAGGCCATGGCCATTCTGGCCGGCGACGGGCTGCTGACCCATGCGTTCTACAGCGTGGTTCAGGCGGCGCGCCGCCACGGCGTCCCGGCGGAGAGCGTGCTGTCCATCGTCGAGGACCTCTCGGCAATGGCCGGACCGCGGGGCATGGTCGGCGGCCAGGTGGCCGACATGGAAGGCGAACAGGGCGAGACGGACCTTGAACGGCTGCGCTATATTCATCTCCACAAGACGGGGGATCTGATCGTCTTCTCGCTGCTTGCGGGAGGCCGGGTCGCCGGAGCGGACGAAGAGAAGCTTGCGGCGCTGCGCCGGTTCGGGACGGCGCTGGGCCTTGCTTTTCAGATTCAGGATGACATTCTCGACATTGTCGGCGACGAGAGCAAGCTCGGCAAGCCGGTCGGCAGCGATATTCAGCAGCAGAAGGTGACGTATCCGTATCTGCTGGGGCTGGAGGAATCGCGGCGGGAGGCGGCGCGTCTGACCGCGGAGGCGCGGGACACCCTGCTGGACGCCGGGTTCTCCGCAGACTGCCGTCTGCTTGGAATCGCCGATTATCTGATGAATCGGGATCATTAGCGGAGCGTCCGCATGAACGGCTGGATTTCGACAGCCGTTTCTTTTATGTTATAATGGGTTTTATTATCCAACACACACATCTAGGAAAGCGGGGAGAACACGTGCTGCTTCCACAAATAAATGATCCGCAAGATTTGAAATCGCTGGCTGTGCCGCAATTGGTCGAGCTGGCCGAGGAAATCCGCCGGTTCCTGATTGAGAAGCTGTCTGTAACCGGCGGGCATCTGGCCTCCAATCTGGGAGTGGTGGAACTCACGCTGGCCCTGCATTACTGCTATGAGAGCCCGCAGGATAAGATGATCTTCGATGTCGGCCACCAGGCCTATGTTCATAAAATACTGACCGGCCGCAAAGACCGCTTTGACACGCTGCGCATGCAGGATGGTCTCTGCGGCTTTATCAAGCGCTCGGAGAGCCGGCATGACGTCTGGGAAGCAGGCCACAGCAGTACATCGCTCTCGGCAGCGATGGGAATGGCGATGGCCCGGGACTTCAAGGGCGAGGACAACAAAGTCATCGCTGTGATCGGCGACGGCGCACTGACCGGAGGAATGGCGTTCGAGGCTCTGAACCATATCGGGCATGAACGTCGCAAGCTGATGGTGATTCTCAACGACAACGAAATGTCGATCGCGCCGAATGTCGGAGCGATGCACAATTACCTCAGCAAAATCCGTTCGGACCGCCATTACTTGCGGGCAAAGGATGAAGTTGAAGGGCTGCTGCGCAAAATTCCGGCCATCGGCGGCAAGCTCGCCAAGACGGCCGAGAAGATGAAGGACAGTCTGAAATACATGATGGTTCCGGGCGTTCTGTTCGAGGAACTGGGCTTCACCTACCTGGGACCGGTGGACGGCCATGACCTCGACAAACTGATTGACGCGTTCCATCAGACCGACAATGTGGCCGGGCCCGTGCTCGTGCATGTGCTGACGACAAAGGGCAAAGGGTACAAGCCGGCGGAGGCGGACTCCTACAAGTGGCACGGCATTACACCGTACAAGATTGAATCCGGCCAGCTCCTGAAAGCCGTGGGCGAACCGATGTACACGGATGTCTTCGGACAGACGCTGATTGAACTGGGACAGCAGGACGAGCGAATCGTCGCCGTGACGCCCGCGATGCCGGGCGGTTCGGGATTATTCCCGTTCGCCCAAGCTTTTCCGGGCCGGATGATTGACGTCGGCATCGCCGAACAGCATGCGGCTACGCTCTGCGCGGCGCTGGCCATGGAGGGCATGAAGCCGGTCTTTGCGGTCTATTCCACCTTCATGCAGCGCGCCTATGACCAGATTGTCCACGACATCTGCCGGCATAATGCCAACGTCATGTTCGCGATCGACCGCGCGGGCTTCGTCGGTGCCGACGGCGAGACGCATCAGGGAGTGTATGACATTGCCTTCATGCGCCATATTCCGAACATCGTGCTGATGATGCCGAAGGATGAGAATGAACTGCGGCATATGATGAAGACGGCGCTCGATTACAATGACGGCCCGATCGCCTACCGCTATCCCCGGGTCAACGGCACGGGCGTTCCGCTGGACGCGGAGCTGAAGAGTCTGCCGATCGGCAGCTGGGAACGGCTGCGCGCCGGCGATGACTTCGCCGTCCTCGCCTGCGGACCGATGGTTCAGGTCGCCGAGGAAGCGGCAGAGACGCTGCGCCGGGAAGGGCTGAAGGTAAGCGTGATCAACGCCCGCTTCCTCAAGCCGCTCGATCATTCGATGCTTCTGGAACTGGGACGGTCCGGTACCCAGATGATCGTGATCGAAGAAGCGAGCCAGGCGGGAAGCCTGGGAAGCGCGGTGCTGGAATTCTATGCGGAGCACGAGATGCATGAGGTCAGCGTTGGGCTGATGGGGGTACCCGATGTCTTTGTCGAGCACGGCTCCATCAAGCAGCAGCGCCAGCAGACGGGACTTACGGCCGAAGCGCTCTGCACCCGCATCAAAAGCATGCTTGCCGTCCGGTCGTACCGGTTCGGCAAAACGACTTCGTCGTCGTAAACGGAGCCGGCTGAAGGCAAGAGAGCTGCCGTCCCGTTTTGGGGCGGCATGCTCTGTCTTTGCCGGACCTTGAGCCGGCTTCTTATTTTGGACAACCTGGAGATGAATATGGAGCAGCGCAAAGAACGGATTGACGTCCTGCTCGTGGAGCAGGGATATTACGAGAGCCGGGAGAAAGCCAAAGCCGCCATTATGGCCGGCCTCGTGCTGGCTGACGAGGAACGGATCGAGAAGCCCGGGATGAAGGTGCTGCGCACAGCGGCGATCCGGGTCAAGGGCGCGGTTCACCCCTATGTCAGCCGCGGCGGATTGAAGCTGGAGAAGGCGCTTCGGACGTTCGGCATAGCTATGACGGGCCGGACGATGCTGGACATCGGGTCCTCCACCGGAGGGTTTACCGACTGCGCTCTGCAGAACGGAGCTTCCTATGTGTATGCAATTGACGTCGGCTCCAACCAGCTCGACTGGTCGCTGCGGAAGGACGAGCGGGTCTGCGTCATGGAGAAGACCAACTTCCGCTATATGGAACCGTCCGATCTGGAAGGACCGCGGCCGGATTTTGCCAGTATTGATGTCTCCTTCATCTCGCTGCGTCTCATTCTGCCGCCGCTGCTTGCGCTGCTGGAGCGCCCGGCCGATATCGCGGCGCTCATCAAGCCGCAGTTCGAGGCCGGACGGGAGAAGGTCGGCAAATCCGGCGTGGTCCGCGAACCCGCTGTCCACCGCGAAGTGCTGCGGGAGGTGCTGACGATGGCGGAGGAGCTGGGCTATGTACTCAAGGGACTGACCTTCTCGCCGATTACCGGCGGCGAAGGGAACATTGAATTTCTCGCACACTGGCGGCTGGAATCCGGGGAAGCGCCGCCCGTTACTCCGGAACGGGAAGCCGAAATCGCCCGGTTGGCCGAGAACGTCGTCCGGGAAGCCGGGAGTACCTTCGGGGCCTCTTCCCATCCTGAAACTCATCGCTAAACCGGTGAGTTTCTTTAGGTTCAAGGGGTTGCAGGGTT
Source organism: Paenibacillus spiritus (assembly GCF_008710135.1). Classification (GTDB taxonomy): domain Bacteria; phylum Bacillota; class Bacilli; order Paenibacillales; family Paenibacillaceae; genus Paenibacillus_AQ; species Paenibacillus_AQ glufosinatiresistens. The sequence goes on along the minus strand of NZ_VYKK01000004.1, from coordinate 265,252 downwards.
TAGGCGAAGCCGGAGCGAATAACACTACCGAGGTGGTAATCAATGACGGGGAGCCCGGACAAGGCCGTCATGGCTGTGATAGCCGTAGGAGTTGCAGTGTGGCTCGTCTATCGGCTGTATGTGTGGATTCAGCGGACCGAGACCGCCGGGACGATCCCGTTGAACCGGGAAATTGCGCCCCATCCGGCCCTGAAGCTGCTGGAAGACGCCGGTTACGAGGTAATCGGAGGCAGGCTGAAGATTCCGCTGTCGTTTCGGATAGACGGACGGGAGGAGCTGTACAGCCGCCTGTTCATTGATTACATCGCCGCCGCCGAGGACGGCGGTTGGTATCCGGTAATTCTGGCCCGGCCCCGCAAGGCCGTGGAGTGGACGGGCAGCGGCCTTCGGGACGCGCTTCTCCCCTATATGCTGCTGTATCCCGACTCGGCGGGAATTCTGTATGTGAACACGGCCGAAGAGACCGTGCGCGCCATCGCTTTTGGCCGGGACGACGGCGAGAGCGATTAGGCGACGGAACAGGAGGACTTGAATGAAAGGGCAAAGACATATCAAAATCCGCGAAATTATTACCCAGCGGGAAATCGAAACTCAGGACGAGCTGGTAGAGGCGCTGCGAAGCGCCGGATTCCAGGTCACCCAGGCGACGGTATCCCGCGATATTAAAGAACTGCTGCTCATCAAGGTGCCGACCGATGACGGCCGTTATAAATACTCGCTTCCGACCGATCAGCGCTTCAATCCGACGCAGAAGCTGAAGCGGGTGCTGGTAGACAATTTTCTGAATATGGACTATTCGGGCAATCTCGTCGTAATGAAGTGTCTTCCCGGAACGGCCAACTCCGTCGCCGCACTCATAGACAGCATCGAGTGGCCGGAGATCATGGGGACCATTTCGGGCGACGACACGATTCTGATTATTTGCCGAAGGCCGGAAGACAGCAGCTCGGTCGTGTCCCAGATTATGGGGTATATTTAAGAAACGAATCGGGTCATCGGAGGTGGCTAATACGTATGCTGGAGACTTTATCCATCCGGAATCTGGCGGTTGTGGAGAGCGTGGATGTGCATTTCCATTCCGGCTTTCATGTGCTGACCGGCGAGACCGGCGCGGGCAAGTCCATTATCATTGATGCGCTTGCGCTGATTGCCGGCGGCCGGGGATCGGCGGATTCCATCCGCTACGGCTGCGACAAAGCGGAAATGGAAGCGCTGTTCAATCTGCCGGAGAGACACCCGGTCTGGGAGACGCTGGACCGGCTTGGTATCCGCAGCAATCCCGAAGAGCATCTGATTATCCGGCGCGAACTCAATGCGCAGGGCAAGAGCATTTCCCGGGTCAACGGACAGATGGTCAATCTGACCATGCTGCGGGAAATCGGAGATCAGCTCGTCAATATCCACGGTCAGCACGAGCATCAGAACCTGCTTAGGGCGGAACGTCATCTGGGCCTGCTCGACACTTACGGCGACGCCGTCATCGGCCCGCTGAAGACCGAATACCAGTCGCGGTACAGCGAATTCGCCCAAGCCGAGAAAGAGCTGCGGGAGCTTCAGGAATCGAGCCAGAAGAGCTATCAGATGCTCGACCTGTACCGGTTCCAGCTGGAGGAAATCTCCTCCGCGGCCCTGAAGCCCGGAGAAGACGAATGGCTCGCGGAAGAAAGGGTCAAACTATCCCACAGCGAGAAAATGATGGAGTCGGTATCAGGGGCCTATGAGCTGCTGTACGGCAGACAAGGGCTGGAGACGATCGGCAGCGTCATTTCCAGGCTGGAAGATGCGGTGCGTTACGACGAGAAAGGTCTGCGTCCTGTGCTGGAGCAGCTGCAATCCTCCTACTACCAGCTGGAGGACGCCGCTTTTCAGCTTCGCGATTACCGGGAAGACATTGAATTCAATCCCGAGCGTCTGGAGGAAGTCGAGAACCGGCTGGATCTGATCACCGGACTGCGGCGCAAGTATGGGGATACGGTGGAACAGATTCTGGCATACTATGATCAAATCTCCCGGGAAAGCGAGCTGCTGGAGAACAAGGATGAGTATGTGGAGAAGCTGACCGCCAAGCGTAATCTTCTTCTGACCGGGCTGATGGAAGCAGCCGAAAAGCTGAGCGAAGCGCGCAGACAATGCGCGCGGGACCTGGCGGCACAAGTCGAGGGTGAACTGAAGGACCTTCAAATGGAACGGACGAAGCTGGAGGTCAAGCTGGAGCTGCTGGAGGACCCGCGGGGCGTTGAAGTGGACGGCCGGCGCATCCGGCTGACCCGCCAGGGAATCGACAGCGCCGAGTTCATGATCTCGCCGAATCCCGGCGAGCCGTTGCGTCCTCTGGGCCGGATCGCCTCCGGCGGCGAGCTGTCGCGAATCATGCTGGCGATGAAGAGCATTTTTGCCCGGCATGACCAGATTCCCGTTCTCATCTTCGACGAAGTGGATACCGGGGTCAGCGGGCGGGCGGCCCAGTCGATTGCGAACAAGCTGTACCGGCTCGCCTCCTCCTGCCAGGTGTTCTCCATTACCCATCTGCCGCAGGTGGCCTGTATGGCCGATCATCAATACCTGATCCGCAAAATCGTCGAAGACGGCCGCACCATGACCGAGGTGGAACCGCTTGAGGCCGAAGGGCGCATTATGGAGCTGGCCCGCATGCTCGGCGGGGTCGAAATTACGGAGAAAACCCTGCATCACGCACAGGAAATGCTGGATCTGGCGGAGGCCAGCAAAGCGGCTGAAGCCCAAGCGGCGCAATGATTGACAGTAATAAAAGCCTGGGGGCAAGGTTATCTTATAGGTACGCAATTGGCGACCACCTTTTCGTCAAGCGAAAGAAGCAAAAGGGAGCGTGACAGCCATTGAAGCCTAACCTCAGGAAAGCCATGCCAGGCCTTTTTCTTGTCTTCTTTCTGACTGCAACCGCCGCCGTCCATGAGGGGCGAAGCTATGCTTCGACGGACGCTCCGGCACCAGCTGCGTCCGGACAGGCCGATACCGTCCGGTCGTTCGCAGACAGGTCCCCAGGTTCAGCCCCTCGGGTTATTCCCGGCGGACAGACCATCGGCGTCAAAGTTAAATCCGACGGCGTACTCGTTGTCGGACACCATCGGGTCGAAGTATCCGATGAATCCAAAATATCGCCCGGCGAAGCAGTCGGACTGCTGCCGGGCGATCTGCTGACTGCCATGGACGGCGTGCGCCTGGGAGGAGTGGCCCGGGTTGCCGACTTGGTCAAGCAAGCCGGCGAACAGAACCGCCCGCTCCGGATTACGTTCAACCGCTCGGGCAGGGTAAGGAATGTGGATCTCAAGCCGGCCTATGACCGAACCGACCGCGTGTGGAGGCTTGGGCTGTATATCCGCGATTCGGCCGCAGGGGTCGGTACGCTGACCTTCTACGATCCCCGGCAGGGCGTCTACGGGGCGCTGGGACATGTGATAACGGATATCAACACCGGAACGCCCATTGTCGTCGGCAGCGGCCATATTGTCGAGTCCAGCGTAACCTCAATTTCCAAAAGCCAGGATGGCGACCCCGGAGAGAAGCGGGCTCATTTCCTCAAGGAGAGCCGGGTGCTCGGCAATGTGCGAAGCAATACCGATTTCGGCATCTTCGGCCGGATGGATCGTTCACCCGGGCACAGTCTGTATCAGGAGCCGGTCCCGGTAGCCCTGAGCAGCGAAGTGAAGGAAGGACCGGCGCAGATTCTCACTGTCGTGGAAGGGCAGCAGGTCGAACGGTTCGACGTGGAGATTATCCATGTAGCCAAGCAGTCAGAACCGGCGACCAAAGGCATGGTACTGCGCATTACCGATTCCCGGCTGATTGATAAGACGGGCGGAATCGTTCAGGGGATGAGCGGCAGCCCGATCCTGCAGAACGGCAAGCTGGTCGGAGCGGTGACCCATGTGTTCGTCAATGATCCGAAGTCCGGGTATGGCTGTTTCATCGAGTGGATGCTGCATGATTCCGGCGCTGCAGCCGCCGCCTAACCGATTCCTAATCTTAAGGCCAAAGCGCCTTAAGATTATTTTTTGGCTGAAATGTCGAATGGGCAAGAATGGAATCGAACCTTAGAATAAAATATTTCATTATAAATCAGGCTGGAAAAAAAATAAAGAAAAATAATTTTCGACAGAAGGAAATTCATCCCATCTGTCGAAAATGTATCAAAGACAAAAACGACATTCGCCAGAGGAACCGAAATTCATCAACCAACCATAAGGAGGAACTGAACGAGTGCATAATATTGAAGTGTTGTTGGCCGACGATAACCGCGAATTTACGAATCTGCTTGCCGAGTATATCTCTGAGCAGGAAGACATGACTGTGACGGGCATTGCCTATAACGGTGAAGAGGTGCTCCAACTGCTGCGGGATGCCCGCAAGCTCCCCGACGTGCTGATTCTGGATATTATCATGCCGCACCTTGACGGTCTCGGTGTACTGGAACGGATTCGGGAGATGAACCTGCAGTCTCAGCCCAAGATTATTATGCTCACGGCGTTTGGACAGGAGAATATTACGCAGCGTGCGGTGCAGCTCGGCGCAGCGTATTATATTCTGAAGCCGTTCGATATGGAAGTGCTGGCCAACCGGGTGCGGCAGCTCGTTGGAGGCCCGTCGGTAGGCAGTCTGACCGGCGGCGGTTCGGGGAGCAGTACCCTCTACAGCCATGCCAAATCGAATGTAGTTCCTCTCTCCAAAGGAAAGAATCTGGACGCCAACATTACCTCGATCATACATGAAATCGGCGTTCCTGCGCATATTAAGGGGTATCAGTACCTTCGCGAGGCCATTACGATGGTCTACAACAACATCGAAATTCTCGGAGCCATAACGAAGACGCTCTATCCGGCCATTGCCGAGAAGTTCAAGACGACGCCGTCCCGCGTCGAGCGGGCGATCCGCCATGCCATTGAAGTCGCCTGGACCCGGGGGAATATTGATTCCATCAGCCACCTGTTCGGCTATACCATTAATATCTCCAAATCCAAGCCGACCAACTCCGAATTTATCGCCATGGTAGCCGACAAGCTGCGGATTGAGCATAAGGTGTCGTGAAGGGGTAAGGATCAATAAACGTGCCTGTTGAGGGTATAAGACAAGGACTCGCCTACAAGGGAGTCCTTTTTCGTTTAGCTGAATTGGCTACGATTAAAATTGATTAGTATGCGCAAAGTACAACAATAACCGCAAATGCCGCTTATACGATGTGGATGATATGGCTGAACAGAGAAATCCCGCCAGCACATGTCCTGGCGGGATTTTGGCTTGGAGAAGACGGTTCGGCTGAAGCGTAATCTAACAAGATTCCGAGAGTTCTCCGAATTGCCGCTGAGTGAGTTCAAGTTCAACCAAAGCTATAAAATCAGGTGAGACCTTCGCTTGTAAAGCCATTTCATAGATGTCCATTAACTGCTCGTCCGACAGAATCTCCAGGGAAGAAGGACGCGGCGAAGGGGTGAAGAAATAGTTCATAGGGCTTCCTCCTGTATCAGATGTAGGCAATCTGGGGTGTGCCTTTTACCAAATGGTACCATCTGAAGCGCCTTCTGTCTTCCCTGATTCAACCGCTAAATTCCCCTTTACAAATGATGGGTATTATGTAATAATACTCGTTTTATTGTTGCTCAAATATCTTAAAGATCAGGAAGTACCGTTGATAGGGAGCTCGAGCTCTGGGGGGATTTTCTGGACGCCAAATACTTCTTGAGCCTCGACTCATTGGATTCGGAGACAGAGGCAAAAGAAGGGGCGGTACGGAAATTAACGACTTTGCGAACCGAATCATAATCCCCTACATTGTCCAGATTGACCACATTGCTTCGATCCAGACGTTCAAAGCCCTTACTTCCATAAGCGGCATGCAGATCCGAAAGAGTGGTGGGGAGAACATATTCGCCTTCTTGGGTATGGACGATTATTGTATTTTTAAAATTAGAAAAATACAAAATTTCGTTCTCATGGATTTCATGAGAAGACCCGTTTTTTTGCAGAACACGCATTTGTTTTCCCCATCCTTGTCCAGTTACTTACGGAGTTCTTGCGGAATTTCCGGGCTGTGATAGAGCGGCTTGAGAGCAGAAGCAAATGCTTTAGCAGTGGACAGCAATGCTTTTGAAGCATATTTAGCTACAGCCTTCTTCATAGTGAAAATCCCCTCCTTTCCAAGGAACTACAAAAAGTGATTGAACAAAAAAAGCTAGCCCCCATGTGGGTGAGCGGAGAAAGAAGTTTATAAGTACTATGTTTACAGCTATTGCCTTCCAGATCGGATACAGTTTCAAGGGCAAATTAGAATTTTTATCTGGATTTGGGGCATATAAAAGCATCACTACTAAAGCAAAAAAGTTAAAAAACCAAATATAATGCTCAGTATATGAAGAAATATGGGGTAGCACAGTGCAAAGAGCAATAGAAAATAGATTACAAGCAATGGCGCTTTTGAAGTGTTTGCCTCCTGAGAAAAAGCGAAAAATACAAATTACTATAAATAGAATCAATGTTTCTGTTAATTTACCGGTGATAAATCCAATTACATTAGAAAGAAAAAAGACAAAAAATGTATTTATAATTAGCGTGAGTGCATATTGAAGTATGGCTATGGAGGCAGTTTCTTCCGGATTTGCAGATTTTATATTAACCGCAAGTTTAGTAATCATTTTCTGCATAACATCTATCCTTCTGATAAGAGATACGAAGATAAATGAATAGAAATATCACATAAATCATAGGCAAAATAATATAAAAACTATTCAAGTAATTTGAAATGAGAAGAGTTAGTGAAACTAGAATAAGGGAAGGGATATTTAAAAGGAGAAGTGCGATTTCTTTTTTTCCAATTTTCACTCTTGCACTTTGTTTATCTGGAACAAAATCAAAGCCTTTTCTTTTACGCTGTACAATATGACCAATTGAAATACTAAAGAGAGCGGTCAAAAGCTGAAGTAAATATACGCTTATACTTTCCTTACCTCCAAAAGTGGAAGGTAGGCTCCCAAAAGATTTGATAACTAAATAAGTAATTGTCTGCAAGGACGCATAAGCTTGATATGCAAATCCAGTCATGACAGCAGCATAAAAAAGATTTATACGAAATAACATCCAAAGGAAACAAAATAGAAGAAAATACTGAAGAAAAAGATCCACTTGGGTTAAGTCATAAGTCTCTCTCAGAATATAAGAGAAGAAAGCCATAATCAGGCTGGAAAATATCATTTCAAAGGGATATTGATCAATCTTAAATACACTAAATGCAAGAAAGTAGAGGGCATAAGTCTCCACCACCGAGAACACCATAAACAGAACAAACTCCGTCACTTCCACACACTCCCAAGAGCCGAGTAAACAATTGAAATCCTGCCATCATTATACATAAATCCATATAATTCAACAATATCCAAATTGAAAAATTGGAACAATATGAAAGAAAATTTTAATAAAAAGGAAGCGGCACCGGGAAAGAGAGCGGAAGGGCAAAACAAAAGACATGCCGGCGGCGGCATGCCTAGTCGGTGTCGGTATGGGGTTCATCGGGCTTCCTTCTGGCCAGCAGGTATTTTTTCAGTCGGGATTCGTTGGATTCGGAGACAACGGCGAACTTCGGAGCATTCCGGAAGTTCACGACCTTGCGTTCGGCGTCATAATTCTCGACGTTGCCAAGGTTAACGACGTTGCTGCGATCCAGGCGTTCAAAGCCATGGCCTCCGTATGCGGCATACAAATCGGACAGGGTCGTGGGCAGTACATATTCGCCATCCTTGGTATGAACGAATATTGTATTTTTGTAGTTAGAGAAATACAATATTTCCTCCTCCCGGATCTCCCGGGAAGAACCATCGTTTAGCAGAACACGCATGCTTTCCCCATCCTTATACGATTACTTACGGAGTTCTTGCGGAATTTCCGGACTGTGCAGCGTCAGCTTGCAGACAGAAGCGAACAGACGCGCCGAGCCGGCAAGTACGCTGGAAGCCTGTCTGGCAATTAATTTCATCATCGGGTGTTCCTCCTTTCCCAGGGAATTACTGTTAAGGACTGCGCCAGAAAAGCGAGCCCGATCACAGGCGACTGGACGAAGAAGTTGATGAGAACCAATACCACCGATATTCCCTTCATTGCCGGGTAGAGGCGGGCCGGGATCTGGGTGTTGATATCCGGATTCGGTGAAAAGACCAGCATGAGGATAAGCGCCGCCGCGTTCAGAATGAAGAGTATGGATGCTGCGTAAGGGACAAGCAGTGGAAGACCCACGCAGATTAAGATCGAAGAGACATTGCAAGCTGCCGCAGTCCGAAGGTGGAAGCCCCCCGAGAAGAAGCGGAGCAGAACGAAGGCTGCCAGACAGAGCAGAGACTGAGCCATGAAGCCGAACATCCAGCCCAGAAGGGCGGAGCCGGCTATGACCAAAAGCGTATTCAGGATGATACCCAGGGCGTATTGCATGACCTCCACCGAAGCGGTCTGTTCCGCATTCGAGCGTTTGATGGACAGTGCAATCTTATGCGCCAAAGTATTCATCGTCCCCACGATCCTTCTTGTAAGATAAATACATATATCCGTACAATAAAGCGGCATAAGAGAAAGGCATCAGGAAGAAGAACTCGGCCAAATCTGAAGCGAAATATTGAATGGCCAGAACAAACAGCAGCGAGGGCAGGCTTAGAGCGAAGAGGATACGGTCCCTCCGGCTAAACTGAACCCTAACATCCGGCTTGTCGGGCACGAAGTCGAAGCCCTTGCGCTTCTTCTCGATAAACAATCCCAAGGCTACACCTGTAATTGCCGACAGCACCTGAAGAACATACGAAGGAATCATCGGGTCCAGACCTTCAATCGAGAAAGCGCCTACCCAGGTCATGACCAGATACAGCAGCGACTGAAGGAACATGTAAGCCAGGTAAGCCATGCTGACCATGATGGAGGCGAAGAACGGATGAATCCGGAAGAGCATCCAGAGAAAACAGAATGCAAGCGTGTACTGAAGCGTAATATCTACATAGATCAGATTGTAATCGTGACGCAAAAAATACGAAAAGAATCCCATGATAAAGGTGGCGAAGACCATTTCCTTCGGGTACAAATCTATCTTGAAGATTTTGAACGCCAGATAGAACAGGGCGAATGCTTCAATGATCGAGAACAGGATGAACAGGACAAACTGAGTCAATGGATACACTCCCGCGAACCGATTAAACAATTGAAATCTTGCCACCATTATACAGAATCTCATATAATTCAACAATACAAACAGGCAAGAAATCAGGTGTTCTCATTAAATCATAGGCGGAAACGGCCGGAAAGGAAAGTGCAGAATGAGAGATGCGCTGGATAAAGATGAATATTCTATTTTTGTCGCTCATTATCTGGAACAAATAACCGAAGAAGGAGAATTATCGGATATTTACCGAAGCCAATCGGACGAATTAATAGCCCGTTTCGGGAGACTGAGCGAAGAGCAGGCCGGATACCGATATGCCGAAGGCAAATGGAGCGTGAAGGAAGTGCTGGGGCATCTGACGGACAGCGTCCAGATCTTCAGTTACCGGCTCTTGTGCCTGGCCAGGGGAGAATCGCAGCCGCTTCCGGGGTTCGAGGAGAACCTTTATGTACGGGAAGGCCGCTTCGACGCAGCCGGACTGGATACGCTTCTGGCCCGTTACCGCACGGTTCGGGATGCGGCGCTGGCGTTGGCGGAGAGTCTGCCGGAAGAAGCGATGATGCACAAAGGCATCGTCAACGGCAATCCGCTGTCGGCAAGAGCGCAGTGGCTGATGCTGATCGGGCATGAACGTCATCATATCCGTATTCTGGAAGAACGCTACGGGGTGTAAGCGGTGAAGAATCTCTTCATGAAGCTGGCTGGCCTCATTATCCCGCCCGAGAGATGTACTGTCCTGATCACATTCAGCCTCGACCAATATATGTCTGCCAAAAATACGCTGGCTGCTTCCGGCATCGGCCACCGTTCCCTGATGAAAGCTTCTGCGCGCGAGCTCGGCCAGCGCGCCGGTACAGGCGGCAGCGGAATCAAGCAGAAATACGAGATCCGGGTCCGGCCCGAAGACGAAGAGCGGGCGCTTGCTGCTCTTCGCTCGAGCCGGGGAAGGAACGATTAGAAGCGCGCTTTACAGCGGCGGATTCTTATGGCATTTGCGGCAGACCGGATAGTAGGCTTCATTGCCGCCGATCTGGATCTGCCGGCCGCTGTAGACGGGCTTGCCGTTCTCGACGCGGAGCGTCATGATGGCTTTGCGTTCGCAGAACCAGCAGATGGTCTTCATTTCCTCGATTTTGTCCGCGTAGATGAGCATATATTGGCTGCCCTCGAACAGGTTGTTCTGGAAGTCATTCTTCAGGCCGAAGGCCATGACGGGTATATTCAGCTCGTCCACGATCCGGACCAGCTCCAGAATGCTGTGCTTGCTTAAGAATTGGCACTCGTCCACGAGCACGCAATGCGGCTTCGGCTGGTGGGCGGCCACAAGCTCATACATATTCGTCTTCTCGTCAACGGCGATGGCCTGCCGGCGCAGGCCGATCCGGGAGGAGACATAACCGACTTCATCGCGGTTGTCGATCGAGGAAGTAAAGATCAGGACGGATTTTCCCTGTTCTTCATAATTGTGCGCGACCTTCAAAATCTCGATGGATTTGCCGCTGTTCATCGATCCGTATTTAAAAAACAACTGAGCCACTGTACATCGGTCCCTTCAAAAAAATGCAGTCAATCCAGCCTACCATATTTGGCGGCAAGGAGGCCAGCCCATAAGCGGCAGTTGGTCCGGCTTCCGCAATCTGCTAAGATTATGGGTATTCCAGAGGTAAGAAAGAAGGACAGGACAGAATCATGGACAAAACGGAAGGTTTGAGAGACAAAGCGGCTTCCATCAAGGAAAGAGAAACACTCGGCCAAGAGACGCAAGAATTGCTGGACGAGCTGCTGGAAGCCCTGGCCGAGAGCGAACGAAGCAACCGGGCGCTGCGGCGGGCCGCGCTGAAGGCGGCGGGGACGGGCGGCATGTCTACCCGTCTGAAGGACGCGCTGTACGAATAACTGCGGGAGATGCATCTATGTCGGTCATCATTCCTTTTATCCGAAAATACAAAGTCGCGGCGGCCGCCTCGCTGGCAATGATGCTGATGGAGCTGGCGGTGGAATTGTCCCAGCCGCTGCTGATTTCAAAGATTATTGATGAAGGCATCCGGCAGCGGGACGCCGGAACGGTCTGGATGTGGGGCGGAGTGCTGCTGGCAAGCGCTGCGGTCGCTTTTGCCGCGGGCATTCTGAGCTCCTTCTTCGCTGCGCACACAAGCCAGGGGTTCGCGTTCGATCTTCGGGACAAGCTCTACTCGCGGATTCAGCGGTTCAGCTACGAGACGTTCAGCCGGTTCGCGACTTCTTCGCTGATTACCCGGCTGACGGGGGATGTCGGCCAGCTTCAGGATACCCTCTTCATGAGTCTCCGGTTCATGACCCGGATTCCGCTGGTCGTAATCGGAAGCGTGGTCATGGCGCTGGTGGTCCACGCGGGACTCGGCGTCTGGCTGGCCCTGACGGTGCCGCTGCTGCTTGGATTTCTCTATCTCTCCATGCGGATGGCCGCACACCGCTTCAAGGCGGTGCAGGAGCGGCTGGACAGCGTGAACGGCGTGATTCAGGAGAACCTGACCGGCATCGCACTGATCCGCGCTTTTGTCCGCACCGGGCATGAGATCGCCCGTTTCGGCGAAGCCAGCCTCGGGCTGATGCGCAGCAGTGTCCGGGCGCTGAAGCTGACGGAGACAAGCGCGCCGATTCTGATGCTGATGATGAACGGAGCCGTCATTCTCGTGCTCTGGTTCGGACGGGTGCAGATTGAGGTCGGAAGCGCAACGCTCGGCGAGACCGTGGCGGTCGTGAACTACTGCCTGCGGACCATCGGCGCCTTGTCGGCGCTGTCGGGCATTGTGGTGACCTATTCCAAGGCCCGGGCTTCCGTGCAGCGCATCCGCGAGGTCATGGAAGCCGAAGAGGGAAGCGGCGAGAACCGTGCTGATCTCTCCGGCCTGTCTGCGGCTTCCTTGACTTCCGCCGAGGATATCCGGGTGGAGTCCGAAGCGGGCCAGGGCGCGGTCGTATTTGAGCATGTCAGCTTTTGCTACCCCGGGAGCGACATTCCAATCCTTAGCGACATTTCGTTCCGGGTGCGTCCCGGCGAACGGGTTGCAGTCATGGGGGCGACCGGCTCGGGCAAATCGTCGCTTGTCGCCCTCATCCCGAGGCTTTATGAGCCGTCCGCCGGGCGGGTGCTCGTGAACGGCGAGGATGTTCGGAGCATGGACGAGTCCCGGCTCCGGGGCATGATCGGCTATGCGCCGCAGGAGGCGCTGCTGTTCTCCGGCACGATCCGGGAGAATATCGCCTGGGGCAAGCCGGATGCTTCGCCGGAAGAAATCGGGCGCGCCGCCGAGGCGGCCCAGATTGCGGAGACGATCCGGAGCCTGCCCGAAGGCTATGAGACGCGGCTTGGCCAGCGCGGGGTGAACCTCTCGGGCGGACAGAAGCAGCGTCTGGGCATTGCCCGGGCGCTGGTGCGCCGTCCGGCGATTCTGATTCTGGACGACAGCACGAGCGCGCTCGACGCGGTGACGGAAGGAAGGCTGCTGAAGGCGCTGGAGAGCCTGTCCTGCACGACTTTTCTGATTACCCAGAAAATCAGCTCCACCCGTTCCTGCGACCGGATTCTTCTGCTGGAGGACGGCAGGCTTGAAGCCGAAGGCACGCATGACGACTTGATGAAGCAGTCCGCCCTGTACCGGACCATCTGGGAATCCCAAGCTCCGGCACCGGCGGCGGGAGAGGAGGCGCGCCATGCTCAAGGAACTGATTGAACCGTTCAGGCACCCGAGGCCGGCCTTCACGCTTGGCGAAAGCCGGGGGCTGTCTTCGGGGAGAGGACCGAAGGCAGCCAAGGCCAAGGACTATAACGGCACGCTGGCCCGCATATGGAGCTATCTGGCGAAGCGCAGAGCGAAGCTGGGGCTGGTTCTGTTCATGGTCGTTCTAAGCTCGGGCCTCTCTCTGCTGGCCCCGTATATGATCGGGCGGGCGGTGGATACCTATCTCGGGGGCGGCGGGGAGCATTGGCCCCGGTTCCTCGGAGCGCTGACGGCGGTCTACGTCGGGTATGCCGTCAGTTCCTGGCTCCAGAACATCTGGATGATCGACATCGCCCAGGAGACGGTCTACCGGATGCGGACAGACCTGTTCCGCCATCTGCACCGGCTGCCGATTCCGTTCTTCAACCGGCGGCAGCAGGGCGAAATTATGAGCCGGCTGACGAATGATATCGAGAGCGTCAGCTCGACGCTGAACAGCTCGGCCATCCAGATTTTCTCCAGCGTCTTAACGCTGGTAGGCACGGTCTCGGTCATGCTGTGGTTAAGCCCGCTTCTGACGCTGCTGACGTTCATCGTGGTCCCGCTGATGGCGCTCGGGATGCGGTGGATTACCCGCCGCACCGGTCCGCTCTTCAAGGAACGCCAGCGCAGCATGGGCGAGTTGAACGGATTTATCGAGGAGACGCTGTCAGGCCAGCGGCTGATCAAGGCTTTTTCCCAGGAGGAACGGGTGATTGAGGATTTCGCAGAGCGCAACCGGCGGATCATGCTGTCGGGCTACTGGGCGCAGGTGATTTCGGGCTTTATTCCGAAGCTGATGAACAGTCTGAACAACCTCAGCTTCGCCATCGTTGCCGGCGTCGGCGGCATCCTGGCGGTTCACGGCTCGGTGACGGTGGGAACGATTCTCGTCTTCGTGGAGTACACCCGCCAGTTCACCCGGCCGCTCAATGACCTGGCCAACCAATGGAACACGCTGCTGTCGGCGATAGCCGGGGCCGAGCGGGTATTTGAAGTGCTGGCCGAGGAGACGGAGGCCGCTTGGGAGAAGGGAGCGTCGGCTCTGCCGGCTGTTCAGGGAGCGGTCTCCTTCCAGGGGGTATCGTTCTCGTACGACGGAGAGCGGGAGAACCTGTCGGACATTACGTTCAAGGCCAAGCCGGGCGAGACGGTGGCGCTGGTCGGTCCGACCGGTGCCGGCAAAACGACGCTGATCGGCCTGCTCTGCCGGTTCTATGAACCGGATAAAGGACAAATTGCCGTAGACGGCAGGGACCTGTCGGGAGTGACGCGGGAGAGCCTGCGGAGCCAGATGGCGTTCGTGCTGCAGGATACGTTCCTGTTCAAGGGAACGATCCGGGACAATATCCGCTACGGCCGGCTGGACGCTTCGGATGAAGAGGTGGAGCGCGCCGCGATAGCGGCCAACGCCCATTCCTTCATCACGCGGCTTCCGGGCGGATACGACCATATGCTGGAGACGGGCGGAAGCGGCATCAGCCAGGGCCAGCGGCAGCTGCTGGCGATCGCGCGCGCCATTCTGGCGGACCCGGCTATCCTGGTCCTGGACGAGGCGACAAGCAGTATTGACACCGTAACGGAAGTGAAAATCCAGGAAGGGCTGCTGGCGCTTATGAAGGGGCGGACGAGCTTCGTCATTGCCCACCGGCTCGGCACGATCCGCCGCGCGGACCGGATTCTGGTCATGCAGGGCGGCCGGATTGTCCAGCAGGGCACCCATGAAGAGCTGGCGGGAGTGCCCGGACTGTATGCGGAGCTGGTGAGCGGGGGAGAAGAGGAAGAGCAGGGAGAAGACCACCATTAAGAAAGTGGGAACGTTAGTGGATGTAAGAGAACTTATTCCGAAGGATAAGATGGATACTGACTCGGTGAACAAGTTGAAGAACCTGGATGTTCGTCTCCTTCGTGACCTTGTACCCGATTTGTTGGAATGGACCCAGGACTGCAATTGGCCGGTAGCTCGAGACATCGGGGAATTATTGCTGCCTTTAGGCCATGAATTGATCCCTTATCTTAGAGAAATCTTTGCCTCTGATGATGACTGTTGGAAATATGCCATCCTTGTCGAACTGGTCAAGAAATTACCGATGGCAGTGTTGGCGGAGATGGAGCCGGATTTAAGAAGGCTGGCTTTCCATCCTACCCGGGGCGAAAGGGATGAATTGGCGGCGGAAGAGGCGGCAGAAATTCTGGCGCATATGGAGAAGTACGACAAGTTTGACATTTAGAAGGAAGGGCGCCGGAGGCGCCCTTTTGCATGTCCGGAGAAACCGGAATACCCGCCGCTTGGTGGCGCCGTCAAAACCGAGTACAATAATAGAGCGAAAGAGGATAGAGTCTGGATACATAGGATTGGAGGATAATCAAGCTATGACCATTACATGCGATGTGGCCGTGCTCGGCGGGGGAACCGGCGGGTATGTGGCGGCGATCCGCGCCGCCCAGCTCGGCAAATCAGTCGTTGTGATCGAACGGGACAAGCTCGGCGGCACCTGTCTGCACCGGGGCTGCATTCCGAGCAAGGCGCTGCTGCGCAGCGCGGAGCTGTATGCGGAGATGAAGGAGAGCGAACAGTACGGCATCGAAACGTCCGGCGTGCGGCTCGTGTTCCCCGGTGTGCAGCGGCGCAAGGAGACGATTGTAGAACAGCTTCATCAGGGCGTGCAGTACTTGATGCGCAAAAATAAAATTCAGGTCCTGCGCGGGCAGGGCCGCGTGATCGGGCCGTCCATCTTCTCGCCCCGCAGCGGAGCGGTGGCGGTAGAGCTGGAAGACGGAGAAATGGAGACGGTCGTGCCGTCCCATCTTATCCTGGCGACCGGCTCGAAGCCGCGGGTGCTGCCGGGCCTGGAGCCGGACGGCGAGCGGATTCTGAGCAGCGAGGAAGCGCTGCTGCTGGACGAGCTTCCCGCGTCGATGCTCATCGTCGGCGGCGGGGTGATCGGCGCCGAGTGGGCGTCGATGCTGGCCGATTTTGGCGTTGAGGTCACAATCGCGGAAGCCGGGCCGCAGCTCCTGCCCCGGGAGGATGCCGAGGTGGCGAAGGAGCTGGAGCGGCTTCTCAAGAAGCGCGGCGTCCGGGTGCTTACGGGCGCGGAAGTCGGAGCGGACGCTTGCCGCAAGGTCGGTACCGGCGTCGAGCTTGAGGTGCTTCGGGGCGGGAAGACCGAGACGCTCGCCGCAGAAAAGGTGCTGGTGTCGGTCGGCCGTACGGCAAATGTCGAGGGCATCGGGCTTGAGAATACAGATGTCCGCTTCGGGAGCGGAGTCATTGAAGTGAACGAAATGATGCAGACAGCGGAGCCGCATATCTACGCCATCGGCGACTGCATCGGCGGCCTTCAGCTGGCCCATGCGGCGAGCCATGAGGGAATCATCGCGGCGGCCCACTTGGCCGGAGAGCCGGCGCATCCGTACAAAGCGCACCTGGTGCCGCGCTGCGTCTACTCCCGACCGGAGGTGGCGAGCGTCGGGATTACCGAGGAGGAAGCGAAGGCGCAGGGACGGGAGACGGCGGTCGGCAAATTCCCGTTCTCGGCGATCGGGAAAGCGCTGGTGCACGGGGCTAAGGAAGGCTTCGTCAAAGTGGTCGCCGACAAGGCCAGCGGCGATATTCTCGGCGTTCAGATGATCGGTCCCCATGTGACGGACCTCATCGGAGAGGCGGCGCTGGCCCAGTTCCTGGACGCGACGCCGTGGGAGGTCGGAGAGATGGTACACGCCCATCCGACCCTGTCGGAGATTCTGGGCGAGGCGATGCTGGCCGTGGACAGCCGGGCCATCGGCATATAAGAGGGCAGCGACGGGAACCAGGGTCTCCTAGGAAAGATAGGAGCCTTCGTTCTCGTTTCTTTTCTCGGGCAATGGCGGTATAATGGAACTGATCAGGTTTTAGTACCTGGTTTTAAGATCAGATCAGGACTTGGGAGGTTCTCCGCTATGGAAAGTCAGAGTACGGTTCAGACGGTCAACCGGCATGCGCCGCTTGGCCTCAGCGACGGCCAGGCGCTTGACATGTATCGATATATGACGCTTGCGCGCAAGTACGATGAGCGCAGTCTGCTGCTGCAGCGCGCGGGCAAGATCAATTTTCACGTCTCGGGCATCGGCCAGGAGGCGGCGCAGGTGGGAGCGGCGTTCGCGCTGGACCGCGAGACCGATTATTTTCTGCCGTATTACCGCGATTATGCCTTTGTGCTGTCCGTTGGAATGACGCCCCGGGAGCTGATGCTGTCCGTATTCGCCAAGGCGGAGGACCCGAACAGCGGCGGCCGGCAGATGCCGGGCCACTTCGGCTGCAAGCGGCTGCGCATTGTGACCGGGTCCAGCCCGGTAACGACGCAGGTGCCGCATGCGGTGGGCTTTGCGCTCGCCGCCAAGATGCGGCGGGAGAAGGCGGTCTCGTTCGTCACGTTCGGCGAGGGCTCGAGCAATCAGGGCGATTTTCACGAAGCGTGCAATTTCGCAGGGGTCAACAAGCTGCCCGTCATCATCATGTGCGAGAACAACCAATACGCCATCTCGATTCCGGCGCACCGCCAGCTCGGCGGCAAAGTCAGCGACCGCGCGCTCGGCTACGGCTTTCCGGGCGTCCGTGTGGACGGCAACGATGTGCTGGAGGTCTACCGCGTGGTGAAGGAAGCGCGCGAGCGCGCCCTGGCCGGCGAAGGGCCGACGCTGATTGAGGCGATGATGTACCGTTTGTCGCCGCACTCCACCTCCGACAATGATCTGGCTTACCGCACGAAGGAGGAAGTGGACGCGAATTGGGAGAAGGACGGCCTGGCCCATTACCGCAACTATTTGACCGATTTGGGCCTGTGGAATGAAGACAAGGAGCGCGATCTGGTCGCCCAGTGCAATCTGGAGATCAAGGAAGCGACGGAATATGCGGACCGCGCACCGTTCCCGAAGCCCGAGGATACGCTGCTGCACGTCTATGCGGATACCGAAGGAGGGGCGTAAGTCATGGCGGTTATGGAATATATTGATGCCATCCGGCTGGCGATGAAGGAAGAGATGGAGCGCGACGATTCGGTGTTCGTGCTCGGCGAGGACGTCGGCGTCAAAGGCGGCGTGTTCACAACGACCAAGGGGCTGCAGGAACAGTTCGGCGCAGAGCGCGTGCTCGATACCCCGCTTGCGGAATCCGCGATTGCCGGGGTGGCGATCGGCGCGGCCATGTACGGCATGAAGCCGATTGCGGAGATGCAGTACTCCGACTTCATGCTGCCGGCGACGAACCAGATTATCAGCGAGGCGGCCAAAATCCGTTACCGCTCCAACAACGACTGGAGCTGTCCGGTCGTCATCCGCGCCCCGATCGGCGGCGGCATCTTCGGCGGGCTGTACCACTCCCAGTGCCCGGAGTCGATCTTCTTCGGAACGCCGGGACTCAAGATTGTCGCCCCGTATTCGGCGGCTGACGCCAAAGGGCTGCTGAAAGCTGCGGTCCGCGATCCCGATCCGGTGCTGTTCTTCGAGAACAAGAAATGCTACAAGCTGATCAAGGAAGACGTGCCGGAAGGCGATTATGTGATCGAGATCGGCAAAGCGAATGTGCTGCGCGAAGGCGAAGATATCACGGTGATCGGGTACAGTCTGCCGCTGCATTTTGCGATGGCCGCCGCGGAGGAGCTGGAGCGGGAACAGGGCATCACGGCCCATATTCTCGATCTGCGCACCCTGCAGCCGCTCGACAAGGACGCGATTCTTGCCGCTGTCCGCCGGACCGGCAAGGTGCTGATCGTCCATGAGGACAACAAGACCGGCGGCGTGGGCGCCGAGGTGGCGGCAATCATCGCCGAGGAGTGCCTCTTCGAGCTGGACGCGCCGATTGCCCGCCTGTGCGGCCCGGACGTGCCGGCAATGCCGATCAGCCCGCCGATGGAGAAGTTCTTCATGCTGAGCAAGGATAAGCTCAAGGCGGAGATGCTGCGGCTGGCGCAGTTCTAAGGACGAAGCAAGGCGCTGAGGCGGGCTGAGGACGGGCTAGGATGAGCCAATGTGCTAAGGACCGGCTAAGGTTTAGGGACGAGTTAAGACGCTAAGGACGGGCTAAGGCAGGACAACACACGGACTAAGGACGGAGCGGACAACAGCCCGCCCGGCGGGCTGTTGTTTCGTGATGCCCTATGTTGCTGCGGCTGCCGTTGCGGTTGCAGATACAGCCGTTCCTCAGCGATAACCGCAGTTGTTGCCACACCGGCACCCCGCCCGGTTGGCGGAAGCGGACCGTACAGACGCTATGATGTGAAATTCGCCGCTTTTTTGGGATTTACCGGACCTGAATGACCTTATGGGTCCTATAAGGCTCGTATTATACAGCTGCTGGAACCAATAAGGTCTCTGATGTCCGCTTAGGCGCAAAAGGGCAGGTTAATCGTCAAATAAGGTCTCCTGGGTCCGATCCGCCTCACAAGAGGGAAAGACGGCTAAGCCGCGCCTATCGGCTGCTGCCTTCTTGCCCGAGGCGGCGGCAACAGCGGAGAAACTAGAATCAGATTGGCCGAAGCTACCGTGTGCCTGACCCGGATGGAACCTGCTTCGGACTTAACTGTCAGGATAACGTTTAGGAGTTGAAAAATCATGTCCAACACAATGACCGATGTGGCGATGCCGCAGCTTGCGGAATCGCTCGTCTCCGCCACCATCGCCAAATGGCTGAAGCAGCCGGGCGACCCGGTGGAACAGTACGAGCCTCTGTGCGAGGTGCTGACGGACAAGGTGAACGCCGAACTGCCGTCCACCGTGGACGGCGTGATGGGCGAGATTCTCGCCGCCGAGGGCCAGACGGTAGCCGTCGGCGACATCATCTGCCGGATCGCCGTCCCGGCTCCGGCAGCGTCCGGCCCGGCGGCTGCGCCCGCCGGTGCCGCCTCTGCGCCGGTGACTCCTGCGCAGAACGCCCCCGCCGGCGCTGCGCGCCCGGCGGGACGTCCGGCCGGGGCCGCGTATGCCCCGGCCCCGGACCCGAGCGCGCCGATGCGGGCGCGCTACTCCCCGGCCGTGCAGAGCCTTGCGGCGCAGCACGGCATCGACCTGGCCGCCGTGCCGGGCACCGGGCTGGGCGGCCGGGTAACCCGCAAGGACGTCCTGGCGTACCTTGCGGAAGGTCCGTCGCCTGCGGCGGCGCAGCCGCAGGCCGCCTCTCCGGCGCAGCCGCAGGCCGCACCGGCGGTACATACCATGGCGCCGGCTGCGGTTCCGGCGGCGCCGGGCCAGCTTGCGTCCGCCGGATATGCGGCTGACACGGCGGCGCCTTCCGGCGCCCAGCCGCCGCTGCCGCCGGTCCGGCACTCCGGACTGCACCTGTCGGAGTCGCCGAAGATTCCGGAGATTGAAGTGGAAATCGGACGTTCCGAGTATCTGATCGACGTTACGCCGATCCGCAATACAATTGCCACCCGGATGCGCCAGAGCGTGTCGGAAATTCCGCACGCCTGGACCATGATCGAGGTGGATGTGACCAACCTGGTGCTGCTCCGCAACAAGCTGAAGGACGAATTCAAGAGCAAGGAAGGCATCAACCTGACCTATCTTGCTTTTCTGATGAAGGCGGTTGTGAGCGCGATCAAGGACTATCCGATTATGAATTCGGTCTGGGCGGTGGACAAAATCATCGTCAAACGCGACATTAACATTTCGCTTGCGGTAGGTACCGAGGATTCCGTGCTGACGCCGGTTATCAAGAAGGCGGACCAGAAGAACATTGCCGGTCTCGCCCGCGAGATCGACGAGCTGGCGCGCAAGACGCGCGAAGGCAAGCTGCGTCCCGACGATATGACGGGCGGCACCTTCACCGTCAACAATACCGGTTCCTTCGGCTCCATCCTGTCCTATCCGATTATCAACTATCCGCAGGCGGCGATCCTGACCTTTGAATCCATCGTCAAGAAACCGGTCGTCATCAATGACATGATCGCCGTCCGTTCGATGGCGAACCTGTGCCTGTCGCTGGATCACCGCATTCTTGACGGTGTCATCTGCGGCCGTTTCCTGCAGCGCGTCAAAGACAATATCGAAGGCTACACGCCGGATACGAAGCTCTACTGACCGAAGAAGGTCGGCATGAAGGGAGAAGATGAAGCATGACGGATTTGCGGCAGCTTGATATTTCATACATTCCCCGAATCGAGTACGGCGCAGCCTGGGACCTGCAAAAAGAGTCGGTGGCCGCCATCGACGCCGGACTGCGGCCGGAGCGGCTGCTGCTGCTGGAGCATCCGCCGACCTACACAATCGGCTCGCAGAATCATCCCGAGCATCTGCTGCTGAACGAAGATCAGCTTCGGGAGCGCGGAATCGCGCTGTTCCAGATCGACCGCGGCGGAGATATTACCTACCACGGTCCCGGTCAGCTTGTCGGCTACCCGCTGCTCGCCATCGGCGAGGCGGGCAGAGTCGATCTGCACGGCTACCTGCGGACGCTGGAGCAGGTCATCATCGACTATCTGGCCGGCTGCGGCATTGAAGGCGGACGGAAGCCGGAGTATACCGGAGTCTGGGTCGGGGATGCGAAGATCTGCGCAATCGGCGTGAAGTTCAACCGCAGCAAGCATCGCCGCGGGTTCATTACCAGCCACGGCTTCGCGTTCAACATCCATGCCGGCGTCTCCGAGCAGGGGTTCGGCGGCATCGTGCCCTGCGGCATCGCCGAATACGGCGTTACGTCGCTGGAGGAAGTGCTCGGCCGGCGGCCGGAAGTGGAAGACGTGGCGAGGGAGCTCGTGCCGTACTTCCTGGAACGGTTCCCGTATCAGGGGAACCTGGCCGCCTGGGATCTGGAGAAGATTCCGTCGGCGTGAATCCGGGGCACGCCAAACAAGCGGCTCCGGGAAGGGAGCCGCTTCAAGGGCTTGCGGGAATCCGGCAAGGCGGGCGAAGAGCCCGCCTTTTGCTTTTGTGGCGGGAAGTCTTCCGATTCCGTCCGGCCGGGACGGGCCTAGCCCGCGAGGAACGGTTCAATCACCACCAGCAGCATGGAAGCCACCATGGCGATCAGCATGACATAGATGAAGATGCGAAACCACTTTTTGTTCTGCATATGAGACTCCTTAGGGATGAATTATTGAATTGGGTGTACAATGGGTACATATGATTTATTATTGTAGCGCATACGAGAAAGAGAGGGAAGTCCGGTGATTCAAGAAGAGAGAGTCATCCGCGAGTTCATGGAGCTTGTCCGGATCGACAGCGAGACCCGATATGAACGGCAGATTGCCGATACGCTGGCAGCGAAATTCGCAGAGTTGGGACTGACGGCGAAGGAGGACGATTCGGCGGCGCGCACGGGACACGGCGCAGGCAATCTGATTGTGACCTGGGCGGCCGAGGGCGCGGAGAATGCGCCGAAGCTGCTGTTCACTTCGCACATGGATACCGTCGTTCCGGGCCGGGGCATTCAGCCGACGCTTCATGAGGACGGCTGGATTACGAGCGACGGCACGACGATACTGGGCGCCGACGACAAGGCCGGATTGGCCGCGCTGTTCGAAGGCATCCGTGTGATCCGGGAGAACGGCATTCCGCACGGTCAGATTCAGTTCGTGATTACGGCGGGAGAGGAATCGGGACTGATGGGGGCGCGGGCGCTCAGCGGCGATCTGCTGGATGCCGACTTCGGCTTTGCGCTCGATTCCAACGGCGAGCTCGGCGCCATTGCCGTAGCGGCCCCGACGCAGGTGAAGATTCATATGGAGATTACCGGCCGTTCGGCCCATGCAGGGGTCAATCCGGAAGACGGGATCAGCGCTATCCAGGTGGCGGGCAAGGCGATTGCCCGGATGAAGCTCGGCCGGATCGACAAGGAGACGACGGCCAACATCGGCAGCTTCGCAGGCGGCGGGCCGACGAACATCGTCTGCGATCATGTCGAGCTGGTGGCGGAAGCGCGAAGCATTGTGCAGGAGAAGGTGGACGCGCAGGTCGCATCGATGCGCGAGGCGCTGGAGACGACGGCGCGCGAATACGGGGCGGAAGGCAAGTTCCGGGGAGAATTGCTGTATCCGGCGTTCTGCTTCAATGACCGGGACGACATCGTTCAGCTGGCTTCCCGGGCCATCGGGTCGCTTGGCCTGACGCCGCGGACCTTCCATTCAGGGGGTGGCAGCGACGCCAATATCTTCAACGGGCTGGGCGTTCCCACGCTGAACCTTGCCGTCGGCTATGAGAACATCCATACGACGAAGGAACGGGTCCGGGCAGCCGATATTGTCAAGACGGCAGAACTGGTGGTCGCGCTCGTTCAGGAAGCGGCCAGAGGCCAGGTCCTGAAGGGGGACGGCCGACTTCCTCAGTGACCGTTATTTCGGGCCGGGCTCCGTATCTTCTGCGCTGCCCGGCGCATCCGGTCCCGACAGACCGGGAGGCAGCGACAGCACATAGGCCAGCGGCATATCGCCTCCGAAGCGGCGGATCATGCCGGCCAGACGCTCCCGAATCTGTTCCGGCGAGCCGGACAGGCGGAGAATGAGCGAAGCGGCGGCGTGCGGATGGGAACGGTTCATGGATTTCCTTCTTTCCCCCAAAGTTAATTGGCAGCTTGAACAAGACCGGCCGGAACGGGTTTCCGCCGGTAATTCAACGTATGCTTATCCCACTCAAAGGAGAACCGGAATTATGAATGCTTTTAACGAAGGACCGGGCCGGGCATGGCCGGCCAACCCGCAGTTGGATGAGAAGACGGTTTCGACGAAACCGATTTTTGACGGCAAAATCATTAAGGTTCAGGTGGACACCGTAACGCTGCCCGACGGCAAGGAAGCGCTGCGGGAGGTCGTGCGCCATCCGGGAGCGGTCGCGGTGCTTGCGCTGAACGAGGGCAAGATGCTCGCCGTCGAGCAGTACCGCCAGCCGATGGGCCGGACGGAGATCGAGATTCCGGCGGGCAAGCTGGACCCGGGAGAAGACCCGCTGGAAGCGGCGAAACGGGAGCTGGAGGAGGAGACGGGCTTCCACGGCGGCGAATTGATCCGGCTCCATTCGTTCTATACCTCTCCGGGGTTCGCGGACGAAGTCATTCATCTCTACGTCACGACGGATGCGAGGCCCGGAACGATGAAGCTGGACGAGGATGAGTTCCTCCAGGTATCGGAGCTGACGCTGGAGGAAGCTTACGCCTGCATCCGGGACGGCCGAATCGCCGACGCCAAGACCATTATGGCGGTATATGCCTGGCATCTGTTCACGCTGACAGGCCAATGGAACTGAACAGCGTATACGGCGATCTGCACATCCACATCGGGAGAACGAACGGGGGACAAGCGGTCAAGATCAGCGGAAGCCGTGATCTGACCTTCGCCGGAATTGCCCGGGAAGCGGCGCAGCGCAAAGGAATCGGGCTGATCGGCATTATCGACTGCCATTCGCCGGCGGTGCTTCGGGACATTGACCAATGTCTGGAAGAGGGCGAGATGGCCGAGGTTGCGGGAGGCGGCATCGGGTACCGGGATACCACCATTCTGCTCGGCGCGGAGATTGAACTCCGCGAGCCGGGGCGGAAGGAATGCCATGTGCTGGCCTATATGCCGAACCTTGAAGCCATGAAGAGTTTCAGTTCCTGGCTGTCCCGGCACATGAAGAACGTGAATCTCAGTTCGCAGCGGCTGTATGTCCCTTCAAGGGAGCTTCAGCGCGAGGTGCTGGACCGGGGCGGGCTGCTGATCCCGGCCCATATCTTCACGCCGCACAAAGGCCTCTACGGAGCCTCGGCCGAGCATATGGACGATCTGTTCGATTCTGAAGGAATTGCGGCGGTGGAGCTGGGCTTAAGCGCCGATTCGGAGATGGCGGGTTATTTGTCCGAGCTGGACCGGTACACGTTCCTGACCAACTCCGACGCGCATTCCCTCAGCAAAATCGGCCGCGAGTACAACCGCCTGGAACTCGCATCTTCCAGCTTCGAAGAATTCGCGCTCGCACTCGCGCGCAGGGACGGCCGGCGGATCTCGGCCAATTACGGCCTCAATCCGCGTCTGGGCAAATACCACCGGACCTACTGCGGCGGCTGCGGCAGCATTCTGGACGAAGCCGGCTTCACGGCTGCCGGGCAGCGGTGCCCGTACTGCGGCAGCCTGAAGCTGGTCCAGGGCGTGCTGGACCGCATTCTGGCGATTGCGGACCGGGAGCAGCCACGCATCCCGGCATACCGGCCTCCCTATCACTATCAGGTGCCGCTGGAATTCATACCGGGACTGGGCCGGGCGAAGATGCAGCTTCTGCTGGACGCTTTCGGTACGGAGATGAATATCCTCCACCGGGCTTCCGGGGAGGAGCTTGCCGCCGTGGTCGGTCCCAAGCTCGCATCCGCGATTGCCGCGGCGCGAAGCGGCACGCTGCAGCTGTCCGCCGGAGGCGGCGGCACCTACGGGAAGGTTGTCTCGCCCGAAGCGGGGGCGCAGTTCGGAGTGAATCCCTTGAATTGATCGGGAATCGCCCCGCGTTCCCGGCGGCCGCCTGGCTGTACCCCGTGATGGACAGGGTATACCTTTCTCTTTTCTCTCATAGGCTGTAGAAGATGAAGAGAAGGGAGCAAGGTCCTATGCACAGCCTCCGGGGAATGATCCGGGAACAGACGCCGCTGTATCTATTTGTAGCCGTACTCTTTCTGGTGGGAGTCGTATTCGGCGCGCTGATTGTCGGCGCGCTGACGATGGACCAGGTCCAGGAGCTGTCTGACTATCTGGGCAATTTTTTTATTATGGTCGATCAGCATGGCCTGGACACCTCGCCGGAAGCCTTCTGGAGCATTGCGGGCCTTCAACTGAAATGGATCGGTCTGATCTGGATTCTCGGCCTGTCCGTCATCGGCTTGCCGGGCATTCTGATTCTGGACTTCCTGAAGGGCGTCCTGGTCGGCTTCACGGTCGGCTGCCTGATCAGCCAGTATTCCTGGCATGGCTTGCTCTTCGCTCTGGTCTCGGTTGCTCCGCATAACCTGATTCTGATTCCGGTGCTGCTGGTGGCCAGTGCATCGGCTATCGCGTTCTCGCTGCTGATGATCCGAAGCCGGGTGACGGGACGTTCGGGACTCGCGGTCAAACGGCCGTTCGTGCTGTATTCGGCGCTTACGCTGACCCTTGCGGCAGCGATTCTCGGAGCCGCTCTGCTGGAGACTTGGGTCACGCCCGTCATGATGGGCTGGGTCGCCCCTTCGCTGATCCCGGGCGCCTGAGAGGCGGCCTAATAACGTTTGACTTCTCAAATGATCTCCTCATATAATAATAGGAGCGGCCTGAAGATCGGTTGTGCGTTTTCGTTCAAGGGGAGGTAGACTATGGAGGCCCGGATCGACAAAATCAAGCAGCAGCTTCAATCCCAGGGTTACAAGCTGACCCCCCAACGGGAAGCCACCGTACGCGTTCTGCTGGAGAATGAAGAGGATCACCTCAGCGCGGAGGATGTCTTCATGCTGGTCAAGGAGAAAGCCCCCGAGATTGGCCTTGCGACGGTATACCGCACGCTGGAACTGCTCAGCGAGCTTCACGTCGTGGAGAAGATCAATTTCGGCGACGGCGTCGCCCGGTACGATCTGCGTACGGATACGGCGAAGCATCATCACCATCATCTGATCTGCGTACAGTGCGGAAGCATGGACGAGATCCGCGAGGACTGGCTCCTTCCGCTGGAAGAGAAGCTGGACCTGGAATACAACTTTACGGTTCTGGACCATCGGCTGGATTTTCACGGCATCTGTCACCGCTGCCGCGACAAGAACACGCCCGGAGATGCTCCGTCCAACGAATAGCGATGATTGCGCAAGCAAGCTGCACAAGCTCTCACCGGCATGCCGGGGGGAGCTTTTTAAGCTCTTAGGAGAACTTACTTCCGGTTCGCTGTATACATAGAGAGAGACATGGAATCATACAGTGGTACGGGAGGGACTGTCCATGGTGATTGTAGTGTCCAAAAGTGTACGACGGCTTCTGCTCATCGCTCTGTTCATGGTGCTGTGCGGCGTGTTCCACGAGCTGCTTGGCCTGATGGGCGGCTGGCTTCCGGGACCCGGGCGGCCGGAACCGTCCGAGACCAACGCGGTGAAGGCGTTCCGCGAGCTGGGGAGCCGGGAAGACGCCATGCGTCCGGCGGATCGGCTGCTGCTGTTCTATCGCAGCGGGGAATAGCCGGACAAATGCAGGAATTTGAACAAACCGTGTCGAATTAGTGCAGCACCGTCAACGTACGGAGCGCCCTGGCGGCGCTTTCCGGGACAGGAGCGTGGTGGAATGGAGAAAGAGTTGCAGCCCTTTCTGGATTATTTGTCGCAGGAGAAAGGACTGTCCGCGAATACGCTGGACTCCTACGGCCGTGACGTGTCGCAATTTCTTGAATTTGCCGCCGCAAGGGAAGCGGCGGAGGCCCGCGAAATACGCAAATCGCATATTCTGCTTTATCTTTCCGGACTGAAGCAGTCCGGCAGGGCGGCGGCGACAGTGAACCGGAATTTGGTATCGCTCCGCGCTTTTTTTCATTTTCTGATCCGTCAAGGAGTCATCATTCAGGACCCGACGCTGGAGATGGAGTCGGTCAAGCCGGTGAAGAAGCCGCCGGTGATCCTGTCGGAAGCGGAGGTCGAGCGGCTGCTGGAGGCGCCCGACCCTCTGTCGCCGCAGGGACTTCGGGACAAAGCCATGCTCGAGCTGATCTACGGCGCCGGAATCCGGGTCTCGGAGCTGATCATGCTGAATGTCGGCGACGTCGATACGAAGCTGAAATTCGTGCGCTGCGCCGGCGCCTCGGGCCGGGAGCGCGTGCTTCCGCTCGGCGGCGTCGCCGCGAGATGGGCCGAAGCTTACCTGGAGGAAGCGCGGGAGCGTCTGCTCCGCGCCCGGCAGGACGAGCCGGCGCTGTTTCTGAACAGCCTCGGAGGGAGGCTGACCCGGCAGGGCTTTTGGAAGATCATCAAGAAGTATGCCAGAGAAGCGGGGATTCGGGAGGAGATCACTCCCCACACCCTTCGCCATTCCTTCGCGGCGCATCTGCTGGAGCACGGCGCCGATCTTCGTTCCGTCCAGCAGATGCTGGGCCATGCCGACATCTCGACGACGCAGATGTACAGCGGCATCGCCCGCCGGAGCATGAAGGAAGATTACGAGAACCACCATCCCCGCGCCAGGTAGGCGAAGCCGGGGTGGGGGCAGACGCTCACAGCAGATAATGCTAGTAAACTAAGCATAGGCTTTCGAAGCCAGTTTACCGAAGATTCTCACAGCAGATGATGCTAGTAAACTAAGCGAATGCTTCCGAAGCCAGTTTACCGAAGATTCTCACTGCAGATGATGCTAGTAAACTAAGCGAATGCTTTCGAAGCCAGTTTACCGAAGATTCTCACAGCAGATGATGCTAGTAAACTAAGCGAATGCTTCCGAAGCCAGTTTACCGAAGATTCTCACAGCAGATGATGCTAGTAAACTTTTAGGAGTTGACGATCATGTTCAAACGGGTTTGTTTTATTGTGCTTGACAGCGTTGGGATCGGCGAAGCGCCGGATGCGGCTCAGTTCGGGGACGCCGGATCGCATACGCTCGGCCATATTCTGGAGCGCAGTCCGCAGCTCAAGCTGCCGAACCTGCAGGCGATGGGACTGGCGAATATTGCGCCGCTGCCTCCGCTGCAGCCGGTGGCGAAGCCAACCGCGTATTACGGCAAGATGCAGGAAGTGTCCGTCGGCAAGGATACGATGACCGGACATTGGGAGCTGATGGGCCTGAAGATCGAGACTCCTTTTAACGTCTACCCGGACGGCTTTCCGCAGGAGCTGATCTCGAAGTTCGAAGAGCTGACCGGGCGCAAGGTAATCGGCAACAAGCCCGCATCGGGTACGGAGATTCTGGTGGAATACGGGGAAGAACAGATGAAGACCGGAGCCTGGATCGTCTACACGTCGGCCGACAGCGTCTTCCAGCTCGCCGCCCATGAAGACATCATCCCGCTGGACGAGCTGTACCGGGCTTGCCATATTGCCCGCGAGCTGACGATGGCGCCCGAATTCTCGGTCGGCCGCGTCATTGCCCGCCCTTATGTCGGCCAGCCGGGGAATTTCACCCGCACGCCGAACCGCCATGACTATGCGGTGAAGCCGCCGGAGCCGACCGTCATGAACGCACTGGCGGATATCGGCAAGGATGTGATTGCCGTCGGCAAAATCAATGATATCTTTACCGGCGAAGGTGTAACGGCCGCCTATCCGACGAAGAGCAATGAACACGGAATCGAGCTGACGATCCAAGAGATGCGCAAGCCGTTCAACGGACTGCTCTTCACGAACCTGGTCGATTTCGATTCGCTCTACGGCCACCGCCGGGACCCGGAAGGCTACGGACGGGCGCTGGAAGTGTTCGACCGGGCGCTGCCGGAGCTGGTGGGCACGCTGACCGGGGAAGACCTGCTGATTATTTCGGCGGACCACGGGAATGACCCGATCCACGCCGGAACCGATCATACGCGCGAATACGTGCCGCTGCTGGTCTACAGCCCGGCCTTCCGGACGCCGTCGGACCTTGGGGTTCGTGCCACGTTCTCGGATTTGGCGGCGTCCATCGCCGATAATTTCGGAGCCCGGGCGCCGAAGTACGGAACGAGCTTCCTGTCCGAGCTGAAGTAAAAGGCGGCCGGCCCTGGGCCGGATTCCCGGTATCTGCAAGTCCTATTCCATATTTACGGAGGTATTCTTCCATGACAGAAATCATCAGCCAAGGCGCCATCCAGGAAGCGGCGGTCTTTATCAAGGACCGCTGTACGGTAGCGCCGGAGATCGGCCTGATTCTCGGATCGGGTCTCGGCATTCTGGCCGACCTGATCGAGAACGAGGTCAGCATTCCGTATCAGGAGATTCCCCATTTTCCGGTATCGACCGTAGAGGGACACGAAGGAGAGCTGCTGATCGGAACGATCCGCGGCCGCCGCGTCGTCATGATGAAGGGCCGGTTCCATATGTACGAAGGCTACGGTCCCGAGACGACTGCGTTCCCGGTCCGGGTAATGAAGGAGCTCGGCGTAGCCAGCCTGCTCGTCACCAATGCGGCCGGAGGCGTGAATATCGGCTTCTCCGCCGGCGATCTGATGCTGCTGACCGACCATCTCAATCTGACCGGCCGCAATCCGCTGATCGGACCGAATGATGCCGCGCTCGGCGTGCGGTTCCCGGATATGTCCGAGCCGTACAGCCGCCGTCTGCTGCAGGCAGCGCGCGAAACGGCGGCCGAGCAGGACTTCACCTTCCGGGAGGGCGTCTATGCCGGCCTGCTGGGCCCTTGCTACGAGACGCCTGCGGAAGTGCGGATGCTGCGCACGCTGGGCGCCGACGCCGTTGGCATGTCCACCGTCTCGGAGACGATTGTCGCCCGTCATGCAGGCATTGAAGTGCTCGGCATTTCGTGCATTACGAATATGGCCGCAGGCATTCTCGACCAGCCGCTCAGCCACGGTGAGGTCATGGAGACGGCCGAGCGGGTGCGGGAGCGCTTCCTCGGTCTGGTGCTGGCGCTGATTCCGAAGATGTAGCATCCCACTATTAGAACGGAGGAACATTTCATATGACACCAACAGGAAATACTCCGGCGGCAACCGCCGTCTACGGCGCACAGGTCAAGGAAGCCGCCGAATACATTCAGTCCCGGCTTGGCGGCTATTCGCCGGTTATCGGCCTTATTCTGGGTTCGGGCCTTGGCGATCTCGGCGACCAGATTGAGGATGCCGTCTATCTGCCCTACGAAGAGATTCCGCATTTTCCGCGTTCGACCGTCGAAGGCCATGCCGGCCGGTTCGTCATCGGCAAGCTGGAGGGCAAGGACGTTATCATTATGCAGGGCCGTTTTCACTACTACGAAGGCTATGAGATGAAGAAGGTTGTGCTTCCGGTCTACGTAATGGCCAAGCTCGGCGTCGGTACGCTGGTCATTACGAATGCGGGCGGCGGCATGAACCGTGCGTTTAAGGCCGGCGATCTGATGCTGATTACGGATCATCTCAACATGACCGGCGACAACCCGCTGATCGGACCGAATGATCCCGAGCTGGGTGTCCGCTTCCCGGACATGTCGCAGGCCTATGACGCCGAGTATATCAAGCTCGCCCAGAAGCTGGCTCCCGAAATCAAGGGCAACGCCGGGGAATCCCTGGTGCTCAAGCAGGGCGTATACGCCGGCATCACCGGTCCGACCTATGAGACTCCGGCTGAGCTGAAGATGCTCGCGCTCCTCGGCGGAGATGCCGTCGGCATGTCCACGGTGCCGGAAGTCATTGCCGCCAGCCACAGCCGTCTGCGCGTGCTCGGCATGACCTGCATCACCGATATGGCCATCGGCGACGAGCTGGAGCCGCTGACCCATGAGCAGGTGGTGAAGGTGGCCAACGAGACCAAGCCGAAGTTCATCGGTCTGGTCCGGGC
The DNA here is from genome assembly GCF_008710135.1 of Paenibacillus spiritus. Lineage (GTDB taxonomy): Bacteria > Bacillota > Bacilli > Paenibacillales > Paenibacillaceae > Paenibacillus_AQ > Paenibacillus_AQ glufosinatiresistens. Next base: position 233,961 of record NZ_VYKK01000004.1, on the reverse strand, counting down.
ATTCGTTCGCGAAGTGCAGGTATAGACATGAGAGCGGTCGATATCATTCAGAAGAAAAGAGACGGCGGCGAGCTGTCTTCGGCCGAGATCGCCTATCTGATTCAGGGGTACACCCGGGGAGAAATCCCGGATTACCAGATGTCGGCCTGGGCGATGGCCGTCTATTTCCAGGGGATGAATGCCCGGGAGACCGGCGATCTGACCCTGGAGATGGCTAAATCGGGCGACCAGATCGACCTGAGCCCGATCGCCGGCATCAAGGTGGACAAGCATTCGACCGGCGGCGTTGGAGACAAAACCACTGTTGTTCTGGCTCCGCTGGTGGCGGCTGCCGGCGTCCCGGTAGCCAAGATGTCCGGGCGCGGCCTCGGCCATACCGGGGGAACGCTGGACAAGCTGGAATCCATCGCCGGCTTCTCGGTCGAGATGGACCGGGAGGACTTCTTCGCGCAGGTGGGACGCCTCGGCGCTGCCGTTATCGGCCAGTCCGGCAACATTACGCCGGCGGACAAGAAGCTGTACGCGCTGCGCGACGTAACCGCAACCGTGGATTCCATCCCGCTGATCGCCAGCTCCGTGATGAGCAAGAAGATCGCGGCCGGTGCGGATGCCATCGTGCTCGACGTGAAGACGGGCAGCGGCGCATTCATGAAGACGCTGGAAGACTCCATTGCGCTTGCGCAGGCAATGGTGGACATCGGTACGCAGCTTGGCCGCCATACCGTGGCGGTTATCAGCGACATGGACCAGCCGCTCGGCTATGGAATCGGCAACGCGCTTGAGATCAAAGAAGGCATCGAGACCCTGAACGGCCGGGGCCCGAAGGATCTGGAAGAGGTCTGCCTGATTCTCGGCAGCCAGATGCTGCTGCTCGGCGGCAAGGCGAAGGATGAAGCGGAAGCCCGCTCCATCCTGTCGGGCCATATCGGGGACGGCAGCGCGCTGGCGAAGTTCCGGGAGATGGTCGCGGCCCAGGGCGGCGACGCCTCGATGATCGACGAGCCCGCTCTTCTGCCGTCCGCGCGTCTCCACCGGGAAGTGAAGGCTGCTGCCGGGGGCTATATCGAAGCGATTCAAGCCGAAGAGATCGGCGTGGCCGCGATGCTGCTTGGCGCGGGCCGGGAGACGAAGGAATCGGTGATCGACCTCGGCGTCGGCATCGTATTGGCCCGCAAGGTAGGCGACCGGGTCGAAGCCGGCGATACGCTCGCGGTGCTGCACATCAATGACGCTTCCGCAAGCCAGGTGGAGGAAGCCGAAGCGAAGGTGCTGGAAGCCTATCGCCTGGCCGCCCAACCGGTGGCCGCTCCTCCGCTCGTGTATGCGATTGTAACAAAGGACGGCGTAACGCGGTTCTAGAGAAGCTGAAGAAGAGACGGCGCATCTTCCAACCGGGAGAGGCGCCGTCTTTTTTTGTACCGTAAATGACGGCCCCGAGCGAATAAATCTGCCCTTCCTGGACGAAACTGGAACAAAGAACCTGCGCCGTATGCGTCCGCAGGCCAACGTTCAGGAGGGGAACTTCAATGATCAATATTCGCAAACCATTCGCTGCCCTGGTGCTCGGCGCGATGCTGGCAACCGTCTGTATCCCGGCAGCGCACGCCGACGAGAAGAGTCCGGCGCCGGCCGGGAAGGAGAGCCGCAGCGGCTCCAGCGCAGGGCAGACGGCCCCGGACCTGGCTCCCCAGGCCCGTTCCGCCATTCTGATGGATGCAGCCACCGGAACGGTTGTCTATGAGAAGAACAGCCATGACAAGCTGCCTCCGGCCAGCATCACGAAGATTATGACGATGCTGCTGACGGTGGAAGCGCTGGACGAAGGACGGCTGCAGCTTACGGACAAAGTCCGGGCGAGCGAGTATGCCGCTTCAATGGGCGGATCGCAGATTTTCCTCGAGCCGGGCGAAGAGATGAGCGTCGATGAGATGCTCAAAGGCATCGCAATGGCCTCCGGCAACGATGCCTCGGTGGCGATGGCCGAGAAGCTGGCGGGCTCGGAGAGCGCTTTTGTCGAGATGATGAACAAGCGGGCGGAAGAGCTGGGGATGAAGGATACGCACTTTGCCAACTGCAACGGGCTACCGGCCGCCAATCATTACTCCTCGGCCCACGACATCGCGGTCATGAGCCGGGAGCTGCTGAAGCATGAGCGCATTATCAAATACACCGGCTCTTATCAGGACTACCTGCGCAAGGACAGCCAGAAGCCGTTCTGGCTGGTCAACACGAACAAGCTGGTGCGCTTCTACACCGGCGCCGACGGCCTGAAGACCGGCTATACCTCCGAAGCCAAGTTCTGCCTCTCGGCAACCGCTTCCCGTGACGGTCTGCGCACAGTGGCGGTGGTGCTCGGGGAACCGAATACGAAGACCCGCAACAGCGAGGTGGCCAGTATGTTCGACTACATGTTCGCCCAGTACAAGGTCCACACGATTCATGAGAAAGGCGATACTCTGGCTACGCTCAAGATCCGCAAAGGCGAGAAGAAGGAAATTCCGCTTGTCGCGCAGGAGAATTACAGTCTGCTGCTGCGCAAGGGCATTGCCCAGAACGGCGTTCGCCATGAAGAAGTGCTGTTGGACAATGTAAAAGCGCCGGTGGCCAAAGGGCAGACAGTCGGCAAGCTGGTGGTCTACCAGGGGGACGCCAAGGTGAAGGAGTACGAGCTGAAGGCCAGCGAACCGGTGGCCAAGGCGGGCTGGTGGAAGCTGTTCAAACGGACGACGGGCTCGCTGTTCTCCAGAGACTGAGGCCTCGTACTTTGTAGAGGATTGGGAGTTTTCTTCTAGTTTTGTCGGAGGGCAGGATTCCCGTTTGGAGGCGTAGAATCGTTGCTGTAGGAAGTTGGTAATTCCAGAGCAGCGAGAGGAGTGACGGGATTGAATTCTCATGTCAAATTGGAGCATCGCCGCAGTGTGCTGGTCGTCCGCCTGTACGGGGAGCTGGATCACCATGCGGCCGATGCGGTCCGGATGGATCTGGACGAAGCGATTCTGCGGGGGCAGGTCGAGCACGTGGTTTTGGATCTCAAGGAGTTGCAGTTCATGGACAGTTCGGGGCTCGGGGTTCTGCTGGGCCGTTACAAGCTGGTTCGGGGCAAGGGCGGCAAAATGGTGGTATCCGGCGTGAACCCGGCCGTACACCGGCTGATGGATATGTCGGGCCTGCTGAAGATTATGCCGGTCTACGAAGATGAGGATGCCGCGCTCTCGGATTTGGAGGTTGCGTTATGACAAACGATCAATCCGGCAATTTCATGGATATCCGGTTCGCGGCCTTGTCCGAGAACGAATCGTTCGCCCGGGTCGCCGTGGCCGCCTTTGTCTCCCGGCTGGACCCGACGCTCGACGAGCTGAACGATCTGAAGACGGTTGTATCCGAAGCGGTCACGAACTGCATCATTCACGGCTATGACAGCGATCCGTCGGGAGTGGTGCATATCCACGCTGCGATTGAAGGCGAGACCGTGTCGCTCGTCATCGAAGACAAAGGCCGGGGCATTGAGGATCTGGAACTGGCGCAGCAGCCGCTCTACACGTCGAAGCCGGAGCTGGAACGTTCGGGGATGGGCTTCACGATTATGGAGAACTTCATGGATGAATTCGAGGTGGTCTCCGTTCCGGATCAGGGGACGCAGGTCCGTATGAAGAAGACGATTGTATCCAAAAAAGCGTTATACAATTAGGGGATGGAGCCATATGGATGCCGAGAAGAAAGCTCCGCCGACCTATTTGGACGATGCGGAGGTCAAGCGGCTGATCGCGCTCAGCCAGGCCGGAGACACGACCGCCCGCGATACGCTGGTGGGCTGCAATATCCGGCTGGTATGGTCGGTGGTCCAGCGCTTTATGAACCGGGGGTACGAGCCCGACGATCTGTTCCAGATCGGCTGCATCGGCCTCCTCAAATCCGTCGATAAATTCGACCTCAGCTATGACGTCAAGTTCTCCACCTATGCGGTGCCGATGATTATCGGCGAAATTCAGCGGTTCCTGCGGGACGACGGGACGCTGAAGGTCAGCCGGTCGCTGAAGGAAATGGCGAACAAGGTGCGCAAGACCCGGGACGAGCTGTCCAAAACGCTGGACCGCCTCCCGACCATCGGCGAGGTCGCGGAGGTGCTCGGGGTGACGCCGGAAGACATCGTCTTCGCCCAGGAGGCGAACAAGCCGCCGACGTCGATCCACGAGACCGTATTCGAGAATGACGGCGATCCCATTACGCTGATCGACCAGATCGCTGACGAGAGCCAGGAACGCTGGTTCGACAAGCTGGCTCTAAGCGAAGCGATCGAATCGCTCAGCGAGCGGGAGCGGCTGATCGTCTACCTCCGCTATTACCGGGACCAGACCCAATCGGAGGTCGCCAGCCGGCTGGGAATCTCCCAGGTGCAGGTATCGCGGCTGGAGAAGAAGATTCTGGCGAATATTCGGGAACAGATTGCGCAGTAGTGAAGTGTATAGATTTCATATTTCGCTTAACAATAAAGACATGTGGTCTTAGAGGTGATTCTAAGGACGCATGTCTTTTCACATTTCTTTCACGTTACAAATCTTTCTATTCATGATAAAAATAATTAGTATTTAAACTAATAAAACACTTTAATGGAAGAGGGGATTTAACAATAGATGTTGTTTTAATAATTTAAGTAGAAAAGGGAGGTGTAAATTTAGAATAGAGTGAAAAAACCTATGTAACCCATTTGTGGTTTATTAAATAAAGTAAAAACGAGGAGTCGAAATAAATGATGTTTCGTAAACAAAGATGGCCTGGTACTAGGTTTATTATTAACTCTGAAAAAAAAAGAAGTGTGATTCTTCCTGTCTGTTTGCTTTGGGCCGGACTATTTTTATTGAGTACAAACGCTTCAGCTTTGAATGATACTTTACAATCTGAACAAATTCGATTTGCGGGGTCTGGAGAAGATTCTGCTAGAGCCGTCGTAGGAACTTCAGATGGCGGGTTTTTAGTTTCGGCGCTAACTACTTCTATTGATGGAGATGCTGGTGGCCTGGGGACCTTGTCATCTGTTGGAAGTGTAGTGATTAAATATGACAGCTCTAACAAGGTCTTATGGAGAAAGCTATATGATACTTACTACATAAGAGATCTTGCTGTCTTACCTGATGGATTTATAGCAGTTGGAGATAATTATCTAAAACAAGACGGAGTTATTTTAAAATTAAACAGCAGCGGAGAAATACAATGGAAAAAAGAAATGGGAGGAACAATGAGCGACTCCCTTAACGCAGTCGCTTTAGGTGAAGATGGAAGTATTATTGCCGTAGGTAATTCTTCATCAAAAGATAATGATCTAGCAGGGATGAACAAAGGTGAGGCCGATGCTTGGATTGTCCAGATTTCTAGCAGCGGGAATCTGATGTGGGCTCGAACTTTTGGTGGCTCCGTTCAGGATTCTTTTTTAGATGTTACATTTCTTAGAGATGGAAACATAATGGTTGTTGGAAATTCCTTCTCTGTTAACGGAGATCTGCCTGTCGGTCTTGTTCATGACACCGGTCATTCCAATGCAATTGCTGTTAAATACAGTAAAAGTGGTATTTTATTAAGTAAAAATACATTTGGCGGAACAAGTTATGAGACATTTAATACTATATCTGGAACAATGGATGGAGGATTTATAGCTGCCGGAAGATCTTCTTCATCTGATGGTGATTTATCGGGTTATCCTTTAAATTCATTTAATGGAGCACTTTTGGTGAAGTATAATATTTATGGGAATAGAGAGTGGGTCCGCTTATTAGGAGGCGTAGGACATAGTGATGAGTTTTATTCTATTGTACAAACTCCTGATGGCAAATACGCTACTGCCGGACGCAGTGATTCGAACGAGGGACCTTTTCTGGGGTTGAATAAAGGAAATAACGATGGAATGATGGCTGAGTTTGATGCTCAGGGGCAGTTATTGAGACTCGATCTTATTGGGAGCCAAGGTCACGATTATTTTTATGCAGGAGCCTTACTATTCTCAGGTACAAAATATATTGCTGTGGGAGATACACAGTACCGTTTGGATGGAACTTACCTAAAAAAGAAAACAGACGCTGTGATTCAGGTTTATGATTTAAACGCTCGAAGTGAGGCCATCCCGGAGTTCAGTGTAGACAATCCCGAACTGACGAATAAAGACGTTGAAGTAACAATAAAATATCCTCTTGAAGCAAATGTTAAACAGTACAAATTAGGATCCGATGGGGTATGGCAGACCTATTTAACGTCTGTACGCATTAGTGAAAATACATTACTATGGGCACGATTTATGAATTCTAAGGGTGTACAATCCAAAGAGTATAGTTTCGATATCAATAATATTGATAAAATTCCGCCTTCTATTCCAACTATAATAGCAGATATTACAGCTCCGACAAATGGAAACGTTACGGTAACGATAAGCTATCCAAGAGATACTAAAAAAGAATATAGAATTGACGGAGGAGCTTGGATTACTTACATGGGGCCAGTTGTTTTAACAAACAACGTAAAGCTCGAGGCGAAAGCGACCGATAAAGTAGGGAACTCAAGTACAGAAAGAATGGATGTAGAAAACATTGATCGGATCGCTCCTGAAAGACCAGTTTTTGTCCCTAATACTACCATTACTACAAACAACTCAGTTAAATTAAGTGTGATTTATCCGGAAGACGGGGGGAGCTTTAACGAATATAAAATAGGTTCGGGAGATTGGCATACTTATGATTTCTACACCCATATCGAACTGGATTCAAATACTATTATTTATGCGAGAACAAGAGATCAAGCAGGTAATACTTCGGAGTCCAACTTTGAGATTAATTATATCGATAAAATTCCTCCAACTACGCCAACAATAAGTCTAGACTATATGATGCCTACCAACAAGGATGTGAAAGCGACTATCGAATATTCGGAAGATTCAATTATACGAGAATATACTACCACTAAACTTAATTATGATTGGAAGTCATATACAAATCCAGTGATAGTTGATTCGAATACTGAGGTGTATGCGCGAAGTAGGGATGCAGCTGGAAACTACTCTGAAATAAAGTCAGTTCAAATAACCAATATTGATAAAACACCACCAACTTTACCAACTTTCAGTATTGACCTCTCCAAAATCAGCGAGAATAAAAAAATGGTCGTCATTAATTACTCGAATGATAGTGAGAAGAAAGAGTACCGCGTAAATGGTGGAGATTGGCTTAACTATAATTCAGCAGTTATTTTTTCTGAGAATGGAACTTTGGAAGCCCGAGCTGTTGACACACTTGGTAATATTTCATCTCCTTCTTCTATAGATGTGGCGGTAGGTCCTGATAAAGCTATTATTAATTCAAATAATATGCAACAAACCAATCAAAATATCTTAATAACAGTCAGATATGCTGAGTCTAGTGTAAAGAAAGAGTACCGTATCAACAAAGAAGATTGGAATATATATACCGGTTCTATAGAACTTACCTTCAATGGGACAATAGAAGCTCGTTCAACGGACAATATGGGGTACTGGTCGGTGTCCAGCTATAGAATAGATAATATTGATAAAGTCCCTCCAATCAAGCCTGTAATTTCAGCTTCCCCTCATGTTCCCACAATTAATAATGTTGTAGTCTCAATAGATTATCCGCAGGATGCAGAGACTAAAGAATATAGAAAAAATTCAGGGAGATGGACTACTTATACAAATAATATAATTTTCTCCGATAATGGGACAGTAGAAGCGAGGGCGAAGGATGCTGCAGGCAATTACTCACCCGTGTCGAGCTTTACAGTCAATAACATAGATCGGGTAGCTCCGCAAACGCCAAGTATTATATCAATCAGTGATAACAAGCTTACTAACAAGTACGTTATTATCAGCGTGGCCTACCCAGCGGATACTTATTCAAAGCAATATCGTATAAATAATGGATCTTGGAAAACTAAGACTAACAAAGGCGATATTGAGTACTTCGATTTTGAGGAGAATGGTAAGCTGGAAATTAGATCCGTTAAAGAATCAGGAATTGCTTCAGATATTATTTCATATACAGTAACCAATATTGACAAAACGCCACCATCAGGCTCAATACTTTTTAATGCGGACAATCCTAAATATTATGTAGCCCGCCATGTGAGTGTGGCATACTCAAATGAAGCAGAGAAGGTTACAATGAAATATCAAATTGGAAGTACTACAGGGCTATGGCTGGATTATAAAACCCCAGTTGAGCTTCCCGCTAATAAAAAGCTATACGTTTACGCTACAGACGAAGCAGGAAACGTAGGATTCGTCTGGGAGTTTGGTAAAGAAAACTCTTCAGCAACATATTTCTATGAAAAAGGCCGTTTAAAATTTATCGAACTTGATTCAGGGGAAAAATATGAGTACAACTACGACAATAACGGGAACCTCCAAAAAATCACCAAAGTTTCTTCATTCTAATTATTAATTGATTCGGCTACAAAGACAAGCAAACTTGGTCATATCCCTGTCAAGTAGAAAAGTAAAAAAGCTAAGCAGCCAACGCGTGCCTGCAGTCAACAGGCGCGCGTTGTTTTAATTTGGCCTGAAATCGCTGATAGTTGTAGAAGTAGATATACTCCTCCACCAATTTATGAATATCGCTTTCTGACACAAGCTGGTTAAGCTATAACTTCTCTGTTTGAGAGGGATTTGATGTAGGCGTTATCTAGGCAGGTAGCTTTGCGAGAGTTTGCCCTTGACGCCGAATTCTTCCATTCGTAAGTTAAGCGTTTACAAAATTTCGGTGCCGTGCTATCATCTAACTCAGAAAGTTGGGAAAACGTTTGCAGGGGTGCTGGTCGTTGGGGAAGTTGACTCAAGAGAGTGGTATGGGTTGATGGACCGCTGGGGCGGACAGCCTTTTTTCATGGGATTTGTGCAAACGTTAGCGCAACTTCGCACACAACATTGAGGGGGAATGAACTGAACATGTCCACATTGTTCAACAAGGAACGGCGGCGCTGGCTTTCTCTTGCAACCGCTGTCATCATGGTGCTTCAGCTCGTTGCCGGGCTGTTCCCGGCATCGGTAGCCAAGGCCGATGAAGCGGCTCCGGTTGCGGATACGCTGATCGACCAGCCGGGCGGCCGAGCCGAGGGCTGGATTGTCGTCGGAATCAAGAACTGGGAGAATGCGGACCAGAGCATGCGGATGAAGCATCTGGTCGATGGATTCTATGAGTTGTCCACGGTTCTGAATAAAGGCCATTATGAATTCAAAATCGTTAAGGGAGGAACCTGGGAGGGCTTCTCCAGTTCCAAGGGCAAAGACGGCAATTTCTCTTTCGACCTGGACCAGACTACCAAGGTGAATTTCTACATAAACGAGAAGAGCAACCAGGCCCGAATCAGTCTGCCGGGCGTTGACGAAATGCCTCAGTACGAGGCCAAGCTCGAGTCGGGCAAATGGCCGAGACTGGTGGGAACGGTTCAACAGTTGTTTGGCGAAGAGAATTGGTCTCCGTCAAAGGCCGGACAATATTTCGTCGACTACAACTTCGACGGCTCTGTTTATAAGCTGCAGCGGACGCTGCCTGCCGGAGAGTTTGAAGCCAAGGTTGCTTTTGGGCCAGATTGGACAGAGAGCTATGGTGGAAGCAGCGGCAATCTGAATGTGAATCTGGAGGATAAATCCTACGTTACTTTCAGCATCGACTACGCCGCCTCTTCCCGCGTTCTGAGCTACACCAGCGCGATCGCGCCGGCCGCTCCGAGCGATTCGGAATTCGACGGCATTATCAACAAGAACGCAATTGCGTTCGACAGCCGGTCGCTGACCTTCAAGAAGCCCTTCGGCGCCATCAAGATGGGGCAGGAGGATGTGACGCTCCGCGTAGCCGCCAAGCAGGGCGACGTGGAGCTGGCCAAGGTGGAATTGAGCAGTCCGGAAGGCATCTCCAATGCCTATACCATGCATTTGGCGACTTCCGTAGACGGCAAGGATTATTTTGAAGCCACCGTTCCGAAGAAGGATTTCAACAAGATCGGTGTATGGGGTTACAAATTTATTCTGCTCGACGGAACGACCAAGGTCGAATACGGTGACGATTCCAGCCGCGGCGGAAGCGGTGCGGTCAGCGAATCGGGAGCGCTTTCTTTTGACCTGACCGTGTATGACCCGGATTTCAAAACGCCGGACTGGATGAAGACCTCCGTGGTCTACCAGATATTCCCGGACCGTTTCTATGACGGCGATCCGACCAATAACCGCGCCAAGACGGCGGACGGCTCCCGGGGAACGATCTACGATTACTATACGACCAGCAAGGGCGGATACAAGCTGCAGTATTATGACGGCGGTGTAGATAACGATCCGACGCCTGACCAGGTATGGGGCGAGTGGAGCGATGTTCCCGAGAACCCGAACCGGATAACGGAAGAGAACAAGCCGTACTTCCCGGATGCCAAGAGCGACGGCGTCTACTCCAATGACTTCTACGGGGGCGACATTAAGGGGATTCAGGAGAAGCTGGATTACCTGAAGGATCTCGGGGTTACGACCTTGTATCTGAACCCGGTATCCTGGGCTTCGTCAAACCACAAGTATGATGCGACGGATTACGAGCATCTGGATCCGATGTTCGGCAAGCCGGTGTACAACACGCCGGACCACCCGGAATCGGGGTTGGACTATACGGCATCTCGGGCAGAATCCGATCGCGTGTACCAGGCTTTCGCCAAAGCCGCGCGTGAGAAGGGTCTGCGCCTGATCAACGACGGCGTGTTCAACCACGTCGGCGATGATTCCATTTACTTTGACCGCTATGCCAAATACCCCGAAATCGGGGCCTATGAATACTGGGCAAAAGTCTACGACATGATGGATGCCAAGAAGATCAGCGAGGCGGATGCGGAACTTGCCGTACGGAAATCTTTTACAAGCCAGATCAATCCGCTGACAGGCAAGAATTACGCTTATCCAGAAGACTTTGAATATACCACCTGGTTCACTATCGAGAAGTCGAAAGTAACCGACAACGGTATGGAGCATTATAAATACGATGCCTGGTGGGGCTATGATTCCCTGCCTGTGATGGATGCGAAAGAACCGCAGACGGAAGATACGCCATTCTACAAAGCCGATACCCAGGCGCTCGACGGCAAGCATGAATGGAACAACGTGGCTTACCGGGATGAAGTCATCGGCCATGACCTGACGGGACTTAGCGAGACGGAAGCCTCGGCCCAAATGCAGTCTACGAACTCCCAGCGCTGGCTGTGGATGGGTTCCAGCGGCTGGCGTCTCGACGTAGCGCCGGACGTATCGAACGGAACCTGGGAGAAATTCCGGGAAGCCGTCAAATCCGTAGAAGGCCGCAAGGACGTCAACGGCAAAACGATTGAAGACCCCATTATTCTGGGCGAAGAATGGGGCGTAGCGACGAAATACTTGCTCGGAGACCAATTCGACTCGGTCATGAACTACCGGTTCCGTTCGGCCGTCCAGAGCTTCATGATCTCCGGCAATGCGGCGAACCTGAATCAGGCGCTGGAATCGATCCGCGAGGATTATCCGGAAGAAGCCTGGAAGGTGATGCTGAACCTGGTGGATTCGCATGATACAACCCGTTCGATTACGAAATACGATCATCCCGACTGGGAAGAAGAGAACCTGAAGGTCGCTGATCCGGCCACGGATAACGCGATCAAGCTTCAGGCGCTGACGGCGATCATGCAGATGGGCTACCCTGGCGCGCCGACGATCTATTACGGCGACGAAGTCGGAGTAACCGGAACGAAGGACCCGGATTCCCGGCGTACGTTCCCTTGGGAACGTGTAAAGGACAATGGTGACGGCAGCTTCTCTGCCACCGGACGCTACAGTGAACTGTTCAGTACGTACCAGAAAGCCGCCGATGTGCGCCACGACAACAGCGTCTTCAGCACAGGCGATCTTCATGTGGCTTACGCAGAGGGCGATGTAATTGCCTATGCCCGCAAGAACGAGAATGCCGGCGGCCTTGTGGCCGTCAACCGCGGCTCCGCCGAGACCAAGATCGACGCTGATGTAGCCGGATTCCTGCCGGAAGGCATGAAGCTGATTGACCAGCTTGGAGGCCAGATCAGCGGCACCGTAACGAACGGCGTTATCAGCCTGACGCTGCCGGCCATGACCGGCGTCATGATGCTGTCGGACGGCTCGCTGGTGACGGTGCCGCAGGTAACCGGACTGACAGCACAGGCAGGCAAGGGCAGCGTCACGCTGAACTGGAGCCCTGCGGCTGACGCAAGCGAGTATAAGGTATACCGGACACCGCTTGAAGGCATGGCGACGACGGAGGTGGCGACCGTAACGACGGCTACCTACACGGATAAGAGCGTCGTGAATGGAATGAAGTATTACTACACACTGGTTGCGGTGAAGGATGGAGGCGTAAGCCTTCCGAGCGAATACGTCTCGGCAACTCCGTTCCTCCCGGTTCAGTCGGTCAGCATTGTCCAGGAAGCGAAGGAAATGACCGTCGGCGTCGGCAAGGCCACCTATGAAATTCTGGTCGATGTCCGCGTTCCGGAACTGACCGACGTTACCGATCTGGTCTACAAGGAACCGGCGGATCTTCAGGTCAAACTGAAATACTACCCGGTCGGTTCGGAAGAACTGGTCAAGGAGATCAAGCTGAAATACAAGACGGACAGCGACGACAAGCTGGGCAAGATCTACAGCGCAACCTTTGAGCCGACTCTGGCAGGCGTCTATGAATATACCGCTTCGGCCTCGACGAATAACGGAGAGACGCAGAAGTTCTCCGCTACGAAGCAGGTAGTAGTCAATGCCGATACCACGGATACCCAGGCGCCGGCGGCGGCTGAACTGTCCGATATTCTCCAGGAATCCAACATGGTGAATCTGGCCTGGACGATACCGGATACCAGCGATGTCAAAGGATTTGAAGTGATGCGCAAGGAAGGCGACGGGAAATACAAGCCGATCGCAACGCTGATTAAGACAGCGCGCACGTACATCGACTACACGGTCAGCAACGATACGAAGTATACGTATAAAATTGTCAGCTTCGACGCGGCGTACAACCGCTCGGAATCCGGCGAGAAATCCGTAACGCCGAAGATCGTCATGGTCGATGTCACGCTTCGGCTGCACCTGCCGAATTACACGCCGAGCACCGACGGCATCTATATTGCCGGCGACTTCAACGGCTGGAACGCTTCGGGCAATGAACTGAAGGTGCCGAGCGGCGCGACCGACCGCAGCATTGTGGAATACAGCTTCAAAATGATGGCCGGCAAGAGCATTCAGTATAAGTACACCCGCGGTGTCTGGGACAAGGAGGCTTTTACCAGCCATATCCGTTCCTCCAACGATACGACGGATGCCGGTAACTGGGCGTACAGCTCCACGAATACGAATATGCAGCTGACGATCAAGAACGAAGGCGGCAACAAAATGATGGTGAACGATTACGTTCTCCGGTGGGTAGATATGCCGATGATCATTACGCTGCCGCGTACTTCCTATGGTGAGGATATTGCCTACACCACGGACGACAGCAAAATGAATCTGAAAGCCAACGTGCCGTTCGGCGTCGGCTTCACGATCAACGGCCAGCCGATTCCGGCCTCGGCAATGGATGCTTACGGCAATGTGCAGCTCAATGATATTCCGCTTGCCTACGGTGTGAATACGTTCAAGCTGCATATCGAACCGACTGCCGAGACGCTGAATTTGCCTTGGTATGAAGACAAGGCCCGTGCCGCCAAGGCAACCAAGACGATTACCCTGACGGTAACCCGGACGGGCGGCGACACGACTCCGGCATCGCCTGCACCAGCTACGCCGACTCCGGCATCGCCGGGTTCTGCAACCGCAACGCCACAGCCGACAGCTGCTACGACAACCGTAACGGTTACCGCGGATCAGCTCAAGCCTGCGGCCGGCGGAACGGCAACGATTGCACTCAGCGGTTCGGCTCAGCAGGTGCTGATCCCGCTTGAAGCGCTGGCTTCGGCAACCGGACTGAACCGTATCGCCATCAGCGGCGAGCAGGTATCGCTGAACATTCCGATCAGCGTGCTGAACGCCCTGAAAGCGCAGCTTGGCGCTGCACAGACTGCAGGCGCCCAGATCTCGCTGAACGTGAGCAAGCTGGATACGGCCGCCCAGACGGCTGCCGCCCAGAAGCTGAACCAATCGGCAAGCGAAGTGTATGAGCTTGCCGGCGATGTGTATGATTTCGGACTGAAAGCCGTAGCGAAGGACGGCAAAGCAGTCACGCTGTCTTCCTTCCCGGAACCAATTGAACTCAGCTTCAAGCTGAAGGCCTCGGCCGACAGCGACTTGACCGGCGTCTACTATCTGAATGACGCCGGAAAGGCCGAATATGTCGGCGGTTCCGTAGAGAACGGCGTGCTGAAAGGCAAGGTTACCCACTTCAGCCGCTATGCGGCACTCGAGTTTAACAAGAATTACAGCGATATGCCTGCCGCGCACTGGGCCCATAAGGCAGTGTCGGTATTGAGCGCGAAGCATATTGTGGAAGGCAGCGGCACAGGCTTTGCGCCTGCCCGGAACGTAACCCGTGCAGAATTTGCAGCCATGCTGACCCGCACACTGGGGCTTACGGCGAAGAACAAAGCTTCCTTCTCCGATGTGGCTTCCACAGCCTGGTATGCGGATTCGGTAGCGGCCGCGTACGAGAGCGGCCTTGTCAAAGGCAGCGGCACGGGAACCTTCCATCCGTCGCAGATGATCACCCGCGAGGAAATGGCGGCCATGATCGTCCGCGCCTATGCCTTGAAGACCGGCAAGAATGCGCCGGCATCCGGCAACCCTGCCTATGGCGATCTGGCTTCGGTCAGCGCTTGGGCCAAGAGCGACGTAGCTGCGGCCTCCTCGCTCGGTCTCCTGCAAGGGCAGTCCGGCAATGTCTTCGCGCCGAAGGCCCATGCAACCCGCGCCGAATCGGCGCAGGTGCTCTACAACCTGCTGGGCAAGAAATAACCGCTTGGCGGACAGAAAGCAGCAAGACCCCGGGACTTTCCCGGGGTCTTGGTTTTGCAGCGGAACTCGTCCGCGATAATCCGGAATAACCGGAATGCACAAATACGGCCTCCCCGACAAGGGAGGCCGTATTTGTCTGGACGCTGAAGCCTGATTTTATACCGGCTTCGCAGCCGTTTCGCCGCTGCGGAGCGGCTGAATGTAGCCTTCGGCCTTGAGCAGCTCGGCGATCAGCACCGCGCCGCCGGCAGCGCCGCGCAGCGTGTTGTGGGAGAGACCGACGAACTTGTAGTCATAGAGCGAATCTTCGCGAAGACGGCCGGCGGAGATGCCCATGCCGTTCTCAATCTCGCGGTCGAGCTTCGTCTGCGGACGGTTGTCTTCTTCGAAATAAGTAATGAACTGCTTCGGCGCGCTCGGGAGATCCAGCTCCTGCGGGCGGCCGGCAAAGCGGCTCCAGCAGTTCAGAATTTCTTCCTTGGAAGGCTTGTTCTCGAAGGAGACGAAGACCGTTGCCAGATGGCCGTCCGTCACCGGAACGCGGATGCACTGGGTCGTAATCTGCGGCTCGGAGGCCTTGACGATCTCGCCGTTCTCGACGGTTCCCCAGATGCGCAGCGGTTCCTGCTCGCTCTTCTCTTCCTCGCCGCCGATATACGGAATCACGTTGTCGATCATGTCCGGCCAGTCGGTGAAGTTCTTGCCCGCACCGGAAATGGCCTGATACGTGCTTGCCACGACTTCCTGTGGTTTGAATTCCTTGAGCGCGTTCAGAAGCGGCACATAGCTCTGAATGGAGCAGTTCGGCTTGACGGCGATGAAGCCCGTAGCGGTGCCGAGACGCTCGCGCTGATGGCGGATAACGTCCAGATGCTCCGGGTTGATCTCCGGCACCACCATCGGCACGTCGGGCGTCCAGCGGTGCGCGGAGTTATTTGAGATGACAGGCACGCCCGCCTTGGCGTAGGCTTCTTCCAATGCCTGGATTTCGTTCTTCTTCATATCCACGGCGCAGAAGATCAGATCGACCTGCGGCGCGAATTCCTCCACCTTGGAGGCGTCCTGAACCGGAATGGATTTCACGGCTTCGGGAATCGGAGTGGACAGCTTCCAGCGGCCTTTGACCGACTCCTCATACGGCTTGCCTGCCGAATTGGCGCTGGCGGCGATTGCCGTCACTTCAAACCACGGATGATTCTCGAGTAGAGCGATAAAACGCTGGCCCACCATGCCGGTGCCGCCGACAATGCCGGCTCTGAGCTTCTCTGTCATGACTTGTCTTCCATTCCTTTCGCGAAGGCTGACGTTCAGCCGCTTAGATTGTACTGAATTATAAAGGAATTGCAGGCAACGTTCAATACAGGAATAGGCTCCGGCGGCAAAAAGATTGCAGGCCCTGTCGGCTTGGGTCCGGGGTTAGCCCTCCGCGTTCTGCCGGGTTCGGACCTGTTCGATCTTGATCAGGTTCGTCGTGCCGGCTTTCCAGATCGGCACGCCGGCGCAGAGGACCACCGTGTCGCCTTCCGCTACGGTGCCGGTGCGGACGGCGCTGGCGACCGAGGACTCGAACATTTCATCGGTCGAGGAGACGGGATTGCCCAGCACCGGGACGACGCCGGAGCAGAGACAGATTTTGGCGAGCGTCTCCCGGTTCGGAGTGACGGCGATAATGGGCGCCTCCGGACGATGCTTGGAGATCATCCGGGCCGTATAGCCGCTCTCGGTGGCGGCAATGATCGCCTTGGCGCCGAGCATGAGGGACGAGCTGACTGCACTGCGGCTGATCACCTCCGTCGTGTTGCTCTCCTTCCAGTCGAACGACGCGATGAACCGTTCCTTGTAGCTGATCATCGTCTCGGCTTCGGCTGCGGCGGCCGCCATGGTGCGGACCGACTGAACCGGGTACTTCCCGGCGGCGGATTCCCCCGACAGCATCACTACGTCGGCGCCCTGGAGAACGGCATTCGCCACGTCGCTGACCTCCGAACGGGTCGGTCTCGGATTCATCTGCATGGATTCCAGCATATGCGTGGCGACGATTACGGGCTTGCCGGCCCGGTTGCACTTGTCGATCATTTCCTTCTGGAGACGCGGAACCTTCTCGACGGGAACTTCGACGCCGAGATCTCCGCGCGCGGCCATGATGCCGTCGGAGGCTTCAATAATATCATCCAGGTTCGTCATGCCCTCATGATTCTCGATCTTGGAGATGATCTGGACATGCCCGGCTCCGCTGCGTTCCAGAATGGACCGGATTTCCCGAATGTCGTCGCCCTGACGTACAAAAGAGGCGGCGATCATCTCGATTTTCTCGCCGAGGCCGAATTGTATATGCCGGATATCCCGCTCGGTTACGCCGGGCAGGGTCGTATGGATGCCGGGAAGGTTGACGCCCTTGCGCGGCTTGAGCGTGCCGCCGCTGACAATGCGGCAGACCATATCACCGCCCTGAACGTCGGTCACGGTAAGGTCAATCAGGCCGTCGTCGATCAGAATCCGGTCGCCGGGCTTGACCACCGAGGGCATATCCGGATAGTTGACGGAAATGCGGGTCTCATCCCCAAGCAGCTCTTCGGTTGTCAGCGTCAGCGAGTCCCCCGGCTTCAGAACGACATAGTCTGTCTTCAGCTTGCCGATTCGCACTTCCGGCCCCTTGATGTCCATCATGATCGGAATAAAGGTGCCCATCTCGGCCGCTGCCTGGCGCACATTGCGGATTCGGGCGGAATGCTCCTCCAGTTCGCCGTGCGCCATGTTGAGCCGTGCCACCGTCATGCCGGCGGCGATCATGTCTTTCAGCGTGCCGACCGATTCGGAGGCCGGGCCGATCGTGCAAATAATTTTGGTTCTCATCAGTTAAAATCCTCCTCTTTCTTACTATTTATAGAATCCCGCAAAATCACATGCCGTTATTCATTGATTTACCCCTGTCATTCAGGTATAAACGTTGGTATGAAAGGAGGAGAAGCCTGTGACGACTTGGAATCTGGAAGGCACGGTCTGCCATCTGCTCGTCTGCGGCGGCAGCAGCTGCCGCAAGCGCAGGGGAGAGGAAGTGCTGAAGGCGGTCGAGAAAGAAATCGGCAAGCAGGGTGCCGATGCGCGGATTCATGTGACCGAGACGCGCTGCAACGGCCGCTGCTCCGACGCCCCGGTAGCCATTGCGTATCCCGAGGGGGTCTGGTATGGAGGCTTGACGCCGAAGGCCGGGAAGGAGCTGGTCCGCCGCACGCTGGAGGGCGGCGGTCTGGAGGAATATGCCGTATATAATTTTGAAGCGGGAAGCATGAAGGCAGCGGTCAAGAAGGGCGGCAGAGGCAAGCGCAAGCCCGGGAAGAAGGATTCACCCGATTAATATCCCCCGGCGCCGTGAATCCCGGTTTCGAGACCGGTTCACGGGCTGTCTTTGGTACAAGGCTTGGCCATTTGACTTGGGTCCGCTGCGGCTACTATGCTAAGAGGAAGTGAATCTCCACGCGGAGTATTCTACATCATCGCGACCAAAGGACGGTGTGACTGACTTTATGCCCAACAGGCCGGATCGATTCCGGAAGTTATTTCTGAACAACAAGTTTGTGGTCGTTCTGCTTATTTTGCTGCTGATTGGCCTCAATATTCTGGTCTTTCACAAGCTGCCCTTTATCTTCAAGCCGCTGAGCGTTCTCTTGCATACGGTGGCAGGACCGCTGATTCTCTCGGGGGTGGCCTATTACCTGCTGAACCCGCTGGTGAATCGGCTGGAACGGAAGAGCCGGGTGAAGCGGGCGTACGGGATTGTAGTCCTGTACCTGTTCATCGCCGGCATTATCTCCATCATTTTGCTGACGGTCATCCCGATCATCCGCGCGCAGCTTCTGGATCTGATCGACAATTTCCCGAAGTACAGCCAGGATATACAGGATAAATTCCCGGCGCTCAAGCGGGGGAATCTCCTCGATTCCTTGCCGATGCAGGAGAATATTGATCTCAACGAAGTGACCGGCCGTGTGACCGCTTGGGGAACGTCGTTCCTTAACAATGCGGTGAACGGCGTCGGCAATTTTGTCGGAGCTTTGACGGAAGCGGTGCTTGCGATTGTCACGACCCCGTTCATTCTCTTCTATCTGCTGCGCGACGGACACCGGCTGCCGGACTATCTGATCCGCTTTGTGCCGACGGCGCTTCAGCCGCAGACCCGCATGGTGATGTCGGAAATGAACAGTCAGATCTCTTCCTACATTCGGGGGCAGATTATCGTCAGCTGCTGCATCGGAGCCCTTCTGTACATCGGCTACCTGATCATCGGCTTGCAATACTCGCTGGTGCTTGCCATTATCGCGGCCTGCACGGCCGTCGTGCCGTATCTCGGCCCGGCCATCGCCATTACGCCTGCCCTGATCGTCGCCGCCGTCACCTCGCCGTTCATGCTGCTCAAGATGGTCATTGTCTGGACGGTGGTTCAGCTGGTGGAGGGCAAGTTCATTTCGCCGCAGATCATGGGCAAGACGCTCCGGATTCATCCGGTCACCATTATCTTCGTGATTGTATTCGCAGGCAAAATGTTCGGGGTGTTCGGCATTATTCTCGCCGTTCCCGGGTATGCCGTCCTGAAAGTGTTCATTACCCATCTCTATCAATGGTTCCGGTTCCGTTCGGGCCTCTATGAGCCCGAGACGCCTGAAGGGCCGCAAGCTTAAATTACAGAAAGAAGGATGAAAGATCATGCCGACTGTCATCAAGACCCGTTACGGGATGCTGGAGGGACGGAAGGAGGGCCCGGTTCGGGTCTGGAAAGGAATTCCCTATGCGTCGCCGCCGGTCGGCGAACGGCGTCTGCGGGCTCCGCAGCCGCCGCAGCCTTGGGAGGGCATCCGGGATGCGGGGGGATTCGGCCCGGTCTCGCATCAGCCGCCAGACCGGCGGGGCACCCGGTTCGGAGGCGAATCGCCGGAGCATTCCGAAGACTGTCTGTATCTCAATATATGGGCTCCGGAGGAAGAGCGGGAGCCCCTCCCGGTCATGGTCTGGATTCACGGGGGCACCTTCGTCACCGGATCGGGAAGCCAGCCCCAGTTCGACGGCGCGCTGTTGGCGGAACGGGGCAGAGCCGTCGTTGTGACCCTCAACTATCGGCTGGGTCCCTTCGGATTTCTCCACTGGGCGGCTCTCGGCGATTCATTCGATTCCAATCTGGGTCTTCTGGATATGATTGCAGCGCTGGAATGGGTACAGGGCAGCATTGAAGCTTTCGGCGGTGATCCGGCCCGGGTCACCCTGTTCGGCGAATCGGCCGGAGGCATGAGCATCGCCGCGCTTCTGGCCTGCCCGGCGGCCCAGGGGCTGTTCGCCCGGGCGATTCTGCAGAGCGGGGCGGCCCAGACGATGCCTGCAAGCCAGGGCGAAGCCGCCGCGCGGGAAATGCTCGCCGAACTGGGTCTTGCGCCCGAAGAAGCGGAGCGGCTGCGGGAACTCTCGGCGGATGCCATCATGGCCGCCGCCCACGCGCTGAACCGCCGGATCGGCGGCCCGTTCGGCATGCTGTTCCAGCCCGTCGTTGACGGGTCGGTTCTGCCGGAAGAACCGCTGGCCGCAGTGGCGGCCGGCTCCTCGCGGGGAGTGCCGCTGATGGTCGGCACGAACCGCGAGGAGGGCGGCTACTTCTTCCGGCCGGGCGATCCGCAGCCGCCGGTCCCGGACGCGCTGAAGCTGGTCGGCTCCATGCTGGGGACGCCGTACTCTCCGGAGCAGGCGGAATTTTACGGTTCCCGCGGCGAAGGCGCTCCCGAAATTCTGACCGACATGATCTTCTGGCGCGGCGCGCTGGAATTAAGCGAACGCAGCATCAGCCACGCGCCGGTGTGGATGTACCGGTTCGACGCCGGTGTGCCGGGGCATCCCCACTTTGAACGAGCGGTGCACAGCGCCGAAATTCCTTTCGTCTTCGGAACGCTGGGCGAACTTGAGCGGCTGGGAGGAACGGTCGGAGAGGAGCACCGTTCCGTCTCCGCCGCGATGATGAAGGCCTGGGCGGCCTTTGCGCATTCCGGCGATCCTTCTGCGGCCGGTCTGGAATGGCCGGCGTATGAACCCGGAGACCGCGCCACCCTGATCTTTGGTTCGCCGGTCCGGCTGGAACGGGACCCGGATGCGGCAAGACGGAGAATGGTGCTGCCCGAAACGGAGGGGAACCGGGAACAAACGGCGAAAGATGACGAATAAAGGCGAACAAAGTTGAACAAAGATGAAACAACGAAGAAAAGCGGCAGCTTTTTCATAAAAAACACTGGACGTTTCATAAAAACGGGTGTAATCTGAGGCTGTGAAAAAAATAACAGAATACAAGATTCTCGGGGTAAGGTGAAATTCCTGACCGGCGGTGAAGCTTCGCACGCGAAGCGCAGCCCGCGACTCCCGGTTGTCCGCTTGGCGGACGAACGGGACTGATCTGGTGGAAATCCAGGGCCGACGGTAAAGTCCGGATGGGAGAGGATCATGGAAGAGCCACGCCGCAGGGCGGTGCGTTCCTTTTGGGACGGAGCCCCTGTTTTTTGCGCGATTCTTGCCTGCCCCCGACTGCCGCCTTCAGGCGTGAAATCGGGGGCTTTTTGATCTCTTGCGGGGTTTTGTATGACGAAGGAGAAGAAAGACATGAGTGACTTAACGGCTAACCCGACGGCTAAACCGGCAGCAGCGGCCAGACGTTCGCACGGAGGGTTCTGGCTCGTCGTGCTGGGAGCGGCGCTGTGGGGAGTAGATCCCTTGTTCCGGATTATTCTGCTGAAATCAATGACCTCTTCGCAAATTGTGCTTCTGGAGCATGTGGTCCTGTTCCTGGCGGCCGCTCCGGTGCTGTGGCGGCACCGCTTCGAATTGAAGCGTATCCGGCTTCGCCAGCTCGGCGCGCTGCTGTTCGTCTCCTGGGGCGGCTCGGCTGCGGCGACCATTCTGTTCACCAAGGCGCTGTCCTCCGGCGATTTCAACTCCGTACTGCTGCTGCAGAAGCTGCAGCCGCTGTTCGCGATTGGGCTGGCGGCCCTCATTCTGAAGGAACGGCTTCCCCGCAACTTCGGACCGCTGCTGCTGATCGCGCTGGCCGGAACTTATCTGCTGACCTTCGGCTGGACGCTGCCGTTCAGCCATGCGGGCAGCTTCATCGGCGTCGGCAGCATGCTGGCGCTGGGAGCGGCTGCCCTGTGGGGCGGCTCCACCGTCATGGGCCGGTATCTGCTCGGCACGCTGGAATACGAGACGGTCACTTCACTCCGGTTCATGATGGCGCTGCCGCTGCTGTTCGTCATCACCCAGGTGGAAGGAACGGCCTGGCATATCGGCGGGGGCATCGGAACCTCCTCGCTTATCGCGCTGAATCTGCTGCTTCAGGCGCTGCTTCCCGGTCTGCTCAGCATGCTGCTCTACTACAAAGGGCTGAATACGACCAAGGCTTCGTATGCAACGCTGGCCGAACTCAGCTTCCCCATGACCGGGGTGCTCATTAACTGGTTCGTCTATTCCATCGCGGTCACTCCCGCCCAGCTTCTGGGATTCGTCCTGATCTGGGGCGCGCTGTTCGTGATCTCCAGCCAGCGGGGACGCGAGGAAGTCGCTGTGCCGAACGAAGGAGACGGACGCTGACAAAGGCGCCTTTAAAAGCAATTGAACGAGAAGAAGAGCCGGACCCTGGGGTCCGGTTTTTTTGTGCGAAGCAGACACCGCCCCGGAGTAAAATAAAGCCTGATCTCCCATACTACCGGTATTCGAGAATTCAGTAAGGGGGCTTCGTTCATGGAAGCAGACCGTATGCCGACCGTGTATATCCAGCTGAAGCCGCGGATAAGCGTAGCCCAGGGGGCCAGCGTTACGCTTGCGGACGCCGCGAACCTGATTGCTCCTCCCGAATGGGAAGGCGCGCTGAAAGAGCTGGTGCTGGCCCAACCGCGCCGCAGCGACGGCAACCTGCTGCTGCTGGATATGCTGACGGTCATTCCGCGGGTCCGTTCCCTGCTTCCCGGCGCCGTTATCGAATCGCTGGGCGAAGGGCGGACGATTGTCCAGGTGCGGGAACGTTCGGCGGGACGCCGCCCCTCTCTGGCTCTGTTCGTACTGGTCTGGCTGCTGATGTTCTTCGGCTCGGCGCTGACGATTATGAATTTCCACGCGGATGTCAATATGCAGGAAGTTCAGGTGCGGATTGTGGAGATGCTGACCGGAAGGCGCGATGAGCATCCGTATTTATTTCAGGCGGCCTATTCGCTGGGCATCGGGTTCGGTATGGTCATCTTCTTCAACCATCTCTTCAAGAAGAAATGGAATGAGGAGCCGACGCCGCTGGAAGTCGAGATGTTCCTTTATCAGAGCAATGTGGACCAGTTCATTATTCATGAAGAGTACCGCAAAATGGAGGGCCGGTCCCGGGGGCCCGGCCGGAAGCGGCGACGGTGACTCCGCCGCTTGAGGTTGGGATCACGCTGCTGCTTGGGCTGGCAGGCGGAATTGCCGTCGGCGGCGGCGTCATTGCCCTGTTCGTAGTACTGGACATTGTTCCCCGTCTGGCCCAGCTGACCACTTCATATGACAAGGTCCATTGGTACGAGGGATCGATGGTAGCGGGCTCGCTGATCGGAACGGTGTTTGATTTCTGGAACGGGAAGCTGCCGGGCGGCCCGGCGCTGGAGCTTGGGGTCGGCTGGCTGGACGGCGTCTTTGTCGGCATGCTGGCGGCCGCATTGACCGAGGTGCTGAATGTGCTGCCGATTCTGGCGAAACGGCTTCGTATGACCGCTTATCTCTTCGGACTTCTGATGGCGATGGTGGCGGGTAAAGTGGCCGGGTCGCTGTTCGACTGGTTCGTGTATCGACCGTAGACAAGGAAGGAGAACTGCAAGGTGAACCGATATATTCACAGCGGAGAACACATGGAAGAACCGGACGGACCGGAGAAGGACGAACGCACGAATGCCGCCGGGCCGGATTCGGAGGATAAAGATCGAACAGACAGGCCTGTGGACCTGAGCGAATCGTTCCGGGGCGAGAGCGGAATGGAGACGAAGAAAGCGGAGGAGTTCAGCAAGGAAGCGGAGGAGGTCCGCAAGGATGCGGATGCCTGCCCGGACGGAGGCTCCGGCTCTCCGGCTTCGCATGTCGGCGAATGGGCTGACCGGATGGAGGCCGAGCCGGATTCTTCCTCGCCGGAGAAAGGCGGGAAGAAGAAAGCGGCAGGAGAGATGGAAGCTGCCGAAGAACCGGGGACCGGCGGAGAGGAAGGCGGGGAACCGCGCCGGAAGGGCTTTGTAGCCCTGATGGACAAGTGGTTCGGCGAGGAAGAGGAAGATCAGGAGGACGAGGAAGGCTTAAGCCCGTCCGGCGCCAAGAAGCCGGGGGAGGATAAACAGCAGCCGGATGAAGAGAAAGAGGAGGGTCAGGAGGGAAGCAGGAAGGCGAAGGCGAAGCGCAAGCCCAAGAATACAAGCCAAGCGGCCGCTGGCGAAACCAAGTCTGACGATCCCAGACAGCAGAAACGCGACGCCGAGAAATCCGATTCTCTGGAGGAGTCGATCCGTTACTGGCAGGGCAGCGACCGGATTGACTCCAGCCTGGACCGGGTCAAAGAGACGCTGAAGGAGACGGTCGGCCTCGGCTCCACCTTTGACGTCATTTTCCGGGAGATGAGCTTCGGCGGCAAGCGGACGGCGCTGCTGTGCATCAGCGGTTTTACCAAGGATACGATTGCGGACGAGATTCTGAAACGGCTGACCTATCTCACTCCGGAGAATCTGTCGGCGGAAGTCATCCGCGATTTCATGCACGTCTATATCCCGCATATCCAGGTTGAACTGAGCGATATGCTCAGCGAGACGGTGAACAAAGTACTGACAGGGAACAGCGCGCTCTTCATCGAGGGAGAGAGCCGGGTAATCGTGATGGATACGCGTGCTTATCCCGCCCGCAGTCCCGACGAACCGACGATTGAGCGGGTGGTCCGCGGTTCCCGCGACGGGTTCACCGAGACGCTGCTGAGCAATGTGGCGCTGGTGCGGCGGCGTGTCCGCGATCCCGGACTGAAGCTGGAGATGCATCAGGTCGGGCGGCGTACCCGAACCGACGTCTGCCTGGCCTATATCGACGACATTGTGGACAAGACCCAGGTCCAGGCCGTGACCGACAAAATCAAATCCATCAACATCGAAGGCATTCCGCTGGCCGACAAACAGCTGGAGGAGGCGATAATCGGAGCAGGCTGGAATCCGTATCCCATGGTCCGCTATTCGGAACGGCCGGATATTGTCGCTTCTATGCTGCTGGAGGGCCGAATCATCCTGTTCGTGGATACGTCGCCGAGCGTAGTGGTGCTTCCGACGACCTTTTTCGATCTGTGCCAGCATGCCGAGGAGAACCGCCAGACTCCTTTTATCGGCACCTATCTGCGCTGGGTCCGGTTCGCGGGCGTCTTTGCCTCCATGTTCCTGCTTCCGCTGTGGCTGCTGCTCGTGGTTCATCCGGAGCTGAAGCCGCCGATGTTCGATTTTCTCGGTCCGCAAAAGTCGGCGAAACTGCCGCTGATCGCCCAGTTCCTGCTGGTTGAATTCGGCGTCGATCTGCTCCGGCTGGCCGCTGTTCATACCCCCAATCCGCTCGGCTCGGCGATGGGCCTGATCGCGGCGATCCTGGTCGGCAACATCGCTGTGGATACCGGGCTCTTCGTCAACGAAGTCATCCTGTATATGGCGGTCGCCGCGATCGGCATGTTCGCGACTCCAAGCTATGAGCTTGGGCTGGCGAACCGGATCGTCAGGCTGGTGCTGCTGGTGCTCGTCGCGATGTTCCAGGTGCCGGGCCTCGTCATCGGCTCGACGGTGCTGATCGTCATGCTGACCCTGAACCGCTCGTACAATTCGTCATATTTGTGGCCGTTCATACCGTTTAATGCAAAAGCGCTCGGCTCGATTCTCTTCCGAACCCCGGTGCTGTACGCCAAAACTCGGCCGTCTTTCAACAAAGCGCGCGACAATACCCGGATGTCGGACTCCACGGACAATCGGGGACAATCGTAGGAAAATACAAATCAACAGCGCTTTAGTCCATTCTTTGGCGTTCCCCCGCTCTGCTATACTGAATACCATAACCAGCTGGGATGGAAATTCCACAGAAAGCGGAGGAATGGCGTATATGTTTCTACACGGGACGAGCCGGTTGAACGCGGCGGGTCATCTGGAGATCGGCGGCTGCGACGTGACCGAACTGAAGGCGGAGTACGGAACGCCGCTGTATATTATGGATGAGGCGCTCATTCGCCGCAGATGCCGCGAATATATGGATGCTTTTGCCGCGACCGGACTCGGGTTCCAGGTTGCCTATGCCAGCAAGGCGTTCTCGGTCATGGCGATGTGCCGTCTGGTTGACCAGGAAGGGCTGTCGCTGGACGTCGTCTCCGACGGCGAGCTGTATACCGCCCTGAAGGCGGGCTTTCCGCCGGAGCGCATTCATTTTCACGGCAACAACAAGACGCCGGAAGAGATTGAAATGGCGCTTGATGCGGAGATCGGCTGCTTCGTGGTCGACAATTTTACCGAACTTGCGCTGCTTGAAGCCATCGCCGCAGAGCGCGGGGCAAATGTGCGCATCCTGCTGCGCGTAACGCCGGGCGTCGAAGCGCACGCACACCATGCCTATGCCGCGACCGGACAGACCGATTCCAAATTCGGGTTTGACATCGGCAACGGTTCGGCGCTGGAAGCTGTCCGCGCCGCAGAGGCGGCAGCCCATCTGGATCTGCTCGGCGTTCACTCCCATATCGGGTCGCAGATCTTCGAGACGGAAGGATTCCAGCTGGCCGTTGAGCGCGTAGCGGCTTTTGCCCGCAAGGCGAAGGAAGAGCTCGGCGCGTCTTTCCGGGTTGTGAACCTGGGCGGAGGCTTCGGCATCCGCTACGTGGAAGGCGATACGCCGCTGGAAGTCTCGGAATATGTGGCGGCGATTGCGGGTGCGGTGAAGACGCATTTTGCCGGGATCGACGCCGCTCTTCCCGAAATCTGGGTGGAGCCGGGCCGCAGCATTGTCGGAGACGCCGGCACCACGCTGTACACGGTCGGCACAAGCAAGGATATTCCGGGTGTGCGGAAGTATATTGCGGTGGACGGCGGCATGACGGATAATCCCCGTCCGGCCCTCTACGAATCGAAGTATGAAGCGATTCTGGCCAACCGGGCGGCGGAGCCGGCCGCAGAGACCGTGTCCATCGCCGGCAAATGCTGCGAGAGCGGCGACATGCTGATCTGGGACGTCGAGCTGCCCGAGCCCAAGAGCGGCGACCTGCTGGCGGTAGCCTGCACCGGCGCGTACAACTACTCGATGGCGAGCAACTACAACCGGATTCGCCGTCCGGCAGTCGTCTTCGTGGAGAACGGACGCAGCGACCTCGTCGTGCGCCGGGAGACCCGGGACGATATTGTGGCCGGCGATGTGATTCCGAGACGGCTTGCTGCGCAGCAGCCGGCAGCGAAAGCCTAGGCCGCAAGCGGCCGCAGCAGAAGGGGGCATTCCCGTCCGGCGGGAGGGCCCCCTTTGCGTCCGGGCGGCTTTCATAGTACACTGTTAAAAGATTTGACCAATCATTGTCCACATTGGAAAGGGGTATTTACATATGGCAAAGCAGGCGAAGATTCAAATGGAGAACGGGGAAGAAATCGTAATTGACCTGTTCGAGCAGGACGCTCCGAATACTGTAGCCAACTTCGAGAAGCTGGCGAATTCGGGCTTCTATAACGGTCTCGTGTTCCACCGCGTCATTCCGGGCTTCGTAGCCCAGGGCGGCTGCCCGAACGGTACCGGCACAGGCGGCCCCGGTTATACCATCAACTGCGAGATCAATCCGAACAAGCATGAGCGCGGAACGCTCGCCATGGCGCATGCCGGCCGCAACACGGGCGGAAGCCAGTTCTACATCTGCTACGCGCCGCAGCCGCATCTGGACGGCCAGCACACCGTTTTTGGCAAAGTGGTCAAGGGGATGGAACAGGTGGATACTTTCAAGGGACGCGACAAGATGGCGTCCGTTGAAGTGGTAGAGGCATAAGACGCGGAACACCCCAGCTCACACGGACAGGCCCTCGTTCCCTAAGGCGAACGAGGGCCTTTTTGCGTGGAGGAAACGACGGGAAAACAGGACGTAAGCAGGTTGACAGAATAGAGGTTGCCGAATACCATGAAGGAGAACTGTTCTTTATATAGAACATCTGGAGGAAGTTTTTTTAGAAACGCTGATTCTCGGGTGTGTCAATGAGGGTGATATAAGGTATATACCCGTCTGCGGGCATCGAGAGAGGTGAGCTTCCTACATAAGCATACGGCAGGCATACGGCGGATGAAGTTTTGTGGCCGGAACGGTCATATTTGCCGGAACGGCCAGGTACAATGCAAGTGCGTGCTGCACGAAGAACAAGAAACCGGAGGGGTTGCGTACATGTTGAAGAGAAGAATCAGTATGTGGCTGGTCGTGCTGCTGCTGGTTGCCCAGTACAGCTATGGCGTCGGTTTTCAGCCATCGGTCAAGGCGGCTGCAATCGACCGCGCCGGCACCATCATCACAAGCGTCTCCATGGCGGTCTACGGGCCGGATGGAAGTACGGTCACGGGAGACGTCTACGAACAGGGCTCCAACGTAACGCTGGATTATACCTGGGAGCTTCCGAACGGCCACGGCTATGCCGCCGGGGATACCTTTTCCTTCGAGGTTCCCGACGCCTTCAAGCTGTACAACGACGTCAGCGGCATTCTGGCTTCCGATGAAGGAGAAGTCGGAACCTTTACCGCAAGCTCAAGCACGCACCAGGTCGTAATGACCTTCAACGATTTCATTACGAACCATGAGAATGTAAAAGGCACGCTGCGCCTGAAGACGCAGTTCGATACGCAGACAATTACGGGCAGCACCACGCAGACGGTCCAGTTCCCGGTGAACGGGGACACGCAGGTCGTGGTTCTGCATTTCAGACCCCATGTCAGCTCCACCATAGACAAGAAGGGCTATGCGCCGGCTTACAACGCCGGAACCGTTACCTGGAACGTCGATGTCAACAAGACGCTCGATGCCGTCTACGGAGCCGAGATCACGGATCCGCTTCCGGCCGGCCTTACGCTGGACCCCGGTTCGGTAGCCGTCCATTCGCTTGAAGTGCAGCTGGACGGAACCGTCATTCCGGGAGCGGCGCTGGATGCGTCCCGTTACAGCTGGTCCGCAGAGGGAGGCACCCTCCGGCTGAAATTCAGCGATGATACGATCCGCAGCGCGTACCGGCTTTCTTTTGCCACAACAGTCAGCTCGCCGACGGCAACCGTGTTCAAGAACACGGCCACCTTCCGGGGCGGCAATCTGAACCCGGCAAGCGCCACAGCTACCGTGCAGATCAAGCGGGCCGCTGCGCTCAAGAAGACGGTTACCGCTTACGATCCGGGTACCCAGACCATCTCCTGGGCGATCCAGTATAACTATAATTTTGCCGCCATTGCCCAGCGCGATGCGGTGCTGACCGACCAGTTCAACAGCAGCCAGAGTCTGGTGGAGGACTCCGTTGTGGTCCGCAGCGTGGTGCTGAACGAGAAGGAGCAGCCGGTACCGGACGCCGTTCTGGTTCCGGGAACCGATTATACGGTCGAGAAGACGACCTATGGCGCGAAGAGCGGCTTCAAGCTGCAATTCCTGAAGGACCTTCAATCTCCGTATCTGATTGAATACAAGACCCGGGCCAACGAGCGGGTGCTTGCCGTGGATACGGTAACAAATACCGTTACAACCGGAACCTATTCTTCCGAAGCGAAGCAGGAGATCAAGCCGGATGTGATCTACAAGACGGTCAACGCCGACGGAGCGAACTACCGCGACCGGGTCGTGGACTGGAAGATTACCGTCAACGAGGACGGATACCCGATGGCCAAGGTGAAGGTTGCCGACACCTTTGAGTCCGGCGGACTTACGCTCATTCCGGGAAGCGTAGAAGTGCGGGACGGCGACAAGACGGTTCTGGACCCCTCCCGTTATACGCTGACCTATGACCCGGCTCATCTGGACCGCGGGTTCGTGATAGAATTCAACGAGCCGATCAAGAGCAAAATGACGATTCGCTATCAGTTGAATTTCGATTATTCCGCTCTTCATGCCAATTATAAATTATTCCGCAACAAGGCTTCCGTAAGCTGGACCGACGACAGCGGCAAGACGCTGCAGCAGACGGCCTACGGCCAGTTCGATCCGCGGATCGAAACGAAGAACAACGGCTTCAAATACGGACAGTACAACGCCGTTACCAAAGATGTGTATTGGTATATCGGAGCCAATTACAGCTACCGGGCCCTGAAAGAGCCGGTGGTCAAGGATACGGTTGGCCCGGAACAGACACTGGACGAATCCTCGATTAAGGTCTACCAGTTCCAGATGCGCAATAATGGGCTGACCAGCCGTCTCGGCGAGATCGACAAGTCCAAGTATACGGTCAAGGTTGTCGACAACGGCAGCGGCGGCAAGGACATTACTGTAACGCTGAAGCAGGCTGCGGATTATCCGTTCTATGTAGGCTTCCGAACCTCACTCGCAGGGAAGGTGCTGAGCTCCCCGAGCCTGACGAACACGGCCTATGTGTATGACGGCCCGGAACCGGCCTCCGGCCCGCTGACCGGCAAGGTAACCATTCCTTACGGCGGCGATCTGGTCGCCAAGGATGGCGTCCAATCGGGACTCACCCTGGACTGGACGGTTCACATCAATCGCAGCCAGTCCACTCTGGAGCAGGCAAAGGTCACCGATACAGGGAGTGCGAACCAGGTGTTCCTGCGGGATTCGTTCCATCTCTATCCGACGGTGATGGACCCGGACGGACGGCTGGTGAAGGGCACGGCCGAACTGACAGAAGGTACCGATTATACGCTTGAAATCGCTACGGACAGCGAAGGACACCAGAATTTTGTACTCGCATTCCCGAATGCGATCCATTCTTCCTATGTATTGGAATACAAGTCGCTGATTGCCGCTGGCAACGGCGAGAGCGTGACAAACGGCGTGAAGCTGAGCGGAACCAATTCGACCGAGATCGTCAAGGAGACGACGAAGAGCATTATTGTCGGCGTCAGCAGCGGTTCGGGAACGGGAACCGGCGTGCGGGGTACGCTGATTGTCCGCAAGCTGGACTCCCGGGATCATCTTACGGTACTGGCCGGTGCGACCTTTGATCTGTACCGGGTGATCGATAACGAGCGCTTCCTGCTCGGAACCGAGACAACGGGAGAGAACGGCAGAGCAGTCTTTAGCAAAATTCTGTCAGGCCGTTACGTGCTGATCGAAAAAACCGCTCCTCAAGGATACGTCCTCTCCACGCAGGAATATCCGGTTACCGTTAATCCGGGGGCATTGGCAGATCTGGCGATAACCAATGACAGACTGGTACCGGCGACACCGACACCAACACCATCGGCGAGTGCATCACCATCGGCGAGTGCATCGCCATCACCATCGCCAAGCGCATCGCCATCGCCGACGCCGAGTGTGACACCAACATCTAGCGCCACACCGTCGCCGAACGAGAGTGCATCGCCGTCGCCGACTGCGTCGCTGTCTCCGGATACCAGCGCATCGCCGGCGCCGGGCACGTCGCCGACGCCTGCTGTCACCGATACGCCGGGAACCGGAGCTACGCCAACGCCGGTGACCGTGCCTACGACGGCTCCGACGCCTTCGGCATCGCCGGGCGAGATCATCATTCCGGATGACATCACGCCGGCAGGACCGGGATCGGGCGGTGGCCTGGTTACGGCGAATCCGACCGCAGCACCGGCCGCTTCGGTCAGTCCGGGAACCGTTCCCGGGGATGACGGAACGCCGGTTCAGATTGAGGAAGAACCGGTGCCTCAAGGCGGCGTTGAAATTCCGGACGAACCGACTCCGAAGGGAACGACGTCGGAAGCCGCAGGGTCGCTGCCGAAGACGGGAGAATCCAGTTCGATGCCGATCTATATGGCCGGTCTGGGCCTGATTCTGATCGGAATTCTGTTGAACCGGTTCTTCAGCCGAACGCGCAAAGACCACTAAACTTAGAATGATAGCCGGGGCTTCATTCCCCAGGAAATAGCAGGACGAAGAGGCGCGGATGATCCGCGCCTCTTCGTTGTTGTCGATAGGGGAATCTTTCTATGGCTTCAAGCCGCTATCCGGCGGTAGCGGCGGCTTGCCTTTTTTGAAAGAGGGTGTTACTTTTAGAATGTTGAAACTGAATATGGATTGATCCTTCAGGGCAGGGTGCAATTCCCTACCGGCGGTGATGAACGGCACGGCGAAGCGAGTCTTCCCGGCCGGGACAAGTCCGCTACCCGGTCGGCCGCTGCAGACAGCGTGCTGAACGGTGGACCCGGTGCGATTCCGGGACCGACAGTATAGTCTGGATGGAAGAAGGAGAGAACGGCTATGCCGCCCTTGCAGGCGGCAAGGCAGCATCGGTGTAACCGGCGGCTTTGTGTTACTTTTCACATGCATGGCCGGAGCTGTATGCTGTGCATGGCTCTCTGCATTCAACCGTCTTGACTCCCTGGAGCGCAAGACGGTTTTTTTGATGCATACTTATAACAGCTATCATGCCACGGAGGAGAGGTCGCAGCCATTCTATGGATATAATGAATGATGAGTTTTACATGTCGCTCGCGCTGGATATGGCGGAACGGGCCCAAGGTCAGACCGGGATCAATCCGGTTGTCGGCTGCGTGGTGGTCAAGGACGGGGCCGTAATCGGCGTCGGCACGCATCTGAAGCGGGGAACCGGACATGCCGAGGTGCACGCGCTGAATATGGCCGCAGGCCAGGCCAAGGGCGGAACCGCTTATGTCACGTTGGAGCCGTGCAGCCATACGGGCCTTACGCCCGCTTGCAGCAGACGGCTGATCGACGAAGGGGTGGCCCGGGTCGTCGTGGCCTGCGAAGATCCCAACCCGCTGGTGTCAGGCCGGGGAGTTGCCATGCTGCGCGAGCACGCAGTCGAGGTCGAGGTTGGGGTGCTCCGGGAACGGGCGCTGCGGTTGAACGAGAAATTCATCAAATATATTCTGACCCGTCTGCCGTTCGTGACCTTGAAGACGGCAAGCACCCTGGATGGCCGGATCGCGACCCGTACCGGCGACAGCAAGTGGATTTCCAATGAGGAGTCGCGCGAGGTCGTACACACGCTGCGCCATCGCCATCAGGGCATAATGGTCGGCGTGGGCACGGTTCTGGCCGACAATCCTTCGCTGACGACCCGGCTCCCGGTTCCGGGGCTGAACCCGGTCCGGATTGTGGTCGATTCCAGACTCCGCACACCGCTGGAGGCGGCGGTTGTTGCGGACGGTCAGGCCCCGACGATTATTCTGACGACCGAGGATGCCGACCCGGAACGGGAAGCGGCTCTGGCCCGGACGGGGGTACAGATCATCCGCTGCGGCAGCGGCTCGCGCGTCGACCTGCACCAGGCGATGGATCGGCTCGGCCGGATGGAGATCGGCTCCATACTGCTGGAAGGCGGCGGGGAGTTGAACGGAGCGATGATGGAGGAGGGACTGGTAGACCGTGTCGTCCTCTTCCTGGCTCCGAAGATTGTCGGGGGAGGCGCCGAAGCGCCGTCGGCTTTCAGCTTCGGCGGTGTGGAGCGGATGGCGGACGCCATTGTCCTGCGGGAGCTTGAGGTCGAGCGGCTCGGCGACAATCTCTGTCTGACCGGCATTCCGGGGACCTTCGGGCCGCAGCATGCGGCGGAATTATCCTAAAGAGAGGTGGAGGCTATGTTCACCGGACTTGTGGAAGAGGTGGGAAGCCTGCGCGGCGTCTCATCCGGCGGCGAAATGATGGTTCTCTCGATTGCAGCGAAGAGAATTATGGGAGATCTGAAGATCGGCGACAGTGTCGCCGTCAACGGCGTATGCTTGACGGCGACGTCGATAAGCGAAGGGCATTTTACCGTCGATGTCATGCCGCAGACTTACCGCCATACAACGCTCAAGGAGCTACGCGCGGGAAGCCGGCTCAATCTGGAGCGGGCCATGGCGGCGGGCGGCCGCTTCGGCGGCCATATCGTCCAGGGACATGTGGACGGAACCGGCATTATCCGCGGGATGAAGCGGGACCAGAACGCCGTGGTGATCGAGATTGTGCCGGATCGGGCGGAATTGTTCAAATTCATTATCCCGAAAGGCTCGATCACCATTGACGGAATCAGCCTGACGGTTGTCCAGGCTGCCGGCTCGTCGTTCACGGTATCCATTATTCCGCATACGCTTGGCGAGACGGTGCTCGGTTACAAGCATGCGGGCGACAGCGTCAACCTGGAATGCGATGTTCTCGGCAAATATGTCGATCACCTGCTGCATTACGGCTCAACACCGGCAGGCGAGGGGCGCAGCGAATCCAAGATCAGCAGCGAATTTTTGGCGGCGAACGGATTTCTATAAGAATCTGTCCCCGCCCCAAGTAAAGGGATTGCCGGAAGACGCGTCCTGCGGAATTCGGGAGTCCTGCCAGGAGGAAAAGAAGATGGATGAATCGCAAGGGCAGGAGCGTGTGCTCGACCGGATCGAAGAGGCGATCTACGATCTGATGCGGGGCAAGGTCGTCATCGTCGTCGATGATGAAGACCGCGAGAATGAAGGCGACTTCGTGGCACTGGCGGAACGGACGACGCCCGAGGTTATGAATTTCATGATTACCCATGGCCGGGGGCTGGTGTGCCTGCCGATTACGGCGGAGCGGGCCGAGGAACTGGATCTGAAGCCGATGGTCAGCCGGAATACCGACTTCCACGGCACCGCGTTCACGGTGTCGATCGACCATAAAGATACGACAACCGGTATTTCCGCCTATGAACGGTCGTTAACCGTGAAGGCGATCATGGACCCCAAGGCCACTGCGGCGGATTTCCGCCGGCCGGGGCATATGTTCCCGCTGATTGCCAAAAAAGGCGGCGTCCTGCGCCGCTCCGGCCACACCGAGGCCGCCGTCGATCTCGCCCGGCTGTGCGGCGCCTACCCGGCGGCCGCCATCTGCGAGATTATCAAGGAGGACGGGACGATGGCCCGGCTGCCGGACCTGGTGGAGATCGCCAGACAGCATGATCTCAAGCTGATCAGCATCAAGGACTTGATTCATTACCGCAACGAGAAGGAGAATCTCGTTACCCGGGAAGTCTCGGTCCGGCTGCCGACCGATTTCGGCGAATTCCAGACGATAGCCTATACGAACGAGGTGGATGACAAGGAGCATGTCGCCTTGGTCAAAGGCGAGATTTCCGGAGACGAACCGGTCCTCGTCCGCGTCCATTCCGAGTGCCTCACCGGCGATGTGTTCCATTCGCACCGCTGCGACTGCGGGCCGCAGTTCGAGGCGGCGCTGCGCCAGATTGAGGCGGAGGGCAGGGGCGTACTGCTCTATATGCGGCAGGAGGGCCGGGGGATCGGCCTTGTCAACAAGCTGAGAGCCTACAAGCTCCAGGAGCAGGGGCTTGATACGGTAGACGCCAACCTGAAGCTCGGGTTCCCGGCGGATCTGCGCGACTATGGCATCGGCGCCCAGATTCTGAAGGATCTCGGGGTCCGGAAGATCCGGCTGATGACCAACAATCCGCGCAAGATCAAAGGGCTGGAAGGCTACGGTCTGGAAGTGGTCGAGCGCGTTCCGATCCAGATGCCCGAGAACAAGGACAATACCGGGTACCTGCACACGAAGCAGTCGAAGCTCGGGCATCTGCTGAAATTCGACGATATCGAGCAGGATGAGAATTCTAAATCCTAGACAGGCCGCGTCTGATTCTAATTTGAAGAAGAGAAAGGGAGAGGGATTATGCCGCAATATTTTGAAGGACATTTAGTATCGGATGGATTGAAGTACGGGGTGGTCGTGGGCCGCTTCAACGAGTTTATTACGAGCAAGCTGCTGTCGGGAGCGCTGGATGCGTTCAAGCGCCACGGCGTCAAGGACGAAGAGATCGACGTAGCCTGGGTACCGGGCGTATTTGAAATTCCGCTCATTGCCCAGAAGATGGCCGAGAGCGGCAAGTACGATGCGGTCGTCACGCTCGGCACCGTTATCCGCGGTTCGACGACCCACTATGACTATGTCTGCAATGAAGTATCCAAGGGAGTAGCGGCAATTGCGCTGAAGACCGGTGTGCCGACCATCTTCGGCGTTCTGACGACGGAGAATATCGAGCAGGCCATCGAGCGGGCGGGCACCAAAGCCGGCAATAAGGGTTGGGACGCGGCGGCCAGCGCCATTGAAATGGCCAACCTGTCCAAATTGTTTTAAGCCCGGGCTATTGACGAAGCCGTCGTTTTCGTGCTTATTTATTAATATAGGAAGAAAGCGCAAAAGTCCGTTTTGCCCTTGTGCAGCGTCTTCAGAGGCGCTGCCTTTTGCATTTGCCCGGGCTTTTACCCACTAGGAGGATGACGCGTGACGGTTTTGTACAAGCTGGAGACGTTTGAGGGTCCGCTGGATTTGCTGCTGCATCTGATCGACAAGGCGGAGATCGACATCCAGGACATCCCGGTCAGCGAAATCACCGAACAATACATGGACTATTTGCAGACGATGCAGGAGCTGGAACTGGATGTGACCAGTGAATTTCTCGTCATGGCCGCGACGCTGTTGTCCATCAAGAGCAAAATGCTGCTGCCGAAGCCGCCGGTGATCGAGTTCGAGGATATGGATTTCTACGAGGATGAAGAGTACGATCCGCGCGCGGAGCTGGTGCAGCGTCTGATCGAATACCGCAAATACAAGTCGATTGCCGTTCAGCTGCTGGATCTTGAGAGCGAGCGGAGCCTGATCTTCACCAAGGAACCCGACGATCTCGCCCCGTTCGTGCCGGAGCAGGAAGCCTCGGGCGTCAAGGGTCTGCATACCGCCGACCTGATTGCGGCGTTCCGCAAGGCGCTGGGCAAGGCGGCCCGCCGTTCCTCCTACGCCCGGATCACCCGGGATGAAATATCGGTCAAGGACCGCATCCGCGATGTGTCGGAGTCGCTGCGTCTGCTCGGCAAAGGCGGGCGGCTGCGGTTCTCGTCCCTGCTGCATGACGAGATGGCCCGCCATGAAATTGTGGCCACATTCCTGGCCATTCTGGAGCTGATGAAGATGAAGGCGATCTTCTGCTATCAGGAGCGGCTGTTCGAGGACATCGTCATGGAGTGGAGAGGAGGAGACGAATGGAATGGATTACAAGACACTGAAATCAGTTATTGAAGGGCTGCTGTTCCTGGCGGGCGAGGACGGTCTGTCCACCCGTCAGATCGGCGAGATTACCGAGCAAAAGCCCGACCTGATCGGCCGCGTGCTGGGCGATATGCGCTCTGAATTCGCTT
Organism: Paenibacillus spiritus; assembly: GCF_008710135.1. Taxonomy (GTDB): domain Bacteria; phylum Bacillota; class Bacilli; order Paenibacillales; family Paenibacillaceae; genus Paenibacillus_AQ; species Paenibacillus_AQ glufosinatiresistens. Next base: position 196,658 of record NZ_VYKK01000004.1, on the reverse strand, counting down.
CGGCGGGACGGGGACTTCAGGTGGTGCAGATTGCGGGCAACTACAAGCTGGCCACGCTGCCCGAGCATGCCCCTTATTTTGAGCGGCTGGCGTATTCTCCGTCGCGGGCCACCTTGTCCCAGGCAGCACTGGAGACGCTGGCCATTGTGGCCTACCGGCAGCCGATTACCCGGGTGGAGATTGAAGAAATCCGCGGCGTCAAGGCCGAGCGGGCCATCCACACGCTGGTGAACAAGGATCTGATCATGGAGGTCGGCCGCTCCGAAGCGGTGGGCCGGCCGATTCTGTACGGCACGACCAAGGCGTTCCTGGACAGCTTCGGGCTGGCCAGCCTGAACCAGCTGCCCGAGCCGGCCGGAGGCGATAGCGACAGTCTGGAGGAAGAGACCCAGCTGCTGTTCGACAAGCTGGATACCCGGCAGATGACCCTGGACGAAGTCGGTCCCGGGACCGATGACTGACGGACTCCGGTCTTCCTTCTCTGACAACGACAACGCCCGCTGGCGCTTACCGGACACGTTCCGGCAAGCGCCGGCGGGCGTTTTTGGGTTCCTCTAGAGCTGCCGGCTATCGGGCTGGACACCCTAGACTCCGGTTCAGGTGGCCGCTGCCGTTCTCTGCTTCGGCCTGTCTTCGTATCTCTTCATGCGGCAGGAGGTCCGGACGAGGAACGAGCGCAGCGAATTTTTCCCAGTTCAATTCGCCATACTACCTGAGGTGGCAGTCATGACGAATGTCCGGGAGGAAGAAAGCATGCCTATAGGATGGATAGTGGGGATCGCCGTGCTGGCCGCGGTGGCAGCGCTTGTCGCGCTGATTCTGATCTCTTTCATCGAATTCAAGGTTCACCTGAACCGCTCCGGCCGTAATGACCGGGTCCGGATCGACGTCAAGGCGTTCTATGGTCTCGTCAACATGCAGTACACCGTTCCGTCCATTGTATTCGACGGGTTGAGACAAGGGCTGAAGGTCCGGCTCGAACGGTCGGGGATGGACCAGCTGATCGGACCGGCAGAGGAGCGCAAGCGCGTGGACAAGGAAGCGGTGGAGCGGATGCTTCGCACCTGCCGGCAGGCGCTGCAGGGAACCGACGGGATGAAGGAATGGTCGGTTGAGACGCTCTCCCGCGTCCGGATTACCCGGCTGGATTGGGCTACCGACTTCTCTCTTGGAGACGCGGCGGAGACCGCTGTGGCCGCCGGAGCGCTCTGGGGCTGCAAATGGATCGCCGTCGGCTGGCTCTCGCGGTATGTCCGCCTGCAGCAAAGACCGCGATTGTTCGTCAAGCCCGTCTACAGCGACCAGCTGTCTTTTGTCACGGAGATGGAAGCGGCGGGCCGGATTCGGGTGGCGGAGCTGGCTGCGGCCGGCTGGAAGCTCCTGCGCCGGGTGCGGGCTGCGGAGAATGGATGGAGCAACTGGAAGAGCATGCTGCGTGGCCTTCGGAGCGAAGCCGGAAGCCGGCGGCCCGCAGCCTGATCCCTTGAGGATGGGCGTACATAATTGAACCAGTCCGGGCGCACACTGTAATTGATCGCTACAGTTCATTACAGCTCATTAAGGAGGACTATTCATGAGTGACCATCCCATTCAGGGCCTGATGCAGACCGCAATGGAGAACATCAAAGCCATGGTCGATGTCAACACGATCGTCGGCGATCCGGTGAATACGCCGGACGGGTGTGATATTTATAAAAGAACCAAGAAAGCTACATTAAACCCCTAAAATTGATTTTATATATGTTATAATCTGTATTCGTAAGGGAGTTGAATAACATGCCGCCTCTAAACCAGGAACAAAAATTAAAGAAGTTTGAAGAGATGAAATTCATGATCGAATCTGAGGGCTATAGGCTCCATTCTAAGGCGTGGAATGGCTTTAGGGGATATATTGACCTGTCATGTCCAAAAGGCCACTCATACAGCGTCACATGGGTTAAATTCAAGCAGGGGAACCGATGCCCAAGGTGCAACTTTGAAAAACGAGGATTGAACTTCAAAGGCTTCGGAGAAAATGGAGTCACACGAAAAGAATATCAGCAAGCAATGGCAGATAAATTTCAAAAAGAACTAGAATCCGAAGGCTACAAAGTTATTAGCAATCAAGGAAAGGTAAAATATAGCACCAATAAAACTGAAATTAAAGTTTTGTGCCCCAACAATCACGAATGGGAAGTGAATTGGAATAAGTGGGACTCGGGGAAACGATGCCGATTTTGTTTTGAGGAACGAATGAGAAAAAGCACAGAAGAAATCCGTCAAGAGTTAGCAAGAGAAGGCTGCGAATTAATTGGAGAATATAAAGGATCTAATTATTCGTTTGAATATAACTGTTCTTGTGGAGGAAGAGGGAGGACGAGAATTAAAGATTTTAGAAATGGGACAAGATGTAACAGATGTAGGGGAGAGAGAAATCGTGAAAAGATGCGGGAATTAAGATTGAAAAAAATTGAAGAGTTTGATCAAAGCACAGAGAATTAGTGAATATAGTCAAAGTGAAAAAAATACCCCTACCGAGGATTAATATCCAAAGTAGGGGTATGGTTATTTTGATTATGGGGAAACATATTATTACAACTTGAGATTATGCAGAAACAAATAACCCCCAAATGGAATATATCCAAATGGGGGTTTGTTGTTTTGTTTATTGTTTCTTTAATTTTTTAATCCTTAATTCATCATTTTCAAAATAGTATTCCATAAGTTCGACATACCTAAGAGACTCAAGAGATTGTTTTATTCGGGGAACGTATCCCGGTGTTATGGTAATCATTCTGACTTTTTCATTAAACTCTGAAGGATAATATACGGACTGAAAAACTAAAGACGTGTCATCATTCTTGATTTTTAACTCAATGATACACTTACATCTAAAAATGTCTTCTGCTAAAATATCTATATATCCGTCAGTTACGGAATATTGACACCCTATTAATGTCATACCATCTTCTACGAGGCAGAGGTTGTCTTTTAGATAGTTCTCTAAATCTTTTTCCAGATAGTTATTTTTATCTAATCCCCTGTCATCCATATTTCTTTTAGCGTCAATAAACAAGTTCTTTGTCATTTCAGAAACATCGTCTGTATGATACAGTTCTGGATTGAAATATATTATGGTGCATCCATTAATCTTTTTTCTCAAGATTATATTATGAGACTCCAACTCTTTGATTGCTGAATTTAATTTTGTTCTTCCTATATTCAAATATTTGCACATTTGGTCTTGCGTGGGATTCTCATTATTAATGAACAATGAATTCGTGGGTGAGTGCAAGCACCATCCGAAATGACCAAGAAACCCAAGGGCTTCACAACTTAATGATCCTTCATCGAATATGTCTCTTAACGCCTTTGTATTTGTCTTATATCTTCTATCATAAGAAGTAATCATATTAACGCAATTATATTCATCCATATCCGGTATATCAGATAGTGGAACATCTTTCAAAAAACTAATTTCTCCAGTATATAAATCTATTATCTCTTGATCTTCTATAATCATTGGCATCATCATCTCTCCTCAATATAAAAGTCACCGGAATTTGCGTTCCGATGACCAAAAAATAGTCCTTATTTTTACTACAATTTATATTCCCTCACCGGAGCAGAAATTCCGGTATAATTGTCAAATAACTTAGATTTCAACACGTTTTTCTTGATTTTTCCTTCTATCATTTCTAGTTTCTTTTTCTATCATTCCACTATTGATATATCCAATCTCATCGAATAACCTTGGAATACAATAGTTGATATTTTGTCCAATGAAAATAAGATACGGGTTCACAATATAGAAGACTTCTTTATGTATTTCTATCTTATGTATAAGACATCTTTCTTCGAGTTCTTTCATGTTTTTGCGTATTGTTCTTGTTTCAATTCCAAGTTTTTCTGCCAATCTTGTCTGATTTAACGGATAATCATATTCATCTACCAAGATATTCATTTCCCATTTTAAAAATTCGCCTAAATCCATTAAGAAATGTTTGCAGGTCTTTGAAACACTATAGTAGTCTTCGATATGCCTAAATTCATGACTGAATATTTTTAAAAAGTGTTCGTTTTTCATCCAATGCTTTTTATCAGGGTCTTCTACTGAAAGCTTGAAACACAATCTCTGATTTTCTTCTTGTTCTCTTAACTCATTATTTATATAGTTCATAACATTCAATCTTGCAACATGGTCTTTCATTGTGTTAACATCTGTTCCAAAAACATTATCAATTATTTCTTTGGTTTTCTTATTCATTTCCTTCTTAATTTTCGGCATCAATTATTACATCCTTTTCATCATTTCATCATCTAGGAAGATTTATTAATTTTTATATTTATCCAATTCTTTTCTAAGGAGGGCAGTATTTTTAACCATAAGACTCATATTTATAAGAGCTTCCATATTGATAAATTGATCAATAAGGTTTCTTAGGATTTCATCGTTATAATTATTTAAATTAAAATGAACGCCATTTTTCTTTTTTTCAGAACCAATAAGTTCAAAATCATTGCACATCAACAGAACAGTGAGGTAAAAATCTTTAGTCGTGTAAGTCTTCATCAGTAACATCATCCTTTTAATTTTCTTTGATTAAACTGCAAATGATTAAATTCTGATTCGAGCCGCGAAGGGGGTGAATTGCCGTAGGCAAGAGGTGGGAACGGCGGCAGGTCGGGCATTTTGACAGAACTGCGATAGCAGGGCTGGAAACTTGACCGAGATGGTTCGGTTCCCCCTGAACTTTGCAGTTAAAAAATAAAAACAAAAAGAGACACCGAAATCATTAAATTTCAGCGTCTCACTTAAAAATCATATTATTCATCACAAAATCAATGAAAATCACATTTTTACTTCTTTTTTCAACTTTTGCGCTCTAAAAATCCTTTGTATATAAGGGTTTTTTCACCTAAAAAACTTCATAAAATTACACTTTTATCAACTCGTTAAATTGCCTCAATCACAGTGAAATTATCATATCTTTGCACCGACTCGTTACTAGGTAGAATGCCAACATAAGTCAGTGTATTGAGGCTTGAATCCGTTACATCGAATAGAAGAAAATCATTGTAATAACAACGAATTGATGAGCCTTTGCATCGAATCTTGATGTTTGCTATTTCTCCCACAGTAAAGGATTTGGTTGCTACAGCTACGTTTGAATCCGTCCAATTTACCCGTTTGGCAAGCGTAACGTTTGACCCACTTAAAGTGAAGACCCATCTATTGCTATCGTCGTTACCGCTTTGTCTAAAACCAAATGCCAGAGAAGTAGCCGATCCTCTTGTAACATCGCAGTTCATTAAGAAGTCTGCTGACGAAGCATTAATTTTTGCCTGTGTCCAACTATCCGCATAAGCAGTACCATTGGATTTTTTCATTCCACCTGACCAAGCTACACCATTATCACTATTACCTAGAGAAGCTGCATCGGTTGTAAAAGTATCTTTAATATAGACAGTTGGAATTTTGGCTGTTAGCTGAACAGAGGAGGAGCGAAGAGATTCGGCATCTCCATAAGCAACTGTACCAATCTCAAATGTATATGAGTTTCCTGGTGTTAGACCCGTTACATTTACCGAACTAGATGTAGGAGAAGCGACCTTAACTCCATTTTGATACACATTGTAACTTGTAGCGTCTATAACAGGAGGCCAAGAAAGGACAACTATTCCGCCTTCGGTAACGGTGTAAGTGATCTGATTCGGAGTTTGAGGTGTTTGGTATTTAGTAATACTGATTCGAACATTGTGGGTAGGAGGAAGAACAATAGCGGAGGTTGTTAAATTGGCAAGTCTTAGTCTCACTTTCCCGTTATCTGAGACCCAACTACTCCATGTAATTCCACTAGGCATATTATCTATTATCACTCTTACATCATCAGCGATGCTTGCAGTATTTACAGTAAAATCTACATCACAAGTGGAGCCAGCAGGAACAGTGAGATTTGGAATGTTCTGCGTGAGATTGTAACAAGGGAGAAGAACAGATGAGGTTCCTGTTACTGGCGTTCCTCCGTTGATAATTAGAGATGTCACAGAGAACCCAGTCCAAGTTGCTCCCCAATCTGTAGACTGTTCAACTTTTCCTCCATTTTCGCGATACATGATGCCACCATGAAGCCATCTAGCAGAATTGAATCCCTGTCTCCAGAATGCATGACCCATATTACATTGAGACTGTACGAGAAGTGGAGCGTCTTTCCATTGAGTCCAACTGGCCGAATTAAAATAAACATTCTCATATTTAGTTAGTTCTTCATGGATATCGATAAGGCTTCCTTGCCCCGTAATATCAAATAGTTTAAGTGCTTTCCAATAACCTTTAACCCCATTGTTATTAAAACTAAGCTTGGATTGCGAAGCACCTGTTGCTTTCCAAATAGACAAAGGAGCAGAGGCTTTACCCGCTGTTGAAGTATCCGTTTGAAGAAAGCTAGAGTTACGGACTGTTATCGAAGTTTCTCCATACGAACGTATTACATGCATATAACGGATACCTTCAAAATCAATACCATCAAAGATAATGTTTCCAGTTGTACCCAGATCTCCAGTCAAATAGTCTTTCCCTACTATAACTGCCCCATAGTCATCTGCATCTGCTGCTCTGGCAGGCCCTCCAGTAATTTGTCCTCCAATGAAATGGTATCCGCCACCGCCGCCAGAGATGCTAATCGTAGATAGATTTCCACCCCACCAACATCCATAAAAGTTTAGATCGCTGCCGCTCTTACTGCCATGTTGAAGGTTAAGGCCCAACCCACATAGTTGACTCCGACAATTATAGTATGTGGTTCCGTAACAGTTATCTATCAAATCAAAACCGATTGGCATTCTTCTTACTGTTACACTTTTCACTTCAAATTGTCTCATGCCTCTTAGTAATAACCCACGAACGTTATTAGTTGTCGCATTGCTTGTTGTACCTTCGATACAGATATCTTTTATAAAACCAGATGGGGCAATTCCCGAACCGGCAACCGTATCATCGCCTTTGGGAACTGTCTGGATGACCAAAGCGTCTGCGTTGTAATTTAAGGGAAGCAATCTTGTTGCTGTCCCACCTGCTCCATAAATCATTACATTCCTATCGCCTGTAGTTGCAAAATTGGCACTTGTCATGATTAGAGGAGGAGTATAATAATAATCTCCAGCAGGGATGTAGAGAGGGATTCTTAACTCGGTTGCCTTATCCATTGCATTGCTTAATGCGGTCTTGTTATCAACTGTCTTATCATTAACAGTTACCCCAAAGTCGAGAACGGCATTTATATATCCTCGCTGTGCGAATGTAATAGTACCGCCTGAATTTCCACCAAGAGTTCCATTCTTATACGCTTCCAGCATCTCGTTAACTTCTAAGAGTTTGAGGTACTTTTTAGTAGGGGTAATTTGTTCCCATCCCAAATTCTTTTGTCCAATGATACCTGTCCAGTCCCCATAAATCATAAGATAGGGATCGGAATTTAAGGCACCTCCATTAAATTTGTAGTAGTTCGTACACTTGTCAAAGGTGGGATGCGTAATAGTAAATGAAGAGGATGAAGACGATGTATCAAAAGCAACTTCATAATTAAAGAACTTTGGCGCAAACAATTCAAATCCGACAACTTTGTTTAGCTTGATACCAATTGCTTGTTTATTTGTTGTATCCCAATTCTTGAAACTGCAATTTCTAAATGAGATGCTTTGTGGTGCCGTACCCGATTCTTCTCCGATTTCTAAGGGTATCCCGCCATTGGCTTCGAGATTAACAGTGTCAAAGGTGACTGTTCTTGTTTGGCCGCCTACAATCTTAACTCCGCCCATTGCGTTTCTTTCGACTGCTCCACCAACGAAATTGAAGATATCCACTGAATCCATAAATATGCCCAGACCACTATTATCTTTTACTGTGCAATTGTAATGATTAGAGGGAGTAGCGGACACTTCAAAATATGGCGCTTGCCAACCATGATGACAGTACTGGACCAGTATGTTTTCAAAGTGAGTATACCAACTGCATTTTTCTAGGACGCCCATATAGTGCTTTGTAATATTCAAATCTCTACATAGAACGGCATTTGCAAGAAACATTTCAAGAGCTACTTTTGTGAAAGGAAGAGTAGAGGCTTTATCATTGGTACTTGTGGTCACCATTAAACTTTCAAAGCCCCAATGTTCTATGTATTCATTTCTCTGATCCTTGCTCCCGTATTGCCACCAGCTACCTTCACCAACTGCCCTGAGAGTTGACCAGACAAGCTCATGAGATATTAATTTTGTGCTTGTTTGACCTGAGCCAACAATCCAGACTCCATCTTTTAAATATAGTCTTGTAATTCTATATGTGCCTCTTGGTAGATATATTTTACCTCCACCAGTGTCAAACAAATCCAGAATCGCTTTCTGAATACCCCTAGTATCATCGTGTCTAACATATGAATTTGATACAGAATAGTCCGCCGATGTTTCAATTGTTATGTTATTAGCTTGTTTGTTGATTGAAGTGATTTTGCTGATTAGCTCTCCAATACCTGTTTTTACTGTCTTGATCTCGAGTGTTACTCCAGTGCCACCATTGTCAAATATTATATCCGGCTGTGGGCCAACCGTATTGTATTCAAAGGATAAGGTGTCAGAAGCAATAGAGTTTTTTGACCAACCGGGAAGAGAAGAGCCGTTATCTATTAAAGCCTTAACATAGCCGATTGATCCTGTTCCCTCGACAATTTGAGAAAATGTCCCAACAAAATTAGCACCCAGTGACGGATTTGCAAATACTTGTGTTCCCCATTTTCTACTGCCGGGAGTAGTAGAGGTAAATCTCAAAACACCTGTAGATGGATTACTAAGTGTCCATCCAGGCCAGTAGTTTGTAAAATATCCGTCGGTCGCTAGTCGTGTCGCAAAAGTAGCAGCCGATTCATTAGCGAGTAAATTAACGTACTTCGTATTATACTCAAGTGAAATTCCATACTGTGTTGTTACATTCGGTGCTTGTCCCACAAAAGTAAGGTCAAAGGTTTGATATTTTACTTCTAAGTTGTACTCTGCGGTGTTGGTACCAGAGGTCAACTTTAACTTTCCAGATGCTGAAGGAGATCCTGTGACTTTAAGGAATACGAGCATTTTCTCTTTAGCGGCATTTGTAATAGCAACATCTTGCCCAACTGAAAAGCTGTTAGTAGAGGAAACGGTGAGTATTTTCGATCCAGCATCTATTGACCCAACTGTAGTTATACCTGATCCAGATATCCCATACTCTTTGAGATTTACATCTCCAACGCTTGTGGACGCCGACGGAGGTCTTAAAGCGAATTGACCATTTTCAAATGACAGAACATTTCCATCTGTTTTGTCAGTGAAATCAATATCGCCAATACTTTCAAAGTTGTGTGAATGAATGGCTGAAGCTTTATTATCAAGAGAACTACTAATTTCATTAATAATGCTATTTATTTTGGATGAGCTGTATACCGATGTTGGAGCGGTGGTATTGTCATTGATTACGTTTACTAGTCCAGTTTGTTTTAGCTGATTGATTTCATATTCTACTGTGTTCCCATTTTCCATAGACACTGCGAGAGCAGATGTCTTAGGTGAGACATTTTCAACAACTTGCCCTTTATCATTAAGGAGTTGTACATCTACTATCGTGTTGGTCATTGATAAATTCCTTTCTGTATAAAAAATAAGAGAGAAGCAATATGCTTCTCCCCTTTAGTAGTTTTAGTCATTTCATTGAAATCGTATAGTCAATAATCTTATCAATTAATGACTGTTGCGCTGCTGTTGGTACAATCCCAAACATATACAGCACATCGTGTATAATTTCTTTAGATAATTCCCTCTTTTCGTCGTCGTTCTTAGCGGTAATCAATCCTAACACATAGTCAGTAGTGTAATTGGCAATATCTAAAACTGCGTTAACCGCCTTAATGTCAATACTTTTAAGTTCTATGGCTTTTACGGCTGCCTGTGTAATATCAATCGTTCTATCTATCGAATCGGCAATATCTGTTGCGCTCTTTTTTGAAATCCAGCCTTTAGATTTTGCATAAGGAAGAGCGACATACCCACCAATCAGAACTACTAATAGTACAGAAACGATTATATAAAAGTTAGTCATAATCGATTGCCCCTCAATATAATTATTTTCACTTACTTATGTACAATTTTTTATTGGCATTATCCCAAGTGATTTTATGTCCCAGTTTAGTTAATCCAGATGCAGATATGTAATTAACTCCATCCTTGAGATAAGCATCGACTACGATATTATTAACTTTCAGCTCCTTATTAACATTGTCCCATGTAACCACATCTCCTAATTTCTCCTTTAGCGAAGAAACGGGAATGTGACTTGAGCCATCTTTAAGAATTCCCTCAATAATAGAATTATCTGATGTGAAAATAGCCTTAATAGTAATAGGGGAAGACGACGAGGGAATGGATTGAGAGGGAGAGAGTGTGGCAGAGTTACTACATGTTTTGTATTCATTTACAACGTCTTTAATCAACTGTTCGAATGTTCTGCCACTGGCAGCAAGTCCAGACTTTGGATCTGTTTTTCGTTCAGGATCAAGGATAAAATGGCCTGTAATATGCTTTCCTGGGTCTAGTCCAAATTTGTAACACGTATAGGCAAGCACCCAGACATAACGTTTATATGCCTCACCAGAGTTAATCTTTGAACCGTAGCAGTATTCTACGCCTATAGCAGCATCGTTCGCATTGCAACCAAAGAGTTCATTGTCTTTTGTTTTGTTATAAAGCACATGCCACGCTTTCTCTGGCGTTCCAGTTAAAGCGGGGATACACTCATAAATAGCCTTATCATCTAAGAAAATATGAGCAGATGCAGATTCATCGTTCTTCGAATTTTCATAGTAGTTAATATTACCTAATGCTGATGAGTTAGGATTTCCAGTATCATGAGCAACAAGAAATTTTACAGACGGTATTTTAATGCCTGATCTTCGTTTTGTTCCACAAGTTAGATATTTAGGGATAATCTCATATTTCATTGTGAATGACATTAATCTCTTTCCCTTCGCGTATTCTTTGATACAATTAAATGGGGCAAATACTTAAATCGTACTTCTTTATGCGGGGAGTCGTTTAATTAGTTGCCCTTTATATATTCGTTTTATCTTCTTCATTGGAGTCCACTTCATCATCAGGAATGAGTTCTTTTTCTTTCTTCTTCATAAACACAAGCAACCAACGCAGGTCATCATAACCACAATCAATTAGATTTTCTACCACACTCTGCCCTTCTCGCAAAAAGAGAACTGTAAAGCAAATAGACTGAATGACATTAGGGATTGCATCAAATGGAGAAATTCTATAAGAAAGACCACATAGAATTAAAACAACTAATACTCCAACCAATTTCTTTCTTGTGCCTCTCCATAGAGACTCAGACGTTAATTTCTTTGTTTTAATTGCGTTATATAGCCCACCGTTTAAATGGGCCACAGAAATATATTTTGTAATAATGTCTAAAGCTAGAGTACACAGTAATGCCATTGTCGCTGGAATATAAGTGTCTGTTGGGAAAATGACATAGGATACGGCAGTTACAACACCAACCCAAACGGGCTTAACAAAATCAATGGATTTTTGGAAATACATCGCTGTATCAAGCATTATTTCTTTAATCTCTTTAAAGATCATCTTTTTACTCCTGTCTCAAATAAAAAGAGGGGAATAATTCCCCTCTCATAAAGTGAAAATTAAATTATAGTGTTATTGCCCGTATGGACGCTGTATGAAGCGCCAGAATGGTTAACTGAAGTTTCCAATGTTGCTCCACTGATAATATTGCGTTCAAAATAGGATTCTGCTTGACAACTTAAACTATACTTTTTGGTTGTACCAAAACCATTAAAGGTGTTATTGTAAGCTGCCCAGTTTTGTGTTCTTCCCCAAGTAGTAATGTTTGAATTGTTAAAAGTGTTATTTGTCCAGATTAATCTTTGACCGGCTGCTGCCGTTACACCTGTTTTGGAATTGAAATAGTTATTTTTTACAATGTCACCTACCATCATGTCCCATCCATCTTCCCAGTCTATATCGCAAGCAGGCGCTCTCTTACCGTTCCTTCTAAAAGTATTCCCTTCTATCCTCCATGATTCTCCGCCACACATTGCTAGACCACAACTAGTGTTGTCCTCGAAGACATTATTAGTAAACCAGCAGTCTATAGGCATTGCTTGTGTATTAAGAAAGGCTAGTGCATTAAAATCACCATCTTGTGTATCGGGAATTGTTTCTTGATAAATAACTAGTTTACAATATTTCGCATTGTTTGGTTTTGGGTAACTCATGAACTGAAGATTATACTTTTGCTTCGATAGGAATTGTTGATTATTATCGTAGAAATAGATACTGTAGAGGCGAGAGCGAAGGTATCCATAGCCAGCATAGCCCAAGTCGTAACCTAACATAAAGTAGTCGCCTAACGAGGCAATATCAATCAAAGTGTTAGTTCTGAATTTATTTAGTGTATCGCTATTATCAACGTTGCCGACATCATTTATTGAGCCCGCTTCAAAGATGATTTTGGGAATGTTTCGACCAGTAGTACCTGTTTTTTGTCTTCTTACTCCTGTCCCCACATTAAAACCAGGTGATTTTGCAAAGGTACAATTCTCGATACCGCATTTATAAGCATCATATACCTGTACTGATAAACATCCTTCATCACCCTCACTGATTGAAGCAAGCGAATCGGCTTCCCCATAAATATTTATATTTCTCAAAATACTATTTTTAATATTATCCATGAGGAATAGATAATAGCCGGTAGATGTTCTTCCGCTTTTTTCTATATCCATCCTTGATCCCGAGAAATCAACAATAGTCTGATCGGGAATATTAAATGTTCCAAGAGGGCGGTTCGTAGTAGGAACAACTAGATAGTTTGCTTTAGGGAAAACAATAGATTTGTATCCATTTGACTTAGCATAAGCAAGAGCATTTTGGATGCCGATTGTTGTAGCTAGTGAGTCAGTTTTATCTGTCTTTATTCCATAATCATTTGGATTTACTATATATTTTTCAGATTCACTAACTGTAATTGGTGTATAATTAACAACTTTCACCATAAAACTATCAGAGAATTGACGACTACTATCCCAAACATTGATCATAGATGTTCCAGCACTGTATGCATCAATAACCCCATACTCGTTGACCGTACATACGGAAGGGTTGGAGGATTCCCAAATCAAGAGATTATCATTATAAACATCAAACGGGAGAGTTGTTGCCCATGCAGCGTAGCTTCGTCCAACATAAAGATCGCCTACTGGCTTTCTATTTATCGCAACACCTGTAACAGTCCTATTAGATATAGGTGCAGCCACTCCTGTTTCTCCCACCTTCACAGTGACAGAATTATTGAAGACTTGAGATCCAAACTTAGACTGAATTGTTACCAATGTTTCGCCCTCATGTATTCCGGTAAGTGTCCCAGTTTGATTGACCATGACAAAACCCGCATTGCCGCTCTCAAAACTGTTATTTATCATAGTCTCATATAGTTTAGGAATCGTTTTTACGCTTAATGCCTGGGTAGAACCTAATGGGATAGTTAAAGGGCTATTAGGATAAATATTTACAGTCGTTAATGGCTCATTAGATTTTATGTACGAATATCTTTCTGAAACCTCTATGTCTGAGAGAGGACGATTATATATGCGAAATGATTGAATGGTCGTAGAGGCTGAATTCAAATTGTATAAATTGCGTCTAATATATAATTTCCCAGTTGTTAAACTAGAGAAATTCCACTTTGAGAAGTCAGTGGGTACGGAAACATTGGTTGCACTCTTTCTCCCGTTAAACCATAAATCGCTTTTCCCGTCTGGATGCAGTCGCAATACATATACATTCAACTCCTGATTCCCATTATGAATATCTTCTCCGGCTTTTGTTACATCTCCGTCAACTATCCAGGCGCTTGTACTAGGACTGAGCAACTTTTCCGCTCCACTTGTGTTTATATACCGAATATTAGTATTCGCTATATTGCTCATATACATATATGAACTAGTGGATTCGTTCCGAAATATATCCCCCTTTACTTCTGTGGCGGCGAATTCAATGGTAATTCCGCTCTCATTGCATCCAATAAGGGCATTAGAGAAAGGTTCGAAGGTTGAATTTACATTAATATAAGCTTCGGGAGATAGTGTCAAACCTTTTTCGCTGATCCATCCATCTTGACCGCTATGATTAACACCAACAAGAGTGCAAGGAGTATTGTTAACTTTGTCATAGATTGCATTCGACACGGTGTTTTTCATATTAGAAAAATTTAATTCGAAGATTGCGCCCTGTTCGCTTTTTGGTGTTTTGACGGACATAGAAACCGAAACAGATGAGCCATAATTGTTCTTTGCGATAATTTCAAACAAATAACTTGTATTTTCGGTTAAAGAGCTTACCGTATAACTCGATGACGATGTACTACCGATCATCACCCCATCTTTGTAAATGTCATAGGAAGTGGCTCCAGTTGAAGGTAGCCAGCTAAGAGATACGGTAGTTCTAGAGATGCTGGATACATACAAATTCGTAACCACACCAGGCGGTGTTTGTGGTGCGCTCACTATATCAACACCAATACCTTTAACATTTCCAGAAGAACGAAAGCGAAGATATGATGAGTTTGTTGGTGTTTTTAATTCATAAGCGAATAATTCATTATTACTTCGAAAACGCAGTGAAGATTGCGTTAAATCATTTAATGAATAATAGGGTATTTTTAAAGTCTTACCATTATGATTAAAATGATGAAAACCTCTAGGAGTTAGCATATAAATCACTCCTAAAGAACAATACATTGTTATCAGTTAGGTCCTCTGTTACGACAGGAACTTTTAATCCTTTTGACACCACCCATTGATTATTTGATAAAGTTAATGTGCCTCCTATTGCTGGATCTTGTACTTGAATTCCTGTCAAATCATTCATTGAATACTTATCTTTTATCCTTTTTGTAATTGAAGGCATACATATCAGTTCCTTTCTAATTAAAAAGCGGCGTTCTCTCAAAAAATAGATACACGCCGCAATATTTGGGTTACTTCAAGACATTATAGTTTTGAGTTAATTCGGTATCTGTGAGACCACGATTGTAAATAGCGAAGTGTTTGACCAAAGAGGTGCCGCTCAATATAGCGCCTCCGATTAAACACGGTGAATCATTTGTAGTTGAAGGGAAAAGTTCATGAGTGGAGGGAATCGTAAGGGATGATACTATAATGTTATTCACTTTAAAGATAAGCGATGTGCCTCTTCGGAGTAGGACGATGTGAACGTTTTCGCTATTAGAAACAACAGAAGACTGCCCGCCGTAATCTTTTGTAGTACTATTGCTATTATCGATAGTCTTTAAGTACCAACTTATCGTGCTACTGCCATCCATTTTAATATACAATTTATTTGTATTATTGAGACCAGAGACAGGTGAATTATAATGAAGTACGCTTGAGTATTTAGGAATAATACCCGTATATGTAAAAGTAAAGTCACCATTGCCCACGAAATAGTTTTGTGGGTTATGTAAGAAATTGCATCCAAGCGGAAGTGCACTTAAATTTTCTCCCCAGACTTTCAAAGAAGCATCGTTTACGGTACCATCTGTAGGAGTTGTACCTAAGTTAGTGGTTGTAAGTGCAACCGAAGTTTGGTAAGAAATGTTTCCGGCCTCATCAACAGACTTAAGATAAACATTCGTAGTATTATTTTTAGGCAATCCTAAAAGTCTTGCCTGTTTAATATTGCTTACCATCTGTGTTGTGCCATCAATATACCCCGAATCTGAATAGATGAACATCGTTCGAGCATCCAATGAATCATATTTAATGACAGCACTAGTATCTTTAATATCTGAGATATCAGATACAGTGGGAGCCCCTGGAGGAGTAATGTCATAAACTATGGAACTAGAGGCCACTGAAGATATGTTCCCAGCAGGATCTTTTACAATTGCTTTCACAGGTTTGTTGCCTGTCAATGAAAGAGGGCTAGTATAAATTGAACTTGATGTATTAGGTGCTGTGCCATCAAGTGTATAATATATCACTCCTCCCACCTTGCTAGAAGTCATAGATACGGTGACACTTGCCGTATTGTAAGTCCAACCAGGGGAGGCATTTAATGTTACCGAAGGTACGACCATATCGAATGTGTATGTGGCAGTATAGACAGTACTTACATTACCTGCGTCATCTACGCCGATTGCTTTAATCGAGAAGGGACCTACTGTTCCAGTGTTAATTGGAGAAGAATAGAGGGTGCTAGATACTGTGGGAGTAGAACCATCTGTTGTATAGTAGATTTTTGACGACTCATTTGGAGAGATAGAAACGGTTTTACTAGCATTATATAGCCCAGGTGGAGGATTAAAGGTTAATGTAGGAGGAGTAGAATCAACTACTTGCACACTAGTGGTTACAGAAATAGAACTACCCGAAGAAATATTACCACTTGAGTCTTTAGCTTTTACATTGAACGTATAATTCGTCCCTGCTGTTAAGCCGGTCAAGGTGTAATTGGTTACCGTAGTAGTCCCAACATACGAAGAACTATTATAAATATCATATCCCGAAGTATCTGTGCTACTTGACCCTGTCCAATTTAACATAACAGAATTTTGGGTGATTGAACTGGCAGCTAGATTCGTTACGTTGGCCGGAGGAGTGATATCGGAAGTGAGAAGAGTAAAAGTAACTCCAGACGAAACATTCCCCGATTTATCAACAGATTTAACTGTAATATTGTAAGAAGTTTTTTCGGTTAATCCGGTGATTGTATAGTTGTTATTTTTAGTTGTGCCGATTTTACTTTGATAACTATATATCTCATAATGATCGATATCAATTGAGTTAGAAGATGTCCACTCTATAGTAGCTGAGGTAGCTGTTACAACAGACGAATGGAGATAGGTTATTTCATTAGGAGCTGTGTTATCTGGGAAATAGCCCGAAATTGTATCAGTTAGAAGACCTTTGACTAGCACGCGATAAGGAGAATTAGAATTCACTGAAACAGAGGTGAATCCCTCTAAAAATTCTTCCTCAATACTTCTTGCCGCTACAACAAAAACAAGGTCATTGGCTGTGAAAAGTAGATCAGAGTATCCATCATTACAAACAGTCAGACTAAATGCGGCCCCAGTAAACATTCTTTCCTGTCCAGTATCGCCATCAAAGTAATCTTTTAACACGTATTTGGGGTATGGTGAACCAGATCGGAGAGCGTAAGCTTTTGCGAAAAACGTTCCTGAAACAATCTCTACAGTAGTAAAAGGATTAAGTACTTCATCAAATTCTTCGTTTGGTAAGACGTTAATGGTCATGCCATTTACCTTAAACGTAACTTTGTCCGTACCTAAGTTTACTACAAAAAGTCGATACATAGGTTGAGGCATATTTCTGATTCCAACTGTTGTCCATGTGTCCTTTATGGTAAACTCTGTTTCTAGGGAACTCATAGATGAACTAGTATTTGGAGTTTTTAATACGTAAGAATCAGAAGGCATATCATATGCAAGCACATTATTGTTGGTTTTATTTGTTGTATTAACATCAGACAAGTCTTCTAGTGCCACTGTCTTAGACGAGATTAACTCATTTATTTTGCTTGCTGAAAGAGTAGAGGCAGTTGTATTAATATTGCTATCATCAATTGCTGTACTTGCTGAACCAGCAGCCTGATAAATATCCCAATAAGTATTGTTAGTAGGAGAGATACCGGCTGGTGCGTTTTTAATACATATGTAGATCGAACCCGATAAAGAAACCGTATCATTCTTTTTGTACGCCAGTGAAGGATCATATGCTCTCTTAAATGTAATAGCGCTACCGCCCATTGAACCTAGAAAAAAACCCAAAAAATTTCCTCCTTTAATAAGCTCCGAACCAATTAAACGTAACTCCCGACTCTATAAACTTCAAAGATGTAATGGGTACGTCTATTTCTGAAATATTTAATCCTTGTCCCGCTCTAATAAACTTTGGATTAGGATCATTGTTTAATAAGACACGACAATCATCATCATTCATGAGTGTAAATTTGTATAGCGAATACCCAACTGTCCAACTAGGAGGAGGAGAGGGGATTACTTCCAAGTTAGCCACCGATGTCTCCAATCCGGGTGATGCTAAGAATCCACTTCCAATTCGATAAGACATAAAAATTCTTCCTTTCCATTTCTCTTTATATACTTATTAATTTAAAGAAAGGTAAATTTAACTTCTCTAATCTCTGTACAATGAAATATATGTGACGGTGCGAGTTACATTGGTATTGTTGTACAAGCGAACACCCCATCCTGTATTTCTCCATTCCACAGGGGCGTTTTCTTCTGAAGTCAAATAAAAACTAACAGATGAAAATGAGCCTTGATCCGCTTTGAATGCCCAACTTCTTTTGCCTGTAATATTGTCCGTTACCATTACGAAGACAGCATACTGAGCATCGGTTAATTTACTTCCTAAAATATACATACCATTAGCCTGAATGTCGATACTAGAAGTGACCCCTTGAATGGGTCTATTAGGCGTTAATGTTCCGATGATATCGAATACATTAGTGCCCGCTCGAATATTAGCGGGTACCAGATCAGGATCAGAAGCTCCCACACGGATAGTCCCGTTGTAATATCCCTCTGGAACTAGGTGCCATATACCACCAGCCGATGTAGAAACCGTATTAGTCGCTGCCAAGTTACCTTCTATGCTACGATTAATCATAGTTCCACTAATAACGCCGTTTTCTGTGCCAAAAGTATTACCTACTAGCACTTTGTCAGCAGTTACATTTCCATACTCACCTCCTTCACCCAATAGGATAAAATTTGTGCCATCCCAAAATAGTGTATATACACTGGCATACAATTTAGCTGCGTTTCCATTTTGCTTCTTAATTGCACCAGCAACTCCATTGTTAATTTTCAGTGTGGGAGAAGATGATGACGCAACGTTAAATTTGATTGTGAATTTCTGATTAGATGCGATGTTTTCTGATGTAGTGATAGAAAACGCATCGCCTGAATTAGTGGTTGTTCCAAGATGGGGAACATGTTTAGAGTTGGAAGCAGAATGATTAGAGAGAGCAGAGTCTACAGAAATCACATTGCTTTGTACTTCATTAACTGCTCCCACAAGGGATTCTTTTTGATTGGTGACAAGGCTTCCCATCACACCGATATCATTTCTTAATGAACCTGCTGCCGTGCTGTCTAGGTATAAAATTACCGCGTTTAGTTTACTATCTATAGCTACAAGAGCATTATTTTTCTCATTTTGAATCACATTTTTAGCCGTTACTAATGTGCTGTTATACTCGTTTTGTTTAGCGAGAATGTAATCATCAACGCCATCCTTAATGAAAATCTGCATATTAACCAAAGCATCTTGAAACTTGTTCCAGTCTTCAGATGAGATGAGGTATGATCTCAGAGTTGTGATTAATGAGTTAAGCTCTGCCTCTTCTGATGTCGAACGATTCGCTTTCAATTTTAACTCTTGAAAACGAAGCATATTTGGAACTTGGGATGCTGAAATCTCATATCTGTACTCAAACTGGTCAATACTACTCGGGAAATTTGATAAATTCGCCATCTATATAATCACTCCTGTTATTTATGCATCTAAAGCGATATTGGGAGTAATGTCATCTCCCCCTAAGATTGAATCTGAATAAAGTTGTAGGTTATTTATCCTTGCTGTGTGGTCAGAATCATCATTATAAAGGGTTGCCACTATGTTCATATCGCCTGAAATTTGCTGGATACAAACAAAGAAGCTATTCCCCTGAAGAGAATTGCTTACATAATGAGACTTAAAGTTACTTTGTTCTTTAAATAAATGAAATCTATTATCTTTATCAGAATATAAAAGTGTCATGCTTCCATTATTGCTTTTTAAAACAATGAGACTTTGATTTAATACCATATCTCGAAACCACATTTTAAGTGTGAAGTCATCCTCAATATTAAACATGGAGATATCATCAAGAAAGAATACATTGTTTCTAAGGTCTAACTCTTCGCCATTAATAAAGAACGGGGCCGATTTTGTCTTTCCCAATACTTGAATCGTCTTCCAGGAGATTTTAATTCCGGCATCGTCAGTGTTTTCTGCTGTCAGATTTAATTTGATATTGGGTTGAGTGTAGGAGACTGTAAATTTAACTAAGCCGCTTGTACCCGTTAGACCTTTAACCGATGTAACTTGGAACTCAACATAATAAGAAACATTGCTTTGTAGTTCACTGAATATGTACTCTATAGGCGACTTAGTACTAATATTTGATTCGGCGATCTTCACCTTCTCGTCATTGTATAGATACACAATCCATGATCGAGAGGGCGAATTTTCCGCTTGAACATAATTAGCACTAAACAAATAAGAGGGGGAGGTGATTAAGGGAATAGGGGGGATAGTAATCACCGGTCTTGAAGAAGTTTGAAATATTTCGGAGTCGCTAGTGATACTTAATCCAGACTGATTCCAAATTGTAATATTAATTTTGTACTCTGATCCATTTGTAATACTGGCAGATGGGACTATATGAGAAATGGAAAAAGAAGTTAGCTTACCACTATCATATTTCAAAGTATTGTCATAATTATTATATATTCTTACCTGATAAGCATAACTAAGATCGCCAGTAACTTGCCAAGATATTAAGTTTGAGTCATTAGCATCTATCGTTTGTCCTCTAATGCTGATGGCATATGGCCTTTGAATTGACACTTATTTAATTTTCTCCTTTCTGATAGCTAATAGAGCTAAATTCCCCTTCGACATAAAACAAATTTATCGAGAAGTGAACCATTCGCGTAGATGACCCACACATGATTCCCCGGCTGAAAGTTAACATCAGGGTTGCAGCTAATTTCTTGTGACACAGAAGACCCATTAATAAAAACTTTAAGACGAGTAGAGGATATAACAGAGTCAACTTTCCCAAGCTGCCAATTACCTTTTAAAAGATTCCTTTTATCAAGTTCTTGTTCAACAATTTTACTAACCATATTGATAACGTATTGCTGATCCATATCAAGAGACATCTAATCCAATCACCCCGTTATATAAAGTTCCAGTTTTCAATAACTTTTCTATATCTCAAGCATTCTATTTGCATTATGTCAGCCTTTAAAGGAATGGAAAAACTCTCAATTAAATATTTATCACCATATAAATTATTTTCATGATCTTCAATAGTAATAACATCATTAATATCATGGAGATAATTAGGAGAGATATTTAGAGTCAAGCGCTCTGTATATGAAAGACGTTTCATCAATTCATATTTAGCTCTCCAGAGGCAACTATTTGCATCAAGTAAAGGATCTGGATTGAAATCATTGTGTCCATATAACAAGTCTCCTATTTTCTCAATTGTATAGGGACTATCTTTCCATAGTGGATTGGATTCAGTTACAATGAGCTCATAACGAGAACTAGCGGTTCCCCCGCTACCACCATAAACCACAATATGATTGGCAAGGTTAGATTCGTCTAGCTTTCTTACGTTGCCTGCATAGAATTTTTCGTTTATGTCACCATACTTATAGCTCCAGCTTGAAGGCTCTGTTTCAAAGCTGTTTAAGTCAATATTTTTAAGCCTCAAATATCCATAAACATCATAGTAAACTCTACATTTAGCTAAATCGGCGAGTTCTGTTATAGCCGACCACAGATCACTACCAGCATCATACGTCAGTGCATATGGAACGGTTGAAGTCACAGTATCAAAATTAAACATAGTTTCTCCAACTTTTCCCGCAAGCATCTTAATTGCCGTTCCAATATTCAAGCCCACTTCTAATGTTGTTTGTGTTTTTAGTTTCCCTCGATTACCTGTGAATAGATAACCCTTATCTTGCCCACTAATAGTCGTGATTTTTCCATCTTTAGTATGAGAATCCTGAAGATCAGTTAATAGATAAACACCTTGAGGAATCCACTCAATCGTCCCATTTCTCAATTTAAGACCAATAAAGAGTTTTAAGCGTTTATCTAAAAATACAAGTTGATTTTCTCCAAATGTAAACTCATTCTTCTTATTATTTAACGCAAAGGAAAAGTTTCTTGTCACTGAGCGATTGCTATCGACGCTTATGGAGCCCAAATCATTTTTAGTTACATATTTGGTATACTCGTTTATGTAATTCATTTTGTAATCATAGAACTCAAATTTTAAATATGCTTCTTTTATTGGTGATTTTAAAGCTTTTAAAAAATCGGCAGAACATGGGAGCATTAGATTTCACCCCTCATATATTCATCATATCCACCAATTTCAGTACAAGAAATCTTCAGAACGCCATAATCATAGCCTTTCCAAGTATTTTTAGGTGTGGAGAATGTAGGAGAGTGCACATCACATACAAACATTTTCCCATTTGAAGATTTAATTAGAAATGGACGGTGTTCTTTAATAATTGAGTTAATGAATTCTTCATATTTGATACCTGAGCGTTCAAATTCAGAAGGGATAATAACGGTTTCTAACTCGAACTCATGAAACTCACCTTCTGAATAAAAAATGGACGGATATTTGGATAGTGTTTCAATAACTGTTCTTCCTTGATTTAAAGAAGTTTCAATATCACCGACATCGCCAATGGACTTATCGAATGGTAAGCTAATATTATTTGTTTTATCAATTAACCAGAACCCAGTAAAATCACTAGAAGTTTTTATGCTAATACTTTTACCATCTAGAGCATTTTCAGCTAATGGAACGATACTATATATATATTCTTCGTTGCTCTGTGTGTAGTCTGTGTATTCAATAGTTTCTCCATTGATGAATTTAACGGTATCAAGAGTGTAACCGTTTAGTTCATTGGCTTTTCTCCGTCTGATTTGGAAACTTACAATTTTTAGGCCACTATTCTGGATATTGCCACCTTCCAGATCACCAAGAAATTGAAATATAGCTTTAGTGTCAATATCCCATTCGTCCTTATCGGGAGAAGTATTAACATTTTCTGTGTTCTCTCTAATAGAAAACTCGTCCACAATACAATTTTTCATCTCTACATAAGAAATATTTTTTAAAACACTGCCAGGCGAACGGAAAAATTGTGTGCCGTAAAAATCTAGACCGATTACAGTCATTTATTTCACCTCAATATAAAATAAGAGAGGGAAGAACCCTCTCTTATCTAGAGTTAATATGGCGTTTAATTCCTTGGAACAGTTCCATAGGGTTGTTTGCTACAATTGTAAAGTCGCTTAGATAATAGTTGGTATCTGCACTTGCAACTCCACCACTAGATACACTTCGTAATGCTGAATTGGCAGAGGCAAGAGAGTTAGAAATGATCGGCTTTACATTATCAACTATGCTTAACGGAATTTCAAATAAACTCTTCAACCGTTGTTGTAGTTTTTCGGTTAGAGTTAATTCGCCTTCTTTTAGAACAGCGGGGACTTCCCCAGGCTTAAGTGGAGGTTGACCGGCATATCCACCTGTATGATAAGTTACCCATTGTCCCTTCTGGGGGTCCCACTTTTTATTCTTGATGGCTTCCTGATACTCAATCATAGTTGGTGTTGAGATTACTGCGTTTTTCTCAGCTTCCATTCGGGCTACAATAGCCGGATCAAGCGGAGTTGAAGAAGACATGGAAGGGGAAGGAACGTTATTCAAAGCAGAAGAAGCAGCAGAGGCTAAATCAGCATAAATAGATTTTATAAGCGCTATTTTTTCTTTGATTTGTAGGATGTATAATTGCCAGTTAGCTAACGAAGTAGATTGCCATCCTGTCACCACCATCTCTAATGCGGTTGTTCCTTCCGTTGCAGAAAGTGTTCCATCCTCTAAGCCTTTTGTGATAGCCGCTTGAAACTGACTAAGTTTATCTTGTGTGTCTGTTACCAAACGATCATAAATTGAAGATATAGAGGACTGATACAACTGAAGGGCGTCTAAATTAGCCTGATGAATCTCTTTTGTTATCTCCAATTCATCATTAAGAGTATCAATCGTCTTCTGTTTTGCATCTTCTAGTCTATCAATCTCATCCTGAATAGCATTCTTTACGTCTTCGCGTTCATATTGCTGAACCAGATCATCCCTGGTCTTTGTTAACTCGTCAACTTGTTCCTTGTTGTAGGTAAGAATCTCTTCTCCGTTTTCAGTAATATAACTGTAACGCTTATCATTTAAAGCTTTATCAAGGTTATCGTTTGCTTCTTTAAGAGAGGCAATTCGGTCTTCTTTACTGTACTCTTCATCAAGAGCATCTAATTTATCTTGCTGTGCTTTAATCTGAGCGTCATAGTACTCTTCTTGAAGTTTGATGTTATTTTCAAGAGCCGCTTCTTCCTTCTTATAAAGTGCTTCAGTATCTCTAATCTGGTTGTTGCTGTCTTCTAGTTGTGACTTTAGATTTGCAGCCATACTCATCTGCGCATTGATTTGACTACCTAGTGAGGAAAGATTGCCAAAGGTAACAGTACTCATATCCTGATAGTAGTTAAGAGCTGTCTTAACCTGATTAGCAATATCTTTAACCTTTGAAGCATAATCAGCCAAAGAAGAGCGAGTAGAGGAGGTGGTATCTACAAACGAAACATTGGTTAGATAACTTTTATCAGCGGCATCCAGTGAAGCAATAATGGAGTCAATCGAATCATTAAACTCGTCAATATTGAGTACATCTTCGCGTGTAATCGACTCTTTTAGAGTGTCAAATAGGGAAGATAGGGCATCGTTTGCTAATGAAATGATTGATTTATTCAGATTCTTAATTGCAGCAGCATTATTTTCATAATCCAATGTGAGTTGCTGCAAACGATCACTGAGTTGTGCTTTATCGGCATCTAACAGCTTGTCGTTTTCCAACTGTTGTTGAATCAATTTGATCTCATCAGAGCGTAAATCTTGCTGCTTTTGGATAATCGGAATCTGAGACAACAGTTCCTTACGATATTCAGCAGAACCTTCAACCATATTAGAAAGCTTGGCATTTGATACATCAATTTCATTGCCGTAATCAGATATCTTGCTGTCGTAGGAGTCGAGTTGAGAGTTTAGATTTTCACCCAACTTCTTCATTTTTTCAATCTGAGTGTTGGCGTTATCATAACCAAATTGATTAATGATTCGATCAAATTCAGCAGAGCTAATTCCATATTCTTTGAGTAAGTCTTTTAACTTGGCTTTAGCTTCACTACGCAATCCTTGGATGGCAGAGTCGATATTCATTTGCTTACTGTTCTCTTGTCTCCATTCGGCAGAAGTGGGATCGAGTGTAGCCTGTTTATCTTGTGATGCCTGTTTCTTATCTTCTTGAATTTGAATTAGCGAATCATACTGGCTTCTTAAATCATTAATCTCATCCAGATTATTTTGATAAATCTGATTGAGTAAATCTTGATTCTCTTTCTCTGCTGCTTTTGCTGCGTCTGTTTTTTCTTTTGCTGTCGGACCATCTGTTTTAACTTCAACAGAGGAACCTTTAGTCGATGTTTTTGTTTTATTAACGCCACCAGACGATGTGCTTCCAACAATCCTCCGAGCGCCCTCGTACTTATCAGCCCAATAAGAACTGTTCAGATCAGATTCTTTGAGTCCTGAGTTACCCATCTGAATGAACTTACCATTGCCCGTATAGATACCGACATGGGAAGCGGATTTTCCTGTAGTGTTGAAATATACCAAGTCACCAGATTGTAAATCCGATTTCTTAACAGGAGTACCTTTCTTTGCTTGTTCGGCAGCAGTTCGTGGGAGATCAACATTGAGATATTGTTTATACATCTCTTGGACAAACTGAGAACAATCAGAGATAGCATTATCGACGAACTCATCATATGTTCCCTTGAACTCACCCGAGACTTGCTTATATGTGAACTTACCCTGAAGAGAATGAGCATTAGTTATTAAGCTATCAACACCTGTACCGGAAGATACAGAATCAGACCCATTAGTTGTTTTTGTGGTAGTGGTAATTTTGGTAGACACGAGTTGACTAGGGTCTTTGATCCCCTTTTTATTGAGGTCAATTTGCTGCTGTAATAGCTTGTTTTCCTCACGAAGAGAGTTACGGTATTCTTGGGAACCCTTCTTCATCCGCTCTTGTTTATTATTTAGGGCTTCAATTGCATCTTTAACACCTTCAAGTTTCTTTTGGAGTTCAGTAAGGACCTCAACAGTATCAGATGTTGAATCAGAAAACTTGTCAGTGGACTTATCTGCGTCATTGGCAGACTTCGCGGCAGCGTCATAATCCTTGCCAATGTAATCAAGAATTTTGAGTTGATCGGAAAGAGTGTTAGCAAATTCTTTATACTTTTGAACAGCATCATCTTTGACCCATTTGGAAGATATCTTTTCTTTAGCAAGATCATCGGGATTTTGAGCAGAATTAAGAGTATCAATAGCCTCTATCTCGGATTGCATCGCTTGAATTCTGGCATAAGTAGCTTGAATTAAGGCTTGAGTTTTTTCTTTTTGGGCTGTTATGGTACCCTTTGCTTCTGTTTCTTGTGCCTCAAGAAAAGAAAGGATAGCTGTTGTCCCACCACCAAGAACATCAGTAAATCCATCAAAGTTTTTGGTGAGTTTTTGAAGCGTATCAATAGATAGATAACCATTTTTCTTTAATTCTGCTTGTGCTTCATTGAGAAGAGTTACTTGATCGCGTCCACCAGCAATCGACTCGTAAAACTTATTCATCTCATCTGCTGTGGCAGTAGCTGACGACTCCAAAGTTTTCATTGCCTTACTAATTGAGTTTATTGTTTCCTTGAAGGTTTGCGCTTCATTTGAAGTGGTAGAAAATCCTTTTCTCAGGCCATCAATTGATTTGTATAAATCAGGATTTGACTTTAACTCTGGTATCTTTTCAAGATCGGAAATAATATCCGCTAGATTTTTGCCATTATATTTTGACACTACAGCAATGATATCTTCAATGTTTTTACTGTAAGATTCGAGTGGTTGCTTGGAAGTGATGGCATTAACTGAAGTAAATAATTGCTTTTGTGTATCGTTTAGTTTCGTCTGTTGAAGCGTTGACTCTGCTATTTTTTTCTTTTTCAAATCCTCTAACTCATTTATTTGTTGGTACAGAGGCTCTATCTCTTCTAATTTCTCAGAAACTGTGTTTAGTGCATTTGCCCATTCTTTGGGCGTTTTTGGTATTAGTTGCCGAGAAGAAAAAATCTCTGTGTTATGATTAATTATTTTTTCTTGTAAGTCAGACAAAGCATTATAATATTCTTTTAGTTCAAGGGTTGATTCCCTTGAACCAGGTAGGACGGAATATTCTTTGCTTGCTTCACCAAATATATCCTTAAATTGATATCCTAAGTCGGTTGAACTACCAAGCGATGGTATAGAGTATTTGGTTTGATTAATTGAATCTACGCCTATTTGTTTTGCTTTGATTTCTTCATCAAGTTTTTTCCCATTGAGTTCTTCAAGTTTAGAAATTTGTTCATCGTATTTTCCATTCACCAGGTCAATACCTTTTGCTTCGCTTCCAAATGAATCCACCAATTGATTTTGTAATTCAAAAAGTTTATTCTTTACTTCGGCATCTTTATTGATTGAGTCATAATTTTGCTTATAGTAGTTTTGAACATCGCTTAGTTGACTACCAAGCTCGTCATATTTTTTGTTGGTTTTCTCAATTAACTTATTTTGCTTCTCTAAAGTTGTTTCGGAATCGTGAAGAACTGAATAAAGGATCGAAAATCCTGTCACAGCTAATCCAAGCCACCCCAATGCTCTTTGTAAACCAGACATTGCTATTGTGGCTTCTTCAGCAACAGTGGTCGTTGTTTGTAAAGCGGAAGTAGTAGAAAATAACGATTTAATAGTAGTTCCCAATGATGTAATCAAGCCAGATATAGCTTTTGCCTTGAATGTTAGGAAGAGTCCTGTGAGTAATATGACTACATTCCCTAAGTTATCCATTTTCTCAATCATATTAGTCAGGAAGCCTATTACTGCTTTAACCAACGAAGAATTTATGCTTTTTGTCCAAAAACCATCTAAGGCATTTTTCAATAGATTTATTTTTCCCTGAATACTATTGAGATACTTTTCATTTTCTCTGGCTGCTGACCCAGTAGAATTTAAAGCAGTTTGTAAAGAATCTTGAGCATCTTTCCAGTTAGACAACATACTTGAAACAATATTCCCCTGTTGCTTACCTGCAACCAGTTCCAAGATATCTGCCTGTTGAATATCGTTTAGACTTGACCATACCTTTGATAAATCCGAAAAAATCTCATATGTATTTTTGAATGTATTATCATCTTTTTTTAGAGTCAAGCCAATGTTAGCAAATTTCTTTTCAAGAGTTGGAAGGAGGGCGGAGAGATCTTCACCATCTTCTGAGACACCCCTTATGCGCATTGAAACAGTTTTCAAAGCATTACCCACTTTTGCAGGATCTTGGACTACTGAGTTTGCAGCAGTGATCATCGCAACAGATTCTTCGAGCGTATTTCCAGCAGCAGACAACGAAGAGGCAGATCGTTGAACGGCTTCACCGATACCCTCAGTAGAAATGGCAAATTTATTTCCAACTTCATTATAAACATCAACCACATGTTGAATATTTTTACCTTGTGCGTCAACCTGAATACCAAAACCTTTAATTGATGCAATAAGTTGAGTAGAGGCTTCTTCTGCGCTATCAATATCTCCCACGTTTTGATAAACGAGAGTCTGTTGAGCAAGCGTTTTGGCCTGGGAAAGCGTATAGCCAAGCCTTGCCCACTCGGTGGTACTCTTAATTACATTAATAGTAAGTCCACCAATAGAGTTTGCAACTTTCTCTGCGCTCCCAATGAAATCAGTATAAGTATCCCCTGTTTCATCCGTCACTTTTCTGAGATCCGTCATTGCGCCGTCCAATTCAATTACATATTGAACACCGGATTCTATTGCTCCTCTAAGTCCATAAAAGATAGTACCTACACCCGAGTAAATCAAAATATTATTGAAGGCCTTCTTTACGGTATCTCCGAATGTGTGAGCATGTTTTGTAACTTCACTGAACGAAGAGATTGTTTCTTTTAACTCTTTACTTAAGGAAGTAAGAGGAGATTTGAAGTCGCCAATATTTTTGATTGTCTTTAATTTAGTTTCTAGCTGATTTAGGTTATCAATTGCTATTGGGTTTTTACCTAATTTATCTCGAGCATTGTTTATTTTATTCTGTAACTCAACTAAGGTGTTCGTGTATTGTTGATCGCGTTTTTGATTTTGCTGTAAGGCTAGATAATGTGTTTTATCTTCAAGCTCCTGTCTTTTTAGCAGGGACTGCTCTTCTTCATACTCTTTTCTTAGGTTAGAAATATAGTCCTTTGTGCGTTGTTCTTCTTCTTTTAAATTTTTATCCGCTATAGCCTTACGAATGTTATATTCTTCTTTTAAAACCCGTTCTCTTTCTTTATTAATGTTCTGCTCATGTTTCAAGGCGTTTTCTTGTAACTTAAGATATTCTGATAATTTTACGTAATTATTTACATAGCCGTCTGCATCCGTATTAACAGTTATGGTTTTTCCGATATTGTTATTTTTATATGTATTTGTGATACTGTTGATTTTACCATTTTTATTATAGTTGACTTTTTGAGCGGATTTTTCATATCCATTTAATGATGCTTCGAGTTCTTTTAAAGTTTTTCGCTGTTCACCATAAGCTTTTGACTCTTCATTGATTGCCTTTTTATTGGCATCGTGCTTTGTGCGACTTTTTTCAATCACTTCACCATTTGCAAGCAATTGATTGGTGGTTATAGTAATAGTTCCGTCTAAATTTCTAAACTCATTTATAGTTTCTTTTACAACTTTATTTTGTGCATCTAGATTACTATTTAACTTTTTTGCTGCATCTATAAATGAGTTAATAGACTTAACAAACGTTTGATCTACATCAATTTTTATTTTTAATTTTTGGAGAGAAGGATGCTTTGCCAAAATCTTTAAATCATCGTTAATCGACTTTATACTGGAGCCCATATTCAGGGCACCGACTAAACGAATACCAAGTTGTTCGTTTGCCACAAGATTTCACTCCTTAATAAAATAAAAAGAAGCAAACTCTATTGAGTCGCTTCAATTGAAATTTATATGAATTTATTTTCTATAGTTAATAAAATGAGATTACTCACTAATTTTTTTCGTTAATTTATGGTAAAGTAATCAAAACTGGTTCATCGTAAAGGGGAGACATAATGTTCATAATCATTGTCTTAATCGCTTTTTTTGTTGTTGTTTGGTTGTTTGGCTTAGTAAGCAAAAGTATTCAAAAAGATCGAGATGAAAAAGTTTTCAATATGGAAGCCAGTCTTAATAAATTCTCTGATTTCCCCTCCACTCAAAGATTTGACGCCGTTGACTCTATCATTACTATTAATGAAAACCTCA
Organism: Paenibacillus spiritus; assembly: GCF_008710135.1. Classification (GTDB taxonomy): domain Bacteria; phylum Bacillota; class Bacilli; order Paenibacillales; family Paenibacillaceae; genus Paenibacillus_AQ; species Paenibacillus_AQ glufosinatiresistens. Next base: position 166,256 of record NZ_VYKK01000004.1, on the reverse strand, counting down.
GCCAAATTGCTATTGCTTACAAAGACTACGCCTTCCGGTATAATTTCTCAGATTTAGTCGAGTCAGAAATACTTCAAGATAATACATCAATCACTAAAACATCTCGTGGAAGTCAAGTTGGAGGTGCTTTAGTCGGTGGTGTATTAGCCGGAGGATTAGGAGCGGTTATTGGAGGATTGTCTGGAACACAAACTTCCAACACAATTATCAAATCACTTAGCTTAAGAATTATAGTTGATGATTTGAATAAACCGGTGCATATTATAAACTTCTTACAAAACAACAATCAGAAAAGCAATTATCCGTGTGTCAAAGAGGCAATAGATAATATTCAGCATTGGCATAGTATAATGAGTGTAATTATTAATCGAAACGAGAAGAAGGTAGGAGAGGGGTGATAATGTCCCTCTCCATTTTTCTGTGAAAGGATAGTTTTATCATATTTAATTAGTTGTACATTTGGGCGTTAGAATCTTGCTTACATGTCACACTACCGCTATCTAAAAACCCTCCACACCAAACTTGAGCATAAATGATTGGATTTATAGACGGAGTGATAAAATATGGAGGGTATGCCTTGAAGTCGTCTTTCTCCGATAATATCATTTTTAGTATATCATTGACTTCTTTAGACGGATTCCTATTTTGCTTGTCCAGTTCTGTTTTGAACAATGCAATCTCTTCTGGTGTTCCTTCAACTTCAATACCATATATTTCAGCTTTCATTTGGGGATTCCTTTTCATCGGTCTTTGTAACATGCTGTTTCAATTTATCTAAGCCTTTCCATTTACGATCTTTTGCAGTCAAGTCATTGTAGATTCGGAACATATCAGTACTGGACCATCCAACAAGATCAATAATGAAGTCAGACTCCATACCGATTCGGGTTAGGTTTGTCACTAGGTAGTGCCTGAGAGAGTGGAAGTAGAAGGGAACGCCAAGGTATTCTTCCCATTTTTCGCTCCAGCTCCTAACTGTACTTACCTGAGCCGGTTCTCCATTAGACTTAATAAAAATAAAGTCGTGAGTTTTACCAGTCTTCTGCATAATCTTTTCACGTTCAATCAGCCAAGCACGATAGTAGGGGAGGAATTTATCTTTCAGAATATATTTGTATAAAAGCTTTCCTTGCTTGCCAAAACCTTTAGTCTTAATTTCTTTAGTCGTCTCAAGGAACATGCCTTCAAATGCTAGATTATTCTCGTCGATCAGCTTTGTTGTAAATCGAAGCAACTCGGAAACACGAGCTCCACTATTAGCTGCCAAAGCAAGCAAACATGCTTCTTGAGGTTTATTAAGTTCGTTTGCAAGATGATTTAGCAAACCATCAACTTGCTCTTCGAGTAACACTGTCTTTTCACGAACAGGATTGTTCTTTAAATTCTCAATAGACTTCAAAATCACATTTCGGAAATTGGGATACACATCATCAAAATAATTCTCAATAAAGTTTGAAAAACTGCTTAGACAAGATTTCATACGCCCAAACCGTTTTGGACTCCACTGCAATTCTTCAATCCCATAGCTAAAAAAATCAGAGAACTCAATTTTGCGAATATCCACAAAGAACTTATTATCGTTATGTAGGAGATTCCAGGTAAAGAAGATATTTAGATCGCTTACGTAACCCCTTATAGTTCCATCCGAGCATTTCATATTTTTGTCTTTAATAAACCTGTTGACCATTTTTACGTTGTCCGGATTGAATTGTTTACTTAGTTCTTCATCAGTGATAATTTTCTTAAATGTCTTTCTACCCAAACTAACCACACTTTCTGATTTAATAAAATAACTCTTTATTTACTTGGCTACATCGTTCTTACTAATCTTGAATCCCCAACGATTCCTTGAATTGAACTCGTCGATGGCCTTCTCAATGAAATGAAATCCTTCATAACGAGAAAGTCGATAAATATTAGCCGGATTTTTCCGCCACTGCCAGCCATCATTAAGCAACTTCGCTACATATCCATCTTCACCATCAAAAATAGAGGGATGTGTAGCCATACTTCTATCAAAGTACACATTAATCTGTAGTTCATTTCCTACTTGTGTAATAGGGGAAATACGCAGGGAATTTAACAATCCATATGTGCGCTCATAAACTGTTGGAGTATAACTATCATAATAAGCCTGAAGTTGTTCATATAAGAGTTTTTCTAATAGTTGCGCAGCTTCATTCAGTGATCTTCTTACTTCTTTATCTCCCATGACTGTCTGTTGCCCCTGAGATGTCCCAATATATTTTTGTAACTCACTCAAACTATTGAACGATTTCATTTTCTACACCATCTTCAACTTCAATAGCATTCTTAATCGCCAGTTCACCAAGTAACTGACCGGCAGTTTTAGCCGTGGCATTCAATTTTGCTTCTACTTTTGCAATTTCTTCATCTGAAATGTTGTTAAGCAGTTCCACGTAAATCCCTTCATCAATCAAGATGTGTGTAACTTTAATTAGTGATCCGAGATAACTAAGTGGCTTTGTCTTTTTGTTCTTCTTGGGAACGGGAATGTCTGTGAATTCACGTAGCACAAGGGTATGAAGGATGGAGAGAGTGTCTTTAGTCAAATCCAGGTCAACTTCAGGTTGCTCTTTGAGTAATTGAAGATAGCTTAAATACTCAAGAACAATGCTTTCAATTTTGGTTTCTTGGAATAGTTTCTGCAAACGGATTTCATATTCACCAATGGTAACAGTTTTAAATTCATTATATTTTGCTCCAAGTTTATTAAGCTCTGCCGCTGTTAGCTTCTTTGCCATACAGTTTTCACTCCCATTATATTTTTGTGTCATAAGACACTTATTACAGGTCTCTAATTTCGGAAAACTCTAATTAATGCCTTATCGAAAAAAATAGGGAAAGTACAGCAAATTTGCCGACTTTCCCTATGGTTATTATTTATTTATCATGCCCCAACAGGGATACGAACAACTTGTCCTACAACAGTAGAATCTTCTGGCTTAACAACCTTCATATTGAATGTCTGAGAAGCAGCGTTTCTTTCAGATTGAGTACTAACTGTAAAGTTGCCACTTGGAACCGCAGAAGTAAACTGATATTGCAGACGAGCTGTAATATTTTCTGTGCTGTCAATCTCAACAGTTTCGAGGATTACTTCAACGCCCTTAGCAAACACAGAATTGTCAATCATAATTGTTTGAGTATTGGCCGGTGTAGCGTATGTATAGGTTCGTACTTCAACTTTTGTTCCTGCGGCAATTCCTGCTTTAAGAATAGTTACTTTATTGGTTGACAAAGTGAAGTCCGTTGTCTTCACCAGCTTTGCACCAGAAGCATCATAAATAACGAGTGAGTCAATATTCGTTGGAGCGTTATCGAGAGTAATGACTTTGTTACTCGATTCTGTAGCAACCGTATACCACTTAGGCATAGAATAGGCTACTCCAGCGCCAGTCTTAATGTCTTGACCCAATTGTGCGGCCAGCCAATCATACCGAAACTGCATATCTGTTAAATTGATTTGAATATCTCTAGAAACATGAAGTGTTGCAATAAGGGCATTACCCTTACCAGCGCGAACTTCGTTTTCTTGCACACTAACTTCTATTCCAGCCTCGGATAGAGTAGTTGTACCAATTACATCGCCAGTTGCTTTGGATTTTACGATAACGTCAAAAACGTCAGCGATTAGTGCCATTTATTATTTCCTCCTAATATTTATACAAATAAAAAAAGAGCTTTTCGCTCTTTATCCAAAAACGCTACCCAATTTTGATTGCTCTTTGTCAATAAACACATCATCATAAGGATCTTTAAAGAGATCGACATGTTCGGAAAAATGACCCAAGTTACCTTTACCACTTACACACATAATTTGAATTGAAGTATCATACTCTTTTAATTTGTTTATTCTATGATAATCAGTCTGTAATTGATAAATCGTATAATTTTCTAAGTCCCAATAGTGCTTGCCTGTATAAACGGAAACGGTAGATACTATGTCTTCAAACAGTATCTTTACTCCATTTTTAGACTTCGCCTTTAAAGCTTTTTCAGCCCATTCCTGAGCAAGTTTACTTTTATAGACCCTCTGCTCAATCATGATATTTTGGTGCATTATTACTGCTCTTACGATTTCATAATTGCTTCTATTGATTTCGTGATTTTCGTCGATTTTAAATCCATATTCACTATCGCTAACCCAATAAAAAGTAACATCAGGATTTCTACATACAATCCGAAATATATCCTGAAGACTGTGAATTATTGAATCTTCTCGTAAACCCAAAACAATCAGGTCTAGGAGATAAAATGAATCATATTCTTCGCCAAAGTGTTTTTTTGAGTAATAGAGAACGGATGATACCTCTTGGAACCTATCGTAATCTTTCAATCGAATAGGATAAACTAATCCTACTCCTTCAATGTAGTCAGGTCTGCCAAAAATAAGATTAGATGATTCTGACATATTAATTCACGCTTGATATTTGATAGATGATTCTATATCCGCTGTATGATTCGTTCACGTAAACAAATTCCATACTATCAAATTCTATTTTCTTTATTCCAAGTCCGCTTTCTCTATTTATGGTTTCATCGATTTCGTGGAGTAAAGAGTAGGGCCGAAGTTCACCAGTGTTTTCCATTCTCCACAAATTGTTGTGAACGATAGCTGTAAAGACTATACATCCTTCCTTTGTTCCCCGATTACTTCCGATTCTATAGCGATCAAAGTATATGCTGAGATATGAACCAGCTTCGTCTTTAACGTCAGGAATTTTAGGAAAGGGGAATATTTTTGTGAAGAAGAGAGAAGAAGTATCATCTATTTCGGGCTCTTGATAAGGATTGTTGCTTGGATAAAAAAGAAGCTTGCAGAGGTTTTGATTGTCTGCAAGCATAACCATTATATTCTCAATATTTTCGTTAACCTGCTTAAATCGTGCCAAAACAATCCTCCTTAAATCGCTGATTTAATCCATATCTTCTTCTCAGCACTTAATGATCCATCATTGCTAACAACATGAAGCAACACGTAACCAACACTATTCCCCTTAATAACACATGTGTTGTTTGCTTGAGATATGAGGGAAGCATATGTAGTTGAACTATTGTCTAATCCAGTAATAGAGAACGTTGCCGATTGTCCTGAAATATTCGACGATTCTTCTGAACTCTCAACCACAGACAATTTCATGTTCGGACTTATCATAACGCCGTTTAAAATTTGTTCGCTTGATATTCTCATATTATTAATGGTTAGATAATAATTTGTATCGAGGATTTGTTTGAATTCACAAGCAAATGTTTTGCTTGTTCCTCTTACAATAAAACCATCACCATTGATAAGTAAGGCATATTTGGTTTCAAGATTAGAATTAGAGACAGTTACATTCAGGGTGATACTTTGGCCTTGAAATTTAACAGTGACAATAGCAGTTCCTTCAGCAATAGATGTTAAATTACCATCAGCATCAACTTCGCATATGCTATTGTCGGAAGAAGTGAATGACAGGGTAGGGGAAGGGAGGGTTACTCCATTGTTTCTAATCGTAATACCAAGAGGAATAGTCCGACCTACATGTAATGAAATACTTGTTTTATCAAGAATAATTTCATAGTTAGGCTCTTTGTAATCTGCCACTCGAAGCTCTAGATTGTCCTTAGAGGTATCAATCTGGCTTTCTTCTAGAGTAATTGACATGAGTCCTTTTACTGAAAGCGAGTCAAGGGAGGTAATAGCCCAAGCGCGTTTATCAAAGATAAATCGCTGTCCCTTTACAAGCAAACTTGATTGTTCATCGTTCTTGATTAAAACTGTTCTACGTTCATTACCAATAGTAAGAATTCGACCATCTGAAGTACCGAAGTTAGTAGGAGTGTCTGATTTAAACGTGAAATCATACTCATGAATAGAGCCATAGACATCTTGCCAAACGAGACTACCCACACACACTTTAAGCGTACCGCGATAATACAGGTCAGACATGTTATCTGTTAAAACGTTAATCCATTTTTCTGATTGCCATGTTACGATGTCACCATTTCTTAGTTCATATAATGGAGACAGTATTTTTTTCTGGTCTTTAACATCGCTATCATCAACGATCCAACAGTCTACGGAATTGTCATTATCAATAGCAACTTGGAAGTAACTCAATGAATCTTTGAATGAAGATAGCAATCCCATTTTTGTCTGCGAATAATTTTTACTCTTGTTAGTTTTATTATTCACGCTTAAGTAGGCATTATATGATTCATATGGCATATCATTTCACATCCATATTAATCAAATAATACTGCATCTTCATACTATCAGCAGATTCTATCATTTTATCCCGTATGCTGCTTTTTTCCTTCATATTTTGCGACTCTGCGTACTTTTTAAAGTCAGAAGATGAGAGAGCCATACGCATTTCAAGAATATTATTTACTTCTTTTTCCATCCATTCGATTAGCATAAGTTGGGCTAGAATTTCTTGTTCTAGTTCCGTTAAGTCTTCTGAAAATTCTCTTTGTGTTTCATCTCTTGTAATAAGATTCTTTCTACAGTGATAAAATTTTACCAGTGCAGACTTTAAAAAACCGAAGAGATAGTTTTCGTAGTTATCTTTTGATCCAACATATATCTCGTCAATAGTGTAATCTTGAATCTTCTGCTGAAATCGTTCATAAATTTTTGAATATGGGGTAGGCATTCTTTCACCCCTTTAACATTAATTATTAAGTTCTTTGGCTAGATCATAAATATCTTTTCCAATATACTCGGTAATTGCTCTAAGTTTATTTCGATCTTGATATTTAGGATCTTCATCTGCAACGCAAGCCACAATACGTTCAATGATATTTGTTTTTAGTGTAGGCGTTACACTCTCTAGTGTTTCAATGATTTTTTCTGCATCAAATTTAAACAGATTGTCAATGCTCTCTTTACTGATGAATTTCTGATAAACATCGTCTAAGTAAAGAGCTTTAACAGCCTTTTCGCTCTGAATTAGGAATCCACCTTCATGAGCAAGCCTTGGATGATTATCTACCATAGCGCGAACATCTTCAAATGTCACCAGTTTGGATGAACCAAAATCAGAAAGACGAACGACTGAGTTTAGACCTTGAAGGTTTAATCCACCATTGGTAAGTGAAATTATTCTTACATACTCTCTAGGATCAATATCTAAACGCTGTTCTGTACTTTCAAAGATAGAGTTTGTTGTACTTTTGGAGACATCCTCTGAATTCTTCTCTGTTTGTGTTTTCAATTCCTGATTTTGTTTCAGAAGACTTTGTACAAGTGCAGCCAGTTCTGAAACTTGCTGTTCAAGAGAGGTTTGCTCTTCTTTTACCGGTGGAGCAGTTTCTTCGCCATTGTTGGTTTTTGTTGTATTAGAAGTAGTACGTGCCATATAAAATTATCGCTCCCTATAAAAATATGAGGGATAAGAATTTATGTCTTATCCCCATTAAATATTTATTTATTATACAAACTTATAAATACCATACTGAGCGCCAGTAATAAGCTGCACATCATAATGCTGTGCAACAGAATAACCAACAGTACGATCTGCATTATCTTCTGGTCTAATCATCGCAACTTCAGTATTTCCTTCGAAGCCAATCTTCACAAGTTTATCTGAACCAGCGGACAGTACAACTGCAAAGTCATTTGCAAGGGCAAAGTCATCAGAATTAGGCTGTAGTTTCTGCTTAATCTCGAACAGTTGGGTTCCTTGGAAATTACCGAGATGGCCTGTTCTATTGTACTCATCACCAAGTGCAAATTGCAGATACTGGGATTCAGGAAGGATTTTTGCAAGAGCAAGTTTAGTACCAAATACTACTGTGTTATCATTGCTATTTGCAGCACTTACACGCTGAACAAGCTGATTAAAGGCATTACTTGTAAAGGCTGCACTTTCCTTGTACTTCGTTCCAAGTGAGGAGAAGGAGTTGTAAATAGCACCATAAATTCGGGTAGTGATGTCTGTTTCAATTGCCTGGGCGACACGAGCTACCCATGCACCCCAGTTAGTCTTACCGGCAAGTACGCGATACAGTTCTTCATAAATTTCAACTGAGCGTCTCTGCGGTGTTAGAGTGAAGTCCTTACCGAATACGCGCTGACGTTGGCTGCCACGAATACCGTTTGCCTTAGTGCTCACAACGAACAGATCGGGACTATCAACATGGAAGAGTAGTTGGTCCCCCCAGTTTACATTCTTAACTTCTGCAAATTGATAGAAGCTATCTAGAATTGTCTCGGGAACGATAATATCTAAAGTCTGAGCAACTAGAGCAAATGTAGCCCACTGAAAAACTGGGTTAGTGGCGATCATAGATTCACTGAACTCAGAATCAGATGGAATATTTGCTAGGCGGTATGCTTCCCGTTTGAGACCCTTTGTAAATAGGTCTTGCTTCGCTTCGAGGGATACACCGTCATTTGCGTATTCAGCATATTTATTAAATTTGCCATCTTTGTTACGTGTCTGATAACAATAGTGGTACCAAGCTTCAGCACCCGCTTGAACAACATCTTTTTCTGACTCAGAAAGTTTGAAATACTTAACATTGCTGTAATTCTTCATTATTTATTTTTCCTCCTATGTATTTTACCTATTAGGCTTCTTTTACTACTTGTAGTTTAGTTGCTGGAACGCGAGTACGACCGATAGAGATAGTAGTCTTTTCTAGAACAAGGAACGCCTGACGAGCTGTGCCAATCGTAGCTGCTGCCACTCCCTTATAAGAGTTGTTTTGAGGAATGACATATTGAGTTGCAACCGTTGTTCCATCTAGGCCATCGTCTGTAATGGTGAAAGTATCTCCGATCTTCAGGCGGAACGCGCGCGCTGGTGTATTGGCTTTGTTAGTGAAGAGGGTGGGATCTGTTAGATCAATACGATATCCATTTAGCTCCACTAGTTCTGGAGAAGCAACAAGCAACACTTCTTGAGTCGCAATATCTGTTGCCTTGGTGGCTACACGAACTTCTGGATTACCAGCAACCACACCACCAAGAACTACAAGACTACCATTATCTACTGCTTCAGTTAGTTGTACAGATTGAACGAAACTGTCAACTTTTGTACCTGCCATGAGGTTAAGATTAACTACACTACTCATTATTTTTAAAACTCCTTTATAATTTATTAGTATTTTTCGTTAAGGCGATCCCAATGAGACTTTGGCTTTTCTTCTTTATAATCTTCATGGTTAATCCCCATTGAAATAAAATTCATATTTTTTTCTTTTGCTTTTTTAATAATACGATCACAAACAAATGATTTTACTTCACGCTCAAAGTCACTGAAAGAAGAGAATTTAGAACGTTTTTCAAGTAGAGTAGACTTTTCTTCGTCAGAAATTAGGGAGCTATATTCAACAAATAACTCATCAATCTTTTCATTTTCTTCTGTTTCCTTATATTTAGAAATTTCAGAGGTGAGTGAATCGACTTTTGCTTCTAACTCATTAATGTTTTCTTTTGTAGCAGAAAAATTAGTTTCGTACTCTTCGATGGTCTTGTTCATGTTGATAATTGCTTCTTCTTTGGCAGCAATCTCTTTTGTATACTTGGTTACAATATTTTCATTCTCTTTTGTTAATTTCTTGACAAATTCTACTGACTCTTTTTCAAGAACAGATGAAAACTCTCCAATAACGTCACCTTCGGAATCTTCCTCGACACCAGTTCCTTCCTCCCAATCAACAGGAGAATACTTGATTCGTTTGGAATTACTAAAGTCAATCATCACATTATCCCCATCCATTGAGTATGGAGCTTTCTTAGTGATACATTCATCTTTAACATCAGTATAGTAAACAAAAGATTCGTCATAGTCGTTTAGATAATAGGTACATCTTTCAACTGTCTCTCCATACCAATTTTGTGTAATATATTTGCATTCACTAAGTTCTCTTTGAATCTCTTCGTAGAGTTGATTTGCGGTTAATTTGAAGCTTGCCGCAATATCTTGTTTTGTTTTGGGCACAAGATCGTCCTCCTTTTTTTGGTATTTATGTATGTTAGAGTGTTCATTAAATTGATTATCACTCGAAACATTAGAACTGAATTTCATTATAAAGTTATTTAACTCAGAAATTTTGTCAGAGAATGTTTCCAAAACAGCATGAGCATTAACCATACCAGTGCCATATTTTTTTCCCAATAAGGTTATGCCCGTATATCGAAATTTTTTGATATCCAATATCTTGGAACTTTTATCATATGATTTTTCATCAATTTCTATTTCGATAGATAGTTTAACATCTTTATCTCGGTTAATAATATTAGCAGCATCTTCAGAATAAATATTCCAGACATATCCACTGACAACCACATATGTTTTACCATTAATTTCTTCATAATGATAGTCATTATTAGATGATGGAATAAGACCGATTGGCTTTTCTATGTATGTGATTTTATCCGTTTCTTCATCGTATTCCATTTCGTGCTCACCAAAGTCATTATCTTCTGTCTCAATATGAGCAAGGATAGGTATATTAACTACAGAGTTTGCTGCTTCTTCAAGGACAGATAGGTCAATATTCGAGCGATTATTATTAATTCCATCGTGAGCGATATACATTGTTAACTTACTGAATCTATCATCCTCTAACATTTCCAAGTTGAACTTTTCAATTTCAAAAAACATAGTTTTCTCTATTTTGTTCACCTCCTTATCAGGGTGAAATCATTTCATTTACCTATTATTCAAGTCTTCGTCTCTGGTTCTTTCTCCGGTATCCGATATTTTACTATCTGATACTTTTGGTCTTCCTGTTTCACTATCTCCGTTTTGGACATGTGAAGAGGAGAGGGGTTTGAGATATTTTTCAATCAGATTTATACTATTTTCGTATAGCAATAGATTTTGCATGTCTTCCGAATTGATGCCCATAGCAAGAGAAACCAGAGTCTTTGAATAACCAAATTGTCCAGCTTTTAAATATTTCTCAAACTTATCATCTTTATTAAATATTGTTATATCTGGAAATACTGTTTTGAAACGGAAACGGCCAGTTTTACTTTTTAGATAAGCATTTAAAAACCGCTCAAATTGTCGGTACATATGAATAACATAGGCTTCATCGACTTTTAAGTTCGCTTGTAATCCAGATGCATTGACTGTCCCAGAACCAAATAAAACCGGAGTAGAGCCAGCACTGTTATAGAAATTCTCTTGTCCATAGCCTATAATACTATTCTGAGATTGTGTTTGATTAAAATCTACAGTATCTAGTTCAAATGGCGTGGTGGCGACCTTAACACCTTTAGGAACACCTGATTGTAATATGGCTGTATATTGTCCAGCCACATGAGGATCGATAGCGAAGTTATTTGCTACAACTGCTCCCTTGTTATCTTGTTTCATTGGAATTTTACCGACGATAATTTTCCAAGTCTCTAATTCTGTTTTTGTTTTTAGAAGGTTCTTATAATGTTGAATCTCAGCGCTGTCAAGAAATAGTCCCATTAATGGCGGAGTGAGTCCGGCTCTAGTATCATCAAATTTGAATACAGGTGCTTTTACAGGATCGAGTGGCTGCCAATAAAAATAGGTATTCTTTTTATTTTTATCGTTATTGAAATTCTCAAAATACTCAAGAAATTCAGGGGCAAAATCATTGAGGTCTACACCAGACTGTAAAAAGTAATACATGTTAAAAGCATACTGATATCCATATTCAGTTCTGTTTATAATTTTACAATATTTTGATGGCATCTCTTGTAAAGTTACGGAGTCATTAAGTTCTCTTACATAATAGAACTTAGCATCTTCCAATATACATCCCCGTAAAATTTGCGGGAATGTGTGTTTGGGATTAATTTTCTCTAATATAGTTGCGGCTTTTTTACGAGATTTTTTAAATACAGTAGATTTTAAATCTTCTTCGTCGGCATTTGTTTGCACAAAGAAATAATCGAACGTAGGTATAGAAGCGTAATAACTAACCAAACGATTAAATTGCATTACAACATTACAGAGATATTGAGACAAGTCCTTAAGGGCATCTTCATTTCCCTTTGGATCTTTTATCATTTCTTCAATTCTACTTCGGTCAAATGTACGCGGAGACATATTGAGACCTTTGAGAAGTTCATTTTGCCACAGTGGATTTATTAGCGTATTGTTGGAGTATGCTCTGGATAATGACTGAGCGAACTGTAGCGCATAATCTTCATAGTTACTAGCTTCTTCTGTTTGAATATTATCAGTTGTTTTGGTATTATCTTTAGGCATTATTCACATCCTTTCTATTAGAATATTAGTGAGATGCGTTAAGAAATATACAAATAATCTAGTATATCGAATTCTTCGTTTCTATTAGCATTTAATTTGTTATCCATCTCCATTTCGTAAATGAAATGAAGTCCATAACCAAGGCTCGTAACACGGTCTCTTTTTGTGGTATTTACTATACGCTCATAAACAATATTTTTTGCATTGCTTTCCATTTGCTTAATATTGCTTAGTTCTTGAATCAATAAATCAGTCTCAATATAAACCGCAAACTCTTCAGCAGTGATCTCGTTTGTTTTGTATAGTTGATCGGTTTGCTCAGATGCAACCAATAGTCGGAGTGTTCCATCTTCAAAACAACTCTTCATGTATGGATACATAATATTATTGTATTGATTGGTTGCAGTGACGGCTCTAATAAATGGAATTGCTCCTTTAAGGGCTAGAGCGTCGTCGTCATCATCTTTTACTAAAGGGGGGAACTCCGTTCTTATTCCTGTTTTTTCGTCTATATACTCCCATGTTTCATAGAATAGATGAGGCAAATTTTCGCCATTCCCTCTGGAGTCGATAACGAGTTTAATGGTGTTTGGGAACTTAATATGTATTACTTCTCTAAGAAAGTCTCTTTGCTTCTGAAGTGTGAGCCCTTTATTTGCCTTCATAAAAACTATTTCCTTTGTGTAAGTACCATTAACTTTCGGTTTTAATTTTATTACAGTTGTTACAGCTTGGTCCGCTTCTGTAGCTGTACTGGTTGCAACGTCATGCACAACAATATATTCGCTCTTTGCTTTTTTGGGCTGTTCAAGTTCACACTTTTCTAATGTTCTTGATTCCGCGGTTAATTCATAAGGGTAATAACTTTCTCCACTCGAACCAACAAATACGCCTCGATATTCATAATCGAATTTATCTTTTGTCATTGTTGGCTTCTCAAGTTCGCTCATAATGTCATCTTCATCGAAAATACCTGCGTCCACTCCTACTTGGTAGGGAAGTGTACAAACAAAATAATTAGGATCTCCAGCAATCATTTTTTTGTAATGATGCATAAATCTTTTATACAGGCTTGATGTCTTTAGATAGGCAGATGAGATGAATATCACTTTGCCTTTTTCATATTCCCCATGATTAATAGCTATCGGTCGCTTTGTTTTTGTCATAGGAATAAGAATTGTTTCGATAATATCGTCAGGGATGATTCTAGCCTCGTCACATAGCAAATAGTGGAAACGCCAAGATCGAGCAGAATCGCCGCTTTGACCATTACCCAAAACAATCGCTCTGATCTCGCTTCCATTCTTGAAATTTACTACACAATCATCTGATCCAGTCTTAATTGGAAAGCTAATCTCACGAGCAATATTTTCATTTTTGGCTAACTCACCTTTAACCTTCTGAATAATAACGTTTCTCGCTTGCTGTCCCTTACCAGAGGCTATCCCCAGCTTTATTCCTGGATAAAGTATTGCGGCGCAAATAAAAAATACGGCTGATAGCCATGACTTTCCTATCCCACGACAGCAAATCAGCATGGAGTATTGATATTTAGCCATAGCTCTTAAAATTAGACGTTGAAACGGATACAGTTTTAGTCCTAGTATATCGACCGCAAATTCATCAATATAATGTCTATAATATGAAACGAACTCTTCCCAATTTTCTGTATTTATCGACTCTCTCTTAATTGGGTCGTAACTTAAATTACTATCATAGTTCTGCGATGCTCCGTCATTGTAACTACGACTCTTTTTGCTAAAATTTTTTGCACTCATGACTATACGGATTCCTTAATGGTGGCAAATTGTGAAATGATTTTATCGTATGAATCCTGTTCTAAAGCATGATGTTTTGGAATCCACTTATGTTGTTCAACTTGATCGAATGTAACTCCGAAACACCCAAGGCTCACATCATTTTGTCCTCGCTGACTTTCCGAGAATTGAGCAGACTTCGAAAGAGTATCGAACACTTCTTTAGCATCTTTATATCTTTTATCAGCACCATTTGAACCGGCTAACATATCTTGAAAACATTTGTCCATATGTAAACTTGCTTTTGCAATTTTTTTTGCATAATCTTTATGATTTGTGGTCACTATTTTAAAATCTCGATCAAGTCCAGTATAATAACTTTCTAAATACTCGATATCAGATTTAGAGTATTCGCCCATCCACTTTGCACTATAGAATTTCTGCTGATCATCAAATGTGTCTTCGGATAATGAACTATTATTATAATTAACGTTATTGTTGTTTACTTTAGTGAAGTCATAGGTGCTATCCGAAAAATTAAGGTCCTTGTAAAAAGAAGAGATCTGCCTAATATAGCTAGGCCAATCTCTTTCGCTACTTGTCCATATATCTACTAAAAGAGGTTTGTCCATATTGGAGAGTACCAAAATCACCCTATCAATATATCCATCACTATCTTTGTTCCCAATATACTTAGCTATACAGTCCTTACATACTTCAAATTTATCAGAATCAAATAATGGATTTTTATTGAGATAATAATTGTGAGATGAACCAACCTTTAGTTTCCTACAACTCATACACTTGATTTTATCGTCGTCATTCTTAGCTACCTGTTTTTTTAATGCCATCATTTCACCTTCTTCATAGAAGAACCTATACATCTGTCTCCCTTAATAAAAATACATGGGGTGGGAGGGAGCGCCACAATGTGGTCTTAAATATGCCCGTTTAAGGACCCTTACAGCAGAGTCCCCCCATGTCAAATAAAAACAACAAAAAAGGCGATTCTCAACAAGGAATCGTCTTAGGAATTCTTTTTATTTTTCTTTTTTATTTAACAATTTCATGAATAAGACCCATTTTTAAAGCTTCCTCAGCATCAAAGAACCAATCCAGACTGTCCTTTTTTACTTTGTCCAGTTGCGTCTTTTTCATTTCCGTCCGAGACATAAGTAAATTATCGTACATTCCTTGAATACGCTTATTCTCTTTATTTTGGCGTTCAATTTCAATGTTTTTGCCAAATACTCCGCTTGCAACTTCATGGTACATGAAAGTGGTATATGGGTAGGCGAATCGCTTATGTCCAGCAGCAAAGATTGCAAGTCCCATACTCATAGCGTACCCTTCACAATATGTATGTACTGGTGTTTTACTTGTTACAATCGCATTTACAGCAGCGAATCCATCATAAGAAGAACCACCAGGGGAGCTAATATATACTTCAATAGGCTCACGCTGTTCAACAGGAATATTTTTCTTAGTATCTTCCCAGTTGATTTGTCTGATGGTAGCACAAATAATTTCAATAACAGATGCGTCAATTTCCTGATTAAGATAAATCTTTCTCTCTTTAAGTGCTTCAATAAAAATTTTATCAAATAAACCAGTAGGTTGTTCAATGACTAAATCCATAAATTTGCCTCCTTGAAATAATATGAGGCATTGGTACACTTATAGTTGGTGTGTGTACTTACCGTGTGTTTATTATAGTTTGATGTTATATGTAACTGTGCGACCTTTTCCTTCTTCTAATACAAGGGCCTTTGCACCTGGATTAGCCGTTTTCTTAATTTTAAGAGAGAAGTGGTCAATCCCAATAATAGATGGAAGTTGAATATGCTCTATATCTTTTCCCTGTGACATTCCTATAGTTTTTTCATGAGAATGATGCAGATGTCCACTTAGAAGAATATCAACGGGTTTACCATAAATCATGGAGTAATCCTTAATACTTGACTCAAGATTTCTCTCGTTTTCGCCGTGAACACCTAAAACTTTCGTTCCAAGTACATCTGTATACATAAACTCATTACAGTTATGAATAGACACATTTTTATTATGCCGTAGATTTGCCTCAATTAATTTTGTAATCCACCGTTGAGCATTCTCATTAGGGAATTCATCACGTTTACCAGTTAGAAGTCGTAGTTGATCGTGATTACCGAAAATAGAGTAATAATTAACAACGCAATACTTGGACAATTCATTTAACCACTGGCTCATGAATTCTGCAAAGTGAATGGAGGAGTCTACAACTCCGAGTTTTAACCCCATAAGCTGAGACATACGAAGGATTCCATCAACGCTATCACCTAGATTTAGAACAGTGACGTGGTTAATCGTCTGTTCATCATTGATAGATACAAATTCTTCAAGAAGTTTCCATAAACGCTTCTCCATAATTTCTGGAGAGTACTCATTTAGGATTTCATTGTCCCATCCGCGTAAGCAGAACTGTACTCCGTCATGAACATCAGAAATCGGGAGGAGGAAGTCGCGTTTTGTGTTGTTCTTCTTAATATGTATTTGAGGAACAGTAATTGTTGGACGTTTCTCAACAGCTTCAATAATTTTCTCTTCAAGTAAATCGGCCCTAGCGTGTTCACGTAGAAGTTTATTATATTCAACTTTTTCAGCCTGAAGTTTATAGCGCTCTTTCTTTTGCTCTAAAGTGGAATCTTGAATCTCCTGCACAACTTCGTTATTAGCATACTTAGCAAGAATGATTGGCTTAAACTCTACATATGTTTTATACCGCTTGCGCCAACGTGATTCAGAGTATTCTTCGTCTGATTCCTTGTTTAAAATATCGGCAGCTTCAGACCATGTGAGATCATAAACTTCTAGATTTTCTCCTAGACGAATTAAAAAATCATCCAATGATTCGGATGATTTTCGTTGTAAATCTATGTTGGAATGATTCATTCAATCACTCCTTCGGCTCTACCGGGAGATCCTCTTTAATTGATACAGTAACGTTCTTTCCATCATAAAATCTGAGTTCGTTCAGAAGATCGTACACAAATACCCCGTTTTTATCCTCTTCCGTAATTTCCATAGTCTCAACGTTAAGTTCGCCTTTGAACTGAATAGAGTTATTGCGCTTTGCCATATATATTGCTCCCTTGATTTATTTTGTTTATGAAGAAGTGATTAGATGAACAGTCTAACCATATGTACAAATTGAATAACAGTCAAAAGTACAAAATAATTTTACCAACTCATTTGATCTGCTTTTGTTGCCAACTTACCTCTAAAATTATGGGTAAGTTCACACACCTGTACGTAATCCTCGTCTTGAAGAAAGTTTATGTATGGTACAAATCCACTTTTTAATGGATTCTCTAAGTCGCACTGCTTATCGTGACCGATAATCACCACTCGAACCGAGTCATGAATTCTAGTGAGTACTTTTTTCAGTTCGCTTCGAGTAAAATTCTGAGCTTCGTCAATTATTACGAATTTGTTACCTTTAATATTTGTACCACGTGCAAATGTGTGAGACATAGGAGTTACCCATGCCGTACCATTCTTTACATTCTGAAAATTATCTGTAGAAACGATAGCCCTTGAAGGATCTTCATTAATCTCCAATAGAGCATCCTTAAGTGGAATTGTATATTTTTCTTCTTTTTCGAATACGTCACCAGGCGTATAGCCGAGAACATTTTCTTCAACAGGGGAAAAGATATACACTAAATCTCTATTCATTACCTTTGAACATGCAACAGCGAGAGTGGTTTTTCCTGAACCAGCGCAAGCATTTACAATAGTGACTTGATTATCGAAAATTGAATCCACAAACTTTCGCTGCTCATCAGTTAACTTTGAAGCGTAACCAAATAGAAGATTATCTTTAGGTAATGGCATAGTCATTTTACCTTTCAAGGTAGAGTGGAGGAGGGGATTCCTCCTCATTGACGATATTTACCGGCCATCGTCAGCCTTTAATTTGTATGCTTCACGGCACCACTAGCGAAGCGGTGAAATGAAATAGAGTGAGTTGAGGGAGGTGACAATCTCCATCTCCAACTTGCCTAAGCAACGGCGTCGGCTGCCTGTTCCGACCTCAGCAACCCGAGTAACATCAAAGCCAATGGTGGGTCGGCGTACCCCACATCTCTGATAACTTACAAAGTAAGCGCGCAAAGAACCTTTTCTACATCATTAGCCATTGAGTATATGTATTAGGATGAAATCATTGTTTTATTATATTATTTAACGGCTTCTTTTAGTTTCTTGGCTGCTTTGAATGCTGGTTTCTTACCCGCTGGTACAATAATTTCAGCACCTGTTTGTGGATTTCTGGCTTTGCGTTCTGATGTAGGCCGAACTTCGAAATTACCAAATCCAATAATAGAAACCTTATCGCCGTCAACCAATGCACCTTCAATCGACTCGAACACTGCGTGAACCGCTGCTTCTGCATCCTTCTTTTGAAGACCTGTTTTTTCACTTACTGTCAGTACTAGTTCTGTTTTATTCATTTTAATTTGCTCCCTTTTTAAGTTATGATGTAATACAATGGATTAATTACTAGTGTATATAGTTATTTTCCGCTGTATCCATACTGATAAATAGAATTGATGTGAAAGCCGAGAAGTCATGCACAGCAAGGGATTTAAGCCTTTTAATATTAAGTTCATTTCAAACATTTATTCCTTTTTCGATTCTCAATAGTCTTCAAAATGTTAATCCTTTTCGCACAAGGGGAGCAATACTTGTGAACATTTCTATTTTTCTTTATTAAAGATCCACATTTTTCACACGATATAATTTTATCCTTCTTCTTAAATCCTCTTTGATCCCTAGCATAATCCCTCATATACCCAGTCAAACTTCTACAAAAATACTTAATGATATAGTTGTCTTCGCTCCAACCGTCAACAACAATTCTCATCTCCCAGCCATGTTCCTGTTCGTATTCATGAACGGGTTTGTAATTATTAAAAATTCTTTCTAGATAGGAGTTAATTAATTTTTTATAAGCGGAGAAGGTGAGGCTGATTTTTTTATTTATGCTTTTCATCTTTACTATCTCAGCCTCACTCAATGCACTTACAATATTTTTTTCTACCTCTTCGCAATCAACTACTTCACCATTACTCAGTGCTTTAATAACTTTAAAATACTCTCTCTTTGGAGTAATAAGGAGTCTATAATACTCTTTGTTGAAGTAAACATCTTTATCGACTAAATATCCATATGTATTATTCAAATGAACTCTTATGTAATCAATACTATCCAGTCTTTTATTATAAAAGCTTTTACAAACAGTATATTCGATTTCATTGTATTTATTGAATAATTCAATTAACTCTTGCCTGTGCAGAAGTGCAGTTTCACTTACATTAAAAGTGTGATATTTCTTATACTTCTTAAAGGAATATTTACTCTTCCATAAGCGATCTGTGAACTCCTTGAAGAGTTGTAGTTTTTCCTTTTCATCATCAGTTTCTTTGTATTCCTCTAAAAGTTGATTTAAGAACAAATAGTTAATCACTCCTTGATTAATTTGTAGTATCTTCCCAGAAACTCTTTTGAATCCTCGTCAGTGATATCTGATTCAAAAATTTTAAAAGTTGTTTTATTAGGAGTATTCTTTCGAATGTTTTTAACAATGTTATCACCAAAAAGAGTCCAACAAAGCAGTTTATCTTCACTTAATGAACGATATGCTACTTTAATTCCGTAATTAGCGAGCAGATTATTGTCAAGCCTAATTTCACTAAATTTTTCTCTATACTTATCGCACAACATGTCAAATTCATTTCCATCAGTATCGCCATTGTCTAAATACACCTGAAATTCAACCTTAAATTCATCATACAACCTTTTAATATTCTTTAGGATATGCTTATTCGATAAATCGTAACTATGATCGATCATTAGTTCAATGTTATTATTTACTTTTCTATCCCATATAATATTATGTCTTTCCCATTGGCATATGTAGTCACAAAGTTCGTTGAGAGGAGAGGGAGACTTGAAAGAGTTATAAGGTATTCTATCGTCATGTCTATTTTGTTGGTTAATACGTTTTATTTTATTATATACACTCAATTTCTTTGGATAGTTGTATAGGATGAAATGCGGTAGACGTTTAAGGTACTTTCTTAAGTTCTTACTAATAACCCATCTGAAGCCCGTCTTTACATAATCAATTTCTTTTCCTTGATATAATCTCAGTAAAGAGACATTATCTGCATTTATCTTTTTCCAGGTTGCGTCCTCAGTGTATTGGTTGAGGATAGATGTAGCGATATTTGTTATTTCGCCAATACGACTGTCTCGGCTATTGCATTCGTATTTAATAATGTTATCAATGGTATACTCGACTGGACTCGATGATTTTTTGTCTTCAATATCAACAACAATAGGTACGTTAATTCTTGAATTTACTAGTATTTCATCTCTACAAAGCATAACGGCATCACCATCAGTATCCATTCCACCTTGCTGCTGCAATGTTAAATCATACATATTAATCATGCACATATCTTGGTCTAAAAAATAACTTAAATATTTTTTAGTCATATCGTTTTCAGTAAGTCTTACTCTATTTACCTCTGAAGGGTCTACAAGTGGACTTCTTAGCGATAAGCACTCACCGTGAGGTAATGTCTTTACATAGAATTCTCCCTCACGAATGCACCCCTTAACTTCAATACCCGCACAATATTCAAGATACCCTATAATATCTCCAACAACTGTATGATAAAAACCATCAACATATATCTTTCCGTATTTCATTTGGGTTATAGCTTTATCTACTTTACGTTTAAGCATGTTTTTAATGCTTGGGTCTTTTAGCATTTCAGTATTTGCTAAAATAGCTTCTATATAATTACTGTTTACACTATCTATGCTTGAATCTCTAATCCCAAGAAATTTAAGTGTATAAAGTAAGTCTCCTTTGATAATTTTTTCAATGAAATCAGTAGAGTAAACAGCTACTTTAATAATCTTCCCCCAGTTGTTGCTATCTAGGATATTATATTTGTTATCTTTCTCTTTGAACTGTTGCACATATTTTGGATTTAGCAAATCAAGACACTGAAGATATTGAAAATTCATCCTTGAACGAGGACTTACATAATCTGTATTATGGCTATGTTTACTAATGCCTAATTTATATCGATATTTATTAACTCTTTTTATGTATTCTACCCATGCATTTTCGCCAAATTTATCTTTAAAGAACCCATATCCCTTCCACATAGAAGTGTTCCATATGCAATCTATGTCAGCGACATTATGCCACTTTCCAAAAATGTCTTTTATTTTTGTAATACCCTTATCTGCATAATATTCTTTAATTGGTGCTTGAACGGTCATCCCCTTTAAAAATGGGAGTCTGATTTGAAAGCCTATGGGAATATATTTATCTGTAATATGTTTTGCGAATTTTTCCCCCACTTCTTTGGTGTGTACTCCAAAACCATCAAATGGAGATTGCTCGATATCGTGATACCCTTCCTCAATCACCTTTTGGTTTTTTAAAACTTTGGTCGCTCTGGCGTTTTTGTCATAGTATTCAATATCTTTTTCTGCTGCGTACCGCACATATTTGTTTTTTAGAACGGTCTTATATTCATCAACCAAAACTATGTATGGTAAATCTTCTTTAACAAATTGACATGAACTAAAGATCAAACAACGATAGCTTTCATATTTAGAGATGACACACTTATCTATATTAACTCCCAGTTGACTTCTTTCCATCATTTCCTTGTAAAATTCTTTGTTGATGAACACAGTTATTCCATCTTTAGCCTGTGAAGAACTTTTCCCAAAGCGGACGTAATGGGTGTCATTATATATAAAACCATCTCTTATTATTCTTTTTAGGTCGTCAACTCTTTTTTTATTATGTTTAGCTTCTACAAATATTAACTCTCTAATTCTTTTAGTATCATAACCGCGAATTTCACAAAGTTGTCTAAACAAAGGGGTATCTTGCTGCTTAATTAGAAATGGTAATTCCTCATCTTTGTTTAATTTCAGGTTAAACTCTTCTTTAATAATTTCTTGAATTCTAACTTTAAGTACATCATACATTAAAATTTTACTCAATAACTTTCCTCCTAATTTAATATAGAATAAAGGTACTATATTCTACTGCATTTCTCTTTGTGCCGTCGGACAGTGTAATCATACATTCGATTTCAAACGGTCCATCATAGCAATCATTCCATGAAAAAATGTCATCGTCTAATGGAATCCAATGTCCATCATCGTCAATGTAGAACCCGCATCCCTCTGCTACAGAATCAATACTTTCATATTCTTCATCATCTTTTTCGCACCAGTAAATATCTTCATCGTCAGCATCTTCGTCAGTTTCTGTTAACCATTTATATACTTCAATAAAGTTTGGCAGGAAGTTTTTCTTTAACTCTTTTTGTATCATGTATTTTGTTGTGCTTAGATCAACAAGAACAATACAGGTTTTCATTGTATTTTCAATTAAAACGTCAAACATTAAATGTTGTTTGTTATCGAAGTCACCAAACCGAATATTCTCGGGATTAAATACTTTCAATCTGTCTGATAATAGTCTTATATATGTATTAGATTTATTCATGTATTTACCTCAACTATTTATGTATTGTTATAATCTCTAATTGTTAACGAAACCAATTTCATCGCAGAAGGGTTCTCTAAAATAAATCCCTGTATTAGCATTTTCCTTCATCCACAATACCTCATCGTCAACGATTTCACTATTTATGTATCGAATACAATCGCTAATTCCTGATTTCATTTCACTAGACACCATTCCTTCATAAGCCCATTCATAATCTCCATCATAGTACTTTTCTTGCCATGATCTTTCAAAAGGTTGATTCTTTGCCATCTGCTAACTTCTCCTTTAATAATTATGTTTGTTTTATAATTCAGAAACATGATAACTTATCTCCTTTTATAGATTGATTAGTAATGTGCTTCTGTATCCATAGGATACCATGAGAACAGTTAAGAGTCAATATATAATTATATTTGCATTAAATGATTGTCTGCTGTATAATGAAGACATCAAAAATAAGAATGGAGGAATTCAAGATGGAAGCATCTGTACATAATGTAGTTGGATTGAACAGTAGATCGGTTTGGGAAGACATTAGAACGCATATTGAAAGCTTTGAAAGCAAAAGGACATCTGAGAACTACGAACGAAGTTTGAGAATCTTCTATAAATGGTACAGAGGTAAAGATATTGAGTTGCTAAACAAGGGTGACTTATCCATCCGTAACGCAGATGTGCTTAAATATAGAAAGTATTTAGAAAATCATCCTATTGAATATGGAAACAGTTCAATCAATACGATGATTGCTGCTATTCAAAGTTTGTATGGATTTCTTGAAAGAAACGATTACAATGTAAAAGCTGCCGTAACAAAGGTTAAGCCACTGCCAGATGATTCTGAACGTGCCGGCTTTTTTCATGAGAGAGAAATAAATCAGATTACTGGAATACTTGAACCAACCGTCAAAGGTTATGAAAAGGCCGTATTTTGTGAGATGGCCTGGGTAACGAGTTTTCGTAAAGCATCTTTGTTATCTTTAAAATGGGAAGATATTTCTTTTAATAATGAAACCGGAAACTATAAAGTAACTGCCACAGTTAAAGGTGGTGAGAAGCATTCTGTTGATATTCCGGATGAGTTGTATAAGAGACTGCTTCATATCAATGAACTTGCTTATTATGACTATAATGATAATAAGATTTTTCATTTGAGTAATACAACCATCCAAAATATGATGCAATATATCATTGAAAAGTTGGAAATTGAACCGGAAAGAAATATTCGATTCCATAGCTTTAGAAATTTTGCATCCATGTTTGGGACACTTGAGGAATTGAGAAGACATTATAAACATTCCTCCATTGTCGTAACAGATAAATACTATGGAAGAGATAAAAAAAACAAGAGTAGTGATATTGGTTTGAGAATTGCTGATAAGATTGACGACAGTGTGTTTGAAGGATTGAGCAAGGAAGAGTTGATTATCTTGATCCTTTCACAGAATGAAAGTGCATTGTTCCAGATGAAGAGGGAAGCCAAGAAGATTATCGATAATAAAAATAATAAGGATGGTGTTGAATAGGTTGAGTGAGGTAATAAATTTAAAACTGACCCCTGTAAGGATGATACATCCTAAAAATGAAGCTTCCAAGAAAAATGATTTTAGAATTTATGCATGTACTACTGATAGTATGGATGTAGAACTGAACTCTTACGATAATCTTTCTATAAAGGGAGTAATGCAACGACTTGAATTAGGGATAGAATATCAGGCTCAAATTCAGTTAGACAAAGTTGATCCCAAATATGGGGCTAGTTATAATGTTCTTTCTATTTATCAGGACATACCAGAAACAATGGAAGGTCAAAGGGCATTCCTTGCTACTATGTTAACCGAGATACAATTAAGAGAAGCATATGAAACTTATCCAGACGAAGATATTATTAAGCTAATCGTAGACGATACATTTGATTATCAGAAAGTGAAATACTTTGGTCCTGTGGTTTACAAAAGAATTAGAGAGAGAATAATGGAGAACCTGGTCTACAAAGACATATTAAGCAGACTAGCGAAATACGGTATTAATTATGATGTGATTATTAAATTAGAAGAAAAGTTTGGTAGCAAGGATTTAGTTATACAAAAGATTGAAGACTGTCCGTATATCTTGACCGTTTTACCTGGATGGGGATTCAAACGCGCAGACAAAGTTGCCAAGTTAATGGGCGTTGCTCATGATAATGAGGATAGAGTTAAATACGGTATTAGATTTACCATTGATAAAAACCAGCAAAATGGACACACATTTATGTACCGTGAAGAATTGCTAAGAAGTGCTTCAGAAGAATTGGATTTAGAAGAAGCGTTTGTTGATTTAATATTAGATAAAACAGAAGAGCTTAAATTTATTGAAGATAAGGTTTCATTGATCCGTACATACAATACAGAGAAATACATAGCAAAACGTTTGAAACAAATGCTTGAAAGACAAGGGGAGTTACCATTTAACCCAGAGGAGTTTATTGAGTACATTGAAGACAAATATAAAGATATTCTCCCAAATGGCCTATCACAACAACAAAAAGATTTCTTTGGAAACATTCAAAAATATCCTGTGAATTTATTAGTGGGCTATGCCGGAACAGGCAAAAGCCAATTACAAAAATTCTTGAAAGAGTTACTAGATAAACTAGGACTCACTTTCACAATGCTATCACCATCTGCTAAAGCGGCTAAAGTTACTAAGAAATATACGGGTGTTAATGCACAAACCATACATAGAAAAATTGGATATGGAATGGATAAAGATGAAAATAACATGCATGAAATCGACGAAGAGTACGTAATTATCGATGAATCAGGTATGACTGATGTTTTCATCTTGGCATCAACCCTATCCAAGATTAAGAATCCAAAAACAAGAATTCTATTTGTAGGCGACGATTTTCAGTTATTGAGTATACAAGCCGGGAATTTTTTACATGACGCGATTGAGAGTGGAGTCATACCAATGACTAAACTGGACATTGTTTTTAGACAAAGCGAAGGTGGAATACTTGATATTGCAACAAATATAAGAGAAGGCAAAAGGTTCGTAAAAGATGATTTTACAGGTAAACAATTATTCGGTAATGATTTTTTATTACATTGTGTCGATCAGATACACATGGAAGCAGGTTATCAAAGTTATTATAAAATCCTGTTAAATACATATAATCCTGAAGATATTATGGTTCTAACTCCAAAAAAGAAGAGTAATTTAGGAACAGTGCAAATAAATAAATATATACAGTCAATTGTTAATGATAATGAGTTTGGAGAAAAGGCAGAACATAAGTTTAATTATGGCGAAGATATTTTGAGGGTAGGAGATTTTGTTCTTAATACGACCAATATGTACACAGTACCAGATATTAATAACTCTCAAGTTGATGTTGTGAACGGTGATTCTGGGATTATCAAGGAAATTAAAATGACCGATGAAGAAAAACAACATAAAGACGATGAGTTAATGGAGAATCAAAAGAAGGGGATTGTTATTGATTTTGACGATATGACAGTTAGGTTTGATTTTGAATTAGCCAATCAACTGCTTCACGCATGGAGTTTAACCATTCACAAAAGTCAAGGATCTGCTTGCGAAGCTGCAATATGTGTTATTGATAAATCATGTAAATTTCAACTTTCGGCAAATTTGATCTATACGGCCATTACCAGAGCGAAGCAGAAATGTGTGTTTCTAACCCAGGCTGAGACGTTGAACTATGCGATTCGAAAAGTTGATAGTATGAGAAGAAATACGCATTTATGTGAATTGCTAAGGCAACAGGAGCACTCGAATGAGTAAGGTAAGATGGGTACATATAAAGAATGAAACTATCAGAGATCCATCAATCACAGCGAACGATTTCTGCTTACTCGTCTATTTGAAGTGGTTTTCATTCAATGGAAAGGAGCGTACTGAGTTTGACATAGATAATGGACATGCTAAATTTTATACGGGGATTAAAGACAACAAGACAATAAAGAAGTCCTACTTAAGTTTGTATGAACATGGGTATATCTGTATTCCTGTACACGACCATATTATTCAGAGTCGTGCTTTACAAATTAAATTAAACAACGCCAAACTTCATTCTGAATCAGGGTTCACCAGGCTTCCATCAACACTCTTGTACATGATACGAGACAGTGCTCTAAGTCAACAAGAATTAAGAATACTGTACTACCTAGAAAGTCGTATAAATAGACCTACTAAAGCGTTCTGTTATCCTTCAAGAGAATTAATCTGTAGTGAATTAGGAATAAAATCACCGAAGACTATTAGTACAGCTAAAAAGTCACTGGTGAGCAGAGGTCTTTTAAAAGTAGAAGAACATAAGATTGGGACAACGCTTCAATATGATGAGGAAGACAGATTGATCAGAACAAAGTTTAATAATCACTACTATGTTCAGATTGATAAAATGCTTGAATATTACGGATAAATTTCTAAAGGTAAAAAATCCAAGATGTAGGGGTAAAATATCCAAGAACATAGGGTAAAATATCCAAGATCGAGAGGTAATTTATCCCGGACGATTTACCCCCTAATAAGTATATATAAAAGTAAACATTTAAACCAAGAATAAACACAGTATTTATAAAGGGGTCGCGCTACGCTGCTTTACCCCTTTCATGAAACTGAGACGCTTACGCTTTGAAAAAAAAGAACACTATCTTGTTTTTTCACATTATTCAATTTCAATTATTAAGTATTATTAATTTAGATATATATACTTGGATACTTTGGTTGTTAGTGAGGATAACAGAAAGTAAAAGTCTAACTTATCACGATGTTGTGTGTAGAAAGTTATAATTAAAACAAAAATAATAATTGACTTCGTATATTATTATACTATAATGAGAATATGATATGGTTGAATATCATAAAAAATTGAAGGTGGAATGATAAGTAAATGCAAATGATTGAGATATTAAAATTAAAGGAGCACTCAAGAAACAAAGAATTCTTCGATGATATTCATGGCGAGAAGTGGGATGACTTTAAAAAATCAATTGCTCGACGCGGTGTTGTTGAGGGGGTTGTTGTAACACAAGATTTGATTATTGTTTCTGGACATCAACGAGTGAATGCCTGTAGAGAACTTGGAATTTTAACAGTACCATGTAGAGTGAATCACTATCCAGATTTTGATGATCAAACTGGGAATCCCAAGGAAGATTTAATTCTAGAAGACCTAATCTGCACCAACATCATGCAGCGTGGTGTAGGCAATGTAAACCCAATGAAGATGGCTAAATGTATTCAGGAGTTAGAGCGGATCTATGGGATCAGGAATGGAGGAGATAGAAAATCAGATGCAAATAATTTTAATCTGAAAACACAATCCGAACTTGCTTCTGAAATTGGTGTTAGTCAGCAGCAACTCCAAAACTATAAACAACTTCTCAACTTAATTCCAGATATTCAAAACTTAGTTGAACGTAACAAGATCAAAGGTACCGTAGCATATAAGATTATTGCTAAATTGTCTGATGAAGAACAGCAGGAACTGTTTGATCGTTTAGGTGAAAATGGTCTGAGTAAGAAACCAAGCCGAGAAATTGAACAGCAGATTGAACTCTACAGAAAGGAGAAGGAGGAGTTAGAAAACAAAAATAAAACCCTGCTTGATACAATTGAGTCATTAAAAGATAAAGAGCCACAAATCATACATAGAGAAGTTGTTAAGGAAGTTGTTCCTGAAAGAATTAAAACAGAAATTGAAACTCTTAAAAGCAAAAATAACAATTATGAAAAAAATTTAAATGCAATTCAAATGTCATTGTCTGAAACAATTGAAGAAAAAGAACGATTAGAAGAGTACATAAAGTCTGAAGAGTATGAATTGTTAGAGAGTAAAAGAAAAGAAGAAATCCTAAAGTCTAAAACACATGTGAGTATGTTTGAGCTACAATTAAAGATTCAAAACTTTATAAAAGAAGCTGCACCAAGCTTATATTTACAAGGAGCCATGTCTTTTGCAGATAGAGGAGTGAAAAAAGAGTTGTTAGAATCCGTAAAAGCACTAGAGGAGTATACTAATAACTTGATCAACTTCATAGACAAAGACAATACAGTAGTTCGTACTAAAAATGTAATTGAAATTAACTAAACTAAGCGGAAAACAAAGGAGATAATAAATAATGAGTAATGTAATTGCGATTAATCCTAATGGTGACGACGAGTTTGAATCTATGCATACAGCGCTTAAAATCGCGCTACAATCTTCACTCTCAACATTGGATGAGGTTAAAAATTTACGGGATGAGATGCGCCATAATACTAGTCAAGTTAAAGCAATTGGGAATTTTATGATTGACTTTTATAATGAATATAGACAGGATGACAGAGTAACAACAGGTCAAAAAAAGTCTATCCGAAAAGAAATGCACCAGAGAGCAACATTAATAACTAAGATCCTTTTCCCATCATACGAAATTGACTATTCCAAAGGTGCAGATTTTTATAAGGAATGGAATAAGGTAATCAAAGGGTTGTGGTCCATTTATAGACATATGGTGAATGAAAATGCTTGTGGATATGACGAGACGCCAAAAATTAAATTTGAATCAGCAATCAAATACATTAAAGGACTTTCGCTTGCCGATTATAGATATTACAAAGAGTCTAGATGGAACGCAATCAAAAAGTTTGAAATTGAATTGAAACAAGAAGATAAGTTGACGATGGAGAGCATTGTGGAAAACTACATTGAAAACAAATATAAGGGGAATAATGTTGAAGAAAGAGATTTATTGAATTAATACATACGAATAAATTGGTGTTCAGAATTTATATCTGG
Source organism: Paenibacillus spiritus (assembly GCF_008710135.1). Lineage (GTDB taxonomy): Bacteria > Bacillota > Bacilli > Paenibacillales > Paenibacillaceae > Paenibacillus_AQ > Paenibacillus_AQ glufosinatiresistens. Next base: position 136,898 of record NZ_VYKK01000004.1, on the reverse strand, counting down.
ACGCCTTTTTATTTGTTTAAAATATCAGGGTAGTATCCAGGTTGAATGGATGCTGCCTTTTTTGTGTTTATATATCCCCCGGTATGGATAGGTGTTGAATTGTTATCGTGTGATAAAAAATTGAGACGATAACAATTTGTAAAAGTGATGTAATGAACATGTATGGGAAGGGGAAAAAGGTAGAGAAAAGGTAGACAAATCAAGGGAAAAATTCTTAATGAATAGGATTGATATAGATAGCAAATTGAGAAGATGAGCGAGAGAATTCTGTTGTCGTTGAGGTGCTATCGTAAAAGTGTAGACGTAGCAAGGTGTTTTAGGTCAAATTGTACATGAAATTGAGCAAAAGTTGAGATAGCGTAAATAAGAGTGAGAGAAAAAGTGTAGATGGGAGTTGAGTTTTTATCGTGTGTGACGATAGCAATTACGATAACAATTAGGGGAAATGAAGAGGAAATATGACTTATTTAAGTGATGGGGAGGGGGAGAGGATTTTGATAAAAATTAGAGGGAGGTGAAAATTGAGTTGAGTGTGGGAGTGGAAGTGCTAGGGGTATAATATGGAAATAAAAGTTAATTTTTGATGTAAAATACCCCCCTATAGATGGTACATTAGTATAGTTAGATACCATCTAGGATAGGTGCTATATGATCCATAGAACATCTAAAATGTCAATAGTTTTATGCTGAATTCTCAAAAAAATTTTCATATATGCACATTTAATTTTAAATTTTTACCTTGTGTCACATGTACCAGTGACGTAAATCCGCATATTCGATTCCATAACGAAGTGACATAAATCGCTGTCATAGTTTCACTCTATGAAACTCTATTTCATTTTTGCATTAACCAACTATATCCAACTATTTATTAATCACATTCAATCATACACAATTCAGCCACATTAATTAACACAAATATAATAATATTAACCTCATTCCTATATACACAATCAGTCTATTATGTTATAATATTCTTGTAAGGGAAAGGAGGTGATAGCATGAGACTCCTAAAGGATAACCTTCCTTTAATCACTTTCCTTCTGACTTTCGCTCTTGGTATTCCTAATCTTATTCTTAATATTAGAAAAGATAGGAGAGAGTCAAGGAAGGAACAGGCTGAACGCTTACAACTAGAATCATTACAACATGAAAAAGGTGTCTATCCTCGGCGAAAGGATAAACACCAGCGTTAAAGCCTCCATTCAAGAGAGCTGCTTTCACAGGGCTTTCTTGAATCCCTTACGTATTATATAACACGTATTATGATTTTATGCAACGTTTAATTATCCTTTTTCTAAAAAATTAATTAGGAGATGATCCCATGTCTAAAATGACAATCTTCACTTTTGTCCTTTTACTCCTTACATCCATTATCACAACTATATATATGACTCTTACGCCGCTTAATATTATCTTTGTATCCTTATCTATTCTTATTTCCCTTTCTGGCCTTGTATATGCTTTTGTGTCAAGGAAGCAAAAGAGAGAATAATTCTCTCCAATATTAGCACAAAAATAATTATATACAAGTAATTAAATACAAGGTATAATATATATAACAAATGAGACTAATAGGAGGTTATTAATATGTCTACTCTTAACGTATCCAATACATCTTCACTCATTTCTTCGCTTCCACTTCCAACAAAAGACACAAATATTCTTGACTTCTTCGCATTTTGCCGCACATTTTATGATGAAAACATTTCATCTCCTCTTAACAACTATCAAAGTTATGAATATATCGGATTCCGTTTTGAGGACAAAGACCGCCAACCCGGAGAAATTTGTGATTGCTCACGGCATAATATCGAACGCGTTGATGAACGTGATTTCCCTGCATACGGATCTGAAGAATATAACAATTCTGCTTTAATGGCTGGAACGTCCGTATGGGATTTGAAGTGTGAAAATAATTATCATATTCCTTCATACTTGGATTTCATGTCTCATAAAACAGTATATGATTATTTTCCGTGTAAACACCTTTATATTGTCGCTGGCTATCAAGCTGACAATACCTTCATTGACTCGCTTGATGAAGGGGAAATAGTGATTGTTAACGCTGAAGTATTGATAAAGGTATATTAATACCACAATTAATAAGTGCAAAAATAATAATAATGTTGTTATTTAAACGGTATTGTGTTATAATGAATTATAGAGTTAATAAACAGTAATTATTCATAGGAGGTTTTCAAAATGGCAAAAACTCAAATCGCACTGACCGCTCAAGCACTTCGCCAAGCACTTAAGGAAGCTTTCCCGCTTACAAAGTTCTCGGTTCGTTCTTCGGCCGGTTGTGCTATTAACGTTTCCTGGACGGATCTTCCTTCCGTGGCCGCTGTTGAGGCCATTACAGATAAATATAAAAATGTATCGTACGATCATCACACGGGCGAAATCCTGTCCGGTGCAAATACATATGTTTTCTGCAACGTCGAATATTCGCCAGAATTTACCGCTGAAGTTGAATCCCGTATGCCGGGATTTTATCTGCTTCCTGAAAATAAAATGTACTACAATCGCAAATTTGGCGAAACGGTTAAGCAAATCTGGGAGGAGCAGAATGCCGCTACTCCCGAAATGGAGGCAGAAGAAGCGGTTACGTCTGAAATTATGGAAGTAGCAGAACAGACCGCAGAAGCTGAAACGGTTACCACTGTTTCCGCCGAGCCTGTCAATCCTGAGCCTGTACAATCTGCACAAATCCCAGTTCAATCCATTACATTCCTTTGGGCTGAATCTTCCGTAATTGCCGAAAATACCACAGTCTCCACTTTTGCCGAAGCGAACGCAATCATTAAGCGCATCGCCTACGAGCGCGAATATAAGGAAGGTTACAGCAAAACAGCCTTTATTATCACCTGGGCGGATGGCCGCACTCATGATGGCCGCATAGACGTATCTAAGAGCCATATTAATGATACTAACCCACTCGGCAATCATGTTTATAACTTTTATATGTCTATTGCTGGCCTAAAAAGGCCGTTTCAATGGTCAGAGGACGAATATAAAAATATGTTAACCTCTGTCTATAAAATGGACGATGAAAAAACGGCAGAAGTTAAACATATCCTTGCTATTTACATGTTTGATGACGTTTCTTCTTCTTCTGATCCCGATAAAAAGGGAAAGGGAGAAGAAGAACAAACAGAAGCGCCCACAGCCAACGAGACAGCCACAGAAGCAGCCGAGCCGGTTTATAACGCTGTTTCTGCGTCCACTCCTGAAACTGTCTCCATTACGCTAAACGCCGAGCGCAACGGTGTAGAAATCCGCTTCGCCTCTATACCATCGCCTGAGATGATCGCACAACTTAAGTCAAACGGCTTTAGATGGTCTAAGCCGCAAAAAATGTGGTACGCTAAGCAGTCAACTAATACTATTGCTTTTGCTAACTCCTTAGAGCCTACAGAGTCCCCACAAGGCAGTGCAGAGCCTTACACGTACCCAGATATTAATATCAACGATATCGACACATATACAATCAGTAAAGAACTTCAGCGGCGGGAACATGATTCAAATTGGATTTTTCGGCGCGAAGAAAAGGACAGAACAAAGGAAATACAAGACTATTTCACAAGTTGGAACGAAACGGTTAGTAATATCTGCAATACTACAGACAACCAACGAATTATTTACTATCTCAAAAAGGCTCTTCAATCCTTTAAAAAGAAATACCATGCCAACAAAATTGCCTATCTCACTGCTAAAGCGGCGACCCCGAATATTGCCGTGACCGGCAGAGGAGGCGTTAACGTAAACCACTATAATAAAAAAATGGATAGAATTGATAAACTCATGAAAGAATCAATTGAAATAACCGATTACATGAAACAGGCCGTTGACCGTGCTAAACGTGATATATATAAAGACGAGCGGCAAGCAATTCAGAATCAAATTAACTCCATTACTGACATTGATTCAGCACAATTTAAAACGGATAAACTACCTATAACCGTTGCAGGATATACCGAAACTAAACGGGTATATATCTACAAACAATACATGATCGCTAAAGCCTGGGGATGCTTTAGAGTGTTCACGCTTGACGGAAGAGAGATTGAATCAAATCTTAAAACAACGGACACGCTGACCGATGCAAAGCGCTTTGTCCTGTATCTAGTAAATAAGGACCAGCAAAATAGTACAGCAGTTTAATACAAAAATAATAATATTATAAATATATGTTGTAAACCGCTCTTGATTATGATATACTTTTATCAAGAAGTTAATCACTTCATATAAAAGGAGCGGTTAAAATGAACAATGTTATCCTTATGAAAAAAGTTAAAGAATTGATGTTTCAAACACTGCACAGCAGAGAGCAAAGCTTGCGCGTTATGGTTCAGAGTGCAACCATTTGCAAAGCTTTCGGCGTTAAAAATGATGAATACGAAACTGAAAAGTCAGTCGCCGCAGACTATGAAAGAAATGTTGTAATGTCAGACAATGAAATCAGGAATGATTTTAATAAATATATGGGCTTTTTGAAGTGGGTCATTGAACAGAATGATCTTGACAAACAAAGAGAATATAAAAATCGACTTCATGACTTCGTTGAAGCCGTTGGATTTTTTAACAAAGAGTTGTATGAGGAGTTCTATCAAACAATCTACAATTAATACAAAAATAATAACATATACTTGAAATACAGCACATCCTCCTGTATAATATAACTAAAGATAGTTATATGGGAGGTGTTTTTTATGTATAAAAAACCTATACCAGATGATGAACTCTTAAAACTTATTCCTAAACTTGCTAAGCAAGCACAATACAGATTTACCACTCATGCGCTTCAGCGCCTACGGCAACGTGACCGCAACTTTACCGAGGATCGGATGTTGTTTATTCTGAAGAACCCCAAGTCGATTAGAGCGGAATGGGATGCCACCAAAAGAGAATTTAAATATGTTGTAGAGGGCTATAATAAACGTCATGTTGTTATCTCAATTAGAAATTACAGCAGAGACAATACATATATGTCGATTATTACGGTTTATTAATGTTGCTGGCCGTGCTTTTATTTTCAAGTTTAGCGTATAATGAGTATAACAATCTGGACCCGCAAAGGAGACTAAGAAATGCCTAAGAATAAAATACAGAAAAACGAAGTCATTTCCGCTACGCTGCTTACCGACCGTCAATATAAGTCCAGTGTAATCAACAACGCATTCACAGACGCAAATAAAGACCGATATAAAAGTATTACTGATCTGGCTCTTGAGGATTTGACGGGAACGGCTGAAGCTTATAAAGCCGGTGCAATTGACTCCGAGCAGGAGGTGAGTGAACAGATTCGGATATTTTTAGAGGAATATGCAGTAAATTTGATTAATCTTTTAACAAGTAAAAAGGAAGAGGAATAAGAGAGGGGTTAATTTATAATTGATTAACATAGTTCACTCTAATTTTGAGTGAACATTTTGTATTTAGAGTCATATTCATATTGCAAATATAATTATTTTATGTTAATATTCAATTGAGGCTAAGCAATACATAACGCATATAACAAAGGAGATGTTACAGATGACTATTACAGAGCAAACTATTAAACAGGCCGTAAGGCACGACGAAGAGATGAAGAAGAAAAGTAAGAGTAAAAAAATAATAAAAATTATTAAAAAAGACGGTTCTCTAGTTCTTAAAACAACAGGGGACAATATGAAGGTGTTAGAACTCTGTACTTGTTGCAAAACAGACGTTGTAACATATTGCGGGAATACTGTCGAGATCCGTGTTAGTATCTAGTATATACAAAAATAAAAAAAGGTGGCGAATGACATGGGAATGAGAATCCAAGAAAAAGAACAACAGGATAATGTCGCTATGGTCCAATGGACAGCAAAATATAAGATTATTCTTGCCGTTTGTGTTGTGGTTTGGTTCATGGTGCTTATCCAATGGGTGGGATGATTAAAAAGTACAAATATAATAATATTATTGACAAAACAAAATTACCGATGTATAATAAATGTATCAAATGAAGCGGAGGTAATACATATGACATGGGAAGAACTTTTGAAGAAAGAAAACGCAACAATCGATGAAATACTGAATGCAGAACTCCCAAAAAGAAATGGTCAGTATTTCGGTTGGGAAGGATGGCCGAAAATATCTGAATGGGATCTGAAAGATTATCAAGGAAGATGAGCAAACAGGGGAGACAACTCCCCTTAAAATGATAATTTTATTCAAAAAAAGAGGGCGAATACAAATGAAGAATCTCAATGTAAGATATAACAACGTCCCTAGAAACATACAAGAAGACATGAGAGATGAATTCTGCATGGGATGGGAATCGTCAAATGGAAAGAATGCAATCAAAGTTGATTTTCTGGGCTTTACTCAATTCAATGGATTAACGGATGGGTTTCGTTTAAAAGTTGGCGAAAAAATTGTTAGTTTTGACTATTTCTCAACAAGCTATTTTATTGAGCAATAATTTAATAAAAGCAAGATTTCATAAGGAGTGAAACAAATGAAGCATAACGACAATGACAACACAATATTCATTCCGATGTGGGGAATTGGACTTGTTTTTCTTTCACTCTTTCTCTTTATAACATGTTCTCCTACTTTTTCAGCAGGAGCAAAATTCATTATGGTAGTCCTATTGGTCCTGGCTGCTGTAGGACTATTGATAAAGTGTAGCGTTTCTATTATACAAAAATAATAAGGAGTTGTTTATATGTACATTATCAAAAACTGGATTAAAACGGATAATTGGTCTGGAGCTATTGTACAAGACCCTGAAGGAAAACACTGCCTAACAAATGGTGTATTTAGATGGGCGATGGCTCCACATCGTCTGTATACCGTTGTAGAGGCATCCGAAGAGGATAAGATGAATTTTATTAGTCGTTGGAATAGATGTTTTCCGCACTTCCCCATCTCTATATCTGTTGATCTAATTGTCCCACATGCTCATACAGTCTAAGTTCGCTAGTACGTGTCCGTATTGTTTTAAGCATATTAATATAGGCGATACGGTAGAATGGGAGCTAGGGAAACCAGCGGTACATGGCCGCTGTGTTGTGGAGAGAAGAAGAGAACTAGAAAGAAAACTGTTAGATAAAGCAGTTAGGCCGGTAATATATAAAGGAGAAAGTGTTTATTCTGTTTTTGTCTATAAGGATGGTTACGCGATTGAATATGGATTGTATAAAAATAAAAGTACATGCGGCATATGTACTGGAGAATGTAGAGTACTAAAAGGTAAAGATGCACTTAGCTTTCTTAATAATCATCATAAGTGAGAAAAGAGCGAATAATAATCGCTCTTTTTTAATACAAAGATAATAATATATTTGACAAATATAAAGCGATGCTGTATAATTATATACATAAGAGAGATACATAAAACACAGCAAATACTCATTCTATTAAGTTTGGAGGATATCACATGAGCAGAGTTACAATCAAAGAATACAGGGCAGCAAATGGAGGGGATTACGATTATTACAAACTCTCCGATGGTCGAGTATACTGGTTGTGGTTAAAGGCTCCATTCAAAGGAGGCGATGCTGCTTTAGTGCATGTGATGAGCGATGATCCAACGAAGGAAATTGGAACGGTATTTATGGAAAAGACCAATTATGGAGTAGTCAAAATGGGACTCGAAGGAACAGGGAAGATAATTGAAGTACCTGTAACATTGAATCAAGAAATTAGACCAAACAAAAAATATTTTTTAGATAAAGTAATTCGCAATTTGTTGGTAAAAGAGTGATTTTATTAAAATAAAAATTTAAAGGAGTGCTATAAATGAAAGAATGCATGGGGATTTGCAATCATCACAATGGAGTAGTAAAGTATTATGAAATTTATTCGCCTGATAATAACACAACCTACCCAAACCGTTTTTGGGGAGTGTCTGCATATTGTGAATCAGCCGCTGAGAGTGATAAAAAGCAAGGGTTTATTCTTAAAGAAGTTGAGGAACAGAGAACTTACGTATTATAAAAAGTTGATAAAATTCTTGTTTCATTTAAAGATAAAAATACATAGGAGGAGTACTGTGAAAGTATATTGCTTATTCTACATGCTTGAATACTACTACGATGATGATAATAAAACCTTGTATAGCATTTACTCATCCAGAGAGGCAGCCGAACAAGATAAACAAAAAATGCACATGAATGAGATGATCATTGAAGAATGGCAAGTTATATAAAATGCTTATTTTAAGGATATTAATACAAGTATATTAATACAAATATAAATACGCGACAAGGCGGAAACTGAAGGAGGATATGAAATGGAGCAAATGGTAAAATTTCAAAAGGATTGTGAAGAATGGATTGTGGTCAAGGTTTTAAACCAGTATCAGCGGGAGGATTTAGAAAAAGAAGGGTTCCGAGAATTGGACTCGGATTTGTATGGTGACGACGGGTATGTATTTACGTACTCGCAATACAAAATGTTTTTGAAAAAGCTTAAGGCCACCAGTTATGATGAGGCCGTTAAGAATAAAAGCCGTTATATTGCGAAAGATGTGGGAGGCGGTAAGATACAAATCGCTTCAGTAATGGGGGACCTTTTAGGAAACCCCGATTGGGTGGAGGTCGTCGATTACGACGATATCAATCTAACATTTGAAAGCAGAGAAGCGGCTCTCTTCCTTAAAAATATTGGGCTGGCATACGCTTTGCACGAGTGTTGCGCCCGACAAGTGGCCGATGACATAATCCGAAGAGAACTCAATAAAAGGGATGATGAGGACCACTACTATACAGCCAACATTATTTGGCTGGATAGTGAAAAATTATTAATTGAACACACAGAACTTTCAACGTGGTACGGTCCCGGTGATAAAGATGTACTGAGCATTAATCAGCTCTGTCGGCTCATTGAATTCTCAAAAAATTCAATGGTTGTGGAATTGGCCTTTGCGGGCAGTTCGTACATGGCTGTACGCATACAGTACGATCAACGTATTATGGACTTTTTCCATTCGCAGCAATAAGCCCGGCTCCTGCGAGTGTATATCTTTCCGAGATTAGCATTTTAAACATCGAAAGCCCGAGGGACATGGCTACCAAGCTATTAATTGCCGCAGTCACATTAAGATGACGGGCTGAAGGAGATAATATAATGAATAAGATTACAGAGATTTCAGCGATGGTTGATTCCGAAGAATTTATCAAACTGTTCTCGATGTTTTCTTCGACTTTCGCTTCTCTTCGGGATATTACTCCCGAATATATTTTGAGCGCCGTTAACGGCGATTGTCAGCCGTTATTTGATGAATACATGCAGATTCTAAAATGGGCGGAAGAACCTTATGCGGATATCCCCGCAAGTGTTCACTTTGAAAGAAGAGAAGTGGATATTATCACTCCCACAAGCGGCAGAAAGCTTGAAATCATTAAGCTTCAAGCCGGGGGTCTGCTGGTTCGATGGAGTGATTCAAATGGCAGCTCGACAGCTTTCGGAGAAATACTGGGGGCTTTTGAAAAGCGTAGTATCGAACCAGAAGTCACAACAATTGACGCTGCTGTCGATGTGTTATTGACTAATAAAACAGTGGAGGAACTGGATGAATTGGGCGGTTATTACTATTATAATGATCGTGTTATTAAGGTGTCAGACGCCAAGGCTAAGGTGCTGATGGATAAAAAGGGTTTCAAATATGCCTATTATGTAGATAGTGCATATGGTAACCTTACTTTTGTTACTCTTTAAATAAAAATAATAATACGGGAGTGTTATAATATGAGCAAAGTAAACGTGTATGACAATACATGGCGGCAGGGTCCGGTGGTTGCACGCGTCGAGTATAATGAATATCTCGACGGCTGGAATGGTAGCAACTGGTCGGATGGCGGGCTGGGTACGCACTTGGGCATCACGCAGTTACGTGATGGCAGGTACGTACTAATTCACGGTACACAGTGGGACGGACAGCGCGATTGGGCCGAGACGGTATCGGACGAAGAGGCTTTGGATGCCATCCTTAAATCTGGAAATGATCGGATGTTGGAGGGCACTCGATTCCGCCGCCTGAAGGAGTTGGCGGAGAAGACGCTGGTTCAGGAAGTTAAATAAATGTAACTAGGAAATAATGCCATGACAAAACTGAGGCATACGGAAATCTCAATTTTGTCATGGCATTATTTCCATTTAATTGATATCATATCTTCATAATATATTTAGGAGGAATTAACATGGGGAGATTATCAATCGGCCAAAAATTAAACAAAGCAAGTTCTCCAGAGCGGAGAAAGGAGCTTGCTCTCCTATGGATCAACGAGTGGAAGGAAGAACACGAAAAAACAATGCAGAACATAGAGCGCGCACTTCGTGCCGGGGATGATCAATTACTGGATAGACTCATTGGGTTTGTAATCAAGGATGGGCTTAAACGCTTTGATGCGCTTCCTGGTGTTATGCGGGCCATTGGCGCGGCGCAGCCAGATGATAAAGAAAAGAAACAGCATGAGGAACAGGCTTTACTATTAAATAAAGCGTTTATTAGAGAGGATTATAATATGGTCTTCAAACAGTTGGAATGGTTAAAGGCGGAGGGAGCTAAACGATTTGAGGATCTGCAAAAAATAATCGCAACGTCAGAGCAAGAAGGGGTATTGCCGGAATAATAAAAAAGCTCGAAGGCGGGTACCTTCGGGCTTTTTTATTAAGGAAAAAATTTAGCTTATTTTAATCCACACCATCTTAAATGATGGAGACAAACATTCTATCTGCTTACAACTCTATAATAGCATAACAAATACTTTTATCAAGTGTTTTTTGTAATATTTATATGGAACATAATACCTAAATATAGTATATTCAATATATACTGTTCACTATTAAGAACGAAAAGGAGATAGAATGATGTTAAAGCCTCTTACTTCATTTAGATTTATTGCTGCTCTCATGGTTTTTTTGTTTCATACTGGTGTTGCATTTTTCGTTAATGCTGGTTTTGGACATGCTGGAGTACAATTCTTTTTTATTCTTTCAGGCTTTATACTTACCTATAATTACAGCAACAAGTTTAGAACTTTAGAAAAAGAATATGTAAAAAAATTCTATAAAGCAAGATTTGCTAAGATTTATCCTATGCATTTACTCACTTTCTTTCTCTCGTTGCCATTATTTCTATCTACTTTTCATCCAGATGGATTATATAGCATTAAACTGGTAATTGTTTCTGGAATTAATTTACTGTTGCTTCAGGGTTATGTTCCGAGTTCGGGGATCTGGTTTAATTTCAATAATGTATCTTGGACACTGTCGGCGGAAGCATTTTTCTATTTTATGTTTCCGTTTATTATGTTCTTTTTTTCAAAAATAAGTTTCACTAGAAATGCAAAGAAAGTCGTAACTATAGTTTTTTTATCATGGGCGGCTTTATTCACTTTCAATCTGATATTAACACAAGATAATATTTTTTATGTGTGGATTCTTAATTTCCTTCCTTTCACGCGAATCTTTGAATTTGTATTTGGTATGATATTGGGGAATGTTTTTATTGAATTATCAGAAAGGGGAATAAAATTAAAATCTAAATATATGACTTTATTAGAGTTTACAAGTTTGGCTTTATTAGTGTTATTTGTATTATTGGCAGGACATATAAACTTGCCAAACATGAAGGGTCAATATTATGTACCAGTATGGGGATTAATGATTTTCATTTTTGCATATGGAGGGGGAGTAATTTCAAAAATGTTATCACACAGATTTCTAGTCTTTTTGGGGGAGATTAGTTTCTCATTTTACATATTGCATGCTCTAGTACTAAATTATATAGATGAGTTGAATCTAATTAGTTGGTTGGATTATTCTCTTTCTTTAATCGTGACGATTGGGTTAGCATCTTTATCATTTAGATACTATGAAGAACCTATAAGAAAGCTAATTAGATTTGGTAAAAGTAAAAACTCACTCGCTGATGTTTCCATTCAGAAAGCTTCCTAAACGTTTAGAAATACAAAAAGGGCTCAATCGTAAACGATACGGTTGTGCTCTTTTTGTATGTTTAATGGACAACAATCACAATTGACTTAAAAGAGTGAAAAATATCGCTTTATAAGAACAAGTGTTTGTGTTACTATTGAACCATAATCTACGATGTAACGTAGGAGATAGGGGGCAAGTATTATGACGAAAGTAGTCGAGGAAGTAAAGATTCAGTTAATGGATGACGGTGGTCTATATATAGTCAAAAATGGGCAAGAAGGAGAATTGGCAGATTACAACACTATAGATTACTTCCTAGCTGCCGGTTATGTACCATCCGATACTAAGGCTACTTTTGTCATGCAACAAGGCCGGTTCGTATGGTTTGAAGAATATGAGACGGATTTTGATGATGAAAGTTACCTCGTTAAGTCTGGGTTCCGTCCTGATGGTGTGCCGGTTAAATTCAGTGAAGTTTTAGAGGATTATTTGTTTTGGTACCAGGGATCTGCATTAGAATTAGTTGAATGTATTAATGGAGTGTTTCAGGCGACTATTCGCAAACAGGACGGAGAAACGATTGTGATTCGATGCTGAAAAGCAAAGCAGTCAGTAGCTTTTAAAGCAAAAATAATTATTGACTTATGAGTGATACAGTGGTAATATTTAGGTATGAAAAAGAGAGCAACACATAATATTGATTAGCTTGAAATGTTACTTTTATGGAATTTTATTTTATTCTTTTGTCTGAAATTTCAGTGTATTAGTACTAAAATATAGGTAAAAAATGAGGGGGTGATACTAATTGCATCTTGGGAATTACATTTCAGATATAATAAAAGAAAAGGGTTTTATAAAAGCTTGGGTGGCCGAGAAGGCCAATATAAAATATAAAACCTTTCTAGACAAAATTGCAACAGATCGATTTACTGGTAAAGAACTCTTAAGAATTGCCAAGGTATTAGGTATTGAGTTAGACGAATTAAAACACAATTATGAGTGGAGGTAGCGACAATGAGTATTGTTGATATTAAAACCGTTTCATTGACTAATTTTTCAAAGGTTTATACGCAGTTAGGAATTGACTATTCGAATTCACTTCAAATAGTTGATGATTATGGAACAGAAGACGAGCAATCTATTTATGTAGGAACACTACTCTACAATCTTGAGGCAGATAAGGATTTTACTTTTACAACAACAACTGTGGGTGAAAATTCAAGTCTAATGGTAATGGACGGAGTAAAACGCATTAATGCAATTCTTCGTTTCTTAGATGGTCAAATAACTGTTGGTGGGAAAAAAGTCACCGAATTTAAAGAGGAATATCTGAATAAAGTTACTGTGCTTTTTACTATAATTGGGGCTGATGAAAGGGGGTTAAATAATGAAAAGAGTTAGTCCCTTTAATACAAACGTTAAACAGATGTGTACTATGATTGACAAGGGTACCATTGTTTTTGATAATCCCTATCAGCGCCCCTCTGGACAATGGACGGATGCGGACGCCACAACAATAATTGATTCTGTATTTACGTTTTTTATCCCAGAGTTAACAGCAATTAAAGAAAAGCGAATCGTGGGTGACAAAGAGTTAAATGTATATGATACTGTTGATGGTGGACAACGGGCTACATATTTACACTCTTTTAAAAATGATGGATATAAATTGGGAAACGTAGAACCATTTATTTTGGAAGCCGATGGGGAAGAATATGATATCTCAGGGCTGAAGTTTTCGGATTTTCCTGAAATTTTAAAAGAAGAATTTAATTCATTTTCAATTGCTATCCGTCCGGTTGAATTGGAAGAAGGAGAAGATAAGGCGGAAGTCTCAAGAAAACTCGTTGATCGTCTTAACAAGGGGGCGAAAATGAGTAATTCTCACCTAGCAATCGTTCGCGCGAAGCCGGAAACAAGTGAATTCGTCCAGCAAAAAGTAAATGGGCATCCGCTGTTTACGAATGTTGCTCATTTTGCTGACGGAAGTGTTAGAAAGTCAGAGCCGCAAATGTCTGTATTTCAAGCATTGGCATTAGTTGGCCGGTACGAAGTCAAAGATTATGGAACGGCAAACATTACTGATTTGTTCGTAAAAACTAAAGTTGATGAGGACATTTTTGATAAAGTATCACGAGCTTTTGATTTTATTGAAAACACATTGCCAGAGTACGCCAAGTTTATGACAAAGGTGTTCATCCCAGTTGTAACCTGCTTCATCATCAATAACAATTTCAATGAAAATGTTCGTCCGTTTTTGCAGCATTATGTCAATAACAACAAACGAGATGATGCATATCGTAGATGGTCTAAGGGAGGCACAACAAAAAAAGATAGTATCAACGGACGGATTAACGGCCTCCAAAAGCTTTATGAAGAGTATATGAGTACTCAACGGAGCGAATAATGAATAGTTCAGTTGGGGTCACAGATGAATTGTGGCCCCAGAATAAAAAGGTATATACAAAAATAATAATATATGATAAAATATAAATAAAGGTAGAGGAAGTAATAATACATATAGGATGGTGAATTGAATGCTTGATACTAATGAATTCATCTTGCTGAAAGCACTATACGACGAAGATTTGAGCAATGCAGTATTAGATAAAGATATTATCAGAATTGATGTTATTCTAAATAGTGAAAAGTATGAGTACGAGATGAAAAATGGTTTTGTTGATTATAAACCAATTAATATTGAATATGTGCATCAACAGCATACGGCAGAAATTAAAGATCCAAAATTAATAGATTTATTGTTATAAAAATTATAATTTATTAGGAGGAATTATAATGGAATATGGACTATTGGTGACTACCAAGGACACGAAAAAATTAGATAAGGCGGGTATTGAATGGACTTACTGGGATATTGAAACTGTGTTATTTGAAGGAGTTTCGGGACTGTTTAAAATAATTTTTGATAGTGAGTCCGAAAGAAACAAGGCAAAACAAATCCTGAAGAAATAAACAACTTAAAACAACGATTTTATCCAAAAAGGAGAGAATTAATATGAAAAAATTAACTGAGATTATTTTGAAAAACGGTGTAGACAAGGTGTTTTTTCTGGATAAAGCGAAACCTCTTAATTCAATCTTAGGTATATCTTACACATCTTCTTCAGATCCTGAAGTTCCAATGTTATTCAGAATTAACACTGATAGATACAAAGTGGAGGATGGATATAAACTCACGTTAGAGCCAATGTATGAAGGGTTCGCAAGTGAACATTATTATGTATCTGACTTGGAAAGTATAATTAACAGAGGACAAATCAAACTATTAATTCAACAGTAAATTAAATAAAAACAGTATTTGATCAACCTATAGGAGTCGATATATATGAAAAAGGCGCGTGTGGAAAGCCTCATTAGACTGTGTAATATGTATTATAACAATAGGGATAATGGAACCTTTGATGAAGCTCAAAAGAAGTATATGGCTTTGGAAGTGATTGACGCTTTTAACAGTGGAGAACTTCAAAAAATGTTAGAAGATATTAAAGACAAAGAACCTTCTGAGTATGGATTCATGGATAATCAAGGCGATTTAAAACTTGCTAAGTTTACTCCTGAGCAGATCCGCTATGGAGAGTTGAGAGCACATATCGAGTATATGAAGGAAGAAGGCTATCACTTTATGGGGATGTCTTCATAAAAGCAGGATTTTATTAGAATAATATAATGGGAGTGATCAAAATGAGTACAAATTATTATTTGAGAAATAGAAAAGAATATATTTATCATAGGGAGGAAATGAACAAAAGAAACCAAGTGATTAATGTCTTTTTAAACCAACTTAAAGAATGGAATGCGGCGGAAGAAAATATATATGATGTACAATTCAGAATCGAAAGCCTCACAAATGTTGGATACGAAGAAATTCATATTGGTAAAAGATCCGGTGGGTGGAAGCCACTTTTTGAAAAACAGCCTCAATTCAAAAGCGTCAAGGAATTGAAGGATTTCTATGCAAAAAATGAAGATGTTTACGAGATCGTTGATGAATATGGCACGGTTCACACATGGGAAGAACTTAAAAACGAGTTGATTGATTGGCCTGGGGAAAAAGAGAATGGCGACAGAAGCGACAATTACAGAGACGCTGAAGGCTATGTATGGGCTGAATATCAATTTAGTTAATAAAACAGTTAATTTATCAAAATTTGAGAGTAATGATAATTATGAGTACATATGAAATCACAGAGAATAAAGTGAGAGCAGCTTATGTTATTCCAGAGGCAATGCCAGTCTTTAACAACCCCTTCCAAGACGGAGCGTTCGAGGCAAGATATAAATATAACAAAGAAGGAATGTTCGCTTTTGTTTCTTGGAGATGGATTAATCCGTTTGTTGAGTGGATCGACAATAGAAGATGTTTAGAAGTGATGGCTGGACGGGGAATTTTGTCTTATGCGCTGCGCCAAAAAGGTGTTGATATTATTACAACTGATGATTTTTCTTAGGCAAACATGAATCATGGAGAATATAAAGAATGGAAAGAAACAGTGACAAAAGTAGAACAAATGGATGCTATTGCAGCGATTGAGGAGTACGGAAATCAGATAGACATACTTATAATGTCATGGCCTTATATGGATGATGTGGCATATAGGGCGCTAAGAAGACTTCATGAAGTGAATTCCTCTGCTATTGTAGTTTACATAGGCGAAGGATTTGGAGGATGCACGGCTAATGATAATTTCTTTGATCATTTTGAAGAAATTGAAGATGAATACTTTAATAGCGTGAAAAACAATTATCAGAGATGGTTCGGGATTTACGATAAACCGATGATTGGTAGATTTGTGTAATTTAATAAAAGTCTGATTTTATGAAATGGTTATACAGTCATTATGAGTTTATAGTCAAATAATGCTATACTATTAAAGGTGAAAACAACAATAGAAAGGTTGGAGCATATGGAAGATTCAGATTATCGTTTAAAACACCAAGCAGACATCTTTCGAGAGAGATTACAGGCCATGTTAAAAAAATATGATCCGACTTCATATGCTCTTTTTGCGTCTAATATAATCGAAAATGTTTTTGAAGACAGACGGCGAATGGCGCATTATCCGATGCATTTCATTTTGCATTCAATTCAATCCAATCTTCTATATCATCATGAATACAGACACGAGGAAATTACACTCAAAGATTTTCAAAAAATCATGAAGCATTACAAGAATTATTATGACCCAATAGCGCAAAGGCTGTTAGTCCAACAGCCAAATGGAGTAGTTGAATTTTTCATTAATATGTCACGCCAGCAATTTTATTTACAACAAGGCTATGGGTCCGATTATATTGGGAGATCGCTGAAGATATTTATTCCAAATTTCTTTAAGAAAAGCGAAAAATACTTTATCGACACATATAATATGTCATTCTTGGAGTGGTATACAATGGGATTTGCCCTCTATGCAGGAATGCTTCAACGAAACCCGAAAATATTGTCTAAACAATATTTATACGGATTAGATAAGAACATTTATACCGAAGCTAAGATTGATGACTTCTTCAGATTGTTTTCAATAACCAAAAACCAAGTTAAAGAATTTAACACAAATGTTGTGAAGAAAATTGGTGAAATACACGCTCTTTTTTATGATACCTATCTACAAGGCGCATTTCTTGAAAGACCATTATTAAAACTAGATGATCAAGATAACTATCTCGCCGTACATAAAGAGTTGCTGATGAGAAGGGTTTTAGAAGGCATTTTTGATATTTGCAAAAAAGACATACCCAGTGTTTTTGGCCTTGAGTTTGGTGCTTCTTTTGAATCTTACGTGGGCGAAGTTATTAGATTATTTAATAATGACTCGCAGATAATTACTGAAAATCAACTAAGAAAATTATCGGATAAAAAAGTATGTGATTACGTTATTGTTTACGAAGATTATATATTCTTAATCGAATGTAAGGGTATAGAATATAGTGCATATATATCATCTGAATATGCAATGAAGGGCGATAATTCTAGCAAAAAGATTAGCACAGGATTTGAACAATTAACTTCAGTAGCAAAACAATTAAATGATAAAGTCTTTTTCGACTTGGTGGGAGACATTCAAAACAAGAAAATCATATCTGCCGTTGTGACATATAAGCAATTATATCAGGCCAATAGTGATTGGTATTATAGTAATGTTTTGAGTGAGCACTTTGAGAAAAAGGATGTTGATCTAAAATTATTTGATATAAAGCCTCAAATCATTTCAATAATGGAATTAGAAAGAATCTTGAAAAATATGTCCGAAACGAACAAATCTATTTATGCTCTTTTTGAAGACAAAATCAATAAAGGTGAATACCTTACTGGTGACTGGACATCGTATATTCAGGAAGAAGGCAGCATTCCTATGCTGGAAACAGCCTTTAATGATTTTGTCAATACACAGTTACTCGCTTTATTTGAGATTAACCGATCTAAATTATAAGAGGATGCTCCAGCATCCTCTTGCCATAAACAACATTAATCTATTAATCTAAGACAGATAAGTAGATAGGAGAAAATAAAATGAGAACTATAATTAGATACCGTGATGAAAACGGCAATATTGTTGGTTCGCTCAGTACTGAGCAGCCATCGTCATTGATTGAAGTGCTAAGAGATTTCTCTATTGCATTGTTTATTGTTGCAATTATAATTATGTGCTTTTAGTCATACATACTTGTCTTCTATTCTTGTAAAATGACAATAGGAGGTGATATTGTGGGTAAAGATCAAAAATTGGGTTTTGGAGCCATTGCATTGGTATATCCGTTTATTTGTGCAGTGTTGTATTTTCTTAAAGCTACAACACCAAATAAAACAAAGTTTATTGATGACGAGATCGATATGTCACTACAAAAAGGTTTAGCTAATTGGACATATAACCATTTTGTCAGTTTCCCGTTAGTGATGATTTGTGTCTTGATTGCAGCGGGTTTATTCTACTGGGCTTATCAAGATTACCAGTAATTAATTGATTTTTAACACCCATGAAGGGTGTTTTCTTTATTTATTAGTGGAAATATAATAATAATTATGATATAATGTAATTAGAAATAAGGAATACATAATGAATAGGAAGGGATTAAAGATGTATGTAGTATCGGTATTCGAAAAGGTTAACGGTCAGTTGGCCTTGAGTCAATATTCTTTCGAGAATGAAGGGGAAATGAACAAGTTTGTGGAAATATGTAGAGAAGATAACGCAATTGTGATTGTACGATCTGCCAATAACAAAAGCGCATAAAGTTATGTTTTTATCAGGAGTTGATGTGGGATGAAGAAGTATGAAAAGTATCTAATGTGCAACCTGGGCTATATGGACAATGAATTCACTCCACGTTCTCTAGTATTAATGGATATTTCTTCTGAAAACGGACATGTATGTGATCATTGTAAGAAAGAAATTAAAGGAAATGTATATCATTTCAATGAATACGCACCTTACGGATTCAGTGAATGGACTGATAGAAAATGGACATTTGATTATAAATGTATGCCATACGTTGTGGGGGCGGGGTTGAAGTAAATGCCAAAAGAACTATTTCCCAAAGGAATTATCAGAATCGAAGTTAACGGACAAGAGTATGATGCCGAATATATGGGAAGACAATCTGGTTTTGAATGTATGGTGTGTGGTAAAGGGGGGATTGTTTTACATTCAACATATTACATAGTACGGTAGGGAATTATCGCAATAAAGCGGATTATGAAACGTGGGGTTTTGGAAGAGACCACTTAAGTCATGTCAAGTTAGTAACGAAATAAATTCTGTTGGTAAAATGATTCTTTCAAAAGGATAATTAGAGGGGAAATCAAGAATAAAATATTGGAGTGATTATAAAGTTAATGGATTTTAAAGTATGCACAAATTGCAAAAACGAAAAACCTGCAACAAAAGAGTATTTTTACTATCATAAGGTGACAACAAAAAAGGAAGGCGTAAAGAATAAAGTAGATTCTTGGTGTAAAGACTGTAAAAATGAATATCAAGCAAAGTACAGGGCGGAACATATTGAGGAATGTCGAGTACGAGAACTTGAATACTATCACGCCGATCCTATAAGAAAAGAACGGAAAAAGGCGGGATATAAGAAACATGCAAAAGAAAATAGAGAAGTATATGCTGAACGATATGCTAAGTGGTGCGAAGAAAATAGAGATAGGCTACGAGATTATCGTAATTTTAGAGATATACATAAAAAACACGAAGTAACAAAAAACGAATGGGAAAATTGCAAAAACTATTTTAATTATAGATGTGCTTACTGTGATCACCCAATAGAGGAGCATTTCATTAAAAGAAAACGTAAATACATATGGAGCGACTTTCATAAAGAACATTTTGAGAATAATGGAGCAAACGACATTACGAATCTATTACCTTCTTGCCTATGGTGTAATACAAGTAAACATCAAAGTAAGTACGAAGATTGGTATAATGAAGGAAATGAAAATTATGCTCAAGAAAGACATATAAAAATTATTCAATGGATTTCTGAAGATCACAAGAGATACAAAGAAGTCTCGATAGAATGAATATTTTATTTGAATAGGAGAAATTAAAATGGGAGTAGATACAAAGGGGTACGTAAGTAAAGAAGTAAAAGCTATTGATATTTATAATGTGGTACAGACGAAATTTGACAGCGAAGCTAACTTTTACATTGATGAAGACAGAGATGGCGAAATAGGTAATGTTGTTTTCAAATATAATGATGATAGACGGAACTTATTTTATTGTGTAACCAGTGATAAACTACCCGAAACTGAATTTGACTCGAAGCCACATGTTGCATTAATTTTAGGCAACTGGGGAGAATCTGTTCGCATCATGACCGAAATCGTCAAGGAGTTTGGTGGGTATGTAGACGAGAATGATTGTGATGATATTGGGCCGATATATATCGGGAAAGACGGAAAATATGCTTATTCTAATTACGTTAATGAAAGAAATGAAATAATGTCTGTCTTAGACGAGAAATTAAGTCATACGTTAAGAATTCAAATTGCTGACCAAGTTATTAAACATAAGGAGCAACTGAAACAGTTATTATGAGTTGATAAAAAGATTATTTGATCAAGAAAGGAGGCGTGATAAATGAAACGTTTATTCAAAGTTAATTGGAGTATGCCTTATGCAAAATATGAGACCTATGTATTTGGTGACAATTACGAGGAGGCTTTACTTAATTTCAATGAAGAGATACAGAAAGAAGTCTTAGCATATGACTTTGAATGCATCAATGAAGTACATGTGAATGGAGTTATTGTAACAAAAATCATTAATTAAGATGAAATAAGTCATTTACCAAAAAACTCTATCAGGTACATAGAATGTTCGCATAAACGTTTCTTTCAATAATATCTCGTTGGGTATACACTTATCTAGGAAACCAATAAAAGGAGGATATATATGACTAGCGAAAGCAGAAGTCTCTTGGAAATACTTGACTTATTTGAATTACACGAGATTCATAATTTAGCTATGGTTATTAAAACTTATAGTACTAACCCCAAAGAGTTCGAGAAACTTCATAGCGAGGTTGATACAGGAAGAGATTTATTACTCATCGTGATTGATATCTTAGATAGTTTAGATTTTGATGTAGAAGAATTAAAAGAAAAGATAGATTGCTTGAATGATGCTGAATGTGAAATCCTAGTCAAAGAACTTGTCAACAATAATGAAAAGTATTTTCAAACAGACGAGAACTAAAATATAACTAAAAACAACTAAGGTGGTTATTTTGTAGTAGACGAAGAAAACCGCCTTAGTTTCAGTTTTATACAAAAATAATAATTTTACTAAATATATTTATTGATATTTTTTTACAGCTATCGTAAAATTATCTGGGGGTGTATCCAAGTGATTTCTGTAATCATTCCGGTTTACAATGTAGAGAAACACGTTACACGTACACTTAATTCATTAGCCAATCAGACAGATAATAATTTTGAATTAGTTATTGTCAATGATGGTTCTATCGATTCAACATTACAGGTAATTACAGAGTACATCGCTCAGAATAAACTACATAACGTAAAAATTATCAATCAAGAGAATGCCGGAGTAAGTGTAGCAAGAAATACAGGAATTGAAGCATCTACTGGCGAATATGTTTACTTTCTCGACGGAGATGATTATGTAGAGATTAAATTGATTGAAACTCTTAACAATGTCATTAAAGACGAACATCCAGATTTAGTATTCTGGAAATGGAGAAAAGTCACAGAGCAAGGAGAACTTATTAACGACTATCATAGTATTCTTCCCTATGATAACACGCTCATGATGAACGGAGAAGAGACACTTAAAAAACTTGTACTGGATAAGTCAATACGAATGATAAGCGCTATAAGTGGGCTGTATAACCGCAAACAACTAAATGACCACAACATCAGATATACTCCCTGCTGCGTAAATGGTGAGGATCAAGAGTTCGCTTTTAAGGCTCTTAGTGTAGCCGATAAGGTAGTTTCATTACAAGACGTATATTCCTATTACGTCCAGCGCAAAGGATCTCTTACTAATAACTACAACATTAAAAAATTCGACTTTGCTGATGCACTAAAGAGAGCTGGTTACTTTATGCTTGGGAAAAATCCTAATCTCAAGGAGGTAGCCATGACTTTGCTTAAGGGAGAAATGATTGATAACTATTTCTACAATTTAAGTAGTTGCCTGCAATCGGCGAAATCTATATATATTCGCAAGCTCCTTAAGGATATTGAAATTCAATATCCAGGAACAACAAAAGAAATGAAGGAATTGATGAGAACATGGAAAAGGGAAAAACAATCAAAAAATCGTTTAGTCGATGCCTACTTGATTGCTCCTGAATTGTTTCATGCTTTGTTGATTATCAGAAATATGAAGAGTAAGGTTAAATCTGTTGTAGGCATCTAGGGTTTCTAAATGAATGGTTTATTTGATCAGTATGGCGAAATACATTGTAAAGAACGGTTTGGGGGCTGATTATTATGGATGTTAATGAGAAAATTGTATATGCGTGGCTTGCTTCTAAAAATTATTTCATTATAGATGGAATTGATTATGGACAATTTCATTCTGATATTGACATCCTTGCGGTAAATATCAAGACCAAGGAAATTCTTGACTGCGAAGTGAAGATTCGAACTGGTTCAACTAAAATCAGCGGCGGTGAGAACAAACAGAATGGATTTCTTCATTTTGTTAATCAACTAAACGCTCTAGACCGAAACGACAAGATAGAAGATATTGTGGGTGGATCACATGGCTATCATATCAAGAAGATATTTATCACTACGTATAGCCTTTTAGGAAAACCAATAAACCGTTCAAAATGGATAAGTAAATTCACTCAGGAAAATATCGAAGTGAGATTTATTGAAGATATAGTTCAAGAACTTGAACAACATGCACTTAGTTTACCACTTTCCAAAAATGAAGTTGTACAGATATTGAGGCTGCAAAGTATTAAAAACAAATTGAAATAACTATTTTATAAGGAGATGCAAACATGAGACTGATTAAAGGGAAAGCAAGAAAGAATATAGCAATGGCTGAAATCTTCAATGAAGAAAAAGGAGATATTTTCTTCGACTATAAAGGTGTACCTGTCACGATGGTCATGATTTATTCGGAAGATAAATTTCTTATGATTGATAAGATGGATAAAATCGAAGATCTGGTTAAAGGGATAAACGAATACCTTGTTGATGAACTTGAAGGGAGAAAAGACAATTATAAGCTCTTCATTGATGGGAATTTTACGAACGATGAAGTGCAAGTACTAAAGCAAATTGAAGAAAATAAACAGGTAGAATTAACAGTGAGTGTTCAGACAAGTGAAGACGGAATCTCTATTCAATTTGTTTGAAATGACTGCTTTATAAGAAGAAGGAGGAGAACAATGTTTACGCCTATGGCAGAATTTCTCGAAGAGAGAGAAATGGGTAAATTCAAACTTAGTAAATTCACCATTACTAAAGAAAACAGATCCTGGAGAGATTATATTCCTGATGGGACATATACGCGCTTAACTCGTAGTGGAGAAGTCGTTATGTCCGATACTCCTATGGAACAAAGAACTAATTCAGAATTTGTTAGAAAGGCTCATGGAGATGTGTTTATCGCTGGCCTTGGCATCGGGATGATTCTTATACCAATTTTAAAAGACGAAAAAATCAAAACGATAACAATTCTAGAAAAACATGAAGAAGTTATTGAATTAGTAGGAAAGCAACTTGAACTAAATGATAAAGTAAGGATTATTCATGGCGATGTATTTACATATGAACACCCAAAAGGAACAAAATTTGATACGATTTATTTTGATATTTGGGATTGGGTTAACAGCGACGTTTGGAACAATGAAATGAAGCCACTTAAACGAAAGTATTTAAAGTACAGAAGATCGCTAAAAGAAAATCCCGATGCGTTCATTAAATGTTGGGCTGAGTATCATGCAAAAAATAATCTCAGACTGTTGTAGGTGAAGTGGCTATTTCAAATAGAGAAGGGATGTTTAGTTATGGAAAACACATGGGGCTTTAATTTTGTCAAAGTGAATACGAAATCAAATGAATTTGAAACTTTGCTGTCACTGAATATTGGAGACGAAACAAAGACAATAGATTTGTTCAAATCCATTAAAGAGAGCTTCAAGGAGAACAACGGCGAACCAGAAATTGTTTTAGATTTACTTGATCCAAGTGATGACATTGTCGATGATTATTCTGTTACAAAGACAACAGCTATTAATATTGCGGCCATGCTCGGTCACACTATTGATTAAGGAGGCTTGACCACTATATGACCAAACACATGCTAGAATACAACTATTTTAGACAAGTTGGAAAGAATTACTGATAAATAGTTCATGGTCAAATAACTATTATAGGGAGGGAACCGCATGGATAACACTGCACTAACTGTCGCTACACCTATCCTGGTTTCATTAATAACATCTGGTCTTACCTACATGGGTTTGAGGCATCAGTATAAGTCTGATTTAAAGAAACAGGAGAAAATTTACAAGCTAGAAATCGATAAGTTATTACTTCAACACCAAAATGAAATTGATAAAATTAATAGCCAACTTGATGCTCAAGTTAAACTTTACGAAAAAAATGCACAGACAGATTTCACTAAAGATTTTATGTCTGATGCTATAAAAAACCCCAAGCAGGCTGCTGAAGCATTGACTGGTTTGCATGAGTTGATGAAAGTGATTGATAAAATTAATCCTAATTCATCTAAGTGAATGAATACCACCTTATCAAGCTTGTGGAGGAGTGTCCTCTGTATGAAGGAACAATAACAATTAGAAGCGATTTGTTATCGGTTTTGGAATGTCATTGAATCAATAAGACAAGATGGAAAGTTCAATAATTCCACTTTAAGTTTTGACTTTCCATCTGGAACGTGTGGAGATACAAGTGAGTTACTGGGAAAGTGGCAGCTTGAAGAATTTGGATTTGATTGCTTTTACGTGTGTGGCGAGTATTTTGAAAACAGAGAAGAACACCATTTTCAAAAAACTCATGCTTGGTTAGAATTTCGGGGTTATAAGATTGATATTACAGCAGATCAGTTTGAAGAAATTCAGGAGAAGGCTCTAGTGGTCAAAGAACATTTTTTTGTATAAAAAATATGAAGAATCTTATCGTCGTCTAATGTCTCAATATTTTCCCAGAGAGCTTGAACATACATATAGACTTATAAAAGAAAGAATGAAGTTTTAATAAATTGGTTGATTGGTTAACTTGTAATGCCGAAGCAATTTCCTTCTTTTTTAGGTTTAATGGGTGAAGGGGGATCCTTATGTCATTTAATATAAAGTGTAATCTGAGATTTGCCTTATTGGAAGTGAGATCAGATGTTACAAATGAAGAGCTTGCGACCATATGGGGAGTTCATCGTAATACAGTAACCAATTTGACCAGGGGAAAGACTTTGCCTGGTTTGGAGTTGGCATATAAAATTGTTGACTATTTAAACGGACAAGCCGATGAAGCAGGTGTTTCAAAGCGCTGGACAATCGAAGAGGTATGGCAGCGTGTAAAAGAATGACCATAAATGCACAAGTGGACATGCAATTTCACAACTAATTGTGCATATACTTTATCATCAAGAGAACAAGGGAGAGATGATAAAGTGGAATATACAACTCATATATTGCCTGTTCATCAGAGAATGGCTGAACTGTATACAATCAATCAATTGAGACAGCTTACAGAGGCTGAGTTTAACGAGATGGCAATGTGCTTGAAGGTGAATGCTAAGTACTGCTGGGAACTCGCATACGCTCAAAATATGGCCTATATGGAGGCTGTGGTGTATGGTAAAGATGAATAAGATGAATAAGTAAGGAATGGGGAAAAATGAGTAGGGCCGTTTGCTTAAGAGTATAGTAGTGAGTGAAACAGTAAAAGGAATGATTTATTAAAACTAAAAAGAGGAGAGTAATACTATGAATAATACATGGGGATTAGTGTTCACAAAAATCAATACTGTAGAAAACAAGTTTGAGGCATTGCTGTCACTAAATACTGGCACTGAGGACGAGACGAGAATAATTTTCAACCGTATCAAGAATGAATTTTCGGAGAATAAAGGCGACCCAGAGGTGGTAATCGATTTTGTGGACGAAGATGACAGCATTGTTGGTGATTTTTCAATTACCAAATCCCAAGCAGGAAAAATTGCTGGACTTTTAGGTCATAAATTGTCTGCGTGAGAACGACCATGTGAAATGCAAGATTTATCATGAGAGGAGGAATTGAATGGACAAATATTTATTTTACTACGGAGATTTAGTGGAAGTAATGGAGGATATATTAACCTCTGATAATAAGCGTCAGGCCCGTGCTGGGCAAATAGGCGAAGTACAGGGCCTAGCTACCAACTTACATAAGTATATACGGGTTAAACTTGAAGGAAACCACAGGAGCAGCGAACTTCCTGCATGGAAGTTAAGACTGATTAAAAAGAACGAAGTGCGAAGAGAAGAAGATGAGAAACAAAATCAAAAAGACATCGAAGAATTTAATAAGTTAGGTATTAGAATAGGTGAACTTGTGAAAGTGAAGAGGCCCGGATCAACTAAGATATTCAGCGTGCTGGTAACCAAAATATTAGATTCTGCTATTTATGGGTATCGTATCAAGAATAACGGAGATAGGTATTCCGGTTCTCTTGGACAAGAGGATTGTTTTGCTATGACTAGTATCTTGGGGGCAAAAAAAGACCTTAAGAAAGACAAAGTTACAAAATATAATGTAGGCGATATCGTTCCTTTGAGTGTAATGAGATATGATATATATAATGGTGCTGGGGTGATAGTAAAGTGCACTTCACGTACTGTACATGTGTCGTACGATGATAATGAAAAGCCTATCATATATTCTCTTAGGGAATTTTATCGAGTCCCATACAGCAGAGACAAGATGCAAGCTGAACTCTATGGGGATAATAACTATAGTACGATTAAACTTA
Organism: Paenibacillus spiritus; assembly: GCF_008710135.1. Classification (GTDB taxonomy): domain Bacteria; phylum Bacillota; class Bacilli; order Paenibacillales; family Paenibacillaceae; genus Paenibacillus_AQ; species Paenibacillus_AQ glufosinatiresistens. The sequence continues at coordinate 109,491 of NZ_VYKK01000004.1, read as the reverse complement.
ATGTTGTTACAGCAGAGGGAAAGAAGAGACTTGAGGAGCTTGGATTTGATGTGAGCAAAGTATCAGTAGTGGAAGATCCCCATAAGAGGTAATAAAATGTGGATTTTATTTTGATAGAGGGGTGGATAAATAATGGACAAAAATAGGTTGGATACATTGGAGATTGAGATAGTCTTAAAAGCTGTAGACATTGCAAAGGGTGAGCTTGAAAAGTGTATAAACACGATTGGCTTGAGTCAAAACTACAGACAATCAAGCTAAAATTAGATAATCAGGAAATCACATTTGAAAATGATAATTTTTAAGGTGAGTGGAGTTCTGATGAAAAAAGAAGTGTCACCGGATGTATTAAGATCTGCAAAGTTGTTCAGTGAAGAGTTGTTGAAAAGGTACTTAAGTATCGAGCAAGTCTTGTTATTCGGTTCTCAAGTAAATGGAACTGCGAAACCTAATAGCGATATTGATATTCTTGTTATAGTTCATGATTACGATGAGCGGGAAGCAATAAACCGTGAAGGTTTTCAGATTAAGTATGAAATTGATCAAAGGATTCACTTTAATGCTGTTACCTATGAATTCAATGAACCTTTCATTGATAGAATCAGACCAGGAGCAGTAGAGATATATAGCAAATAACTTTATAAATACAATTTAATTAAAATAAAAAATAGCTGATTTCTCCGCCAAGAGATCAGCTATGCGCCGACGGCCAACGATTATCACCGCAAACTAATCTTATCACTTGTAGCATTAGGCAGTCAATGAGACTTGAATAAGTCACAATCTAGATGAAATATGAAGAGATGCTTTCGGGAACTACCCCGTTGGCATCTCTTTCTCATTTTGTTGTATTATTTTCTCCATTGCTGTTACTAGCTTATTTATTTCTTCTGGTCTTAGTATGGATGGCGTACCACTGTCGATTTCTGAAACTTTTTGACGTAAAAATAACAATTCTTTGTTTGAATTCTCTAAATAAAGTTTAATATATTTTAAGTAGTTAATTACCTCATCGAAGGAGGGATTAGATTTATTCGAATTATCAGAAGGATTTTGTTTTATTGACTTGTCTTTATTTCGTGTTATTTTCGCTTGCTGAATTCGTTCTTCACATCTTTTGCGTACACTGCTGTTCCAGCGAAACCCACAAGCGGCTGCTGTGCGAGAAAGAATGTTGGCTACTGCTTCAAACGCTTCTAATTGTGTTTTGCCGGTCTCAATATGTTTTATTACGGTGTCGGCTAATAACAAGTCGTCTTCATTTGTCCAACTATCCTGTCTTTGCATACTCATTCCTCCAAAATTAGTATTACTAACATATATATCCAAGATGTCAAGTGATTATTCACACAGAAGAGGGATATTTAACACTGTAGTTAAAAATACTTGACAGAACAAACGTTCCGTATGTACAAAAATAATTATGTGTATATAATAATATGTAAGGGTTCATACTATAATGACAGACCAAATATATATAATAAATAGGAGTTGAAAGCATATGAGTGTAAATGTAATGATTAGCAAAGAAAATGAAATCAGAAGGTATGATTTATATCTTGCAGATCTGGGGGAGCCAGATAAAGACAGTTCAGTTCAAGGAGGCACAAGACCTGTTGTCGTAGTTAGCAATGATATGGGCAATAAATATTCGCCTCTAGTATTCGTAGTTCCAGTCACATCTAGCGCCACAAAAAAGAGGCTTCCCACACATGTGGAGATTAAGGCAGAAAAAACTGGAATTGCTAAAGACTCAACTATTCTTTTTGAACAAATTATTACCATCCCTAAAAAACAACTTAAGTATAAGTTGCTATCTCTTCCTGGAGAATTGAAACAAGATATGGATAAAGCTTATTTAGTAAGTACTGGCCTTAATGAGTACATAAAATTCTAATACATTTAGTAAATGTATATTCTAACGATATTAATATTATTTTAGTTAAAATAATATTAGAAAGGAAGAAATATGGGGAGATATGTCTTAGAGAAATTAGAGTGGAAAAACGAGGTTACAGGAGAAGAGATGTGGAGGCCCACAGTTCTTTCATCAGATAACCCAGAAGCATTAAATAATTTTCTAGCAGCAAACTATAGGATATTCGATAAAAAATTGAATTGGGTACATAAGACTAAAAATCCATAGACACGGTTGAAGAAAAGGGGTATATTGTAAATAATATCCGTACTTAATGGAGAACATAGGTGAAGGGGTATAAATTGATGAAATTTATTTTAGCTTTCCTCTCGTCGTTAAGTGTAAGAATAAAGAACAAAATACATCCGAAATCGGAACTGGATTTATTAATCGAGAATGGCTTGAAGGTTGGAAAGAACTTTAACTTTTTCAACAGTCATATCGATTATGGACACGCTTGGTTGATAGAAATTGGCGATGACGTAACTATAACGAACAGTTCCATATTGGCACATGATGCAAGCACAAAATTGTACTTTGGAAAGTCAAAAATAGGAAAAGTTACAATAGGAAACAGAGTTTTTATTGGTTTTGGAAGCATTATTTTATGCAATGTAACAATAGGTGACGATGTTATTGTTGCTGCTGGTTCAGTTGTTACGAAATCAATCCCAAGTGGAAGCGTAGTGGCAGGGTGCCCTGCTACTGTAATTGGTTCTACTACAGATTTTATTAACAAACATCAAGCTAACCTTCAGGCGAAACCTGTGTATGATACTTATTGGCCTCAAAAAACACATTATCAAAAAGAAAAAATAAGAAGTGAGCTTTCCGTTTCACACGGTTACGATGAATAATATGAAAGATAAATAGACCTATACATATTATAAGACTATATGTATAGGTCTATTTGCGTTTTTCTACCCTTGTTTGCCCGCTGAATTACCCTTGCAAAAGATTATTATTATAGTAAATTTATTATGAGGTGTTATATGGACGATAAATTATTCACTATGATCTTTACACTACATAGTGGGATTAAAGGAACCGCTAATCTTAGTTCTAAGCAAGTAGATGAATTTATCCAATGTTTTAAGGAGGGAAGAAGGTACGTAACAGTTGTTGGCGAAGAGTATTTTGGAATAAATACCGAAACAGTATCAAACTTCCGAGTAAGTACAGGAAGAGTAGAGATATGGGATAATTTCTCTTCTCTACATAAACAAATTGAAAGTGAAAAAAATGAAAGTATAACAAATTTAATTAAAGCTTATGATGGACCAATAAGAGCAAAAATAGATTGCAAAGTTTGCGGAAGAGTCTACGTTACAGAGCTTGAGTATTGCATGGAAAAGACATATTGTAGTGGATGTAGGAACGATGTTTTCCTGCAAGAAAAAGTGGGAATAATTAGAACTAGTAAGGGTATGGGTTATCTATACACAAACGAACGAAAGGTGAAACAATGATATTAAATAAAACAATCATTGAAAAAGCGAAGTCTGTTGCTGTGCGGGCAGGAGGATATTTAACTGTTGATCTGTTCAATAGAAATCGAGGCGATCTACCAGTTTGGGAAACATTAAAAAAAACATATGATATCAATTTTTCGGAGTTTTTGAAGGAATGTGAGATACTTGATAAAGAACAATATACAATAAAAAAAAATCGCACTAATGCTATTAGTAATTTGAAGTTGTTGGCATTAGAGCATGGTGAAGTTTCTAAGGTATTATATGATAAATCAGGATACTCTCCCAGCAGCGATTATATTAGTAAACACTATGGCTGGGAAGATATGTGTAAGACCGCGAATGTAAAAATAGTTGGCGGGTATATTACATTAGATGCTGCGCTAGATGATTTAAAAAAATCGATTAAGGAACTTGGGTACGTACCAACGAGCAAAGAATATGAAAGTTTAAGGCTTAAGCCTACAGTGGATGCCTTGAAGAAGTTTAATGTTACTTGGACTGTGGCTATGCGTAAAGCTGGTTTTTCTCCTTATGGACAGAGTGTTTCTGTTAAAGATAAGATTTGCATCGAACATAATTGCTACAGGCAGTTTACGCCATCATTTGAAGGGGACAAGTTTTGTGAGGAATGCTTTAAAAAGTACAGAGCGGAAGTTGTCAGAGCATTAAAGTCTTTTGATTATAGTGCCCTAGTAGAGATATGTAAAAAATTCATTTATACTAATCCTTCACAATCGGTATTTTTTAATGCCATAGGCAGTGAATTAAATAAACTCAAAATTTAATAATATAAAAGTAATGTAGTATAATTAAATTATAGAGGTGAAAGTAATGAAAAGAGAAAGAGAAGAATTAGAAACCTTAATCGTAGAGCAAATTAAAGAAATCAAGGCATCACGCAAAAAGAAAAATGAAGTTAATAAACATTTAAAAGAACTTGGCGTAGCACTTGGAGTTTTTGACGATATTGTAAGTGGGAAACAACCCATTTCAAGTTTAAGTTTATCTCTACTTTGTTTAATCACAGAAGCCATCTACGTGGTCATTAAAAATGACGCTGTAAGCCCTGATCACTGGTTTACAGATAATGAAGTTGATACTGCCAAGAGGAATATTTCACAGATTTTCAAAGAAGAAAAGCTTGAATTGCCTCTTATTTTTGAGAGAGTAATTAAATCAGATGACACAAATTACATGACTGAGTTACCAATCACAATGTTAGTTAAAATGGTAAATAGCCAGATGATTATATACGATTATGATACTCAACGGAGTGCGAAATATATTCAATCTCAAAACGGTGTGGTTCCCACACCAGACGTTAATCCAGAGAGTGTTAAAGATATTGCAGAAGAAATGACGAATGGTACGTATCTGCAAGATGTTATTGCTCTCAATATTTATAGTAACGAAGTGGAGCCACTTAGTTATAATGAGAAGAAAATGACACTAACGGTAAATGAGGGTGCGGTTATTAGCATTCTTGATGGTTATCATCGTCTCCAGGGCTCTATTCGTACTACACTAATTAACCCAGACACTCAACAAAAGCTCTGGGTTACTATCAGATCGTATGATACGCCAACCGCTCAAAGATATTTTGGTCAAATAAACACGATAAACCCCGTAAAAGTAGAGCGACGAAAAGAATTGCTCTCTAACAGAAAATCAGATCAAGTTGTAAGAGATCTTCAACTTAAGTCTGACCTGAAAGGTAAAATTGCTTCTGCTTCAACAATTTCAACTCTTGCGGGTCAATTGACAACGTTTGATATTATGTCGTATGCAATAGATCAAGTATTTAACCCGCAAACTAAAATGGAGGCGACCGAGGTTTCTGAATATCTGATCAAATTTTACAATTACTTGGTCGGTTCATATGTGGACGAATTTTTGGAGAACCCTAACTCTCACAGGGAGAGTAATATTAATCATCCCCTGATGTTTATTGGTTATACTGTAATAGCCAAGTATTTAATTAATAATGATATTCACACGAAAGAAATAAAAAAGTACATTGATAAAATTGATTTTCGGAATGAAGAATTAAACGAATTACTCAAAGAAGGACATTTATCCACTCGTATGAATGCTAATACAACTAGAAAAAAAGTACTTAACTATTTTGAAACATTAGTCTCATCATTTGGGGAGGAATAAAGATGTCGAATAGAATATATGACGATATAATTTATAATGAAACTCAAAAAAACAGGTTTTTAAAAGGTTTAACCGAACAGATGAAGAATGCACACTTAAGGATATTTAAAGTATCAAATGACCTAGAAGAACAGCTAGAAAAAGACTTATATAATTTTAATATCAATGAGGCTAGCCGATTGATGAAACTATTAGCTCCCTCAAGCTTTGCTTCAAGTTCCTTTGCACTGGGCTTAATACGCTCGTACATACAGTGGGGCATACAACAAGATCTTAGAGATGATAACATTAACCCATTGGCCTCAACTACTACAGATGATTTCGTAGGCAGTTTTGTGGATACAAGTAAGAAAGTATATTATACAGAAAAAGAAATAGCTACTCTCATAGGTAAAATAGCCAACTTTCAAGATTCCGCTTCAATTCAGGCCATCTTTGAGGGGATACTGGGAAGACAATATTCCGAATTGTTAAATATTCTAAAGAAAGATTTAGATCCACATAGCAATGTCTTAGAAATTAGAAATAAACCATCTAAAGGACCTTTGGTAACTCGTAAAGTCAATGTCTCCGACAAACTAATGGGCTTATTGTTAGGTGCCGCAAGACAAGAGGAATATGCTAAAAACAATGGAGAGGGAGCTTCGAGATATCCAATTATCAAATTAGTGGATAGTCCCTATGTATTTAGACCTGCTGCATTAAATAGTAAGATTTCTGATGTAGGAGTTCCTACATTAATCACTAACCGTATTTCTTCTATAGCAAAACTATTTGGGCAAGATTATTTGACTCCAACTAATATTCGTAAATCTGGGATGATAAAACTTGCGTATGATCTGATTCAACAAACGGGTAAATTCGACCGGCAAGAGATTATAATGGTATGTAAACAGTTTGGCATTGATTACAAAATAACAACTAGGATTGAGAAAGAGTATCTAAATATCGATACAATATCAATGTTATATCCAGAAGTGAAACAGTATCTAAAATAGGCATTAGCATGTGAGATGAACCATTATGGGTTCATCTTTTTTGTTGTAAAATTAATTTCATATAAAGTGTTGACATTTAAGAAATGAATGATATTATTAGTTTATAAATAATTATATTTGCTTTAATGAACGGGGGAGAGTTGTTTGGCTGACGCGATTATCTATGTTGGCTTGTCTATGTTAGAAGGATTTGCAATTATCTTTTTCTCTTTTAATTTATTTAAAGTGGATTTGAAATTTAGATATAAAGAAATAACTTTAACCGTTTTCTTAATGTCTGTAGGGGCATTTACTCTAAAGCACCATGAGATGATTAAGGCTTTGACGCCATCACTATCTTTTATTTTATTATTTTTATGCCTGCTTTTCTATTTTAAGCTTTCAATGATCGATTCAATAAAATTGGCCTTTACCGGATACATGTCGCTTGGATTGGTTGAGCTAGTTGGCATTAATATATTAAAAGAATTTATGGCGTTTGAATCAGTTTCTGCAATACAAGCAGATAAAACAGTATCTAGATTTATACAAATAGTAAGTGTGATAATTGTTGTTTTCCTCGGACAATACATAAGAGTGAAAAGAAAGAATTATACAACTGGTGGGTTCACGAGTGAGAGCAGCATTAGATTTAATAAACTAAGTTTTTATTTTCTTGTTATAGTGTTAGCTGGTTTTATTTTGTTGTTTAGTATATATAGATTTAATAATTTTTTTCTAGAGATTATTTTTTGGATAATTTGCATCATGGGTTATTGGCTTATAGAGGAAGCCAATGAAAAAAAGGATTATAAAAGTGGTATAAAGAAGGACTAGTAGGAGGTATTTGAAATGATAGAACACCTTTCATTCGAGGTGGCTAGTTTTCTAAAAAAACATTATGAGAGAGAATTACCCTCTTTTGCTAAAGTGAAGTTCACCATAAAGGTTTTAATTACGAATACGTTACCAATACTATTTTTGTTGATATTATCTAATTACTTTGGTCAAAGAAGAGACTATTTGTTAGCCATTATATCTTTTGCTTTATTAAGAAAGTTTTCTGGTGGGTATCATTCAAAAAATGCAGATACATGCGTTTTAATCACTACGTCTACATTATTTATTGCAAGCAACTTCAGTTATGTTATTTCTGGATTTAGTACAATAATAACCCTATTTAGTATTGTTCTGTGCGTGTGTTTTGCACCGTCTAGGATTCTGAAAAAAACAAGGGTCAAAGAAAAATATCATTACATATTTAAAATTCTGTCAGTAATTATTGTAATTCTATCTCTGATCATTGATAACTCCACTATTACTTTGGCAATATTTATTCAGAGTTTATTGCTTATCAACGTAAACCCTAAGAAGGAGGTGAAAATTCTTGAATAAGATTACTCGTAAGTTGATGACAATTATCGGAGTGGTAATGTCGGCATTCGTATTTGCCGAAACGTCTACTGCTAGCCTAATTTTCATTTATGGTGAAGAAGTACCAGAATAAAATAAAATGATACATATATTTTGCCCATTGTATAAAGTCCAATGGGCAAAATATATAAAAGGAAGGAGTGTTACCGTTGAGGTGCTTTAAAGTTTGTCAGTGGGATGGTCAATCAATGTCTAAAGAGGCCGAGTGGCTTAATATAGAAGACGTGATTGGAGTAAGAACAGAATCCACAAAAAAAGAAAAAGATGGATTTCTCGTTTATATAACTAAAGATGGGCAGTACTATAGGGACTGTGTTAATGTTGACAAAACCTTAATGCTGCTTAACCAAGAAGAAGGTTATATAAAAACTGACAAAGGAATGATAGCCAATCTAAATGCACATCCCGAACTGGATGAGAAATTTAAACTATTCAAGTATAAAATAGATCATGAGTTAGGAACAAAAAATGAATTTATAACAATTGCTGAAAAGCGTTTTAAAGATGTGAAGCTATATTTTGAAAGATTCTTTAAGAAGGATTAATATATTAATTTAAAAAACAATTATAATTACATATATAAACTATAAAAGAAAATATCCATCGACATTTTGCGACAATTAAATACATTTTATTCATGGCAAGCGAAAAAATGGACTTAAGTCAATATATTTTACCCGGTGGGGTAAGACTGTTGATTTAGAAGGCGTTAAATAATAAACTATCTACAGACAATAAATATTACCAACTCGGGGGAGATATAAAGTGGAAGTTAGTGAATCATTATCTCAACATTTGAATATTAGTTTATCGGCTACTGCTTTTTGGAGTGAACTCAGCTTTTTATTCCCTAGCAATGAAGAACAAAAAGAATTGCTTTTTATGAATTTCGATACAAGAAGAGATTTGCAATATTTCCTCAGTATAACTAGGGCCAAAAAGAGAGAGAATGCCTTTAAAACCAAAGATAATTTCCTTTTGTCATACAAAGAATCAAAGAAAACGACTATTGAACAGCTATTTCAACAACCACTCAACGACTTCATGACTAACCAGTGGACCGGGACCGCAGAAGATATGTGGTCTATACATAGCAAGGATGAAGAGATGGGCTTTATGGATTGTGTTAGACTTCACTTATTCGGAAAGTAGGGAGGAAACTCCTTACTTTTAGAGCAAAAATAATAATTGACTTTATATAATAAGATGTTATTATAGTAATATAAAGATATATAGAGGATAATAAAAGAATACTTTTATCAAGAATTTGCGGGTGTGATGGAATGGCAGACATAGCGGATTTAAAATCCGCTGCCGCAAGGCGTATCGGTTCGAGTCCGATCATCCGTACTTCGCTCCCTTAACTCAGTCGGTTAGAGTTCAGAGCTTATATCTCTGCGGTCACAGGTTCGAGTCCTGTAGGGAGTATTAAACCTAAAATAACGTGTCTCAGACACGATTATATAGAGGCTACAACCTCAATTCTAAAAAGGTGGTGAGAAGCATAGGCGATAAGCTGAGAAGTCCTCCCTTTGAATCGAACAACTAACTACATAAGATATAAAAAAAGAAAATAACAAACAATAAGGGAGATTATAAATTACAAATGGCAGACTATAAAATTAAACTTAACAAAAAACACGAAGGTAAAGAGTTCAAAAGTTCATTCCGATTCATTGGTAAAGTTAGTCAGGTAAGCAAGAAGGACGAATCAGATAGTTGGGTTAAACAGCCTATTGCACAGCAAACCACAACAAGGACAACAGGTAAGCCACGGCGAGTAATTCAGTTCGAGATTGAAACTGCTCCTAGTAACCGTCTACGTGTTGAACTGGCCGCGATGGAACAAAAATTTGCTTACCCTTACAGCAGTACACATAAAAAATCGGTAACTGTTGATTGGGCAGATCGAAACAATAAAGAGAAGTTCCCGGATAATACATATCATCCAATTGAAGTCGATTGGGACAAATGTGAGCGACTTGCCAAACTTATTAAAGCGGATGAGTGGTACGAGGTTCGTGGAAGCTACAGTATTGAAGAATTCACTAAAGACGATGGCACAACTACAACTTTTGTAAAGCGCACTATTAATTCGGTTCGTCCAATTGTAAATGGTCAGATTCAACAGGAAGACGGAACATTCCAAACAGTAAAACATGCTGGAGTAGAATTTGATTATGTAACAGACTTTAATAATCCTGCTTTCCGTGAAGTGAATTATTTCAATATGCAAATCGGTATCAGAAGCACCTATCAAGAAGAGGACACTGGTGATACAAAAGTGAATGCAGTGTTCCTGGACTTTGGTAAGGAACGTTCCAATCCTAAAGATGTAGAACTTATTGTTTATCAAACGGAAGTAGCAGAAGGTAAGAAGTCGCTTGCTGATGCATTTGCATCTCTTAATACATATGACTTTATTGAAGTGACAGGACAAGATAATAATCGTGCTACATTTGCTTATGTTGACGTAGTTGAAGAACTTGACTCAGACGATCCATTTGCAGATGTAGATGATACTCAACGTGTAGTTCGGAAAGAGCGAGTCACAAACGGAGATAAAAAGGGACTTGAGATTACGGGATATGTAGCAAACAGTCTAATGAGAGAACTTCTAACAGAGGAAGAGTTCCAAAAGACTGCAACACTTACTAGCGCAAACCCTTTTGAAAACGGAAATCCGGCAACAAACAACCCGTTTACTGATGATCCATTTGCGTCAGCAGCGAACAGCGATCCGTTTGCCGATCCGTTTTCAAAATAATTCAATGATTAAATAGAGAGAGAACAATCTTAGCATTAGTAATCTGGACTATGTTTTATAAGAGCATGGTCCAGATTAAATATAAAATTCATAGGGAGCAGAAATGGAGGGCGATTGAATTTAAACGTTAGTGGAATATACGCTATTGTAAGAGTAGGTGAACTTGAACTAAAAAGAGAGAAGATATATATCGGTTCTTCAATAAATGTTGCTGTAAGATGGAGAACTCATAAAGCAGCTCTCAATTCTAACAGACATCGAAATAACCACTTACAATACGCATGGAATAAATATGGTGAACAAAAATTTCATATAGAATTATTAGAAATAGTAGAAAATAAGAATGAGTTGATGTATCGTGAAAATCTTTGGATATATGCCTTAAACACGGGTGACTCTGATCGTGGATATAATAAGTTGGTTGCTGATGTGAATGGTCGCACTATACATGGTGACGAAACGAGAAAGAAAATGAGTTTGAATCATTATGACTGTACTGGTAAAAACAATTCATTCTTCGGGAAAACACACTCTAATGACACAAGAATGAAGATTAGTAAGGCTAATAAAGGCAGAGTAATGAGCATTAAAGCCAGACAGAATATGAGTAAATCACAGCCCAAAGGCGAAGACAATCACTGTTCTAAATTAACATCAAATGACGTTATGGAAATAATCAAGATGTTAAAAGACTCTCATCCATTAGCGTTAATAGCAAGAAGGTTTAACGTTTCAAGTCAAGTCATAGCCAGTATTAGAGACGGAAAAACATGGAGGAGCGTTACTGGAGGAGCAATAGATTGTGAGAAGTATTCTAGAATAAAGATGACTCAAAAACGCGCTGATGAGATTAGGATATTATATTCTAATGGAACAACAATGACTGATTTGTCCAAGATGTTTAATGTGGGTACGAGTTGTATTAATAAAATTATTAAAAATCAAAGATGGAAAAAGGAGAATATATAAATGGCTGGATTTCGTAAAAATGTTCGCACTAATATTCCAAAGGTAGACTTGCAATCTTATAAAACGATTATTGCTTCTGGTTACAAAGGTGGTAAAACTCGACTCTACAAAGAACTAACGGAACTGCACTATCCCAACGACCCTCAAGCGGATTTGCATATCGCATTTGAGCCTGGCGAGAAGTCGTGGCATTTGAGAAATACTATTGCATTATACGAGGAAGAGAAACCGTGGGAGTACTTTAAGAATGAAATTGTAAAGGGTTTGGTAGAAGAAGCAAAAACAAATCCTGTAACTAAATTAATTGGTATTGACACTGTTGATCGTTGTATCGATAGTTGCACTGACTACATTATTGAAAAGGCAAGTAAAAAATATGGTAAAAAATTCACTAGCCTTCAAGATGTTACACAATCCACTAATGAAAATGGATATATTCTACTCCAAAATGAGCTTTCTCAGCAGTTTGACATTTTAACGAAGTTGGGAATCGGTTTTGTCTATATTTGCTGGACAAAAGAGAAAGAAGTTACGACTATCGATGGTGTAAAATATAACACTCTAGAATTAATGATGAGCGCAACTGGTAAAAAGGTATTTGAATCTCAAGCAGATCTAATTTGCTGCTTGCACACTGAGGTCAAGGTTACAAATAAAGATGGAGAAATTATTGAAGAAAATGAGAAAACAAAAAAGGGGAAAGATATTGCCTCAAACTTCCATACTACAGAAGTGAAAATGTACTTTAGACCTTCTAATTATATCAGTGTAGCGGGTGGACGCTTCACAAATCTGCCAGAGAAAGTTGATTATAGTGCAGAAAATTTCTTCAAGGTGTTTAAAGATGCTGTGGAAGGACAGATCGGCAAAGTAGGTAAGAGTCTAGAAGAAATCAAAATAGAAGAAGTGGCAATTAGAGATGAGAAGGCAAGGGAATATGCGGAAGAAGTATTTTCTGCCGAAGATCTGATTGCAAAAATCAATGAACAAAAAACTCGATTCACTAATGAACAACTAACCCAATTTATTGTTCCCGAATTCAAAAAGATTCTTGGAACAACTGCATATCCAACCGTAACTGATGTTAACGCATTGGCCGAGGCAGTAAAGTTCATTACTGAATTTAATGTGTCGAACTAATACATAGAGTTGATAAAAGACAGAGTTTATCAAGAAGGGAGAATATAAAATGAAAGAAAAAACGGTTCAAGAAGCGCTCGATGAGATGGCTGCTAATTGGAATCAACTGACTAAGGAGCAGCAAGAACAGGTTAGTGCTAGTCTTGCTGGAGAACATATCTAAATAAATAAAAATAAACATGCCTCACCGTAACAAGTGGGGCTATTTTCTAAAATACAGGAGGTTCCGATGCTAAAGGGCGCTATCCTCTCTTTGCTACTATTCGCGCAGCCTACAATAGATTTTACTCATACTTTAAACGTGAGCGTAGTCGAAGAACTGAAAAACACGAATAATACATATAAATCTCAAGTAGCCAAGAAGGTAGAATTTAGGACTAATTTCATATCAAAAGCAGAAGATCATGATGAGAAAGTTAAACCACAGAGAAAGAATCAGGAAGATCGAGAAGAGTGGATGCTGTTCGAAATTTCTGCCTATACAAACGGCAAAGAGTCAACTGGGAAAACTCCTGGCGATAAAGGGTATGCTTTAACCGCAAGCGGTGTAAGAACAAAGGAAGGCCGTACCGTTTCAGCAGATACTAAAGTTTTGCCAATCGGCACAATTATATACATAGATAATATAGGTGAAAGAAGAGTAGAAGATACCGGGTCGGCCATAAAAGGCCGCAAGCTGGATTTGTTCATCGAAGATTTGAAGGAGGCAAGAAAGTTTGGACGCAAAAAGGGAGTAAAAGTAAAAATAATTAAAATGGGAAGTGGTGAATTAAACTAATGAATAAGCGTAAAATTTTTGTATTAATGGCATACTCGGGAGCTGGCAAGACTGAGATTGCAAGAGAACTTGGGAAAAGAGGGTTCAATATTGTACAGTCATATACCACTCGTACACCGCGCTATGAAGGTGAATACGGGCATATCTTCTGTACATCAGGCGAATATGAAAAAATGAAAAGAAACGGTGATATTGCGGCTTACTCACTTATTGAGAAAAATCATTACTTCAGCACAAAATCACAAATCGAAGAAACAGACGTCTATGTCTGCGACCCAGATGGCATTAAGGACTTGAAAGAAAAAATGCCAGAAATCGAATTCATCACAATCTACATTAAAGTGGATAAATCAACACGAATGCGCCGTATGCAACAACGTGGTGATGATGTTGAAAAAATTCTCAGCCGCGTTGTTCAAGATGGTGTAAAGTTTAGAAATAAAAAGTTTGATTACAAGGTTCCTAACTATGACTTCAGCAAGGCCGTAAATATTATCGAATACATTATCCGTACAGAAAGAAATGAGCAAATCAATTAATTAATAGGAGGTAAAAAACTATGTTTTCTATTAATATTGACCGTTACAGTGAATTGCTTGAGGATGCCAAGAGTGGAGATTTGACATACAGTGAATTGATTGAACTTCGGGATAAAACCAAAGATATTCTAGAAGACATTGAAAGTGCAATGGATCAGTATGAAAAAAAGATGGATGAAGAATGAAATTAATTGATCACTTAACTAATAAAGAGATAGTTGGAATACCATCAAGACAACTGCGTTCGTATTATATTGAAAACCTGATTAATAAACATCTCACGGTTACGAATGGAGATGATGTCAGATACTATTTGATAACTGGTCATGTTTATTCAACACCCGATTATTGCGTATTGTATGAATTAACCAAAAGGCAATATGACAATAGAGTTCAGATTCACGAAATACTGGTTTGATGAAACTGTTATTTAAAGATGAAAAGGAGATAGATTGCTAATGGGAAAATTTAAAGTTGGAGATGAAGTTGTATTTTTAAATGAAGAAGGGTCTGTTGGAAAGATTGCTAACACTATTGACGGATACCACTATTCAGTAAATTTTCCAGAAGGAACCTTCTTTTGCCGTGAAGGCGAACTTGAATTAGCGAAAGGAAAAGCGGAAAAGGGATCAATTAATAGTAAAAAATCGGAAACGGTTAAACATGCTGGTTATAAAGTAATCTATAGCGGAACAACAACAATTACAATTTTCAACGATGGGTCAAAAGGTGTGGCAAAACTTCTTCCTGGTGATACATATGATAAGTTCAAGGGAGAAGAAATTTCTTATACCAAAGCACTGATTAAGTCGGCTGAGAAGGAAGTCAAACGACTTAGGGAAGAACTCAAATATCTTAGCAAATGAACATTAACACAATCAAATACATAGCAGGGACGCCAACTGAAAAGATATTAAGCGACATAGAGTTAAATAAATGGGACGTAGACAACATTATTGCCGCATCTTTGACTAGCCGAAAGGAATATGGTCTGAAGGTGCAGCAATTAGTGGATGAATTGAGAGGACTATAACTTAATGGGGAGTTGCTGAACAGTGGACATTATTCAGTGTATTCAAGAGAAAGTTGACAAAATCTTTGACGAAATATATTCAATTAATGAATGCCAACCAGCATTTACAATAAGCCTTTTGTTTGAAGGGGCAGGGGACAATAAGCATGATATGGAACATAAAATTGTTTTGACGGTTGAACATAATGATTTTGCTTTTAGCAAAGTTATTTTCCCGAATGTAAAAAATACTTATGGCTATGAATCGCTTGAGGAAGAAATGAGATATTTATATAACAGGACTATGTGAGGTTATCCAAATGAATATCGAAAAAGATTTCTTTCAAACCGAGTTTGATACATGCTCAAAGTGTGGTGGCGAAATATATGAATCAGAAACATTGAGCAGATGCTTAAGATGTGGCAAATCTACTCCTTGGGAAATGTCTGGCAAGGAATACTATAAGGTGAAAAATAAAAATAATGAGGAGAATGATTAATATGGGGATTAACATTTGGAATATTTTTAAAAAGAAAGATCACAAATCGGAAGTGTTAGAAATGAGATTTAACTATGGAGAGACAAATAACAAAAATACTCAGGTTTGTAGTTCTAAAGTAGATGGAAAAAACTTCTTAGCCGCTGATCACGTCAGTTGCGAGATTCAGCGTCTACAAGAGATACAAAACAGAACTAAAAAGCAGCGGAGCAAGAAAAGACTTCAGAAACGGATTGATGCATATGTGAAAGCAGGAGGTGCGATGAACGGATGAATGGTCAAGAACAATTTTATAACATTTTGGTTTGCGGAGAAAATGGGCATCCATCAATGTTCAACACTAGAACAGATGAAGATTTGATTGAAAAGTATGTTAAGTGCAGAGAAGATAAGTTTGCATATTTTCGGTGGAACAAGGGATGTGTACCAATGAGGTACTTGCTGGGCGTTATGTGTCAATATTGACTATGAAATAAGGATTTCATTTAGAAAAGGAGAGTGTGATTTGAGAAAGTTTAAATGCGAAGTAGTAACAACCAATACATATATTGTTGAGATTGACGAGAATATTATCAATGAAGAGTGGATGGAGAATTTCAGTGAATATTTCTTTGACTGCAAAACTGTAGAGGCTCATGCTGAAAATCTAGCCATCCAACGTTCAAGGCTGGTAAGTCGTGATGACACATTTATTGAAGGTTATGGAAAGGTACGAGTTAAGGTTGATGGATTTGATACAAAGGATTATGAAAAAGTTGAAGATGGTATCACAATTAAAGTGATCGAGGAAGATGAAGAAATTGAAGCCGAAGTGAGGGAAATAAAATAGCTCATAAATTTGATATTTGATGAGGAAAGGAGCAGTAGAATGATTTTTTCACGCAAAGCTACACATGATGATTTCTTAATCGAAGATGAGAAGTGGGCGAAATTACTCCATCCAGAAGTACGGAGCGAATTTTCATATGGATCAAAGAGTAAAGCTGTTTTTATTTATAATCAATATAATGGATGTGGAATTCAAAGAGCCAAAGAAACCATTGATCAATATGAGAAGTTTATTGCTGCCTGGGATGATTTGAACGACAATAAGGAAGTTTTTATTCAATATTAAGTTAGAAAGGAATTGTAGAATGAGTATAGGTGCTTGCCCCAAATGTAGCGAAGGAATTCACTATAAATATCCATGTAAATGTAGGAGAGAGGGAGAATATATGAAAGTAATTACGCTATGCGGTTCTACAAAGTACAAAGAAGAATTTAATGTGGTCAACAAAAACTTGACTATGTTGGGGAATCTCGTGATCTCAGTAGGAGTTTTCGGTCATGCTGAAGGTATAGAGTTAACATCTCAGGAGAAAGAAATGCTCGATAACATCCATTTTAGAAAAATTGATTTGGCAGATGAAATCTTTGTGATTAATGTAGATGGATATATTGGTTCAAGCACAAAGCGAGAAATTGAATACGCCAAAAGTAAAGGTAAGGCTGTAAATTACCTGTATCCAGTGTAACGGCTTATGAAATGGATCATTTACTGAGAAAGGAGGACATCAGTGGAACAATTTATTTACCATTTGGGTGAAATCAAGTATAGATTATATCACGAACTATATATATTTAACTCTAACGCCCACACTGAAGAAGAATGCTTAAGTAAAATTAAAGCCATACATAAATATGAAACTATCCTTGAAATAATCTCATTGTTGCCTCACGATCAGAAGTTGAAATTTTCTGATATTGAAAAAGAATACTTTTCAGACACGCCGTATGTTCATATTTAATTGAGGAGTGAATATTGTGAATCTCTGTAACGGTTCAGGTCAAATTGGTTATGCAGTTGATGTTGATGATTTCTGTCCTTGTCCTGGATGCGATGCTTGTGAAAATGATGAATGGGAATTAGGAGAAGATACATATGAGCGAAACTAAAGTGGTGAACAAGTATCATAAAGTTCCATATGACGTGTATATCGGACGCGGGTCAATTTGGGGAAATCCTTTTGTCATAGGTAAGGATGGCGACAGGGACGACGTTATCCGTAAATACGCTGAGTGGATTAAGGCGCAGCCTCAATTACTTAATAGGCTACACGAGCTAAAAGGTAAAACATTGTGCTGTTTCTGTAAGCCTAAAGCATGTCATGGTGATATCTTGGCTGAACTTGCCGATAATTTGGCACCAGAGAGTGATGAATGTCCATGAGAGTGAAAAAGGAATTGCACTTTACGTTAAATGAAATCAGCCAGATAGTCGCAGAACATCTTAAGCAAACAGAGGAGATCCATATTTATACTGGACTTGAACCATATTTCGATCATGATGGCAAGTTAAATTTTGTTTATAGAGGCGTGTGAAAGTTAACTAAATCAGAACTTCGTCAAGAAAGGAGGGCTTATATATTATAGAAACGCATTTTGTATTATCGCTCGGTCTATCTAACAATTATGGTGAAGTCATAGTTACACAATCTAATGAAAAATATTATATGGAACTAGACGATTATAATACGTCAAGGCGTATTGAAATTAGCAAACAATTGTTTGATGCCATTAAGAAAGAATTTGAATAAAATCGACATTTTAAACAGAAAGGGGGATGGTAAATGGGCAAGAAAAGTAATCATAAACACGAGTATGAATTGATTAAGATCGAAGATAAACAGTGGTATACTCATGCAAAGATATGTAAAATTTGCGGCCACGTGTATACTCGTTTGAGAATTAATAGAACTGAAGAGGAGGAAAAAGAATGTCTGGAGAAGTTGAACAGTACGAACAAAGAAATGACACATCCATAGCTAGAACAATTACCATAGTAAAGCATCAAATGTTTGATTTAGAGTTTGCAATTGAGCTGCTTGAAGAATACCAGGATTGAATTTGATAATGTAAAATCTCAAGTGGTATGTAGAAGGAGAGGAAATGTTTTGATTGAAGCGAATGACCTAATTGAATGTGACAATGGCTATAGATACTCCGTGATTAAAAACTGAAAAGATAGTGGATACGATCTGATGATTTGCAAAAACAATGAAGTTTGTAATGAAGCCTATGAATGGCATATTAACGATTGTTATAAGTATGGGGAACCAATTTGTGTGGGAACATCGAAGGGTAACGAATTACAATATGCAAGGATTGCTGCCGTATATGACATTTTAGGAAGACTTAAAAGCGAATACAGAAATGAGGACTAACACATATGGAGCCATGTGAACGAGAGAATGTGCTTGTATACACGGAGGAAACGAATCAATACCAAATCTTTTGTTCATCGAGTAAGGAAAGGACTCGTATGAGAAAGGCGGGATTCCAAGAATATAAAACAGATGAAGAAGGAAATACATATTATCTTGTAGATCGGAATCAGGTGTCCTTCCGAGCGAAGAGTAATAAGAAACGGGTTATGAGCGAGGAACAGCGTAAAGCGGCTGCTAAACGATTAGCAAATGCAAGAAAGAATAAAAATAAGAAGGAGAGTGAATAGATGAAAATAAAAAGTGTTGAGTTTGCTTTGGAGAATTGCGAAGTTCTGAGTATTGATGGAAAATACATAGGCAATTTTCAAGTACGAGATTTAAAAAAACATATTACAAAGCACTATAACAGTATTATGCACATGACAACTTGTGAACTATTTTCAATAGCAATTAGCAGAGAAGCCAATAAAGAATATAATGCTTTTGACGTTGAGGAATGGAAGCATAATCTCTTCGAACGATTGTCCGCTAGAGATATTTGTTCGGTTGATCTAATTTATGAAGATGGAACCAAGGATGAATTCTATGTCGATTGGGTTGGTGAATCTGAATATAAAAATGAAGCCCAGGATTCTTATGTTAGTAAATTAGGCGATTTATACATAGTTATTTCGAAAGAACAGACGGTAAAAACTTGTTTTGGTAATTGGAACATTGATGATGAAAATGGGACTAGCCATATGATGTTCCGATAAAAGAAGAATTTCAACCAAAATATGAAGGAGGTATTAAGTGAATATCATTAAGCGATTGATGATTAAATTTGGTTTATTAAAGGAAACATATAAGACTGAAGAACAAATACATAATGAAAAAATTAACGACATATCGACTAGGCTTTTCTATGCAAAAGACGAATTAACAAATTTGCTTCCACAATCCCTACAATACGACTTCTTTCTTCAGTCTTACATTTCTGGAGGCTGTATCTACAGTCTTTATCATGAGAAAGAACCGAAAGACTATGATTTTTTTGTTGAGTCTGAAGAGTTAGCAATGAAGTTGAGAGAGTATTTTATGAATGAAGCATCTTACAAAAGTGAGATTAGGAGTGGGGGATTGTACAAAGACATCAATATGACTATTACTCAAAATGCAATCTCACTCGGAAAATACCAGATCATTACTCAATGGATTGGTAAGCCCGAAGAGGTAATTAACCAGTTTGATTTCAAGCACAACATGACCTATTGGAAGAATGGCAATGTTGCTTGCTTGAGTGATTGGAGATTCGTAAGAGGGAATAAAATCTATTACAACGAAGGAAGAGCTAGAGACATTGTGGGAACGATTGTAAGACTTCCTCGATTTGTTGAGAGGGGAATGTCGGTGAGCAATAAAGAAGTCAGCAAAATGCTTCTCAGACTCAATGATATTGGATTTAGCGAACGAGAGATTGAGATATTGGAGAATAATCAATTAGATCATTTTGGATCATGAAATCGTGATTTGATCAAGAAAAGGTGAGATTAGAATGAAGGTATACCAAGTAGAATTTACTAATGATTTTGATCCAGAGTATGAAGCTTTCGATGATTTTATTGTAGCGAATAATCCTGAAGAAGTAGCAAACTCCTATTACGAATTATTCCAGGATGAAGAAAAAGCAGAACGTTACAATAGGAAATTAACAGTAACGCTAGTGGATAGACTAATTGGAACCGATGGAAAATACTACAATATTAATGCGATGAAATCATAATTTTAAGAGGAGAGTATATAAATGAATATTCAACAATTGCAACAAGGGGAAGAGTTACTAGAACTAATTAAAACAACTCAAGAAGGAATCAAAGTACTGAAAAAACTTTATGAAGAACGAAGAGAGAATAGAAATCAGGCTGCGCTTGATGACGGTCTATATAGTCTGTCTATTTCTAAATTCAGAGATGGTTCAGGTACTAATGCCGATTTATCTAGATATTTTGGTAATTGGGAACTATTAAATGTAATTATCCAAACTCTAGAAAGGCAATTAAAAGAGTTTGAGGCGAAATTTGAGTCATTGTAAAATATAACTTTTATGGGGATTCATTCATCCCAAATTTTATAAATAATCTTTGGCAATTCTGAAAATGTAATCCCTCTTTCTTCGAATTCATTTTGGATGATACTGATGGTTTCGCCCTTAGAAATGCCTTTATCTTTAAATTCTTTAATTACATAATTTTTAAATCTTACCATATTACCTCTTTTTCTCCACTCCTCATAAGAAGCAATGTCGAGTTCATATTCGGTAAATGGCATTCTTATCCAGATTAATTGCAGGAAAGAGTACAACCTATTTGTTGGATCATAAAGAAAGACATCTACTGAACGCATAATCTCATCTCCTCTTGTACACTTATTTAGGCAATTCTACATCTAATTATATCATTTGTGCTTACTCTTTTAAACTTAAAGGAGGAATTTGGTTAAATGAAATGTAACAATACCCATTGTTTATGGAATACCTTTGAATCATGCTGTCCCGAGAGTGAAGAGTTATACAATGTTGCAACACCAGATCAACTAGATTGTCCTTCATCAATGAGAGTTGACCATCAAGAAGCCATGTATCAGATTATGGATGAAGTTGATGAGTTAATGATGAAGAGGAATTTTAGAGAACTTATTCAAATACATAAATTTGTGAGAGAACAAAGAGCTTAAAGAAGGAGGGATTGCTGTGCAAGTTCTTAAAGATCAGACAGAATATGTAGTGAAAATGTCTGCTGAAGATATGAAGGGGATATGGTGGTTTTTCAATGAGTATCTAATTGATAATCCAACAAAAAATGAAAAGAATGAAGAAAAATGGACTATTGCTAAAAAGTACACAGAGTCGTTTAAGTTTGTTGTAAGTTAATAAAATCTAAATTTTATTAGAAATGGAGATGACTTATTTGGGTGTTTGGGAGTCTGACACACTAGAGAAAAACTTTAATGAGATTATAAAAGAGATTGAGAAAATGAAAGATATTACTACCTCAAAGTTCAAGAAACTAGAAGAATCAACGGGTCTAACAAAAATTCAGAAGTTTACTCCATTGCATCTGTCCACCTTCAGCGCAAGGCTGAGTGAGAAAAGTGAATGGTGGGATAGCAAACCAATACTCCGAGTTGAATGGAAGGGGTATGATACTGATAAATACATAGAACAAAAAGGGATGGCAAAAGGTATGCGTTTTGAGAAGAACTATCATTACGTATACATATATTTTGATGAGACAGACACTACGCAGTTAGACAGTTTGATTTTATTCATTAATGCTATTGCAGAATCTGAGAAAGAAACACATATTGAGAATGTTGAAAAACTAAAAATAAATCAAGCAACAGAAAAGAAAGTGTTTGATATTTTAGAGCAAATTGGCATTAGTTCTTCTTACTATGGTTACAAAACGAATCGCTCAAAAGATACTACTAAAATGTACTACAATTTCCCTTCAGAAATTAAAAAACAGATCCCGACTCAATATTCTGAGAATAGACTTGAAGAGTTGAGGAAGTCGGTTATCGAACAGATTAAAAAAATCTGGAATACTCAAGTCATCAAGATGAGAGAAGAGAGAGTTAAAAAAGAGAAAATAGAGAAAGAAAAAGAACAAAACAAGAAACTTGCGCTGCTTCTTGCTAAGTATGACTTGGAGCTTGATGATTCCTGGGATGATCTGTTAAGCGCGATAGTCAAACAGAATAAATACCTAAGACTAGCCCATTATCTTGAGAAGAACCGAAATGATTGGAGTAATGGTTGTGATTATGCGGAGACTGGATTAGGGTACTTTAATGTTGAAAATGAATTGGATCAGGATATTGAGGATGATATCTATTCCTATACGGGAGAGAATTGGAACGGGGATGGAAGGGTATTTAGAGATTGTAATTATAACTTTAGTGTCCTTTATAACATTGTCGCCGACCAAGATCCTCAACTGTATAAGGACTATGAAGTTGTAAAAGCGAATATTGAAGAATACTAAAGGGTGATAAAACAGAAGTTTCATCACGAAAGAAAGGGGAATGGAATATTGAAGATAGGCTTTAAAAAGATGGATAAGAGTAATATTGTGACTATTAATGGCGAAAATTTATTAATTTTCTCAAGAAATCGAGCAGGTTTTGAATTAACTAATGATGATGCAATGGTTAAGTCAAATACTGGGGTTGAGGTTTCGAATTTTTACATTAGAGGCGTTGTTAATATCCCATTAAAACGAAAAGTAAAATATCTAATCCTGTTATGGAAATACATGAAAAACAACTAAAGGAGAAATTATACATATGCCTTCACTTTACTCACTATCTGAGCAATATAAGTTCCTCAATGAATTTGTTGATGCAGCACTAAGTAACGATGAAATGACAGAAGACGATATTGAAATGTACAAAGATACCCTTGAGTCAATCGAAGATGAAATGATCAACAAATGCGATAACATCGCCAAATTTATTACCAATCTAAATGGAGACATTGAGGCATATAAAGCAGAAGAGGCACGATTAAACAAAAAGCGTAAGTACCTGGAGAACAAACAAAAGTGGCTTAAAGAATATATGCAAGGGTTTCTCGAACTCAACAATACCGATAAAGTTAACACAGGTGTGTTTACCGTAAAATTGCAAAAGAACCCCCCTTCGCTAAATGTATTAGACGAAAGCAAAATACCTGATACATATAAGATTCCACAACCAGCAAAGGTAGATACTAAGTTACTGCTTGTAGACGTTAAAGCCGGTAAACTGATTGATGGAGTAGTACTGGTAACCGATAAGAAACATTTACGAATTACTTAATAAAACAAAAATAATAATATACATATTAAATACAAGGTGGTATAATGACTTCAGTGGAGTTGTTTACCACCATTTTTCTCATTAAAGTGTGAATATTCATCCGAAATAAAAATCAAAAAAAGAAACAGAAGTGTCGATGAAAGAGTTCTTTTATTAAAAATATGGGGAGTTGGAGTTAATGGACGGTGTTAAATTAAAAGGCAGGATTACTTCTAGCAATGAAGGATCAGAGGCAAGCTTAATAATTCCAATTGGTGATTACAATATCATGATTTTCTCAGATGATAGCTGCGGTGTCGGGAACGGTGAAATTATTAGGAGCCAAATATTCGTTTACAAAGAAAAGCCCAGTCTGAATGAGAATGAAAGAATATTTGGTACAGAAACGGTAGAAGCAGATACCGATACATTGTTTGAAGCTATGCAATTCTGTCAGAGAAAGTTGAGAAATAGACTATAAAAGGTCTATTTGATTAAGAAAGGATTAAATGAATTGCGAAAATACATTGATGATTTAGGTATAAAACTTGAAGACACTCCTCAAGGATGGTGTCCAGGAGACAGCAGGGAAGAAGGGTGGAGTAAACAAAGAGAGATTTATGGATTCGACTCAAGAGAAACCTGGTCGCTGGACTATACTTTTAAACTATGGTTATATGAGCGACTTCGTATGTACGATGAAGTAAATGTAATTGATACTGGATTCCATAAATTTGATTACAAGGGTAAACTAATAACATTTCAAGAGTGTATCGACAGAATGATAGAAGGTCTAAGATTAGATTTAACGCTTGGTGATTTTAGTGAAGAAAGAAAGATTAAAGAGATAGATGAAAAGATTGAAGATGTGATGCCAATATTTTGCCTATGCCATAAATGCTTATGGTGGTAGAAAGTATAAGGAGGGAGAAGTATTAGTGGTCGATTTCGCGAAATTAAATACTCCTGAAGGCAAAGAGGAAATGAAACAGCGAATAGAAGAGCGACGAAGACAGGCAAAAATTAAAGAAGAACTTGAACGTAAGTCCGTGTGCTTCACTGGACATAGACCAAACAAACTTGGTGATTGTTATAGTCTAACAGGAGATCAATCAAAATACATAAAGAATAAACTTGAACCTATATTGATTGATTTAATTGAAAATGAAGGAATTGAACGGTTCATTTCAGGTGGAGCAATTGGCTTCGATCAAATAGCATTCTGGACTGTGAACGGTTTTAAGAAAGTATATTATCCAAATATAAGAAACATTGTTGCTGTACCATTCAAGAATCAGGCTTCTAAATGGAATGAACGTGAAACTCAGACATGGTACAAGAAGATGCTTGATATGGCCGATGAAGTTGTATATGTGGATGAGTTACCAGCTTACAAAGTGGATGGCGTTAGTATAGGTGAATACCATGTGTCTAAGATGCAGAAGCGCAATGAATATATGGTTGATCACAGTCGTATTGTTATAGCGGCTTGGGATGGCGCAAAAGGTGGTACAGCTAATTGTGTAAGATATGCTAGGAAAGATGGCAAGACGCTATATACACTTAAACCACAATATGATTATGAGTTAGATGTGCTGTATGGAATGTTTGGATAAATGGCATGTTTTATTAAAACATTGGGGGTAAAATTAAGAATGAGTCTTGATGATTTTTACATAAACCGCATTCAACAATTGAAAAAAGGAAACATGTCTGAGTATGAAAGTGTTCTTGTCGATGTTTTCGATCAATCTATCTCTTGGCAGGAGTTAAAAAATGCTGATCGTAAATTACAAACAAGAGTCATGTTGAAACTAGATGAAGTAATTAAACTAAAAGAATCTCCTTTAGATATAAAAAAATTGGCATATGCAATTCAACATTCAAGAAGCGGTGCTGGTGGATGTGCAATGACTGAGTTTGAGTGCAAATTATGTGGAGAAGTAGAGTTGTGGAGTAATACCGCAACACCGGGAATCTGTAGAAGTTGTGCTGTTGATATGGCTACTAATATTGCTAAATATAATTATAATATAATGAAGGAGTGTTAATATGAAAAATTGGTTGGACGCTATGAAATCATTAATAAATCTAGACTTGAGGTTGATCGGAATCGATCATCTCATCATTATGAAGGACGATTTACACAAGTTTTTACAGGTGTTAGATGGAGAAATTTCTAGAAGACAGTCTAGATGAAATGCGTGTTTCATTAATAAAATAAAATAATAAGGAGATGTTATAGATGAACAAACACCAAAGAGAGCAGACGATTAAAGAGAAAGAAGATTTTAATAATCAGTGTTTTGATTCAATGATGAACTCACTTTTTGATATAGCAAACGAATTGCATGACAGACTCAATGAAGATGTAGAATTGACAGAAGCAGAAGCAACATTCTTACAGAGTTTTGATACATATATAGATTCGGCATGTGAGCTTATTGAAATTGAGGAAGGGAATGAATCTGAAATAATGACACAAGAAGAATTCGATAAGGGATACAAAGAACCTGTTGATCTAGATGAAGTTCATGCTGCACTCAAACGATTCATTAACGGTAAAGCGAGACTAAGTATTCCTGCATCGCCAGATGATGACGATATGTTGGTTAGCAGATTGATGGATGAGGTGAAGCGATATAGAGAACTAGGAGAAATAAAGAATATTAGGGAAAATAACAATGTTATTCAATTTAATACAATGAGCGAAAAAGATCGAAAAGAAAGTTTAGCGTCGATGTATGAAGATGAAGAAAAGTAAGTAGAATACATAATTTATCAAGAAATAAAATCCTTGAGTATAAATATGCTCCAGTTGGAACACACTTGGAATATAATTAATTATTCAAGGAGGACAGAAAATAATGAATGAAATTAACACCGAAAAGGTCTCTGTGAATATTAGCGTTATGGACTTAGGCAATGTTGATTTGCTAATTGACGGAACTTTATATAAAGATCGAACAGATTTTTTCAAAACGGCAATCAGAAATCAGTTAGATAAGCATTCTTACATTATAGAAAGCACCTTGAGAAACTACGATGATGAGAGGAGAAGGGATAAAAAACTTGCCATATATATTGGATCTACAGTGATCGATAAAGCCAATTTATATAATTTGGTCAGTGGAGAGCCCGCACTGTTTATTCCAGAAGATGAGAGAGGTAAGAATAAATTTAGAATTGTCGCTTTTGGCAAATTGACAATACGGGATGACATAGAATGCGAATTCATTTCGCGCTATATATCATCAATAAAAATATTCGGCACCTTCAATGCACCTCCTGATATTCGAAAGTATTATTTAAGCAAAAAATGATAACTGCTTTCTAGCGATCAGTGAGGAGGATTTTAATGAAATATAATGACAACGATTTTATAAAGAGATATGAACAAAAAACTGAAAACTTAAAACACAAAAAAGAATTGCTATCAAACGCAAAACCAAACATGAATGAAGTGATTGACCATCGGAAATTTGTAGAAAACGAAGATAAGAAGAGCATAAGAAAAATGCAGCGTAAAGTTAATGCTTTGCATTCTGAAAATTGTAAAAAAGATAAAGAAATAAAGCGACTTAATGATTCAATCAAAAGCTTAAAAGAGGAACTATTTCTTGAGCGAAATCGTGTACAAGAAGTGAATAAAATTTACGAAGACTTTACCTTGAGAGTAAATTCATTAGAAAAAGAAATACAGCAACAAAACGATTTAATAAGAAAGCTACAGAGCGAACCAATTAGAGTTAATAACGAAAGTAGAGACAGTGAATATCTTGCTCAGATTAAATCTCTTTCGGATCAAATCAATTCTTTAAAGGATGTACACAGAGAAAAGATATTAAATCTTATAGAGAATATTGATAACCTGAGAAAAAAGATAAGTAAGAAAAGCATTGAAATAAGAGAACTCACGGTGATTAATCATAAATTAGTAAAATTAAACGGTGACTTAGAAAGACAGAATGAATTTCGAGCGAACAGAAAAAAAGGATTAGTTTTCTTTTTGGTTTCAGATATCAGAAAAATGACCATAAAATTCCTAAAAAAACTTAACCGAAAAACTACAATTAAGAAATCAGTAATTCTGAATAATAACTTTGAGTCAAAAGTAGTAGAGTTATATGGGTATATTGATAAAGAAGAAGATATTGTTTTATTTACTGACCTACATGGAAACAAATACTCAATTATAAATGAAGACAAAGATTATGAACTATTAACCCCCGCAAAAGCAACGCTTGAAGAGGGATCAAGGAAGGTTAAAATTGTCTCCATTTATCAGTCCAACAAACATGCTAACACATCAAATAACTCAGAGAAAAAAAATTACAACAAGAAGAAGAGCAATCACACATATGTTGGTGATTTCTCGGTGCTCTTAGTTGGAGGCAGGATCGCCTATGTTAGAGCCTTAAGTGAATGTGGGTTAAATGTTTCAGTTTATGATTCATTTAAAGAATCGCATAATATTCTGATAGGCGAATCGAAACGTGCAGAAATAATCATTGTTTTTTCAGATAACTGCAAACACTCTATATGGCATCACATTAAAAGAGAAGATCCCAGAGTTCAAGAGATGTACACTACTAATATCGACGCCATAATTGCTCGAATCAGATACACAGCTATTTCTCTGGGATTGATAAGTTTTAATTTTAATGGATGACAAATATCTAGAGTAAAAATTCTAATCGCTGAATTCTTATAGAATGAACATTTCTTAGTGAAACGAGGATTTGTTATATGCTGTTGACAGGCATTAAAGAAACAGATGAAGATATCTTAGAAATTGCAAGAGAGACTGTGTTCAATATTCGGACAGCAAAAGAATTCTTCTTAATAACTGGAGACAAAGAATATTGTAAAGAGTTATCGTTTTTATTTGGTAAGGGGTATCTTTTCGAGCATTTAGAATTTCTCGCAAGACAATTTGCTTTAGCTAAGGCAGATAAGAATTCAAATGAAATTGGGCTTTCATAAAGAAAGGAGTTAACCATATGGTTACTCCTTTTTAATAACAGATTTATATTTAGAGATAATCATTGAATTTTCATTCACAAAGCGGTAATATATAAGAACGTTAGTTCTAGGAGGAAGAAACATGAGAATGCCAGTAGATGCAGAATTAGAGTTGATAAAATGGCATGTAATTTACCCATTCCTGCTGGACGTTCTGCAAGACAACATGGATATCACTTTCAATTCTAATATGCGATTTCGAGAGTTATTTGTTTGTCATATGGAAATGCTAATGGATAAAGTATCTCAAGAACAAGTGATTGTAAGAAAACATCTTCGCACAGCAGGAATAAAAGTGTTCGATGCAGAATGGAACAAAACTGAAATTAGAGTTGGGTATTTGTGTAGATGATATGAGGGGAAAATGAAGCTGCTGATGTCGTTGGTTAAATCCGAATTAACAATAAAATTGGTAGAGTATCTTCAAGTGGATATAAGTAAAATAAAGTGGGAGAATTGATTGACTTATTAGAACAAATATAATAATATATAATTATTAAGCAGGAAGGAATTTCTTATTTCGATGTAGAATTTATTTTAGAGAGAGAGATTGTTTTAGTTGAAAGGGAATAAGATAGAACACAAAAGGAAAGATGAAAAGAGACAATTAGACTTATTAACGGAATGCATAGTATCACAGACCATGTTAGTGGTCAGACATTGAAATTAGTTCTACATGATGAGATCAAAGAAGGTTATAACGAGGGTAAACAAATCAGATGAGTTTTTCATAAGGAGATTGCCATATGAATGATTATGCTGAGCAAAAAAGCGCAAGGCATTCAAAGGTGACAGGTGATTATGGAGAATACCTTGTACTGTACTATTTATCAAGAGAAGGATTTTCGGTTGCACATGTAGACCAAATTGGACTAGATATCGTAGGCAGAAACAATGCAACTAATGAACTAATCGGGATCTCAGTGAAAACAAGAAGCGGTAAACAACCTAGTTTCTTAGTGTCAAAAGATTTAGAAAAGGAAAAGAAAAACATAGAATATGCTTCGAATATTTTTGGGTGCAAACCATATTATGCGTTTGTTATGGACTACATTGATGAAAGAAATAATCAGAAGATGATAATTTATATCGTTAAGGCTGAAAGAGTTTATTCTTCTCAAAAGAGTGATACTCTTGGGCTTTCATGGAGCATGTCGAAGAAAAAAATGAAAGAGTACAGGATTGATAGTTCGATTATTAAGATTGAAATTAATCATGAAATAATTAATTGGTTCTGATAAAATTAGCCTTTCATGGGATCAGAGAAAGGAGGTAGTAAAAATGGTTAAGGTAAAAATCACGAGAACATCGATTATCGAGTATGAATTAATTCCAGAGCACTATCCAGAGGGATATACATTCGAACAAATGGCAGAAGAAGACGCAAATCATGATGACAGAGAGTCATTATTTAGCGATTGTGTATCGGATGAAGTTGTGTGGGAGATTATCAAAGAATGAGTTTTTATAAAACCAATCTTTCATTAGGAATGTGAGTTGGAAAAAAGAATGGAAAAGAAGATATCCTATCTTGGAAGCGAAAGCAACCTCGGAGAATTACTGTCAGTGAAAAAGGGCAGATATTTCGCTGGGATTTCAAAGTCTGCACCTGGACGAAAGGCATTATACAGGACATTGTATGAAGCGCGCTTTTACAACTCTTCTAATAAGGTTGTAGCTTGGCTAGGGTCAGATAAACCGTGTTCTACAATTGCTACAACGCATAGTAAGGCAACGATGACTAAGTTTCTGATTGAAAACGGATATAAAGACTTTGAGATCATGACGTGAAATGATTATTTTGTTGAAATGTGAATTTTACTTAGAAAGGAGACAGAGACTTGTTAACAATTGAATACGTTAGCTCTGGTAAAGCCTATTCCGATTTCGAAATTGAACAAAAAGCGAAGGAAATAATTGATACGCATCAAGAATATTTAGACCAGGACATGATTTACAGAACTTCAACAGATAATTTGATTGATGCTATTCGTTTATACATTGTTGAGAACGACATTAATCCTGAAGGGTGGCTCCAATTTCAATTTAGCGGAATTCAAATGCCAGTAAGCAAATTTGGAAATCCTGATGAATGGGCAAAAGGGTTTTGTGATAAAAGACATAATATGATGGCAAGAATTCTAAAGAGACAAACAAAATTAAGAATTGAGACTCGATGAAATATGACTTTTGTTAGAAAGGAGTTAGTGCTAGATGAATATGAAGGAACAATATAATTTATTGGTTCAAAGTGCAATAGATAAAAACATTGGGGATAGTCAGTCGGAATTCGGCTTCCTTAATGCTCGTTTGACTACATATAATGTGTTTACTTTTTCAAATGTGAAAGTAAAGTTCTCAACAACAGATCAATCCGTAGAGGTGATTCGTTTAGACAATGACAATCCTGTTTTTTGTCGCAACGCTTCTGGTGAAATATATCGCATACATGGTGAAGTTAATAGGGTGCGGGAAGCTTTAGAATCATTGGCAAATAATTAACTATAGGAGATAAGTAGAAATGACAAATAAACAACTAAGAATTGTTTTTATTAGGGAGCACAGTGGAACGTCGATGAGAGTGTAGAAACACTAGACGGACTTTTGGGAACGGATAAAAGAACAATAGAAAGAGGGGTATTTCTTGGAGACAAGAATGGATAATAATCGAACTACCAAGGTAAAACTTAAAACAATCATTGATTATTCCTGTTCGTGTGGACTTAAAGAAGAGGTCATTGTTACTTATGAGAAAGAGCACGGCTTACAATTTATCGCCGAAACAACTGAAAAGGTGACGTTGGAGATCCAAAGTCCAATTTGTTTAGCTATAAAATGTATTCAATGTAGGAATAAAGAATATATTACGATTCGCCAATTCTAAGTAGAGGAAGAAAACAGAGTATGAATAAAAAGTATCTGGATGAAATTGAAGAAAAATTTATTAACAACCCCGCAGTAGATAAATCAGCAGTGCAAGCCGTGCTTCAACATTGCGTTGATGAAATTCGTAGGTTGACTGGGGATTATTCTAAGGTTATTCCAGGAACACACATCATAATTACTGCGAACACCAACTCGCACGAATTTGAAATTAATCAAGAGTGTGTTGTGGTGGAATGGGATTGGTTTAGTGAAGAAGATGGGGAGTACGGCGTGGAAGCTATGTCCGTTGCAGGGGGAGAACACTGGTTTGTAAGACATACAGATTACATATTTAAATAGGGGGAGTAACCATGTTTGTGTTGTTACATATAGACGGTAGAAACTGGAGAGTTAATGTTCAAAATATCTCTCATTACTATGAGAAAAACGATGGTAAAGTTGTGGTTCATTCAATGACTGGAGCACAATGGATTATTGATGAAGATGTCAACACTTTGGATAAATTGCTAAACACTTTAAAAGATTAGAATGAGAAAATAGCAACCGATAAAAGTGGCATTTCATAATGAATGGAGGTGAAAAGAATATGATGGTACATAGAGTCTCTATACTTGTTGGGGAAAATGGATCTGAACTAATTTATTCATCAAAGGGATGCAAGCAGACTAACTCAAATGTAATAATGGAGAACGGTAAAAGAGTTAAGAATGAATTTATAGATAAAATTCAGATCATTGCATCTGAATATGATAGATATGTTGCTTGGGTATGGTTTTTTGACCAAGATAAAAAAGATGATTACACTATTACACTAAAATCAATGGCAAAAAGCCACTTTGAAAAGTGCGGCAAGGTTGCTAATGAACTGTTTTGGAAAGTTAGTCAAAATACAAAGTCAATACAAAAATGAATTTGATGAAATTTTCCTTTGATCAAGAAATTGAGGAGTGGTGATTTATGAGTCCACAGGAATTGAAGTCTTTCATTAGAAATTACATTAAAGAAAATCTGAGCATCAATACAAGAAGAGAGAGTGTATCATACGGATCAAAATCGTATACCGTAATTGAATTGAAGCTTGATGATGAAACAATTTCTGAAACCTATCTTGATGATTAAGCTTATGTAACTTTGCTTCAACATGGAAATGGAGGTTCAAAATGAAAATTAGTATCGCCCCTGAAGATATGGAGATAATTCTAGCTTATATTTATAAGGCAAAATGGACCAAGATCTTATAAGAGTTACTTCAGATTTATCTGGCAAAGTTGCGTTATACAAAGCTTTGTTTGAATAAGAAGATGAAATCTTTCTTTTATTAAGAATATTAGGAGGAATAAAATAATGAAGTCATATGATGAAATTAAAGAAGGTCAGACTCTTTTTACGTCGAAAGATGGTGAAGAAGTATGGGAAGTAGATAACTATGATGCTCATTTGCCACTCGGTACACTTCCTCAGTACACACGACTGAAGGTTAATTATATTGATGGATCAGAAGTATGTTTTAAGATTCTAGAAGGTGAGCACAAGGGCAAGACGATTATGTGGGCTTGGTGGGGAGATGGCGAGGCAAAACCGGGCGACTTGTTGACAAAAAAAGAATATGAAATGATTAGCGGTAATTTTGAAGTCAATGATATATCGTTGAAGGAGAATATCAAGGATATTGAAAAGGCCTTGGCTGGAGTTAACTTAGAAAAGTTCAAAGCACTTGTACAGTATTATGAGAATAAAAATAAATGAAAGTTTACTTTCATGAAGAAAGAACGGAGATGGAAAATGAATCTCGAAATAGGTGTTGGATTTAAGCGAGGGAATTTGGCTACGGGAAATTACTATTCTGATGGGAAAAATATTCGCAAGGTTGTTCATCTAGCTATTGGTGAGGTCACTTATAAGAAAGTTGTAAATGGGATTGAAACGGGAGAGGACAAGGTTGTAAAGACTACAACAATGGATAATTGGGCTAAGTGGCCTGTAATAATTAGGTAGTTAACGCTGGATGGAGAGGGTGATGTATACGATAAGAGTTGATTTAGTAATGGAGAAGAGTACTGGTGAGTTTTATTTACACAGAAGATCAAAAAAGGGGAACCATGTCTTCAGGAGTGTAACCAGTAACGGAGAGTGGGTAGCACGCTTTACAGAACCAATATTGCTATATAAATGGTCAGATATTCAATTTGAAAGAAATTACACGGTCTATGATAAGGATTTTGTTGGAACGAACCTGGAAGCTGCACGTTACGATGCTAATAATTTCATAAAGGCTTGATTTGATTAAGAAAGTGTATACTAGGCGGATATAGCGAAGGAGCGATTGAATATGAAATCAGAAGTTAATGTACACAAGCAATTAATGGTTAACGACTTTATTCGTAGATGGGGAAATGCTTAACAGTGCAAGTCTTGCGGCCATGTTCTCCCTTTCGGCCCACATGACAAAACACAACGCTGCTGCGGAAATGAAATGGAGTCAGTAAATCGGCTTGAGGATTAATACACGTTACGAAATTATGCTACAGAAAGGAGGAGTATAGATGATTGAGTTGAACAACCTTAATGTAACTAACATTGATTACGATGGCGATTATGTTTTCATCCAAAAAGGTAAAGAAGCTATACAAATTAGTCGAGTTTTATTGTCAAGAATCAATGTAATGTTGTCGGATGACGAGGAATAAGTATTTTGTTGTATAATACTTGATATTAGCTTTTAAAAACCTTATAAAAACTGAACTTTTTTAACACTAAAAGCACATGAAAGCCCGATTTCATGCTACTAATTAAAACAAAAATAATTATATACAAATATGAAAATAGGTGCTATTATGAAAACAGGATAGATTGCAGCGAGACCAGAAGACATAGACCATCTGATCGGTTTAGGTATTGAGCTTGGAGATTATGATCGTGAAGAGCAAGAATTTAAAAATTGCAGATGCGGAGAAGAGGCGAAGCAACGATTAGATAAATTCTTTAGTTATTGTATTTGTGGATTGTATGAGAGCGTTAATAAGTAAAAATAATAATACATATGAGGTGAAGGGATAATTGAACGCTAAAATGGTTAAAAGAAAGTTGCAAGACGCACATAGAAAATTCATCGCTTCAATTGACGATGAAAAGATATCTAAACTTATTAATGAACAATCGTTTATTACTGGTGGGGCGATTGTGTCACTGCTTCAGAACGAAGATCCGAATGATTACGATTACTACTTTACCACTAAAGAAGCATGTCAAACTGTTGCAGAGTATTTCGTTAAAAAGTTCAACAAAAGTACGAAGAGAAAATATGGAGTTGAAGTCCAGGATGTAGACGGAAGAATCCGCGTTTTCGTTCCAAGTGCGGGAGTAGCAAAAGATAAATATAAAGATGGATATAAACCAGTATTTCTATCCTCAAATGCTATCTCGCTATCAAATAGCGTACAACTAGTAATAAGATTTTATGGGAAACCCGAAGAAATCCATGAGAATTACGATTTTTCACACTGTACATGCTACTATATCCCCCATAAAAACGAACTGGTGCTTCCTCAAAAAGCACTCGAATCCATCCTCACAAAAGAACTAAAATATGTTGGTTCCAAATATCCACTTGCATCAGTAGTTCGTTCACGAAAATTCATTCAACGAGGTTGGAGCATCAATGCTGGTCAATATTTAAAGATGATTTTGCAATGTGGACAACTTGACCTTAATGATGCAAATGTACTTGAAGAGCAACTTACAGGCGTTGACCTTTCACTGTTTAAAATGGTTATTGAAGCAATTAGACGACAACAAGAGAAAAATCCAAGTTTTGAGTTTACTATCGACTGGATTACTGAAGTGATCGATAAAGTATTTGATGAAGAGGATATGAGTGAATACATAGACGAAGAAGAGGACGATACAAATCCTTTTGAATAACGATGAAACCCTCAATTTATTAAGAAGTGGAGAAAAGTTTATTGAGTAAATATAGTGTTACTAAAGATGTGTCAGAGGTTTATCGACTAAGGATTGATAGTCATCGATGCCAATGGGCAACCATCACAATTAATAATGGTGATTTAAATGTAATTAGTGATTGTGGAAACTTTAATTATAGTTGGCGAATGAACGAAAATGAAAACTTTAAAGATTTGCTTATTCGAATTTGCAAGTATGGTGAAGGCAAAGGTTATTTGTATGATAAGATCCATGATCGAGATCGAGCAGATAGGGTAGACGTAGAAAAGACGGTAAAGCAAATTAAGAAAGATTTGTTTGAATATTATCGAGAAAAGAAACGTGACTATTATTATATGACTGAGGATAAATATAAATACTCTGATCTATCAACTAAAATGAGGGATGCTTATGACGAACTGATCGGTCTTGAATCTGAAGGCGAAATGTCTCAGGATTACTTTTATAGCCAACTTTATAACAGTACATATCTGAATGAGGTGTTTTGCGGAGATTATTTTGCATATCTAGATGTTGAATACATAGGAGATCGTCAAGCAATTGCATTTTGTGAAGTTGTAGCTCCCATTTTTGCAGAAGTACTGATAAATGAAGAAGAGGCGAATGGAAATAAATAATTTTCTGATTTGCATACAACATATAGTAGTTATATCTATTATATTATCAATATATAGTGTATAAAACCTCATGAAAGAGGTATTTCATTAACCATAGAGAGGCGAAATCATGGAGTTAATTCAGCTACCAAATGGACACACTGAACTGATTATTGATAATGATGATTTGATTTCTCTAATAAAGATACATATTGGATTTGAAGCAGGTAAAATGGTCGAACAAATTATTAAGGAATCGGAACGCGAATATATTAGAGCAGAAAGCGATTTATCGGCTTATGAGCTAGAACTTGAAGCAAACAGAGAAACATTTTTAGAGTTACGAGAAATGATTGGGAAGATAGAGGATGATTTGAGTGTATCCAGGATCAATCGTAAAAATATTCAAGCGTTACTCGACAGGATGGATATTGAAATTGCGAATGCTTTATAAAGGAGGTGAACTTGTTGGCTGAACGTTTGTTGAAATGTCCTATCTGCGAGCAACATGGGCATAAAGCAGATATGATAAGAGATGATAAGCGGTACTATCATAAGGAATATTGCCACGGAAAATATCTAAAAGAGAAGGAAGAAACTAAGATTGAGGTTGAACAGTGGGATGCTTTATATCAGTATATTATTAAGCTGCATGACATCATCATTCTTCCTAAAGGCAACATTAACAGATTGAAAGATCTGAGGGCGGGCTACTTAGTTAAAGAAGGCAAGAAGGTTAGACAGTGGCGGTCAGGGCCAGATTACTCACTTATGCTTGACGCTTATTTATTGGCAGAAGACAGTATCAAATGGTGCATTGTTAATAAGTTAGATGGAAGCAAAGATACAAAGGCTATCAATTATGGGATTAGTATTATGATTGATAAGCTGAATGAAGCAAATGATAGACGAATAAGAAAAAAAGAACGAGAGATACAGACTTTAAAATCAACAACGCAAGATCAGACAATCAGCACAAGGGGCGACAATTCACTTAAAAATAAAAATAAAAATAAAAACCGCGATGAGTTAGATATATCGGCATTCTTGTAAGGGGGATTAAAAAATCGAATATATAGAAGAGTTTGTTAAACCATCGAAAATCCACGAGTCTCTTTTTGTGGGGTACTTATGGAGCACTCCACCATTGTACGAAAAATACAGGAATCATGAAATCACTAAAGACACTTTTACTGAGGGAATTTGGTGGTATTTTTATTACATAGGGAAAGAAATGTACGAGAATAGCATAAGAACATTTGATGATACTACTACATATTCATTCTTAACCTCACGACCAGTTGAAGTGGGAAGGAAATCTTACTTTGATTACTACAATCAATATGGGGGGTACAACTCGATTGAAGAAGTTAAGGAGGAGTGCCAAAAAGATAAGGGTAATGATGAATATCATTTTTCTGAAATTCAAAAATATGAAAGTTTGCGAAAGTTTCAATCTGAAAGTTTAGTTGATGTTAGCAATAAGGAATTAGTGACTAAATTAACTAAGATGACGCTCAAGCAAATGCAGTCCTTTTTTCAATTTAAGACTAGCCAGATTTTCTCTCATATTAATTGTGGAGAAGTAGTGGAATATGATTTATTAGATAATCTAGATACAGCCATTGATAAAATGAATCAGGGGGAAGCGATGGGATTACCTCTACACGATTCTCCAAGACTAAGTAAAAAGATTAAAGGTTGGCGCAGAGGTGAATTAATCTACTTAATCCTCAGTTCGGGCATTGGTAAGAGTTCAATATTTATGGAAAAATTCATCCTTGCCCTGCTGGAGAACAACGAAAAAGGGATGGTTTATGCAAACGAAGAGAATGTCTGGAAGACAAGAAACCTTACTTTGGCAACCATAGCTTCTAAGGTTCTAAATAAGCCGATTAATAGAGAGAAACTAATTGAGGGGAATTTCGATGAAAAAACAATTGAAAGACTAAATGCCGCAAAGGAATGGCTTGAGCAAAAACCAAAGGATATTATTAAGTTTTATGATCTTAAAAAATACAGGGCAGAAGACGTAATAAGCCGCATACAGATGATGAGGCCACTCGGATATGGCTATGCCGGTTTAGACACTTTTAAAGCCAGTTCTTCATCTGAAATGGCTAGATGGGAAGCATTCAGCAATGACGCTCAGGCTATATTTGATTGCATCAAGCCAGAAGCTAATAACGTAGGGATGCTTGCAACAGTACAGTTGAAAATCGGTAAAGAGTACAGATATTTAGATATGAGTGCTATTGGCAAGTCTCTTGAAATTGTCGAGGTGGCGTCTACTGTATTGATGGGAAGATTATTGTTTGCAGATGAATACCCTGGGAAAAAAGAAGAGTTGTTTTGTTATAATTGGGAAAAAAGCGACTTTGACGGAAAGTGGCATAAAAAAGAATATAAACTCGATCCAGATAAGACATATTTAATTATATTCATATGTAAAAATAGGTCGGGTGATACATCCGAGCAGATCATTTATGAAGTCAACTACGGAATTAATTCGTTTAGAGAGGTTTGTTATTCTCAAATGGGTAAGAAATCTAATTCACAGTTTTAGGAGTGGTTAATTGAGAGAATTTAAGATTGAGAAAGAGCAATTATATAAGCATTATGTAATAGATCAATTATCATCTTATCGAATTGCTGAGATATATGGAGTAGCAGCAACAACTGTAAGAAACAAGTTGTTATTATTTGGGGTAACTCCACAAATGAGAGAGCAGCATAACCAACTTACATATTTACAAAAAGACTTAGTTATCGGAAGCATACTAGGCGATGGGTGTCTTCAGAAGAAAAATAGTTTAACTTTGTTATCCGTATCTCATTGCGAAGATCAGAAAAACTATGCTTATGCGAAGCTGCAATTAATCAAAAACTTATGCAACCATGATGAACTATATTTCGTGGACAGAAGTAAAGAGCAAGATAGTAAAAATAGACAAAATCAGTACTTATTCACGACCAAATCAATGTCTTGTTTAAATGAGTATTATGAACTAAACATTATTGATACTTTGAAATTATTAAATCACAATTCGTTAACCATATGGATGTTAGATGACGGTTATCATAATTATCCAAAAGGTAAAAATAAGAATTCGTTTTATGAATTATCAGTAACTCGTTTCTCTATCGACGAAGTTAATTATGCGCAGAGTGTTTTTTGGGAGAAGTTTAAAGTGAGACCAAAGGTAAAACATGATCCGAAATGGAAAAAACCAGACAAAACATTGGTATTCAGCGTATATGATAGCTATCGGTTATCTTATTTAATGAAAGAGAGTCACTTTGGACAGTTAGCAAAAGAAACTATGGATTACAAGTTAATTCACACAGTTATTTTGAATAGAGTAGTAACTCCAGAGAAGTTCACCGTACCTATTAGGGTGGGATAGATTTGCAGAATGGAAATGATTTAAAAGAAATAAAAATTAGAATATTGGAAGAAGAGCGGATTGGTGAACTGCTTGAACTTATGGAATGTGAACACATACAGAAAAAACATAATCGGTACGAAGCCCAACTACCATCAAAGTTCAATTCACCAAACAAGCGCTCAGTTCAGGTCTATATTAATGAATCATTATCAAGTCGGATTCGTTCATTTGGCGAATCTGACTTAGATATTTATGGTCTCGTTACTTATATTGTTTTTGATTTGTACTCAGAAGACGAAAGAAACAAAAGTCTGTTTAAGGCGAAAAGATGGATATGCGAGAAATTATCTTATTCTGAATTCCTAAACAGCGCGCATATTTCAACTCCTTCACATAACCACTTGAAATGGCTCAAAGAGGTTAAGAAGCAGCGTAAAAAGCGAAGAGAGCTGCCTGAGATTGATAATGAGGTATACGACGAAGAAATACTTGAACAATATGTAATGTTCCCTCACCAGAAGTATTTAGATGAGGGAGTAGACTATTTAACTCAAGTTGAATTTCAAATAGGATACGATATTAAATCGCAGCGAATCATTTTCCCTATACATAATCGTTATGGTGAGATTATCTCTGTTAAAGGACGAACTATTCATGATGATTATGAAGCGCGAGACATCTATAAGTTCATGTACCTCTACAACTTCAATAAGATGGTTGAACTCTATAACTGGCATAGAGCCGTTTATTATATCCTAGAAAAAAAAGAAATCATCATATTTGAAGGCGAAAAGAGCTGCTGGATGTCATCACAATATGGTTATCGAAATTGTGTAGCTATAAGTGGAGACGACCTGAGTGAGTGGCAAGTTAATTTGATTCGTGAATTGGGGAACGAAATAGATATTGTTATTGCGTTGGATAAAGATAAACGAAAAGAGGATATAGTTAAGCAAGCCTCCAAATTCGGCAAAACAAGAAATGTGTATGCTCTATGGGATCAAAATAACTTATTACAGGACAAAGATAGTCCATGTGACAAGGGTGAGGTAGTATTTTTCCGCTTATATAGCGAAAATCGATACAAGATACCAAGCTAAATACTATATGTAGTAAATATTACATTAATGACTACTACATATAGTTGTTAAAAGCTGAGGAAATATAGTTTTTATCAAAAGTGAAGAAGGAGGCATAAGCCTCCTCTTTCTTTAATCAAAGCTATACTCGCCCAATAATCTTGCATTTTGAGCTTGAATGGCACTACCCCAAGACTCTCTTGAATATTTTTTATCGTTTAGTCGGCAAATTCTATATTCTGTGCTACCATCAATGGCCGGTACTTCTTCAACTACATACTTAGGAACAATTCTCATCCAATCTTCCCCGTTCCAGTCAACGAACATCTTTTTCACCTCCCTATTTAATAGTGTTACCATTTTACATTTTAGATACACACAATAATAAAAAAGAAGTGCTTGCTTTATTAGTGCAAATATAATAATATAATCTATGTAAAGGAAAGGAGTTAATCTCATGAAAAGCGAAACCAAGACTCAAGGATCATCATTAGAATTTACAGATAAAGAAGAAGAGGCAAGTTTTGTGATTATCATTGAGCAACTTAAAATGTTCGTGGGGGTGAATTTGGACATTACGCTGAATAAGATGTATGAAGTCAAAAGAAAGTTTTATGATGAGAATCCTTATGTGTCTTTCTTAAATGGTGAAGTCTACATTATAAACGACATTGGAAAAGAATTATACGGATTTCCGTTAATGTGTAAGTTGCAGTGGTATAAGTAATACATAAACGCAAAATGATCTGAAAATGGAATTAACTAAAGCAAAAATAATGAATAAAAATTTACCGTTAAATAAGAAAGGAGAATAATAATGGGGTACATGACAACAATTACTGTTCTGAATGATGAATTTAGCCAAATCAAAGCTAACCCAAAGGAATTTGTAGATAAAATTTGTGAGGGAATGAGGGGATATCGAAGATCTCTAAACTCAATTGAAATTAGCAACGTTAATTCATTTGGCATTGGGAATCATTGCAATAACGTAATTGTAGCAAAATCAAATCATGCTGATGACCCCAGAATGTTTATCACATATCAAAATTCAATGGATATTATCGGGTGGGGGAATGATTCGAAGCACCTAGAATATCGTAAGCGATTATTGAAGATTGCTAAGAAAATGATTGAATATGAAGAACAACAAATTAAGAAACTAGAAGGACAAAGTTGATAATGAAATTTGTGTTTTATGGGAAAGGAGAGAGATAAATGACTTACAAGGAACAGTGCATTGAGCAATTTATGATACTCATTGAAGCGCAAAATATCCCTGAATATAGCAAGGAAGTTGCGAAACAGATGTTTGTTACTGGCTTTGATTATGGATCAATGAACGGAGCAAGCGATGACATTAAACAGTCAGTTGTGAAAAATATGAATCAAAAACAAGAAGGAA
Source organism: Paenibacillus spiritus (assembly GCF_008710135.1). Classification (GTDB taxonomy): domain Bacteria; phylum Bacillota; class Bacilli; order Paenibacillales; family Paenibacillaceae; genus Paenibacillus_AQ; species Paenibacillus_AQ glufosinatiresistens. Next base: position 67,455 of record NZ_VYKK01000004.1, on the reverse strand, counting down.
GATGGTACAAATGGGACTAACTGAGGAAGAAATCAAAAAATATCGTATACATACAGAGTATTGGGAAAGTCCTGAATTTGACAGTCTAGAAGAAGCAGAGGGAATTTACGAATTTGCGAAAGATAGGGTAATGGGCGATGGAGTAACCGATGACAGTTATGTTGAATTGGTAAGTAGTTCTGATGACTTTGATGAATACGAAATTCTCAAGAAAGTTGTAGTTGTGATAGACGAAGAAAAAATGAAACTGAGAACCCCTAAAGAAGCGGGTCTTGAATGGGATTATTGGGCTAAGTGGCAAGATGTTGTTGAGGTATAAAATTAGAATTTTATCATTATGTGAAAAGAGGAGAGATAGAAGTTGGATAATGAACATTTAGAAGAGTCGGATCTAGATATTGGTGGTTCGCAGTTTGGAGTGAGATTTACCAAAAGAGGAAGGGAGATAGATAGACATGTTGTTATTAACATTTATTCCGAAGATGACGAATGTTGGTTTGAAATAGATTCTTTCAGCTCATATTGGATCGATGATTTAATCAATGTACTGACTCAAACGAAGTTAAAACTGGAAACTGAATTCAAGAAAGCTAAAGATGGATTTGGATATGAGTTTTAATCAAATAAGAGTTTTACGAAGAAATTTTATAAATTGAAAAGGAGACTAAAAATGAACTATGGCGATTTAAAGGATATTGAAAAGCACTTGCTTTATAAGCGAATTGTAGAATGGAATGAGAACAAGCTCGTTTTGGACGATGGAACAATCGTTACTCTTGAAGAAAGTGAATATGATTGTTGTGCAGGAGCATATGGACAATTTAGTAATGTTAAACTGGATGCCGCTATTACCAGAGTCGAAATTGGAGAACAGGTTAATATCCCAGATGATGATACTATCATTAATAAAGTAAGAGTTACCTTGTTACATAATCAAAATCCAATCGCTCTAGCCGAAATGACCGCAGATGCGGGGAATGGTGGATACTATTATTCGGTAGGATCATTTGTTGTGAATGGAATTCATTTTCCTATTGTGAGTGCTTAAAAACAAAAACATGATAAATACATACTTTTATAAGGAAAGGTGAAACTAATGAACTTATGGCAAAGGCTTGAAGAACGAGGAAGAGAAGAACTAAAACTTGGGCAATCATGGCATTTATATGCTGTTGATTTGGATAAGAGCGGTTATGGTTGGGCAGAAGTCAAATTTGCCAGAAAGGATTCGCAAGGAATATTTTCTACTACGGATTCGACCTTCGGCAATATTAAATATTTTGATTTACGATAGAAATTCTTTTATGAGGAAAGGAAAATAATTAATGCTACAAAAAGAATTCACTGTAGTTAAATATACTGCAGAAGATCATCAAAGTTGGGGTCTTACAAAAGACAAAGAATATGCAGTAGAAACAAACATTGATTTCGTAGATAAAGAGGATTTCTTTATTACAGTCTGGAATGATAGTGGTCGTCTGGCAGAGATGTATGATGGGGAGTATCAGATTGTGGCTGGTGATGAAGCTAGATGGTGGAGTGTTAAGCCAGAACATACATATGTTGAACAATATTAAAGGGAGCTATATATTGATTATTTAAAAAAATAAGGGAGACTTGATTGAATGAGTAGAGATGTAATATTTGATGTTAATAAAGAAACGGTTACCGAATTAGCGGGACAGATAAAAGATAAATATGACGATAGTATTTTAGTACTCGCTCCATTCTCTGGACAACTAAAAACATATTCCCCAGCAAAATCAGGTAAATACAAGGGTTACTTCCGCATTAATACCGAAGTTTTAATCCCTGAGGATGCCATTAAAGGAGAGAGCGCATTGTCTGACTTTGGTGCCTTTGTAGTTATGAGACTTCCAAAAGCGCGAGTTGCTGACCATCTAATCAATAAGTAAAAATACTGATAAAACTTATCTTTCATCATATTGAGGAGGTGAACAAATATAAAAGCGAAAGTAACAATGGTTAATGGTCAAAACTGGACGATGGAAGGGCAAGTAATTGATGAATTAAGACAATACTTCTTGAAGCGTGAAGCACGTCAAATAACATGGCTAACCAATGGCAACCTGAGTATCAATATTAACCACATCGTATCATTTGAGGTTATCGAATCTTAATTTGGAGAGTGATCGGAATGAATCGTAAAGTTAGTATCCGAATCATCAACAAGACAACAGGAAGAGAAAGCAAGGCTCAGACATTTAAGTTTCTTAAGGCCATTGATACATACGATAAGATTGATATTCCGGTGAATTGTAAGATCAGTATTCGATAAAGGTTGTGATAAAAACAATGAATTGGAAGCAACGAACACCAAAGATTCCCCTTGACCATTATGATAATACATACACAAAACTAGCTAAACTTAATGGTATCACAAACATTGATCAGTTTTTAAATCCACTGTCAAATGTAATTTGTAACTCATATCTTCTCAAAAATATTGACGCATTAGCACAACGAATCATTCTTGCAATTCGTAACCGTGAGGCAATTACAATCTCTGGAGATCCTGATTAGTTCAGATTTTGACGGAGTAACATCGTTGGTGATTATGTATAAATATCTAAAAAATTTCACTAATGACGTATATTATATCTGCAATGAACGTTCAACAGGTCACAACATTAACAATTTGCTAGACCAAATTCCAACGCAGACTAAACTCTTCATCGCAGTTGACAGTTCCTCAAATGACATTGAGTCCATGAAAACATTAACGGAACGAGGAATGGACTGCTTAATCATAGATCATCATACAGTTACAGTTAATAATCCATATGCAATCTTAGTTAACCCTCAACAAGAGGGAGATGAATATCCAAATAAAAATGCTTGTGGTGGGCTGTTGACATATAAGGTGTGCCAAGTGATTGATGAATGCATGAATACATATTACTCAAACGAGTTTGACGATTTGCCCGGACTTGCTCTATTGGCCGATGTCATGTCTATGATGGAACTAGAAAACAGATATTTTGCAAAGCAATCGTTAAAGGGACTGCATCATAGAGGGCTAAAACAATTGTTCACGCTAATGAACTTCGATGTGAATAATCTTAGTTCTACAGATTTCTTGTTCGGGGTATCACCGGCAGTTACAGCAGCAACAAGAGCAGACAATATTCAATTAGCTATTGACTTCATGTTGTGTGAGGGAAGCGACGAAGAGATACTTGAATTGTCAAAGCGACTTGTATCAGGAAATGAGAAGCGGAAAGAAATTCAGTCTGAAGCAATTAAATACCATAAAACTTTGGCTAATGAAGGCGATAAGGTTGTAGTCATTGTTAATCCCGAACTTGGTAAAGGAATTAATGGATTGGCGGCTGCCGACCTGGTTAGTGCTTATAATTGTCCTGCGATTGTTTTAGGTTATGGAGATGGCGAAGATACATACGCGGGTAGTTTTCGTGGTTTAGAAGACTTTTCAATGTTAGAGTTATTGGAAAGTTGCGATAATACTACTTTTGTGGCTGGTCATAGTGGGGCTGGCGGAGTTCAGTTAAGTAAGACTAAACTGGAGTTATTAATACAGGAACTAAATGAAAAATTGGCAGACTTCATTCCTGACGATTCCCTTTATTATGACTTGGAATTTGATGTTTCAGAGATCAATGAAAAGATGATTCTCTATCTCAACGAGTTCTACCGGATTTCCGGTAAAGACTTTAAACCTGGAAAGTTTCTTCTCAAGGGATTATTCGTCTCAGATAAAAAACTCATGGGGAAACAATTGAATACAGTTAAGATTGATTGTGACAGTATTCAGTTAATGAAATTCAAAACGAATGAAGACTATTTTAATACTGTTCCTGTATTTGCCGAAGTTGAAGCAATTGGAACTTTAAATATGAACTATTGGAAGCAATATAAACCAAAGTTCAAAATAGTTAAAACTATGCAGTTATTCATTGATGATTTAAGAGAAGTTTAAACAGATATGATTAGACAACAAATATAATAATAAATTTAAAGGAGTAATAAATAATGACTAAATTCTATGGCGTAGCGACAAGTGACAATGGTGTAAGTGTGATTATCGACAATCTTCCAGAAGTTCGTCTTCAGGCTGAAAATGAAGCAATTCGCCATTGTGCAAAGAATGGACTGACATTTCAGTATATTCGTCCAGCGAAAGCAAGTGAAGAGAAGGGAGCTACATTGACAAAATATAAGAAGCAACGTGATCGTGTAGCAAATAAGCGGTGATACATATGAGAATCAAAGTTAGCGAACATGCTCGAATGAGAGCATTAGAAAGTAATGTTGAAGTTGGATACCTGGTTAAACAGGTGTCCAACATTCCTAATGTTAAAGGGAAACTGAGATGGATGACTGATTTGGGAGTGATTGTCTTGGAACGCGTGAATGATAATCTGATTCTTATTAAGACATTTATCGCTCGTTATAAGTACAAAGGACAGAAATATCATCGTGGATGTCATACATTTTGAATGAGGAATTGCAAATGAATGAAAAGAAGGATATCTATATTGGTCCAACAGTAGATTCAGAAGAAGATGTCAAGTGGATCAAGGTGGCAAGCGGCAAAGTGAGCGACGAGATTCCTGCGTGGATGAAGGTTGAATCAGGAGAAGCGACAAGATGAAATTGAGTTTTTATCAAAAAATATAGAGAGGAGAGATTAGTTGTCCTTAAATTACAATAATATTTATTCTATGGATTGCTTAGTAGGTTTAAAGCAAATCCCTAGTAATACAATTCCGCTAACAATCACTTCGCCGCCGTATGATGATTTGCGAAATTACAAAGGATATTCCTTCGATTTTGAAGAGATTGCTCGTGAATTATATAGAGTAACAGCGAACGGAGGAATTGTTGTATGGGTAGTTGGAGATAAAACGGACAAAGGTAGTGAGACAGGAACATCATTTAAACAAGCATTATTTTTCAAAGAAATTGGATTCAATCTGCACGACACGATGATATATGAAAAAGATAGTATAAGTTTTCCTGAGACAAACCGTTATTATCAAATTTTTGAGTATATGTTCATCTTATCTAAGGGGAAACCCAGAACAGTCAATTTAATTTCAGACAGAAAAAATAAATGGTACAACGGTAAAAAGCACATAAAGGGTCACTATAGGAATACAGATGGGGAGCAAGTAAGACACAATAAACAAAATCTTCTCAAGGAATTCGGTGTAAGATTCAATATCTGGAGAATTCCCAATGGTCATCAAAAATCAACTTTAGATAAAGTAGCTTTCAAACATCCAGCAATCTTCCCTGAGAAATTAGCAGAAGATCATATCATCAGTTGGAGCAATGAAGGAGATGTTGTTCTGGATCCGTTTATGGGAAGTGGTACTGTTGCAAAAATGGCTTTATTAAATAATAGAAAATACATAGGATTTGAAATTAGTGAAGATTACATAGTGATTTGCAAAGAAAGGCTAGAACCTTACTTGAAGGTAGAGTGCTGATAAAAGAACCGTTTTATCAAGAAGCGGAGGTAAGCAATGAGGTTTCGTAAAAAGCCTGTAGTTATTGAGGCAATTCAATTTAAAGTAATTAAAGAAATTCCATGCAAGTATGGCACTCACAAAGAATACAACGATTTCGAAATTATTGATTTTGTATCAGCTCATAACCACTTCGTTAGAGTGGGGACGGAGTCGAATGGAGAGCCAGATGGTCTAACATTTATTGAAATACCAACGTTAGAAGGCACTATGAGAGCGGATGTTGGCGATTGGATTATAAAGGGGGTTGCAGGTGAGTTTTATCCCTGCAAGCCTGACATATTTGAAGCGACTTATGAACCAGTATAATCTTGATCAAATACAAGTTTCATAAAGAAAGGAGGCATTAATATTTACGATACCGTAAAGTGTCCATACTGCGGATATGAGAATGATATGTCTGATGCTTTAAGCGATGGGCTTCCAGATGACAATAAATTTGATTGGGAATGTGAAAGTTGTGAAAAAGAGTTTGAGGTGGAAGTAGAGTTTACACCAAACTATAGCGCTGACAAAATTGTATGGTATGAGTGCGATGTATGCAACAAAAAGACAAGAGATATTTATAAAGAGGGCAAAATTTTTCCTTTTCCAAAAGCACTAATTGGCAAGGAAGTATGTTACGAGTGTTGGATACACACTTATGCCAAGGAACTGAATAACGAAGGTATTGAAGAAAGTTGATATATTAAATTTCTATAAAGAATGTCTTTATGACATATTGGTTTTATCAAATTGAATAGGAGGTTTAATATGGCCGATAAATTGTTGGAGTTAATTGAGAAGTATGAAAATGAAAATCTAGAAATCAACAGAATTATTGATGAAGACCGCCCTTCTGAACATCAGAGTATCCGACTAGCGGCATTATTTAATAAAAATCAAGAAGTGATTGAAGACCTGGAGAAGATGCTAAATACATCATTCTGATTAGGATGGAAAAATGTTATTTACAAAAATAAAAATAATAAGGAGACATTTAAATGATATTTTGGACACTAGTGTTTTTTGTAATTAACCTTTTAGGACTCCTGGGAAGATCGATGTTCTATGAGACTAATAAAAGATTGGAGTTACTAAGTATTGATAAAGCTCAAGAAAAAATTGATGACGAAAAACTCAATGAAGAGTTTATTAAAAACGGATGTCTACAATGGATTGTTGCTGTGGCTCTGGCAGTAGCCGAAGTAATCTATCTTATCAATGCAATCCGGTACGATGTATATAAAGTCCCTACGCTTGGAGCAATCATATTCCTTGTCTTATCGTTTGTTGTTGTCTCATTTAAAAAGAATATAAATAAAATGAACGAAAATGAATTAATTCTTAGACGGGCAATAGTTGAAAATTCAAAACGAATCACACTATTTTCTGTGGTAAGTGGATTAGTGTGGACTACTTACTTCGGGTATATGTTCTATATCCTGGTGTTTTAAGAGGTGATTAAGTGATGGGAATTGTAGATCAATTAATAGAATTGCTCAGACTGGTAGTGGCAGCTAAAGACGATTTGCAAGAATGGATGGATGCTATTGATGAAGACATGAGCTTTGATGCTAACGCCATTGAAGATACTAAATCGCTTATTGGAGAGATTGAATCGACACTTCATGAGGTGGGCACGTAATGGATAAATACGCAGCCATTGATAAGTACGAGGCTCGAATAACTGAACTGGAAGAAAAAAAGAGGTGGGAATTATCTACTCTTGAAGACAGAGATGTTGCTAAACATTCCAAATATATTTTAGAAAGAGTAGCAGGTATTGATGCTGAAATTGGAATGTACGTTGATGTTATTGAGACAATCAGTTCTTTAGAAATTTGAGGAACGATATATTTTACTAGGAAAGGATTTGAAAATGGACACTAAAGAAGAAATCATTGCAATGCTTAATGACAGGATTGATAGATGGAGAGAGTTAGTAAGGGTCTCTAATGAATCCAAACGTGTCAAATGTGAATGGGAAGCAAGAATTAGTGAACTAGAAACGGTAAGAGATATAATCAAACCTGAACCACCTGTAGAGGAGGAATATTAGTGGGTATTGTCGATCAAATGAAAAATATCTTAGAGCTTCTTGAAGCAGCTAAATATGACCTTGAAGATTGGATTGATGCTGTTAAGGATGATGAAAACTATAGTGAAGAAGCAAAGAGCGATACGGCAGAATTGGTCAGAGAGATATGTTCGGTATTGTATGAGGTGGAGGCATGACTAAACCATATGAAAATCGGTCTCATCAACAAGTTTGGGATGAAGAATGGAAAGATATATGTACAAAAGAGGATGGTACTCTTAACCTAGACCAGATTCAACGAGTGTTATATGACTATTCGTTTATGCTTGACCAAGTTCCACGAGTGTATGAAGAAGTTTCGGGACTTAGTAAGCCAAATGCCTATGCAAGTGCTATTATCGCTGAATATGAAATCAGAGTTAACGAACGATTCAATTGGTATGTTGATGAGATTTTAAACATTCTACTGAGTATGTACGATGCAAATGCCAAAGATGAGCCAGATTATTCCGATGGTATAATGGCTGCTATTACTGAGATTAAAGAATACGCCGGAATAGAATAACCACTTAAAAGTGAGATTTCATAAAGAAATAGGTGAAGAAAAATAAGTAAACAAACACAGTATGAACAAAATCATAAAATTATTGATGACCAAATATACAAGAAGTGTAATATCTGTTTGGAATGGTTTTTAATGAGTAAAAATAACTTTTATATAAATAAGAGCAATGGAGTGGATGGCTACAATCCTTATTGTAAAACTTGCACAAAACAGAAGTCATCTAAGTGGGTAAAAGAACATGCAGAAGTACATAGAGCTTATAAACGTACTGAAAGAGCAAAGCAGGTTTGCCGTCCAACAAAGCGTAAAAATGATCAGAAATATAGAAATGGCGAAACATATCAAAAATGGCATGAGTCAAATAAATCAAAACTAAAAGAGTATAGAGAAAAAAGAAAGCACAAGAAACATGATATCAGTGAAACTGAGTGGATGGAGTGTAAAATATATTTTCACAATTGCTGCGCTTATTGTGGTCTGCCAGAGTCTGAACATTATAAAAGGTGGAAAAAAGAGTATAGAAAATCAGATCTTCACAAGGAGCATGTCGATGACAATGGAGCAAATGACCTGAGTAACTGTGTTCCAGCGTGTTTGAACTGCAATTCAAGTAAATGGAATCATGATTTTGAAACGTGGTACAGAAAACAATCGTTCTTTAGTAAAGAAAAATTGATAAGAATACAAAGGTGGTTGGATTGCGACCATAAATTACATTTGAGAAAAGGAGAATTACATAATGGAAAATAAATATTTGTACAAGTTTGGATGGGATTGTGGTCGTATGGGTGATGTCGAGGGTTTGTTTGTTGCTACTGAGGAAGAAATTAAAGATGCTATTGGTAAAGAAGTGTATTTTGGAGAAATTTTAGGTAAACACAGTGAGATCTTCGGAACATTTGATGAGTCAGATATTGAAAAACTCGATATTAGTCCCGATGCAGTTAATGAGGTTAGTAAATATCTAGGCGAAACATGGAGTGGTTACAACCCATTAGAATATATTAATGAATAAGACTTGATGAAAACCGCATTTTATTCAGTAATATTAGGGATGTGAATTATTTATAACGATATATAATCTTAGATGTGAAAATTATATGAGTACTGTCCCTGACAATACATTTGATCTAATTATTGCCGATCCTCCTTACAACAGAGCTGTAGCAAAATGGGATAAATATAGTAATGAAGAATATTTAGATTTATTAAGAATCTGGATTAAAGAATTTTCTAGAGTTTTGACACCAAAAGGGAATTTATTTATCTACAATCAACAACCTATGGCAAGTTATATGTTTCAAATGCTTTACGAGAATCTTAACTTCGTTGATGAAATTATCTGGTTCTATAGAAATGGAGGAGGAAATACAAAGAAAAAGTGTAAAAATGTTCACCAGCTACTCTATTGGTTTACAAAGACGGATAACTATATTAGAAATTTTGATGAAGTAAGACAAGAATATAGTGGCACAAGAGCGCTCTATAAACACAATGTAGATAAAAATCCAGCAAAAGTTTGGACTCCAAATGACAAGGGAGCAATGCCCACTAATGTTTGGGAAGTGTCAATTGTCAGGCAAAAAGAGGCTACAGCGTTGGCGAAAATTGGTGTACAAAAACCATTAGAAGTGAGCAATAGAATTATTAAATTAGGGAGTAACTACGATTCGAAAATTTTCATTCCTTTTGGGGGTTCTGGCTCAGAAATTGAATCGGCAATAATCAATAACAGAAGTTGGGTAGCTACAGAAATAAACCTAAAATACATAGAAGAAATAATAGAACCAAGAATAAATGAATATTTGTTGATTAAATAAGTTCAATAAAAGTCAAATTTTATTAGAAGATGTTAGAGATGCCAGAAGCAAACAAATTTAAAGTGATTTATACTGTCGGAACCACTTCACAAGAAAAAAGTGTAATGATAAAATCCGAAAGTTCAGATTTGGTATACAGCCTTGCCAAAACTATGCTAGGTGAACAAACAATAATCAAGAAAATCTTGAACCTGGCTTGAATAATTAAAATGAAATGTACCATTTACTTAATAGAGAGGAATGATCTATATTAATAAGGTATGGCAATGGTTCATGGTCATTTTTTGGTCACTGGAATTTGTAATTCTATTTTTTGATAAGCCTGATCCAATTATTGCTGGAAGTGCTTTTCTACTTGCTGCTCTTTACAGCATTCCAAGCAAGGAGAGGTAGAATACATGAATGAGCCGGTCATAAGAACATTCATGAAGTTAGTTAATGATGAGTGGATTCCCTGTAAACTATTTAGTATAAAGAAAGATGATTTCTTTAGACAACTTGATAACATTGAAACTTATAATTCAAATGGATGCGGAGTGTTTAAAGCCACTTCAGACCCGTACTACAATGAAGATGGAAGATTAATAATAAACTCAGAAATTTGTTGACTTTCAAGAACAAATATAATAATATAAAGTAATTAAAGGGGGTGATTATTATGACGACAATTCTCAAGAATAAGGAAACTGGACTATATGGAACATTAGAACATTCTCTATTTGGAGGTTCTATACGTTGGTATGATGAAAATACCGGTGCATTCTGTAAGAGTTACGGTGAAAAATTTGACCAAATTCTTGAGAGTTGGGTTATCGTCCCACTTCCAATGGGATATCAAGTTGGTAATTGGGGAGGTGTTGTTAAAATAGAATGTGGGCTTACGCTAATTTAGAAGATGCTTTGTATGAGTGCTTTAAAGATATAGTTGGAACAGATGAAGAAGATATGCTGTTCGAGGATTCATATATTAAGAAGAAACTCAAAGAATACATAGGAACAAAGGAATTTAAGAAGTTTGATGAACTCGATGAAAAATATTGGAAAGATGCTTGGAGAACGTTTGATAGCATGACATTTGAGTTAAACAAAAGGCAAAAATAATAATATATTAGGATGTGTATAATGAATTATATCGTATCTATTAAACGATACCTTGGACTTCATAATGAAACAAGCGAGATCGTTAAGTTTACAGTTCAAGTAGATGTGCAAGATATTTACATGATGCTTGCTGAGGATGATGCGTTTGAGTCCGACCAACTATCTATCGAATATGCAATGAAGGCATATGCTGTAGAACTGGCAATGAACAAATTCTTCAAGCAGCATTATATTCTTAGTCCTGGGTCGAAGATTGAGGTGTTGAGTGTTGAAGAAGTTGATAAGAAAAAGGAATCTTCTTGCTATTATTCACCACAAATCACTGCTAATGCAAAAGAGGAGCCAATCGAAGACTTTTTCAAAAGCCTTCAAAAATATATGGGCTTAGAAGACTAAATATAGTCAACGAAATACTATATATAGTGGTCTATCATGTTTAATACCACTATATATTGATTTAAAAACCACATAAAACAAGTCTTTTATCAATCAATTTTTAGGAAGTAAAATTATTAAAAAAGTAGAATCTAAATTTTTTGAGAATCCGGAAAGATATATACCTCATGGATGTTACTGTTATGATAAACATATTTGTCCTTTCTGGGATATTGATAAAACCAAACATTATCAAGAAAATGGCTATTGTCACTACCTAAAACGTGGAGACAGCGAGAATGGTGGACTTTTATGGGATCAGGTCAAAGAATGTGATATCAATGATGGAATTCCAGCAGAAGATTTAGTATAAGGGGACGATACAAACGTTGCAGCAAGTAATTAAACGAGATGGAACAGTGAGTGATTTTGAAGAAATTAAAATCAAGGATGCTATTATCAAGGCTATGAGAATGACCGAGCAAGGAATTGATATCGAACTTGCTGAGAGAATTGCTCATAAAGTAAGTCAGCAAATCAATAGACTTAAAGCTCAAATCACAGTCGAAGAAATTCAGGATATAATTGAAAGAGATTTGATGATGAGTAGTAGAAAAGATGTGGCTAAAGAATACATAACTTATCGTCAAAAACGTACAGAGGAACGACTAAAGCAATCAGAATTATTCAAGATTGGTGAAGGTATTATTTCTGGGGAGAATGAAGAAGTAACAAAAGAAAACGCCAATCTAAACGGCGAGTCATACAGCGGAAAAATGAACCGATTTGGTTCAGAATATAGTAAGTTGTATGCCCGTAATGTTATTCTCCCAAAACGTTTAGTTAAAGCAATTGATGATGGATATGTATATGTACATGACCTAGATCATTATGCTGTTGGTACACATAACTGTCTGTTTATTCCTTTCAGTAAACTTCTTGCAAATGGCTTTCAAGTGAGCGACAAAGGATCAGTTAGAACTCCAAACTCTATTATGACTGCTATGGCACAGGTAGCTATTATTTTTCAATGCCAACAGAATAGTCAATTTGGCGGATGCGGTGCAGCAAAGTTTGATTGGGATTTGGCTCCATATGTAACAAAGTCATTTAAGAAGCATTTTCGAAAAGGGCAAATGTACTTTGGTGAAACATATGCAAATGTTGGTGAAGGAGAACTATATTTAGATAATCCTGATTTACTTCAAACTTTCCCTAAATCATATACATATGCCAAGGAAGAAACAGAGATTGAAACTAAACAGGCCGCAGAGTCAATGATCCATAATCTAAATACAATGGCATCGCGTGCAGGTGGGCAAGTACCTTTCACATCGATTACGTTTGGACTGTGTACATCTACAGAAGGTAGGATGATATCTAATGCAGTTCTAGATGCCTCAATGAATGGCCTTGGACATTCGGAAACAGCAATCTTTCCTCAGTTAATCTTCCAGTGTAAACAAGGAATCAATCAAAGTGAAAGCGATCCGAATTACGACTTGTTTGTGAAAGCAATAGAATGTTCAAGCAAGCGCTTGTTTCCAAATTTCGTGAACGTGGATGCCGATTTTAATCTCCAGTATTACAATCCAGAAGATCCAGATACTGCAATTGCCACAATGGGTTGCCGTACCCGAGTTATCTCCAATCGATTTGGTAAAGCATATCAGTCAGGAAGAGGGAATATTTCATTTAATTCAATCAACCTCACTAAACTAGGTATTGAATACGGTATCGTAAACGGTCGTTCAGAAGCCGATGCTGATGGACTCTGGAACAAACTTAACGAAGTACTAGATATCACTCTCGATGGGTTACTTCATCGATATCATATTCAAGGCAACCAACCTGCAAAAGCTTCAGATTTTATGATGCAAAATGGATCTTGGCTTGGAGGGGATAATCTCCATCCAAACCAAAAGATCAAAGATTTGTTAAGAATGGGTTCCATCAGTATTGGCTTTGTTGGCTTGGCAGAATGCCTAAAGGCTTTATTCGGTAAACATCACGGCGAAGACAAAGAGGTTTGGTACTTTGGGCAAGAATTAATTCAATATATTCGTGATTATTGTGATAATAAGTCTGAAGAATATGATATGAATATTACTTGCTTCGCTAGTCCAGCCGAATCCCTTGCTGGTAAGTTCGCAAAAATCCTACAAAAACAATATGGGAAAATTGAAGGAGTTACAGATAGAGATTATCTAACTAATTCATTCCATGTTCCAGTTTATTTTAATATACCTGCATATAAAAAAATAGACCTAGAAGCTCCTTTCCACAAAATGACCAATGCTGGACATATCTCATACGTAGAACTTGATGGTAATGCAAGAAATAATCAAGAAGCATTTAAGTGTATTGTTCAATATGCTTTGAGTAAGAACATGGGGTATTTCAGCATTAATCATCCGGTCGATAAATGCATGACATGCAACTTTGACGGAGTGATTAATGAGCAATGTCCTATTTGTGGAGAAACAAGTGAAGAGAACATCTCGCGTATTCGCAGAGTAACGGGCTATTTAGTCGGTAATCTAAATAGATTTAATGCTGCTAAGAGAGCAGAAGAGCGCGACCGCGTTCGCCATTTATGAATTTAGCAGGATATATACCGGAGAGTATAGTTGATGGGTTAGGATTGAGAGCGGTCATTTTTATCAGTGGCTGCTTTCATAACTGTCCTGGGTGTCACTCTCCACACACCCACGACAAAGGATATGGGAGAGAGTTTACTGAAGAGAAACAATGGGAGATTATTAATGACATCAAAACTAATCCCTTATTATCTGGGATAACGTTATCGGGCGGCGATTGCTTTTTCTCGGCTAAAGAGGTTATTCAGTTTGTTGTAAAGTTAAAAAATGAAATACCAAATATTAATATTTGGGCTTATACGGGATTTACTATTGAGCAATTGATGAGCAAGCAAGACAGTAAATATAGATTGTTAGAAATGTGCGATGTGCTGGTTGATGGAAGATTTGTTCTTGAGGAGCGCGATTTAACGCTCAAGTATAGGGGTTCTAGGAATCAACGCATTATTAATATACGAGAGAGTATGAAACAAAACAAAGTTGTACTTTACGAATCATAGTTGATTTGGTGGGTGGGAGGGAATTATGAAATTTAAAATAGAAGGGGAGATTGAACGGGTTGTTTAAATTAATTACAAAACGTAATGGGGTAAAAGCGGATTTTGATGCAGAAAAAATCACAAATGCTATTAAAAAGGCAGGATTACAAACAGGAGAATTTGATACATCTGAAGCAAGAAAATTAACTCAAGACGTTTTGGAATTAATTTATCTTAATGAATGTGATGAATTAACCGTTGAAAATGTACAGGATTATGTAGAAATGATCCTACTAAACTCAGAATACAAACTTACTGCAAAGGCATATATTCTTTACCGTGAAAAACGGACTCAGGAAAGAAAACCTGATATTTTTAAGTACCGTTTAAATCTGAAGCCATATGAATATCCCGAACTTATTGAATACAAAGAAGCAATTCAACATTCCTACTGGCTTCATACGGAATTCAATTACACGTCCGACATTCATGACTTCAAATTTGGTGTCAATGACAATGAGAGAAATGCAATTAAAAATGTAATGCTTGCTATTGCACAAGTCGAGGTCGCCGTTAAGACGTTTTGGGGTGACATATATCATCGTCTTCCTAAACCAGAAGTTGGTGCGGTAGGACATACATTCGCAGAAAGTGAAGTTAGGCATCATGACGCATATTCACATCTGCTTGAGATACTGGGATTGAATGAAGAGTTTGAGAAGATCAAAGAAATTCCTGCACTTAGTCAACGTGTGGAGTATCTTACTAAATCCGCTAAATTGGCTCGTACTGGCAATGATAAAGATTATGCCTTATCCATCTTGCTATTTTCTTTATTTATTGAGCATGTGTCACTGTTCTCTCAGTTTCTGATTATTATGTCTTTCAATAAATATAAAAATATTTTCAAGGGAATGTCTAATGTGATTGAAGCTACCTCAAAAGAGGAGCAGGTTCATGGGTTGTTTGGAATTGAACTTATCAACATTATCCGTAAGGAGCATCCTGAATGGTTTGACAAACAATTAGAAAGTGCGGTCTATCAAGCATGTCTTGAGGCTTATGAGTCAGAAGGTCAGGTTATAGATTGGATTTACGAAGCAGGGGAATTGAGTTTCTTGCCAAAAGAAATTGTCAAAGAATTCGTTAAGGATCGTCTTAATAACTCCTTGAAAAGTATCGGATATGAGCCTGTCTTTGATGTTAACGAGAAATCACTAGAAGAAACTGATTGGTTCAATGCAGAGATTGTGGCATCAAAACATGTAGACTTCTTTACAAAACGATCCGTCAACTATACCAAGAGAAGCCGTTCAATATCTGCATCAGATCTGTTTTAGCAGATGTCTAAACCAGCGCTCACAGACGAAGATTTCAAAATAAAAGTCTTCAATTTAGTAGGAGACGAATATGTTTTTTTAGAAAAGTATAAAAAAGCTAAAGAAAAAATTAAGGTGATGCACAACAAATGCGGCCATAAGTATGACGTAGCTCCGACCAACTTCTATGGAGGCAAAAGATGTCCGAAATGCTTTGGAGGGATAAAAAGGACTAATTCTGAATTTTTAAATGAAATAAAAAGACTAACTAGCGATGAGTATATTTTTTTAGAAGACTACATTAACAATCATACCTCATTAAAAGTCATACACGGCAAATGTGGAAATGAGTATAAAGTTAGTCCGTCTGCATTTATAAACGGTGGTCAAAGATGTCCCATTTGTGCTATTGAAAAAAGAAAAGTTATTATGTCCGAAGCGAAATTTTTAGAAGACATCCATGAATTGGTCGGAAATGAGTATACATTTCTAGAACGATATCGAGGAAGCAGAAATAAAATAAAGATTAAGCACAATGTTTGTGGTAACATTTATGAAGTTTCACCTCAGAGATTTAAGTCTGGGAACAGGTGTAAAAAATGCAATGACGATATAACAAGAAAATCAAAGACGGATTTTGTAAGAGAGGTCTTTGATGAGGTCGAAGATGAATACATATTTTTGGATGAGTATGTTAATGCGAAAACAAAATTAAGAGTAAAACATATTAAATGTAGTGGTGTTTTTTCAACCACACCAAACAATTTTTTGAGAGGAAACAGATGTCCCAAATGTTCTGTGTCTAAAGGAGAGGAAAAGATATCAAAATATTTAAACAAAAAGGGGATAGTTTTTGAAAGAGAAGTTACATTTCCAGACTTGAAAATTGCTTCGTTTCTCAGATATGATTTTGGATTATATGGATCAGATAATAAACTAAAAGCTTTGATAGAATATGACGGGAAACACCATTTTGAGCAAATAGAATTTTGGGGAGGAGAAGAAGGATTTAAAAAGGTTTTAGAAAGAGATAAAATAAAAAATAATTATGCAATAAGTAACGGTATTCCTTTAACAAGGATATCTTATCGGGAATATCGCAGCATTGATAAGATACTTGATAATGCTTTGAAAGATTTATCTTTAAACACATATAGAGATGGGGATTAATTAAAAATGAAATGGCTAAATGAATACAGTAAAACTTTCTTGTCTCGTGGATATCTGACAGAAGGAGTTACGGCAGAACAACGCATTCGTACAATTGCAGATACGGCTGAGAATATTCTTTGTATTGAAGGATTTGCTGATAAATTTTACGACTATATGGAAAAGGGATATTACTCACTCTCCTCTCCAGTATGGGCCAACTTCGGAATTGACAAGGGTCTTCCTATTAGTTGCTTTGGTTCCAATCTTTCTGATAATATGGGAGACATTTTATACACAACATCTGAAGTTGGAATGATGAGTAAATTTGGTGGAGGAACATCGGGATACTTTGGCAATCTTCGCCATCGAGGAGCACCGATCAAAGACAATGGTGAATCATCTGGAGCTGTTCATTTCATGAAGTTGTTTGAATCTACTATGGATGTTGTATCACAAGGTTCGACACGTAGAGGAAGATTTGCGCCCTATCTACCTATTGATCATCCAGATATTGAAGAATTTTTGAAGATTGGAACTGAAGGCGACCCTATTCAAGAATTGACACATGGAGTAATTGTAACGGATAAATGGATGGAGGAAATGATTTCGGGCGATAGCCAGAAACGTGCTCTATGGGCAAAAGTAATTCAGAGACGAGTTGAAATTGGTTACCCATATATTTTCTTTGATGATACGGTAAACAACAATACGGTTGATGTGTATAAAGATAAAGGGTTGAAGATTTATGCTGGGAACCTTTGCAATGAGATCGCCTTGCCAAGTAATGATGAATGGTCATTTGTTTGTAACTTATCTTCTATGAATATCCTTCATTATGATGAATGGAAAGATACAGATGCGGTTGAAACAATGGTATTCTTCTTGGATGCGGTAATGACTGATTTTATTAACAAATTAGAGAAAATGCGTGACTCTAAAAACAGAGAAGATAATCAAGCATTTTATTTTATGAAAAAGACATATAATTTCGCAAAGGCTAATCGTGCATTGGGTGTGGGAGCATTGGGGTGGCATTCTTATCTTCAGTCAAAAATGATTCCATTTGAAAGCCTGGAAGCAGCAAAGTTAAATTCACGTATCTTCAGTTTGATTCAAAAGAAATCGCACGAAGCATCAAAAGAATTAGCAAAACTCTACGGCGAACCCGATGTATTGAAGGGTTACGGAAGACGAAACACAACATTAACTGCCATTGCGCCCACGACCTCTTCTGCATTCATTCTGGGTCAGGTTTCGCAAAGTATTGAACCTATTTGGTCAAATTGTTATGTTAAAGATATTGCTAAAATTAAAGTAACAATCCAAAATCCATATCTAAAAGAAGTTCTGAAGACTTATGACAAGGACACGAAAGAAACGTGGAATAGTATCCGAGATAACGATGGATCTGTACAACATCTTGAATTTTTGAGTGACCATGAAAAAGAAGTGTTCAAAACGTTTAGCGAAATTGACCAATATGTTATCCTAGATCAAGCCTCAACTAGACAACTATTCTTAGATCAGAGTCAGTCTCTAAACATCACAGTCAATCCAAAAATGTCAGCGAAAGAAATTAACGAACTATATTTATTTGCATGGGAGAATAAGGTTAAAACATTATATTATCAGCACAGTACCAATGCAGCACAACAGTTTAGCAAAGATAAGCTTTGTTCGAATTGCGAGGCGTAATATTTACACTACAAAACAGAGGGCAATAAAAAGCCCTCTTAAAACTGAAAATAACCATAAAAAGGGGAGCAATTTATTACATATGACAGAGCAAATGAAACAACCATTTCATCTAAAAGTAGGCGTTAAAAAACTCAATGATTTAGCGACTATTCCAGAGTATAAATCAGTAGGAGCAGCAGGATTTGATCTTGCGACAACGGAAGACATTATTATTCCTGCAAATTCAATTTTTAAGTCTTATGATGGCGAAGAGATTTATCTTATCAATAACAATTCTGCAATCGCAGGTACAGGATTATCATTTGAAATTCCTGAAGGATATGAGTTGGAAGTTCGTGGACGTAGCGGCAATGCATTTAAATATCGCGTATTCTCATTCAATGGAACCATAGATTGTGATTATCGCGGAGAGGTTAAACTACTTCTAATGAATTTTGGCGATAAAGATATTGAGTTTAAAGCAGGAGAGCGTGTAGCTCAAGGAGTCATTAAGAAAATTGAACAAGTAACTTTTATTGAAAAAGAAGAACTGTCTGAAACAGAGCGAGGCGAGAATGGACTAGGCTCAACTGGTTTAAAAGCATAATACATATCTGGCGGTGGTTAATCCATCGCCTTTAAAATTAAATTTAAGGGAGCAAATAAAATTGAACGTAAAATTACTAGCACATACTCAACTTTCTGAATCATTTTACAATGAAATTATTGGAGAAATTCAACAATGGTCACGACATCCAAAAGATGGGCAGGTAATTTCGCACACCGCTATTCGTTGTTGCTATTCACCCAATAAGCCTACCGAGATTATTGGTCTTGAAGGTAAAAAATACTTTGATTCCAAGGCTACCGACGGTAAAAGTGGTACTGAAGCAGATCGCTTATTCCGCCACATTACGGGTTCAGGGCATCAGTCAACGCTTGAGCATTTAAATTATACTTTTGCTATTGAAGGTGTTAGCCGTGCATTGATGGCTCAATTGACTCGTCATAGACATTTGTCCTTCAGTATAAAATCCCAAAGATACGTTAGATTTGGTTCTAATGACAAATCTGGTGGTTTTGGATATGTTGTTCCTGAGACAGTAAAAGAAAAAGGTTATGAAGCAACTAATGAGTTCGATAACATCATGGCTTCTATACAACAATCATATGACAGACTACGGCAATTAGGTGTTCCAAGCGAGGATAGTCGATCTGTACTTCCTAACGCTGCGACCACAGACATTGTAATGACCGGCAATCTTCGTACATTACTCGACTTCTATAGTAAGCGTAAACCAGGTAGTGGCGCTCAACAGGAAATTGCTCAATTGGCTGATGGTATTAAAAATGAAATTTTGAAAGTTGATGAATGGTTAGCCCCATATTTCGAAAATTCTCATTAAAACAAAAATAATAATAGACAAACCAATTCATTGATGATACACTAAGTACAGGTTAAGAAACCTGTACTTTTTTATTAGGGGGAATGATAAACTGATTCAAGCATTGAACATTGTACCTTCAGTTATATTGATTTTCTTATACATCAGAAAGAGTTGTTGGTTAGGAGGCGATATATTAACCATTAGGAACAAAGATAATTGTAATTATTTATTTTACTCAATTTGTTATTCAATCATGGGATTTAATTCTTTAGCTTTTATTAGTCAATACATATTACCTTCCGATCAAGCCAATGGTATTGCTAGAACGCCAATCATGTTCGTATACGCGGCAATATTTTCGCCTATAGTGGAAGAATTGATCTGTAGAAAGTGGTTGCTGAATGCGCTAACTAAAAAACTAAGATGGATTTCCGCTTCGATTATAAGTTCTATAATCTTCTCAGCACTACATCTTAACTTCCAACTTATAATCCCTTATTTCTTTCTTGGGTGGATATGGTCTTATTACTATCACAAATCTAATTATAACATTCTAATTCCAATTCTTAGTCATGCGGCATTCAACTATATAGCACTCTTAGTTCAATCTATTAAGGGGTGAGAAGATGAAGTTAAATGATGGAGCTAAAGCTGTATTGGCAATAGCACAGTTTGGTGGCTCTGGCCTAACAAGTTTCATAATCGATAATACATATGTATGGCAAGGCAAAGAAATTTCTCTTAATGAAGAATCAATATGTGAGCTAGAAGAATACAGAAGAGTTACAAAAATACCATTTTCGATTTATCGCTTTGGAGATGTAATAACAATTACAAGGAGTAATAAAAGTGAACAAACTATTTAACTTAATCACGAAGAAGATATTTTATTCTCGGTTGCTTAAAAAAGTTAAAATGGAATATTACAAAGAAGCATATAACCAAGGGAAGTTCGATCAGAAAATGAATGATATGTATCCAATGGAAAAGTTCATTCAAATGGAGGAGTATTTTAATGAAAATCAATACGAGCGTGATTTATAAATATATGAAACTGTGCCCCGCAAGCACTTCAAAGTGTGATTCATTTGCAGATATTAAATTTAAAATTCTAAGAGCGGTTGCTATTGGGAAGATTATGAAAGCTCAACCATTACTAGAAATCCAATATGGAAATTTGAAGCTAAACATAGACTACAAGAATAATAAAGTGATTGATATTGAAAAGAACTATAAGGACGCATATGAGGTTTCAGAAGAATTAAAAGAAGAGTTTGAAAAGGAATATTATTATATTGTAGTTTAAACCGTAAGATTCATTGAAGGGAAACAACAAACAATGATTACTCTCAAAAAAACCACTACCCAAGAAACTCTACTTGATTATGGATTTACTAACCGCGATAAATCTTTTTTGTACTATTTCAAAAATATTGGATTCGATGTCTCATTTAATATGACGATTCCAATCGACTTAACAACACTAAAGATTGATATACTCGATGAAAGCTTTATGCAACCATATGATTATCAATTTTGTTTAAAGATTGACCCAGAACATGTCTTGGCGACAAATGTAAAAGACAAGGTAGAGGACATTCTCAACAGGATGCAAATAGATGGTATTATTGAAGGCTTTGAAGAGGGCATGTACATATAAGTGAAAATATTATTATAAAGGAGAAGAATATGACACCAGAACGGAAAGAAGAGATCGAAGATTTTCTTCATGATTTTGGAAGATTGCCGCATTATACGTCAGTAGATCTGCTGGCTGCTCTGGCCGAGGCTCAGCAGACCATAGCCCGGCAACGGGAGGCGTTAGTACAAGCCGAAGACAGCTTTCGGTGGATAGATTTCAACACACGCGGCGGCATTCAGGCAAAGGCGCATTATTCGCGCATTGCTATCACGGAACTTCTGAAAGGGGAGAAGACGGAATGAACGCTAAAGACATGACCGACCAACAACTTAACCGGGCGCTGGCGGAGTTGATGGGGTACACGGTATACCACTATGACAAGGATGTGCTGGGTCGCTGCTATTTTGAATTAACAGATCCTGAGGGATATCCGGAGATTGTACTCGGTGGAGAACGTAAGACGGAGCCTGAAGCATGGGGCGATGCTCCTGACTACTGCACCGACCCTTCCGCCTCTCAAGAGATAGAGAAAGTAGCGTGCAAAAAGCAGTTCTATTGGTACATTCAGGCACTATCTAAGGTTGTAGGTGCTGACGGATATTGGGATAGTGGAGCATTAGATTATGAAGGGATAAAGCTATTACTCACCGCCACTCCCCGCCAGATGGCAGAGGCGGCGTGGATGACAATGAGGGAGTAGTTGACGCAAACTATGAAGGAAGGAGCCTCAACGTGGACAAGAAGTTGAACGGCGGTTTCATTTGCGAAAAACATAACATCGGATACAAGAGTGAATGCCCTACCTGCGCCTTTATACGTAGGCAAGAACTCATACAAGACTACATCAAGAGATGGGGAAATGCTCAAAAGTGTTTGTGTTGCGGTCAAATACTGGCTTACGGAGAATTTAGTAAGTTACAGTCTTGCTGCGGTAAAAAAATGGAATTAGTAGGGCAGTAGTGAGCAGTACGAATAGATAATGCACTTGGCCGTAAGGCCAACGAATCGACCGAATAGACCCAGCGAAGTGGGGGCCGCATATCGGCTCCCCTATAACAAGGAGGATATAACCAATGCAGGTAACCATCAGAAAGGCAACGGAACAAACTTACTGGTATGCAGATCGTATCGGTGAATCCTTTGATGTATGTGAAATCCATGACGACCATAAGCAAGGTAGATATACAGTCAATGACGGTGATTACAACAAAATGATTAATAAAAGAGACTGTTGGTAAAGAGCATACTTGAAATTATTTTAAGGAGGTAAACCCCCAATGACCCAAGACAAGCGAGACTGGCAAAAGGATATGGACAAGGTAGAAGTCATGAGAGAAACACGCTCACTTTTATCAAGCGAGTATCAGCAGGAAGATCCAGTTGAAGATGTGCTTTCTTACTGGCTCCAAGAAGCCAAGATATACAAACAATCCTATGAGGCTGCGTTGAAGCACGCAGATGCCCGGGAACAACTGTTGAAAGAAGAATCATCCGAGGCTGTAGAGGGACTATACCAAATCATTCAGCGCGGCGACTTAACCAGTTTCGACTTGGACCAAGCCGAGGAAGTATATAAACGAATCAGGTCCACCCTTTACCCAGATACCCCAAAGGAGGCGCCATCCGAGAGATGATGCCCCCGTATTTAGAGGAGATAATATAGAATGACGAAAACAAAATTTTGTATTGGTTGCGACCAATACAAGCCATCTGATGAAGTTAAATTATACATAGATGAAGAATTGTGTAGAAGTTGTAGAAATGAAGATATGATTTTTCAAGAGTATTTCACGTTAGAGAACAAAGAAGCTGAACTATACGATAAATTAATAGAACGCGAAAGTGAACTTGAATACTGGAAAAATAAATTCTATGAAGCAAGAAAAAAAGTAGATCGAGCAAGAGAAAAATATGCCCTGAATCAAATAGAAATGGTCAGTTTTGAGTGGAACAGGTGGGTTCTTGATGAGACAAGCGTATCAAATAATTAATAATACATAGGAGTAATTTATGAATATAAAGTCCGTTAGACGGAGTACTGATTTTAATAATGAAGATAGTATAAAAAGATACATGGAAACCAACAACAGTGAACTAAAAGAGTTAATTTTCAAAAACAATATCCCCTTAGTGCAACTTCTGGCTCGTCGATGGAAATTAAGAGGGTCTACTACGCCCGTTGAAGAGTTGTGGAGTTTGGGATTTCTGGGGTTAACTAAAGCGTTCAATACGTACAGGCTTGACAAAGGTATTAAATTTAACTCATATGCTGGAGCCTGTATTTGGAGAGAGTTCAAGGTCGCGGCAACATCGCAAACTTATCAATGTAGAAGTAAATATAAGTCTGTAAGCATGGAAAATCAAATTAGATTGAGAGGAAATAAACAAATAGCAATAGCAGATACCATTGCAGATGATAACCAACTTCCCGTTACGGAAATGACAATAAGAAACGAGCTTATTGATAAATTCCACAAGATTGTTGATTCACAATTTACTCCTATTGAACGTAAAGTTTCAACAAAATACTTTTTCGAAGGCAAGGGGTACCAAGAAATCGGCCAAGACCTAAACATTTCAAGACAGGCTGTTCACCAGGCTTTTATTAGAGGAATAAATAAATTAAAAAAGGAATTCGAATCTGAAATATAAGAAAATTAATAAAGTAAAACTAATATTTCATAGGAAGTTGGAGGAGAGATAGTTGAGTAAATATGAGTTGAGTCTATCCAGGGATTATGTTCCGTCCTGGACTCATGTTGACGCAGTGAGAGAATTGTTTCAAAATGCCCTTGATCAAGAGACCATAACGAAAGACAATGCGATGTTCTTTAACTACGATGAATCAAACGAAACGCTATACATAGGTAACAAATCATCAGTGCTCGATGTTAAAACATTGCTTCTTGGTGCATCGACTAAGCGCAACGACTCTAACACTATTGGACAGTTTGGCGAAGGCTATAAGATCGCAACTCTGGTTCTTACTCGTCTAAACAAAAAAGTTACATTTTATAATTACGGGTTAAAGGAAGTTTGGAACGCGCGTTTTGTGAAGTCGCGAAGATATAAAGGGGAGGAAATTCTCACTTTCTTTATTGATAAAAAATATCCTTGGATAAAGGTTCCTGACAACAATTTAACCATTACAGTTGAAGGGATCAATCCACATGAATACGAGGAAATTGTTGAATCAAACTTACATCTCCAGGTGGTAGGTCAGACGATTGAAAGTAAATATGGCCGAATACTAGAAGAACAGCGTTACAAAACAAAAGTTTTCATTAATGGGCTGTACGTCTGTAGCTATGCCGATTATACACAAGGCTATGATTTCAAGCCCGAGTATATCAAAATTGATCGTGATAGAAAGCTTGCCGATTCATTTCAACTTAAATGGTTATCTTCGACAATGTTAAGTGGAGTTGATTCAGACAAAACACTAAAACTAATCAAAGATGGAGCGGCAGACGTAGCGTATGTTTCCACTACAGGAACGAGTGCTTGGGGATCTGATAGTGAAGTATATAAGTCTATTTCAAATAAAGCATACGAATCTTTTAAAGATGAGTATGGAGAAAACGCCATTCCTGTAAGTAACCATGATGAATTTACGAAAATAAATAGTACTGGTAAGTACCGGCCTGTATTTGTAAATGAAACATATAAAAATGCAATTAGAAACAGTGAGTATTTTGAAGATCCTGTTCATGAGGACATGAACAGACAATCAATAAAATCGAAAATGGAGACATGGCTAACCAACCATAAACAGAGTTTATCTAAAAGAGCCATTAAAGAATTGCAAAATATCATCAATGAGATGGTCGAGTAATTAAGAAGAATTATAAATTTACTTTTTATGAAGAAAGGGAACCCGAACAATACATATGAGTACAGTAAATTTGCTCACTGCATCGTCAACATACAGAACAAAAGTGAGCCAACGTAATGACGGACTTTTCCGAGTCATTATGCCAGCAGCACTTAGACGAAATCTTAACTTATCAATAGGTCAATGTGTTAGATTTGGCACGAAAAACGAAGATGTTGCTATGGTTAAAAGTAAAAATAATTTGGGGATCAAAATAGGGAAGGGAGGATTAATCACTTTACCGGCTCATCTGTGTTCAAAGTGGAGGATTCAAAAAGGCGACTTTCTTAAACTCGAAGAATCAAGCGGTAAGATATATATCAGAAAAGATAAATGCAAAGAGGCGATCTAATACATATGAAAGTATTGTTTTCAGGAGCATTATTTTGTTGGCTGTGTATATTCACAATCATTTCTATTCTTATTAGTTCAAATAATGCAAGTGGATGGCTTTGTTTTACTCTAGCTGCTGGACTATGGTTGATTAGAAGTGTCAAGGAAGTAAATGGAGATACATATTAATCAAAGATGCATTTTATTAGAAAGGAGCAAATAGAAGTGATCGATAAATTATATGCGGTATGTAGGGTATATCGTGGAACTCAATACGGAGATATTCACACCATCGATAGCTGCTATGCTGACAGAGATGAAGCAGAAATATATTTAAGAGAATATAACTCCAATAACCTTGATGATTTTTATATTGATGAAATTAGCGATAGTGAGTCTATCAAATCAATATGCGAATCAGAAGGAATAGAATTATCATGAAAGGCTGCTTTTATCAAGAAAGGAGGCAATGCTTTTGACCAATGAAGAGGTGTTTGAACTTAGAAATCTGTTGATTGAATTGAGC
Organism: Paenibacillus spiritus; assembly: GCF_008710135.1. Lineage (GTDB taxonomy): Bacteria > Bacillota > Bacilli > Paenibacillales > Paenibacillaceae > Paenibacillus_AQ > Paenibacillus_AQ glufosinatiresistens. The sequence goes on along the minus strand of NZ_VYKK01000004.1, from coordinate 41,068 downwards.
ACCAAAACAAGAATTAGTGAATCAACGAAAGAGCGAATAAATAAGGCTAGTGCTTCTTTTGAGAATGTTTATGAGAATGCCAAATTAAAAGAAATTAAGAGAAAGTATAAAGAAATGAAATTTAGTTACTCACAATTCAACCCTGAGTCGGCAACAGGAAGAATTGTAGAAGCAATCAATAGTTCTATTGCACTTTATGATGAAGCCAATCGGGATTTAAAATTACTGGATAAGGAGACTCAGGATATTCTACATGCCTTTGAAATGTGCGATTTAAAGGAGGAAGAAGAGAAACAACTAACAGAAGATTTGAAGCAAGTTAGAGTTGCAAGGAGAAAGTGTAAAAACTTTATTGAAATGGTGACTCCTTTGATGAACTTCTCTAAGAAACATCGGGGTTTAGCAAACGAAATTGGGGAAGTGCAAAAATCAATTAAAGGTATTATAGAAACTATCGAATCAAGAACATACTCGCCTAAAGTTAGAAAAGAACTAGTCACAAACTTTGAAAGTGCTAAAAATACATATATGAGCATAGAGAGCGTACAAGTCTAACGGATTTTATGAAATGCGACATTTATCAAGAAAAAATGTATAGAAAATATGGTGGTACACCAACAGATATTAGAACACTGCCGTACAACACTAAGTTTTATGTGCATAATGGTGCATGGAGTGGGACCATTATTGATAAAAATGGGGTCAAGAGTGTTTTAATCGATGGCGATTATGAATAATGCCATTCCTATCGGAGAGATTTATATACTTGATATTAGTGTGAGAGGAGAAGGTAATGGACAGAAAACAATTCTTTAAAGAATACGATTCAGTATTTTTTACTCCAGATCCACATTACGAGTATGCATTCAAGAAATGGCTTGAATATTATTATCAAACCGAAGTTTACGACAGAAGAATTTGCAGCGGATTTGATAGAGAAACAGGAGAGGCAATTCCGGGCAATACTGTTGAGTACACCGAAATTAACCGTTATGCCAAACAACTGATGAATAAGGTAGTTGAAGATTTAAGAAATAAAAATGTTGATGATAGCACATGGCGTTTAGCAAGAGACGGTGCTTCGAGGCATTCTTTTGAAGAAACCGAAAGACTGTTGATCGGGAAAGGGTGGATTAATGAGAATTAAGATAACACAAAACAAGCCCCAAGAGGCAGATTGCAAATCAATTGAACATCTAATTGGACAAGAGTTTGAAGTTGTTGATAACTCTGATTTGGATATCGGAATTGCCTATGTCCGATATGGATTAGAAGATAAGTATGCCATCTTTGAAGGAGAATATGAAGTAGTTGATAAAAACTGAATTTCATTAACTTTGTCGAATACATAAGAAACATGCGATTACCCGAGAAATAATAAAGGAGATAAAAAATGAGTAATGAATTTTGGGAACTATTAAGCGAAGCAAATGAAAAATCGAATGATACCGCCTGGAAAGACAAATATAGAAAGACAATCACTAAACCTGTTAATCCAAATGCAACAACATCTACATCTGCACTATTATCAAAACTCTACTCTATTCAAGGTAAAACGATTATATCTGGGCAACATGAATACCTTGAAGATTCTAAACTATTCAGTAATCAAATTGCATCTAAAACCGGATATGAACCTATGCTAAAAGGAATGGAATTTGGGGGAATCACAGGCCAAGATGCTACGACTCTAGCTAATTTCCGTGGTTGGCTTACCGATGCTTGTATTTCGTGGGCCAAGTCCAAAGGCGGAATGTTAACCGCCACTTATCACGCACCATACCCAGGCTCAACTAATACATGGAGTAACGTACAACGCAAAACTACACAAGCAGAATTTGACCAAATTGTAACTGTTGGAAGCGCCATGTATAACAAACTAATTTCAGATATTGACAGTGTAGCCGTTTACCTTAAGAAGATTCAAAACGCTGATATTCCGGTGCTCTGGAGACCGTATCATGAAATGAACGGTGACTGGTTCTGGTGGGGGAAGAAGAGCAACTATAAAAAACTCTGGAATATCATGTATGATCGGTACACCAATTATCATAAACTCAACAATCTAATTTGGGTTTGGTGTCCGAACGCTGAAAATCAATATGCTGAGGACATTAGTAAATATTATGTTGGACACGATAGCACAGATGTACTTGCGCTCGATATCTACAACAATGACTTCAAACAGTCCCATCATGACAAACTCCTAAAGGTTGGTGGAGGAAAGTTAATTGCTATTGGTGAGAATGGCGAATTACCCAACTCGGATACTATTAAATCCTCGCAGAACAAGTATTCATGGTTTCTGACCTGGGGTAAGATGCTGACAGACAACAATAAAGACAATGCAATTATTAATACATATAAAGACTCTTATGTTCTCAAGCTTGGGCAGCAACTTGATATGGTAAACAAAATAGCAAATGGCGACGGACTTAAAGGAGAATATTATTCAGGAGTAAACTTTGATAAACTCTCGTTTACACAAATTGATCCTATAATCAACTTCAATTGGGGTGGAGGAAAAGTTAATAATACACTTGGCCCCGATAATTTTTCTGTAAAATGGATGGGTTACATTGTCCCTCTGTACAATGAAGAATACACTTTTGCTTGTGGTTCCGATGATGGCATTCGACTCACAATCAACAATCAGAAAATTATTGAGCGTTGGAAAAATGGGGCTTCTTCATCTTCAGGAAAGGCTGTGCTTGAAGCCGGTAAAAAGTATCCCGTCCTGCTTGAGTATTATGAGGGAACAGGAAATGCTTCAGTTTCGCTCCAGTGGTCAAGTAAATCTCAGAAGACTGAAATCGTTCCTCAGAATCAACTATATAGCCAGTGATTTTGTGGATAACTACAAACTTATACACATGATGCTCACAGCATATACACAATATGTTGTGGGCGAAATAATATTAAGTGCATATGTTGAGTTTTGTGAGAATGTATGGTAGCATACCAGTATACTTATCAACAGGAACGAATGTTCCAGAAAGGGCGATAAGATAATGGTACAAGCTATACAGGGTAAGAAAAAAATAGGGAGAATTAAGATTGACCCTAATATTAAGCTTTGTGAACCAAGCCCGCAAATTGTTGAGACAGTGATCGGTAATAGTAAATCTAATATATTCGATGAAGCCAAGGATGAATGGAAGTTTCAATATGTTCTCTTTGAAGATGCCGAAGGATTTTCTGGGATATGTGATTTATGCGGCAATGTACATTTGAAATACTGTTTCGTGATATATAATCCATATACTGAAAAAACTTTGAATGTCGGTTCACATTGTATCATTCGTTTTAAATTGTTGAAGGGTAATGTGGATGCTGAGACGGGGACAATTATGGTTAATAACTTCTTAAAACTTCAGAAACATATTAGTATTGTTCAAGGCTTAATCAAAGAGATGATGAATGAATGTGTAGACGCAAGAAGCTACCAATTGTTTATCGAAAGCCTAGAAAGGATTCTTCAGTACCACAATATCAAAGATCCGACTATTGACCAATTGGGAGAAATATGCTTTGGAGATAGATGGGAGGGCCAAAAACGGTATCTATACAAACGTGATAGGCTTCATAAACTTTGGTACGAAAGAGCATCAATTAAGATGATTAGAGCAAAAGGAATTAAGTTCAAAGCTCTTACTGAAAAAGATATTTATTGGGGTAAGAATCGGACAGGTAATCATGTTCATTTGACATTGGCGGGGCGTTCAAGTGCATTTAAAACAGATCATATCGCAGATGAATAAAGGGGCTGCGGCCCCTATTTTTGTTTAGGAGGAAGCCTATGATTGTAATTGAAAAGGAAGAACTACTTCATATAATTAAAGAGTATGTTACACAGGTACATAAACAAGTACCGATTTCATTGAAGTTATGCTTGGATTGGAATAAATTTAGATATAGCAGTGTTGAGGATGTTTGGTATTTTGATCCTAAAAATCAGTGGGAATTTGTTGTGAATTACACTCTCTTCAATCTATACGATATGCCAGTCATTAAGTACATCAGCTTCAATCAGATTAAGTCTATGATTGCTAAGGAATATCCAGATATGGAGGATATAGAATTTAGCGTAACAGTTAAGAACGATGACAAATTACGATTAACAACTTCAAAAGAAAAGGTTCTGGAATTAATAGATATTAAAACAATGATCCACCATAATGACCAGAGCGAATTAAACAAAGATGATATTAAGGAATTGATAGACTTAACGTTAGTATTAGGTGACAGAGAGTGGTTTGATGAATTGGTAAACAACCACAAAGAAATGCTAAATTAGCGCAAAAATAATTATATACATATAGGTTACTTAGGTGTATAATTCAGTTATAGACAATAACACAATACGGAAAGGAGTAGACAATTGGGGTTAAGAGTAAGAATAAACATACTAGGTGGATGAAGTACTGTTTAAAGAAAGCAAAAGAAAATGAGATAGACAACTACAGACATTTTGCTGCTGTAATAAAAGGCGGAAGGCTTATTCATACCGGTATCAATAACAATAAGGTCGGAAGCCTGATTGATCCACTGTATGAGAATAAAGGATGTCATGCCGAACTAATGGCTCTATGTAAACTGACAGAAGAACAAATCAGAGGATCAGTTTTATATGTGGCTGGTTGGAGTAGAGGAAATAATATGGTTACTTCTAAACCATGCCCTGTGTGTCAAAAATACATAGCTAAGTTTAATCTAAAGGCCGTTTATTATTCTACTCCAGAAGGTGGATATGAGGAATTGAAGATGTGATAGACGCAAAAGTGTAAAAATAAAAATATGATAAATAATCGACCATGACGAAATTTAACTTTTATGAGGAAAGGAGGTCTTCAATGGTTAATAATAACCACGATAAGATTACGAAGATTAAGGGAATTGGCCCTACGATTATCAATTTTGATACTCTAGAGGATATGAAGAATTTTGTGGAATGTGCAAATAGCAAAGATAAGACGGATAGCGAAGCTATGAATCGGTTGCGTAAAGAACTTGCCGAACATAAGAGATCGCTAAGAAAGAGTCAGTAAAAACAGGGTTTCATCAAGGTGTATAAACAAAAATAACAATGGAGTACACTAGTGTAAAGAAAGCGATGCATCGCCTCCTAGACGTAGGAGGAGAAAGTGGATTGGCAATATTGGAGAAAGAAGTTCTAGTCACCGTAGGGGCGAGTAATATATCTCACTATAAAAGACTGGGATATGCAATCATAAGAAAAGGTGTTCAAATTTCAGTAAAAATAGAACACTTACCACCTGGGAGTGGGGCAAGTGTTACTAAAATTTGTGACGGTTGCGGAAAAAATCTTGGAAAGAAAGTGTACAGAGATGTTATGTATAGTAGAAACAAAACGGGAGGAGATGACAGATGTAAAAACTGCACTTCATTTTTTTTATCATATGCAACCTATGAATCGAGTGCTGAGAAATATTTATTACAAAATAATTTACAATATTTAATGGAGGAGTACAGTGATAAAAATGAGATGGATTTAAAACATATATTTCCCAAAAGTCAAAGATCATTTATCTGGAAATGTAAACATTGTGGCTCAGAATATAAGGCTAGAATGGCAAGTAGAATAGGAGGAATGACAGGATGTCCTTTTTGTTCTTCTCAAAACACCAATCATACAAACAGTATCAAAGCAACGGATGAAGCGCTATACAACTTACTTTATAACAAAATTGATGGGGGTTTGTATACAAAATACAGTAAAAGAAAAATAGATTTTTGCTGTATGACCTGTGGTTTAATAATCAAAAACAAGATGATCGCCTCTGTAGCGAGGCAGGGGCTTTCATGTCCAATATGTTCAGATGGCATAAGTTACCCGGAAAAATTCATATCTTCTCTTTTAAAGCAAATCAACTTAGAGTTTCGCACTCAACAAGTATTTGAATGGAGCCAAGGACGAAGATACGATTTTTACATTCCCTCATTAAATAGTATTATTGAGGCGCACGGAGAACAACATTATACCCAAAAAACTAAAAGATCTTCGAGCAGATCGAGAACGCTACAAGAAGAAATAGAAAATGATAAGTTTAAGCAAAAAATGGCTTTGGATAATAAAATATCTAACTATATCGTAATAAACTGCTCAAAATCAAATATGGAATTTATTAAAACAAATATTTTGAACCATAACATTCTGGCGAAATTAATTGATCTAGAAATCGTTAGTTGGATAAAATGCCATATAGATGCTTGTAAATCACTGATAAGTACAGTTTGCGACTTATGGAACAATGGAGTTAAAGATATAGATATTTTGTCTAAAAAAACAAATCTACATCGTACCACGATATATAGATATTTAAAGATTGGACATAAAGCAGGACTGTGTGAACACAAGTCTAGAGAAACAGAGCGTTGCGTCGTGCAAATTCATTTAGATAGTTCAGTTTTAGAGGAGCATAAGAGCATTCAAACAGCAGCACTATTGACTGGAGTACATGCTCAGTCAATATGCAACGCTTGTAGAGGCAAACAAAAAACCGCTGGTGGATATAAGTGGATGTACAAAGAAGATTACGATAAATACATAGCAAAAGCATCTAATGAATAAATATAGTTAAATACATATGAATTATAAATATTGATGAAAGAGGTGTTTTATGAGTGCCGACAAACTAAAGAAGTTAAAAGAAACCGGGGAAATATCTGGGCTTACACCAGAAAAGAAGAAAATTCTTAAAGAAATCCTGGATAAAATGAAAGAAGCCAACTCGAACTTGTGGAGGCGAGCGTATAACAATTTAAATAAAGAATATCAAACTTTAGTCGTTGATGATGATAAACAAGCAACCCATTGGAGAGCATTACCCGATACTAGAGAAGATGGCTCTGATGCTATAACCATAGGCAAACTCTACCGTTTATACTGGGATTACTTTGACAATGAATATGTAATTTTGAACGACAACAAACAGTTTAGTACGATTTATATGTGGCACAATGGAGAGTGGGTTGTTATGGAAGGTAGTAAGCGATGGCAAGATCTAAACAGGTGAAAGTTTGATAAACTCAATATTTTACTGAGTTTGAAGAAAGGAGATATACCAATAGATAATTATGTGATATACCATTTGCACAGTCACCTTAGCAATCCGTCTAGTTCAATGTCAATGGACTCTGTAACCAAGTTTGAACAGTATATAAAAGCAGCCGAAGAAGCGGGAATGAGTACAATTTGTTTCTCAGAACATGGAAATGTTTTTAACTGGGTAAAAAAGAAACAATACATAGAAGAAAAGGGCATGAAGTACATCCATGCCAATGAGGTTTATCTGACCGAACATAATGACAAAGAGCGGGGCTTAGTTCGAGATAATTATCATTATATGCTTCTTGCTCGCAACTGGGACGGGGTAAAAGAGTTGAATCGGCTAACTTCTATCTCAAACAATAAAGAAGATGGTCATTATTATTACAATCCACGTATTACTTTTGATGAACTCTTCAATACTTCAGAAAACATTATTATGACTTCTGCTTGTCTAGCTTCACCTCTTTGGAGAGCCATTAAAAATAATAATACTCAGATGTTTAATCTTTTAATGGATTTCTTCGTGAAGAATAAACATCGGATGTTTTTCGAACTCCAGTATCATAAACATCCTGAGCAGGTGGAATTTAATCGCAAACTATACGACCTATCTAAAGAAACAGGCATTCCATTGATTGCAGGAACTGATACTCACGCACTTAATCAAGCCCATGCCCAAGCTAGAACAATACTAATGAAGGCCAAAGGTGCAACGTATGGCGATGAGGACGCTTTTGATTTAACGTTTAAAACGTATCCCGAACTTGCAAGGATGTTTGAGGAACAGAATGCAATTCCAAGGAGTGCCTACCTTGAGGCCATACACAATACGAATGTAATGGCGGGGATGATTGAACCATTTATATTAGACGATTCTCCCAAGTATCCAAAATTGTATGATGATCCTGAAAAAGTATTTAAAGAAAAAATTAATATCGGAGTGGTCGAAAGAGGAGTTAATAAATTTCCACCAGAAAAGAAGCAAAAATATTTTGAACGAATTAGAGAAGAGTTCAATACATATAAAAAAGTTGGAGCAATTGATTATATGCTACTTCAAAAAGATGTAGTTGATTGGGCGCATAAGAATGAAATTTATCAGGGATATGGTCGCGGTTCAGTTAACGGCAGTCTAATAGCATATCTACTAAAAATTACTGAGATGGATAGTATAAAGCATAAATTGAATTTCTTTCGATTTTTGAATCCAGAACGTATCTCACTCGCGGATATAGACCAAGACTGGCCTCCCTCAAAGCGGCAAGACGTTATTGATTATGTGGCAACTATTCCTGGTATCCATTTCTCTGAAATTATAACATTCAATACTGTAGCGCTGAAGGGTGCTATAAGAGAAGTTGGTAGAGCATTAAATATGGATCTGTCCGTTGTCGATGAGATTGCAAAAGCAGTATTCAAAAACGATGACAGGAAAGACGATATTGATTCAAGGTATAGAGAAAAGTATCCAGAGTTGTTCAAATTCGTTGATTTAGTTCAAGGAGTAATTGTCAGCATCGGTTCTCATCCATCTGGGTATGTAGTTTCTCCTATAGAGCTTGATGATAATATCGGTTTATGCTATACGAAAGAAAGCAAATACCCAGTGAGTCAGATAAATATGAAAGAACTAGATGGTCTTAATTATGTTAAACTCGATATTCTTGGTCTTGATAATAACGAAATTATCAATGAAACGTGTAAGTTGGCAGGTATTGAAAGATTGGTCCCTGATAACATGGATGTTAACGATGAAAATGTATGGAGCTCAATTAGAGAATCTGGGCTTGGAATATTTCAATGGGAAAGTTCGTCTGCGCAAGCATATTTGAAGGATTTGCTCAGTCCAGAAACAATACATAAAATTAAGCAGCAACATCCCGACTTTAGTTATATTGAGTTATTTTCAATTGGTAACGGAGCAATACGACCATCTGGAGATTCATATCGCCAAGACTTAGCTAATGGAATATTTAAGGATCACGGACACGAAGCGCTTAATAATTTTCTGAAAAATACAATGGGCTATCTTGTATACCAAGAACAAATCATGAACTTCCTAGTTGAATTTTGTGATTTTTCAATGGCTGAAAGCGATTCTGTTCGTCGCGGTTTATCAAAAAAAGAGGGTACAGAAAAGTTTCTTCCTGAAATAAGAAAACGCTTTGTTAATAAAATGAATAGAGATTACAACGAAACCGAAGAGGTTGCTTTAGCTGTTTTAGAGCCATTTTTACAGGTCATTGATTCGGCAAAGCATTATGGATTCTCCGATAATCATTCCAATCCATATTCACACATTGGTTATGGCAACGCATACCTACGCTACTATTACCCACTAGCTTTCCTTACTGTAATGTTAAATATCAATAAGGATGATATCGACAAAACTGGGGCAATCATTAATTACGCAAAAACAAGAGGTATAGAGATTTCACCGATTCAATTTGGAAAGTCGCAAGCAACGTATTCATACAATCAAGAAGACAATATAATTTACAAAGGATTAGAATCAATAAAATACCTGAATGCAAAAATTGCAGATGAATTGCTTGATATAAGCAAAAATACATATGAAACATTCGTTGATTTATTAGTTGATATTACTCAAAACACTTCTGTTAACACAAGGCAATTAGACATACTTATCAGATTAAACTTCTTCTTCAAGTTTGGGAATAATGGTTTGCTGCTGAAAATTTACGAAGAATTTTCAAACGGAAAGCAGCAATACAAGAAAACATATGTTGAAAAGACAAAATTAAAACGAATCGAAGAACTCAAAAGCATTGAACGAGATATACGTTCTAACCCTGTTGAACCTTTACTACCTAATGAAGAAGTTATGCTACGAAAAGAGCTAATGGGTTATGCAGATATCACATATCCGAACATTGAGTCAGGATGGTGTGTTGTTACTGAACTAGATACGAAGTACAGCCCAAAACTCAAACTGTATAACCTTCGCACAGGTAAAGAGCAAATGTTCAAGATGGATAAGAAAACGTTTAACACAAAAGACAAATCACTCAAGATTGAAAAAGGTGACATGATCGAAATTACAGAATTCATGAAGAAACAAAGACAGGTTCCTGACGGAAATAGTGGATTCAAACCTACTGATCAAATAGATTTCTGGATTACTCGCTACACGAAGTACAAAACAAAGGAGGATACGGTCAATGAACAAAAATACCAATAACGATCACAATCTTGACCGATTCACATCTCCATATTACAACCATCGCTTCCCCGATCCCCAAGAAAAGGAGGTGATAAATTATTCTACTTGTGCCGGTTGTGGTGAAACGGTAACAACACTAGATGTTATTAATAGGGATATCTTAGATATCTATGGTATGTGTGTTCACGATGACAGAGAATGTATCAAAAAGGCAGTCGAAGCAAGAGTAATCACATTGGATGATATTATGCAATTCTAAATTAAACTCAAAAATAATTATAAAGGAGAGATATTTTGAATCTGGTCGGACATGATATGGTCTTAATCGAAGAGTTAAAGAAATATATGCTTAAGCGTATTGAATTATATAACCGTAAGGGATTTATTAAGAAGAATAAATATGATGAACTTGTTGATTTTGAGACAAAGGCGTTAAATGAACGCCTGGAGACAATGAAGCAATGGTTGTAAAAAAGAACCCAGGAAAAACATTTGAAGACAATCTTCAAGAATCAATTAAGCAATCTAACGAAAAGATATTCTTCAGCCGGATAAAAGACACTTATATTCCCCCTGATTTACGACAAAAAGTAAGAGTGACCAAAAATGATTACGATTGTATGATGTTTGCTCGATCACATCTATTTACGTTGGAATTGAAATCTACTAAAGAAGACAGGTTTAGTTTCGATGAAAGTATTATTAAGCAACATCAAATAGATAAGTTGTTGGAAGCAACTACATATGAAAATGTGATATCTGGATTCATAATGAATTTTCGTGAACCAACGAACAAAGTGTTCTTCGTGCCAATTAAAGAATTTATTGATTATCAATACATAGCTAAGAATCAAATTAAGGATCACAAGTATAAAGCAAAAATAAATAAGAGTAGTATTCCAATTGCTATATGCGAAGAGATTGGTATTGAGATTAAGGGATTTAAGAAGAAAGTCAATTGGCATTATCACATAAGCGATTTTATTACGGAGGCCATTAATACATATAGAAGTAAAGTATAAAACAAAATTTAATGGAAAAAGTGTAATTGAGGTGAATTAATGGAACTACAAAATAAAACTGAAACGTATCATATTCCAGGTCTATGCACACTTATTATCGAAGGAGACCCATCAATTGAAAACTGTAAGCAATTCGTAAAAATTCTATTGGACGCAAAACGAAAAAGAGAAGTTAAAAAAGCCTCATTGCATTAGCAATTTGGCTTTTTTTATATTATAATCTGTTCATCATACTATATTGTGTGAGATTCATAACTTAACCAAGGAAGGAGTAAAGAGATTGAATCAATATGTCATTAAACATGTGGCTATTTATCTAAGAAAGTCCCGTGGTGATGAAGAAAAAGATCTTGAAAAGCACAGACTTGAACTTGTATCAATGTGTGAACAGAATGATTGGGCTTACGTTGAATATGCAGAAGTTGGAACTTCCGATTCTTTATCTGTTCGACCTAAGATGCAAGAGCTCATGCAAGACATTGAACAGGGAATGTATGACGCTGTTGTTGCTATTCATATTGACCGTCTAAGTCGCGGTGATGAAGTGGATAGAGCAACAATAAGTAAATTGCTTGCCAAATCCGAAACTTTGCTTGTTACTCCTCAAAGAGTTTACGACTACAATAACGATACCGATATGCTGATGGCTGAGTTTGAAGGCATGATGGCTCGGATGGAATATAAACAAATTTCGAGACGCTTCAGACAGGGTAAGGCAAGAAACGCCAAGCAGGGATTGTGGAGCAACGGAGTTCCACCATTCCCCTATGTTCGTAACCCATTAACGGGTAAGGCAGAACCCAACGAAGAAAACCTTCCTATATATAGGTTTATGATTGAGAAATGTCTTAGCGGTTGGTCTAATACAGATATAGCATGGGAACTCAATAAAATGGGTATTAAATCCCCACGAGACCGAATGTGGAATCCTTCAATTGTTAGAAGGTTGCTTGTTGATGAAGTTCACTTAGGAAAAATAATAGTAGGTAAAAAAAGAAAGATATCGGCAACAGGTGATTTGGTCATCAAGCCAAAGGAAGAATGGATTGTTTATAATAATTGCCACAAACCAGTGAAAACCCAACTTGAACATGACAAGATTGCATTCATTATGACTGTGCAATCAAAAAAACCAAAAGCTAGTCGCTCAGGCAAAAATCCGTTTTCCGGGTTGGTTACTTGCGGAGTGTGCGGAAGAACACTAACCATACAAAAAAGAACGGGAAGAGAATATGATACGCTTCGATCTTGTACATACCGGGACCACTTTGGAGAACGGTGTGTGAACTTAGGTGATCGTTCAGACGTTCTCAAAAGGGCAGTGGTCGAAGCTATAAAATTAAAGAAAAAACAAATAGAAAAAGCAATTAAAGATGGGCTAAGCTCATCTGAACTATCCAACTTATCTGAAATCGCCAATTTAAAATTACAGGAAATCAGGGAGCAAGAAAGAGCCATTGAGCGTATTTATGATTTTTTTGAACGAGGAAAGTACACTGAGAAAATTTTTGATGAAAGACTAAGTAGAGCAAATGAGACATTAGAAAAACTTGAAGAGGAATATTCAATAATTAAGACTACTTTAGACAATTCACTAAGCACAAAGAATGAAGACATGCTGGTGAGTGTAAATGAAGTTTTAGAATGTATTGAATCCGAAACAGACTCCAAGGAATTGAATAGGGCATACAAAAGCATAATTAACAAGATAACATGGACAAAGTTAGACTTTGATTCAGACCCTACAGTTTACGTAAATTTTCTTTAGGGGTTTAATGCGTATAACGGCTGATAATACAGCCTTGCTATTTGGTTCATTTGTGTATTACACACGGCAGCGTCATTCTGCCGATCAGTAAAGTAGCCTTCGGCTTTGCGGCCGGGGGCAGCGACTTCCGCGTTGAAGAGGATGAGAAGACGACATCGGCATCCGCTCCGGCGGGCGGCGTGAAGCTCCTTCCCTTCGGCGGAGGCAGCGGGGGCGGGGTCTCGATCCGGCCGATTGCGTTTCTCGTGGTGGGCCGCGAAGGAGTGCGCATTGTGCCGCTCGACAACCAGACCCACATCTTTGAGAAAATTATCGACGCTGCTCCGAACCTGATGGACCGCATCCAGCGCATGTTCCAGGAAGGTTCCTCCGAAGGCGGGAAAAAGGACGGCGGATCATCTCAAAGCGGCAAAGGCGAGGTCTCCTTTACGCCTGCCAATCCGCTCTGAGCCTATCTGGATGCAGTGATTCCCCGCTTCCCTCTAAGGGCAGCAAAGCCGCTCCCCATGCCCAGACCGGCAGAGGGAGCGGCTTTGCTGCGTTCCGGTGACATAAGGAAAGTGGACCAGGCATACACTTGTACCATCGCGGTTATACCATACCCGGAGCATAAAGGAGCCGAAATTGCCTATGAACCGATGGATTACCAAATGGGCGGCGCTGCTCGGCATTCTGGCGCTGCTTCTGCCGCCCGGAGCCGTCTCTGCCGAGGGCGTCTCGACCCAGGCGCGGGCGGCGGCGCTGATCGACGTGGAGTCGGGCCGGATTCTGTACAGCCACAACGGCGACGAGCCGATGCTGATCGCAAGCCTGACGAAGATTATGACGGCCATTGTCGCCATTGAGAACGGCAAGCTGGACAGCGTCGTCAAGGTCGGTAAGAACGCTTATGCCAAGGAGGGGTCCTCGATCTATCTTCGGCAAGGCGAAGAAATGACGCTGGAGACTATGCTGTACGGTCTCATGCTGCGCTCCGGCAATGATGCGGCGACGGCCATCGCCGAGCATGTCGGCGGCTCGGAAGAAGGGTTCGTCCATTTGATGAATGCCAAGGCGGAGCTGCTCGGGCTGAAGCATACCCATTTTGCCAATCCGCACGGACTGGATGCCGAAGGCCATTATTCCACGGCGAACGATCTGGCGGTCCTGACCGCCTATGCGCTCCACAATCCCGTATTCAAGGAGATTGTGAAGACCCGGGTGAAGACGGCCGACAATCCGAACGAACCGTGGGATTACAAGTGGAGCAACAAGAACAAGATGCTGCGGCTGTATGAGGGCGCGGACGGCGTCAAGACCGGCTATACCAAAAAAGCGCTTCGCTGCCTCGTAAGCTCCGCCACCCGCAGCGGGCAGCAGCTTGTCGCCGTCACGCTCAACGACGGCAACGACTGGAACGACCATATGGCGATGCTCGATTTTGGCTTCAGCCAGTATCCGCTGAAGCGGATTGTCGAGCGCGGGGCCCGGGTGGAAGGCTACGCGCTGGCTGCCGGAACAGGCTTCGCCTACCCGCTGAAAGCCGGCGAGGCCGAGAAACTGAAGACCCAACTGGTGCTGGAGAGCGGCGCCGGGAAGCGCGCGAAGGTTCAGGGCGAAGGGAGCGCGGCCCCCGGGGCCGCTTCGGCCCAGGGCACTTCCGCCGATACGGCTTTCGGTCTGCGCGGAAGACTGGTGCTGACGCTCGGCGGCCGGGAGATTGGCCGGGTCCCCGTCTACGACCCGGACCGGCTGCCGCCGGAGGCGCCGCCCTCCGGGAGCGTCCGAAGCAGCAGCGCCGGCGTGCATCCGGCCAAGAGCTGGAGCGCGGCGCTTGCCGACGCGCTGCGGGTTCTGCTGACCGTTCGCCCTGAAGGAGGCGAAGCCGGATGATCAACGCCATCTGGCTCGGCATGATTGTGATCGGCTTCGTCTTTGCCGCCGTCAACGGCCGGATGGACGCCTTTACGGCGGCGGTATTCGACGGGGCCAAGAACGGGGTAACCGTCAGCTTCGGGCTCATCAGCATCCTGGGATTCTGGCTCGGCATGATGAAGATCGCGGAGGAGGGGGGGCTGCTCCGCGTTCTTTCCCGGGCGATGGGTCCGCTCGTCCGCTTTCTGTTCCCCGACGTGCCGAAGAACCATCCGGCCATGGGATACATTCTCAGCAATATGAGCGCGAATCTGCTCGGGCTCGGCAATGCGGCGACGCCGATGGGCATCAAGGCGATGCAGGAGCTGCAGACGCTGAACCCCGACAAGGAGACGGCGACGCCCGCAATGTGTACCCTGCTTGCGCTGAACACCGCCAGCATCACGCTCATTCCGGCCACCCTGATCGCGATCCGGCTGAACTACGGATCGAAGGACCCGGCCGGCATTGTAGGCACTACGCTGATGGCGACCTTTGTGGCCACGCTGGCTGCGGTTGCCGCCGACCGGTACTTCCGCAGGCGTCTGGTCCGCCGGCAGCGCAAGCGGCCTCCGGGACCGCCTGCGTCGGGCGGGGGACAGGGGAAGGAGGACGTTCCGTGTACGCGTTCCTCAGCCTGATTTCTTCTTGGGCCATACCGGTCCTGGTCGCTTTCATTCCCCTCTACGCCTATACGCGCAAGGTTCCGGTCTACGAGTCCTTCGTAACCGGAGCCAAGGAAGGATTCGGCACGGCCATCGGCATTATCCCCCCGCTGATCGGCATGCTGGTGGCGATCAGCGTCTTCCGCGCTTCGGGCGCTCTGGACTTCTTCATGGGTCTCATATCGCCGGCGCTGGAGGCGGTCGGCGTTCCGCCCGAAGTGCTCCCGCTCGGCCTGCTGCGTCCGCTTACGGGCACGGGCTCGCTCGCGTACACAACCGAGCTGATCCGCGTTCACGGTCCCGATTCCCTCATCGGCATGATCGCATCCACCATCCAAGGCAGCACCGATACTACGCTGTATGTGCTGACCGTCTATTTCGGCGCAGTCGGCATCCGCAACGGGCGGTATGCCCTTAAGGTCGGGTTATTCTCCGATCTGGTCGGCTTTGCCGCCGCCATCGCGGTCTGCCTGCTGACCTTCAGGTAATTCCCCCTGCCTTGCAGGCACCAGGCACCCCGGCGCTTTCCGGCTCATATGCTATTGCAGCATGTGGGAAGGGGGCGCCGATTTGTCTTATCAGGGGTTTGTCATCCATCACTCCGCCTGCCCGTCCATCAACGGCAAAGGCTTCGATTTCTGGGTCGCCCGGGACGGCGGAATCCATGCCGCGCCGCTTCTGACCGACCCGGAATCCATCCACATCTGTCTCGAAGGGGACTTCGGACCGGGCGGCTCTGCTGGCCGGGACGGGGCGCCGCCTGAGCAGATGTTCGCCGCCGGCAAGCTGATTCTCGAGCTGTCGGGGCGCTACCGGATTCCGTCCGGCGCCGTCCGGTCCCATGACGGCGTCTGTCCGGGAAGTTTTTTCCGTGGAGCAAGCTTGTGATTTCTCCGAACGATGGTTATCATTAGGCTGAGGTGACTAGTCGACAATGGAGCGATTGCAGAAAATACTGGCCCAGGCCGGCGTTGCGTCCAGACGCAAATGCGAGGAACTGATTCTGGCCGGCAAAGTGGAAGTCAACGGGGAGACCGTCCGGGAGCTCGGTACGAAGGCTGACCCGGCTGTGGATACGATTACGGTGCAAGGCAAGCCGATCAAGAACGAGAAGAAGATTTATATTATGTTCAACAAGCCGAAGGGAGTCATCACCAGCGCCTCTGACGACAAAGGACGCAAGATTGTGACCGACTACCTGAAAGGGATCCAGGAGAGGGTGTATCCGGTCGGACGGCTGGATTATGATACCGAAGGATTGCTGCTGCTGACGAACGACGGAGAGTTCGCGAACCTCCTGACCCACCCGAAGCATCATGTGCCCAAGACCTATCTGGCAACCGTAGAAGGAATTCCGCACGGAACTTCGCTGGACAAGCTCAAACAGGGCATCAAGCTGGAAGACGGCATGACCGCTCCCGCCGAGTTGGAATACAAGGATATCGACGAAGAGAAGAAGGAAGCGGTTATCAGCATTACCATTCATGAAGGCCGTAACCGCCAGGTACGGCGGATGTTCGAAGCTATTCATCATCCGGTAACCCGGCTGAAGCGGATCTCCTACGGCGGGCTGCCGCTGGGCAATCTCAAGCGGGGTCTGTTCCGCCATTTGACCAAGGACGAAGTCAACGAACTCAAGCAGCTCGCCCTGTCCGGACTCGGCAAGAGTCAAAGACCGCGTTAACGTCACAGAAAGTTCACAAAGAAGCCCCCTGCCATTCGATATAATGTTCATAGGATGTTCACACACTTTCCATATTTTATGAACAGGATTATCGGAAGGAGCGGAGGGGGCTTTTTTGCTGTGCTGCGGAGGGCTGAATGGGAGCCTGGCTCCACAAAAGGTTACTCAACCGTTGACAGTACACGGCAGAGGGATAGTACAATAGAGAGAGTGGGCCTGACAAGGATGGCCTGCTGTTGAATTCGGATTTTAGCGAAAAGAATCGATTCCGGTCGATTATTTATAGGGTTTGTACTTGATGAAGGGGTTGTTGTGAAGATGGCAGATCATTTGAATCGCATCCTGGTCGTCGATGACGAAGAACGGATTCGCCGGCTGCTCAAAATGTATTTGGAGAAGGAAGGCTACGAGATCGACGAAGCCGAAGACGGAGAAACGGCTCTCCGCAAGGCGACTTCCGCCGATTACGGCCTGATTCTGCTGGACGTCATGCTGCCCGGCATCGACGGCATGGAAGTGCTTACGCGGCTGCGCGGCGTCAAATCGACCCCTGTGCTTATGCTGACGGCCAAGGGCGAGGAGATCAACCGGGTGCAGGGCTTTGAGATGGGCGCCGATGACTATGTGGTCAAACCGTTCAGCCCGCGCGAAGTGATCTACCGCGTCAAGGCGATTATGCGCCGCTCGTCGGCGACGGCTTTCCTGTCCAAGGAGAGCAATTCGAGCAACAATATTGTCTTTCCGCAGCTCGTGATCGAACACGATGCGCACCGGGTAACGGCCGGCGGCCAGGAAGTCAGCCTGACGCCGAAGGAATACGAGCTGCTTCATTATCTGGCCGTTTCGCCGGACAAGGTATTCTCCCGGGAAGAGCTGCTGAAGGATGTCTGGAATTATGAATTTTTCGGCGATCTCCGGACCGTCGACACCCACGTCAAGCGCCTGCGCGAGAAGCTGAACAAAGTGTCGCCCGAATCGGCGGCGATGATTACGACCGTCTGGGGCGTCGGGTACAAGCTAGAGGTGCCTAAATAAGTGAACTTCTGGAGATCGCTCGTCGGCAAGCTGTGGGTGACGATTATTTGTCTCGTTGCGGTCGTTCTGATGACGCTGGGATTGTTTCTGCTACCGTACATCGACAGCAATTTTTCCAACTCCGGGGCTATCAAGCGGTTGTTTATGTATACGGCCATGATCGGTTTTTCGATGACGACTTTTTTTGCGCTGTTTCTGTTCACGAAGATTACGCAGCCGATGCAGCGGGTAATCGAGGCGGCGAACGCCATTCGGCGCGGCGAATACGGGACACGGCTGAAGCTCGTTACCAGCGATGAGATCGGGGAGCTGGCCACCAGCTTCAACCATATGGCGGCGGAGCTGGAGACGACCATCCGCAGCCTCGATCATGAGAAGAGCCATCTGGCCAGCGTTCTTCGCAGCATGACGGATGCAGTCATTACCTTCGATACCGACGGATGCGTCATCCTGACGAACCCGCCGGGCCAGGCGCTGCTTAATGAATGGAGCGACCTGCAGTGGGACAGGGGAGAGCCGGAGGCTGCGGAGGAAGAGGAGGGTCAGGCTGCGGGCCGGCGCCACCAGGTGCCGCCGCCGCTGCTGCCGCTCTTCCGCCAGACACTTAGCGACGGGGGAGACCAGCGGTCGAATATTCATGTCCGGCAGGGGGTCTGGTCCGTCCATATGGCTCCGCTGCATGTCGAAGACGACCTTCAAGGCGCCGTGGCGGTACTGCGCGATGTGACGGAGGAAGTCCGGCTGGAGAAGATGCGGCGCGATTTTGTAGCAAATGTCTCCCACGAAATCCGGACTCCGCTCTCCATGATGCAGGGCTACAGCGAAGCGCTGCTCGACGGCATGGCTTCCTCGCCGGAAGAGAGCAGCGAGCTGATCCAGGTCATTCACGAGGAGTCGCTGCGGATGGGGCGGCTGGTTAAGGACCTTCTGGATCTGGCGCGGATGGATGCCGGCCACAGCGATCTGGCGCTTCGACCGGTGGATTTGAACGAACTGCTGGAGCGGATGTACCGCAAGTTCTCGGTGAGAGCGAAGGAGCGCGGCATTATCCTGACCTATCATCGCCGTTCAGACCGACTGCATCTTGAGGCGGCCGATGAGGACAAGCTGGAGCAGGTGCTGACCAATCTGCTCGACAATGCCTTCCGGCATACGCCGGAGGGCCGGAAGATTGCCCTGTCGGCGGAAGTACGGACGATAGAGAGCCGGACCGTAATCGAGGTCTGTATCCGCGACGAGGGGGTCGGCATTTCGCCGGAGGATTTGCCGTTTATCTTTGAACGCTTCTATAAGGCCGACAAGGCGCGTGTCCGCGGGGAGTCAGGCGGAACCGGCCTTGGGCTGGCCATCGTCAAGAATATTGTGGAATCCCACCGCGGCACTATAACCGCCGGAAGCAAGCTGGGGGAAGGTACGGTGTTCACGCTCCGTCTTCCTGTCGAAAGCCAGCCAAATCCGGCCAAGTCCTGACAGCGCCTCTTGCAAGAGAGGTGCTTTTTGTTGAAACGGACCGATTAATCTTGTTCACCGTGGAACAAACAGGCAGGGAGTATTTACAAAAGGAGCCATGTGCATGAGCAACTATATCCTGGCGCTTGACCAGGGAACGACCAGTTCCCGGGCCATTCTGTTCGACCGCGAAGCCGTCATGCGCGGAATCGGACAATACGACATTGCCCAGTCTTTTCCGAAGCCGGGCTGGGTGGAGCATGATCCGAACCAAATCTGGGAGTCCCAGGTGGCTGCCGCCCGGGATGCAATAGCCGCAGCGGGCGCGACGGGGCAGCAGATTGCCGCCATCGGCATCACGAATCAGCGCGAGACGGCGCTGGTGTGGGACCGGACGACCGGGGAACCGGTCTACCCGGCCGTCGTCTGGCAGGACCGCCGCACCTCCGGCGCCTGCGAAGCTCTGAAAGCGCGCGGCCTCGAAGGAGAGATCGCCCGCAAGACCGGGCTGGTGGTTGACGCGTATTTCAGCGCGACCAAGATTGCCTGGATTCTCGATCACGTCGAAGGAGCCAGAGAACGTGCGGAACGCGGAGAGCTGCTCGCCGGAACCGTCGATTCCTGGCTGATCTGGAAGCTGACCGGCGGAACGGAGCATGTCACGGATGTGACCAACGCCTCCCGGACGATGCTGTTCGACCTTCACCGCCGGGCGTGGGACGAGGAACTGATGCGCGAGCTGCGGGTGCCTGCTGCGGTGCTGCCTGAAGTGCGGATGTCGGGAGGGTTGTTCGGGATAGCCCGGGCCGAGTGGTTCGGCGCCGAGATTCCGATTCTGTCCGTGCTCGGAGACCAGCAGGCGGCCCTGTTCGGCCATACCTGCCTGGAGGCCGGCAGTGCCAAGAACACATACGGCACCGGCTGTTTCATCCTCATGAATACCGGCACGGAACCTGTCGCTTCCGAACACGGGCTGCTGACTACCATCGCCTGGGGCATGGGAGAGGAATTGTACTATGCCCTGGAGGGCAGTGTGTTCATGGCCGGGGCGGCGGTGCAGTGGCTCGAGGAAGGCCTCGGGCTGATCGACAACCCGATGGCCTCGGAAGAGAAAGCAATGGAGGTGCCCGATACCGGAGGCGTGGTCGTCGTTCCCGCGTTCACCGGACTGGGCGCGCCTTACTGGGATATGTACGCCAGAGGAGCCATCTTCGGGCTTACCCGCGGTACTACAGCCGCCCATCTGGTCCGGGCCACGCTGGAATCGCTCGCCTGCCAGACCCGCGATGTTATCGGGGCGATGGAAAAAGACGCCGGCATGCCTCTGACGGGCCTGCGGGTTGACGGCGGAGCCGTCCGGAACGACCTGCTGATGCAGTTCCAGGCCGACCTGCTCGGCAGCGAGGTCACGCGCACCGTCTATGCCGAGACCACGGCTCTGGGCGCTGCGCTGCTGGCCGGTCTGTCCGCCGGCTTCTGGACGCGGGAGGGCCTGGAGGCGTTCAACCGTTCCGAGCGCGTGTTCAAGCCCGCCATGCCGGAGGCCGAGCGGGAGGAGCGGTATGCCGTCTGGCAGGACGCGGTGGCGCGGACAGTCGGATGGGAGAAGCACGGCCGGTAGAGGACCGGCAGGAACATGTTAACCGTCCTGTCAGGACAACAAAGCCCGCATTCGGGCCGGCAGCAGGAGCTTCCGGGTAGAATGCGGGCTTTGTGCGGCTTGCGGACGGCGGTCAGAATTTGAAGATATGAATGGTCTTCTGAAGCTGCAGCACCGCGCGGGTCATGTTCTCGGTCTCTTCGGCGACGACCTGGATGGCATGGATTTGGTCATTCATGCTGGCCGAGACTTCCTCGGTGCCGGCGGCCGATTGCTGGGTGATCGCGGAGATGTTCTGGATGGCCGCCGAAATCTTCAGCGCGCTGTCCAGCATCTGATCGCTCTCCGAGGAGAAGGCGGCAATCTGTTCGGTTATGTATTGGACGCTCTGGACCAACTGGGCAAAGATCTCGCCTGCCTCCACGATCTTCTGGTTCTGGAGATTGACGATCTCCTCGTTGATGGCGGTATTGGAAATCGCCTGTTTCATGTCTTCCTCGATGCGCCGGACCAGCCCGAATACTTCCTTGGTGGCATGTGTGGATTCTTCGGCAAGCTTGCGGACTTCATCGGCAACAACGGCGAAGCCGCGCCCGTGCTCGCCCGCTCTTGCCGCCTCGATGGATGCATTCAGCGAGAGCAGGTTGGTCTGTTCGGCGATTTCCGAGATAGTACCGGTCATCTTGGAAATATCGCGGGCGCTTTTGGCAAGGGAATCAATGGTGCCGGCCACTTGGCGGGTGGCCTCCAGGTTGCGGCGCATGCCCTCCGCCTGGATATCAATGGACTGCCTTCCCTGCTCGACAAGCTCCAGCGTCTGGCGCGAGCGCTTGTCCATTTCCTTGGTAGAGCGGGCATAGTCGGATACCTTCGTCTCAATGTCCTTGATGGATTCGGTCATGCCGGCAATGTCTCCGGCAATTTCGTTGGTGCCAAGCGCCAGCTCATTGGCCGACATGGACACCTGCTGCATGACGGTCTGAAGCTGCGAATTCTTCTCTTCGATGCCGCGGCTCGCATCCATCACCCGGCGCGTAATCTGGGACGCTTCGTTCAGAATGCCGGTGAGCTTGTCGATCATATTGTTAAAAGCGCGGCTAATATCGCCCATGGAGCCCTTCTCGTCGGCACGGCTGGTGAAATCGCCTTTGGAGATGCTGTGCGTGACGGAAGCCAGGTCACTAAATGAAGATGTAAGCGTTCTCTCTATAAAGCGCGCCAACGGGTACGTCAGGGCCCCGAGCACCAAGACCAGAAGCACGCCCAGGAGCCAATTCCCTGTCATCATCAAGACCGCCAGAAACGGCAGCGCGAACAAGGCGGCCACCATATAGCAGCCTGCGATTACCCGGTCGCGAAGCGGCAGTTTGTGGAACCAGTTCATACAATCATTCCCCCTGTAAATTTTTCCTTTCAGACTCAGTATATAGGCCGTCAGACCTGCCGTCCATTGTAAAAAATACAGGATTCGGGTAGAAATTTGTCTATCCCCGCACAAGCTTGGGTCCTTGCCGGTTTCGTAGGTCCGTAAGCAGGGGTGGGGCCGGTATCGGAACTTGGGGGAACGGCTTTTCTAATAAAAGAAGCCGCCCGGGGGCGGCTTTCTACGCTATGAGTGATAATGGAATCAGACGAGCGCAATTTCCTTGGCGCTATTGATCTCCGGCAGCGAGGAGAGATGGGCCAGCACTTCTTCCGGCACTTCGCGGTCCACGGTCAGCAGCATGATGGCATTGCCGCCGGCTGTGCTGCGTCCCACCTGCATTGAAGCGATGTTGACGTCGTTCTGGCCGAGCAGGGTGCCGACATGGCCGATAATGCCCGGTTTGTCGTTGTGCGAGATCACGATCTGATGGCCTTCCAGCGCAATGTCCACGGAGAACTTGCCGAGCTGCACAATTCGCTCGCCATAGCCTTGAAGCAGCGTGCCGGCGACCACGCGCTCTTCGCCTTCCTCGGTCTTCAGCAGAACGGTCAGGAGATTCGTGAAGCCCTGCGTCTTCGAAGAGGTGGTGACGACGACGTTGACATCCCGCGTTTTGGCCAGATGCATGGAGTTGACAATGTTGGCGTCCGAACCGAAGTAGCGGGTCAGCACGCCCTTGACGATATAGCGCGTCAGCGGCTGCGTGTCCACATCCGACAGGTCGCCCGCATAGCTGACGACAATCTCGCGGATGGCGGTATCGACGAGCTGCGAGGCGAAGCTGCCCAGCTTCTCGCCAAGATTAAAGTAAGGCTGAAGCTTGTTCATGACGCTTGGGGCAACCGGCGGAATGTTCACCGCATTGATGAACGGCTCGTTCCGAAGGATATGCAGGACCTGTTCCGATACGTCGATGGCCACATTCTCCTGGGCTTCAACCGTGGAAGCGCCGAGATGGGGAGTGACAATGATCTTCGGATGCGTAAGGAAAGGGTGATCCGCCTGCGGCGGCTCTTTCTCGAAGACGTCAAAAGCAGCGCCGGCTACAATGCCGCTGTCGATCGCTTCAACCAGCGCCAGCTCGTCGATGACGCCGCCGCGGGCGCAGTTCACGATGCGCATGCCTTTCTTCATGACTTCAAACTGCGGACGGGAGATCATGTTGCGCGTCTGCGGCGTAAGCGGCGTATGGACGGTGATAAAGTCCGCATTGCGGACGATATCGTCAACGGTGGCCAGCTTCACTTCCATTTTCTCGGCGCGCTCTTCGGTCAGGAAGGGGTCGAAGGCAAGGATGCTCATGCCGAAGGCTTTGGCCCGCTTGGCGACTTCGCTTCCGATCCGGCCCATGCCGAGCACGCCGAGCGTCTTCCCGCGCAGTTCCACGCCGAGGAAGCTCTTGCGGTCCCATACGCCCGAGACAGTCTTCGCATAGGCCTGGGGAATATGCCGCGCCAGGGCCATCATCATGGCAAAAGCATGCTCGCATGTTGTAATCGTGTTGCCGTCCGGCGCGTTGATTACGACAACGCCCTGTTTGGTGGCCGCTTCCAGATTGATATTGTCCACGCCTACGCCGGCGCGGCCGATGACCTTGAGCTTAGATCCCGCTTCGATAATTTTGGGCGTGACGGTCGTCTGGCTGCGGACGAGCAGTCCGTCATAGTCGCCGATAATGGCCACAAGTTCGTCTTCGCTAAGTCCTGTCTTCTTGTCTACCGTGACATCGGCAGCTTCCATAAGCTGCTGAATGCCCAGATCGCTGATTGGGTCCGATACCAAAACTTTAAACATGATTTCTCTTCCTCCTTAATATAAAAGCCTGTATAAGAGGAGGGCCGCGAGGCACTCCGCATTACCAACACTTCGCAAGGTCACCGCTTCTTCAACGCGTTGATATTCAATTGGACAACCGCGTTATCGCAGCAGAGAAGAAAGCTGCAGAGACGCTCCTGCAAGCCGGGGAGAAGGGGATGGCATGGAAGAAGCCAACAAAAAAACTCCCGAATCCATACTACGGCCGTAGTATAGGGACGAGAGTTGTCGTGGTGCCACCCTAATTCGCTGCCCGAAGAGAGCGGCAGCCTCATTATCCTGATTACAGGAACACTGGTAACGGAGATGATCCGACCGGGCCTACTGAACGTTCGGCTCGATATCTCGGGAGCGCTGGGAAAGACTGTCCGCCTACCGGCTTGCACCACCCGCCGGCTCTCTGAAGACCTTCAGTGTTCCTGTTCCGTCATCGATTGGGTCATTAATTTTTTCATAATGTAACATGGCTGCGCAAGGTGTGTCAATAGGTTTTGCGCGCATCCTGTGCTAGAATAAAAAGCCCGGAATTATTCATAGAAGAACGGAAGCTGAGGCAGCACTTCGCTGCTGTAATAATGGACGCGCACCCGGCTGTAATCATTCTCCTGCAGCGCTCCTGTCGATACAAGCAGCGAGAAGGCTTTTTGCGCGCTCGATACGCTCAGCGACTGGGCCGCGCCCGAGTGGATCAGGTCGTCGATCTTGGCGCTGAGGTCCTGCGGCTCGTAGCTCTCGAACTGCTTGCGGTTCAGCATCATGTCCGCAGAGATGGCGTTCTTGAGCAGCAGCGGCATGCTGCTCCATTCCTTGAGGCTGATGGTGCGGGAAGCCTTGTAGCTGCCTGGGATCTGGGCATTGTTGCGCCCGCCCCATACAACCATCGCGTCGTAATAATTCTTCTGACCGAGCAGCCCGTATTTGACGGCTCCCACAGAGAGCTCCCCTTTGCCGAGGGCATCCGCAGACTGGGACGCCGCTCCTCCGTCCCGGGCAGCCTTGGCTGCCTCGGCGAACAGGCGGATGCTCTTGAGCGAATTAAGCTGTCCCTGCTCCAGCAGCGGCGAGTCGGAGAAGAGGGACTCCCGGGTCACTTCGCTGTACGATTTGTCGGCGAGTTCTGCCATCGTCTTGAGAACGGAGGCCCGTTCGCGGCTGGTCAGGCTGCCTGAAAGGCGGTTCAACTGTCCGTTCCAAGCGGCCTTGAATTCCCGATAGGGCGAAAATACGTTATGATAGTAATTGACCAGTTCCTGCTGCGAATAGGCGCCGCCCTCGGCCGACTGCGTTTCGGCGTTCTTGGTTACATATTTGGCTTCGGTCTTGTCGGCTCCGACTTTAACGCCGGTGAAGAACACGGCGAACGCGGATACGAGCAAGAACAGGAATCCAAGGGTATACAGCATTTGACTTCGGTTACTGCGGCGGCTCATGGCATTTGCTCCTTTAGACTCGGAATTACAACCTTCATAAAGACAGGCAGGTTAGCATGAAAAAATTCAAATTCGGCGACATCAAGATTAAAAAGGCGGCTCCTCAGGAGCTGACTGACCGGCTTTTGCTGGCGAACCTGTATTTCACGCAGGCTCTCACCTTTATTATCGGTTTGATCTGGATCATATTACAGAAGCGCAACCCGCTGGAATTGTTACAAATTCCGAACAGTTACGATTTTTTGGCGTGGGGGCTTGGTCTTGCCCTGGCCATGCTGCTTGTCGATCTGCTGCTGACCCGCGTTGTACCCGAGAATACGATGGATGACGGAGGCATCAACGAGCTGCTGTTCAGGAGCCGTCCGGTATGGCATATCGTGCTGTTGTCCGCGATTGTGGCCGTATGCGAGGAGCTGCTGTTCCGGGGAGCCGTTCAGCACGGCTTCGGCATTTACTGGACCAGTATTCTGTTCGCAGTCATCCATGTCCGCTATCTGCGCCACTGGCTGCCGACGGGCTGGGTCTTTCTCAGCAGCTATGGTCTGGGCTATATTTATGTGATGTCGGGAAGCCTGTGGGCCCCGATTGTATGCCATTTTGTCATCGACCTGTTCTCAGGTCTGGTGATTCGTTACAGGAGGGAGTCATGAGCGAGGAACTCAGCCGGGTTAAATCGCGCGCCAAGGCCAAGAGTGCGAACAAGCCCGCAGCTGCTGCCAAAACGGCCTCCCGCCGCGCGTCCGGGCGCATCCCGGACACGAAAGGAGCCGCCGCTGCGCTGTCGCGCAGCAAACGGAGCGCGCCCCGGGAAGCGGGGAGCGCTGCGGAGTCCAAGCCGGCTGTCCGGAAGCCGAAGGAACCGGCCGTCGGTAGCCGGGTCAGCAAGCATTCCGCTGCGGCAGCCGGCAGCCGGCGTTCCGCCGCCGGCAGAAGCGGCCGGGCCGCGAAGACGGAGGGAAGCACCCCCTCCCGCGCCAGCAAGCATTCGTCTGAGCGGGTGCGGCTCAGCAAAATATTTGTCAATTCCCTGCAGGCTCTGTTCTTGGCGCTGCTGGCGATGCTGCTGCTCTGGGGAGTCAAGGGCGCTCCGCCGCTGAATGAACTATGGTAACGGTTCTGGCTTGGGCCGTATTGATTCTGGCATTGGCGGGGCTTGCGCTGCTGGGATGGATGTATGCGCTGGCGCATGGCGGCCGGTTGATCGAGCAGGAGCTGACGCTGGAAGAACTGGACCGTTCTTTCGACGGCTTGCAGCTGCTGCTCGTCACCGATATTCACAGCCGCCGGCTGCCGGAGCGGCTGATTGCCCCGGTTCGGGGCCGGGCGGCCGCGGTGCTGGCCGGAGGCGATCTTACAGAGCTTGACAATAAGTTGGAGCGGATGAAGGCCAACATGCGGCTTCTGGCTTCCGTTGCTCCTGTCTATGCGGTCAGCGGCAATCATGACGTCAAGGTAACGCCTTCGGAGTTCGAAGAGGTTCTTCGGAAGACGGGCATCCGGCTGCTGAAGGACGAGAACATCGTGCTGGCGGAAGGACGCGATACCCGCCTCTGGCTGACCGGAATTGATTATCCGAAGCGGGGAGTCGGGCGTTCAGCCGCGCCGCCGCCGCATCTTCCGCCGGGAAGCGCCGCGGATAACCGGATCATTCTGGTGCATGATCCGATCTGGCTG
This sequence comes from Paenibacillus spiritus, assembly GCF_008710135.1. Lineage (GTDB taxonomy): Bacteria > Bacillota > Bacilli > Paenibacillales > Paenibacillaceae > Paenibacillus_AQ > Paenibacillus_AQ glufosinatiresistens. Next base: position 13,351 of record NZ_VYKK01000004.1, on the reverse strand, counting down.
GAAGGCAGAGAGAAGGTGCCGGCGGATCTCGTCCTGAGCGGACACACGCACGGGGGACAGATCGTGCTCCCGGTCCTGGGCAGAAGGCACGTAAAAGAAGCGTTCTACCGCCGGTACTCGGCAGGTCTCTTTCGCTGGCCGGACCGGCCGGACGGAAGCGGCGCAACCCGGGTGTTCATCAGCCGCGGCTACGGTACGGCCCATTTGCCGTTCCGCTGGGGCAGTCCGGCGGAGATTCATCTACTGACGCTGCGCAGCGGACAGCCGGACACGGAAGACGTGCAAGGGCAGGGGACCGAGCGGTCTTGAAAATTCAAAAGGGAAGTGAAAGCGGCCGTCCAAGGATTACCTCCTTGAACGGCCGCTTCTTTAATAATACAAGTGATATGCACATTCCTTAATTCGCTGCCGCAGGAGTCTTGATGCTGCGGGGATCGACGAAGCTGTAGCCCTTGCCTTCCAGCGTGGTCAGCAGCTTGTCGAGCGCCTCGACCGTCCAGGGCAGCTCATGCATCAAAATATTGCTGCCTGCGTGGAGCTGGTTGGTTACGTTCTTGACAATTTTGTCCGGCTTCCCGGCTTCCTTCTCCTTCATCGTCCAGTCCAGCGAACCGTTGGACCAGGTCATGTAGAGCAGGCCGTTCTCGGCCGCGACCTTCTTGCCGACGTCGCCCCCTGCTCCGTGCGGCGGCCGGAAGAAGACCGGAGTCTCGCCTGTGACGTCCTTAACGATCTTCTGGACGTCTTCAATCTGCTTCTTCACTTCGGCATAGGGCTTCTTCTTCAGCACAATATGATCCCAGCTGTGATTGCCGATGATGCCTCCGCGTTCCTGGATCAGCTTCAGCAGTTCCGGGTGCTCCTTGACCCGGTAGCCGTTGACGAAGAAGATGGCCTTGGCCTGATGTTTGTCGAGCGTATCGAAGATGGTGTTAATCATTGCCGCTTCTTTCGGGCCGTCATCGAAGGTCAGAAGCACGACCTTCTTGTTCGCGTTCCCGTCGACCGGCTTGATGTCATAATTGCTGTTCATCTGATATTGGATGGGAATCGGCGATTCCGCTCCAGCCGGCTCTTGGCTTGGCGACGGAGAAGGTAGTCCCGAAGCCGCCGGCACGGACGAAGTTGAAGGGAGGACGGAGGGAACGGCCGAAGAAGTCGATGCCGTCGGCAAGGCGGCGGAGGGAGAAGCCGCAGCCGTCTGGGCGGGGCCGGAAGAAGCGCCCGGAGTCTGGACGGGAGTAGAGCCGCCTTCGCTGGAACAGGATGCCAGCAATAAGGCGGCGAGAAGGAATGCTGCTGTCGGTTTACCCACTTTTTTCATCTCGCTTTCGTCTGACTTGGCTGTATGCCCGCTCTCCATTCCGCGAACACTAGTCATGATTCTACCATACAAGGAGGCATGAAATGTGAAGACTTCGTCATTTCTCTGCGGTCTGGTGCTGGGTGCGACGGCAAGCATGATGATGTCCCGCAAGCGGCCGATGCTGATGAACGCATTGGGCCAGGGACAAGCTGCCGGAAGAGCCAAAGACAAGATTGTGGATATGGCCCTGACCGGGTTCGGGAGCACAGCGAACCGCGATAAAGGGACAGATCATTCCGTACAAGGCGTCAATGCCGCCAAGCACGAATCGGAGCCGAAATCCCATGAAGCCAATCTCAAGATGCTGAAGGATTTCATTCGCAGCAATCCTGAAGTCAAGCATGACGTGGAGCGGATTCTCCGAGAGACGCATACAACCGTACCGGGTTTATAACCGCGTTCGGAGACTCCGGAATCATTTTGGAGACGCGTTGGGCGGCTCCGAAATGATTCTTTTTTTATTTACGTGCATTTGCCGTCCCAAAATGATAACATACATACATAGTATCCATTTTTGGCTCATAACTCGGGACTCATCATACACTAGAATAAATTGAGCTTGCAAAGGGAGGATCCTGTCATGAGAATTGAGCGCTTAAGTCAAGATAAGATACGGATTTTCCTCACTTTTGACGACCTTAGCGAGCGGGGAATCCAGAAGGAAGACATGTGGCAGGAAGTACCGAAGGTACACGACCTCTTTACGGAAATGATGGATCAGGCCTACACAGAGCTCGGTTTTGACGCAACCGGTCCTCTTGCCGTTGAAGTGTTCGCTCTGCCCGCCCAAGGCATGGTTGTCATTGTCACAAGGGGCAAATATGATCACCACTCATACGGCGCCTCCGGCGAAGAAGAAATGCCCGATGAGATTTATGAGATGGAAGTTACGCTTGAACAGAGCGATTCCGTTGTCTATGCATTCCGCGATTTCGAGGTTCTGATCGAAGCCGCCCATGTGCTCATCGGCCGGATCACTTCGGCGGGTACGCTGTATTCGTACAACGATAAATGGTATTTGTATTTCGATCCCAAGGATTTCGAGGAAGCGGAGCTGGCGGCTCTGGTCGCTGTTCTGTCCGAATTCGGCGATTCTTCTCCGGTCACCCAATCGGTGCTGGCGGAGTACGGCAAGACGGTTATGGCGGACAACGCCGTAGAGCAGTTGTGCGAGCATTTCAAGCGCCAGCAATAACTACAGCAGGGAGGCCTTATCGGTGCTATTGTTTTCGGTCATGATGTCGGCAGTCGCACCGGGGCTTGCTTTGCTGACCTATTTTTATCTGAAAGATAAATACGATCAGGAGCCCCTGCAGCTTGTCGCCAAGGTATTTCTGCTGGGGTTTCTTATTGTCTTCCCGGTCATGATTATTCAGAACGGCCTTATGAAAGGGCTGCCTCTGGACCTTTACTCCGAATCGTTTCTGATTTCGGCCGGGGTGGAAGAGGGGCTGAAATGGTTCGTCCTTTATCATATGATCTACAATCATATGGAATTTGACGAGCCGTATGACGGTATCGTCTATGCGGTGGCGATTTCCCTCGGCTTTGCGACCGTAGAGAATGTGCTGTACGCTCTGTATAATCATGCGGCACTGGGCCCGATGCTGGTCCGGGCGCTGCTGCCCGTGTCCGGACATGCCATGTTCGGCATCATTATGGGATACCATCTGGGAAGGGCCAAGTTCTCGCCCTCGGGAAGAACCCGCCGAATTCTGGCCCTGTCCTTCGTGCTGCCCTGGCTGTGGCACGGTATTTACGATTTCATTATCGGCGCCACGCCGAATTACTGGATTTGGTTCATGGTGCCGATGATGGCCGTTCTCTGGTATGGCGGTATGGGCAAGGTTGCCCGAGCCAACAATCGTTCTCCCTTCCGGCTTGCCAAGCGGGAGGAAGAGGTTAACCTGTAGCTGAATAGGACACACTGTATTCAGGAATATTTTTCCGGAACGCACCGGAAATCTCTCTTGAAACGGGGTGTCTTTTTTGCGTGTCAAAGTCCGAATTATTTGCAGACAATGCGGCGAGAGCTACGTGCTGCGGGGCGTCAGGGAACGCGGCGTCATCCAGACCGGATTCAAGCAGTGCCTGTGCAGCTGCACCAGCGGCTTTTTGATCGAAGAACAGGATTGAATCTTGGTGCATAAGTCTTCCTTCTTTCAGTCAAACTAACGGCAACAAGCGATTGAAGGGAGTCTTGCCGCCTTATGTACAAGCGTATGAGTGCCGTTCTCTTTCCGCTGGCCGCTCTCCTGTTTGTAGGAGCTCTCGTCTGGGGGTACCGGGAGAACCAGGAAAAGAATGCGATTCTGCTGAAAGCCGAGAACCAGTATCAGCGTGCCTTTCACGATCTGTCCTATCACGTGGAACAGCTCCATGGCGAGCTGGGGAGCACCCTGGCTGTACACGCCGCTTCGGACGGTATGCACCGCAAGGGTCTGGTCAATGTATGGAGACTGACGAGCGAGGCGCAGAATGAGATCAATCAGCTTCCGCTCACGCTGCTGCCGTTCAGCAAGACGGAAGAGTTTTTGTCCAAAATCTCGAATTTCTCTTACAAAGCCGCCATCCGCGATTTCAAGGATAAGCCGATCACGGACGGAGAACTGAAGAATCTGAAGGCTCTGTACCAGAGTTCGGCGGAAATTTCCAAAGAGCTTCAGGGCGTACAGGAGAAAGTTATCACCAACCGGCTGCGCTGGATGGATGTGGAATCCGCTCTCGCCACGAATAACAAGGCGGAGGACAATACGATTATCGACGGATTCAAAACGGTGGACAAACGGGTCGGCGCCTATCCGGAACTTGACTGGGGACCCTCGGTCGCCAGCATGTATGACAAACGCTCGGTTCGCAAGCTGGACGGGGTGCCGGTATCGGCTGAAGACATCAAGCGCAAAGCGCTAAAATTCAGCGATTCAGGCGCGCAGACTCCGGTATCGGTGGTCCATAACGGACAGGGAACCGAGTGGGAATCCTATACGGCGAAGGTGGAAGCTCCGAAAGGCCCGATCAGCATGGATTTCACGGTGAACGGGGGGCTCTTGATCTCCTATTCGGACAGCCGTGAAGTGGGACCGGCGAATGTGCCTCTGGCCCGGGCGGTCGAGAAGGCGGGGGAATTCCTGAAGCTCAAGGGCTACCCGCATATGACGGCGGTCAGCGCAGACAGGTACGACAATCTGGGCAACATCACCTTTGTGACCCGGTCCGGAGACACGCTGATCTACCCCGAGAAGATCACCGTCCGCGCCGGTCTTGATACGGGGGACGTTACGGGCTTCCAGGCCAGCGATTATGTGAACGAGCACCAGGACAACCGCAAGATACCGAAGCCGAAGCTTAATCTTGAGGCCGCCCGGGCGAAGCTGAACGGGGACTTCCGTGAGCTGTACCACCGGATGGCCTGGATCGAGAACGACAACGGCGAAGAAGTGCTGACGTATGAATTCGGCGGCAAAATCAACGGCTCCCAGTACCGGATCTACCTGAATGCCGATACGGGAATCGAAGAGACGGTGGAGGAGATCCGCACCGCTTCCGGAGCGCAGGGCGCTTGAGACGCCTTTTCAGGCGGCCGGACTCCGGCTGCAGAACGCCGGCAGAGCCTATGCTCTGCCGGTTTTTGCTGCGCCCTCCCGCCGTTTCCGCGGCGGGGGGGCGGCAGGAAATCGGACCGGCGGAGGGGGCGGGCAGGCTGGAAAGTTTTTCTCCACCGCCGGCGGAGCCCATGCTATAATCGCAGATAGTTAAATATCATCTTACAGCGGCGGTGAACGGTTTGCTTCCCAAGATTAACGACAACTTATATATTCAGGTATCATCCGGCGACGCCTCCGAATCGGAGGCCGAGTACCGGTCGCGGATCGCGGAGCTGGAAGAAGACGCCTTCCTGATCGAAATCCCGATTCAGGAGAGCAGCGGCCGGCTGAAACGGCTGAATATGGGGGATGAGCTGTCCGTCTACTACCTGACGGAAGGCGGCATCAAGAATTATTTTTACAGCCATGTGCTGGGGTTCAAGGAGGATGTCATCCGGATGGTGCGCATCCGCAAGCCTTCGCCCGATTCCATCGTGAAGATTCAGCGCCGCAGCTATCTCCGCGTGAATGCGGAACTGGAGCTAGCGGCGAAGACCAAGAGCGGACGCCGGTTCCTGGTAAGGACCGAAGACGTCGGCGGAGGAGGCGCTTCTTTTCTGACGGACCCGGGGGTGGCGCTGCAGGTCGGGGATCAGCTGGAGTGCTGGGTTCTTCTTGCCTTCCGCAACGGAAACATCGACCATGCGGCGTTCGACGCGGAAGTGGTGCGGATGAAGACACTGGAGAGCGGTCGCACCCTGGCGATGCTGAAGTTCAGCCGGATCAGCGACGGGGAGCGGCAGAAGATCATCCGTTATTGCTTTGAGCGGCAGTTTGATTTCCGCAATCGTTGAGAAAAATCGTCTATGCGATTTTGCACTGGTTCGCAATCTGTGGTATAATTTCATAAGTCGCAGGCAATGCCTGCTTTTTTCTTGATGATTCAGGGTACCTGATGCAAGAGTTGAGGAGGAATGCCCCGTTGGCTAGGCAGGGGACACACACACAAGACAGAATCAACGTCGCCATCGACGGACCTGCCGGGGCAGGCAAGAGTACCGTAGCCCGAATGGTAGCAAGCAGGCTCTCCTATATCTATGTCGATACGGGAGCGATGTATCGGGCAGTTACCTGGTATATGCTCCGCGAAGGCATTGGCCCGGACGATCACGAGCTTGTGCGTCAAACGATGCGCAATCTGGTGATTGAATTAGTGCCGGGAGCGGAAGGCCAGCAGGTGTACATCAACAGTGAGGATGTTACCCCTCATATCCGAAGCCTCCAGGTCAGCAGCCAGGTCTCGCAGTATGCGAAGCTGGAGCCGGTCCGGACCAGACTCAGCCAGCTGCAGCGCGAAATGGCGCTCGGACGGGGAGTGGTGATGGACGGGCGGGATATCGGCACGACCGTGCTGCCTGACGCCGAAGTGAAGATCTTCATGACGGCAAGCGTGGAGGAACGGGCGCTCCGCCGCTTCAAAGAGCTGGGCGGGAAGGAACAGATCAGTCTGGAGCAGCTTGAGAACGATATCGCGAAGCGGGACCGGCTCGACGAGAGCAGGGAGATTTCGCCGCTGCGGCGCGCGGAGGACAGCTTTTTGCTGGATACGACATCGATGGATATCGGACAGGTTGTGGAGGCGATCGTTTCTCGCTGCAGAGCTTATGTAGACGGGGAGAGAAACCATTTATGATCTATGTGATTTGCCGGGGATTGCTTCGTTTGATCTATGCCATTGTCTTTCCGCTCCGAACGATTGGCCGGGAGAATGTGCCGGCGGAGGGCGGAGTGCTGCTGTGCGGCAATCATACGAACAACCTGGATCCGCTGACAATGGGGATTCCGCTTCAGCGCAAGGTCAACTACATGGCCAAGGCGGAACTGTTCAAGGTTCCGGTTCTGGGCTGGCTGATCCGGCAGCTGGGCGCGTTTCCGGTCAAGCGGGGCGGCGTCAGCAAGGAGTCGATCAAGACTTCGCTGAATCTGCTTCGCAGCGGCAAGGTGATGGGCATTTTCCCGGAAGGCACCCGCAACAGCGATACGGGAACCGCGAAGAAGGGAGCGGCAAGCTTTGCGCTCCGCAGCGGAGCGGCCGTTGTGCCCGCAGCAATCATCGGAAGCTATAAGCCTTTTCGGCGGATGACCGTCGTGTACGGCGCCCCGATTGATCTCTCGGCCTTTGAAGGCGCGAGCAGCGATTCGCTGGAGGAAGTCACCGACGTCATCATGTCGAAGATCCGCGAAATGCTCAAGACGGGAGTGCCGAGCGGCAAATAGCATTAACGGGAATTATTTGGAACATACTAGGCAAGAGGGTAGACGCGGGCTAGGGCCGCGAGGTTTTTGTTTTGAACCCTGCGTTTGGTGCGGGTTTAAATAAATGGGGTTTTGAATCGAGGAGGGTAATCACATGTCTGAAGAAACAAGAAATCAAGAAGCAGCGGAGCTGAACCAGTCTTCCGCAGAAGCGACCGAAACCGCGGGCAGCGTTGCCGCAGAAGAAGCCGCAGCAAGCAATCAAGAGGAAATGACCAGCCAGGCGGACCTGGAGCAGATCATCTCCGTCAAAAAAGGCGACACCGTGAAGGGAACGATCGTCAAAATCGAAGACAACCAAGCTTATGTAAGCATTGGATATAAATACGACGGCGTCATCCCGATTCGCGAACTGTCCTCGGTTCAACTGGACAATGCCGCTTCCGCGGTAGAAGTCGGTCAGGAAGTGGAGTGCAAAGTGGTCAGCATCAACGACAACAAGGAGAGCCTTGTGCTGTCCAAGCGCGCCATCGACAGCGAGAAGTCCTGGGACGATCTGGAGCAGCATTTCGAAGCTCAAGACGTTATCGAAGTTACCGTGGCCGACGTGGTCAAGGGCGGTCTCGTCGCTGATGTCGGCGCCCGCGGTTTTATCCCGGCTTCCATGGTAGAACGCCACTTCGTTGAAGATTTCAGCGATTACAAGGGCCGCACGCTTCGCGTTAAGGTGAAGGAACTGGACCGCGAGAACGGCAAAGTTATTCTGTCCGCCAAGGATGTACTGGAAGAAGAATTCGAAGCCAACAAACAGCGCATCATGTCCGAGCTGTCCGAAGGACAGGTCATCGAAGGAACGGTACAGCGTCTGACTCAGTTCGGCGCGTTCGTCGATGTCGGCGGCGTTGACGGTCTGGTTCACGTATCCGAAATTGCCTGGAACCATGTCGACAAGCCATCCGACGTTGTATCCGAAGGCGACAAGGTTCGCGTGAAGGTACTGAAGGTCGATCCGGAGAAGGGCAAGATCAGCCTGAGCATCAAGGCCGCTTCCCCAGGTCCTTGGGACACGGCTTCCGACAAAATCCATATTGGAGATATCGTAACCGGCGAAGTGAAGCGTCTCGTGAACTTCGGCGCATTTGTCGAACTGCTTCCGGGCGTAGAAGGTCTGGTTCATATCTCGCAAATCTCCCACAAACATATCGGCACTCCGCATGAAGTGCTGAAAGAAGGACAGGAAGTGCAGGTCAAGGTTCTGGACTTCAATCCGGGCGAGAAGCGCGTGAGCCTGAGCATCAAGGAAACCGAAGAAGCGCCTGCTCAAAGCGAGCGCAAGCCGGAAAGAAACAGAGACCGCGACAGAGACAGAACTCCGAAGGAGATTCTGGACAACCCGAACGTCTCCATGAACAACCAGGGCCTGAGCTTCACGCTGGCTGAGCGTTTTGGCGACAAGCTGGACAAATTCAAAGAGAAATAATTTCTTTGGTTTCAATTAAAGGGTATACTCATCGGCGAACCCCGGAGCTGGGGTTCGCCGATTGTGCTGTACAGCGCTTTTTTGCTATGATGGGTAACGTAAGGACGATAGGAGGAATGGGCATGGCAAGACCCGTTGTGGCCATTGTAGGAAGGCCAAACGTCGGGAAATCGACGATTTTTAACCGGCTGATCGGTGATCGGCTGGCTATTGTAGAGGATAAGCCGGGGATTACCCGGGACCGGATTTATGGAGTGGCGGAATGGAACGGCAAGCCGTTCAGCGTCATCGACACCGGCGGAATCGAGATCGACGGCGAGGATACGATGCTGAAGTCGATCCGGGCGCAGGCGGAACTTGCGATTGAGGAAGCGGATACCATTGTATTCATGTGCGATGCGAAGAGCGGTCTGACCAACGCCGACGAGGAAGTGGCGCAATTGCTCTTCCGTTCGGGAAAGCCCGTCGTGCTGGCGATCAACAAGGTGGACAACATGAAGCGCGCCGAAGATATCTATGAGTTCTACAGCCTCGGCTTCGGAGATCCGATCGGAATTTCCGGAAGCCACGGCACCGGGATCGGCGATCTGCTGGATGCGGTAGTGGAACTGCTTCCCGAGCCCAAGGATGAGGAGTATGACGACGACGTAATCCGCGTAGCACTGATCGGCCGTCCGAACGTCGGGAAATCCTCGCTCGTCAACGCGATTCTGGGCGAAGAGCGGGTTATTGTGAGCGATGTCGCCGGTACAACGCGGGATGCGATCGATACCCCGTTCGAACGGGATGGACAGCGGTATGTGCTGATTGATACGGCCGGAATGCGCAAGCGCGGCAAGGTCTACGAGACCACGGAGAAATACAGTGTCATGAGAGCGATGCGGGCCATTGAACGCGCCGACGTGGTGCTGGTGGTCATCAACGGCGAGGAAGGCATTATCGACCAGGACAAGCATATCGCGGGCTATGCCCATGACGCAGGCAAAGCTTCGATCTTCGTCGTCAACAAGTGGGATGTGGTCGAGAAGGACGACAAGACCATGCAGCACTTCGAGAACAAGATCCGCGACCATTTCCTGTTCATGACTTATGCGCCCGTTGTCTTCCTGTCCGCTCTCACCAAGCAGCGGCTCCAGAAGCTTCTGCCGGTGGTTCAGCACGCGGCCCAGCAGCATGCTCTGCGGATTGCAACCCATCTGCTTAACGATGTGGTCTCCGACGCTGTGGCCATCAATCCCCCGCCGACGGACAAAGGCCGCCGCCTGCGGATTAACTATGTAACCCAGGTTGCAGTGAAACCGCCGACCATTGTGGTGTTTGTGAATGACCCGTCGCTGATGCATTTCTCGTATGAGCGTTATTTGGAGAACAAGATCCGGGCGGCATTCAATTTTGAAGGAACGCCGATCCGCATCTTTACGCGGCGTAAATCCGACGAGAGTTAGGGGAGAAGAAGCGTGGCGTTTGACATCGTGGTTATTGTGGTGAGCTATCTGCTTGGCTCGGTCAGCTTCAGTGTGCTGCTTGCCAGATTGCTGAAAGGAATCGATATCCGCCAGTACGGCAGCGGCAATGCGGGGGCGACCAATACGCTCCGCGTTCTGGGCAAAGGGCCTGCCATTGCCGTGCTGGCTCTGGACGTACTGAAGGGAATTGCCGCCGTCTGGCTCGGTTTCTGGGCAGAAGGGTCCGGGAGCTGGGTGGCGGCCGCCTGCGGTATTGCGGCCATTATCGGACATAACTGGCCGGTCTACTTTCATTTTCGCGGAGGCAAAGGAATTGCGACGACCATCGGCGTTATGGCAACCCTCTGCTTCTGGCCGGCGCTGATCGCCGGCGTAATCGCCATCGCTTCCATATTTATCACACGCTATGTATCGCTGGGCTCTCTGATCTTCGTGGCCCTGACACCGGTGTTCCTGCTGGTGTTCGGGTTTACATATCCGGTGCTCTGGAGCAGTCTGATTATTGCCGCTTTTGCGTTCTGGAGACACCGGACGAACATCGTGAAGATCGCAGAAGGCAGGGAGAACAAGATCGGCTCCAAGAGCAAAGGAGGCAAACGCGTTGTCTGACAAAGTAGCCGTGTCTGACAAAGTAGCTGTGTCTGACAAAGTAGCTGTGCTGGTAGCGGGAAGCTGGGGAACCGCGCTGGCTTCCGTACTGGCATCCAATCATTCCGAGGTCCGGATCTGGACGAGAAGTGCCGATCAGGCGGAAGAAATCAACCGGCGCCACAGCAACGAGCACTACCTTCCCGGAATCCTTCTTCCGGACAATCTTATCGCTACGACTGATATGGGAGCAGCGGTCAGCGGAGTGGAGGCGGTCGTCATCGTGGCCCCGTCCTCGGCCATGCGGCAGGTGTCCCGCGATCTGAAGGCGTTCTGGAAGCCTGACATGCTCTGTGTCCATGCTACCAAAGGATTTGAGACGGAATCCATGAAGCGGATGTCTACGGTGATCTCGGAGGAGCTGGGCTGCCCGGAAGGACAGATTGTCGTGCTCTCCGGGCCGAGCCATGCGGAAGAAGTGGTTCGCCATTGCCCCACTACGGTAGTGGTCGCTTCCCAGGACGAGACGGCAGCGTTCCGGGCGCAGTCGCTGTTCAACAACAACGACTTCCGGGTGTATACGAATCGCGATCTGGTCGGAGTGGAGCTGGCAGGGGCGCTCAAGAATATTATTGCGCTTGGTGCGGGTCTGTCCGACGGTCTCGGCTTCGGAGACAACGCCAAGGCGGCGCTGCTGACACGCGGTCTTGCCGAGATCTCCCGGGTAGGGGTCGGCCTGGGCGCGAACCCGCTTACCTTTGCCGGCCTCGCCGGAATCGGCGACCTGGTGGTTACGGCAACGAGCCGGCACAGCCGTAACTGGCGGGCCGGGTCGCTGCTGGGACAGGGCAAGCCGCTGGATGAAGTGCTGGAATCCATGGGGATGGTAGTAGAAGGCATACGGACAACCCAGGCGGCGTATGCGCTGTCCCAACAGATGAACGTGCAGATGCCGATCACCGTCCAGATCTACCAGGTTCTCTTCCAGAACAAAAGTCCCCGCAGCGCCGTCGAGGCGCTGATGGGCCGCGATCCCAAGGCCGAAATGGAGACCATGTCCCAGGAGACCTGGGAACAGTGGTATACCTAGAGAGGGCGGGCGGTTCGCCCAACACCTTTTTTCGCCGAATCTCATATGTTGGGATTGACGGAGGAGGGATGAGAAGTGAGCCGAAATTTTTCCAAGGACGCCCTGAGTGCCATCAATAAAAAAGCAGGCAAGCACATCACGGAGGGTGCGGTCAAGAAGCTGGCCAGCACGGTCAAGCCGAGCACGCTGCAGAGCGAAGCCCAGCTCCGCCAATTGATCAAACAGGTGTCGGCCATGGCCAAAGTGCCCGTAACCGAGAATACCGTGCAGGAGATTGTGAACGCGGTCAAGAAGAGCGGGACCAATCCCAGCAGCATGGAGACCTTGATGAAGATGATGATGAAGAAGTAAGGTGCACCCGAACTGAAGGGCAGCGAATGCAGCGCGTGAAGCGCCTGCTTTGCTGCCTTTTATGTTATAATATGGCTGGATTTAGAGGCGCGATTCTGGACAGGCGGAGCGTGAATTAAGATGGGAGATTTCGGGTGGGAGGCTGCGCTGGCTGCTGCGGCAGGTCTTTTGGAGGCACAGGGCGCAAGCGACGGAAGCTGCTGGCTGCTGGGAGGGAGCGGAGGACTGGTGCTCCAGGGCGTAGAGCTGGCGGCTCCGCCGCGCGATCTGGATTTGTATGCGGATACGGAGGAGGCTGCCGTGCTGCACCGGGCGCTGATCGGCTGTGCGGAGAGCCAGCCCGAGGAGGATTACAGCAGGGGCTGCTACTCGGTAAGGAGCCGCTACCGGCTCGCGGGCTTTCCCCTGGAGCTCGTCGGCGGCTTCGAGATCGGAGCGGAGGGATCGCGCTACCGGACGGAAGCCGGAGTGCTGCAGGCCTGGGCTCCCGTAGCGAGCGCCGCCGGCGGAATCCCGGTCAGGCTGATGCCGCTTGCCCATGAACTAATCTTCAATGTGCTTCGGGGGCGGCGCGACCGCGCCGGCGCGGTCGCGGAAGCCATGAGAATGGCTCCGGCGCGGCATCTGAGAGAGCTTGGAACGCTGATTGCCCGCAATCAGCTGACCTTGAGGCATATCGAGGTCATGGCCCTCCTGCTCGGGGGTTCCTGGTCGGAATACAGAAGGAGTGTGGCCATATGAGAAACGTCCAATCCTGCAGCGTCCGTCTGCTGCCGGCAGACCGTACGGTTGCCGTTCCCGCAGGCACGACGCTGCTGGACGCCTGCCGGAGAGCCGGCGTGGCGCCTCCGGTACGCTGCGGAGGCAAGCTCGGCTGCCTGATGTGCAAGGTGCGGGTCACCGCCGGCGGCGGGCAGGGGCTTCAGGAGCCCTCCGTTCAGGAGAAGCGCAAGCTTGGGACGCTCCTGGACGGCGGCTACCGCTTCGCCTGTCAGGCCCGCATCGCGGGAGACGTGGAAGCGGAGGTACCCGAGGACCCGCTCAAGGCGGCGGTCCGGAGGAAGCTGGAAGCCGCCCGCAGGGGCGAAGAAGAGAGTCTGTGGTAGAGAAGAGCCCCGCGCCTCTGAACTGTGACCCACAAGAAGGACACTTTGAAAAAAGTGACCCCTC
>NZ_VYKK01000039.1 GCF_008710135.1 Paenibacillus spiritus | reverse complement strand
CATCTTCAAATTAACTCAATGAATAGTTTTCAGACATGACCTAGTGAAATCCGCTCCTCTTCACCTCTTAAGATTTCACCGATACCTTGATTGGTCTGATTATTTTTTCACCTCTTCCTAAAAATGCAGTAAAACATCCAAATAAAAAACACCCTAAAAATTAGAGTGTTTATGAATTTGATCTTTTCGCCACTGTTTTACTAATTGATCAAATTCGTTCTTCATTTCGATTTCTTTATAATCGAGCTTCGATTTCGTTCTTTTTTCCCCAAATGAATAATCTACTCGATTAAATGTAATTGTTTCAATGTTTGCTTTTGGAATAAGCATCTTGCTTCGATCACTTCTTTTAAATGAGTCGGCAATTAATATGCCATTGTCCAAATTATGATTAATTATATACTTCCCCTCTAACATTTGGCCACTTTTCAAGGTGATATTAATTGAAACTTTTTCAAAGTAAATTGCTCGGTAAAAAGCCCTCATGAGTAGTAACAATAAAGAATAGCCTGCACTGATAACAAATAAAATTACATGATATATTAGTCTATTGACTTTATATAGATAAAATATGACTTCTCTGGATTCATGCAACCCGAAAGCAAAATCCTTGTTTATTTCTGCCATTACTATCTGAATAAAAAGCATCGCATACCCTGAAATTAAAACAGCATAAAGCATGCTTATGGTAAACAAGATATATGCGAGTCTTTGCCTACCGCCTACTCTATCTTTATGAATTAGAGACCTAATAAAAAACTTTGCGCGTTGCCAACAGATTGTTACTGTTAACCCAATAATTAATACCAAAGCAATCCAAGGTGTAACTTTATTTAGAAACAGGAAGATTATTACTTTTGTTATTCTTGAGGATGTCCCCTCTATAGTGACACTGAAAGCCAATAGAAAATAAGAAAGCGCCGCTGTAGTAAACAAAAACCATAATACTACATTTCTAAATCCCCGATTAAAGCTGGGTAAGTACTGCTTTTCTTCTTCAGAAAATAACTTTAGCGAAGAAGCAACGGCACTAAGAATTGCAATACCAATAATTCCAACAATAGCTTTTATTAACCCATCTGCTATTGACTGATAAATATTAATTTAAATTCCTCCAATATGAAAATTTATATAGTTAACCTCGAAGAAATAAAGGCTCAATTTCATCTCCTTTGTTAGTATAAATTCTCACTACTTACTATTTCAGAGAATAGATTATGGTGCTATAAAAATTTTCACAAGGAGTAAAGTGTACCTGGCCAAGGATTCTAGAGAGCAGCTCTTTTCAGGAAAAAAATACAGACTGCGTTTGGCTCTGTCATGCTGAATTAATAATTACATCAGCAATTTAAACTGTACACCCTCGGTTCTTTGTGTCACTCTTTTTTATTTAGCAGCCCCCCCCTTGAACCTATTCATTCTTGGTAATTTAATACCGTTTGCGGATCACATCCTAACATATCTGCCTTTTTCCTCAAAGATAACTGCTGACTAGACAGCTCAACAAGTCTGTTTTTCCACACAATACCAAATTCTTTAACCCTCCCAATCTGGTATCGGTCACTCTCCTTATCGTCCGGTCCTGTCCGTGAGTAAACGAAACCACAGTTACACTTAAATGTACCAACCGGTTTACCCGTTTTTGACCCCCTGGTGATCTTTACTGACCCAATCATTGGTTGTTTATAGTGGCTTGCTGCTTTATTAAGACATGGCCAGGGGCCATGCCCAAAAGGTTCAAATGTTGTCATTGTCCCTCTAGATAAGCTATTCATCATCCCTTCAACGCTTTCTCCCAAGAAACCAAGTAATAAAATATGTCGAAGTGGATGGCACGACACTCTAGGCTTCCGTAGCAACTTATGCAGCCAACTATCGCTTTCACTTATCACCCCATTTATAGTTGCCAACAATTTTTCACCATAAAAAGAATTAAAACCTTGGATTAATCTATCCCATCTAATTCTGCTGCTTGCATTACACACATAGCCTTCACTACGTAATCGAGAAACATAATACCGGTTTATACTATGAAGGCCCTCTGAGGGGAATTGTTTTTCCAATAATGATAAAGATTGCGTAGCAATATTTCGAGAGAATTCACCGCCCAAGAATTCAGTAGAAATTAACTCGCCGTTATCAACAAGCGCCTTCTCCAACGTAATATACTGAAACCGATTCTTCTGCATTTGATGAGAAATATTTGATTGCCAAAGCAGTTCTCCATGCATGGGGCAGAGATAGACCCCTTCTAGTTGGTGGCAGCGATGCCAATATGCCTCCCCGTATTTCGCCCTATCTTCACTGACACATCCGGTACAATACATCAGCTTTTGTTTAGGCTTTACGGATAACGCTGCACGACCAAGTATCATATTTGCAGGCGAGCACGTACTGAATTTCATAGTCTCCACTAATCTTTCAGCTCTCATAGGTGGGATGAAAGGGGTAAAGTAAGGAATCAGCGTATGTTTTTGAATTAATTCATCTGAGGAATATCTTTGACCTGGAATCTGACGAGTAAGATGATCTAACTGGGAAGGGAACCATACTGAGGAACACGTCGAGGAGTTATCAAAAAGCTCTTTCATGGTTTGTCTAATGCTTTCATTTCCAGAATTCCGATGGTATCGAGCAAACGCACTGTAGAGTAGCTCATCTGGAAAAATAGTAGGGAAGAATATCAAAGGAATCACCTCCTTTAATATTCTTCCCTACTATGAATGATCATAGTCTATTCATGTATCAATTAAAGCTCCTTTCTTTTGCAAGAACATACGTATATGATTGTCCACCTCTTTATCCCCATGCAAATGATAAGAGACCGACGCCATACTTTTAAACTCATTCACCGTCATTACAGCAGTTCCGCGATTTCTGATTTTTGAATAATGTCTTGAAATACTCCGAATCAAAAAAGCTTTGGTATCCTCTACTGTCTTATCTATCTCCTTCACAGATAATGGGAGTTGATGATGATAATGTCGGAATCGATTTCCATCAGATGGATCCAAAAGATTAATTATTGTTCCTCTTTTAATGGGAAGCCTGTATTCAGGGTCTATCCTAGCTGCTGCCGTTCTAATCTTGAGCACTAAGTGCTTATCCATTGCTTTAAAATCAAGTTTTACCTTATCTCTTGGAATCCTAACCGGTAAGACTTGTTCTAACCATTCTTTATCATTACGCATTAACCAACGATATAGTGATTGGTCTATGTTTCTTATTTCTGAGCGACTATGGAAAACATTATTGGCTAGTATATTTTCCATTTTCGCGCGCCGTTTCAAATTAGTAGTTGTTATATCAGTACCAGCTGCAATCTGTTCATAAGCTAGAGCAATTTCACTAGGTATTGATGAGCCCTCCACCTCAGTACTGCTCTTAGTCCAAGAAGATATAACACCGGAGTAAGATCCTTGAATTATATTTTGTCGACCACAACGTGGGCAGAAATAACGAATCGAAAACACACCGGTTTGCCCGTTAATAACGCTTCGTGTACATTTACTTATTTTAGGGATATCTTTGTATAAGCACATAGGATTATAGCATGACCACGGGCCACTACCGAAAGGGATAGGCAATGCATACGACTCCCGACTTAACAATAGAGTTTTTAATGAACCGCTCAAAAATGCAGCAAGCAATAAGTAAAACCCCATGAATTGAGTCATAGAGTCTGTTCTTAACAGTGAGTTTTTAAAATAAATACTTCTTAAGAAATTGCAATTGAAAATTTTGTTCTCCTGCTCGGTGAACCATTTCTCGAAATCAAATAATAACCGTTTTTTTTGAATGACACCAGTTAAAGTTATATAACCATTGGCGAACAACTGTTCATAAAACTTTATTCTGATTTCTTGAGCTGAGAGGTCCTTATAGTGATCACGAACATAAAGCAAATCATTCATCATTACGGTCTGAAGATATTTTTTCGTTTCATTTATTTCCAACTTCTCCACAGACAAACCATGTCCATTTTTACAAAATGGTTCTCGTAGCAACTGACCCGACTCATTCGATCCGTACCGACTTTCACATATAGGGCATCTAGAAACCAAACGAACGCTATGGGAAGGACAGCACTCCAAAAATGATACCTGATGCTCTCGGTGAAGGTAGATCTCACCAAATTGTTCAAAGTCATTGTGTACACATTGAGGACAATATTTAATCTCTGTTGAGATAACCCCTTCAGAGGAGACCGTTGGCTGGCCAGTGGCATTTCTTTGATTGGCGGAGGCACTTTTAATCACATTAAGCATTGCCATATGCCGTTCTATTGTGAAGAATGCCTGATATAACCCATACCACGTATGATCGTATATGAACTGATTTAGTGTAAAAGTATGCCCTAGCGGCAATCTATCGAGTAGGAATTGTAAACGTTTAGGGAATAAGGTGTGTTTGTAAGAACGAACACCGAATAAATCATTTTTACTTTGAATTATCTCACTATTACCAGAACGAATATGGTAGCGAAAAATAAGACTTCTAAAGTCTTCATCTGGTAGGGGCACAGGGAAAAATATTAGACGATTCACGCGTTCCACCTCGTTTAGGAGATAAAGTTGAGCAGTTCATCTACTTCCCGAATATATCCTTTTTGCTCAAGAGCTTCTTCCGTGGTAAGTTCCTTTTTATGACCCTCAGCTACGACATAACGGATATCATCTGTGGATTTCGTGGGGGAAATTGGGGATAGTTTTGTTTTTTGGGGGAGCCGATTAGGACTCACACTTTTATTCTTCGTTTGGGAATCTTCTTTTTCTAAAAGCAACTTAGCGATTTGTGCATACATTAGTGAAATATCTTCTATGCCCTCACTTGCATCATAGACCTGGTTCACAATGGCTTCTGTCACCAATGATGATCGGCCGAATTGCATTGCAAAGTCAATTAATTGCTTTAAAATTTCGTCCTTCTTCTTTTTCTGGAGAATCCGTGCATGATCTTCAGCAACACTACCGTGAATACTTATTCGATGAGACACATCCTTAATATAGCCATTTAGTGGCGCCCAATCAGGCTTTACCTCGTCTAATTCTTTATACGCCGAGTAATCTCCTGAACGGATCTTTAAAAAATCGGCTGCACTAGGCCTAAACTAGTTGCTGCTACTTCACTAATTAGGCTTACCGTAATTTTTTCAGGACCACCCTGTACTATTGCCTTTGATTGGACATGCATAAATAATTTTACTGCAAAATCAGGAATACCCATAGAATAAAGGTACATCGCCTCTATTAATTTAGACGAAAGTTCTGTAAAAGATCGAGTATACTGATGATCCCATAGGTTTTCTATAAAGTGCTCCCATTCCCAACTATCTGCTAACATATGACCTGATATATTCTCAGCGAACCCATTCGGAATGCCTCTGCGAGTATTTGCCAATGAATCCTTGAATAGATACAAAGCTTTATATGAACCAATTAGTATTGTTGGAATACCTAGCGTGTTGACAAGTTGGGTAATAAAATCAATCAAATTCTCCTCCCCGCATGAATACGCCTTCTGAATTTTTTGGATTTCGTCGATAATTAGTACTCCTAGATTGACCTGTGCTGCTACTTGAATCATCCGCATGACTTGTTTGTCAATGGTGCCTGGCTTTTCGCCCCACTTATCATAAATAGCTGTACCCAAGGCCCTATCTACCTCTGCATAAAAGCTTTTAACAAATGTCCCCACAGACTTATTATATGGGCACTCGACTTTTAACCAAACCAGTTGGGTTGTTGGAAGAGTTCTTCCATGATATTGACTATGATGGATAACCTTTGGAAAGAGCCGATTTAGTATCCGCTCATATATTTGTGATTTACCAAAACCATTAATAGCGATCTCCACTAAACTCTGTGATGTATGAATATTACCAGCTAAGTTCCTTCCGTCATCATCCACCCCTGCCTTAAAGATATTATCTATCCCGATCGCAAACTGCCGATTATACATCGCTTGAAGCGGATTACGTGATTGGTATCCCAACTTTATCATCGAGTATAAGTTCCTATACTTATCATAATGTGACGGGAATGGGACCCAAAAATCGGACCTAATCTGCTGCACAAGTTCAAGTCTATCCTCTACAGGCAACTGATTAAATTCTGGACTTCTAGGAGGTTCTGAAGTAAGTGAATCAATAAAAGACTCAATTCCCTCACGTTCTGGAAGTGCTTCAATAAAGGGATTTCCACGATTTCTAGGATTCACTTGCTCTTTATATACTGCTGTTACATGTAAACCATTAAAGCCTGAAAAGCCGCCTTCATTTAGTTGGCTCATCTTTCCTCCTCCTTTCTTTACTTTTTCTCGAAAATAGCATTTGGATATCTATATTGCCATCTGCAAGGGTCACTCTTTCCACTTCTGATTCCTTATCAGGAAAAGGTATAACCTCCGCGTTTGTTGACGAAAGTCCATCTGCAATTCTTGAACCTTCCACGTGGGTTATTGCAGATATCGATCCCCAAACTTTACTATCAGTTGCACGTGTTTCACGCATATTTTGTTTTCTGGAAAAAAGGCTAGTATCTTGAGTTGCTCCTTTTGTAACCTTTGTGGCCAATTTATCAAGTTCACCTGTAAATGCATGAAGTTCTGCTTTGTGTTGCTTTTCATTCTTCTCTTGCTCCTTAATCTGCATGTCACGATATTCAAATAATTTATCAACCTCATCAAAGTGGAGGCCTTCAAATTCCTTTGATCTACCGGTAAGTAAACATGTTACAAGCTTTTTTCCACGCTTGATAAAAATACTGCTGCAGTTTCTCGGATCATAGCTGATTTCTACTTCGCGCATCCCTTCTATCCCTAAACCGTTTCCTTCAAACCATCCTTCATCAAGCCCCAACTGAGAGGTATAGAATAAATTTTTATATCGGATACCAAATCGAGTTACCTTGCCAATTCCACGGGGCAACAAATTATGTCGAAGTTCATCCCTTGTTTTTTCATGGAGTAATCTTCTCCCCTTATCCCAATTCCAGACTTTTAGAGGAGTCAACTCTATCTGCTCAGCAAACATCTCTTTAGTAGGAATATAATTTCTACTCAGTGCACTTTTATTGTAGGTTAAGAAATATATGATCAAGAATCGGTTAAACTCTTCTATTGTCCATGCAGATTCACGTGCAGGATCATAATCTCCTCTGACCATTTGTTTTGCCTCCGTAGATCCAGTTAATAATTGTCTGATCGTTTCATTCGTAATGTGGAAATGAGATTCTACGTAAGGTTTTAAATCTCCACGGTAGGAAGGTGCATTTAAAACGTCTACATTCAGGTTTACAAACCTTTCTGACATTTGGGCCTTAAGTTCTCCTCTGTCCCCAACTAGACTCTGAGGCAGAGCCTGGCAGGGCCACTCTTCTTCTTTAATCAGAATACCGTAGCGAGCACAAAATTCAACTTTATTAGTTGCTGCATGATTCACAGCTACCATAGCTTCGAACCAAGATTCAGATGCCAAACTGACATGATACCCCACGATAAGCCTACTAAAAACATCTATTACCACATATAAAGTTGGCTTTCCTAATATAGTCTTACGGTCGAAGGAAACCAGTATGATATCAGACTTCGTTGCATCAACTTCATAAACTGCCCCTACACAGTGCGCTCTCTCTGATGCATTACCAACTAGCGGACGAACATTCATCGTTGCTCTTCGCTTTCCTCGTTTATTCTCTTCACGGCCAAATGCAGAGGTGTTGTTTGTGTACCAGTAACGAAACTGACGTAAGCTAGGCGACCGGTCGGGATCTATAATTGGTACTCGCACACCATATTTTCTGTAATACCCACGTTTATAGAAAGTCTCGCACATTCTTTCATATGTCGTTAAAATATTCATTCCTTGTCGTATATGAAATAAACGTATTGAAGATTTGAAGATCTCAATATCAGTCTCAGTGACAATATACCTATTCTTCGAATAAGGACCTGGCTTTTGCTTGTATACTCGCCCTTTTCCAGGCCCTCCACAAAACAGGTAATTATCCAATAAGCCATTAATAGACTTTCCATGGAACCAATATTTTAGTAAGTAATCCTTTATTACTTTAACCGGTTTTCCTGTCACCAGGTATGTTTCCCTTAGAAGCTGCCCTCTACTTTTGGATAAATAAATATCAGGTTCTCTTTGCGCGATTTCTTTTATAAGTTCCCAACGACGATTTCGATTTTCTCGATACTTTTCCAAGTAATCTTCATCAGGCGATAAAAGTTCTATATCCTCATCGAACTCGATAATCCTGCTTTTCCCCTCTGCTATCTCTTCTAATAGAACAGCATAGTTGATAATAATAGGCATTCTTTTCTTTTTAATATCCTTAATACTCATCAATACTAGATTTTCCAGCTCCCCATCAATCCACAAAACTCGCAAGAGGTCTTCCGTTTCATAGTCTTCGGTTAATCTTTCAATCACAGAGTTAACAACAATGCCCACGAAACCCTCACTCCCTTCATTATGCAAAGCGACTCGAATGTTGCGTTCCAGTCAGATCTGATATGATCAGTGGCCTTCCCTCTTTAATAATATTTTTCTCAATTTCCGTCCCCCATCTCTTATTTGCAAGATTGTGTTGAAGAACAAACATTGAGGTGCCTGTTTGCAAGCCGAATAGTTTGTCAGCACGAAGACATAAATTGGCTATCGAGGTTTCTCCAGCGTCATTGCTAAACATTTGAAAGAGAGGCTCAGAAACCAAAAATAACAATTCTTCATTGATACCCTGTCTAGTCTGTAAGTATTTTGCACTCGCCATCCATTCAACGTTTTTGACAAGAATATCAGGGATTTTTTCCTCAGTAACTATGCACCAGTCAATCCCCTCTTCTGCGAAATACAAACGCTCGATTTCAAATAATTCAAGCGTTCTTTTATCTAATTTATTTGTAGGCTTGATTGTTCGAATAACGTCTAGATCGCATTTTGAAGATGACAATGTAAGCCTAAAATCAGTGGTCATAATTACTGGAGTGCCATCAAGATTAGCATGTTCAATACCTAACTTTTTTGCAATTTCGATTGTTTTTTCAATAGGTAATAACGGCCACTGCTCTCTAATATCCACTACTCCGTCGAGCCACTCACAATAATACAAATATTTGCGTTCATGTTCTGAGAGCGTATGATGTGTCCTTCCAGTCTTCCAGCCCTTATGACGGGTAATCCAGCCTTCAGAAGCGATCTTATTATCATGGGCTTGTATAAATGGTTGGTAGTCTGCTCCACTTCCGAATCCTCTGCCCTTCTTAATATAATTCTTCTGAAGTTGTTCCATTCGAGAGCCCCGCTTTGACATATTCACACCTCCAAGAACAAAGTAATATATTAATTAATATATTAGATACCTATATACAACTGATGAGGCTGTCCCAAAAGTAGATATTTCTAAGCTGAGAGGGACCAC
>NZ_VYKK01000038.1 GCF_008710135.1 Paenibacillus spiritus | reverse complement strand
GGACCAAACCTTGTTGAGTACCTATGACTACGACATTTGGGGTAATCCGAAAGTGACGGAGGAGGCAGACTCGTTCCGTAATGCCTTCCGCTATGCAGGCGAATACTGGGATTCGGATACAGGGCTTCAATACCTTCGAGCAAGATGGTATGACCCCAGCACAGGACGGTTTATTACGGAAGATACCTGGGAAGGCCGGATAAACCATCCGGATAGTCAGAATCCGTATGTGTATGTGGTGAATAATCCGCTGAGGTATGTGGATCCGAGTGGGTTAAAGGCTGAAGGATATTTCAGCTTAGAAGCGAGTGCGGATTTTTTTGCAGGCGCCAGCGTAGAATTGAAGATTAATACTTCAGGTGAGGTAACCTTTAGTGCGGAAGCGAGTCTTTCGGGCAATATTGGGGTCGAGGCTTCAGCAGGAGTAGGAGGAACTTATAGTAAAGGAGATACTTCAAATAAATCAGGAACTGTAAAAGGTGATTACGATGTTGATGTAGGTGGTGGACATTCAGTTGGAGCCTCAGGTGATTTTTACGATTTTAATAATTATGAAATATCAGGTGAAATCAGAACAGGGGTCGGAACTCCAAAAACAAATACGGGTCTAGGTTCTACTACAAAAGTATCTGCAAACTATAATAAAGAACTTATAGATCTTTGGTAAAACTATTAATTGAATGGAGGTGCTAAGAATATTTGAAAAACGCAAAGGTTAATATTATCGTGGGCATTGTTATCTTGGGAGTTATTGCCTACTTTTTTATTGATAATAGCTGGAATAGTATCGTTGAAAAAGAGGTTCATAATAAAATCGAGTCTTTGGGAGGGGAGGTTATTGAAATTAATAGAATTGACGTGAAAAGCACTCCATTTAAAGAAGATAAGGTGGGTGGTATTTACTTTCAAATCATATATGAAAAAGGGGGGCAAAGAAAAGTTGCCTATTATCGTCGTCATAAGTCACTGAATATTAAGGATGTGCCCTCAAAAGGGGCACCGGTCGAGTGGATTATTTAAGAAAACAAAACGACTTTGAGGAGGGAATTCGATTGAAAACTTTTGGGCGCGGAATACTGTACACAATCGGGATCTTTGCGGTCATGCTAGTGATGTCCTTGATTACGGGAGACCGAGTAAGTCTACCTGGTTACATTTTTATACCACTATTGATTGTGGTATGGGGAATTGCCTTTTATCAATCTCGTAGCGAACGTAATCCATCAAGGTAGTTAAAACTATTCATCCAGGGTCCTGCTCTATTCTTTGCAGGACCTTTTTGCATTTACAACAAACTTGTTGTAAAAACGAACTGGGTAAGTTGTAAGCCCAAGAATGACGCGGCGTACGGTTACGACGACAACGGCAATTTGACAGATGGAACCGACCGTCTCGGCAATCCTGCCCAGCATACGAATGGCGAGCGCAACCAGCTTGCCGGCTGGAATTACGGTTCCGTCGGCAGTGCAGTAACCGCCATGTTCACGTATTACAAGAAAGGATTGCGTAAGTCGATGACCGACGAGACGGGCACCACCCAGTATCAACACAACCGGCGGCAAAACGATTCAGTACGAATACGATAATGCCGGGAATCGGACGAAGATGACCGATCCCTTTGGGGCAATTACTCTGTATGCGTATGATGATGATAACCGTCTGACTAAAGTGAGCTTCAAAGCCAATGCTTCCGCGGGGGGAAAGTACGCAGGCCACTTACGTATACTCTGGCAGTGTGCTTGATAAGATTACGTATGGAAATGGATTAGTGAATGATAATGCCACTAGGGCTATTCAGATCCCATTAAGTTAATAGGACACAGTCACGGTGGAAACGTTGCAATAATAATAGCGAATTACTTGGCTAGTCTTAACGTAAAAGTCGGCACTCTAGTTACTACAGCTACACCAGTACGAAATGACTATCAACTTAGCAGTTCAGTCGGACTTCACCTTAATGTTATACAACATAAGAGATCAACCACAATCGCGATTTTTCGATTGGATAGGAAATCACTCCTACATGCACAGCAATATTAGTGTTTGGGACCAGTACATTACCCCTTCGTTTAGAGAGCCATGGTGGGCTGCCTAAATGGGAGTAAAAATAAACATATAAAGAGGTGTTATATGAGGACAGCAGGTTCTTTAGTGAGAGTTTTTCTTTCAGTTTTACCCAGTACTATACTTTTATTTATATTGTATTATTATTATCCTAAAACGGGCTTAGGAATAATTATTGCTATTCCAATCATATATCTAATTAATATAAGTATGTTTCTAGTAGCCAACCATTTCTCACTCAAGAAAAGTTTCGCAACAAAAACTTTTATATGGGTAATAACAGTATTTATTTCCTTGATTATTACTCTGTATATTTTTCCTCAAGACTATGGACCCACAGTAACATCTCGTCTTATTGAAAAAATCTTTTAATCTTTTAATAGAATATAATTAGAATAAGGACTTCGTGTTAATATATAGTAATTAATTAGTTTTATTGTAATAATGAACGGGCCTGGAAGGCAACTCCCTCAGGCCCTGTTTTTATTATAAGACGGATTCTCAAGCTAAGTGCGACAGTTCTTCCATGAAGGCTTCGTAAGCAGACTCGCGGTTCATTACCGAAGATACATGGGAAGGACGGATCAATCACCCGGACAGCCAGAACCCATATATTGATGTGGTGAATAACCCGTTGATTTATGTGGACCCGAGCGGACATAAGTTTAGGGATATCATCAAAGGCGCTGTAGATGCAGTCTCTGAAGATCTAACAGGTGTTAAGGTATTTGGTGGTTCCAACACGGACTATCTATCAGGAAATCTTGCTGGTCATGTAGTGACATCAGTTGCATCAGGCGTTGCTACCGCGGCTACTGTAGGTGGAGGTACTGCAGTCACAGTAGGAAGTGGGGGAACTGCTGCTGCAGTGGCAGTTCCTGTAACGGCCGCAGCAGCTTCATATACCTCAACGGTAGCCGTTAGAGCTGCGAAAAATGCAGGAGATGCGGCTTATCAGTTGAGTGAGGGGAACTCAGGCAGATCAAAAAATAAACTTAAACCTGATCCTGAAGCTACAGGAGATCATTCTGTACTCAATAGAGACCCGAAGACCGGGGAAGTAAAAAATTATGAAACATTTAAGCAGCAAACCAATCCGAAAAATCCCAATCCATGGGAAACTGAAAAACGTTATGATGGTACTGGTGATGGTCATTTTAATAAAGCTACAAAACAAGATGTTCCCAATCCACATGTACACGATCCTTCGACTCCAGGTGGGGTTAGACCACCTGAGCCTTGGGAGATACCGTAAAGAGGTGTGAAATTGAATATTCTGAAATGGTTAGAAAATTGGTACTTAGAAAATTGTGATGGAGATTGGGAGCATAGCAAGGGTATTAGCATTGTGACACTTGATAATCCTGGTTGGGCTGTTGATATTTTTCTAGAGGGAACATGGTTAGAGGATAAGGATTTTCAAATCCTAGATATTGAACGTACCAATGTTGATTGGGTTTATTGTAGTGTTAGCGATAATATCTTTAAAGGAAGAGGTGGAAGTAATAACCTGGAAGAATTATTAATTATATTCCAGGAATGGTCTACAAAATATAAAATATAGTACAGCCAAGGCGGGGCTGAGCGAATTGGTAATGCTCTTGTTCCTACAATGCCGGGTGGGGGAGCAATCCTAATGATTTTGTTAACCCACACTCTGAAAAGCATATGTATGACCCAAGCAGGCCAAAACTCCAAATCGTTCTCAATATGATAAAGATCTTGACGTTGGGAAATTGAGACGAGAAACCATGACTAATCTTGATAAAGCATATTCAATCTGGCCAAATCATGATAACCCTAATACACAAAGAATAACCAAGTATAATAAAGAGTTTGATGGGAACATTAGTACACCTGACACTCAGACAGGGAGTCATCGAGTCTTTGAAAACTTAGATGACCCTTCAAAAATCTCCTGTTTCTCATATGTTCCAAGAAAATAGATTTGGGTGGTGATAAGATGAACGAGATGCTGTATCATGCTTACTTGCCCGAAGGCCATGAGCATTATGTTTCTCGGGAAGTGATAACGTCGGAGGGGATAAATCATAGAACAAAATCAAACAATCGATTTGGGTTGATTTCAGACAAGCAATCGGTGTTGATATGGTTAATCGGTTTACAAGGTCATTTTTCTTTCCTGAATTTACAAATAAAATCTTAGTCTTTGATGGGGGTATTTCTTTATCCATTTATGACCAAGCGTTTTTATGAGGATTTGAAGGATACGAATGAGGAAGCACTTAATTTTGATACAGGAGAAAGTATAAAATACTGGATAAAACTGTATGGGGATGGTTTGATGACACTTGATGAATACCAAGGAAAGAAACCCTATCCTAAACCGGAAGTATTGGTTTTTGAGCCAGTTCCTAAAGAGATTATCCAAGTATGTGAAGAATAAATAATGTCGACCTTGATTGGCTTCATGCCTTTCAAGGTTTCTTTTTTGAAGGAGAAGTTATACGAACAAAGGGATTATGGTCAGATACCATAATAATCTCCTAGGGTTTCAGCGTATTTATTTCCCAGAATTGAGGGTAATCAACAGTAGGGCAGCGTACCAAAATATCATTAGCAAAATTGGATAGGGGCAACGTTGTGAGCTTGTAGAGACAGGGCTAGACTTATGGACCAAACCTTGTTGAGTACCTATGACTACGACATTTGGGGTAAT
>NZ_VYKK01000037.1 GCF_008710135.1 Paenibacillus spiritus | reverse complement strand
AAAGAAGTTGCAATGTGAGTTTCGGATCCGGTTTTCAGGGAGCAAACCCTGAACGATTTTAAGCTGCATGTCCTATTAAGGATGGATATTTTGCTGAAGCCAAGCGCGGAAGCGAAGCAGCGCAAAAATCACGTTTGGTGGCGATGGCGGAGGGGTTCCACGCGTACCCATCCCGAACACGACCGTTAAGCCCTCCAGCGCCGATGGTACTTGGACCGAAGGGTCCTGGGAGAGTAGGACGCCGCCAAGCACAGATAACCACTGCCGATCTTTCGGCGGTGGTTTTTTGTTGCGTTCATCCCTGCGTTCGAGTTGCGCAGGGATATATTTTTAGTGTGGAAAGAATCCTTCGATTCGCCAGGGAGGCTGGGGATAATAGAGCAGCTGGGGCCTCGCTTGACGGACAAGCTGTGGAAGAACCCTTTTTAAAAAGAAGATAACCCCAAAATGTGAATAACAAGAAGCGAGTTGGGGAAAAAACAAGCCAATTTGTGAATAATTATAAACAACTTGTGGATAGGTGAAGTCTTTTTGTGGACAATTCAGGATTTCATCCACAGGCTGTATAGTTTGACATTCTATTAGGACTTTGAGAGACTCGGATGAGATGGAGAATTATTCTATGCGCAGGAGGCCCCTGATTAATGAACATGAAGATTAGACAGCTTACTCATGAAGAGTTCGAAGCGAGCACCAGCCTGGACGAATATGCCTTTCAGTTCACCTTGCCGCAGGAAGAGCGGGTCAAAGCCAAGGAGCGCTTCCGCCCCGAGCAGGTATGGGGTGCTTTTGACGATTCCGGCGCCTTGTTGGCTCATTACACCTGGCTCCCGTTCCAGGTTTTTCTCCAAGGAAAGGCTGTACCGATGGGAGGAATTGCAGGAGTGGCAACCTGGCCGGAGAATCGCCGCCAGGGACTTGTTGCGCATTTGCTGAAGCAGGCGCTGGAAGGAATGAGAAAGGAAGGGCAAGTTTTGTCCTTCTTGCATCCTTTTAAAGTTCCGTTCTACCGGCGATTTGGGTGGGAAGTATTCTGCGAGTGCAAAAAATATCGGATTCCGGCAGCTCAATTCCCGTCCTGGCCTGCAGTTAGCGTAAAACGGGGAAAGGCGGAGTTGAAGCAGCTGAATACCCTGTATAATCGGTTCGCCTCCGCTTATAACGGAGCGCTTATACGGAACGAGGAATGGTGGGAACGAACCGTACTGGGCCACGGCAATCAATGCGCCGTCTACTACACGGATAAAGGAGAAGCCGAAGGGTATTTGCTGTACCGGATTGCCGACAGAACGCTGCTTATCGGAGAATTTGTCTATTCGGGGGAAGAGGCGCGGCGCGGCTTATGGAGCTTCATATCCAATCATGACTCTATGGTTACCCACGCGGAGATGAACAGGGTTCCTTCCGATGATTATCTGCCTTATCTGTTAGATGATCCTCGTATTTCCCAGGAGGTTCATCCCTATTTCATGGCCCGGATTGTAGATATGGAAGCCTTCATGGCGAAGTACCGTTTCGCCCCGGCGGCCGCATGTTCTTTTCATTTATCGCTGACAGATCAGCAGGCTCCATGGAATCAAGGATTATGGAAGATCACTGTAAATGAGGATGGAACACCTAAGACGGAACGGATTGGCGATGGGCAGAAACGGGCGAATGTGCATACCGATATCGGGACGCTTACGGCCGTATTATTGGGCTATCGCACGGTAGAAGAAATGTCTGCTTGCGGGAAGATGTCGGGGAATCCGGAGATACGAAGATTTTTGGGAGCAGCCGTACCGGGAGCGCAGACCATGCTGTTCGATTTTTTCTGATTGCGAGCTGAGAGACCTTGGCAAATCCAAAAAATATGCTATAATAAAGTCAAAGAAAGTCAAAGTCAACGAGAAGGACGGCCGTTATTCGTGCATGATTCCATTCCCGAGATGGTCACACTAGAGATCAGAACTACGTCTTCTCGGAATCCCTCTCCGGGATTCTTATCGAAGCCTCCATATTTCGATATTGCGCCGCATTCTGGGCGATTCGGGCCAAGGATGAATGGTTAAGCAGAGGAGGATAAGATGATGCGCAATATTTCGGATGTCATTGAACAATATTTAAAGAGCATGCTGCTGGAGAGTCCCGAAGGGGCGGTCGAGATTCAGCGCAATGATCTGGCGGACCAGTTCTCCTGTGTTCCCTCCCAGATTAATTACGTCATCAGCACCCGCTTCACCCTGGAGAAGGGCTATCTCGTACAGAGCAAACGCGGCGGCGGAGGCTATATCCGGATTCAGCGGATCGAGCTCCCCCAGCATCTAGCGCTGCATGCCCACCTTAGCGGCACCATCGGCGACAAAATCGATCAGAACACCGCCGAAGGGCTGATCTATCAATTGGAAGAAGCGCGTTTCTTAAGCAAGCGCGAAGCCTGTCTGATGCGCGCCGCCGTATCGCGGGAGAGTCTGGCGGTTAAGCTGCCTTACCGCGATGAAATCCGGGCCAAGCTGATGAAAGCCATGCTGATTTCCCTGATGAGCAAGTAAGCTGTTCGGTCTCGAAGGAGGAATGCTTCAATGATCTGTCAGGAATGCGGCGTTAAGCCGGCAACTCTTCATTTCACCAAAATTGTCAATGGACAGAAGACGGAGTTCCATATCTGCGAAAGCTGCGCCCGGGAGAAAGGCGAGATGATTCCGGGGACGCCGAGCGGGTTCTCTATCCACAGTCTTCTGTCGGGGCTTCTGGATCTCGGTAGCGCGGGTAAGGATAAGGCCGCTGCTGCGGCGGGCAGCCAGGAGGCCAAATGCGAGGAATGCGGAATGACATACAGCCAGTTCAGCAAGCTTGGGCGTTTTGGCTGCAGCTCTTGTTATAAATATTTTGACCCGAGTCTGGACCCGCTCTTCAAAAGAGTGCACGGCAGTACAAACCATGTCGGCAAAGTGCCCAGACGGGCCGGCGCCCGCATTACGTTCCGCCGCCAAATCGACGAGCTTAAGGGCCAGCTGAAAGTCAGCATTGAACAGGAAGAGTTCGAGCGGGCAGCCGAGCTTCGCGACCAGATCCGCCGACTTGAAAAAGAAATGGCGCAATAGTAAAGTCATAAGAACAAAGGGGGATGCGCGATGCCAGATCTTCGGTTCACCGAACATGCGCTAAGCGACTGGATGCGCAGCGGAGGCGACCACTCCGAAATTGTGGTCAGCAGCCGTGTGCGCATCGCCCGCAATATTCAGCATCAACCTTTTCCGCTGATTGCTTCGGCCGAGCAGGCTGAATCGGTTAGGGAAATTCTGACCCCGGTCTTGGGCGGCACGCCGAGCGACTACGGCGTTTTTCAGGCGCTGAGACTTGACGAACTGGAAGATCTCGACAAGCGGGTGCTGGTCGAGAAGCATTTGATCAGTCCGAATCTGGCCAAGGAATCCCGCGGCGGGGCGGTTCTGATCAATGAAGACGAATCCGTTAGCATTATGATTAACGAAGAGGATCATCTGCGGATTCAGTGCCTGTTCCCGGGCTTCCAGGTCCGGGATGCCTGGAAACGCGCGACGGCCATCGACGATTTGTTCGAGGCGTCCGTGGACTACGCTTTTGACGACCGGAGGGGATTTCTGACCAGCTGTCCGACGAATGTCGGCACCGGGCTCAGAGCTTCGGTCATGATGCATCTGCCCGCGCTCGTTATGACGCAGCAGATCAACCGCATCCTGCTCGCCGTTAACCAGGTAGGGCTCACAGTTAGAGGAATTTACGGGGAAGGCAGCGAATCTGTAGGGAATCTCTTTCAGATTTCCAACCAGATTACGCTCGGACAGAGCGAAGAAGAGATCATCGACAATCTGCATGAGGTGGCGCTGCAAATCATCGAGCATGAGCGCAATGCCCGTCAGCGGCTGATTCAGGATTCGTCTTCGGCGCTGCGGATTACGGACCGGATTATGCGCTCCTTCGGCATTCTCTCGTACGCCGCCGTCATGGATTTGAAAGAATCCTCGCAGCGTCTGTCGGATGTAAGGCTCGGCGTAGACCTCGGCATTCTGAAGAGTCCTTCCATCGCCGTGCTGAACGAGCTTAACGTCAAGACGCAGCCGGGCTTTCTGCAGAAGACGTTCGGGGATGAGATGCATCCGACCGAGCTGGATATGTACCGGGCGAAGCTGCTCCGGGAAACGTTGGGTACCACACATTGATTATAGATTGGATTCAAGGTTCGATTTAATTAATTCATGGAGGTGCAGGGGATATGATGTTTGGGAGATTTACGGAACGGGCGCAAAAAGTGCTTGCGCTGGCACAGGAAGAAGCTGTGCGGCTTGGACACAATAATATTGGAACCGAACATATTCTGCTCGGCCTGATCCGGGAAGGCGACGGCATCGCCGCCAAAGCGCTGATCGGTCTCGGGCTTGGATTGGAGAAGATCCAGGATGAAGTGGAGACGCTGATTGGCCGCGGCCAGGAGCAGCCGACCAATATCGCCTATACGCCGCGTGCGAAGAAGGTGATTGAACTCTCGATGGATGAGGCACGGAAGCTGGGTCACACTTACGTCGGAACCGAGCACATTCTGCTGGGACTGATCCGTGAAGGCGAAGGCGTAGCCGCCCGCGTTCTCAATAACCTTGGCATCAGCTTGAACAAGGCTCGCCAGCAGGTGCTGCAGCTTCTTGGAAGCAACGAAGCGACTTCGAGCCACAGCGGCTCAACGGCAAATGTCAGCACGCCTACGCTGGACGGATTGGCCCGCGATCTGACGGCCTACGCCAAGGACGGAAATCTGGACCCGGTAATCGGCCGCAGCAAGGAGATTGAGCGCGTCATTCAGGTGCTGAGCCGCCGGACGAAGAACAATCCGGTGCTGATCGGGGAACCCGGCGTCGGCAAGACGGCAATCGCCGAAGGCCTGGCCCAGAAGATCATCAACAACGAAATTCCGGAGACGCTGCGCGACAAGCGGGTCATGACGCTCGACATGGGCTCGGTCGTGGCCGGCACCAAATACCGCGGGGAGTTTGAGGACCGTCTCAAGAAGATCATGGATGAGATCCGCCAGGCGGGCAACATCATCCTGTTCATCGACGAGCTGCATACACTGATTGGCGCAGGCGGGGCGGAAGGCGCAATCGACGCTTCCAACATCCTGAAGCCGGCGCTGGCCCGGGGCGAACTGCAATGCATCGGGGCAACCACGCTGGATGAATACCGCAAGTACATTGAGAAGGACGCCGCGCTGGAACGCCGGTTCCAGCCGATTACCGTAGACCAGCCTTCGCCGGAGGAAGCCATTCAAATTCTGTACGGACTTCGCGACCGTTATGAAGCGCACCACCGCGTGAAGATTACCGACGAAGCGATTGAAGCTGCCGTTAAGCTGTCGGACCGTTACATTACAGACCGCTTCCTGCCGGACAAGGCCATCGACCTGATCGACGAAGCGGGTTCCAAGGTAAGGCTGAACTCGTACACAATTCCGCCGAATCTGAAAGAGCTGGAGACGCGTCTGGATGATATCCGCAAGGAGAAGGACGCCGCCGTCCAGAGCCAGGAATTCGAGAAAGCGGCCGCTCTTCGCGATACGGAGCAGAAAATCCGGGAAGAGCTGGACATTACCAAGAACCAGTGGAAGGAAAAGCAGGGCCGTGCCGATTCCGAGGTCACGCCGGAGGATATCGCCCAGGTGGTGGCCAGCTGGACCGGTGTTCCGGTCAGCAAGCTGAAGGAAGAGGAGACCGAGCGTCTGCTCAATATGGAAGCTCTCCTGCATGACCGGGTTATCGGCCAGGATGAAGCCGTCAAGGCGGTCAGCCGGGCGATCCGCCGGGCCAGAGCCGGCTTGAAGGATCCGAAGCGTCCGATGGGCTCGTTCATCTTCCTCGGCCCGACAGGCGTCGGCAAGACGGAACTCGCCCGCGCCCTGGCGGAAGCCATGTTCGGCGACGAGAATGCCGTTATCCGGATCGACATGTCGGAATACATGGAGAAGCACTCCACATCCCGTCTCGTCGGGGCGCCTCCGGGATATGTCGGCTATGAAGAAGGCGGCCAGCTGACCGAGAAGGTCCGCCGCAAGCCGTACTCTGTAGTGCTGCTGGACGAAATTGAGAAGGCTCACCCGGAAGTATTCAACATTCTTCTTCAGGTGCTGGAAGACGGACGTCTGACCGACTCCAAGGGCCGCGTGGTTGACTTCCGCAACACGCTGATCATTCTGACCTCCAACGTAGGAGCCGAGGCGATCAAGCGCAATTCGACGCTGGGCTTCACGGCGGTTCAAGATGCCGGCGCGGACTATACCAACATGAAGGGCAAGGTTATGGATGAGCTCAAGAAGAGCTTCCGCCCCGAGTTCCTGAACCGGATCGACGAAATCATTGTCTTCCATTCGCTGGAAGAGAAGCATATTGCGGAGATTGTCACGCTGATGTCCGAAGAGCTTCGGAAGCGTCTGCGCGAATATGACGTCGACTTCCATCTGACCGATGAGGCCAAAGCCTTCCTTGCCAAAGAAGGCTATGATCCGCAGTTCGGCGCCCGTCCGCTGCGCCGGGCAATTCAGAAGCACATCGAGGACCGTCTGTCGGAAGAATTGCTGAAGGGCAATATCTCCAAGGGAGATTCGCTGAACATCGACATCGAGAAAGGCGAGTTGACTGTCAAGAAGACGGAACCGGCGCTGTCCGGCGAAGGCGATCAGGAATAAGCCGGGTACGCTAAGCACAGATAGTTAACCGTATAGAGAGTATAGAGCAAAGTCCGCTCCCGGCAACGGGATGCGGACTTTGCTCCGTTTCAGAAGCTTTGCGGGTCTGCACGTTCAGGGAATCCGGGATTCGCTCGGTCCTCCCCTTTCGTTTGACAGGCGGAGATGGTAAACTTTTAAATAGGCTGAGCAATTAGAAGGAGAGTATCATGGCCAAACCAAAAACCAAATTCTATTGTACCGAATGCGGAACCGAATCTCCGAAGTGGCTCGGCAAATGCCCGGGCTGCCAAGCGTGGAACACGATGGTGGAAGAAACCGAAAGCGTCGTCAAAACGCAGGGGATGAACACGCCTCTTTTTCATAGTAAAGAAAAGCCGCAGTCGATCATAAGTATAGAGAGCGATCAGGAACCGCGCATTCTGACCGGAATCGGGGAATTAAACCGGGTTCTCGGCGGCGGCATCGTGCCCGGTTCGCTTGTGCTGGTCGGGGGCGACCCCGGTATCGGGAAGTCGACGCTCCTGCTCCAGACTTCTCATGCGCTGACAGCCCAAGGCCTTCGGGTCCTGTATATCTCCGGTGAAGAATCCGTGCGTCAGACCCGGCTTCGCGCCGATCGGCTCGGGGCGTTGTCCGCCGAACTGTTCGTTCTGTGCGAGACCAACATGGAGAGCATCGAGGAAGCGATAGAGGCGATTCAGCCGCAATTCCTGGTCATTGACTCGATCCAGACGGTCTATCTGCCGGAAGTAACGAGCGCTCCCGGAAGCGTCTCCCAGGTCAGAGAATGTACGACCCGGTTCATGCGGATTGCCAAAGTCCGGGGGATTGCGACTGTGCTGGTCGGACATGTTACCAAGGAAGGCGCTATCGCCGGTCCCCGGATGCTGGAGCATATGGTGGACTGCGTGCTGTATTTTGAAGGCGAACGCCATCACACGTACCGTCTGCTGCGCGCCGTGAAGAACCGGTTCGGCTCTACCAACGAGATTGGCATCTTCGAGATGGGCGAGGACGGACTGCGCGAGGTGGAGAATCCGTCGGAGCTCTTCCTCTCCGAGCGGCCGCTTGGCGTCGCCGGATCAACGGTGGTGGCCAGCATGGAAGGAACGCGGCCGGTGCTGGTAGAGCTGCAGGCGCTTGTGGCGGCTACCCATTTTCCGTCTCCGCGGCGGATGTGCACCGGCATGGACCACCAGCGGATGGCGCTGATTATCGCCGTGCTGGAGAAACGGATGGGCATGTTCCTGCAGACCCAGGACGCTTATCTGAATGTGGCCGGCGGCGTGAAGCTCGATGAACCGGCCATTGATCTGGCGGTCGCCGTCAGCATCGCCTCCAGCTTCCGCGACATTCCGACCAAGGCCTACGACGTGTTCTTCGGCGAAGTCGGACTGACGGGCGAAGTCAGAGGCGTCTCGCGGGCCGAGACGCGGGTGAAAGAGGCGGCGAAGCTCGGATTTCGGCGGGTCATTATGCCGGAGAAGAGCATGAAGGGCTGGAAGCATCCGAAGGATATTCAAATTATCGGAGTCAATACCGTGGCGGAAGCGTTAGCGGTCGCACTGGATTAGGGGGCGGGAGACATGAAGGAACAACTGGACAATATGAACGACCTGCTCAGGCTGGCCGCGCCGGGAACGCCTTTTCGCGAAGGGTTGGAGAACGTGCTGCGGGCCAAGACGGGCGCGCTGATCGTGGTCGGCTACAGCCCGGAGGTCATGGAGGTCGTGGACGGGGGATTCTCGATCAATTGCGATTTTTCCCCGAACTATCTGTATGAACTGGCCAAAATGGACGGCGCCATCATTCTGAGCGAGGACTTGAAACGGATATTGTACGCCAATACCCAGCTGATCCCCGATTCGTCGATCTCTTCGATCGAGACCGGCATCCGGCACCGGACAGCCGAGCGGGTAGCGAAGCAGACGGGCAAGCTGGTGGTTTCCATCTCGCAGAGAAGGAACATCATCACGCTCTACCAAGGCTCGATCCGCTATGCGCTGAAGGAAATCGGGGTGATTCTCACCAAGGCGAACCAGGCCATTCAGACGCTGGAGAAATACAAGGCGGTGCTGACGCAGGCGCTGACCAATCTGTCGGCCTCTGAGTATGAGGGGATTGTCACGGTGCCTGAGGTGGTTGGCGTGATACAGCGCGTGGAGATGGTGCTCCGGATCAAGACCGAGATCAAGCGCTACATCAACGAGCTCGGGAACGAAGGCCGGCTCATCAGCATGCAGATGGAAGAATTGGTCGGCAATACGGAAGAAGAAGCCTGGCTGCTCTACCGGGACTACGCCCGTGAAGAGGAAGAGGAGAAGATCCGCGAGATTATCAACGGGCTGAAACGGGCAAGCGACGATGAGCTGATGGACGACATCCATATCGCGCGACTGCTGGGTTATCCGTCTACGTCGATCGCTGCCGAGGAACCGGTCACGCCGCGCGGCTACCGGCTGCTGAACAAGATTCCCCGACTGCCCAATGTCATTATTCATAATCTGGTGGAGCGGTTCGAGATGCTGCCGAACCTGATGACGGCAAGCATTGCGGAGCTGGACGAAGTGGACGGGATCGGTGAGGCGCGGGCACGGGGCATTCAGGAAGGTTTAAAACGTCTGCAAAAACAGGTTCTTATTGACAGACAAATGTAAATCACATACAATCACCTAATGTTGGATATTTCCCTAGGCCCAATGAATACAAGAGGTGAAGAAATGATACAGAAATCGATTCCGAGTATATTTACGCTGATGAATCTGATGCTCGGAATGTTTGGTATTATGCTGGCACTCGACGGGAGAATCGGCCTGGCTTCCATCATGGTCATTATCGCGATGCTGGCCGACGGACTGGATGGACGGGTTGCCCGCGCACTCCATGCGGAGAGCGAGTTCGGCAAAGAGCTGGATTCCCTGTCCGATGTCGTGTCATTCGGCGTGGCCCCCGCACTTATTATGTATGTAACCAGCCTGCAGGATTTGCACTCTGCCCTGGCCTGGTCGGTAACGGCCATGTTCCCGGTGTTCGGCGCTCTGCGTCTGGCCCGGTTCAATGTCCGCCCGGGGATTCCCGGCTATTTTATCGGTCTGCCGATTCCGGCGGCCGGAGGCGTGCTGGCTACGCTGTCCCTGTTCCATAAGGACGTATCGCCGCCGTTCATGATTGTCTCTTCTCTGCTGCTCTGCTACTTGATGGTGAGCACCGTGAAATATCCGAATTTCAAGAAAATCGGTCTGCCGAAGAAAGCTCTGGCCGGCGCTCCGATCGTGATCATTATCGCCGTTGCGGTTGCGGTGATGTTCCCGGAACAGATTTCGAAGATGATCTTTGTGCTGCTTGCGCTCTATGCGCTCTATGGCATGAAGCAGAATGTGGACCGGGTGGCAGCTTCCGCCCGCCGGCGGCGGCGCCGCAGAGGCCGTTCCGAGGATGAAGTCTATCATTCCAAGAATGGCTAAAGACCTTTACCTAAAGAGAACTCTTCTCCCTTACCAGGGCGGGAAGAGTTCTTTTTTCTCTCTTTAGGCTCCTCCGGGCCTATATGGTTATTTCTTACTTCTTTTGGCCTAAATTATGGGTTATGATGAAATGGGCACGTAGACTCATAAGAATACTGCACCGATTACACAGGGGGGAAAAGAATGGCGTTTTGTACGAAGTGTGGACAGAAGTTGACAGAGGGAGAACCGCATGTCTGTGAGGAGGTCGCGGCGGGATGGTCAGGAAACGAGGGAGCGTGGAACGGCGGAGCCGCTATGCAGCCTCAGGTGAGACCGCAGCAGGTGAACTTCAATACAATGCTGTACCTGATGAAGAATCCGGAGCGTGCAGCGACCCTGCAGCCGGAGAAAGATTTTGTTAACGGCCTGCTGGGTCTGGTGGCATCGCTGCTTGGCTTCATGATCTGGGGCTGGGCGCTGAACAAGAAGATCTTTGATATCATAGGCAGCGTGTTCGGCGGATTCGGCGGCTATGACGACTATTATGATCTGTTCGAGCCGAGCAGCGCTGTCAGTTCGGCCGTAATGGGGAGAGTGTTTGTACTCGGGCTGGTCTCCATCCTGGTCCTGACGGCTTCCGTCTGGCTGATCGGTCAATGGCGGGGAAGCCGGAAACTGACGGCCAAAGAAGTCGTTACATACATAGGCGGCATGCAGTATACGTTCGGCGCCGGGTTTGTGGTGGCGGCGCTCTGCACCCTGATCAATCTGCGTCTGGCGACGCTGGTGCTGCTGGTGAATCTGATTGCAGCCCTGACCACGACCGTTATATCTTCGTCGGATATCTTCCGGGTATCCCGGGAACGGCGCTTCTCTTTCATCACGCTGAGCATTGCGGTCTATTTCCTGCTGTTTATGCTGGTAACTGCTATTGTCATTTAATCGGGGGTCATTCATTGTGTTTTGTGGAAATTGTGGTGCCAAAATCGAGGAGAATGCCCGGTTCTGCGGAGAATGCGGACAGCCCGTCTCCCAAGCGCCGGTGCAGCAGAGCGGCTTCCGGCCGGCTCCGCCCGCCAAAGCTGCACGCCGGCCTTGGAGCCGGAAGACTAAGGTGATTACCGCTGTATCCGTCGGCATCGTAGGGGCGGCGGCAGTAACCTACAGCATCTTTCATTTTACATATGGACCCTCCACCCCGGCCAAGCTGGAGGAGAAGCTGCAGGCGGCGGTTACAGCCCGGGACGTGGACCAATTGCTGACCTATCTGGATGACTCCAATACCGCGATGAGAGCGGAGGACCGCGTGGAGGCGTTCCGTAAGGCGTTTAATGACGAAACGGCTTACGGATATGAGTCCTACCTCAAGGATGCGCTCTATGCCGCCGAGCAGGAGGCGGAGAATGACTCCGATTACGGGACGGACGGAGATGGCGACGGAGCTCCTGTCTATTTTGTCAAAGAAAGCAGCTGGCGGGGGACCCGCTGGGTCTTTAATGTGACTCCGGCCGAGGTGACCATGGAGCAGGGAGAAGACTGGACGGCAGGCGGATCGCTGGAGACGCTGGAGAGCGCGCAGGGGACCTTCGACTCGCTGTGGCCTGCCGTCTATTCCTATCAGGCGAAGGTAACCAATCCTTACGGCGGCAGTGAAACGCTGGAAGGAACCGTGGACCTGCTGAATACATCGTCAGAGGAGATCTACCTGTATGACCGGCTGGAGAGCGGTCTGCGGGTTGAGATTCCAACTTTTGCCGACATCACCTATACGCTGAACGGCAAGGAGCTGCCTCAGGCCGAAGACGGCGACTACAACACCCTCTCCGTAGTGCCCAAGCCCGCCGAACTTAAGGTGGAGGCCAAAGGTGCTTATCTGGGGATGCCGGTTGAGCAGAGCCGGACTTGGGAAGCGTCGGAGACGGATGACATTGAGTTGGAGACCCTGCTAAAGGATTCGGTAGCGGCGCAGGCGGCGAAGCTGCTGCTGGAAGCCAACGTCTCCTGGACCAAGGCTTATAATGCCGCCGATTCCTCGCTGCTTACGGGACTGGACCCCGACGGAGATGCTTACCAGACCTTCAGTGAGGTGCCGGAGACGCCCGGCCGTCAAGTCCGCCTCGTGCGGGTAGCGGTAGCGCCGGATAACATTGAATTCTATGAGGATGGAGTCCGGATCACGGCAGAGGAAGAGTATGCGTATCCCGGAACCGAGGAGTCCAACAGCACATCGAGCAATACGTACGTCATTACTCCCAAGCCCGGCCAGGAGCAGCAGTGGTGGATCCGCTCTTCCAGCCGGAATTACTGGGTTGATGATTTGTTCGGGAACAGCGAGAGTCTGATTCTGGACAATCCGGAGAATTAGAAGAGAGAGAAAGAGCCGGTCATGCGGTAAAGGCATGGCCGGCTTTTTTGTCTGTGTATATAAGATAAGGTTCCCGGACGGGAAAGAAAGCTACGACATATTGAACAGTCCAAGCGTGGCGCATTTCTGCGACTCCTTGGCGACCACCTCGTCCATGCGAATACCGAGCAGATTGCATAAGGCGGACATATAGAACAGCTCGCGACCCAGCTCGGAGCCAACGACTTCCCGGCAGTTCTCGCATAATTCGCCTTCGACATGGGTACCGGCATGCTCCTTGGCCTGCTCCAGGCTGTCTCCGGGCTCGAACACCTGCTTCGTGGCATGAAGCTGAATGCACCCGCACTCCGTAATGGCCTTGACGACGGCCCGGTTCACCGAAGCGCTGCTCTGCCCGTTCTTGGACAGCACGTCCAAAAGACTGCGGTGGCGAAGCAGCAGCTCGGCTACCTGATCCTGAAAATCCTGCAAAGTTGGCGAGCTCATTCCAATTCCTCCCCGGTATTATGTAATTGCATTCATTATATGCCAGTGCCTGCGGCCCTTTCAAGCGGCGGAAGTCCGTAAAAATATAGAGAACCGGAACGATTACCGCAGGATAAATTGGAACATACTGGGGATAGAAAGGTATTTTACAGGAGGTGCGCCTTAAGCAATGTGGAAAAGATGGACAGCAGGCGGAGCCGCGCTGCTGGGAGGCTGGG
Source organism: Paenibacillus spiritus (assembly GCF_008710135.1). GTDB lineage: Bacteria > Bacillota > Bacilli > Paenibacillales > Paenibacillaceae > Paenibacillus_AQ > Paenibacillus_AQ glufosinatiresistens. Next base: position 51,863 of record NZ_VYKK01000037.1, on the reverse strand, counting down.
CCGGTTATTCGCTGTATGCGGCCGCGGCGGAAGACTTCCCGGCTGGCATGCGCGGGTTGAAGGAACATCTGCCGGTCGGCGGCGGATGGTTGTTTACGGTAGTGGGAGCTCTTATTTTTCTGTTGGCGGGAACCGTCTCCGTTCGTTGGGGCGGAGGCAGACTGAAGGAATGGGTGCAGTGGTGCAGCCGGATACCGATGGATGAGCTGGCCGCGGGAGCGGCAGGGCTGACGGGAGGCTTGCTTCTGTCTCTGCTTGCCGTGCCGGGCTTGTCTTGGCTCGGACGGACGGGGGATGTGCTGCAGGCCGTTTCGGCAGTCGCACTCGGGTATACGGGCCTGCGCGTCGGGCTTGCCAAGAAGCAGGAGCTGGCGGCGCTGTGGGCGACCGGGAACTGGGGACGCGCGGAGCAGCCGGAAGGCCGGGGGCCGGAAGAGCACAAGATTCTCGATACCAGTGTAATTATCGACGGGCGGATTGCCGATATCTGCAAGACCGGTTTTATTGAAGGAACGATTGTCATCCCCGAATTTGTGCTGGAGGAGCTGCAGCATATCGCCGATTCTTCTGACCTGCTCAAGCGCAACCGGGGACGCCGCGGACTCGACATTTTGAATAAAATCCAGAAGGAACTCGATGTTAAAGTGTTGATCTACGAAGGAGACTTCGATGAAATTTCCGAGGTGGACAGCAAGCTGGTCAAGCTTGCGAAAGTGCTGCGCGGCAAGGTGGTTACGAATGACTTCAATCTGAACAAGGTGTGCGAGCTGCAGGGAGTCTCCGTGCTGAACATCAACGATCTGGCCAATGCCGTCAAGCCGGTGGTGCTGCCGGGCGAAGAAATTGTCGTGCAGGTTATCAAGGACGGCAAGGAGCACGGTCAGGGCGTCGCCTATCTTGATGACGGGACGATGATTGTGGTGGAAGGCGGCCGGGATTTCATCGGCAGCACGATGGAAGTACTGGTGACAAGTGTGCTGCAGACTTCGGCCGGACGGATGATCTTTGCCAAGCCGAAGCTGCTGGAGAAGGCGCAGTAAAGATACGGAGCGCCGGGAGGGCCGCTGCCTGTCAGCTGCGCCGGGCTTGGAAACGGCAGCCAAACGCGTTATGATGGAGCATATACGTGAAGAACAGGAGCCATCAGGGATGTCAAACGCAGTAGGCGCCGTCATTGTAGCGGCGGGAAGAGGCACGCGCATGGGCACGGCGGAGAGCAAGCAGTATTTGCTGCTTCGGGGGAAGCCGATCGTGGTTCATACGCTGGAGGCCTTTCAGCGGCATGAACGGATCTCCGAGATCATCCTCGTAACCGGAGAAGGAGAGGTCGAACGCTGCAAGGAATGGGTACAGGCCTATGGGCTGACCAAGGTAGCGGCTGTCCTTCCGGGAGGCTCGGAACGCCAGCATTCCGTACACCGGGGCCTGAAGGCGCTTGGCACGGAATGGGTCATGGTGCACGACGGGGTCCGGCCGTTCGTGGAGGCGGCGCAGATCGACGCCTGCTTCCTCGAAGCGCAGCGGACCGGAGCCTCCGTGCTGGCCGTTCCGGTCAAGGACACGATTAAGCAGGTAGACGGCGGGGTTGTCGTATCGACGCCCGACCGGAGCAGTCTGTGGGCGATTCAGACCCCGCAGACTTTTCGTCTGTCCGAGCTGCTAGCGGCGTATGAATCGGCGGAGCGGGAAGGCTTCGTCGGTACGGACGACTCCAGCGTCGCCGAACGGTCCGGCATCCGGGTCGCCGTCGTGGAAGGCAGCTACGCCAATATCAAGATTACTACGCCCGAAGATCTGGATTTCGCAGAATTTACAAGTAAACCGTCAGGGGAGAGAACATCATGATCGCTGTAGGACAAGGATTCGACGTACACCAGCTGGTGGAAGGACGCCCGTGCATCATCGGAGGGGTAACGATCCCCTATGAGAAAGGGCTGCTCGGCCACTCCGACGCCGACGTGCTGCTGCATGCCGTTACCGATGCCATTCTGGGCGCCCTGGGACTCGGGGATATCGGCCGGCACTTCCCGGATACCGACCCGGCCTTCAAGGATGCAGACAGTGTGAAGCTGCTGGAACGGGTCTGGCGTATGGCCCGGGAGAAGGGTTACCGGCTCGGCAATATCGACTCAACCATTATCGCCCAGCGTCCGAAGATGGCGCCGTACATTCCGGCTATGGCGGAGATGATCGCCAAGACACTGGAAGCGGACGTCTCCCGGGTGAACGTCAAGGCAACGACGACCGAACAGCTTGGCTTCACCGGACGCGGCGAGGGAATCGCCGCCCAGTCTATTGTCTGCCTGGTTCAGGATATGCTATCATCTTAAGTTAGAGTTCATAAGGGAAGGCGGAGATAATTATGGGAAGCGAAGTCCGGGTGCGTTATGCGCCGAGCCCGACGGGACATTTACATATTGGCAATGCCAGAACGGCCTTGTTCAATTATCTGTATGCCAGATCGCAGGGCGGCAAGTTCATTATCCGCATTGAAGATACGGACCTGAAGCGCAATATTGCCGGCGGCGAAGAGAGCCAGCTGAAATATTTGAAATGGCTGGGCATGGATTGGGACGAGAGCGTGGATATCGGCGGGGAATACGGTCCGTACCGGCAGACGGAACGGCTCGATATTTACCGTACCTATACCCAGCAGCTGCTGGACCAAGGTCTGGCTTACCGCTGCTACTGTACGGAAGAGGAGCTGGAAGCGGAACGGGAAGAGCAGCTGGCCCGGGGCGAGACGCCCCGCTATTCCGGCAAGCACCGCAATCTGACGGAGGAGCAGCGTGCGGCTTACGAGGCCGAAGGACGCACGGCGAGCATCCGCTTCCGGGTACCGGAGAACCGGACCTATACGTTCAACGATATGGTAAAAGGCACGATTTCGTTCCAGACGGACGAAATGGGCGATTTTGTCATCGTCAAGCGCGACGGCATTCCTACGTATAACTATGCGGTAGTAGTCGACGACTACCTGATGAAGATTACGCATGTGCTTCGGGGCGAAGATCATATCTCCAATACGCCGCGCCAGCTCATGATCTATGAAGCCCTGGGCTGGGAAGCGCCGGTCTTCGGCCATATGACGCTGATTGTCGGCGAAGACCACAAGAAGCTCAGCAAGCGGAATGAATCGATTATCCAGTTCATCGAGCAGTATGACGAGCTCGGCTATCTGCCGGAAGCGCTGTTCAACTACATCGCGCTGCTGGGCTGGTCGCCGGAAGGCGAAGAGGAGATTTTCAGCCGAGAGCAGCTGATCTCGATCTTCAATGCCGACCGCCTGTCCAAGAGTCCGGCGGTGTTCGATACGAATAAGCTGGCTCATCTGAACAATCACTATATCAAGAATGCCGATCCGAAGCGGATTGCGGCGCTGGCGATTCCTCATCTCCAGAAGGCTGCGCGCCTTCCGGCCGAGCTGTCTTCCGAGCAGCAGGCGTGGGCGGAGAGCCTGGTAGCGCTCTATCAGGAGCAGATGGTGGCCGCCTCCGATATTGTAGAGCTGTCGGCGCTGTTCTTCCGCCGGCATCTGGAGCTGGACACGGAAGCCGCGCAGATCCTGGCGGAACCGCAGGTTCCGGAAGTGCTGTCCGCCTTCCTGGCGAAGATCGAGGCGGGAAGCGAGTTCACGCCGCAGGGGATTGCCGCCTGGATCAAAGAAGTCCAGAAGGAGACCGGTCACAAGGGCAAGGCGCTGTTCATGCCGATCCGCGTCGCCCTGACCGGCCAGATACACGGCCGGGATTTGAACGCAACGATTGCGCTGCTCGGCAGAGACGTTACGGTCGACCGCTTGAAGGCGCAGATCAAGGGAGCTTAAGATTTTTGGGCGGCCCGCTCCCCTTGTCAGTGCGGGAGCTTTTGGATAAGATGAAGACATATGAACGGCTGTGATCGGGAGAAGTATGCCGGACGGGGCAGCAACCAGAGAGAGTAACCGCGGGCCCGGAGGGTCCAGGCTGAGAGTTATTCGTCTGCCCGCCGCAGAAATGCACCCGTGAGCCGTCCGGCTGACCGCGCTCCCCGGCCTTCGGGTGAGAACGCTAGGCCGGACCGGAATCCGCCCCCGTTACCGGGCGGCCCAAGAGGGAGACCTACCGACGCCGCAGGCGATCCGGGTCTCCAAGCAGAGTGGAACCGCGTACCGACGTCTCTGCAGCCGAGGCTGCAGGGGCGTTTTTTGTTAACCAATGGGCCCGGCGGCCGTACCGCCAGATAACCTGAATAGTCATGAAGAGGGGATTCGTGATGTTGAAGGAGATGAAGAGCGATATCCGGGCGGTGCTGGACAATGATCCGGCGGCGCGCAGCCGGTTCGAGGTGATCTTCACCTATGCCGGCCTCCATGCGATCTGGTGTCACCGGATTGCACATGTTCTGTACCGGAAACGGCGCTACACGCTGGCCCGGATGGTCTCCCAGTTCAGCCGGTTCATGACCGGCATCGAGATACATCCCGGCGCCGTCATCGGAAAGCGCCTGTTCATCGACCACGGAATGGGGATTGTCATCGGCGAGACCTGCGAGATTGGCGACGATGTCGTGATCTACCAAGGCGTCACGCTGGGAGGCACGGGCAAGGAGAAGGGCAAGCGCCATCCTACCGTCGGCAATAATGTCGTCATCGGATCGGGCGCGAAGGTGCTCGGTTCGTTCCGGATCGGCGACAACAGCAATGTCGGGTCCAATGCCGTCGTGCTGCGCGAGGTTCCTCCGAACAGCACCGTAGTCGGCAACCCGGGACGGATTGTCAAGCGCAACGGCGAGCGGGTGAGCGACCGGCTGGACCACACGAAGCTGCCCGATCCGTTCATCGACTCGCTGCGTTTTCTGCAGAGAGAGATCGAGGAGCTGCGGGAGCAGCTCGGAACGGATGACCGGCAGCGGGAGCAACGGCGGCTGGAGAGCGAGCAGGTTTTTGGCGATCATCAGGGGGATTACGAGATTTAGAAAGGATTGAATAGAATGGTCATGCAAATCTACAACACGATGTCGAGGCACAAGGAACCCTTCATTCCGCAGACGGAAGGCAAGGTCAAAATGTATGTGTGCGGCCCGACGGTATACGGCTATATTCATATCGGCAACGCCAGACCCATGATTGTATTCGATGTGGTGCGAGGCTATCTGGAACAGATCGGCTATGAAGTGGTGTATATTACGAACTTCACGGATGTGGACGACAAGCTGATCCGCAAGGCCGAGGAGATGGAGCTGACGGTGCCGGAAGTGGCCGAACGGTTCATCCAGGCTTACCTGGAGGATGCGGAGGGTCTCGGCGTTCGCCCGGCGACGCAGAATCCGCGGGTGACCCAGAGCATGCCGCTGATCATTGATTTCATCCGGGAGCTGGAAGAGCGGGGATATGCCTACGAAAAAGGCGGCGATGTCTTCTACCGCACCGCCAAGTTTGCCGATTACGGCAAGCTGTCCGGCCAGCAGCTCGACAAGCTGCAATTCGGCATCCGGATCGAAGTGGACGCGCGCAAGGAGAATCCGGAGGACTTCGTGCTCTGGAAGGCTGCGAAGCCCGGCGAGATTGCCTGGGACAGCCCTTGGGGCAAGGGCCGGCCCGGCTGGCACATCGAATGCTCCGCCATGGCGCGGGAGTTCCTGGGAGACACGATTGATATTCACGGAGGCGGAGTCGATCTCCAGTTCCCGCATCATGAGTGCGAGTGCGCGCAGAGCGAGGCGCTGACCGGCAAGCCTTTGTCGAATTACTGGATGCACAACGCTTTTCTGAACATCGGCGATGAGAAAATGTCGAAGTCGCTCGGCAACGGGCTGCTCGTCAAGGACATCCGGGAGCGGTACAAGGCGGGCGCGATCCGCTACTTCATGCTCTCCTCGCACTACCGCAATCCGCTGAACTTCACCGAAGAGGCGCTGAGCTCGGCCGAGAAGAGCGCCGAACGCATCGCTACGGCTGCCGGCAACCTCCGCCACCGTCTGGAACTGGCCGGAGGACCGGAGGCCGCAGCCGCCGGAACGGCCAGCGATGAGCTGACGGCTTCGCTCACGGCTATTGTCGGCCGATACCATGAGAAGATGCAGGATGACTTCAATACGCCGGACGCCGTTACCGCGATGTTCGATTGGGTAGCGCTCGTCAACCGCATTCTGGCGGAGACGGAAGTGAGCGCCGCCGATCTGAAAGCGCTGGCGGATGCCTTTGATACGATGAACCGCGTACTGCGCATCGTGGCGGAGCCGGCCGCCGAGGAAGGCGCGGACGAGGAGATCGAGCGGTTGATCGAGGAGCGGACGGAAGCCCGGAAGACGAAGAACTGGGCGCGCTCCGATGAGATCCGCGACCAGCTTGCGGCGATGGGCATCGTTCTGGAAGACACGCCGCAGGGCGTGCGGTGGAAGCGCAAATGAGCGGTCCGGGCTGGTTCCCCTATCCTCCATCCAAGCCGGTGAACCTGATCCCGCCTATCGTGCTGGCCTATGTCGGAGATGCGGTGTACGAGGTGGCGATTCGGCAGTATATGGTCTCGCAGCCGAACCTGAAGCCGCATCATCTGCACCGCAGCTCGACCGGATACGTATCCGCCAAGGCGCAGTCCCGAATGCTGACTCTCCTGGAGCCGGAGCTTACCGAAGAAGAGCGCGACAAAGTGCGGCAGGGACGCAATGCCAAATCAGGCACCATTCCGAAGAATGCGGATGTGCTGGAATACCGGCATGCCACGGCTTTTGAGACATTGATCGGCTACTTGTATTACATGGGAAGACAGGAGCGGCTGGAAGAATTAATTCATAGAGGCATTGCGTATATGGAACAACAGAACCGGAGGGAATAACAAGATGACAGAAGAATTCAAGAGCGAAGAGGAGATTCTGGCCGGCAAGCACTCCGTGCTGGAAGCGCTGCGCGCAGGCCGGACCCTCAACAAAATCTGGATCGCGGAGACGGCCCAGAAGCACCTGACCGCGCCGATTCTGGCGGAAGCCCGCCAAGCCGGGGTCATCGTTCAGCATGTCGACAAGCGGAAGCTGGATCAGCTTGCGCCCGGGCTGCAGCATCAGGGCGTAGTCGCGCAGGCGGCTCCGTTCGCCTACTCGACAGTCGAGGAGATGCTCGCCGCCGCTGAGGCCAAGGACGAGCCGCCGTTTCTGCTGCTGCTGGACGAGATCGAAGACCCGCACAACCTGGGTTCGATTCTGCGGACAGCCGACTGCACGGGCGTTCACGGGGTTATCGTACCCAAGCGCCGTTCGGCCCAGATTACGGCGACGGTCTCCCGTACTTCGGCGGGCGCGGTGGAATATGTGCCGGTGGCCCGGGTTACCAACCTGGGACAGACCATTGACCGGCTGAAGGAGCTGGGCGTGTGGATTGTCGGCACTGATGTGGATACCGAGCAGGACTTGTTCGGTTCGGATATCTTCACCGGACCCGTGGCAGTCGTCATCGGCAATGAGCAGAAGGGAATGGGCCGGCTGATCCGCGAGAAGTGCGACGTTCTGCTGAAGCTCCCCATGAGCGGCCGGATCAACTCGCTGAACGCTTCCGTGGCCGCAGGCGTCGTCATGTACGAAGTGTTTCGTCGCCGGCGCGGCTAGCGCGATGGCGGACTGGCGCGATGTGCTGCTGGTGGACGGCTACAATATGATCGGCGGCTGGCCGGAGCTGACGGCCCTGGCCCAGGAAGGCATGCAGGAAGCGCGCGACCGGCTGCTGGATCTGCTGGCCGATTACCAGGCTTACTCCGGCCGGCGGGTGATTGCCGTATTTGACGCTTACCGGGTCCCCGGCCTGGGGCGCTCTTTTGTCCAAGGCAAGGTAGAAGTGTATTTCACCAAGGAGAAGGAGACGGCCGACGAGTGCATTGAGCGGCTGGTGGGGGAACTCAGCCACCGGCGCCGCCAGATCTATGTGGCGACCAGCGATCTTACCGAACAGCATGTAGTCTTCGCCCAAGGGGCGCTGCGCCTGTCGGCGCGCGAGCTTAAAGTGGAGGTCGAGGAGAACCAGCGCGAAATTCAGCAGGCGATCGACCCCGACCGGACAAATTTCTCCCGGCACTCTCTGGAACAAAAGCTGCCGGCCGACATCCGCCGCAAGCTGGAGAAGTGGAGACGGCAGTAGATAAAATTCACCAAAAAGCAACAATTGTCATATTATGCTATTGATGATTGTTTTTGGGCAAAGTCTTGTTGACGGTGTAAGGTAACATAATATATACTGTTCGTATATTTCGCGAAGTGACGATGTGTCTTGCGTTGCAGCCGGGGGGATTCTTGGTGAGTGTCGACCTCAAGGAATTAATGCTGTCCGAGTATGATTTCATAAGCGATGAGGACCTTGTCGATGCCGTCCGGGACGGCGACGGCGGCGCATTGGAACACTTGATCAACAAGTACCGTAATTTCGTGCGTGCCAAAGCCCGTTCTTATTTCCTGATTGGCGCGGACCGCGAAGACATTGTACAGGAAGGCATGATCGGTCTTTATAAGGCCATTCGCGATTTCAAGGGAGACAAGCTTTCTTCCTTCAAGGCTTTTGCGGAGCTGTGCATTACCCGCCAGATTATCACGGCCATCAAGACCGCGACCCGACAGAAGCATATTCCGCTGAACTCCTATGTATCGCTCGACAAACCGATCTATGACGAGGATTCAGACCGGACGCTCATGGACGTGATCTGCGGCTCGCAGGTGCTGGACCCCGAGGAGCTGATTATCAATCAGGAAGAGTTCATCGGGCTCGAAGACAAGATGGCGGAGATTCTCAGCGATCTGGAACGCAAGGTGCTTATGCTGTATCTCGACGGGCGCTCCTATCAGGAAATCGCCGAGGATCTGAAGCGGCATGTGAAGTCGATTGACAACGCGCTTCAGCGGGTGAAGCGGAAATTGGAACGCTATCTGGAAGTTCGGGACAATTAATGATATAATGAACGGGAAGAAGACTCGGTTCACGGGTCTTTTTTTGATGGATTCGGTCCATACTATCACTCGTACACAGCGGATCGAAGAAGGAAGAGACGAAGACTTGGGCGGCGCCGGAGAAAGGTGCGGAATCTCCAGGAAACAGGCAACTCTTGCGTTGACATGGAGCTTCGCACTGTGATAAAGTGTTTTGGGTAGGCCTAAATTTTCGGATGCCATCCACGAAAGACGGCAGAGGCCTTTTTCAGCATTGTACAGAAAGCCGTCTATGACAGCCTTCTAGCGGTGCTGGAGAGAAGCCGAACCGCAGTTTGCAGGCAAGGATCAATATTTGCGTTCTTCGGCATGCCGGAGGAACGAATCGGGAGGTGTAATCATGCGGGTAATTATCACTCTGGCTTGCACAAGCTGCAAGCAAAGAAACTACGCGACGACCAAGAACAAGCGTAATCATCCCGACCGCATGGAGTTGAAGAAGTTTTGCAAGTTTTGCAACGCGCAAACTCCTCATCGTGAAACCAGATAGTCTGTTGGAGGTGTAGTCGGCGTGAAACGCAGTTTTAAGTCTTTGTTTTCCTTTTTCACTGAGAGCTGGACTGAACTTAAGAAGGTTCGATGGCCCAACCGTAAAGAGCTGACCAACTATTCGCTGATCGTACTGGGTACTATCACGGTGGTCGCCATTTACTTCTGGGTTCTGGACATCGGTATTTCCGCTGTGATCGAATGGATTATTTAGAGAGGTCCCAGGTGGCTTGATATGGAAAAAAGATGGTACGTCGTTCATACCTATTCCGGGTATGAGAACAAAGTCAAAGCCAATTTGGAAAAACGCGTTGAGTCCATGGGCATGGAAGACAAAATCTTCCGGGTTCTTGTTCCGATGGAAGAAGAACTGGTGAACAAGGATGGCAAGAAAAAGACGGTCATGCGCAAGGTTTACCCCGGATATGTCCTGGTGGAGATGATCCAGACGGATGATTCCTGGTATGTAGTGCGCAACACGCCGGGCGTTACGGGCTTCGTGGGTTCAACGGGCTCCGGTTCGAAACCGACCGCGCTGCTTCCGGAAGAGGTTGATCAGATCCTGAAGCATATGGGTATGTCGGAACCGAAACCGAAGATCGACTTTGAGATCAAGGAATCCGTACGCATCATGGTTGGTCCTTTCGCGAATTTCGTGGGCTCCGTGGAAGAAATTTTGGCTGACAAGAGCAAGATCAAGGTTCATGTGAATATGTTTGGTCGGGAAACCCCGCTGGAGTTGGATTTCACTCAAGTGGAGAAAATATAGCCCACGCAAGGGTTTCTTGTGGGAGGATGCGTTAAGCGTCCGAATACCACTACTTACGCAAGGAGGTGTCACTCATGGCTAAGAAAGTTATTAAAATGGTGAAACTGCAGATTCCTGCAGGGAAAGCGAATCCTGCGCCTCCAGTAGGTCCGGCGCTTGGACAAGCAGGTGTCAACATCATGGCATTCTGTAAGGAATTCAACGCCCGTACCGCTGACCAGGCTGGCCTGATCATCCCGGTTGAAATTACGGTATTTGAAGACCGTTCGTTCACGTTCATCACCAAAACTCCTCCGGCTGCCGTTCTGCTCCGCATCGCTGCGAAGGTAGAAAAGGGCTCCGGCGAACCGAACAAGAAGAAAGTTGCCAAGCTGAACCGCGCCGCAGTGCGTGAAATCGCTGAGCAAAAAATGCCTGACCTGAACGCTGCTTCCGTTGAAGCTGCTATGCGTATGGTCGAAGGTACTGCCCGCAGCATGGGCATCACGATCGAGGACTAATCCGTCCTTGTTCAACCGGCCATCCGGCCGCAATATGTGGGAGGACATTCCGCTAATACCACAAAGGAGGAACATTATAATGGCTAAACACGGCAAGAAGTACGTTGAAGCCGCCAAGCTGATTGACAGCGAAGCGACTTACGAGCCTTCAGAAGCTGTAGAGCTTGTGAAGAAAGCCGCAACTGCCAAGTTCGACGAGACCGTTGAAGTTGCAGTTCGTCTTGGTGTAGACCCTCGTAAACAAGACCAGGCCGTTCGCGGCGTCGTTGTCCTGCCTCACGGCACAGGCAAAACGCAGCGCGTGCTGGTATTTGCAAAAGGTGATAAGGCGAAGGAAGCGGAAGCTGCCGGCGCTGACTATGTAGGCGATCAGGACATGATCACGAAGATCCAGCAGGGCTGGTTCGAGTTCGATGTCTGCGTAGCGACACCTGATATGATGAGCGAAGTCGGTAAACTGGGCCGTCTGCTCGGCGGTAAGGGCCTCATGCCTAACCCTAAAGCCGGCACGGTTACATTTGATGTTGCCAAGGCCGTTCAAGAAATCAAGGCCGGTAAGATCGAATACCGTCTGGACAAAGCAGGCCAAATTCACGCGCCAATCGGCAAAGTGTCTTTTGAAGCTGCTCAACTGAACGAGAATCTGAAGGCGCTGATTGACGCTCTGAACCGGGCGAAGCCGGCTGCTGCCAAGGGTGTATACCTGAAGGGCATCGCTGTCTCCTCGACTATGGGACCAAGCGCCCGCGTGAACACAGCTTCTTACAGATAATCAGGGGTTGACTCTTCGGAGGAACTCTGCTAATCTATAACAGTTGTGCGAACCACGGATTTTCTTAAAATTCGAATATGCTTACCGTAGACAGTAGGTGCTGCGAAGCTTAATTTCCTACCGAGGTGTTGTGATAGAAATGAGAGGCGCTGCCGCCGTACGGCAGCCTTCGATTTTATCAAGCCTTCGTGATTCTGCGGAGGCTTTTCTAATGCCTGCGTAGGTTCGGCCAGAGATTCCGGCAGCGGAATCGGCCGTCTCAACAATTTTCAGGAGGTGTATACATTGGCAAATGCAAAAGTGATCCAAGCTAAGCAAGAAGCGGTTGATGTCGTTGTTGGCAAGCTGCAGAACAGCCTGACAACAGTGGTTGCGGACTACCGCGGATTGAACGTAGCGCAGGTTACCGAGCTGCGCAAGCAGCTTCGCGAAGCCGGCGTGGAATTCCAAGTGCTGAAGAACACGCTGCTGCGCCGCGCGACGGCTGCGGCGGAACTGAGCGAACTGGACGAAGTCCTGAGCGGTCCGACCGCTGTAGCATTCAGCACGACGGATGCCGTGGCTCCGGCCAAGATTTTGAATGATTTCGCCAAGAAGAACGACGCGCTCAAGCTGAAAGGCGGCGTTGTAGAAGGGCGTGTAGTTGGTCCCGAACAGATCAAGGCACTGGCCGAGCTTCCTTCCCGCGAAGGTCTGCTCTCCATGCTGCTTAGCGTTCTTCAGGCTCCAATGCGCAACTTCGCGCTGGCCGTCAAGGCTGTCGCCGACAAGAACGAGCAAAGTGCTTAATCAGCCGCTTGCCGTTTGATTCCAGCACAACCCACTAAAATTTTATTATAAAATGGAGGTTTAACTCATGAGCAAAGAAACAATTTTGGAAGAAATCAAGGGCATGAGCGTCCTTGAACTGAACGACCTGGTTAAGGCAATCGAAGAAGAATTCGGCGTAACTGCCGCAGCTCCGGTTGTAATGGGCGGAGGCGCTGCTGCCGCTGTTGAAGAAGAACAGACTGAATTCGACGTAATCCTGACTAACGCTGGCGCTTCGAAGATCAACGTTATCAAGGTAGTTCGCGAAATCACAGGTCTGGGCCTGAAAGAAGCTAAGGATCTGGTAGACAACGCTCCGAAGCCGATCAAGGAAAAGGTAGGCAAAGAAGACGCCGACGCTACGAAGGCCAAGCTGGAAGAAGCCGGCGCTACTGTAGAAGTGAAGTAATAATTTTCCGGCACCGGGGGAACTCCCCGGACTCCTGCAAACCCCTTGAACCTGTTCAAGGGGTTTGTTTTATAACGGGAAGGGGGATCAGCATTGTCCCAGCATTATTACTCGCAAAAGCCGGATGTCGCCCATAATCGTCGTACCCTTGAAGCGACGCTGAGAGGCAGGCGGTTTCGGTTCACGAGCGATGCCGGCGTATTCTCCAAAGGGGATATCGATTACGGAAGCCGGGCACTTATCGAGGCTATGGAAATTCCGGCGGACGGCGATATTCTGGATGTCGGATGCGGCTATGGCCCTATTGGATTAACAGCCGCCCATCTGGCTCCGCAAGGCAAAGTAACGATGATTGACATCAACAGCCGGGCTGTGGAACTGGCGCGGGAGAATGCCGCGGCGAACGGGATCCGGAATGTGCAGGTCGAGGAGAGCGATGGACTCGCTGCGGTTATGGACCGTACCTTTGATTGTATCCTGACCAACCCGCCGATTCGGGCAGGCAAAGCGGTGGTGCACCGGATCTTCGAAGAGGCCTATCATCAGCTGCGCCCGAATGGTTCGCTATGGGTAGTCATTCAGAAGAAACAAGGGGCGCCATCGGCGGCCGCGAAGATCGAGAGTCTGTTCGGAGAAGTGGAAGAGATCGGCAAGGACAAGGGCTACCGGATTCTGAAAGCGGTACGGAAATCGGAATGATGTGTTGACAGCGCGAAGAGAGAATGATATTATTATAAAATGTCAGTATTAAGATAGGCTCTTTGTCTTTAGTTTGCTGAAATGTCAAGTGTCGAAAATCGACCGGCAAAGCGCATGCCGGCGGTGAAATTATGCAGGCGGATCGCGGCTCTCTGGAAAGCATTTGACGAGGGAGGAGGCGTGCGGCAGGTATAAACCGGGGCTTGTGGACGTATAATATGTACGTTTTGGGCAAATCTACTGGTAGGGAGTTCTAGCGACCATGGATAAATGCGCTCTTTTTTCGAAAGTATTCGATAAGGGCTTTTCTTTATTTATGGATGAATCCTGCAGGTATGGTTCCATTATACGGTTCCAAACAAGGGTTCGCAATCAATTTTTAAGTGAGTAGACATGAGGGGTGAGTAAAGTTGGCAGGACATCTTGTTCAGTATGGTCGACGCACTCGGCGAAGCTATGCAAGAATTAACGAGGTGCTCGAAGTCCCGAACCTGATTGAAATCCAACAAAAATCGTACGATTGGTTTTTGGAGGAAGGATTGCGTGAAATGTTCCAGGACATCTCGCCGATCCAGGATTTCACCGGGAATCTGGTGCTGGAGTTCATTGATTACAGCCTGGGTGAACCGAAGTATACGGTTGACGACGCCAAAGAGCGGGATGTTACGTATGCGGCGCCGCTTCGGGTAAAGGTGCGGCTCATCAACAAGGAGACCGGCGAGGTCAAGGAACAGGAAGTGTTCATGGGGGATTTCCCGCTGATGACGGAGACCGGCACGTTCATTATCAACGGTGCGGAACGGGTTATTGTCAGCCAGTTGGTTCGCTCTCCCAGCGTCTATTTCAGCACAAAGGTCGACAAGAATGCCAAGAAGACTTACACCGCTACGGTTATCCCGAACCGCGGAGCCTGGCTCGAGCTGGAGACCGATGCCAAAGACATTATGTATGTCCGCATCGACCGCACGCGCAAAATCCCGGTAACGGTGCTGCTGCGCGCACTCGGATTCGGCAGCGATGCCGAGATTCTGGATCTCCTTGGCAATGATGAATATATCCGCAACACGCTGGACAAAGACAATACGGATTCCACGGAGAAGGCACTGATCGAGATTTATGAACGTCTTCGCCCGGGCGAGCCGCCGACTCTGGATAACGCCAAGAGCTTGCTCGTGGCCCGTTTCTTTGATCCTAAGCGTTATGATCTGGCCAATGTAGGCCGGTACAAGATCAACAAGAAGCTCCACATCAAGAACCGTCTGTTCAACCAGCGCCTGGCTCAGCCGCTTGTGGACACGGCTACAGGCGAGATTGTCGCCGAGACCGGCCAGATGGTGGACCGCCGTCTGCTGGATGAGCTCATTCCTTATTTCGAGAAGGAATTGGCCGCCAAGACTTACCGCGTTACCGGCGGGGTTCTGGACAGCGAAGACATTCCGCTTCAGACGATTGAAGTCTTCTCTCCAATCGAGGAAGGCCGTGTGGTCAAACTGATAGCCAACGGCAATATCGACAAGGCGATCAAGCATATTACTCCGGCCGACATCATTTCGTCGATCAGTTATTTCATCAATCTGCTGCACGGCATCGGCAATACGGATGATATTGACCACCTCGGCAACCGGCGTCTCCGTTCGGTGGGCGAACTGCTGCAGAATCAATTCCGCATCGGTCTGTCCCGCATGGAGCGTGTCGTCCGCGAGAGAATGTCGATTCAGGACGCGAATGCCATCACGCCGCAGGCGCTGATCAACATTCGTCCGGTTATCGCTTCGATCAAAGAGTTCTTCGGCAGCTCGCAGCTGTCCCAGTTCATGGACCAGACGAACCCGCTTGCCGAGCTGACCCACAAACGGCGTCTCTCCGCACTGGGTCCGGGCGGTCTGACTCGCGAACGCGCGGGCTTTGAAGTGCGCGACGTCCATCACAGTCATTACGGCCGTATGTGTCCAATTGAAACGCCTGAAGGCCCGAACATCGGTCTGATCAACTCCCTGTCGACGTTTGCCCGGATCAACGAATACGGATTTATTGAAGCTCCGTATCGCTGGGTGGATCCGAAGACGGGCAAAGTAACGGATCAGATTCATTATATGACCGCTGATGAAGAGGATAACTATGTGATCGCCCAGGCAAACGCCGAACTGACGGAAGAAGGCAACTTTGTAGACGAAATGGTTATCGTTCGTTACAACAAGCTGTCCGACAACATCACGACGATGCCGAGCAACCGGGTGGATTACATGGACGTTTCTCCGAAACAGGTCGTGTCGGTCGCTACGGCGCTGATTCCGTTCCTGGAGAACGATGACTCCAACCGCGCGCTTATGGGTTCCAACATGCAGCGCCAGGCAGTTCCGCTGCTGATTCCGAAGGCGCCGCTTGTCGGCACCGGTATGGAGCATAAATCGGCCAAGGATTCCGGCGTATGTATTGTATCCAAATACGACGGGATTATCGAGCGCTCGTCGGCTAATGAAATTTGGCTGCGCCG
Organism: Paenibacillus spiritus; assembly: GCF_008710135.1. Lineage (GTDB taxonomy): Bacteria > Bacillota > Bacilli > Paenibacillales > Paenibacillaceae > Paenibacillus_AQ > Paenibacillus_AQ glufosinatiresistens. Next base: position 35,978 of record NZ_VYKK01000037.1, on the reverse strand, counting down.
CGTCGAAACCGTCGACGGTAAAGAAGTTAAAGGCGATATTGTTAAGTATAAATTACACAAATTCATGCGTTCTAACCAAGGTACCTGCATTAACCAGCGTCCGATCGTCAAGCGCGGAGAAGTGGTTAAGAAGGGGGATATCCTGGCGGACGGTCCTTCCACAGAAATGGGCGAATTGGCGCTTGGCCGCAACGTAGTCGTTGCGTTCATGACATGGGAAGGCTACAACTATGAAGATGCGATCCTGCTGAGCGAGAAGCTGGTGAAGGAAGATGTCTACACTTCGATTCACATCGAGGAGTATGAATCCGAAGCCCGTGATACGAAGCTTGGACCGGAAGAAATTACCCGCGATATTCCTAACGTGGGCGAAGAAGCGCTCCGCAATCTCGATGAGCGCGGTATTATCCGCATCGGCGCCGAGATCAGCGCTGGCGACATCCTGGTCGGTAAAGTGACGCCTAAGGGCGTAACTGAGCTGACGGCGGAAGAGCGCCTGCTGCATGCCATCTTCGGCGAGAAGGCTCGCGAAGTGCGCGATACGTCCCTGCGCGTACCGCACGGCAGTGACGGCATCATTGTAGACGTCAAGGTATTCACCCGTGAGAACGGCGATGAGCTGCCTCCGGGCGTTAACCAGCTGGTGCGTGTATACATTGCCCAGAAACGTAAAATTTCCGAAGGCGACAAGATGGCCGGACGACACGGCAACAAGGGTGTCGTTGCCCGTATTCTGCCTGAAGAAGATATGCCGTTCCTTCCGGACGGCACGCCGGTACAGGTTGTGCTCAACCCGCTGGGCGTACCATCGCGTATGAACATCGGACAGGTGCTTGAAGTTCATATCGGTATGGCTGCCCTGCAGCTCGGCATTCATGTCGCAACGCCGGTCTTTGACGGCGCGCGTGAGTATGACGTCTTCGATACGATGGAAGAAGCCGGCATGCAGCGCAACGGCAAGACCATCCTGTATGACGGCCGGACCGGAGAACGTTTTGAACGCGAAGTAACGGTCGGCGTCATGCACATGATCAAGCTGGCGCACATGGTCGACGATAAAATCCATGCCCGTTCTACCGGCCCGTACTCGCTCGTTACCCAGCAGCCGCTGGGTGGTAAGGCGCAGTTCGGCGGACAGCGCTTCGGGGAAATGGAAGTGTGGGCGCTCGAAGCCTACGGCGCCGCCTACACGCTGCAAGAAATCCTCACCGTCAAATCTGACGATGTGGTGGGCCGCGTGAAGACCTATGAGTCGATCGTCAAAGGCGAGAATGTGCCTGAACCGGGCGTTCCGGAATCGTTCAAGGTACTCATCAAGGAACTGCAATCGCTCGGCATGGATGTCAAAATCCTCAGCGGCGACGAGCAGGAGATCGAGATGAAGGAACTTGACGATGAAGATGAAGCAACGAATGACAAGCTGAGTCTCAATCTGGAAGGCGCGGAAGTCGGAATCGAATAAGCATATCTTTTAATATCACATGGTCCGTGAGGCCCCTCGCTGTAGCTGATTCGGCATACGGCGGGGGGCTGTCGCGGCACCAAATCAGGATGAGGTTAAGGAGGGTTGCTCCTTGTTGGACGTCAACAACTTTGAATTCATGAAAATCGGCCTAGCCTCCCCGGAGAAGATTCGTTCTTGGTCCCGCGGAGAAGTGAAGAAACCGGAAACGATCAACTACCGGACGCTTAAGCCGGAGAAGGAAGGCCTGTTCTGCGAACGCATTTTCGGACCTCAAAAGGACTGGGAATGTCATTGCGGCAAGTACAAGCGTGTCCGTTATAAAGGGGTCGTCTGCGACCGCTGCGGCGTTGAAGTTACCCGGGCAAAGGTTCGCCGCGAGCGCATGGGCCACATCGAGCTGGCAGCTCCGGTATCGCATATCTGGTATTTCAAAGGCATCCCGAGCCGCATGGGTCTGGCGCTGGATATGTCTCCGCGTTCCCTGGAAGAGATCATTTACTTCGCTTCCTATGTGGTAACCGATCCGGGTGATACGCCTCTGGAGAAGAAACAGCTGCTCTCCGAGAAGGAATACCGCAGCTACCGCGAGAAATACGGCTATGCCTTCCAGGCAAGCATGGGCGCGGAAGCGGTCAAGAAGCTGCTTCAGGATCTGGATATCGACAAGGAACTGGAGTTCTTGAAGGAAGAGCTGCGCACGGCACAAGGCCAGCGCCGCAACCGTGCGATCAAGCGTCTGGAAGTCATTGAGGCTTTCCGCAATTCCGGCAACAAGCCGGAGTGGATGATCATGGACGTGCTGCCGGTTATTCCGCCGGAACTCCGTCCGATGGTGCAGCTGGACGGCGGACGTTTTGCCACCTCCGACCTGAACGATCTGTACCGCCGCGTTATCAACCGCAACAACCGTCTGAAGAGACTGCTGGATCTCGGCGCTCCGGACATTATCGTTCAGAACGAGAAACGCATGCTTCAGGAAGCTGTCGACGCACTGATCGACAACGGCCGCCGCGGCCGTCCGGTAACAGGTCCGGGCAACCGTCCGCTGAAATCCCTCAGCCATATGCTGAAGGGCAAACAGGGTCGTTTCCGTCAGAACCTGCTCGGCAAGCGCGTCGACTACTCGGGACGTTCCGTTATCGTTGTCGGACCTTATCTGAAGATGTACCAGTGCGGTCTGCCGAAGAAAATGGCGCTTGAGCTGTTCAAGCCGTTCGTCATGAAGGAACTGGTCAACAAGGGTCTGGCCCACAACATCAAGAGCGCCAAGCGCAAAGTGGAACGGGTAAGTCCGGAAGTGTGGGACGTTCTGGAAGAAGTGATCAAGGAACATCCGGTTCTCCTGAACCGTGCCCCCACGCTGCACCGTCTGGGCATCCAGGCGTTTGAGCCGATCCTGGTAGAAGGACACGCCATTCGTCTTCACCCGCTCGTATGTACAGCGTATAACGCTGACTTCGACGGTGACCAGATGGCCGTTCACGTTCCGCTCTCGGCGGAAGCGCAGGCGGAAGCCCGCATTCTGATGCTGGCATCCGGCAACATTTTGAACCCGAAAGACGGCAAGCCGGTCGTTACCCCTTCCCAGGACATGGTGCTTGGTTCATTCTATCTGACCATGGACAACAAGGAAGAAAAGGGCAGCGGCATGATTCTCGGCTCCGTCAATGAAGCCGTCTCCGCTTACCAGCGCGGAACTGCCGGTCTTCATGCACGCGTGGCCATTCCGGTCAAGGCGCTCGGGAAGACGAATTTCACGGAAGCACAGCAGAAAGCTCTGCTCGTTACGACGGTGGGCAAGATTATCTTCAACGAAATCTTCCCGGAATCGTTCCCTTACATCAACGAAGCAACCAAAGAGAACCTGCTGCAGGGTACGCCGGATAAATACTTCATCTATGACAAGGGAGCCAACGTGCTGGAACGCATGAATGAGCTTCCGGTTCCGGGTGCGGTCGGCAAGGAGTACCTGGGCACCATTATCGCCCGTTGCTTCGAGATCTACCATACGACCCAGACGTCGATTATTCTCGACAAAATCAAGCAGCTTGGGTTCACTTACTCCACCCGTGCAGGCGTTACGATCGCGGTATCGGACGTTATTGTACCGGAAGAGAAGAAGGAAATCCTGCATGAATCCGAGAAGAAGGTCGAAGTCGTCGCCAATCAGTACCGCCGTGGTCTGATTACGAACGAAGAACGGTATGACCGCGTTATCGAAATCTGGTCGAAGACCAAGGACGATCTTACGAACGTCCTGATGAAATCCATGGACCGGTTCAACTCCATCATGCTGATGGTCGACTCCAAGGCTCGCGGTAACAAATCGCAGATTACCCAGCTGGGCGGTATGCGCGGACTGATGGCGACGCCGTCGGGCCGAATCTTCGAGCTGCCGATCAAGGCGAACTTCCGTGAAGGCCTTACCGTCCTGGAATACTTCATTTCGACGCACGGTGCCCGTAAAGGTCTGGCGGATACAGCGCTTCGTACAGCGGACTCGGGTTACTTGACCCGCCGTCTCGTTGACGTTGCGCAGGACGTTATCGTGCGCGAGGAAGACTGCGGAACCGATAAGGGCTTCACGGTCAGCCGCATTCAAGACGGCAAGGAAGTTATCGAGGATCTGTACGACCGTATCGAAGGGCGTTACTCCTTCGAAACAGTCCGTCATCCGGAGACGGGAGAGATTATTGTTCATCGCAATGATCTCATCGACTCTGACAAGGCGGAAGAAATCGTCAATGCGGGAGTTGCCAAGCTGCAGATCCGTTCGGTTCTGAGCTGCCGCGCCCGTCATGGCGTCTGCAAGAAGTGCTATGGCCGCAATCTGGCGACCGGCAAGCATGTAGAGATCGGGGAAGCGGTCGGCATTATCGCCGCCCAGTCCATCGGGGAACCGGGAACCCAGCTTACCATGCGTACGTTCCATACCGGGGGCGTTGCCGGAGATGACATCACACAAGGTCTGCCGCGTATTCAGGAGCTCTTTGAAGCCCGGAATCCGAAAGGTCAGGCTACCATCAGTGAGATTGACGGCGTAGTCAAGGAAATCCGTGAAGCCAAGGATCGCCGCGAGATCGAGGTTCAGGGCGAAGCGGAGAGCAAGGTCTACTCCATTACGTACGGCTCCCGTCTGCGCGTAAGCGAAGGCCAGGAGATCGAAGCGGGCGACGAACTGACAGACGGTTCGATCGATCCGAAGGAAATGCTGCGCATCAAGGGCATCCGCGGCGTGCAGAACTATATCCTTCAGGAAGTTCAGCGCGTATACCGGAACCAAGGCGTAGAAATCAACGACAAGCACGTCGAGGTTATGATCAAGCAGATGCTGCGCAAGATCCGGATTATCGACGCCGGCGACACCAACCTGCTGCCGGGCGCATTTGCCGATATTCATGAATATGAAGCAGCCAACAAGGAGGCTATTCTCGCCGGCAAAGAGCCGGCAGTGGCCAAACCGGTTCTGCTCGGTATTACCAAGGCTTCGCTGGAGACCGACTCCTTCCTGTCGGCAGCATCGTTCCAGGAGACAACGCGTGTCCTGACCGATGCCGCGATCAAGGGCAAAGTCGACCAACTGCTTGGCCTGAAAGAAAATGTTATCATCGGCAAGCTGATTCCGGCCGGTACCGGCATGAATCGCTACCGCAACGTCAAGCTTACGACACCGGATGGCGAAGAGAGCGATTCCGAAGCTCTGGAGACCGTACCGGCTGAATAAGCGGATTGTTGACACTATCAGAAGAATCATGCCGGATGCCTCTCATCCGGCATGATGAACTGATAGCCTAAGTTTTTTGGAGAACTTCTTGACATCGGATATGAGGTAATGATAATATATCCAAGGTGCGTGAGTATCCCTTATTATTTATTCATAATGGAGGAACCTTTATGATGACGGATGATAGCGGATTACAGAACGCTCAGATCAAGATTGGCACCAAGCAGACCGTCAAGGCAGTCGAACTGGGCCAGGCCGCAGAAGTATTTGTGGCGGAAGACGGAGATCCACGGATTACATCGCGAATTGTCAGCCTTTGCAGCAAACACGGGGTCAAGTTGACTTACGTGGATACGATGCAGCATCTGGGCAAGGCATGCGGGATTCAAGTGGGCGCTGCCATGGCAGCCGTCTTAAAACCATAGTGTAAGGAACTGTTTTTGTGAGAAGGGTGAACCCTTGGATCAAAGACTTTTCATTTGTTCTTTTATGAACCGCCTGGGTCTGTGGACTTAACAATCTGGTTTGTAATGGATCATCATTCAAGGAAGGGGGTGGCACAACAATGCCAACTATTAACCAACTGGTCCGTAAAGGCCGTCAAGCCAAGGTTTACAAATCGAAGTCGCCAGCACTGCAGAGAGGTTACAATGCCCTGAAGCGTGAGGCTACCGACTTGAGCGCTCCTCAGAAGCGTGGCGTCTGCACTCGTGTAGGCACTATGACTCCTAAGAAGCCAAACTCCGCACTTCGTAAATATGCCCGTGTTCGTCTGACGAACCGCGTAGAGGTGACGGCTTACATTCCTGGTATCGGACACAACCTGCAGGAGCACAGCGTAGTACTGATTCGCGGTGGCCGCGTAAAAGACTTGCCGGGTGTTCGTTATCACATCGTTCGCGGCGCGCTGGATACAGCAGGCGTGAACAACCGTATGCAGGCCCGTTCCAAATACGGCGCCAAGCGTCCTAAAGCTAAGAAATAAGAATCGATATAAGTAAACAATCAAGAAAGGGGGATATCCATGCCACGCAAAGGTCCAGTTACGAAAAGAGACGTGCTGCCTGATCCGGTGTATAACAGCAAGCTGGTTACTCGGTTGATCAACCGTGTTATGCTGGATGGTAAGAGAGGTGTCGCTCAGAGCATTCTGTACAACGCATTCAAGCTTATTGAAGAGCGTACGGGTAAAGATCCTATGGAAGTGTTCGAGGCCGCCATCAAGAACATCATGCCGGTTCTGGAAGTTAAGGCTCGCCGTGTAGGCGGCGCCAACTACCAAGTGCCGATCGAAGTAAAACCGGAAAGACGTACATCCCTGGGATTACGTTGGCTCGTTAACTACTCCCGCAACCGCGGAGAGAAGACGATGGAAGAGCGTCTGGCTGCTGAAATCATCGATGCTTCCAACAATACGGGCGCATCCGTGAAGAAGCGCGAAGACACGCACAAGATGGCTGAAGCGAACAAAGCGTTTGCTCACTATCGCTGGTAGGATTAAGCACGAAACAATCACCTCAATTTTGAAGGGAGATCTATTTCATGGCAAGAGAGTTCTCCTTGAAAAATACACGCAACATCGGTATCATGGCGCATATTGACGCCGGCAAAACCACGACGACCGAACGTATTCTCTTCTACACAGGCCGTACGCACAAGATCGGTGAAGTTCACGAAGGCGCTGCGACAATGGACTGGATGGAACAGGAACAGGAGCGCGGGATCACGATTACTTCCGCTGCTACAACGGCTGCTTGGAAAGGCCACCGCGTCAATATCATTGATACCCCGGGGCACGTTGACTTCACGGTTGAAGTTGAACGTTCCCTGCGTGTATTGGACGGGGCAGTAGGTGTTTTCAGTGCGAAAGAGGGCGTGGAACCTCAGTCTGAAACTGTATGGAGACAGGCTGACCGTTACGGCGTTCCCCGGATCGCATATGTAAACAAGATGGATATTATCGGAGCCGACTTCCTTAACGTTGTTAAGGATATGCGTGAGCGTCTGCAAGCGAACGCGGTTGCGATTCAACTGCCGATCGGCGCTGAGAACGATTTTGTCGGTATCATCGACCTTGTCGAACAAAAAGCGCACATGTACAAAGACGATCTGGGCCGCGACATTGAAGTTGTGGACGTTCCGTCCGAGTTCAAAGATCAAGTGGAAGAACTGCGCAACGAACTGATCGAGAAGGTCGCTGAGCTTGACGAAGACCTGACCATGAAATACCTGGAAGGGGAAGAGATTACGATCGATGAGATCAAAGCTGCTCTGCGCAAAGGCGTAGTTGAAGTTAAGATCTTCCCGGTAATCTGCGGATCTTCCTATCGCAACAAAGGGGTTCAGCTTATGCTGGACGCGGTTGTGGACTACCTGCCATCGCCGGTCGACATTCCGTCGATCAAGGGGCACCTGGAAGACGGTACGGAAACCGAACGCCACTCTTCTGACGAAGAGCCGTTCTCCGCACTCGCCTTCAAGATCATGACCGACCCTTATGTTGGTAAACTGACGTTCTTCCGCGTGTACTCCGGTATCCTGGAATCCGGTTCTTATGTTCTGAATGCCACTAAAGGCAAGCGTGAACGTATCGGCCGTATCCTGCAGATGCACGCCAACAGCCGTCAGGAAATCTCCGTAGTGTATTCCGGCGACATCGCCGCTGCTGTCGGTTTGAAAGACACCGGCACAGGTGATACACTGTGTGATGAGAAGAACCCGGTTATTCTTGAATCGATGAACTTCCCGGATCCGGTTATCGAAATTGCGGTTGAACCGAAGACGAAAGCCGACCAGGACAAGATGGGCGTTGCCCTTGGCAAGCTGACTGAAGAAGACCCGACGCTGCGTGCTCATACAGACGAAGAGACAGGTCAGACCATCCTTGCCGGTATGGGTGAGCTTCACCTTGATATTATCATCGACCGGATGCGCCGTGAGTTTAAGGTAGAGACCAATGTGGGTAAACCGCAGGTTGCTTACCGTGAGACTTTCAGAGCGCCAGCACGTGTCGAAGGTAAGTTTGTTCGCCAGTCCGGCGGACGCGGCCAGTACGGTCACGTATGGGTCGAGTTCGAACCGCTGGAAGCGGGTTCGGGTAACCAGTTCGACAGCAAGATTGTCGGCGGTTCCGTACCGAGAGAATACGTTCAGCCTGCCCTCAATGGTATTGAAGAGCAGATGAAGAACGGTGTTCTCGCCGGCTTCCCGGTTGTTGACGTTAAGGCTACCGTTGTTGACGGTTCGTACCATGACGTTGACTCCAACGAAATGGCGTTCAAGATCGCCGGTTCGATGGCACTGAAGGCTGCCAAGGACAAGTGTAAACCTGTTCTGCTGGAGCCAATCATGAAGGTTGAAGTTACCGTTCCCGAGGAGTACATGGGCGACGTTATGGGTATGCTGAACTCCCGCCGCGGCCGTATCGAAGGTATGGATTCCCGCGCAGGCGCTCAGATTATCCGTGCGAAGGTGCCGCTCTCCGAAATGTTCGGTTACTCGACAACCCTGCGTTCCGGTACGCAAGGCCGTGGTGTATTCTCGATGGAGCTCTCTCACTATGAGGAAGTTCCGAAGTCGATCGCGGACGAAATCGTAACCAAGAACAAGGGAACCGATTAATCAGCGTTGTGACTTGCCGTCCGTACCCTTCCAATCAGTCATCACAGAACCCTCTGTGCGGACGGCTCCAATATAAGAACACATATTAAGGAGGAACTGTTCAAATGGCAAAGGCTAAGTTTGAACGTACTAAACCGCACGTTAACATTGGTACCATCGGTCACGTCGACCATGGCAAAACCACTCTGACTGCTGCAATCACAACTGTACTGTCCAAGAAGTACGGCGGTGCGGCTGTAGCATTCGACCAAATCGATAAGGCTCCAGAAGAGCGCGAGCGCGGTATCACGATCTCCACAGCTCACGTTGAATATGAAACTCCTAATCGTCACTACGCACACGTTGACTGCCCTGGACACGCCGACTATGTTAAGAACATGATCACTGGCGCAGCTCAGATGGACGGCGCCATCCTGGTTGTATCCGCTGCTGACGGCCCTATGCCGCAGACTCGCGAGCACATCCTGCTGTCCCGTCAGGTAGGCGTTCCTTACATCGTCGTATTCCTGAACAAGTGCGACATGGTTGAAGACGAAGAGCTGCTGGAACTGGTTGAAATGGAAGTTCGCGACCTGCTCAACGAGTACGAGTTCCCGGGCGATGACACTCCGATCACTCGCGGTTCCGCTCGTGAAGCACTGCAGAATCCGGAAGGCGAATGGGCACAGAAGATCGTTGAAATGTTCGAAACGATCGACACTTACATCCCGCTGCCGGAACGCGACACTGACAAGCCTTTCCTTATGCCGGTCGAAGACGTATTCTCGATCACTGGCCGCGGTACCGTGGCAACTGGCCGTGTAGAACGCGGAACAGTTAAAGTGGGCGATGAAATCGAAATCGTTGGTATCAGCGAAGAGAAGAAGAAATCCGTTGTTACGGGCGTTGAAATGTTCCGTAAACTGCTGGATTCCGCTCAAGCCGGCGACAACATCGGCGCTCTGCTTCGCGGTGTTGACCGTAACCAGATCGAACGCGGTCAAGTACTGTCCAAGCCGAACTCCGTTAACCCGCACACTGAGTTCACGGCTCAGATCTACGTCCTGACTAAAGAAGAAGGTGGCCGTCACAAGCCTTTCTTCACAGGATACCGTCCGCAGTTCTACTTCCGTACAACGGACGTAACAGGCATCATCAACCTGCCGGAAGGCACTGAAATGGTTATGCCTGGCGACAACATCACAGTAACGGTTTCGCTGATCTCCCCGATCGCTATCGAAGAAGGAACAAAGTTCTCCATTCGTGAAGGCGGCCGTACGGTTGGTGCCGGTTCTGTAGCTTCCATCCAGAAATAAGAACGGCTTTCTTCTATATAAGAAGAAACCTGCTATGAAGAACGGTCTCTCCGGAGACCGTTCTTTTTAATTTATTATGAAATCTGATGATTTCTTTTGATTTTTGCTTGCAATAGAAGGGAGTATTCTATATAATAATGAATGTTGTTCTGCGACGTTGCGATGATGTGAGAGGTTACTGACACACCCGGCTCCTTTGCCATGAAGCCTGTGGTCAGAAAATTTTCACGGAGTATGTCCGATAATAAATTGGGCGATAGAAGGAGGGACTAAAATGGCAAAGCAAAAAATTCGTATCCGTCTGAAGGCATACGACCACAGAATTCTTGATCAATCCGCTGAGAAGATTGTTGAAACAGCAAAACGTTCCGGTGCAGGTGTATCCGGGCCGATTCCGCTGCCAACCGAAAAACAAGTAATTACTATTCTCCGTGCGGTACACAAGTACAAGGATTCCCGTGAGCAGTTCGAAATGCGGACTCACAAGCGTCTGATCGACATTGTGAACCCGACGCCGCAAACGGTGGACGCCTTGATGCGCTTGGACCTGCCGTCCGGTGTAGATATCGAAATCAAGTTGTAATCAATAACCTAGAAACGTACAAAGAAAAGAGGTGTCAACATGAAAGGTATCTTGGGAAAAAAACTCGGTATGACTCAAGTGTTCACTCCGGAAGGTAACGTAATCGCGGTTACGGTTATCGAAGCTGGACCTTGTGTGGTACTGCAAAAGAAAGACCTCGCTACGGATGGCTACGAAGCCGTGCAGCTGGGCTTCTCCGATAAGAAGGAGAAACGCTCCAACAAGCCGGAAGCAGGTCACGCCAAAAAGGCAAATGCAACACCTAAGCGCTACGTTCGCGAAATTCGCGGTGTTGACCTCGGCAGCGTCGAGGTAGGACAGGAACTGAAAGCTGACGTTTTCAGCGAAGGCGAATTTGTTGACGTAACCGGTATTTCCAAAGGTAAAGGATTCCAGGGCGTAATTAAGCGCTGGGGACAAAGCCGCGGACCAATGGCACACGGCTCCCGTTACCACAGAAGACCGGGTTCGATGGGTTCCATCCAGGCGAACCGCGTGCCGAAGGGCAAACATCTTCCGGGACATATGGGTCATGAAACGGTAACGGTTCAGAAGCTTGAAGTGGTTAAGGTTGATGTAGAACGCAATGTGCTGCTGGTTAAGGGTTCTGTACCTGGCGCCAAGAACAGCTTCGTGAAGGTTAAAGAAACCGTTAAGAAATAATTATTGAAGAAAGGAGGAACATGAAATGCCAAAAGTAACACTGTTCAACATGAGCGGCAATGAAGTCGGCGAAGTGGAACTGAACGATGCGGTGTTCGGCGTAGAGCCTAACAGCCACGTTCTGAACGAAGCTGTTCTTCTGCAGAGAGCTTCCCTGCGCCGTGGAACGCACAAGGTTAAAGGACGTTCGGAAGTTCGCGGCGGTGGCCGCAAACCTTGGAAACAAAAAGGAACCGGCCGTGCCCGTCAGGGTTCGATCCGTGCTCCACAGTGGAAGGGCGGCGGCGTAGTTTTCGGACCGACACCGCGCAGCTATTCCTGGAAACTGCCTAAGAAGGTTCGCCGTCTGGCTATCAAATCGGCTCTGTCTTCCAAAGTGCTCGAGAATGATATCATCGTACTGGATGCTCTGACGCTTAACACGCCGAAGACGAAAGAGTTCGTAGCCATTCTGAACAACCTGAAAGTAGGCTCCAAAGCTCTCGTGGTTGCTCCTAGCTACGATGACAATGTAGCCCTTTCCGCACGCAACATCCCTGGTGTGAAGTTTGTAGCGGCTGAAGGCATCAATGTTCTGGACGTGCTGACGCACGACAAACTGATTATCACCAAGGAAGCTGTTTCCAAGGTAGAGGAGGTGTTCGCGTAATGAAAGATCCTCGTGATATCATTAAACGTCCGGTGATTACGGAACGCACTGCCGACTACATGAACGAGCTGAAATATGCTTTTGAAGTAGACATCCGTGCCAACAAGACCGAAATCAAGAAGGCCGTTGAGGCTATTTTCAAAGTTAAAGTGGTTAATGTGAACACTATGCGCGTGCCTGGGAAGCTGAAACGCTATGGCAGATACTCCGGTTACACTCCGGAGTGGAAGAAAGCCATTGTGAAGCTGAGCCCGGACAGCAAGCCGCTCGAATTCTTTGAAGCGGTAGAATAATCAATCTCTGAAGCGAGGAGGGAAATCAAGTGCCAATCAAAAAGTACAAACCGACTTCGCCGGCAAGACGTGCTATGTCCGTCTCCACGTTCGAGGAGATCACTACTGACAAGCCGGAGAAATCGCTGCTGGCCCCGCTGAGCAAAACGGCAGGCCGCAATAACCAAGGTAAAATCACAGTTCGCCATCATGGCGGCGGACACAAACGCAAATACCGCATCATCGACTTTAAGCGGACGAAAGATGGCATTCCAGGCAGCGTTGCTACGATCGAATACGATCCGAACCGTACCTCGAATATCGCTCTTATCCACTATGCCGATGGCGAGAAGCGTTACATCATCGCTCCTAAAGGACTCAAGGTTGGGGATAAGATTGAATCCGGACCTGCTGCCGACATTAAAATCGGTAACGCGCTTCCGCTTGCCAACATTCCTGTTGGTACAGTTATCCACAACATCGAACTGAAGCCTGGCAAGGGCGGACAATTGGTTCGCGCTGCCGGTACCGAAGCTCAGCTGCTGGGTAAAGAAGAAAAGTACGTATCCGTACGCCTTTCTTCCGGTGAGGTTCGCCGTATCCTGAGCGTATGCCGCGCTACAATTGGTTCCGTGGGCAATGAAGACCACGAACTGATCAAGATCGGTAAAGCCGGACGCAGCCGCTGGCTGGGACAACGTCCTGAAGTACGCGGTGTAGTAATGAACCCGAACGATCACCCGCACGGTGGTGGTGAAGGCCGCGCTCCGATCGGACGTAAATCCCCGCTGTCTCCTTGGGGCAAACCGACCCTGGGCTACAAGACACGCAAGAAGAACAAGGCATCTGATAAATATATCGTTCGTCGCCGCACGAAATAAGACGCTTCTCCCGAGCTTAGCTTGGGAAGGCGCCTTGCCCGCGGTTTGAACTACGCATGAAGGGAGGATTCACTATGAGTCGCAGTTTGAAGAAGGGGCCTTTTATCGACGGCTACCTGCTGAAAAAGGTTGAAGAGCTGAACGCCGCCAACAAAAAGGTTGTCGTAAAAACCTGGTCGCGCCGCTCGACGATTTTCCCTCAATTTATCGGACATACGTTTGGTGTGTATGACGGCCGCAAGCACGTGCCGGTATACGTAACGGAAGACATGGTAGGTCACAAGTTGGGCGAGTTCGCACCAACCCGTACTTACAAAGGCCACGCGGGTGACGATAAGAAAACGAGAAGATAATAATCACGCTCTTGTTTGAGAGGAGGGAAAGACATGCAAGCAAAAGCACATGCCAGATCCGTGCGGATTTCCGCCCGTAAAGCGAAACTGGTTGTTGACTTGATCCGCGGCAAGCAGGTTGGCGAAGCTATCGCAATCCTGCGTCACACGCCGAAGTCCGCTTCCCCTGTCGTGGAGAAGCTGCTGAACTCGGCCATTGCCAACGCCGAGCACAACTATTCGATGGACGTGAACAAACTGGTTGTTAGCGAAGTATTCGTTAACCAGGGTCCTACGATGAAACGGTTCCGTCCGCGCGCCATGGGTCGCGCCAGCCGGATCAACAAACGCACCAGCCACATCACTTTGGTGGTATCCGAGAAATAAGGAGGGAAAACGTGTGGGTCAAAAGGTAAATCCAGTCGGTCTCCGAATCGGGATCATCCGTGACTGGGAATCCAAATGGTATGCAGGCAAAGATTTCGGAACGCTTCTGTTGGAAGACGTGAAAATTCGGGAATACCTGAAGGGTAAATTGAAAGATTCATCTGTTTCCCGCATCGAAATCGAAAGAGCGGCTAGCCGCGTCAATGTTACAATTCACACTGCCAAACCGGGTATGGTTATCGGTAAGGGCGGCGCTGAAGTGGAAGTTCTTCGCAGCGCGGTAACCAAAATTGCCGGCGGCAAGAAAGTGCACATCAACATCAACGAAATCAAGCACCCTGAACTGGACGCTATCCTGGTAGCCGAAAGCATCGCACAGCAGCTGGAACGTCGCGTATCGTTCCGCCGCGCGCTGAAGCAGTCGATCCAGAGAACCATGCGTTCGGGAGCCAAGGGCATCAAAACTTCCGTTAGCGGTCGTCTCGGCGGCGCCGAAATTGCTCGTACGGAAGGATATAGCGAAGGAACAGTTCCGCTTCATACACTTCGTGCCGACATCGATTACGGAACGGCTGAAGCTCATACCACATACGGCCGCATCGGCGTAAAAGTATGGATCTATCGTGGAGAGGTTCTTCCCACAGCTAAGAAGCAACAAGCAGCTGCTCAGGAAGGAGGCAACTAATCATGTTGGTACCAAAGCGCGTTAAGCACCGCAAGCAACAGCGCGGACACATGAAGGGTATGGCAAAAGGCGGCACCGAGCTGAACTTCGGCGAATTCGGTCTGCAGGCTCTGGAACCATCCTGGATCACGAACCGTCAGATCGAAGCGGCTCGTATCGCGATGACCCGTTACATCAAACGTGGCGGTAAAGTATGGATTAAGATTTTCCCTGACAAGCCGATTACACAGAAGCCTCTCGAAGTGCGTATGGGTAGCGGTAAAGGTAACGTTGAGAAATGGGTAGCTGTAGTTAAGCCAGGCAAGATTATGTTCGAACTCGGAGGCGTTTCGGAAGAAATCGCCCGCGAAGCGATGCGCCTTGCTGCTCACAAGCTGCCAATCAAGACTAAGTTTGTGAAACGTGAAGAAGTGGGTGGTGAAGCAAATGAAAGCTAATGAACTTCGCAACTTAACCACTGCCGAGATTGAACAAAAGATTGCCGGATTCAAAGAAGAGCTTTTTAATCTCCGTTTTCAGCTGGCTACCGGTCAGTTGGATAACCCGACTCGGATTCGTGATGTGCGCAGGGAAATAGCTCGTGCTAAAACCGTAATCCATGAAAGAGTACTTGGGATCAGCTAATTGAAGCGGTTCAGGACCGTATTCAGGAAGGAGGCTAATTATGAGCGAAGAACGGAATGCGCGCAAAGTTCAAATCGGTAAAGTGGTCAGCGATAAAATGGACAAAACCATCGTAGTTGCCGTTGAAACGTACAAGAAGCACGATCTGTACCACAAGCGCATCAAGTACACGAAGAAATTCAAGGCACATGATGAGAACAATACCGCACAGATCGGCGATACCGTCAAGATCATGGAAACTCGTCCGCTCTCCAAGGACAAACGCTGGAGACTGGTAGAAGTCGTGGAAAAAGCGGTTATCATCTAATGGCGACAAGATAGTATGACCGAAAGGAGGATATTTCAATGATTCAACCCTTTACACGTTTGGCTGTAGCCGACAACTCTGGTGCGAAGGAACTGATGTGCATCCGCGTACTGGGTGGCACTGGCCGCCGTACTGCTGCTATCGGCGATCTGATCGTCTGCTCCGTAAAACAAGCAACACCAGGCGGCGTTGTCAAAAAAGGTGATGTAGTCAAGGCGGTTGTAGTACGGACCAAGCGTTCGGTACGCCGTAAGGACGGTTCCTACATTGCATTCGACGAGAATGCTGCGGTAGTCGTCAAGGAAGACAGAAGCCCGCGCGGAACTCGTATCTTCGGGCCGGTAGCTCGTGAACTTCGCGACAAGGACTACATGAAGATCGTTTCCTTGGCACCGGAAGTTATCTAATAGGCTCCACTAAAGGCCAGTCATAGGAGGTGTAACAAATGCCTAGAGTGAAAAAAGTTCTGGAATCCCATAACAACAAGCTGCACGTCAAGAAAGACGACGTGGTTATGGTCATCAGCGGCAAGGACAAAGGTAAGAAGGGGCGCGTCATCGCCGCTTATCCGCGTCAGAACCGTGTGCTGGTCGAAGGCGTGAACATGGTGAAGAAGCACCAGAAGCCGAACCAGCTGAACCCGCAGGGCGGCATTATCGAGAAGGAAGCGGCGATCCACGTTTCCAACGTAATGCATCTTGATCCGAAGAGCGGACAGGTAACCCGTATCGGTTACAAAGTGCTGGACAACGGCAAGAAAGTTCGCGTAGCGAAGAGATCCGGAGAGATCATCGACTAATAGAAGCTTAGAAAGAAAGGAGGAACACTTTTCATGGCAGCAAGAATGAAAGAACGTTTTCTGAATGAAATCACACCTGCTTTGATTCAGAAATTCAACTATTCGACAGTAATGCAAGTGCCGAAGATCGAGAAAGTAGTCATCAACATGGGCGTTGGCGACGCTGTTCAGAACTCGAAGGTACTGGATTCCGCAGTCAATGACATGCAGCTGATCTCCGGTCAGAAGCCGGTTATCACTCGTGCCAAGAAGTCGATCGCCGGTTTCAAACTGCGCGAGAACATGCCGATCGGGGTTAAGGTAACCCTGCGCGGAGATCGCATGTACCACTTCCTGGACAAATTGTTCAACGTAACGCTCCCACGCGTTCGTGACTTCCACGGTGTATCCACCAAGGCTTTTGACGGCCGCGGCAACTACACACTTGGACTGAAAGAACAACTTATTTTCCCAGAAATCGAGTACGATAAAGTGGACAAAGTCCGCGGTATGGATATCGTAATCGTAACGACGGCAAAGACGGACGAGGAATCCCGCGAGCTGCTGGCTCAGCTGGGCATGCCTTTCGCGAAATAAATAACCAAGTCGCTTCTTTCTCCGAAACTATTTAGGAGGTGTCAGGCTAAAGTGGCTAAAACTTCGATGAAAGTTAAACAACAACGTGCGCCGAAATTCAAAGTGCGTGCTTACACACGCTGCGAGCGTTGCGGTCGTCCACATTCGGTCCTGCAAAAGTTCAAAATTTGCAGAATTTGTTTCCGTGAATTAGCTTATAAAGGCCAGATTCCTGGCGTGAAAAAAGCAAGCTGGTAAGAAGTTCATAACCGGGAAGGAGGTTACACCAAATGACTATGTCTGATCCAATTGCAGATATGCTGACACGGATCCGTAACGCCAACATCGTGCGTCATGAGACTGTGGAAATGCCTGCATCGACATTGAAAAAACAAATCGCCGACATCCTGAAGCGCGAAGGCTTCATCCGCGATGCGGAGTTTGTGGAAGACAGCAAACAAGGGATTATCCGTATTTTCCTGAAATACGGCCCGAACCAGGAACGCGTTATCTCCGGTCTGAAGAGAATCAGCAAACCGGGTCTTCGCGTGTACACGAAGAGCACTGAAATTCCGCGCGTACTCGGCGGACTGGGCATCGCGATCATCTCGACTTCCAAGGGAGTCATGACTGACAAGGAAGCCCGTCAAGCAAAATCCGGCGGCGAAGTTATCGCCTACGTTTGGTAATATAAACGTCACAAGACAAGGAGGTGCAACACATGTCCCGTATTGGTCGCAAACCAATTACAGTACCTAGCGGTGTGGACGTTAAGATCGAGAACTCGGTCATCACCGTGAAAGGTCCTAAAGGTACATTGACCCGTGAACTTCATAAAGACATGAAGGTATCGGTTGAAAATAACGAAATCACCGTTGTCCGCCCGTCGGATAACAAACTGCATCGTTCTCTTCACGGCACAACCCGCTCCGTTGTCAACAACATGGTCAGCGGTGTAACAGAAGGCTTCTCGAAATCCCTGGAACTCGTAGGCGTCGGCTACCGCGCCAACAAGTCCGGAGACAAGATCGTCCTGAACGTGGGCTACTCCCACCCGGTTGAAATTACACCGGAAGCAGGCATCGAATTCGAAGTCCCTGCCAACACGAAGATCATCGTTAGAGGCATCGATAAAGAACGCGTAGGCGCTTATGCCGCCAAGATTCGTTCCGTGCGTGAACCTGAACCATACAAAGGCAAAGGTATCAAGTACGAAGGCGAGCGGATCATCCGCAAGGAAGGTAAAGCCGGCAAGAAGAAATAAGCCGACGCTTCTTCTCGTTAAGAGATCTCGGGTATTGGGCAGACTTGCTGCCTAAGGTACAATGAAGGGAGTGAACAAGAAGTCATGATTACCAAAGAGGACAAGAACAAAGCACGTCTGAAAAGACATCTGCGTGTTCGTAAAAAAATCCAAGGTACTCCGGCTCGTCCGCGTCTGAACGTATTCCGTTCTTCCAAGCACATCTACGCTCAACTGATCGACGATGTGAACGGAGTGACGCTCGTGTCGGCATCGACACTGGATAAAGAACTGAGCGCCAACATCGGTAACGGCGGTAGCGTTGAAGCAGCAGCTAAGGTTGGCCAGCTGGTTGCAGAGCGCGCCAAAGCTCAAGGCCATTCCGTAATCGTATTCGACCGCGGGGGCTACCTGTACCATGGCAGAATTCAGGCTCTGGCTGATGCAGCTCGTGAAGCCGGTCTGGAATTCTAGAACTATTCTCAAAAGGAGGTAAACGACTTGCGTGTAGATCCAAACACTTTAGAGCTGACAGAAAGAGTTGTTCACATCAACCGCGTAGCTAAAGTTGTAAAAGGCGGACGCCGTTTCAGCTTCAGCGCACTGGTTGTCGTCGGCGACGGCAAAGGCTGGGTCGGAGCGGGTATCGGTAAAGCCGGCGAAGTGCCGGATGCCATCCGCAAAGGCATTGAAGACGCCAAGAAAAACCTGATCCACATTCCTCTCGTAGGAACTACCATTCCTCACCTGGTTACCGGACACTTCGGCGCTGGACGCGTGCTGCTGAAGCCGGCATCCGAAGGTACAGGCGTTATCGCCGGCGGCCCGGTTCGTGCCGTACTGGAACTGGCAGGCGTAGGCGATATTTTGACAAAATCTCTGGGTTCTTCGAACTCCATGAATATGGTCAATGCTACTCTGGAGGGCTTGTCCCGCCTGAAGCGCATTGAAGAAGTCGCGAAACTTCGCGGCAAATCTGTCGAAGAGCTTCGCGGTTAAGGAGGGGAACGTCAATGGCTAAATTGCAAATCACCCTCGTGCGCAGTCTGATCGGACGTCCGGAGACACAGCGTGTCACCGTCAAGACGCTGGGTCTTCGCAAAATCAACTCGACTGTGGTGCACAACGATGGTCCCGCAATTCGCGGTATGATCAACAAAGTGAGCCATCTCGTATCCGTAACAGAAATTGAAGGCTAAACAGCCTTTCATCCATTCATAGACATAAGGAGGTGCAAACGATGAAGTTACATGAACTTGCTCCGGCCCCAGGCTCCCGCAAGGAACGCAACCGTGTAGGCCGCGGTCCTTCCAGCGGTAACGGTAAGACATCCGGCCGTGGTAACAAAGGTCAAAACGCCCGTTCCGGCGGCGGTGTGCGTCCTGGATTCGAAGGCGGCCAGAACCCGCTCTATCGTCGTCTGCCTAAGCGTGGTTTTGTCAATCCTACCCGTAAAGAGTACGCGATTGTGAACCTTGACGATCTGAACAGCTTTGCAGAAGGCACGGAAGTAACTCCGGCTCTGCTGGTTGAAACCGGCGTTGTGAAGAACACGAAGAGCGGCATTAAGATCCTCGGCAACGGTGAACTTACCGTGAAGCTGACTGTTCAAGCAAATAAGTTCTCTCAATCTGCGGTAGAGAAAATCGAGGCTGCCGGCGGTAAAACCGAGGTGATCTAATGTTCAAGACGCTTAAGAATATATGGCATGTCGAGGATTTGCGCAAAAAGATACTGTTCACCCTCTTCGTCTTTATTATCTACCGGATCGGCTCTTTCGTGCCGGTTCCGGGGGTTGATAAAGAGGTGCTGACCAACACGAGCAACGAAGCAGGTAATGCTTTGATGAGCTTGTTCAATACGTTCTCGGGAGGAGCTCTCAAGAACTTCTCTATCTTCGCCATCAGCATCTACCCGTACATTACGGCATCGATTATTGTGCAGCTTTTGTCGATGGACGTCATCCCTAAGTTCGCCGAATGGGCGAAGCAAGGGGAGCACGGCAAGAAGCAGTTGGCCCAGATTACCCGGTATGGAACGGTTGTACTGGCGCTGATTCAGGGCTTTGCGACTTCGATCGGATTCAACCGCATCTATTCGCAGGATATGATGCCGAATGCGACAATCGCAGATTACCTGTTGGTTGCCATCATTTTGACAGCCGGTACTTCTTTCCTGATGTGGCTCGGTGAGCAGATCACGGAAAGAGGAGTAGGGAACGGGATTTCGATCCTGATTTTTGCGGGAATCGTCGCAGGCATTCCAGGAATGATTACACAGACGTCCCAGTCGTCGTTTGTCGAACCGGGTCAGACCTTCCTGAATATTCTTAAAGTCGCGGTCGTTGTAATCGTGATTATCGCGGTTATTGTCGGGGTTATCTTCGTACAGCAAGGCATTCGGAAAATCCCGGTCCAATACGCCAAACGCGTAGTGGGAAACAAGATGTACGGTGGACAGAATACGCATATTCCGCTTAAAATTAATGCGGCTGGCGTTATTCCGGTCATTTTCGCCGTGTCGCTGCTCCAGTTCCCGATTGTTATCGCCAACTTCTGGTCGACTCATCAGTGGGCCAAGTGGGTCTCCACCCACCTGTGGTACGACAAACCGCTCGGCATGGTCCTCTATGTGATCATGATCATCGGTTTCACCTTCTTCTACACCTTCGTGCAGATGAATCCGCAGCAGATGGCTGATAACATGAAGAAGAACGGGGGCTACATTCCAGGTATCCGCCCGGGTAAGGCGACTGAAAAATATCTGACTCGGGTTATGTCCCGCCTGACGATGTCGGGTGCGATTTTCCTGGCTCTGATTTCCATTCTCCCGGTATTCTTCGGTAACGTAACCGGCCTCCCTCGTTCGGTGAAGATTGGCGGCACTTCGCTGCTTATCGTGATCGGCGTCGCGCTGGATACGATGAAGCAGATCGAGAGCCAGTTGATTAAACGCCATTACAAAGGGTTCATTAATAAATAGGCGATAGGTTCCGGCGAAGCGATTGCATGCAGTAACACTTCCCGGCACCTATTGTGCTGTTTCTTGCTTGGTGGCGAACTGCTAAAGGGGAGAGACGTATCGTGAACATTCTATTCATGGGCCCTCCTGGGGCAGGCAAAGGAACGCAGGCGGCTGTGATTGTGAAGGAATTCGGCATTCCGCATATTTCGACAGGAGATGCTTTCCGTTTGGCGATCAAGCAGGGAACTCCTATCGGGCTGCAGGCGAAATCTTATATGGATCAAGGCCTGCTGGTGCCGGATGATGTGACGATCGGGATCGTGGAAGAGCGGCTGCAACAGCCGGATTGCCAGCAGGGATTTCTTTTGGACGGTTTTCCAAGAACCTTGTCGCAGGCTGAAGCGCTGGAAGGCATTCTGGCTCGCCACAACACATCTCTTCATCATGTGATTAACCTGAATGTGGACCGCAGTCTTCTGATGGCCCGTCTGACAGGTCGGCGTATCTGCACGGTGTGCGGCGCCTCTTATCACTTGATCTTCAACCCGCCTGCGCAACCTGGGATCTGCGATCTGGATGGCGGCGCATTGTATCAGCGTCCGGATGACAACGAAGAAAGCGTCGGCAAGCGTCTCGATGAATATGACAACAAGACCGCGCCTCTGCTGCATTTCTACGAAAATAAAGGGCTGCTGCGTCAGGTGAACGGAGAAGACGAGATCGAATCCGTCTCCGCCGAAATTGTGTCCTTACTGCGAGGTTAGTGTAATGATCATCTGTAAGTCCGAACAGGAACTTGCGTTAATGAGAGAAGCGGGAAGAATTGTTGCCGAGACTCACCGTCTCATGGCACAGGCCATCGAGCCTGGGATTACGACCGGGGAGCTCGACAGAATCGCCGATCAATACATTCGCAGTCAAGGGGCTGTGCCGTCTTTTAAAGGCTACAACGGTTTTCCTGCCAGCATTTGCGCTTCAGTCAACGAACAATTGGTGCACGGGTTCCCGAACAAGCGGAAGCTGGTGGAAGGCGATATCGTATCGTTGGACATCGGAGCCCAGTACAAGGGATATCATGGCGATTCCGCCTGGACCTACGGGGTAGGCAGCATTTCCGAAGAAGCCCAGCGTCTGCTGGATGTCACGGAAGGCTCCCTGTACGCAGGTCTGGAGCTGATAAAGCCGGATGTGCGCCTGTTTACAATCTCCCACGCGATTCAGAAATACATTGAGGCTGCCGGGTTCTCGGTGGTACGAGAGTATGTCGGTCATGGCGTCGGGGCAGAACTGCATGAAGATCCGCAAATTCCGAACTACGGGGTTGCTGATCGTGGACCGCGGCTGAAGCCGGGCATGGTGCTCGCGATTGAACCGATGGTGAACGTAGGCAAACGTTATGTCCGTACGCTGGAAGACAACTGGACGGTAGTAACGGTGGACGGTTCGCTGTGCGCTCACTTCGAGCATACGGTTGCGGTTACGCCGGAAGGCATGGAAATTTTCACGAAACTGGATGCGTAGGTGATCTTTGTTGAATGCTGAGAGCAGCCCGCAGGTCGGTCAATTGGTGAAAATCCTCAAAGGCAAGGATGCCGGAGAGTATGCCGTGGTTATCGCGGTTGTGGACGGCAAGTTCGTGCAAATCGCAGATGGCGCCAAACGGAAGTTCGACGCTCCGAAGAAGAAGAATATTCTTCATCTGGAGCTCTGTCCGAGCGTCAGCAGCGAGGTTGTGAACAGTTTGAAGGAGAACGGACGGGTGACGAACGGCAAGCTGCGGTTCGCAGTGATCGACTTCGTCAGAACGACCGGAACAAGCGCCGAGAAGAAAGGAGAATAACTGTGGCTAAAGAAGACGTCATTGAGGTGGAAGGTACCGTCATTGAACCGTTGCCGAACGCAACATTCAAGGTCGAACTTGAGAATGGCCATCAAATTCTTGCCCATGTTTCCGGCAAGCTGCGGATGCACTTCATCCGGATTTTGACCGGGGACAAAGTAGTTGTACAGTTATCGCCTTACGATTTGTCGAAAGGCCGCATAACGTACCGCAAATAACAGGCTGAACCGTCCGGTAATGAGCATTCAGATGCGGACGTTTAACCGCGCGTAGACGTTTGAAGTCAAGTTTTGCCCTGCAAAACGATTAGGAGGTAATCAACATGAAGGTAAGACCTTCTGTAAAGCCCATTTGCGAAAAATGCAAAGTCATTCGCCGCAAGGGTACGGTTATGGTAATTTGCGAAAATCCGAAGCACAAACAAAAACAAGGTTAATAGAAGGGGGTGTAGCGTAATGGCTCGTATAGCTGGTGTGGATTTGCCACGTGACAAACGCGTTGAGATCGCCTTGACTTACATTTTCGGAATCGGTAGAACAACTTCTCAGAAAATTCTGAAGGAAACAGGCATTGACGTTAACACACGTGTCCGTGATTTGACGGAAGATGAAGTCAGCAAACTGCGTGAAACGATCGACAAATCGGTCAAGGTAGAAGGCGACCTGCGTCGTGAAATTTCCTTGAATATTAAGCGTCTCACCGAAATCGGATGCTATCGCGGTGTTCGTCACCGTCGTGGTCTGCCGGTTCGCGGTCAGCGTACTAAGACGAATGCCCGTACCCGGAAAGGCCCGCGTCGTACGGTAGCAAACAAGAAGAAATAACAAGGGGGGATAAGAGACAATGGCTAAACCGAAAAAAGTCGTGCGCACAAAGCGTCGCGATCGCAAGAATATCGAATCCGGCGTGGCACATATCCGTTCCACGTTCAATAACACCATCGTTACGATTACGGATCCTCACGGCAACGCGATTTCCTGGGCCAGCTCCGGCGGTCAGGGATTCAGAGGTTCCCGTAAGTCCACTCCGTTCGCCGCTCAGATGGCAGCAGAAGTTGCTGCAAGAGCTGCAATGGAACACGGCATGAAATCCGTAGAAGTTATGGTTAAAGGACCGGGCGCGGGCCGCGAAGCAGCCATCCGTTCCCTTCAGGCTGCAGGCCTCGAAGTCAACCTCATCAAAGACGTCACTCCGGTTCCGCACAACGGATGCCGTCCGCCGAAACGTCGCCGCGTATAGTGCATCAGCGTTGGGGATGTGGTATAAAACTGGCGCCATCTGCTAATAATGGTTGTTTAGGCATACTACATGATCCACCTGATGGGGTGAAAGTTTCATTTAGGAGCGACGTTGAAGGAGGGTACACTCGTGATAGAAATCGAAAAGCCGAAGATTGAGACCGTGGAAGCCAATGAAGAAGGAACCTATGGAAAATTCGTAGTAGAACCGCTGGAACGTGGATACGGCACGACTCTGGGGAACTCGCTTCGCCGGATTCTGCTGTCCTCCCTCCCGGGAGCCGCAGTGACCTCGGTCCAAATTGACGGCGTTCTGCATGAGTTCTCCACCGTTCCCGGCGTTATGGAAGACGTGACCGAGATCATCCTGAACCTGAAAGCTCTCTCACTGAAGATCCATTCGGATGAAGAGAAAGTGTTCGAGATTGATGCGGAAGGGGAAGGCGTGGTTACCGCCGGAGATATCCGCGCGGACAGCGACGTTGAGATCCTGAACCCGGACCTTCATATTGCAACGCTGGGACCTGGCGCGAGATTGCACATGCGTATCTTTGCCGGCCGGGGCCGCGGTTACGTCCAAGCGGACCGTAACAAGCGCGAAGACCAGCCGATTGGTGTGATCCCGGTGGATTCCATCTACACGCCAATTTCCCGCGTTAATTATTCCATCGACAATACTCGTGTAGGTCAAGTGACCAACTACGACAAACTGACGATGGAGATCTGGACGGATGGCAGCATCCGGCCGGAAGAAGCTGTTAGCCTTGGAGCCAAGATTTTGAACGAGCACCTCCTTCTGTTCGTGGGTCTCACGGACGAAGCGAAGGACGCCGAAATCATGGTCGAAAAGGAAGAAGACAAGAAAGAAAAAGTTCTCGAAATGACAATCGAAGAGCTGGATCTTTCCGTACGTTCCTACAACTGCCTCAAGCGTGCCGGTATTAACACGGTACAAGAGCTGACCACGAAGACCGAAGAAGATATGATGAAGGTCCGCAACCTGGGCCGCAAATCTTTGGAGGAAGTTCAAGAGAAGCTGGAAGAGCTGGGTCTGGGACTCCGTACGGAAGAATAACAGTCACCGATTGATTGCGAAGAAGGAGGGACAAACATGGCATACCAAAAGTTGGGCCGTGATTCCAGTGCGCGTAAAGCATTGTTCCGCGATCTGGTAACGGACCTGTTCTTATACGAGCGTATCCAAACGACGGAAGCCAAAGCGAAAGAAGTTCGTTCGATCGCTGAAAGACTGATTACGAAGGCGAAAAAGGGCGATCTGCATGCCCGCCGCCAGGTAGCTGCTTTCGTACGTCGCGAAACGGTGGATGGCGAGCAGGATGCAATCCAGAAGCTGTTCGCAGACATCGCTCCGCGTTACAGCGAGCGTCCAGGCGGATACACACGTATCCTGAAGCTGGGACCACGCCGCGGCGACTCTGCGCCTATGGTGTATCTGGAACTGGTAGACCGCGCGTAAGCATCAAGCAAGCTTACGATTTCTTGTGAATTGGTTCATTGGAATGTGCCCGATCCTCGGCTCGGCTTGTCCTACAAGGCATGACGCCCGCTCACGGCCCCGCCGGGGCACGGCGTCACAAGCTGAGAGAGGCGGCGGCATTCCGGCTCCTTCGGGCGGCTTGATCTATCGGATATCTGCATAGGTATCCGCCTGTCGTGCAGGAAACCGCGGAAATCCGCTTGTTCAATAGAAGGAGCTCCGGAGTGGGGCTTCTTTTTTTGTGGCGTCGGCGTCATTGTATTGGGGAGAGGAAGAACAACCATGCGCAACCTGCTGATGAAGGTCGACTATGACGGTACCCACTACGAAGGCTTCCAGACACAGCCGAGCGGCCGGACCGTTCAGGATCATCTGGAACAGGCCATCTGTCAGTTGACCGGCGAGAAGCTGAAGATCACCGGCTCGGGAAGGACGGATGCCGGGGTTCATGCCTACGGGCAGCCTTTTAATTTCATTACCGAATCCCGCATACCGCTGGAACGATGGTGCCTGGCACTGAATACCCGGCTGCCGCTGGACATAGTCGTTACGGAGGCAAAAGAGGTTCCGCTGTCTTTCCATTCCCGCCGGTCAGCCAAGCGGAAGACTTACCGTTATGCGATTAACGGCAACCGTTTCCCGGACGCTTTTCAGCGCCGTCTGCAATATCATCACCCGACACCGCTGGATGCAGAGGGGATGCAGCAGGCCCTTGCCCACGTCGTGGGAACCCATGACTTCACCTCGTTTGCTTCGCGTAAATCGACCAAGGAGTCTCATGTGCGCACGATCTATGAGGCTAGGCTGGAGATTGACCGGAGCAGCTGCAGACCCGGGTCCAAGGATCAGGGCATCCTGTATACCTATATAACCGGTAATGGATTTCTGCAATATATGGTCCGGATCATTATGGGGACGCTGATCGAAGTAGGCGAGGGCAAGCGCCGGCCCGATGACATGAGAGCAATCTTGGAGGCCTGCAATCGGATGAAGGCAGGACCGACGGCGGTAGCTCATGGGCTTACCCTCTGGAGCGTAGAGTATGATCCATGCATGCTGACGGAGAGCAGGGAATCCAACGAAAATTTAATTCAGCAGAACGGGAATTAAGTGTTGCTTTGCCTTTGAACATACTGTAAAATAAAAG
This sequence comes from Paenibacillus spiritus, assembly GCF_008710135.1. GTDB lineage: Bacteria > Bacillota > Bacilli > Paenibacillales > Paenibacillaceae > Paenibacillus_AQ > Paenibacillus_AQ glufosinatiresistens. The sequence goes on along the minus strand of NZ_VYKK01000037.1, from coordinate 9,206 downwards.
TTGTGTTTTCTTGATGGCTATCCCACAGCCCCGATCAAGAAGATGCCGCTAAACAGCATTACCCAACCTACAACAATAACGAATAATGAACTCAGATATACGAGATTTTCGTACGAGAACAAGGAGGAACTATTGATGCGTACCACTTACATGGCGAAGCCGAACGAAGTTGAGCGCACTTGGCATATCATTGATGCCGAAGGCAAAACTCTCGGTCGCTTGGCGAGCGAAGCCGCTGCCCTGATCCGCGGCAAGCATAAACCACAATTCACCCCGCATGTGGATACTGGCGATTTCGTTATCGTAATCAACGCCGAGAAGATTCACCTGACTGGCAAGAAACTGCAGAACAAGAAATACTATCGTCACTCGATGCATCCGGGCGGTCTGAAAGTTACGACCGCACAGGATATGTTGAACAGCAAGCCGGAGCGCGTTATCGAATCCGCTGTACATGGCATGATTCCGAAGACTCGCCAAGGCAACGCAATGAAGCTGAGACTGAAAGTATATGCCGGCACCGAGCATCCACACGCAGCACAAAAACCTGAAGTTTACGAACTTCGCGGATAAAATTCAAGGAGGACAGTTTCATGGCACAAGTACAATACTATGGGACAGGTCGTCGTAAACATTCGGTAGCACGTGTTCGCCTCGTACCGGGTGAAGGACGCATTGTCATCAACAAACGCGACATCAACGATTATTTTGGTCTGGAGACACTGAAGCTGATTGTTAAGCAACCTCTGACTCTGACTGAAACCCTGGGCAGCTACGATGTAATCGTACTGGCTCATGGCGGCGGCATCTCCGGTCAAGCCGGTGCGATCCGTCATGGTATCTCCCGCGCTCTGCTGAAAGCAGACCCGGAATACCGTTCCGCTCTGAAGAAAGCCGGCTTCCTGACACGCGATCCGCGTATGAAGGAACGTAAGAAATACGGCCTCAAGGCCGCTCGTCGCGCTCCTCAGTTCTCGAAGCGTTAATATTCGTTGCAATTACCGAACCCTTTCTCTCGCAGAAAGGGTTTTTTGCGTCTTCCGGAGCTAAAGTTCTTGCTCCGTTCATTGACAACGGATGTAAATCATTTATACTATTGCATATAAGTTTAGTTGGTTTTATTGGCCTTATTTCTAGGATGGGGGAACCGAGAAGATGAATTTGCTGGAGAAAGAAGAACTGATTCGTGTTCAGGCGGAAGAATTGGAGCATGCAACGCCGGAAGAGATTATTCGGTGGGCAGTCGATGCTTTTCCAAATATAACATTCGCTTGCAGCTTCGGTGCAGAAGATGTGGTGCTGGTGGATATGATGCAGAAGGTGAGCCCGGTGACGGATATTTTTTATCTGGATACGGACTTTCATTTCCAAGAGACTTATGAGACCCGCGATCAAATGGCAGCGAAATACGGGTTGGAATTTGTGCGGGTAGCTCCGCAGCTTACACCGGAAGAACAAGCTCAGCAATATGGAGAGGCGCTATGGAGCGTGGATGCCAATCAGTGCTGCAATATCCGTAAGGTGGAGCCGCTGACACGCATTTTGTCCCAGTACGACGCTTGGATTACCGGCATCCGCCGCGACCAGGCTCCGACCCGGGCCAATGCCAAGAAGATTGAATATGATTATAAATTTGGGCTCGTCAAGTTCAACCCGATTGCCGACTGGACCACAGAGGATGTCTGGAATTACATCCGGACCAATAACGTGATCTATAACCCGCTGCATGACCGCAATTATCCGAGCATTGGCTGTGAATACTGTACCCGGGCCGTCATGCCCGGCGAAGACCCCCGTGCCGGACGCTGGTCGGGGTCGGACAAGACAGAGTGCGGATTGCACAAATAAACGACGAAGCAACAAGGCAACGGTCAACCTTACAAAAGGAGAGAGATGAACGATGACGTCGATACTTCCTCACGGGGGAACGCTGATTAACCGGCTGGCAGAGGGAGAAGAGCGTCTGAAGCTGCTGGAAGAGGCGGCGGGACTCCCGCGCATTGAGATTAGCACTTGGACAGTCTCTGATCTGGATCTGATTGCAGTGGGAGCTTTCTCGCCGCTGACCGGCTTTTTGAACAAAGAAGACTACGAGTCCGTCGTTAAGACCATGCGACTGGCCAATGGAACAGTCTGGAGCATTCCGGTGACCTTGGCGGTAGACGAATCCCGGGCTTCCGAGCTGGCAGCGGGAACGCGCGCGGCGCTGGTAGGACAAGAGGATGACGTCGTTTATGGACTGATTGACGTGGAGAGCGTCTACACCGTTGACCAGAGCGTAGAGGCCCAGCATGTATTCAAGACAACTGATCCGGAGCATCCGGGCGTAGCCAAGCTCCTGGCTCGACCTTCTACCTATGTGGGAGGAACAGTAACCGTCCTGAATCGGCCGCAGCCCGAGAAATTCGGAGAGTTCTATTTTGACCCGGCCGAGACGCGGCGTCTTTTTGCAGAGAAGGGTTGGAGAACCGTCGTTGGTTTCCAGACCCGCAATCCGGTCCACCGGGCGCATGAATATATTCAGAAATCGGCTATGGAGATTGTAGACGCGCTCTTCCTCAATCCTCTTGTAGGGGAGACCAAATCGGATGATGTGCCGGCCAACGTACGGATGAAGAGCTACCTGGTGCTGTTGAAGAATTACTACCCGGAGAATCGTACGTTCCTGGGCGTGTTCCCGGCGGCTATGCGCTATGCGGGACCCCGGGAGGCTATCTTCCATGCGATGGTGCGCAAGAATTACGGCTGCACCCACTTCATCGTCGGCCGCGACCATGCGGGCGTCGGCGATTATTACGGCACTTATGAAGCGCAGGAGATCTTCTCGAACTTTACTGCGGAGGAACTCGGCATTACACCGCTGTTCTTCGAACACAGCTTCTTCTGCACCAAGTGCGGCAATATGGCTTCCAGCAAGACCTGCCCGCACCCCAAAGAATCGCACATGACGTTGTCCGGCACCAAGGTGCGCGCGCTGCTCCGGGACGGGGTATGTCCGCCTCCCGAGTTCACCCGGCCGGAAGTGGCCGAGGTGCTGATTGAAGGCATGCAAGAGTCGGCTGCCCCAAGCGGTTCCTGACGATCCGGCATAAATGGCCCTCTTGTCCCATATAGATGAGTAGAATCTATGGGGACGAGGGGGTCTTTGTTATGTCCGGCCGCCATCGGCGTAAGGTCTCGGTCTGGATTTCTTGGAGTCGCATCAAAAGAGGCTGCGCCGGCGCAGCGCTGCTGGCTCTGCTTATCGGTATTGTAGCTTATGACATGCCCACCGCCCGGACATGGGATTACTGGAGCCTGCCGCTGTCGGGCCGGGTCATTGCCATTGATGCCGGTCACGGCGGTCCCGACGGAGGAGCCGTCAGCCGGCAAGGGCTGATCGAGAAAGAAGTCAATCTTGCGGTTTCTTTGTACCTGCGCGATTATCTCCAGCAGGCTGGCGCCATCGTTGTCATGACCCGGGAGGGAGATAATGACCTGGCAGGAGAAGGTACGCGCGGATATGCCAAGCGGAAGACGGAAGATCTCAAGCAGAGAGTGCGGACGATTGAGGAGAAGAAGGCGGATCTGTTCATCAGCATTCATATGAACAGCATACCGTCGGCCCGGTGGAGCGGTGCCCAGACCTTTTATTATCCGAACCATCCGGACAATGCCGAGCTGGCCCGCCTGATCCAGTCGGAGATCCGCGGAACGCTGGAGAATACCGACCGGGTAGCCAAGACCGTCCAGACGGTCTATCTGCTGCGGGCGCTCCGGATGCCATCGGCGCTGGTGGAGGTGGGATTTCTGTCTCATCCCCAGGAATCAGTTCTGCTGGGGGACGATTTGTATCAGCGAAAAGTGGCGACTGCCATCTATCGGGGAATTCTTCGGTATGAGGCGGGGGAGAAAGCGGGGGACTACTCTTCGCCAAAAGGGTAATGATATAATAGACTGAAATCCAACCGATAGAAAGCGAAGGTGCTTGTCATGCTCTCCAGGGAACAGATACAGGAAATACTGCTGCCGATTCAAGATTCCTCAACCGGACACAGCCTGGTCGAGCTGCAGCTCATACGGGATATTATGGTCAAGGAAGACCGCATTTCACTGTCGCTGGTCTGTCTCGATTCCGATGAAGGCAGACGGATGGAACTGGAGCAGGCGGTCAGGGACCGTCTCCAGGAAGCGGGCGTCGAGAGCGTCCACATCCGGCTGCGCGATGCCACCGAGCATGAGCGCGGCCAGATCGCCCAGAAGACGGGAGAGGGCGCAGGCTACCCGCAGGAAGACCGTTTGAAAGGACATGCCGCCGGCCTGGACGACCACCAGATGCTGAGTGAGCAATCGGGCATTAACTTCATTGCGGTAGCGAGCGGCAAGGGCGGCGTCGGCAAATCGACCGTGACCGTTAACCTGGCGGCGGCGCTTGCCCGCAGAGGCTACCGGGTAGGGCTCATTGATGCCGACATTTACGGATTCAGCATTCCCGATATGATGGGGATTGAAGAAGGGCCGGAGGTCGAAGAGGGAGTCATCCACCCGGTGGAGCGCTTTGGCGTCAAGGTCATGTCGATGGGCTTCTTCATCCGCGAGAACAACCCGGTAATCTGGCGGGGACCGATGCTCGGCAAAATGCTGCGCCAATTCTTCACCGACGTAGCCTGGGGCGATTTGGATTACCTGCTGCTTGACTTGCCGCCGGGCACGGGGGATGTAGCTCTCGATGTGCACCAGATGCTTCCGCACAGCAAAGAAATCATCGTCACTACGCCTCATGCCACAGCGGCTTTTGTAGCGGCCAGAGCCGGGGCTATGGCCCAGCAGACCGATCATGAAATCCTGGGGGTCGTCGAGAATATGTCTTATTATGTGTGCCCCGGCTGCGGCAAGAGGGAGTATGTCTTCGGACGCGGCGGCGGAGCCAAGCTGGCAGAGACGCTTCACACCGATCTGCTGGCGCAGATTCCGCTCGGAGCGCCGGACAATCATATCGCGGAACCGGACTTCTCTCCGTCTGTCTACAAGGCAGGCACCGACACAGCCCGGCTGTTCGAAGAAATGGCGGATCGCATTGCAGTGAAATGCCAATGACAATCTAAGAAATCTGCGCAAAAATCCGGAAGCATCCCGTTAGGGATGACTCCGGATTTTTTTACTGCCCCGATCCCTGCCCGCCGCCGCTTTCCGATTTCTGTCCGCCGCCGGAGCCGCCGCCCGAACCGCCGCCCTGCTTCTCCTCTTTGGGCTGCAGTTCTTCCTTGACGACCGTCTTCAGCAGATCCATCACCTCCATGCGGAACAGGGGATTCTGCATCGTCTCCTGCATGATCGTCATCGTCTGCTTCCGGTAATCCGACGTCTTCGTCAGATCCAGGAACATCTTCATCACTTCCGGCGATTTCATGATGGCTTCCACCGATTTTTGATAGGTGGGGTCCTTGATCAGCTGCAGATGAAGCTGCTTGCTCTGGGAACTGATAGCCTTGGCAAAATCGCCGGCAAATTTCGGGTCGGTCATTATCTTTTCAATTTCCTTTTTGTACTCAGGAGCCGTAATCGTATCCTTCACGGCCAGCCGGATTTGCTCGTTGCTCTGAAGCGGCAGACTCTGCATGCTAAGCCCGCCGCTCGAACCGCTTCCCCCGGCTTTGGAAGAAGACATGGCCTCCTCCACTGCTTTTTTGCCTTCTTCGCTCTTGAGAATGTCAACGACCATGGTCTTCATTTCCTTGTAGCTGACCTGCTGGGACGAGGAGCCGCTTTGCTCGCTGCCGCAGGCGGTCAGCGTCAGAAGAAGAAGGACGCCCATTCCTGCCCTCCGTGTCGTGCCCGGCTTCATCGCGCTGCCTCCCTTATCGGATTGAATGGGGTTAGTATGCGCCGGAGAGGAAGACATTTATGAGGAATTGCCGCAGCATTTTTCCCGGCAGAGCTGCCGCAATTCTCCTGTAGCTGACTCGTTGCCGGCCGCTGATGGCTGGTTAGATCAGCCAAGCATCGGTTAAAAATTAAAGAAAGAGGCAGGAGGCGAAACGGAAGATGAATATAGACCGCTATCTCATCAACAATACGAATGACCGCATTTTGTCCAAGCTGGACCCGGAAGATACCGGCTCTTTCCGCGATAAGGAAGAAGCCGAGGCGAAGATGGAAGCCTTGAAGGAGCGGCTGGCCGAGCTGCAGGACATCTTGTTCGCCCAGAAGGAGAAGTCTCTGCTGGTCGTTCTTCAAGGCATGGATTCCAGCGGCAAGGACGGTACCGTGAAGCACATTTTCTCGGGGGTGAATCCTCAAGGATTTACCGTAACCAGCTTCAAAAAGCCGTCCCTGGAAGAGGCGGCTCATGATTTTCTATGGCGGGTGCATATGAAGACTCCGGCAAAAGGCTACATTTCCGCGTTTAACCGCTCCCATTACGAAGATGTGCTGGTGCCGCGCGTGCACGGCGGTCTGGATAAGGAAGAGCTGAAGCGCCGGTTCAAGCATATCCGTCATTTTGAAGAGATGCTGACCGATCAGAATACCGTGATCCTGAAGCTGTTCCTTCACATATCCAAGGAGAAGCAGCTGGAGAAGATCCAGGAGCGCCTTCAAGACCCGACCAAGCATTGGAAATTCGATGTCAGCGATCTGGAGGAACGCAAGTTCTGGGATGATTACCAGGACGCTTACGAGGACGTCTTCAGAGAAACGTCGACGGACACGGCGCCTTGGTACTGGATTCCGGCGAACCGGCGCTGGTACCGCAATTATCTCGCCTTATCCATCGTAGTGAAGACGCTGGAAGGCTTTGATCTCCACTATCCCAAGCTTAATTCGCCGACACCGGATATCTCCGAGCTGATTTCTCCCCGGCATTGACGGCCAGGCAGCGGTTCTTTAAGATGGGCCCTATAGGCCTGCTGCGTCTTCCAGACGGTCGTTCATCCAAGCGGAGTCGCGGACCTCTTTGCCTTCGGCAGTTCCTTGATTGATCAGCTCAGATACCGTGACGAACTCATAGCCCTGTCTGCGCAACTCGTCGATAATAAGCGGCAGGGCTTCATGGGTTTGTTTACAGGAATCGCTGGCATGCAGCAGCACAATATCGCCGGGATGAGCTTTGGTCGTTACCCGGTTAACGATGTTCTGCACTCCGATGTTTTTCCAGTCGAGAGAATCCGTATCCCACTGAATGACCTTATATCCGAGATCGGTCGCCACCTGAAGCACCCGCTTGTCGAAATCCCCGTTGGGCATCCGGATCAGATTTGGCGTCTTTCCGGTCATATCCGTAAGAACGGTCTGGGCGGTTAGAATCTGCGTGCGGATGTCTTCATTGCTCAGTGTGCTGTAATTGACATGCTTATGCCCGTGGCTGCCGATTTCATAGCCGGCGTTCTTGATCGAAGCGACAATGTCGGGATGCGTCTTGCTCCAGGGAGAAGAGAGGAAGAAGGTGGCTTTATCGACCTTTTTGTCCTCCAGCACCTGCAGGATCGGCCCCGGACGCTTCTCTCCCCAACTGATGTCAAAGGTGAGGGCAATAAGCTTCTTCTCTGTGGGCACACTGTAGATAGCGGAGGGAGTGGTGGAATCCGAGAAGACCGTGATATTGCCTCTCTCGACATACACAATACCGGCAGCCAGCAGCGCGGCGGCGAAGGCGTAGAAGAAACGCTTTATTTTTCGGCCGCTGAATACATAAAAGGAATTCATTCGTTCAGGCTCCTCTCCTAGTAACGGGCTTGTTTGTTCTAAATGTATGCCCGTACGAGAGGGTTATGACTTGGACCGATACGAACATGAGAGGTGAACGATGTTATCGCCATTGACCTTCCTTCGGGATTTGAGACAAATAAAAGGGGCGCTTTGGACAGCGCTCATCTTCTTTGCAGGCGGCATTGCAGCCGGATGGTTCGGCACGGGCGGGCTTGAGTCGCTGCTGAACAGCCAGATGGAGGGGCTGGGGAGGACTGCCCAAAATTTGCGGGAATCTTCCTCGCCTCAAATGTCCTTCTTTATTTTCATCTTCTTGAACAACAGCATTAAGAGCGTGGTCATTCTTTACCTGGGTGCGTTGTTTGGCATCCTTCCGGCTCTGTTTCTGGTCATTAACGGCGGAGTGATCGGCTATCTTGTTCATCGCGCGAGCCTGCAGGGGGCGGATCTGTTTGATCTGATAGTAAAAGGACTGCTTCCTCACGGGGTTATCGAGATCCCGGCGCTGCTGATTGCTTGCGCTTATGGAATCCATTTCGGACGGAGAGTGTTTGACAGCCTGGGAAGACGGCAGAACCGGGAAGCGGCAGGTTGGTCCGTATTCATGCGGCAGACACTGACAGCCTCGGTATGGATTATTCTGCTTCTGCTGATTGCGGCAGTTATCGAAAGCACGCTGACCTTTGCGCTCCTCTCCTAGAAATCCGGACAATTTGAGGGAAGAGCGGCGTCTAGAGAATCCTTCGGGGTAATAAAGTAATAGAGGACCGGTTTTCAAAAGGGAAAATTTATAATTTTGGTTATAAATTAACGACTTCGGTTAATCTAGTGTAAGCGATACATGACCCATACGGCAGAAGCTCTTCGCCTTGAATCGTTCTATACATGAAGGAGGTCAAACCAATGCTGGGGATGTTGTTCAACGAGAAAGAATGCAAGGAGCTCGATTATGTGCTCCGCAAAGAGCTGGATGAAATGCTGCTGGATCTCAGCGATCAGCGGCTCGATCAGAATATTAGACATGCGATAGCCAACCGGTACAAGACGGTGTTCCGGATGTACGCCCGATTTGCGCCTCAAAAGGAACTGTCCAAGTATGCATGGGGCGGGAAATCATCGCAATTCAAGCACTAACCTAAATGAGTTATTTAAATAGGGTTGACTTTCAAAGGGGCGCTGTGATAAATTATATCTCGCGCTCCTTTTTGTATGGATGGAGACGCAAGGCAAATCGGAATTTTGAAATTAACTTTTTCAAAAAAAAGACTTGCCAAGATGATAAACTGTATGATATATTATAAAGGTCGCTGCGACGCACTGATAAGTCAAAGCAGACAAGATGGTTCTTTGAAAACTGAACATCGAGTGAGTGAAATATCGAGAATAACATCTCGTCAGATTCATCTTATGAGCAAGTCAAACGAACTTGTTCGTCCGAAAGGATCGGCTCAGCCGAGCTTGATACCTTTCGGACGTTCAGCTCGACGAAGGTCGAGCCTTTTATGGAGAGTTTGATCCTG
>NZ_VYKK01000036.1 GCF_008710135.1 Paenibacillus spiritus | reverse complement strand
CCTAGGTGTTTTTTTCAATGTCCACTAAATGGGGTCTTGACCATGCAATCCTCAAGGTCTTTCTTTTACCCTCACCCAGTACCGAATGAATCCGGCTGCTAAGACATGATGAACTTAACGTCCACTATCCCCCGTAGGAGATATTCTCAAAACCCCCACAGTTTCTTTCAGTTAGCTTGAATTTTATACCCCTTTTCAGTTATCTTCTGACCTCGTTTGTACCCCAAAATCATCAGTTAACCATCGTATATAGTCGGAATTTTCTTATCTTCGTTTTCTCCCGTTTTTCTGAAATAAAGAGCAAATGCAAATAAATCCGCAACAAATAGCATTACCGACACGATAGGGAGGACGAGAAAGAATAATCGCAACTATTCAGATACATAGCCCGACTTTTATAGTGTGTGGGATATAAAGCAGTCAACTATCATTTTAGTCCGCAACTAACGTCAATATAGAGCGATGGTTATTGTGAGAGAACAATCTGGTAACGTGCCAGTTGACATATACAGGTAAGGTAACGTGAAGGCTAGCCACTTTGCCCTCTACTTATAGACGGGAATTCGTTAAAAAATTTCCGGTAGGGGCTCCCGGCAGAGGCCGGACAGCATGAGCCGGAAATGGCCTCGATCCTCCTTCCGCCCGGCAAGGAGCTTGCGATCAGGGTGGAGGGGGATGAGACGGTCTGGGATGCAGGATACAGACAGAGGGTCTATCGCTGGGAGTGAGAGTTTCCCTGCGGTTGATTTTATCAACCAAATTCAACTTTAAATCCATTGTGGACTCTCCCGGTTCTGCGGTAAAACTAGAGCAGAGGTGATTCACATGAGAGAAATCCGTATGGCCCGGGTGCTGGTTCGCAAACGCAAGGAAAAAGGCATCACCCAGGAGGAGCTGGCCGCGTACATCGGCGTATCCAAGGCGTCCGTGTCGAAGTGGGAGATCGGGCAGAGCTACCCGGATATTACGTTCCTCCCGCAGTTGGCCGCTTATTTCAATATCAGCATCGACGAGCTGCTGGACTATCAGCCCCAAATGGCGGCAGCCGACATCCGCAAGCTGTATGTGCAGCTGTCGAAGGATTTTGCCTGCTGTCCGTTTGAAGAGGTCGCCCGGCGCTGCCGGGAGATCATCCGCAAGTATTACTCCTGCTTCCCGCTGCTGCAGCAGATGGGCGTGCTGCTGGTGAACCACAGTATGCTGGCAGGGGACAAAGAGGCGGCAGATCAGGTCATCCGGGAGGCGGAGGAGCTGTTCGTCCGGGTCCGGACGGAGAGCCAGGATGCGCTGCTTGCCAAGCAGGCCCTGTATATGGAGGCGCTCTGCCGGATTACGCTCGGCGATCCCGAATCTGCGCTGGTACTGCTGGAAGGCTCGCTCGCTCCGGCGATGCCGCCGGAGTCGCTCCTTGCGATGGCGTATCAGTCGACAGGGAGAAGGGAGGAGGCCAAATCCGTCCTTCAGGTCGGCATGTATCAGAATCTGGTGATGATGTTCAACTTCCTGCCGGCCTATCTGATGCTGTGCGCGGATGCGCCGGACCGGTACGACGAGACGCTCCGCCGCGCGCTGGCGGTCGGGGAGGCCTTCGATCTCGGACGCCTGCACCCGGCCGTCTACATGGGCATCTATCTGGCCGCAGCCCAGGGCTATGTGCTGCAGAACCGGACCGGAGAGGCAGTGGCGATGCTTCGGGATTATGCGGACCTGGTCACTTCGGACATCTATCCGATGCGTCTGCACGGGGATGAGTTCTTCGACAAGCTGGACGCGTGGCTGGAGGAGAATGAGCTGGGAACGGCTCTTCCCCGCGATGAACAGACGGTGCGCCGCAGCATGCTGGAGGCGGTGGCGGGCAATCCGGGATTCGCGGCGCTTGCCGGAGACCCGCAATTCCAGGCCCTTATCGGCAGACTGAAGCAGCTGGCAGGGGAGGAATCCTAATGGAGACGTTTCAGGAATATTGGCCGTTTCTGGTTCCCCTGATTGTGCTGGAGCTGGTCCTCGCCCTGACGGCACTTACGCATGTGCTGCGCCATCCCCGCTACCGCTTCGGCAGCCGGGCGGTGTGGATACCGGTCGTGCTGCTGCTGCAGATTATCGGTCCGGTGGTCTATTTTGTCTTCGGGAGGGGGGAGGAAGAGTGAACGTTCTGGAGATTGACCAGCTCTGCAAAAGCTTCGGCGATCACCCGGTGATCGACGGCCTGAATCTCTCGGTCCCCGAACACGCCGTGTTCGGACTGATGGGGCAGAACGGGGCGGGCAAAACCACAACCATGAGGATGGTGCTCGGCCTGCTCAAGCCGGACTCCGGCACCATCTCCGTATGCGGAGAACGGGCGGTCTACGGCGAGACCGCCGCCAACCGGCATATCGGCTATCTGCCGGATGTGCCCGAATTCTACGCCTACATGCGCCCGCTGGAGTATCTCCGGCTCTGCGGCGAGATTACGGGCATGCGGCCGGACCGGCTGCGCGCCCGCAGCGAGGAGCTGCTGCAGGCGGCCGGCCTGTGGGAAGCCAGACGCCGCAGGATCGGCGGCTTCTCCCGGGGCATGAAGCAGCGGCTCGGAATTGCCCAGGCGCTGCTGAACGAGCCGCGGCTGCTGATCTGCGACGAGCCGACCTCGGCGCTGGACCCCATCGGCCGCAAAGACATTCTCGGTCTGCTCTCGGCCGCCCGGGGCAGCACCACGGTGCTGCTGTCCACGCATATTCTCTCGGATGTGGAACGCATCTGCGACCGGGTCGCGGTGCTGCATCAGGGCCGGATTGTGCTGGAGGGGGCGCTTGGCGATATTCGGAGACGCGGAACGCAGGATGGATACCGGGTGGAGTTCGCGGATGACGGGACGGCGGAGGCGCTGGCGGCATGCGAAGAACTCCGCAGCGCCGGGGCTCAGGCGGAGCGGAGCGGAAGCGCCGTAACGGTGAAGCTGCCCGCCGAATCCGGCGGGCAGCTCCTGATCGACCTGCTCTCGAAGCGGCAGTGGGCGCCGGTGAAGCTGGAACGTCTGGAGCCTTCGCTCGAAAGTCTGTTTCTGGAGGCGGTGCAATGAAGAGGCAGGTCATACAAGGCTATCGGGCATGGTTCCGCAAGGAATGGCTGGAAAGTGTGCGCACCTATAAATTGCTGATTCTGCTGACCGTCTTCCTGATTCTCGGCATCCTCAGTCCCTTAAGCGCCAAGCTGCTGCCCGATCTGCTGTCCGGAATGGAGAGCAATGGCATTCGCATCACACTGCCGGAGCCGGCAGCTGTGGATTCCTGGGCCCAGTTCTTCAAGAACATCTCCCAGATGGGACTGTTCGTGACCGTAATCCTGTTCAGCGGGGGAGTGAGCGGAGAGACGGCCAAAGGAACACTGCTCGTTCTGCTGGCCAAGGGACTGCCGCGGGCGACGGTGATTCTGACCAAGTATCTGGTCATGTCCCTGCTCTGGACGGTCAGCTACGGTCTGGCTTTTGCAGTGACATACGGGTACACAGCCTTTCTGTTCCCAGGCACCGGCATATCCTCGCTGGGCCCGGCCGTTCTTGGCCTGTGGCTGCTGGGGCTCTTCCTTCTGGCGCTGCTCGTGTTCGCGGGCGTATGGGTGAAGAGCGCGTACGGGACGCTGCTGATTGCCGGCGGAGGGCTGGCGCTGCTTCTGGTCGCGAAGCTGATTCCGCAGGCGCGGACATATAATCCGCTGAACCTTGCCGCCTTGAGCATGCCGCTGCTGCGCGGGGAGGCCGCAGCCTCGGAGCTGACGGGAGCGGCGGTTACGGCAGGCGTCGGGGCGGCGCTGCTGCTGGCCGCGGCGCTGGCTGTGTTCAAGCGTCGGCCGCTGACCTAGCGGCCGCACTTCGGACTCTCTAGGGCCGGGCGGTCCAGATAGATAGAGACGATCGGCCGTGGCCCGGCCTAGTAGCTGCGCAGGGCGCTCTCGGTCACAACGGACCGCAGCTCGGCAAGATGGTCCCGATACTGGCGCTCACTGATGGAGCCGCTGTCCAGCCGCTGTTTCAGTTGCCCGGCAAGCTGCGCGACCTGCAGGTCGATAACCGGGCCGATGCTGGCGCCGGTGCTGTCTGCAATGTCGGCCAGCGAGCGGCCGTCATACAGGGCCTCGTACAATTCTTCTTTGGAGGACAACCGGAGCAGCGAGGTCACGCTGCCGTCGCCCGCCGGGGCAAGCGGCGCTCCCGAGGCAATCTTGGCCACAGGGCTGGCACTGTCGGCGGCCGCTCCGCCGAGGTTTCCTCCGAACGTCATGGCAACCATCATCGTGCCTACAATCATCACTCGTTTGATGTACATTCTGCATCCCTCTTTCCTTGTTAAGTTACGTCCATGGACCAAGCCGGGTTCCAACCGATTATGTTCATGGTAACAGACGAAGCTTATGCTAACCTTAAAAAATAAGGCCCGCTTCCTCCTCTTCCAGAGAATGCGGGCCTTGCTGTGCGGACCGAACAATCAGGTAGCGATCGTCGTGCTTACGGTCAGGGACGGAACCGAGCTGGAGGCCGAAGAGGTGCTGGTATAGTCATGGATCTCCAGGTTGACCGGAGTTCCGGGAAGGATGGCATCGGAGGCGATGGTCAGTCCGGTCGGCGTCAGCGAGGAGAGGGCGCCTTCCTGAAGAATGCCGTTGACGTAGACGTTGTAGTAGCCGCCCGGATTTACTACGGGCAGGGTTGTCGTCAAGGCATCGCCGGTGTCGGTCCGGAAGCTGGCGGCGGGAATAATCGTATTCCCGCCGACCGTATCAATCATTTCTCCGGTAACCACCGTATCGAAACGAAGCGTCGTATCGACGACGCTGGTCGTCGTGGTGGTCGTGACGGTGCCGGCGACGACGCTCGAAGCAGCCATGAAGGACTTGATCAGAGATGGAGGCATGGGTCTTTCCACTCCCTTCTTGTCAGATAATTCAGCATATGAAGAAGAGAGCGGCTTGTTCACGGGATTAGCCTGTATGATGCAAGGGCGGACAGGCGGAAGAGCAGCCAAGCCGGAGCGCGGCAGCCGCAGTGCGACCATTTCGAGCACGAGCGGCGCTCCGGCGGCAGGGGTGTCCGCAGACAGCAGAATCAGCCGGCCCCGGCGGAGCCGGTAGCGGTCCGGCGGCTGAAGAATGCCGTTAACGTACAAGCGGGCCAGGGTGATCCGGGAGGGGGAGCGGAGCGGAACGCCGTTGCCGTCGCGTGCGGTATAGAGGCGCTGTCCTTCTCCTGCGGCAGCGACATAGTACTCCGCCCTGGCCTTCAAGAGTCCGGATCTCCTGCCGCCCCGGCGTCTGCCTGCGGAAGCGGAGGTGCGCCGTGCCGGCACCGTGCGCCGCCGCGCTTCTCTATGCCGGTCCGCCTGCGCCGGGTTCTTCGGCCGGTCCGCCGCGCCTCTCCCGGAGCGGCGCTTCAAGCCGCGCGCCTCCTTTCCCGTCCCTGGAACTCTGTTCATGGACCTCCCTCTTCCTCTTGCCCGGTTCCCGGATGCGGACCGGGAATGATCTATTTGCATGCCTATTCGAACTGCTGCGAAGCGGACACGGCGGCAGCGGAGAGAAGGGGAAGCTTTAAATTCATACTTGACTGGTAGGTTTTATGGGTTTATGATGGGGATAATCTTCACTGCTCATTAAATGAACACTGAAGAATGAAGCTGATACCGTAAGCCGCAAGCCGAATATAGAGCTGATTGGACCGCCAAAGGCTCTTCGAACGCTTCCCTGCCAGGGGTGCGCCGAAGAGTCTTTTTTGTGCATGCCGGCGGTATGGAGAACACCAGGAAAGGAGGGGCGGCAATGGATGAGAACCGCAGATTGGAAGGACTGGAGGAAGCGGATTTCCTGTTCCGGCGGATGGTGAGGCGTTTCGTGAAGGAACGGGACCGGGTCTCGGTAGATGGCGTAACGCTGCCCGGCCTGATGATCCTGAATCTGATTATCCGGGAGGGCGAGCAGCGGCTGGGCGATCTGGCAGACCGGCTTGATTTCACCTCCGGCGCCATCACGGCGCTGTGCGACAAGCTGGATGCCGCGGGGTTCGCAGCGCGCCGGCGCAAGGAGGATGACCGGAGAACGGTGCTGCTGGACATTACACCGGCGGGACGCCGCATGATGGAGCGCAACCGGAATGTGGGGGAAGCGTGTATTTCGCTTCTGTTCGGGGATTTCACGGAAGAAGAGCTGGCCCTTCTGGGCCGGGGGTTCCGCCGGATTACGGACCGGCTGGACGGCTTCTCCGCCGCCATTATGGAGCTGGCCCGGCAGAACGCCGAGGCGCCGGTTCCGGTTCCCGGGCAGAAGCGGCCGCGTGCGGCCCGGAGCCGCTATCTCGGTTACTGAGCTTCGTTCAATGGTTACCATTTCATACCAAAGGGGACAGAGATCATGGGTTATCCAACTGTATATCCGACGGGAGCCACCGTCTATAATCCGCAGAAGGCCTGGAGCGGCTACACGGTCTACCAGGCCGGCAACGAGGGCGTCGTGCTGATTGACATGAACGGCCGCGAGGTGCGGCTGTGGAAAGGGCTGATCGGCTTCCCGGCGAAGATTTTTCCCGGCGGCTATGTGCTCGGCAGCACCGGACGCCGGGACCCGAAATTCGGAATTCAGGACAACGTCGATCTGGTGCAGGTGGATTGGGACGGCAACATTGTCTGGAAGTACAACGGCTTCGAGCATATTGCGGACCCCGGCTTCGAGCCGCTGTGGTACGCCCGCCAGCACCACGACTACCAGCGCGAGGGCAGTCCGGTCGGCTACTATGCGCCGGGTCAGGAACCGCGCACGGACGGCGGCAGAACGCTGATTCTGAGCCATAGCAATCTGAAGAACCCGGCCATCTCCGACAAGGAGCTGCTGGACGACATTATTCTGGAGGTGGACTGGGAAGGGAACATTCTCTGGCAGTGGAAGCCGAGCGATCATTTCGACGAGCTGGGCTTCGACGAGGCGGCGAAGAACGTCCTGTTCCGCGACCCCAACACCCGGTCCTTCGGCCATCTCGGCGGCGGCGTAGGCGACTGGCTGCATATCAATTCGGCTTCCTATGTGGGCCCGAACCGCTTCTACGACGCAGGGGATGAGCGCTTCCACCCGGACAACATTATCTGGGACGCGCGCGAAGCCAATATTATAGCGATTACCGACCGTAAGACGGGCGGAATTGTCTGGCGTCTGGGTCCGGACTATTCGCTGCCGGAAGTGAAGCATATCGGCTGGATCATCGGCCAGCACCATGCCCACATCATTCCGCGCGGCCTGCCGGGCGAGGGCAATCTGCTCGTATTCGACAACGGCGGCTGGGGCGGGTACGGTCTGCCGAACCCGGCTTCTCCATTCGGGCAAAAAAACGCCATCCGCGACCACTCCCGCGTGCTGGAGATCAATCCCGCGACGCTTGAAGTCGTCTGGGAATACACGGCGGCCGAGGCCGGCTTCTCCGTCCCGACCGACTCTTACAAGTTCTACAGCCCGTACATCAGCTCGGCCCAGCGGCTGCCGAACGGCAACACCCTCATTACGGAAGGATCGAACGGCCGGCTGTTCGAGGTGACGCCGGAGTATGAGCTCGTCTGGGAATATATTTCGCCTTATACCGACAAGAGGAACACGAACATGGTCTACCGGTCCTACCGGGTGCCTTATGAATGGGTGCCGCAGGCGGGAACGCCGGCCGAGACGGCGATCGAGCCGATCGACGCCGCGAACTTCCGCGTGCCGGGCGCTGCTCCGAAGGGCACGGATTCCGTCGCGGAGGTGGCGCTGACGCTGCCGTTCACAGAAGGCGCCGCCTGCGTCGCCTTCTCGGAGGAGTCGGAACGCAAGGGGCGCTAAGGGCTGGCTGCCGGGCAAGTACCGGAATTACTTATCCATAAGCTAAAGGTGGGATTCTCATGTCCAGAAAATATCCGTCAACCCCGGCTCGTCTTCCTCGCGCAGCAGCGCTTCTCCTGCTGCTTGCGCTGCTGCCGGCGCTCTCCGGCTGCGGGAACAGCGGCAATGCCGCAGCGTCCGGCAGCGGAGCGGGAGCGGCATCGAAGAAGGCGCTCGTGAAGCTGAACATCGCCGACACGAACACCAATCCGGTGTTCAAGGTGGCGAAGGCCAAGGGCTTTTTCAAGAACAACGGGATCGACGCGACCATCGTCAACTTCGGCACGCCGGCGGAGGGGGTGAATGCCTTGTTCATCAAACAGGTGGATCTGGCATATGGCGCTGATTTCCCGCTGCTGAACGCCGTCTCCAAGGGAGAGTACAGCATTATCGCCTCGGCGGGACAGGCGACCGACCGGGCGGCTTCGGTCTGGAAGCTCTATGTCCGCAATGATATTCAAAGCGCGGCCGACCTCAAGGGCAAGAAGCTCAGCTTCATGCGCGGCACGTTCCTGCCATATTTGTGGGATGTCTATTTTAAGGAGAACGGCCTGAACGTGAAGGATGCGGAGTTGGTGGGACAGGGCGCATTCGATGAAGCGTTCATCGCGCTCAAGCAGGGAGATGTCGATGCCGCTTGGTTCACCGGCTCGGCCCTGATAGACAAACTGGCTGCGCTGGACAGCGTGCATGAGCTGGGCGACATGTCCAAGACGAGCGTGCGGCTCGGAACGGGCCTGGTGGCCGGCAACGAGCTGATTGAGAAGCAGCCGGAAGCGGTGGCCGGGTTCCTCAAGGCGGTTGACGAGGCGGCGGCGTATTCGCAGGCCCATCCGGACGAGACGGCAGACCTGATGTACCGGGAAGTCAAACAGCCGAAGGAAGCGACGCTGAAGGACCTGCCGAACAATCCGTGGAATATCGGCTTCACGCAGGCGGCCTACGACAGCCTGGAGAACCAAAAGGAATATATGGTTCAGTCCAAGATTATCCGGCAGGATTTTGATTTGAAGACGAAGCTCGGCCTGGAGCCGCTGAAGCAGGCGCTGCCCGAATCCGTTACGTACGGAAGCGGCAATTAGGCATTACCATTATTATTGATCGGGAGGAATGCCGTGATGTCATCCCTGAAGCGGGCGCAGGACGAGGGCCTTCATACTATTCAGATTGAAGGGCTGCGCAAAACCTACGGGTCTGCCTCGCCCGGAGATCTGCATTATATTATCAAGGATGTGAACCTGGTCGTCCGGAGCGGAGAGTTCTTCATCCTGCTCGGCCCGAGCGGCTGCGGCAAGTCTACGCTGCTGAACATGATTGCCGGATTTGTCGCCAAATCCGGCGGTAAGCTGACGGTGGGCGACGCCGAGGTGCAGCGGCCGGGCCGGGACCGGGCGGTGGTGTTCCAGCAGGCGGATTCCTCGCTTTTTCCCTGGCTGACGGTGCGCGGGAACGTGGAGTTCGGGCTCCGAATGGGAGGAATGCGCAAGGCTGAGCGCCGGGAGGTGTCGGACCGCTATCTCGGGCTTGTCGGTCTGGCGGGGCATGGCGGCAAGTTCCCGAAGGAGCTGTCGGGAGGGATGAAGCAGCGGGTCCAGCTTGCCCGCGTGCTGGCCGGCGACCCGGCGATTCTGCTGATGGATGAACCGTTCGGCGCGCTCGACGCCATGACCCGGCGCACGATGCAGAAGGAGCTCGTGCGCATCTGGCGGGAGACGAACAAGACGGTGATCTTCGTCACCCACGATATTCAGGAAGCGCTGCTTCTGGGCCAGCGGATCGGAATTATGTCCCGGGGGCCTTCGTCGAACATCGCCCATATCTACGATAACCCGCTGCCTTATCCGCGCGATGTTGCGGCCCCGGGCTTCGGGGAGCTGTACAACGCGATTCAGGGACATTTTGAGGAAGAGGAAGGAGAGGTAGACCGCCTATGAAATGGCTGGAGACCAAAGGAGTCTCGCTCGTTCTTCTGTGGCTCGGCTCGCTGCTGGTCTGGCAGCTCGGCGCCTGGGCTTACGGACCGGATGTCATTCCCGGACCCTGGGCGACGCTGAAAGGCGGGCGGGAGCTGCTGCTGGACGGGACGCTTGGACAGTACATCGGAATCAGCTTCTTCCGCGTGCTGGCCGGTTGGAGCCTCGGCAGCCTGCTGGCGATCCCGGCAGGCCTGATCATCGGCAAGGTCCGGGTCATCCGGCTGTTCGCCGAACCGCTGCTGAATTTCATCCGCTTCATCCCGCCCATTGCCTTCATCACATTGTTCCTGGTCTGGTTCGGCATCGGCGAGCAGTCGAAGATTGCGCTTATCCTGTATGCGACCTTCTTTATCGTGGTGCTGAACACCTTTACCGGCGTGCTGGCCGTAGAAGAGGATAAGCTGCGTTCGGCACGCAGCATGGGGGCAAGTGAATGGCAAATTCTGCTGCACGTTATCGTTCCGGCCACAGCGCCATATATCTTCACCGGTGTCCGGCTGGCGATGGGGACCTCCTATATGGCCATTATCGGCGCGGAAATGATTGCCTCCAATGAGGGCGTCGGCTATCTCATCTGGAACTCGCGGCTGTTCTTCAGGACAGACTGGATCTTTGTCGGCTTGTTCTGCCTCGGATTTATGGGATTCACGACGGACCGTCTCCTCGGCCTGTTCGGCCGCAAGGTGCTGTACCGGTACGGAGTTATCGGCGGGGGACGGAAGTAGAACTTCCCCGATAAGGACGAAAGACCGATGGAAGGCTGGTAAACTTCTGGTAAAATATTGGATGCAGAGGTTTACCCTGCCGCGAAGCGCCGCCGCCTTGAACGCGGCGGCGCTCGCGGGGAAAGAGAGGATCTTCCATGCTTCCGCAGGAATGGCAAGAGGAGGACGGCAGCCTAGAGTTCGGGTCCCGCAAGGCGCGGATCGGGGAGCGGGTGCGCTCCGGGTCTGCCCTGGGAATGGGCAATGCCCTGGTTGCCCTGCTGGCGACCGGCGCGGTCTGCGTGCTGTTGTACTGGGCGGCCGATCTGGTAAGATAAGAACGGTGCGCCCGGCGGCGGCAAGACAGGACGGGCACGGAAAGAAGGTAGCTATGGATTCCAAGGAAGAGAGACCGACACAGTCGGCCCCGGCGGCGGAGCAGCGCTCCTACCGCCCGAACGTTCAGCCGAAGCCGGCCGATGGCGGCGAAGCTTCCGCGCAGGATATCGCAGAATGGATGGTCGAAGAGATTCGCTTCACTGGCGCCCTGCGCCAGGAGGATGCCATCGCGCTGGTCCGTTCGCATTACGGCGAGTCGTTTGTCTTTGTCGGCGAGAACGGCAACCTCTCGCTGGACAAGGAAGTCAAGAAGGCGTTCCGGAAGCTGCATCGCGGCCGGATCGCCTGGG
This sequence comes from Paenibacillus spiritus, assembly GCF_008710135.1. GTDB lineage: Bacteria > Bacillota > Bacilli > Paenibacillales > Paenibacillaceae > Paenibacillus_AQ > Paenibacillus_AQ glufosinatiresistens. The sequence continues at coordinate 8,843 of NZ_VYKK01000036.1, read as the reverse complement.
ACCGCGACGGTTTCCTGTGGGCGTGGACGTAAGAACGGGAAGGTAAAGAAATGGAAGATAGGCCGTCCGGCTCCCGGGCGGCCTTCTTCGGCTTGGCTACATCCTTCAAGGCAGACGGAACCCGCTGCTGCGCTTGCGCCGCCCGGCCCTTTTGCCGTTCCCTGTCATAAGCTGTGGGAAACGGATAACGGGAGATGACCTACTTTGCGCATAGATGTGTTGATTCCGGCCATCGAGAAGGATTTATCCACGCTCGGGGCCGTGGTGGACGGGGTGCGGGCCCAGGTGAAGCATTCAATCGGGCGCATCTTAATTGTGGCCCCGAGAAAGCCCCGCCTGCTGGCGTTCTGCCGCCGCAAAGGCTGCACGTTTGTGGACGAGAACACGGTGCTGCCGCTGACCAAGAAGGGTGTGGTCTACCGCTCGCAGACCTGGGAACGGTCGGGTTGGCTGTTCCAGCAGTTGCTGAAGCTGGGCGGCGACCGGATCTGCACCGCCGATTATTTTCTGGTGATTGACGCTGACACGGTACTGATCGCCCCGCATCGCTTCCGCAAGGACGGGAAGACCGTCTTCTACACCCGGAACTGGAGCCAGCCGGAATATTTCCGCACCTACCGCCGGCTGATGGGCCATCCGCGTCCGGCCCGGGTCTCCTTTGTCACCCATTACATGCTGTTCGAGCGGGCGGCGCTGGCCCGGATGAAGCGGGAGATCGAGGCGAGGCACGGCCTGCCGTGGTACCGGGCGGTCCTCAAGAGTATGGACCGGACGCGTCCGTTCGCCTTTTCCGAATTCGAGACCTACGGCAATTATATGTACCGGACGGACCGGTCCGGCATGATCCTCCGTCCGGCCCGCAACCGCAGTCTGAACACATCGCCGGAAGCCTTGTCGCCGGAGCGGCGGAAGGCGCTGGCGAAGCGCTGCCGGTCGCTGTCTTTTCACAAGCGGAAGGATTACAGCCGGAAGAAGGAGTAGCGGAGAAAAAAGGTGCATTTCATTTTATACTCTGTTAGATTCAAGGAGCCGCGGCAATACCTGTACGAGCGAAAGGATGAGAACGAGAAGTGAATCTGACCCTTGTAACTTATTCTCCCTGCCGAATCGCCTATATGCGCCGGACGGGGGCTTACGGGCCCGCGGCCCGAGAATGGATGGAGAAGCTGAAACGCTGGGCCGAAGAACGGCATCTTCTGGATGACCGGGCGGTGATTCTGGGCATTGCGCAGGATGACCCGGCGTCAACGCCGCCTGCGGAATGCCGCTATGACGTCTGCCTCTTGGTGGGTGCGGAGCAGGAGCTGGACGGTTCTGTAACCGAAGGGTTCTGGCCGGGAGGAACGTATGCGGTCTGCCGGATCGGCCACACGGCCGAAGAAGTGGCGCGGGCCTGGAGCGAGATCGCCGGGGCTGTGGCCGCCGGGGGATGGAGACCTGCGGCCGGTCCGATGGTGGAACGGTATGAGGGCGGGCTGCTGCAGAACGGCCTTTGCGAGCTGTGCGTCCCGATTGAAGCTTGAATCGAAATCGGCCCGTCATTCTAACTTGAGCAAGCCGCTCGCGTCGTCCGGACGCGGGCGGCTTGTTGGCTTGGGGATGCCCAGGCGGTGCGGCAGAACCCGGGGAACGGAACGGCGCCTCCTCGCCGTCTAGGACGCCGCCGGCAGCCTGCCGTCCAGCGTCTTCAGTCCGGGCAGCAGCAGCGCAGCCGCACAGAAGAGGACGGGAAGCAGTCCGGCGGCGAGGAACAGGGCAGGCACGCCCCAGAGTTCAGCGAAGGCGCCGCCTGCAATCGCGCCGACCGGCTGAAGGGCGCCGCCGATGAGGAAGCGGATGGAGTTCACCCGGCCCTGGAGCGAGGCGGGTACCAGGCGCCCGTGCAGCGAGGAGCTCAGCGAGCTGAAGAACGGGCTCAGAAACCCGGCGGCGCCGGCGGCGAAGAGGGCGGCGGGATAGAAGGGGAGCTGGCTCCACAGCATGTTGATGACCCCGATTCCGGCTAGGCTGCCAAGCATGGTCAGCCGCCGGTGCGACACGTCTCCCATCCAGGAGACGAGACCAAGCCCGGCGAGATACCCGAACGCCGAAGCGGTGGACAGCGTGCCGACGGCGCCCGCGTCCTGGTGCAGCACTTCCCGGACGTAAGGAACCATCATCGTCCAGATGGCGCCGGAACTCAGGTTGCTGACGGTGGCCATGAGCATAATGGTCAGCATGGCCGGCGTTCGGAGGTAGAAGGCGAATCCTTCGCCGATTTCATGAAGATACAGCCGGATGGAAAAGGCGGCGCCCGAAGCGGCGGGGCGCTCCGTTCCCGTGATGGCCAGCAGCGCGGCGATGGCGGCCGCGCAGCAGACGGCGTTGGCCCCGAGCGCGGGGAGCGCGCCGCCAGCCGCCGTAACGAGCCCTGCCGCCGCCGGACCCAGCAAGGCCGCCATGCCCTTCAGGCCGTCGGCGAGGGCGAAGGCGCGGACCAGCCCGCCGCTTGGCGCAAGCCCGGGAATGGAGGCCATCGCCGACGGCAGGAACAGGGCGGAGCAGACGCCGCTCAGAGCGGCCGCGGCGAAGAGATGCCACAGCCGCAGCTCGCCGGCCAGGCCCATCGCGAGCGGCAGCAGGACGGCCAGCAGCCGGATGGCCGAGAGACCGGCCATCAGCCGGACGCGGTGCAGCCGGTCGGAGAGCGGCGAGCCGACAAGGCGAACCAGCAGCTCGGGGATGCCGGAGCTCAGCGCCAGCGCGCCCATGGCCAGCTTGGAGCCGGTCAGATCATAGACCAGCCATTCCATAGCCAGCAGGCCAAAGGCATCGCCGAAGGTGCTGAGCGAGACAGTGGCCAGCAGACCGTAATAACTGCGTGTGCGCATAGGGGTCCCTCCTTGGGGTGTTAAGGCTTCAGGTAGGCGCCGATCCGCTCGGTGAGAACTTTCAGCGCTTCCGGCCGCAGGCTGTAGGAAGCGGAGGCTTTCTCGCCGGAATGAACGATAATCAGCCCGGCGGCGCGCAGGGCGATCAAATGGTAGTGAATTGTGCTTTTGGAGAGGCCGACTTCCTTGACGATCTCCGTGAAGCTCAGCTGCCTGCCGGACAGCAGACGGAGAATATACAGCCGGGTCTCGTCGGACAGCGCCCGGGTCAGCCGCAGCAGCGGGGCTTCGGGCCGCCCGTTGGCGGGGGGCAGAACATCGCAGGAATAGTTGATGAATGCGTATTCGTCGTATATCGCGCTTGTCACCAGCGGCCGGGTATGATACTGGGGCGTCAGCACGACGAGCTTCATCCGGCCGGTGGAATAGAACCGCATTCCCTGGGTCGCGTCTTCGACCGCCTCCAGAGGAGCCGCCTGTTCTACAAGAGCCCTCCGCGCCTCTGCCTCCTGCTCAAGGCCTTGCAGAATGGCCGGGTCGATGCTTCGGAAGTAGCCGTTGTCCCATTCCCGCAGCATGTCGGAGGCCCGGTCGCGCATCTCGGTCAGGTTGGGAGGGACGGGAGAGCCGAAAGAAGCCGTCAGCTCATACAGATCACCGGAAGACAGTCCGTCGAACCAGTCCAGGAATGAAGAGACGGTGCGTTCGCCCGGACAGCGCCAGATAAACGGCGACAGCGCGAAATCTTCAGTTACCTTCACAACCTCATTCATTCGCTGGAGCAGCGACGGAGCGAAGTCGGCCTGGACCCGGCGCACCCATTCCTTCCCGCTGTCCATGCTGGTGTGATTCTGCTTGTGGAAGAACGCAATCGTACTGGACAGGCACTCATACATAGGGGCAAAATCGACTTCCACCCGATAGTCCATTATCATCAACCATCCTTTAATAAAATTAGAACTAATTATTTGTTCTATAATTATAGAACATCATTATAATTCCAATTTAATGAAATTAATTAAGAAAGTCAAGAGGCGCATCCCCTTAAAAGCCGGAAGAAATTGCAGGGATGGCCGGAGGACCGTCGTCCTACAGTCTGAAAGGTATATTATGGGAGAGAGAAGGGACGTTCAGGTGGCAGCGACATCTCCGGTTCTATTCATCGAAAATCTTCACAAGGAGTACGCCTCCGAAGCGGGGCCGGTGCCGGTATTGAAACCGATGACCCTCAAGTTCAGCCGAGGGGAAATGGTGAGTCTGATGGGTCCGAGCGGAAGCGGCAAGTCGACGCTGCTGAGTCTTCTGGGAACGCTGGAGAAGCCGAGCGGAGGACGGATTATGCTCGAGGGCGAGGCGGTCTCCGAACTTGCGGAGGGGAAGCTGGCGGAATTCCGGGCGCGCCGAATCGGATTTGTCTTCCAGTCTTTTCACCTGATTCCGACCATGACCGCGCTGGAGAATGTCATGCTGCCTATGCTTGGCATGCGGGGTGTCCGGCGCAATGAAATGCGCCGCCGGGCCGAAGAGCTGCTGGAGTTGGTAGGTATGGCCGACCGCCTCAAGCATCTTCCGCATCAATTGTCGGGAGGCCAGCAGCAGCGCGTGGCGGTCGCGAGAGCTCTGATTAACCGCCCTGCCCTGGTTCTCGCCGATGAACCGACCGGTAATCTGGACCGCGCATCCGGCCTGAATGTGCTCCGCCTTATGCTGCGCCTGAAGCAGACCTTGAACATGACGTTCATCATTGCCACCCATGATCCCGAGGTGGCCGCCCTCTCGGACCGGGTTATCCGCATTCGGGACGGCGAGGTCGAAGCGGATCAGCGGCGGCCGGTTGAAGGGCGGTGAGGGAATGATCGCTATCCGTTCTGCAATCCGAAGTTTGTGGCGCAGCAGATTCAGAACCGGGTTCACGGTTCTGGCTCTGGTCATCGGAAGCGCGAGTCTCTTCTGCATGGTCCTGGCGTCCGAATTGGCTCCGCGCTCAATCGAGAGTTCGGCGCGCCTGATGCTCGGGGGCGACGTCCGGGTCGAGTCCTATCTGGAGCCTCTGCAGCTGGGCGAGGCCAGCCGCCGGGTCCGGGAGACGGACAGGGGCGCGTCCATCGCGGCCTCCTATGTCGGACAAAGCATGATTCGGTCGGCGAAGAGAACAACCAGCATAATTCTGAAAGGCATCGATCCCGGCCGGTATCCGCTGTACGGAGCGGAGCGGTATCCCGGTATCCGCAGCCTGAAAGCGAACGAAATTCTTCTTACGGACGAAGCTGCCGGCCGCCTGCGGGTCAAGGCGGGCGACCGGGTCAGCCTGCCGAGCAGTTCCGACGGAAATCTGCATGTCTATCAAGTGAAAGGACTGGTCCGGCAGGTGCAGGAATCGTATGGCGACGCCGATATTCTGGGCACCGCCTACATCAGCCGGGAGGAGGCCGTCCGCCTGCTGAATGCGCCGGCCGGAAGCGTCAATGAGCTGGCGGTGAAGTGGAGTCCGGCGGCGTCGGCCGCCGGTAAGGGGGCGTCTCTGGAGCGGCAGTTCCCGAATGCGTCCCTTACGGATACCGGGGCGCAGGCCGAGCGGGAGAAGAGCCGGGTCCGCATGGTACTGCTGCTGCTCCAGCTGTTCAGCCTGCTGACGCTGGCGATCAGCGCCATGGCGATATCGAATACGATGAAGCAGGCGCTGGGTTCAAGAATGCGGGAGATCGCCGTCATGAAGGCAACCGGAATGCCGCTGCGGTCCATTGAAGGCCTGTTCCTTGCCGAAGGTCTGCTCATCGGCCTGGCGGGAACAGCCGGGGGGCTGGCGGCGGCTGTTCCCGCCAGTCTCTGGCTGACCGGCAAGCTGGGAAGCCTGCTGAACGTGCCTCTGTCCTGGGAGTTCTCCCGGAAGGCGGCGGCGATGACCGCTGCGGCAGGGATGCTGTCCGCCTGGACTTCGGTCCGTATCCCGCTGAGAGCCATGAGGCCGCTCTCACCGCTTCCGCTTCTGCGGGAAGGCGCGGAATTCCCGCTTCCGCCCAGCGGGATGGGAATCCGGAGAAAGGGAGCCATCGGAGCGGCGCTGTCTCTGGCTGCGGCCTTCTATTTGCAGCCGACCCTTCTTCCGGGTTCGGCAGGTCTGCCCGATATCCGCCTGGCCGGAATCGGGGCGGCTATCGGCTGCCTTCTCGCTCTGGCCGCCTTTATGGCGAGAGGGGGCGCTGCGCTGTTCTCCGGGCTGCTCCGTGGAATCGGAGCGGCGAGAAGGAGGGTTCCTTCCCGCTGGTATGTACCGTTCCATCACTTGTCGGCGGACCGGAGACGTTACGGGTGGCTGCTGGTGGTTCTCAGCATCGGCGTATGCGCCGCCGTCTCCAGCCGGATGCTGGAAGAGAACCTGACCCATTCGGTCAATCGGCAGCTGGAGGCGGAAGCCCGGGGCAATGTGCTCGTTACAAGCTCGTCAGCCGATGCCGAAGCGGCGCGTGCCGCCTTTCGCTCCCTTTCAATCCGGGATTGGACCGAGAGTATCCAGGTATCGGGGATGCTGCGGGCCATTAACGGAAAGGATGCAGTTCCCCGGCTCCGGGAGCTCTCGGCCGGCCGTACCTTTTTTGCTTCCAACAAGCTGAATATCGAAGGGATTGACCCGGCTGCCGGGTTCAGGGCCTACTCTCTCTCCGGCGGCCGCGATTTGAATGCCGCAGATTCCTCCCGCAGCAGCGCCCTGCTGCTGGAGGATTACCGGCTGCTCGGCATCAAGACGGGCGACCGGGTGGAGGTTCTCTTGGGCGACAAGCCGGTATCCTTCACGGTCGTCGGTTTTTTTCAATCGGGCTTTGTGAAGACGGCGGGCATGAGAGTGGACCGGACTGCGCTGTCCCTGTACGGCGCTCCTTCCCGGGTCATGTTCGCGCTGGACGGCGGCGGCCGGACGAATGCTGTGCTGGAGAAGCTGAATGAGGCGCTGCCGGCTTCGGCCATGGCCTATTCCGTCTCCGGGACGGCCTCCGCCAGTCTGAACGCGATGATTCGGGTCATCGGCGCCTTCTTCTCGGTTGTTACTCTCTTCTCCCTGATTACGGCGGTTCTGACCATCGGCAACCAGATGGTGATCCATCTCCTGCGCCGCAGAAGAGAAATTGCGATTCTGAAGACAGTGGGCATGTCCAACCCCCAGAACCTGAGAGCCATTCTGCTGGAGAATCTCCTGCTGTCGCTGATCGCCGGGTCGGCGGGGACCGGAGCGGCCCTGCTGCTGAGCGAGCTTGCCCTGAAGTTCATGTTCAAGCTGCCGGCGGCTCTCGATGCGGGAGGAGTGGTCTACGGCATCGCTCTGTGTGTCCTCACGACTCTGGCCGCCGCCTGGATCGCGGCTGTTCCTGCCCTGCGGACGAAGCCGGCGGAGCTGCTGCGGGGGATGGAGTAGACCGGAGCAAGCCGCACGCCCTTTGGAGCCTGCTGCGGGTTCATGCTACAATGAAAGAATCCGAATGGAAGGTGACATTGGCGGGAGGTTGTTAGAGATGAAGTCCAGGAATCTGGCTACGATTTCGCTGGCGGTCATGGCGCTTGGCTTTCTGGCCACGCTGTTTCTGCCTGACTATACAGGAGTGGAGCTGCTGCGGGGAGGCTTCGAGGCCGGTCTGGTCGGCGGCCTGGCAGACTGGTTCGCGGTGACGGCGCTGTTCCGGCATCCGCTGGGTCTGAAGATTCCGCATACGTCGCTGCTGCTGAAGAATCGGGACAAAATCATCCAGTCGCTGATCTCGGCGATGGAGAATGAGCTGCTGAACAAGGAGAGCATCCGGGCGAAGCTGCGGACCGTGCGGTTCGTGCCGCTGGCATCGCGCCAGCTTACCCGTTTCTTCGCCGGACGGGAGCGCCGGCGCATGCTGCTGGACCAGGCGGAGCTGCTGGTCCGCCGCCTCCCGGCAGAGCAGGCGGTGCCGCATCTGCAAGCGGCGCTGGCCGCCTATCTGAAGGAAGCGCAGCTGGACAAGGCGGCGGAGACCGTGCTGGACCGGATGATCGGCGACGGCAAGGACCGGGAAGCGATGGATTATGCGCTGACTCAGGTATCCGGCTGGGCAGAACGTCCCGAGACCCGGGCCATGCTCGGCTCCATCGCCGCCGCCAAGCTGGCCGAGGTCAAGCTCGGCGGACTGAAAGGCATGGCGTTCCAGGCTTTTGTCAGTTTTGTCGATGAGAGCATGCTGGGAGATCTGCTCCAGAACATGCTGCTGTCGGCGGTGCGGGATTTGCAGGATGAAGAGAGCAGCTACCGCGGAAGCATCCTCCAGGAGATCCGCATTGCCCTCTACAGTCTCATTCAGGACGAAGAGCGGATCCGGCGGCTCAAGGAATGGGGAGCCGCCGAATTGCAGGGCGAGGCGGCCGCCGCCTTCCTGCTTGCCCGGGCGGAAGAGCTCCGCGGCGGTGTGCTGCGGATGATCGACGAGGACCGGGCGGCCGGCGGCCGGCGGGTATGGGCGCTGTACGCGCTGCTGATCCGGCGGCTCGGGCAGGAGACGGAGCTTATTGCGCAGTGGGAGACCCGGGTTACCGAAGCGCTGGTCGGCCTGGTCGAGAAGAATCACTACCGGATCGGGGTGCTCGTCAAAGAGAACCTGGATCAGATGGACGACGCCAGCCTGGTTGCCATGCTCGAAGAGAAAGTCGGCCGGGATCTTCAGTGGATACGGGTGAACGGAGCCATCTGCGGCTTTGCCGTCGGCCTGGTTCTGACCGTGATTCAGCTGATTTAAACGGCTGCCCCGATTTCAAGAAGCGAAGAACAGGCAGGGCCCCCCGGGAGGGGAGCCCTGCTTTTTGGCGTGCGCCCTGCGGCACAAGAGGTAAAAGGCGGCAAGAGGCAGCCAGAGGCTGCATATCTATCAGCATCCGCTCTGTCCGGATACCGTAGGCGAAGAAGCCGGGACGGCCCGTGAAGTGCACCCCTTAGAATAGACATTGGAAAAACCCCCTGGTTAT
>NZ_VYKK01000035.1 GCF_008710135.1 Paenibacillus spiritus | reverse complement strand
GTGGTCCCTCTCAGCTTAGAAATATCTACTTTTGGGACAGCCTCATGGATGTAGAATTGAATGGCGGAGAGGATGGGATTCGAACCCATGTGGAGTTGCCCCCTAACGGTTTTCAAGACCGCCCCTAGCTGTAAAAACCCGCAATCCCTTATGCTGATTGACTTCATGGCACTTTATTGTTGAACCGCTACAGCGGTCTAAGTTAAAACGTTGATTTCGGTACGTGACCGTTGGATAGCTTCATATTAATATGTCCGTAGGTATGAGTCAACCTGTAAAGAAAGCACCCTTATACTTTGTCGTAAACAATATCTAGATATAGAAACTCAAATCTAAAACCTTTCAGCATCAATAGGGATGTTTAAAATCACAAAGAATCCCATAAATCACCGATTGAGTTTCTCCGTTTCTCTTCAAGCAATCTTTCAATTTGAAAACCTGAGGATTTCGCTTTTTCATGAAGATTGCCGTATTCTTTTATTATGCCTGTAAGATGGACGGGAAAATCCCCTATGTGCCTTAACTTTATTTCATTCTTTTTTCCACTTTGATCTATAACAAAATCAAATTTATAACTTTCATCTCTATAACCAGACTCTACTCCGATTTTTATTATATTATGATTTTTAAATAATAATCCGAGCCTTCCAAATAGATACGTTGCCTCTTCTGAAAGAATATGCGGTATTCTTTTATCCTGATATTCGGAGTATCCATATGTATTCTCCTTTATATGCCACCATAAGTTATCTTTGTCAAAATGCAAATCCACAAACTCACAAGCACTTCCCGCTAACTTTTCAACTTCGTTTTTTAGTTCTTGAAGTTCTGAATCTGTCAATTGACCCGCTGTATCTGGATTATTAACAATCAACTTTCTTGCATATGATCTGTACCATTGTTCTGTGAAATCAGATAAGGCTTTCTTAAATTTTAACCTTGATTGTTCCATCGCCATCTTAATTTCAGTAACTTCTCGACGCTTTTCCTCAATAAGCAAATCGTAATCTTTTTTTTGCAATTTATTTCAATCCCCTCATTATTTACTTAGAAACGCAAAACACATGTTCCTATTATATCATAAATCATTCCTGTTTTACGAAATCCCCCCAATCAGTTGCTTTTTTTCATCTATTCCAATCTACTTCAATAAACCCTTCATTTTTTATCCTTAGTCAAAAAGAAAAAGAGTGACACGCATTGTGCCACTTCTTCCCCATAAATACTTTTTACATCGTCAAGACAACTTCTCTTTGCCACTCCCATCCGTTTTAACCTTAAAGTATCCTTCAGAGCTTAAATAATATATCCAGTTACCGAATAAATGTGGTTCATTAATGGTATTATCATCCTCAATTACTTCCGTCTTGGATGAACCATCATCTTTGATTTTGTAGATAGTGTCGCCAGTCTTATAGTAAATCCAATTCCCCCCAACATCAAACCAAGAAGCATAATCGTCCATCAAAAGTCCCTTATCAGAACCATCAGTTCTAACTTTATATATTGACCGAAGGCTTTTATCGTTAGAGTAGTAGACCCAATCTCCACTGACAACGATATCCTCCGCCACATCATCCAAAATTTCTGTTAACTCTGAACCATCTGTTTTGACTTTATATATTGAACCTCCTTCTTCTACATTACTGAAGAATAAAGTATCTCCTGAAATGGCAAGACTCTCACTTTCCTGTCCTAATACAATGATTTCATCTGTCGGCAAAGCTTCTTCCTTCATTGGTCTTTGTATAAGACTGTACTGTTTATTATCCTTCTTAGAAATATAGGTATACAGCTTAGTATCAATTTTTATTTCCTGATCTTTATTTAGTTCGGTTTTCTTAATCATGCCATTTTCTTCACTAATATAGTAAAGCCAATTTTTATTAACAATTACTTCCTTCGCTTCAACAGGTGAGATGTAAGTATAATTGCTTCCTACTGTGTCATATTTAACAACTCCTGCTCCAGTTGTTTCATAAATCCAATCCTCATTAGCACCAGCATTGCACCCGCTCAATAAAGTCGCAACAGAAAGCGTTAAAAACAACTTTTTCATTTTTAAACCATAATCTTCCTCTCAGATAGTATTCTTGAACATAATATCGCTTATGTACGAATTTTTCAAAAATATATTCTAATCCTTACCTCTGTTTCAAATCCCACTCCTATCCTACGCTTGTTTTATGAAAGGATGTGGAGTTGTGGCATCGGAATTTCTCAGTCTCGTAGGTGAACGAATACGCACTATTCGCAAAGAAAAAAACTACACACAAGAGTTTTTGGCAGAAAAGGCGAACATTCATTATACATATATCAGTGACATTGAGCGTGGCGAGCGCAATATCTCTTTGGAGACATTGGAGAAGGTAGTACAAGCACTAGAGATTTCTCCTGTCGAAGTATTTCTGTTCGAAGAACGTGGGGGATTGGCAGAACGCAACGATAAGAAGGCTTTGATCTCTGCTCTCGACACTTTACTCTCTAGCCGCAAATTAGAAGAAGTAGAGCTTATAGTGAAAATGGCGAGAGACATTACTGCTACATATGATTCTCTTTCAAAAGAATAGTTAAAAAGGCACATAAAGTGGTATTAACCAGTTTACGTGCCTTTTTTGTTTAATCGTTTTTCTCTATGACTCAACTGACTCGTTTGCGTTCTTCCCGCACCATCCTCTTTACCAAATACCCATACAGGAGCGCTCCCATACCATTGTTCAGCCTTGAACAGCTCAATCATCACCAGGCTACTAACCCACCCTACAGTGCTTCAAAACACGCTTCAGCAGCCTCTCACACGACTCCGTAAAATTCGGATTTCACGAACCTACAAATTCGTGAGTTACAAAATTCAAGAATCCTCAATAATGTAAAATTCACTTATAAATTCTTCTAAAAATTCAGATCTATCCAGTGGTTTTTCCAAACTTGCAAATTGCAATTCCATCAATCCATTAAGTTTCAATTCACATGAAACACATTCAAATGATATTGGAGTAAACTCCAAACGTTCAATCATTGAATTTCTGTAGTTACCCTGCATATCATCATCAATCACCTCTTCTTGAAGTATATCTGTTTCTCCAGTAAGAATAGCTTTTGATTGACAAATAGGACAAGGAGTTACAAACCTATTCCAATCCGTGTTGGAAACGGCTATTTCAATATTACTCAACATTGTTTTTTTAGATTTTTCTTTAGCTTCTTTAATTTTCTTTTCAAAGGAATTTCCACTTTCTTGTTCGAAGTCTTTTAAAAATTGATATTCGAAACGGCTTCTACCAGAATTGTCGATATCGAATTCAAAATACTTCTTTTCATTTAAAAAGCGATGTAGTTTTATAGCTGTAAATACAATCCGCTCTAATTGGTGTTTATTATACTTAGGAAGGTAAGCATGGACACTATTGTTTCTGATATCTGAGATGTTGCTTAAAAAAGTATCAAAAAGAGCTTTTTGTTCAGGGAATATTTTATAAAATCGTGAGACCGCTTCATTGAATTCTATACTTTTAGGTTTTTTAAAAGTGGAAAGTTCGTTTACAAAATTGTAAGTTGTCGTAACTTTATCGGGATAAGTTAGAGCCATAGCCAATTCATCAGAAAGACCAGAGTATATAAAAATGAATGTCTCTTTTGCAATTACTGCCTTTAACATAAGCTCAATTGAAATACACAAATTCCCTACAATCACTTGAACATTATGTCTCTTATGCGAACCATCTTCTAATTCTTTTGTATAATTCCTATATAGGTCGATTCCAGCTTTATAATAATCATCCGCTCCATTCCTTATACCTTCTTGTATCTCAACAATTACATTATTGAGTTTTTCACTATAACCCAACTCTGGATTTTGATGTTTATGTAACAAAGAAATCAACTCCAACTTACTCTATTTTCGATATTACTACTTACCCATAACCTTCTTCACATACTTCTCAGCCCTGTAATCCTTACGCACCTCGTGCAGCACATCGCTATTCGCTTCTGACCAAGACTCCAGTATCATCCTTGGCTCTCCTTCAATGATGTCACGTGCTGCGCCAGTGTCGCCACTCCTGAACGCCTCAATGACTTTCATCAAGTCAGTTCGATCTAGCAATTTCACATGGTTGATACCAGCCAGCGTTTCGCAAGGCTCCGTAAACTTAGCTGTAGCGATCACAATGGCTCTCTTAGCTTTGTAGTACCGCATACATGAGAAGACCTCCTGCACAGCACTGATACCCACAGGATTGTCAACGCGATACCGCTTCGCTTGCACAACATTCCTGACACCTTCACGATCAGTGAAAACCACATCTGCTCCGAAATCGCGACTCCCTACAGTCTTGTAGACTCCAGAATAGCCAAGCTCCATGAACAGTCTGTAAAGGTACATTTCGAATCCTGAGCCATCCTCCATTTTGTCTATTTCAGCAATGGTAATAGCTTTTAAATCGTAATTCCCTTCAGTAAAGACCACTGTCTTCTTTTGTTTACGTTGGAAACTCACAACCAACAGACCAAGTGCAATAATCCCTACAACTATTGATACAGATAAAACATAGATCATTAGGGCTACCTCCAGTATCGACTAGTAAAATCTTACCACATCCCGCTTGGAAATAAATCAATTTTATGGGTTTCTGACATATAAGAAGAGACAGCAAAATGTAGCTGCCTACCCTAACCTTTCTTTATCAATAGAAACGTATACATTGGCTTGGTTCGCTGTTATACACACTACTATCCATACACACAAAAATCTGATTCTTGCCAAAACAACTAACACACAAGCTCATGCTGCTACTGCTTCCTTCACACCTTCATCTATTGCAACAAATTTAACGTATATGTCTCCTAATTCATCAATGTTCAATTTCAAGTGGCTTTTCGCTTCTTTTGGTGTCTTTGGCTTATGCACATAACTCAAAATCACATCATTCGTTACTACGCTGACTGGAATGCCCATGTCTACAACCATTGGGTCATTCAGAATCCTGTTCCTACCTATTATAAATATCGAATAGTCCTCCGTGACACGCCTGATACCTTTGCTCAGATTGCCCTGCATCATATTTCGAGTTACTCCTAATTGCATGACTTCATCAATACGTGCTATGGAATTCACCACACTAGGGCATTCAAACACAGTTGCCGTAGAGTCTGTTTTGGTAGCGACTACAGCAATGCATGGAGTGGAGAACCTCTCTACCGCTCTATCTGACGTGTTCTGGCTGTAAGGAACTGCTTCAACGTTGTCCTTGGTATACCCCATATCATGGTTTTTTCTTCCAATTGTTGGTCTGTAGTCCAATCTCATATTCCGCTCATTATAAAACTGGTATTGTGCAATCCAGTCTTTCATGAAACCATGATCTGCAATCAGTGCTTTAGTCATAATATGACGATCTTTAAATTCATGGGACTTTCGGAAATACGTTGGCTTACTTTTGTCTTTCGTTCGCCCAATGGAATTCCGACTTGATTTAACTAACAATATTACTGCCTTCAACTTTTCAATCTCACTATTCAACCCTGATAAAGTCGCTCTCAAATCCTTTGATTCTAGAATCTCGCTACAAAACACATCATCCTTTTTGCACCATCCTGCTCCTTTGAACTTTTTCATCCTACGTTTCTCCTGTAAAGCCTTTCTACTTTCCATCTTGTTTCTCATTTTTAATCTACCTTTCATGGTGTTTATTCTCTGTATACTCAAAATATTTATATTTACGCTTTTATGTAAGCGTTTACAATAATGCGTATAGAAACCCCTTTCGCATTTCTATTATACCAGACTCCAACCCTATTATTCAACAATAAATTACTATTGAGTTAATATATGGTTTTTGAAGAGTGCTATAAAAATAGCATTTATTTATGAGACAATTTTTTTCTTCCTAATTAATTTGCACATTAAATACAAAAAGAACCCACGTAAAGGTCGTGGATTCATCTTTGCATTTAATTATATTTACTGCTTATCCGTGAGTGCTTGCCGACTTTATCAGTCAGACAAACACATTCACGGATAACCCTCTTATTTACTAGTTATTATAGATTGCTTTTTGACGAAAATTTCAATTCAACACTTTTTGTGCTTGTTTTCTTCCTCCAAGAAAAAACTATCTTGAATTTCTTTTTGTCCTTCAATAGCTTCAAGAAGAACAATAAAACACCAATAATCGCAAGCAATGAAGAGCTGATTCCATATTCTAACATAATAAACATTCCTCCTAATTGTCAAATGATACCTAACGACTAAGAGGGATTATCCACTTGCGATTATAGCACTATGAAGAAATTGACACAAGCAATTATACATTACATTATTATCTATAATAGAACGACCTGTCGCGGTAGAACAGTACATGGGATATTGTGGGAATTTTTTAGCGTTTCTGATCTAAACACACCCCCTCACCATGAAAAAGAGCATCCTATAGATGCCCTCCTGTTCAACCACTATTCGACTTTACTCAGTTTATCTTTACGAATATTCAATTCCCTGTACAACGTTGCCTTCTTCACACCAGTCATTGTTTCAATATCAGCAATAGAATGTTCATGACTATCATAAAGCTTCAAAGCACGTTCAATCTTTTTCGAATCAGTCTTAGGTCGCCCTCCCTTTCTCCCCCTTGCTCTAGAAGCCGCTAATCCTGCTTTGGTACGCTCCACAATCATCTCTCGTTCTAGTTCTGCAATGACCCCTATCATCTTGAACATGGCTCTTCCTGTAGGTGTAGTAGTATCCAATCCATCACAGACGCTCACCAATTCAACTCCCAGCTTCACCAACTGCTCATAAACCTCAATCAGCTTCTTTGTCGAACGTGCTAAGCGATCAAGCTTGTAGACAACAAATACGTCCCCCTCCCGTAATGCATCAAGAGCCTTTTGTAATTCCACTCGATCATCTTTTGCTCCACTAGCTTTCTCAGTGTATATACGTTCACATCCAGCGTTGTTTAAAGAATCCATTTGCAAATCTAAAGACTGATCTGCCGTTGATACTCTCGCATAGCCTATCCTCATATTAATCCCCCCGTAATATCTATGTATTTCCTCCATTGTATCATTAATAAGTACGTTTTTACAACATAGATTTAGGAACGAGTAAAGGAACTGGTTTCACTCCTTTTCGGGCTTCTCATATTGCGTTTTTCATTCGTATGAAATACGAAGGTTTTTGAGACTATTGTTACATAGAAGCAATCAGCGTCAACAGTACAAAAAGTGAGGTTATACGTTGACTAAGAAAGGCTACTATAGGAAACTTATGTAAAGTCACGTAAGAACAACAATTTTCAAAAGTCAACTTTGCTTTAAGGAGGTTCGTATGTCAAACGATTATGTGCTTACGATTGTAAATAAATATCGCGTCCCAACCACTATTGATTTTCCGACTCAAATTACTGTGATAAATCCATTAAAACAACTTATTTCCCAATGGGCAGGGAACTGCCTAAGTGACATATATTTATCAGGTTCTAGAGCTAAAGGCACTGCAATTACGCTCTCTTCAGACCTTGACCTTTTCATTTCGTTGAAATCGAGTACAAGCAACTCTTTAAAGGAGTTATATGATTCTCTTTATAATCATATTAATCATGCAGGATACAAAGCCAGAAAACAAAATGTTTCTATTGGTATTAATTTTGCTGGAAAACAAGTCGATTTGGTTCCAGCGAAAAAGAGACTCGGAAATACAAATTACCATAGTCTCTACATCAGTAAACGAAACACTTGGACTCAAACTAACGTAATTGAACACATCAATAAAGTGCAGAACTCAGATAGATTATCAGAGATTATATTATTGAAGATTTGGCGTAAGCTCCACAAAATAGAGTTTCCATCTATCTACTTAGAATTAACAGTTATCGAAGCACTAAAAGGCAGAAATAAAAACAATCCTGCTAACAACTTTCTATTAGTATTAGAGTATCTAGGAAGTCATTTTTTAGAGAAAAAGGTCATTGACCCTGCCAATTCAAGCAATATCATTTCAGAAGACTTATTTAGGTATGAGAAAGAGGCTATTCAGAATAAAGCATGAGAAAGTCGCGCTCAAGGGTACTGGAAAGACATCATTTGGTAGGAGTGGTATTGTGACTAATAAAGTGAACATGAAAGAACTATTCCTTGAGATGCAACAAGCGATGATTGCGGAGCTGCGTCTCATACGGAACAATGTTAAACACGCTCCAACAAAGGGAGATGCAGTTGAGTTAAGCTGGATTGAGTTTCTCGGAACTTATTTACCGAACCGCTACTGTGTAGATAATGCCTTCATTGTAGACAATACAGGAACAATTAGCGATCAAATTGATCTGGTTATTTACGATCAGCAATACTCTCCATTTGTTTTTTGCCATGCTGGTGTTAAGTACATACCTGCTGAAAGCGTTTATGCAATCTTTGAAGTAAAACAAACATTGAACAAGCAGCACATCGTTTATGCAGCTGATAAGGCAGAGTCCGTTCGTTCTCTCAAGCGAACTTCAGTGCCTATCGTTCATGCTGGAGGAACATATCCACCAAGACCAATTTTCGAAATTGTGGCTGGTATAATCACCACTTCCTCTGACTGGACTCCAGCGTTGGGAAAACCATTTCAAGAAGCTACTGATGCATTGTCGCCATTGCAACGTCTCAATATCGGTTGTGCCTTGGATAGTGGTTCATTCCTTTTCAAACAGGATGGCTCTTTTGAGACTAGCTCAGGTGAAGAAGCGTTGATTTTCTTCTTCATAAAGTTGTTTACTCTGCTACAGAATCTCGGAACTGTCCCTGCCATGGATATAGATTTGTATAGTCAGGCACTTGACTCTATCTGACATGTTAATTGAGATTGTTTCTATTTACTACAGATACATAATACACTTTTTAAAAAGCACATTCTAAGCTATTTCCCTCCTTATGATAATGCAAAGGAGCCTATCGCTAGGCTCCTCCATGCCGTTCAGTCGATACTACTACGTGTATCTCATATCAGTGAAATCTGAATCCAGCTCATTGACTCGTGCAGTCAACCTTGACATGTCAGATTCCACAAGCATGATCACCCTCTCCACTTGCTCCAGCCTCTGCCCAAATTGTTCTTCACATCCTACTGAACCAATACTGTCTCCAAGCCTTTCTACCAATTGTGCCAGCCTATGCTCTAACCGTTTATTGCTTTCACTTTGCTCCCTTATAAACTCCTGGAACTCCTACTATAAACCCTTGATATCCTAGCTTATATCTCGTCACCTTTCATCTTTGGGGTTTAAGTTTGCAATATGATTAAAAGAATTTCGTAAGAAGTTGTCTGTCGCTCACTGTAACCGATTCGCGTAATCCTCAGCCAGCTTTTGATTTTTTTCAATTTCAGCTTCATCTACCTTTAGCAGCTTCGCTACGATTGAACTGATGGCATTATCAGCCCTATTCAACACACTCTATCGCTAGGTAACAGGCGGCGCGGTGCAGAACACTATATTGACCCCAAACCCACTCTTGATGAATAGGTTGGCTACACAGCCTGCCAACTATATAAGTAATTCTATACAGTTTTCAACGCTTCAGCTTTTTAAGATTGAAATCTTATTAAATAAATTTAATACAGTTTCCAACTTTTATAAGCTTGCTTCGCAAGTTAAAGATTACGCTTCGCTTGATTGTCGCTAACGCTCTTGGTCGCTTCGCTCCTTCATCTCGCTGACGCTCGATCTTCTCCATTGTTTCACTCCAATTTCGCAGCAACTTGCCATCTGCTCCATTAAGATAAGAACGGCGGTGGCAAGATGGGAAGACGCGTTAGCGTCCTGAGCGAAGCGGGTTCACTCAACCTGCGAAGCAGGGGGAGGAGGGTTAAAAGCCTTTCTTTCAGAGTTTTTATGAAAGAAGATTTGAATCCCATTTGACAAAGTCAAACTGAACCATCAAACTCATAGTCTGATGATCTCTTTATTCAGAATCTTGAAATCCACGTCAATATAAGATGATAACTCTGGCAAATCTGCTTTGAAGTATCTGGATAATTTCCCTTTTGCAATTCCTGCTGCTTCTTCAATTAAGGACTTCGTGTAACTACCAGGACTTTTACCTAAAACAATATTCAGAATACTCAATGTTTTATTTTCTTTTTCTTGTCTCATACTCTCAAGTCTTGCTCTGTTTTTTTACTTTTAATGTCTAAGTCGATTGGTTCTCTCACCTGAACATTGGGGAGATGTTTAACAACCTTATTAAACACATCACTATCATTGTTTACTATGAAAAACTGTGCCTTAGGATGATGATTACGTTGAATACGCTTGATTGCTTGATATATTTCTCCCACTACATGCCCTTTTCGAATCTTTTCTAGATCTTTGTTTTTAAACTGCTGTACTCCTTCTTTTTTCACTACTTCCCTTCCAATTTTCCAGTTTATCTTACCAGTGTATTGCCACATATTTAAGATATACGTATCCATTGGCAATAAAGGAGTTCCAATAATCCAACATTGATTGAAATCTTTCCAATCATTCTTCCCAATCAAATTGCCAAACCAGTTTACTGCATAGGACTCATTGTTATACTTTTTCTCTTCATCCTCTGAACCAAGAAAAACAGAATTAATGCCCTCTTTGTAAAGCCTATTCACAAATGAAGCAACACGTTTATTATCATCCATGACAAAGCGCTTTTGCATCACAATAAGTGTTTTATCA
Organism: Paenibacillus spiritus; assembly: GCF_008710135.1. GTDB lineage: Bacteria > Bacillota > Bacilli > Paenibacillales > Paenibacillaceae > Paenibacillus_AQ > Paenibacillus_AQ glufosinatiresistens. The sequence goes on along the minus strand of NZ_VYKK01000035.1, from coordinate 11,223 downwards.
TCTGGCTTATGTTCATCTTTTATCAAATTTATGATCTTGGAGAAATACTCTTCTTCCAACTTAACTATACTTGTTTTACTTGTATTGAATTGTAAATGTTGTATTTCGCAATTGTCATGGTAGATAATTTTGGTCTGACGTTTTGATTCGAATCCATCAGACAACTGATTTGAATAAAGCGCATCAATTTCCCCATTAGCATCTAATATTATATTGTTCTTTAGGGTAAGGAACTTATGATGTTCTAATATGGAAGAAATCTTGTCTCCATTAAACAAGCATTTTCTCCCATATAAATTCTCTAGGGCTTTAAGGATTTTGTAGGCATCACTTCTGTCATTCAGCTTTAGATTTGCATTTTTATCAACTAGATTCCGCATTTCCGAAAGCAGTAATTCTTTATTCTTTAACTTGGGGCTACATATGAGAATTTCATTGTTAAACCTCACCTTTCCATCTATATTAGTTCTACTCTTTTGGGAGCGCATCTCCTGAAACAGCGGAAATGTTATTTCATATAACAACGGTGGCGCAGGTTTTGGGAGGTGCTTTTGCAACTTGTCATATTGACGTTCATCAAATGAATAAATCGGAAACTCAACCTTCTCGTCAATTATTAAAGTATGCCTTCCTTCCATCAGTGCTTGTCTCTCCTCTTCGTCAGTACACATACTGATATAACGTGAATGAGTAATAATAAGCACTTTAAATTGTTTTAGTTGTTCTTTTCTAAATCTCCACTTTGCTCCATCTGTCCAGTTTTCCGCCGTTATCCCTAATACATCATTTCTGAAAAGACCACCTGAACTGATAGTCTCTTCACTCTGCAATACATCCTTCTTAAACTTTTTAACCAGAAGAAATCGACGTTCATTCTCAGGTAACCCTGTACAACGTGCGTTTAAAATCTCTTGTTGTAGCACCTCGTCTGTTATGCGGCTTTTCCCAAATCCAGCTTCGTGATTAAACACATGGATTTTGTCCTCACCAGATTCACGATTGAGTATAAAATCCTTTAGTATGTCAGCCTTCTTCCGATATTCTTCTTTGAATTCTTCCTGTGACAAAGGTTCCTTCATAGTTAACTTTTTCGTCATGTCACTTTCGCACAGCTCCTTATCGTATTTTCACGCTTGTCCTTGTAGAGAGGGCAGTCACCCTCCCAACGCAGACACAGTTATTATCTTTCTTTACCGCGCTCTTCTCTTGATATGCGTATCGCCTCGTCTACAGACGTGCCAGCATTCTTTGGCGGCTTGCCAAGCCCCTGTCTCAGGAGGAGATACACATGTCCACACTCAGCGCACTCCCATCCATTGTGGAAACCTAAATCAGGGTCTTCTCGCTCACTCTCTACAAAGCTATCACTGCCACAGGAGCAATGCACAGGAGGTACAGATACATAATGTATTGGGATTGGTTCATCACGAATAATGAAAGGTTTCATGATCTCCTTGCCGCCAATATAAACGTAAGGTAATGGCTCGATTCCAATGATTCCTGATCTACAAACATCAATAACGCATGTATGGGCAGTTTCCTTTGAAATAGGAGTATCCTTATCAAAGACAATGAGTATCTCCTGATCTGTTTCTGTGATTTGTGCATTGTGCATTGGAAACTCCACTTCACCCACTTTGGGCAACTGTATATCAATCAGGGGTTCATCATCATGCTTGTTGATAATTCTGACTCCCAACATATTGTCCGCAGCATCGTAAAGAAGGAAACAAATTACGTCTGAGCGTGACTTTTTCTTCTCGTATTTATGTTTGCTACTGTTTTTGAGGTAGATGTACATCATTGAATCTTCAGATATGGTAATTTGCATTTTTACCTATCCCTCCAGTTCTTTCAAATGCTTTACTTCAGGCGACCAATTTCACGTTCCAGTTCTTTCAACCGCTCCCAACAGGTATTAATATCCTGTACGTGGGTTGCCAGAAGCTGTTCAAGCCTTCTTACTCGCGCTGGTAGGGCAAAGTGGGAGGTGTCCTCAATCCCCTCACTCTGAATGATTATCAACTGCTCCTTTACTTCTTCAAGTTCAGCAGCCAGCTTGTCTAGAGAAGACGTGGTATTTGTCAGCTCGATTAAATTCATTTTCACATCTAAGAATCGTACATTCATATTTATCAGAAGGATTATTCGCCCCTTTCTGGGTGATTATCAATATCTTTAAAAAGGTATTGATAATCCCTATTTTATTGTTGACTTTAAGCGTCATTGAGCATACAATTACTACACAGGGTAATAATTATAATGCCACATTTATAGCTTCATGATGAAAAAACATAAAAATACGTGAACCAACTATACATCACTCTTCCTGATAAGGTCAAGAGCTTTTTCCATGCTCCTTTTTGGTGTTGAATGATTACTTCAAATGCACACTCAATCTCAGTCTCCAAACTCAGTCTCCAAAGCCGCTCCTTATACGTTGTAACGTTCTCTCCTTGCTCCACTAACATTCCCTTGCCCAAGAGAATTCAAAGGCTCCCTGCCACATAAGAATCGCCCTCAACCCCATATGCATGCTATTTACCATTCTGCAATCCCTTCGCAGATCAAAAAGTTGTAGCACACTAAGTCATGGCTTTCTGCGGAAGCAGAATACGCTGATACAAGTAAAATGACAAAGAGTAATCCGCCCACCCTGAGAAAGTGACGGATTACTCTTTGTGGTTTTACTCCTGAAAGACATGAACAAAAAGAAATAATACGCCCACCCTCCGCAAGTAACGTATTACTCTTTGTGTCCAAAAACAAGGGATAACAAGAAAAAGAATAGCACAAAATCTCTATAATGCAAGTTTTTTCAAAATAAAAATGTACACTTCTCCACAGCCATTCCACATGATGTAAACGCCGCTGTATCCTCCAAGGGCAGATTTACCTGTACTGGCTCTAGGGAGGGCATCCAGCATTAATGAAATCGCTCTGAGAGCGAGCAGGGTTGAAGAAGCTCTTGTTGGATTAATTCCCAGTGTCAAGGGTTATTGATTCCCTATGCTGATTAATCATCCTCCCACGTTTGAATTTTTCCATAATTAAACTGCCCTCTATATTGTAAAGCTTGTCGTTAATGTCTAAAGCCAAATCATAGAGTATCAACATCTTCTGATCTGTATCAGCATTATCCTGACTGAACTGTATAACCATATCAATAACGTTATTGTATATTTCACGCTTTAGTGTAAGCTCATTTATCTGTTTACATAGCTTTTGGAAACTTTCTTGTAGCGTTTCCTCTAACACAGGTGTAGCATCAGTAGTCATATACCCATTCCCCTTCAGCATTAATACATAATAATTACTCAATCCCCTCTATTCATACTGTTCACGAACATCAGCGACATCCTGGTTAACATAGCGGTTGACCATTTCCATTGAGGAATGCCCCAGTAAACGCCGTAAGGAAAATGGGTCACCTGTTGCCTTAATATAACGAGTTGCAAATGTGTGGCGGAATGTGTGGGGGCTAATACGAACCCCAGTAATCTTTGCCTTCTTCCCGATAAAACTAATACATCTGGTTGCCCAATTCTTATCTAAAGGCTGACCATACTCATTAAGAAATAAGTTTGGAGCTTGCCCATTCATCTCATGCCAAACAAGATAAATAGCCAATAGCTCTTGTGTCCTTGCTCCAAAATACACTGTTCTTGCTTTTCTAGTCTTAGCTGACTCAGCACGAACAGATGCGGAACGATTCTGTAAATCAACCTCTTCTGCAAAAATTCTCATACACTCCCCAATGCGTACCCCTGTATCAAGCAGAAATGACATCAATAATGCATCACGTAGTCCCAAGAAGGTTGTCAATTCACAACAATTGAAAAGCTTCCGTTCTTGTGCTTTTGAGATCACTTGGAAGTCTTCCTCAGGCACCTTCAATAACTCTACATTATCGAAAGGGGATTCCTTTATAATTCCTTCAGTAATAGCCCAATTGAACATTGCCTTAACTGTACGCAACCTGATATTTATTGTTGAAGGTTTCAACTTCTGAATCGTCAACATTGATGAAATCCATACACGAATGACATCACGGTTAGGTACAAAGTTATCCAGACCGCTGTACTCCGATGCCAAAAACGCCGAAACCAGTTCATATGCTTCCTGTAGTCTTCCAAGGTGCGTTCTGCTGCTCCTGCCGCTTGCCGTGCGGCATAGTAGCGGTTGAACAGCTTACTCAACGTCAGAGTCTCTTGTGGGGCTTTAACTGCGCCTTGCTGTGTCGATTGGGACGTTTCCAAGACCGCAGGAGTCAGGCGGTCTAATAACCGTTGTGGTAAGTCTAAAGTATTCTTTCTTTGTCCCCGTTTATGGGCTGTTTTTCCTGTGTTCACATTCATATTGAGTACCTCCCGTTAGATTTTCCACTAACGGTCACGAACACAAAAAAACGCACCAGACCGCTGTTCAACAGTCTAGTGCGTTTCAATCATAATCACCGCAAAGCCTTATGCGGCGTACATTTGTATTGGAATGGCGGAGAGGATGGGATTCGAACCCATGTGGAGTTGCCCCCTAACGGTTTTCAAGACCGCCCCGTTATGACCGCTTCGGTACCTCTCCTTGGTGCATTCGTCTGTTCAGACATGCACTAGAAATTGTACCATACGCTCCCTCTGCCGCGCAACACTTTACTTGGCTGTCTTCGGGCGGATAACGTCGACATTGGCCATGTACGGACGCAGGCGCTCCGGAATCACGACGCTGCCGTCTTCCTGCTGGTAGTTCTCCAGAATGGCGGCAACCGTCCGGCCTACCGCAAGGGCAGAGCCGTTCAGGGTATGCACGAATTCCGGCTTGGCCTTCGGCTCTTTGCGGAACCGGATATTGGCCCGCCGCGCTTGGAAGTCCTCCGTATTGGAGCAGGACGAAATCTCGCGATACATGCCGCTCTCCGGCAGCCACACCTCCAGATCGTACGTCTTGGCGGCAGTGAAGCCCATATCGCCGGTACAGAGCGACAGCACGCGGTACGGCAGTTCCAGAAGCTGCAGAACGCGTTCGGCGTCCGCCGTCATTTTCTCCAACTCTTCATAAGACTTCTCTGGCGTTGTGACCTTCACCAGCTCTACCTTGTTGAACTGATGCTGCCGGATCAGCCCGCGGGTGTCGCGTCCCGCCGAGCCTGCTTCCGAACGGAAGCAGGAGCTGTAGGCCACATGATATTTCGGCAGCTCGGAGGCATCCAGAATTTCTTCGCGGTAGTAGTTCGTTACCGGCACTTCCGCTGTCGGGATCAGATAATATTCGGTATCGCGCAGCTTGAAGAGGTCCTCCTCGAACTTCGGAAGCTGCCCCGTGCCGAACAGGCTGTCCTTGTTGACGATGTAAGGCGGCAGCATTTCCTCGTAGCCGTGCTCTCCGCTGTGCAGATCCATCATGAAGTTGATGAGCGCACGCTCCAGCCGGGCTCCCAGACCTTTGTAGAACGTGAACCGGGAACCCGTCACTTTGGCCGCTGCTTCAAAATCGAGAATATCGAGGCCCTGGGCAACCTCCCAGTGCGATTTCGGCGTGAAGCCGAACTCCCGCGGCTGCGACCAGCGGCGGACTTCCACATTCTCCTCTTCCGACTTGCCGACCGGAACCGACTCATGCGGAATGTTCGGGATACTCGAGGTCAGTTCCAGCGTCTTGACTTCCAGCTCGCGCACTTCGTCGTCCAGTTCCTTGATCCGGTCCGATACGGTACGCATCTCCAGAATCAGGTCTTCGGCGGGTTCGCCGTTCTTCTTGCGCTTGGCTACCTCGCCCGAGACGGTGTTCCGCCGGCTCTTGAGGCTCTCCGTCTCCTGCAGCAGGTCCCGACGGCGCCGGTCCAGCTCCGGAAAGCCGGCAATCATATCGAGCGATTTCCCCCGGTTCTGGAGCGCCTGCTCCACCCGCGCGAAATCGCCGCGCAATACTTTAACATCCAACACTACAAATTCCTCCCTGAAAACAGCCCAGACTCTTTCAAGCGGTCTGTAAAGGCCGTATGAAAGAGTCGAGGTTGTTTCTATTATGCAATTACCGCAGATGTGTCCCAGACAGCGGTCAGACGATCGACCCTGCCGGGCGGCTGCTCTCCACCATATCGGCAAAATACTGATGCAGCCGGTAATCGTCCGTCAGCTCGGGGTGATAGGAGGCCGCCAGCAGATGCCCCTGCCGGGCGGTCACAATCTCATCCCGGTAGGTGGAGAGCACTTCCACCTCCGGGCCGACTTCGCTGATCAGCGGGGCGCGAATAAAGACGGCGCGAACCGGTTCGTCAATTCCCTTGACCTCAAGGTCGCATTCAAAGCTTTCCCGTTGACGGCCGAACGCATTCCGCGACACCGTCATGTCCATCAGCTCCAGATGTGCCGGCTCGCCGCCGTCGATCCGCTTCGCCATCACGATCAGACCGGCGCAGGTGCCAAAGACGGGTCTTCCCTGGGCTGCGTAATCGCGAATCGCCTCAATGAAGCCGTACTTGCGCATCAGCTTACCGATGGTCGTGCTCTCCCCGCCCGGAATAATGAGACCGTCTACAGTCTGCAGCTCTTCTACGCGCTTGATGGGCATGCTCTCCGCACCCGCGCGTCCCAGGCTGACTCTATGTTCCTCCACAGCGCCCTGAAGCGCCAGAACTCCTATCTTCATGCCGCTACCTTCTCTCTTCTTACCAGCCGCGTGTCGACATCCGTTCGGCCGGGGTCAGGGTCGCGATATCGATCCCTTTCATTGCCGTTCCGAGATTCTTGGAGACTTCGGCAATCAGGCGGTAATCGGTATAATGTGTGGTGGCTTCAACGATGGCGCGGGCGAACTTCTCCGGGTTGTCCGATTTGAAGATTCCCGAGCCGACGAACACGCCGTCCGCTCCCAGATGCATCATCAGCGCTGCATCCGCCGGTGTTGCTACACCGCCTGCCGCGAAGTTCACCACCGGCAGCTTGCCAAGGGTGTGCACTTCCAGCAGCAGTTCGTAGGAGACGCCCAGGTTCTTGGCTTCGGCGTACAGCTCGTCCTTCGAGAGACTCTGCACCTTGCGGATTTGGCTGTTGATGAGACGCATATGGCGAACGGCTTCCACGATATTGCCGGTTCCGGGTTCGCCCTTCGTACGAATCATCGATGCGCCTTCGCCAATGCGGCGCAGCGCTTCGCCCAGGTCCTTGGCTCCGCAGACAAAAGGTACCGTGAAGTCGTTCTTGTCGATATGGAACACTTCATCGGCCGGTGTCAGTACTTCGCTCTCGTCCAGGTAATCGACGCCCAGCGACTCCAGCACCTTCGCTTCTACATAATGGCCGATACGAGCCTTGGCCATGACCGGAATGCTGACCACTTTGATGACTTCTTCGACAATAGTCGGATCGGCCATCCGGGCAACACCGCCGGCGGCGCGAATATCGGAAGGCACGCGTTCCAGGGCCATGACGGCAACTGCGCCGGCAGCCTCGGCAATCTTAGCTTGCTCGGCGTTCATGACATCCATAATGACGCCGCCTTTTTGCATTTCAGCCATTCCTCTTTTAACTCTCGAAGTTCCCGTTTCCATCGTTCCAGCCTCCCGATTAATCGATCTAAATCTAACTTTTTATTTTACCGCAGAACGGTCAAATATACAACGAATTTACTCGGAATTCTAGAACAGGTTTTTGATGCCTTTGAACAAGTCGCGGAACAAATCCCCGATGGCGCGCATCAACAATTTGAACCACCCCGCCTTCTCTGCCTCTTCCGAAGTAATCAGATTTACTGTCGTCTGCTGGGGTTGCATGCCGTTTATCGTATAGACATACGTCACCTTGCCGACTTTGGTCCCCTGGGCGATCGGCGCTACCAGCTTGGAGTTCTCGTCCAGCTTCACTGTAGTCGCAATGGCAGGCGCATTCGTACCCTTGGGTACCATGAATGTGGCTCCTGCGTCTGTTACAACGCCCACCTTGCTCTTCTTGCCCTTATCGACAGCAACCGTCTCATGTCCGGCAATGACAGCCTTCGGAGCGGCCACCTGCTGCACCTCAAAGTTATTGAACCCGAAGTCCAATACCTTCTTCGTCTCTGTGAAGCGGTGCGCTTCCGAATCGGCGCCCATGACGACGCTGATCAGTCGCATGCCGTCCCGAACGGCGGTACCGGTGAAGCAGTTGCCGGCACTGGAGGTGTGTCCGGTCTTCAGACCGTCCAGACCCTCATAGGCGTAGGCTTTGAAGTTCGGAATATTCTTGTTCGATTCCAGCATCCAGTTGTAGTTAATCATCGGAGCCGTATCGCGTTCCCGGAATTTATAGGACTGAATAGTTGTAAATTGGCTGAAGTCTGGATGCTCGGTTACGATATGCTGAGCGAGGATCGCTGCATCCTTGGCGGACATCACCGTCTCCTTATCGGTCTGAGGCCGGAATTTCTCGGGCATATCGGCCCGGCTGAGCCCGGTCGAGTTAATGAAATACGCGGTCTTCATTCCCATCTTCTGCGCGGTCTGGTTCATTAAGCTGACGAACTCCTGCTCGCTGCCCGACATGAACTCCGCCAGTGCCACCGTCGCATCGTTGGCCGAGCCGACGGCCATCGCTATGTACAATTCCTTCACCGTGTGAATATCGCCCGCCGCCAAAAAAATCCGCGAACCAATCTGCTTCGACGCATTCTCCCCTACCGTCACCTGCGTATCCCAACCGAATTGCCCGTTCTTCACGGCATCCGCCACCAGATATTCGGTCATCATCTTCGTCATGCTTGCCGGAGGAAGCGGCTTGTCGGCGTTGAGGGAGAGCAGCACCTGCCCCGTCGTCGGCTCCATCAGAATGGCCGATTGCAGATTAAGATTGAGCGACTCTACCGTCGGCAGCTTGACCGTCTGCTTCGCAGCGGGTGCAGCCACAGCTGCGGGCTGGGCGCTGGGGGCCGGAGAGCTGGCGGAAGCCATTACCGGAACGACCGAGAATAATAGCATATTGATAAGCAAACCCGTGGTTGCCGTCTTTTTAACGAGATTCCTTCTCTTCGTCTTGTCGTGCTTCTTGAGTTTCAATGCCTTTACGCTCCTTTATGGTACTGATCCATTGCTTGTTCTATTCTATCACAGGGGTATGTTCAAAAAAAGACGGACAGGATCAATTCGTCCTGTCCGCCTGCTTGCTGCCTCGCCGATTTTCCGATGCCACCGACTTCGTACCTATTTATTAGAGGGAATAATTGGGCGCTTCCTTCGTAATCTGCACATCATGCGGGTGACTCTCGCGCAGACCGGCACCCGTAATCCGGATGAACGATGTGTCATTGCGGAGTTCTTCGAGCGACTTGGTACCGCAATAGCCCATGCCGGAGCGAAGACCGCCGATCAACTGGTGAACCGTATCGGAGAGCGGCCCCTTAAAAGCAACCCGACCCTCGATGCCTTCCGGAACCAGCTTCTTGTCGTCGTCCTGGAAATACCGGTCCTTGCTGCCCTGCTTCATGGCACTCATGCTGCCCATTCCGCGGTATACCTTGAATTTACGTCCCTGATAGATCTCCGACTCGCCGGGGCTCTCTTCCGTACCTGCGAACAGGCTGCCCAGCATAACGGCATGGGCGCCCGCTGCAATCGCTTTGGTTATTTCACCCGAATATTTAATCCCGCCGTCGGCGATGATTGGAATTCCGTACTCGCGGGCCACAGCCGCACAATCGTAGATGGCCGTTACCTGCGGTACACCTATCCCGGCAATAACGCGGGTTGTACAGATCGAGCCCGGACCGATACCGACCTTCACCACAGAAGCGCCGGCTTCGATCAGATCGCGCGTGGCTTCGCCCGTGGCGACATTGCCCGCAATGATGGTCAGCTCCGGATACAGCTCACGCAGCTTCCGGACGGCATCCAGAATATTGATATGATGGCCATGCGCCGAATCGACCGTAATCAGATCGACGCCTGCCTTGACCAGCGCTTCGGCGCGATCGAACGTATCCTTGGAAATCCCGATGGCTGCGCCAACCAGCAGGCGGCCCTGTGCGTCCTTCGCTCCGTTCGGGAACTGAATGGCCTTCTCGATATCCTTAATGGTAATGAGCCCCTTGAGGATATTGTTCTCGTCCACCAGCGGCAGCTTCTCAATTTTATGCTTCTGCAGCACGACTTCCGCTTCTTGAAGCGTCGTCCCCACCGGAGCGGTAACCAGATTGTCGCGTGTCATGACATCGCTGATCGGAACATTGAAGTCATGAATGAAGCGCATATCCCGGTTGGTAATAATCCCGACCAGCTTGTTCTCTTCGTCCACAATTGGAACACCCGAAATCCGGTATTTGCCCATCAGACGATCGGCGTCTGTAACTTTGTGTGAGGGATTCAGGTAAAAAGGATTGGTAATGACGCCGCTCTCGGACCGTTTTACCCGGTCTACTTCCTCCGCCTGCTGTTCGATCGACATATTCTTATGAATAATGCCGATGCCGCCTTCACGTGCCATGGCAATCGCCATTGCCGCTTCAGTAACGGTGTCCATGCCCGCACTGATCAGCGGAATATTGAGCTTCACATTCTTGCTGAGCTGGGTCGAAACATCGACCTCTTTCGGCAGCACCACCGATTTACGCGGCACCAGCAGCACATCGTCAAACGTCAGACCTTCCTTGCCAAACTTGTCCTCCCACACCTGGGTCATTCCTCCTTCAAATGGTTCAACTGTCGGGCCTGCAAACTCTGCCAAAATGAAGAATCTTCAAGTTCAGTCCTTCTCGGATGGACAGTCCTTTCGGCTGCAGCAGTCCGGTCAGACTGCGGCTCCATCCCGAATTGAAAATGCCGGTCCCCAAAATTTATTATTGCCATCTTAGCAAAGGCCCCCTACCCTGTCAAGAAATTAACACGGACCTCTCCAGGGTCACCTTATCCTGCGTGGCGGAAGCAAATCCATACACATTTGTCTGCTTATGGAGGACACCGCAACGGAAAGGGCACCCTTATTATTTCCTCTTCTACAACAAAAAACCACCGCCGAAAGATCGGCAGTGGTTATCTGTGCTTGGCGGCGTCCTACTCTCCCAGGACCCTTCGGTCCAAGTACCATCGGCGCTGGAGGGCTTAACGGTCGTGTTCGGGATGGGTACGCGTGGAACCCCTCCGCCATCGCCACCAAACGTGATTTTTGCGCTGCTTTGCTTCCGCGCTTGGCTTCAGCAAAATATCCATCCTTAATAGGACATGCAGCTTAAAATCGTTCAGGGTTTGCTCCCTGAAAACCG
>NZ_VYKK01000034.1 GCF_008710135.1 Paenibacillus spiritus | reverse complement strand
CTTCTTTTGGATAAGCCCTCGACCGATTAGTACTGGTCAGCTCCATGCATTGCTGCACTTCCACCCCCAGCCTATCTACCTCGTCGTCTTCAAGGGGTCTTACTAATTGGGAAATCTCATCTTGAGGGGGGCTTCACGCTTAGATGCTTTCAGCGCTTATCCCGTCCGTACATAGCTACCCAGCCGTGCTCCTGGCGGAACAACTGGTGCACCAGCGGTACGTCCATCCCGGTCCTCTCGTACTAAGGACAGCTCCTCTCAAATTTCCTGCGCCCACGACAGATAGGGACCGAACTGTCTCACGACGTTCTGAACCCAGCTCGCGTACCGCTTTAATGGGCGAACAGCCCAACCCTTGGGACCTACTTCAGCCCCAGGATGCGATGAGCCGACATCGAGGTGCCAAACCTCCCCGTCGATGTGGACTCTTGGGGGAGATAAGCCTGTTATCCCCAGGGTAGCTTTTATCCGTTGAGCGATGGCCCTTCCATGCGGTACCACCGGATCACTAAGCCCGACTTTCGTCCCTGCTCGACTTGTTGGTCTCGCAGTCAAGCTCCCTTCTGCCTTTGCACTCTTCGAATGATTTCCAACCATTCTGAGGGAACCTTGGGACGCCTCCGTTACACTTTAGGAGGCGACCGCCCCAGTCAAACTGCCCGCCTGACACGGTCCCTGTACCCGCTTAGGGTACCAGGTTAGAACCTAGATACGATCAGGGTGGTATCCCAACGGCGCCTCCACGGAAGCTTGCGCTCCCGCTTCTACGGCTCCCACCTATCCTGTACAGATCGTACCCAAATTCAATATCAAGCTGCAGTAAAGCTCCATGGGGTCTTTCCGTCTTGTCGCGGGTAACCTGCATCTTCACAGGTATTAAAATTTCACCGGATCTCTCGTTGAGACAGCGCCCAAGTCGTTACGCCATTCGTGCGGGTCAGAATTTACCTGACAAGGAATTTCGCTACCTTAGGACCGTTATAGTTACGGCCGCCGTTTACTGGGGCTTCGGTTCACAGCTTCGGGTTGCCCCTAACCGCTCCCCTTAACCTTCCAGCACCGGGCAGGCGTCAGCCCGTATACTTCGCCTTGCGGCTTCGCACAGACCTGTGTTTTTGCTAAACAGTCGCTTGGGCCTTTTCACTGCGGCCCCCTCGGGCTATTCACCCTACCGAGGCACCCCTTCTCCCGAAGTTACGGGGTCATTTTGCCGAGTTCCTTAACGAGAGTTCTTCCGCGCGCCTTAGAATTCTCTTCTCGCCTACCTGTGTCGGTTTGCGGTACGGGCACCTTCTCCTGGCTAGAGGCTTTTCTTGGCAGTGTGAGATCATGACCTTCGCTACTGTAATTTTCGCTCCCCATCACAGCCCAGCCTTATCAGTGTGCGGATTTGCCTGCACACCAGCCTCGCTGCTTAGACGGACATCCATCAGTCCGCGTCACTACCCTCCTGCGTCCCCCCATCGCTCATAACGGATTACGGTGGTACAGGAATTTCAACCTGTTGTCCTTCGACTACGCCTTTCGGCCTCGCCTTAGGTCCCGACTTACCCTGAGCGGACGAGCCTTCCTCAGGAAACCTTGGGCTTTCGGCGGATCAGATTCTCACTGATCTTTTCGTTACTTATACCGGCATTCTCACTTGTATGCGGTCCACCTGTCCTTCCGGTCAAGCTTCAATCTGCATACAACGCTCCCCTACCCCTGACGCTTTACGCATCAAGCCATAGCTTCGGTGGTGTGTTTAGCCCCGTTACATTTTCGGCGCAGAGTCACTCGACCAGTGAGCTATTACGCACTCTTTCAATGGTGGCTGCTTCTAAGCCAACATCCTGGTTGTCTGTGCAACTCCACATCCTTTCCCACTTAACACACACTTGGGGACCTTAGCTGATGGTCTGGGCTGTTTCCCTTTTGACCATGGATCTTAGCACTCACGGTCTGACTCCCGGATAAGCAGTCGATGGCATTCGGAGTTTGACTGAGCTTGGTAACCCTTGCGGGCCCCGCACCCAATCAGTGCTCTACCTCCATGACTGTACTTCCGAGGCTAGCCCTAAAGCTATTTCGGGGAGAACCAGCTATCTCCGAGTTCGATTGGAATTTCTCCGCTACCCCCACCTCATCCCCGCACTTTTCAACGTACGTGGGTTCGGGCCTCCAGTGCGTGTTACCGCACCTTCACCCTGGACAGGGGTAGATCACACGGTTTCGGGTCTACGTCCACATACTCATTCGCCCTATTCAGACTCGCTTTCGCTGCGGCTCCGTCTTCTCGACTTAACCTTGCATGTTAAACGTAACTCGCCGGTTCATTCTACAAAAGGCACGCCATCACCCCTAAATTGGGCTCTGACTTCTTGTAAGCACACGGTTTCAGGTACTCTTTCACTCCCCTTCCGGGGTGCTTTTCACCTTTCCCTCACGGTACTGTTTCACTATCGGTCGCCAGGGAGTATTTAGCCTTAGCAGATGGTCCTGCCGGATTCATACGGGGTTTCACGTGCCCCGCACTACTCGGGATCCGTCTCGGAG
>NZ_VYKK01000033.1 GCF_008710135.1 Paenibacillus spiritus | reverse complement strand
ATAACCAGGGGGGTTTTCCAATGTCTATTCTAAGGGGTGCACTTCACGGCGCTTCCGGATGACGGAGGTTGTTTATTTTTGAAAGGTATTAGCGATAAAGGAAATTCAGGTTGGCGTCTTTCAGCAGCGGCGCCGTCTCATCCTTGGGCGAGAGCACCGGTGTAATCTCAAGCGGCCACTCCACTCCGATATCGGGGTCGTTCCAGCGAATGCCGCCGTCGCAGTCGGGCGCGTACAGTTCATCGCATTTATACTGGACCTCGACGTCCTCGGTCAGCGTCATGAAGCCGTGGGCAAAGCCCTTCGGGATGAGCAGCTGCTTCTTGTTCTCGGCCGTCAGTTCAATGCCGAACCACTTCCCGTAAGTCGGGCTGCCCTGTCGGATATCCACGGCCACATCATAGATGGAGCCGCGCGTACACCGGACCAGCTTGGTCTGCGCTTTGGGTTCGAGCTGGAAATGCAGGCCCCGGAGCGTCCCTTTGACGGCCGAATAAGATTGGTTATCCTGTACGAACGTCAGATTCAGTCCCTGCTCCTTGAACTGGGCCTCGCTGTAAGTCTCCATGAACCAGCCCCGGTGATCGCCGAAGACGGCCGGTTCTACAACCAACACTCCCTCCAGGGGCGTCGCGGTAAATTTCATTGAAATCCCTCCGGTACATTAAGAATAAGAGTGTGCGTTTAATACTGTATTTTGCCGGTAGCGACTTTCATAAGATATTGTCCATATCCCGTCTTGCTCAGCTTGCGTCCGCATTCCATCAGATGGTCCCTTGTGATCCAGCCGTTGATGTAGGCAATTTCTTCGGGGGCGGCAATCTTGATGCCCTGATGATCCTCGATGGTACGGACAAAATTGGTGGCGTCCACCAGGCTTTGATGCGTTCCCGTATCGAGCCAGGTGAAGCCGCGGCCCAGCACTTCGACGTCCAGTTCGCCAAGAGCCAAATAGGCTTCGTTGATCGAAGTAATCTCCAGTTCGCCGCGCTGCGACGGCTGAACGTTCTTGGCCATGGAGACGACCCGGTTGTCGTAGAAATACAGTCCGGTAATCGCGTAATTGGATTTGGGCACAGCTGGCTTCTCTTCAATGCTCAGGACTTTGCCCTCTTCGTCGAATTCAATGACTCCGAAACGTTCCGGATCGGGTACATGATACCCGAACACGGTAGCTCCCTGCTTCTTCTCGGCGGCCCGCTTCAGAATCTGCGTCATTCCGTTGCCGTAATAGATGTTGTCGCCCAGCACCATGGCGACGGAATCTTCGCCGATGAAGGATTCGCCCAGAATGAACGCTTGGGCCAGACCGTCCGGGCTCGGCTGCACCTTATACTGAAGCGAAAGACCGAACTGGGAACCGTCCCCGAGCAGATTCTCGAAGCGGGGCGTGTCCTCGGGCGTAGAGATAATCAGAATTTCCTGGATACCGGCAAGCATAAGGGTGGACAGCGGATAATAGATCATCGGCTTGTCGTAGACCGGCAGCAGCTGTTTGCTCGTTACCATCGTCAGCGGGTAAAGGCGTGTACCGCTTCCGCCGGCCAGAATAATGCCTTTCATTGTTATATTCAGCTCTCCCTGTGTCTATGTAATGGATGCAATGACAGCGAACTCCAGTCATCGATTATATTTTACGCTCTCGGTTCGGGCTTTGTCTATTTGATATGGAATTTGGAGGGAGCTTTCATTTATTCTGGCAAGCTTCACGCCGCTCTGCTATAATTGATGGGTTAATCGTCTGGTAGTCAAGAATTTTAATGATAGAAGCTATCCTAGGGAGGATTCTCATAGATGACAGAGCGGGAAATACGCAGGGAAGACGTCGAGCTGCTGGCTCCGGCCGGCGATTGGGACTGCATGCGGGCAGCCGTCGCGAACGGGGCGGATGCGGTTTTTTTCGGCGTGGAGAAATTCAATGCCCGGGCGCGGGCGAACAACTTCAGAATGGAAGAGCTGCCGGAGATTATGGCTTTCCTGCATAGCTACGGCGTAAAGGGCTTTCTGACATTCAATATCCTGGTGTTCGAGAATGAGCTGGGGGATGCCAAGGAGCTGATCGATGCCTGTGTGGACGCGGGTGTGGATGCGGTTATCGTTCAGGATTTGGGCCTCGTGCAGATGATCCGCGAGATTTCGCCGGACTTCCCGATTCACGGTTCGACCCAGATGACGATTACCTCGCCGGAGGCGGTGGAATTCACGAAGCCGTTTGACATGGAGCGCGTGGTGCTCGGCCGGGAGAACAATCTGAAGCAGATTCGGAAGATCGGAGAACAGGCCCGTCTGCCGATGGAAGTATTCGTGCATGGCGCTCTCTGCGTCTCGTACTCGGGTCAATGCCTGACGTCGGAGATGTGGGGCGGCCGTTCGGCCAATCGGGGCGAGTGTGCGCAGGCCTGCCGGCTGCCGTATGATCTGCTTGTGGACGGCGTGCCGCAGCCGATGGGCGACGTCGCCTACCTGCTGTCGCCCAAGGATCTGGCGGCCATCGACATCATGCCCGAGCTGATCGAAGCGGGGGTAACGTCCTTCAAGATTGAAGGGCGATTGAAGAGTCCGGAATATGTGGCCAATGTCGTCGGCAAGTACCGGAAGGCGATTGACCGGTATTTTGACGGCAAATGGGCGTCGCCCTCGGCGGAAGAAATGCGGGAGCTGCAGCAGAGCTTCTCGCGCGGCTTCACCCACGGCTTCCTCGAAGGCACCAACAACAAGAAGCTCGTGGACGGTACGTTCCCGAAGAGCCGCGGCGTCTACCTCGGGACCGTGGAGCAGATCCTCCGCGACGGCGTGGTGTGCCGCCTGAATGCCCCGCTCAAGCGCGGCGACGGCATCGTGTTCGATGCGGGCGATCCGACGAAGAAAGAAGAGGGCGGGCGTGTCTACGACCTGCGCCGCAAGGGTGTGAAGCTGGAAGGCGAAGCGGGCGAAGGATGGGTGATCGACATCGTGCCAGGACGCAGCGATGTCGACCTGCGCCGTCTTCATGTCGGTGACCGCATCTGGAAGACGAATGATCCGGCGCTGGATCGCAGCCTGCGGCAGACGTACGAGACCGAGAAGCCGTACCGGGTCTTTCCGGTGCAGATCAAGGCATCGGGACGCGCGGGCGAACCGCTGGCGACCTGGTGGACGGACCTTCATAAAGGCGTCACCGTCCGCGTCGACTCCGAGTTGCCGCTGGAGCCTGCGCTCAAGCGTCCGATGGACGCAGCGCTCTTAGAGGAGCAGTTCGGCCGCCTCGGCGGCACGCTGTTCCAGCTCGACCGGCTCGACGCCCTCCTGGAAGGCGACGTCATTGTGCCGATGCGCGAGCTGAACGGCATTCGCCGCCGCGCCGTCGAGCTGCTGGCCGGCGAGCGCCCGAAACCGCCCGTCTACGTGAAACGGGCGGTTGACCCTTACGGCGATGCGTATCCGCAAGGGTCCGCCGCCGCAGGCGCCCGGCCTGCCGCCTGGGCGGGGCCGACCGGCGAAGCGCCGCGCGGCGCTTCGCTCACCGCGCTGTGCCGCGGCCTGCCGCAGGTGCAGGCTGCGCTGGAGGCGGGCGTCGGCTTCATCTACGCCGACTTCGAATTCATCAAGCAGTTCCCGGCAGCGGTCGAAGCCGTCAGAGCTGCGGGCGCGAAGATTGCGCTGGCTACGCCGCGTATTCACATGCCCGGCGAGAACGGCTATCACGCCAACATCCTGCGTCTTCAGCCGGATGCCGTGCTGGTGCGCAATACCGGCGCGCTATATTATTACTTGCGCCGCCGTCAGGAGGAGCCGAATGCCGTCCACCCGCAGCTGATCGGCGATTTCTCCCTGAACATCGCGAACCACAAGGCGGCCAAAGTGTTCCTGGAGGCCGGCTGCGATCGGATCACGCCGTCGTATGACCTGAACATTCAGCAAATGGTCGATCTCCTCGAACGCAGCGATACGTCGCGGACGGAGGTTGTCATTCACCAGCATCTGCCGATGTTCCATACTGAACACTGCGTGTATTGCACCTTCCTTAGCGAAGGCACGGATTATACGAACTGCGGCCGGCCGTGCGAATCGGGGAGAGCTTCTCTTCAAGACCGGATCGGCATGAGCCACCCCGTACGGGTAGATGAAGGCTGCCGCAACACGGTCTACAATGCAATCGAGCAGTCCGGCGCCGAGTACCTGAGCCATTTCCAGAGCCTGGGCGTGGCTTCGTTCCGCGTAGAGTTTCTGGAAGAGACTCCGGAGCAGGTCATTCAGGTGCTGGATCTGTACAACCAGGCTCTGCGGGGCGAAATTTCCGGTACCAGCGTCTGGAGGACACTCAAGGCCACCAACCAGCTCGGCGTAACGCGGGGGCAGCTGGTAAAATAGCTGGTGCGGTGCAGCCCATTCTTTATAGAGAACGCCCTGTCGATCCGACGGAGCGTTCTTCTTTTATTCCGACTTTTGCCCAATTCCTCTTAGAACTGCTATAATAGTAGCAACTCATATGTTCTTTAAAAAGCACGACTCGTCGCTTACGACGAAACGACCCCAAGGAGCTGATTTCATTGAAGATCCGCAAAGCGATTATCCCGGCCGCCGGGCTGGGTACCCGCTTTCTGCCCGCGACCAAGGCGATGCCGAAGGAAATGCTGCCGATCGTGGACAAGCCGACGATTCAATATATCGTGGAGGAAGCCGTGGCCTCCGGCATTGAGGACATCATTATCGTAACCGGCAAAGGCAAGCGGGCGATCGAAGACCATTTTGACAATTCGTTCGAGCTTGAGTTCAACCTGGCGGAGAAGCAGAAGTGGGAGCTGCTCGACTCGGTCCGCAAGTCCTCCGAGATGGCCGACATTCATTATATACGGCAAAAAGAGCCCAAGGGACTGGGCCACGCCATCTGGTGTGCCCGCAAGTTCATCGGCAACGAGCCGTTTGCCGTGCTCCTGGGGGACGACATCGTCGAGGCGGACAAGCCCTGCCTGAAGCAGATGATCGACATCTACGATCAATACAAATCTTCCGTGGTCGGCGTACAGCCCGTCCCTTGGGAAGAAGTGCACCGCTACGGCGTCGTAGACGGGACGGAGCTGGCTGACCGTGTATTCAAAGCCAATCGCCTGGTGGAGAAGCCTAAGGAGAACGCGCCTTCCAATCTTGCGATTCTCGGCCGTTACATTCTGACGCCGCGCATCTTTGACATGCTGGAGGAGCAGCAGGTTGGAGTCGGCGGCGAAATTCAGCTAACCGACGCCATTGCCCGGCTGAGTGAAGTGGAGCGCATCATTGCTTACCATTTTGAAGGCAAGCGCCATGACGTCGGTGAGAAGATGGGCTTTATCCAGACGACCATTCATTATGCCCTTCAGCATGAAGAATTGCGGGAAGACCTGCTTCAGTATTTGAGAACCATCGTCTCGGAGAGCGAGTCTCCGCAGACGACAACCCGCTAGTTCCGGGAATGGAACGCGGGGATCACCGGAGAATCGGCCTCTGCCCCGCCTGCATGGACGGCGGCAGAGGCTTTTTATGAAGGAGCGGATAGAGAACATGGCCTATTTACTGAAATCGCCGTCCCGTTATATCCAAGGACCCGGTGTCATGGCCCGGCTGCCCGGTCTCTGCGCTCAATTGGGCGGTGCACGGGCGGCTCTGCTGGTGGACGGGTTCATTTGGGAGCGGCACGGAGAACGGCTGGAGGAACTCTTTAAGACCGGCGGCCTGCCGGTCCAGGTGGAAGCATACCGGGGAGAATGCACCGAAGCGAGAGTGAAGGAATACGCCGGACGGCTGGGTACTCGGGACGGGCGGACCGTACTGGTTGGGATCGGGGGCGGCAAAACGCTGGATGCGGCCAAGGCAGCCGCCCATTTTACCGGGTGCCCGCTGATTGTGGCGCCGACTGCCGCCTCCACCGACGCGCCGTGCAGCGCCCTCTCGGTGCTGTATCAGGAGAACGGCGAACTGGACCGTTACTTGGAGCTGGACCGCAGTCCGGATATCGTGCTGGCCGACTCGGAGTTCATTGTCCAGGCCCCTGCGCGAATGCTGGCTGCCGGCATGGGCGATGCGCTGTCCACGTTCTATGAGGCGCGGGCTTGCCGGCGCTCCGCGGAGCAGATCGCAGCAGCGTCGAGACTTACGGGACCGGATACCGGGCCGGAGGCGGGAGATGGACCCGCCGCGCCAGAGAGAACGGCACCCTCCTTGTCCGCCTGTCTGCTCGCCGAGGGGTGCCTGCGCACCGTGCTGGAATACGGAGAGCAAGCTTTCTGCGACGCACAGGCGGGTCGTCTGACGGATGCGGTGGAGCATATCATTGAGGCGAATATCTATATGAGCGGCATCGGGTTCGAGAGCGGGGGCCTGGCTGCGGCTCATGCCGTCCACAACGGGCTAACCGTACTGGAAGAGACGGGAAGCGTGATGCACGGGGAAAAAGTAGCCTACGCCACGGCCGTTCAGCTCTGCTTGGAGGAAGCGCCGGAAGCGGAGATCCGGCAGATTCAGGCGTTTTGCCGGAATGTAGGGCTTCCGGTTACCCTGCGCGAGCTCGGCCTCAGCGCCGACCGGCCGGACCGGCTGGCTCTTGCTGCCGAGGCCAGCTGTGCGTCCGGCTCTCCGATGGCACATATGCCTTTTGCTGTGACCCCGGATAAGGTGCTGAGCGCCATGCTGGCAGCTGACCGTCTTGGCGGGCAGGACGCACTCTCCTGAATCGCGGCTGCCTTGCTCTCTGGGCCGAAACGGACACTTAACCGTTCCTCACGCTTAACCATTCCTCATAACCAAAAGGCTGTATGTCCCCCCTCGGGACATACAGCCTTTTGTTATTGCGTTTCAGTTTGAATCGTACAGCTTGCACCGTGCAGCTTATACTGGATCAGCTTACATCTTAACTACATCATCAATCTGGGCCGCTTCATTCGGGTCGGCCGCGATGAGCTTGTTATACACGTCCTGATCCTGCACCAGGTTCGCTTTCTTCAGCGCCCCCAGATACCAGCGGGCGAGTTCCCGATTGACGGCGTCGCTGTAATCGTCGCTAAGCTTGCCCTTAAAGGTGTTAATCGCTTCCTGGAAGTCGCCGGAGAGGAGTTGAGTCTTCCCGGCCGCGAGCGCAAGAGGAGCCGGAAGCTCGGATTCCTTGCCGCCGGCATCGTTGAGCGCGTAGCCGTAAGCTTGAAGGCCAATGCCGAAGTTAGCTTCCATCGTGGCTTCTTCCGCGTCGTCGTTGATCCCGTCGCCGATCTGCGCGCGGGAGGCCTGCCCGAGTTCCAACGCCCGGGCGGCCACAGCGCTGTACCAGTCCGGAGACCAAGGCTCAGGCTGGGACGCCAGATCCGCGTAGCTGCCGGTGAAGCCGGTCTGCAGCAGCTCTGCGGCTCCGGCACTGTCGCCGGACAGCTCCTTGATTCTGCTGATGCTCATGCCAATCAGCGGAGTAACATCGAACGGGCGCCCCTGCAGCTGTTCCTTCGGCAGCGTTTTGATATGGGCGATGCCGGCTTCCACCTGATCGTAAGCGGTCAGAGCGTCCTGGAAGTAGCTTTGTTCCTTGGCGCTGTCCTTCTGCGCGCGGGCCTCGCTGCCAAGCGCAGAGGCGCGGCTGATGAGCTGTTCATACCAGTTAATGTCCCACTTGAACCGGTAGCTGTTATCCAGCAGAACCTTATAGGCCAGTTCCGGCTCTTTCTTCAGATCATACAGATTCACCAGCTGATTCAGAAGCTGTTTGTTGCTGGGCTCTTTCTTCAAAGTCTTGTTCAGCAGTGCGTGAGCTTTCTCGGCGAACTCTTCCTGTCCGGTCTGCTTATAGATCTGCTGATCCAGCGCAGAGAGGAGAAGGACCGATTCCGGATGGGTCGGGCGGAGCTTCAGCGCCTTCTGCAGGGGAGAAGCAATCTCCTCATAGGAAGTGCTGTACCGGACGAGCCCTTTGGCTTCTACTGTCGACGCGTTGGAGCTGAGCGAACGGCCCGATACGGTGAGAACCGTCACAGCGGCGACAGTCAGCACGGCCAGGTAGCCGTAACGG
Source organism: Paenibacillus spiritus (assembly GCF_008710135.1). GTDB lineage: Bacteria > Bacillota > Bacilli > Paenibacillales > Paenibacillaceae > Paenibacillus_AQ > Paenibacillus_AQ glufosinatiresistens. The sequence goes on along the minus strand of NZ_VYKK01000033.1, from coordinate 14,018 downwards.
ATACCGTTGCCCTTCAGCGCAGGCTTCACCTCCCGGCTGTCCATGGCATCTGCCATGCCTGCCAGACCCAGGAACACCAGGATGCCCATGAAGCCATAGCTGAGATTGAAGTCGAGCGTACTGTGAAGCAGGATCGACAACGTCAGTATGAGATAGAAAAAACCGTTCGAATAATCATCCAGCTCGTTCCGGTTCTTGATGTAACCGCGAATGTATTTATAGAAGATATACAGAATGAAGCCCATGAATACGAGGAAGCCCACAATGCCGACTTCGATAAGATACTGCAGGAAGAAGTTGTGCGCCTGGCGGCTGACGTACGGATTGTTCTGGTACTGCTCGTACAGCGAAGCCCAGCCTCCGCCGCCGGTACCGATAACCGGGTGATCCTTAACCACCTTCAGGGCATCCTTGTAAAATGTCATCCGCTCCAGCACGCTGTGCTGCTTGAAGTTGATGTTCTCCAGCCGGGTCTCCACGTTGGCCGGCAGAATGCTGCGCAGACCGGTTCCGATCAGCAGGAAGGCGACGAGGCCTACGAGCACAGTGGAGCCGATCGGCAGCCACAGGCCGCTCAGCCTGCGCTTGGTCCAGCCTTCCAGCTTCCCGTCCAGCCAGGGAGCCAAGTACTTCTGGATAACCCAGCTAAGCGCCGCAGCTGCTGCCGACCCGATTAGCAGCCAGCACCAGCCCCGGAAGGCGGCACCCGCGTCCGGAACCTTGCTCAGCCGTTCCCCGATATTCGTTACCGGGCTGGTTATGGCCAGAGATATGATACCGGCAATTCCGAGATGCAGAATCCAGAGAATCTGCCGGGCCGGCTTCAGGAACAGCAGCAGCAGAACAAAGACAACCGGAAGCATGACGAGACCGCCGCGCGACAGCGTCAGCAGCAGGGAGACGATGATCGGCACAAGCATGAAGGCGTGCGTCAGCGTGCCGTACCAGCGGCGGGAACGAATGAGAGCGAAGATGGCGACGAACAGAAAAGCCATCAGAAAAGCCGCATATGTATTGGCGTATTGGAATACAGATGTCAGCCGCAGACCGTTGGCATCGGTCATAACCGCGTCCAGATAGCGTCCGCCTTTGACTGTATTGGAGAACCAGCCGACTATGCCTCCGGCTACGTTCCAGGCCCCGAGCCAGTTCAGCATGCCGAACCAGACAAGGACGTAAGCAACTGTCAATACCGCGTTTTGTATGGTAACATTGATTTGTTTGTGTCGAAGGAGGTAGAGCGATACGATAAATACCGCCGCATACATCGACTGAATCAGCAGCAGATTGACCGCCATATAGTGGGACGCGGCTGCAAACATCGACAGCAAATAAGTCAGCGGAAGCAGCAGTACCAGCACCGCGAGCAGGTCGCGTTCATCGTTCAGGCGGAACTTCGTGAAGAAGATTCCGATCCAGCCGATCAGCAGCAGGCAGCCGAGCAGAACCGCGATATAGATCGGTTTCTCGAAGTCGATCTGCTGTCCGTTAAATAATGCCACTTGAAACGGAGTCCATACCAAAAATACAATAAAGCCAACAACCAATGTCCACAGCGCGCCCGACAACTTTTCCGCATTTCTCGACGGGGCCGCCTTTTTACCGTATACTGGATTCGACACTTTATAATCTCCTTTTCCTGTAGATACGAGGATATTTTAGCATAGTGAAAAATATTGGGCTACTGTTAACATCTGATTTCACACTAAAATTGAACGTTATAAAGTTATGGGGAAAGCTGCATTGGAGGATGATTAAGTTCAAAACGTTACTTTATAAATACTTGTTTAAAATATCAATTATTTTTAAACCTGTAATGATAAGAGTTATACCTCCAGAGATATTGCGAAAATTAAAGATGAAAATTATAAAAGGATCCTATCCTGTTTCTAATGCTAAATCCAATGGAAATGGTAGTAAGGGAAAGTTTGATGGTGTAAATCTTGTAGGATTTTCACGAGCAGAGATGGGGGTCGGGGAATCCTGTAGAATTGCGGCTAGAAGTATGAGTGCAGCTAAAATTCCATTTGCAATTCTTGATTTTAAAGGAACGAATTCTGCTAGTATGAAGGATGATAGCTGGGCTTATATGGAAGTGAGTAAGCCTCTATACGGCGTTAATATTTTTCATATTAATGCAGAGCAAATGGGAGAAGTATTTCTACACTATGGCAACTCTTTATTCAATGATAGATACAACATCGGTTTTTGGCATTGGGAACTTCCGGAGTTCCCTGATGAATGGATCGAGAACTTTAGGTTCGTTGACGAGATTTGGGTTCCTTCTGTATTTGTTGCAAATTCTATCTCTATAAAGAGTCCGGTGCCCGTTATCAAGATGCCACACAGTATTGAAGTGAAAATTAATACCAAAAGAACCCGGACCTATTTTAATCTTCCCGAATCTCCTTTTTTGTTTTTGACAATGTATGATTTGAAAAGCTTTCAGGATCGCAAAAATCCTCAAGCTTCGATAAATGCCTTTAAAAAAGCGTTCAGTCCTTTTGATCATAGCGTAGGGCTTGTAATCAAAATAAATGGTTTATACCATGGAGACCAAGACTTGAGTAGTATTATTGAATTAATTGGAAATTACAATAATATATATATCTTAAGGGAAACATTGTCGCGAAATGATACTAACGCATTAATGGACGTTGCCGATTGTTTTATTTCACTTCATAGAAGTGAAGGGTTTGGTTTAGGACTGGCGGAGGCTATGTATTTAGGTAAACCAGTAATAGGAACTAACTGGTCTTCCGTAACGGATTTCATGAATTCAGATAACTCATGCCCGGTAGGATACAAGTTGGTTTCAGTGGGACAGGATCATGGTCCTTATAAAGCCGACCAATTGTGGGCTGACCCTGATGTGGAACATGCTAGTAAGTATATGGTCAGATTAGTACATGATGAAGATTTTTACAAAAAAATATCTACTAAAGGACAAGAGTATATTAAGAGTCACTACTCTCCTAAGATGATAGGCGAACTTATGAAAAAAAGACTAAACTATATTAAATATTGAAAGTTGGCGACATTATGGTAACGACTTGTCTTATAATGGCTGGTGGAAAAGGAGAAAGGTTTTGGCCTAAGAGCCGGACGCATTTGCCAAAGCAATTTTTGAATATTTCTGGGAATAAATCGATGATTCAGCAGTGCATTGCTAGGTTGCAAAAGTTTATACCTATTGATCAAATCTTCGTTATAACAAACGAATTATATGCTGAAATAATCAAAGTGCAGGTTCCTACGCTACCACAGGATAATATTATTATAGAAACTATAGGTAGAAATACCGCTCCTTGTGTGGGGCTAGCTTCGTTGATAATAGAAGGAAAATTTCCGGATAGCAACATGATCGTGCTGCCTTCTGACCATATCATTAAAAACGAAAATGAATTTCTTACTATTCTAAAGACAGCTGTAGAAGTAAGTGGTTTGGGAGATTATTTGGTAACTTTGGGAATAAGCCCAACTTATCCTGAGACTGGTTATGGCTATATTGAAAGTTCTTATGAATCTTTAGAAATAAATGAATTGTTGGTTCATAAAGTTAATAAATTTGTTGAAAAACCTGATGCTGAAACGGCTGAAATGTATTTGGAGTCTGGAAATTATTATTGGAATAGTGGGATTTTCGTCTGGAAAACATCCGTGATTCGTAATTATATTAAGCTCCTTATGCCTGAAATGCATCAATTGTTAGAAGAAATGAAGACTTTATTTAAAGTCTCAGATAGGAATGAAGTAATAAAGTCAGAATTTCACAAAATGCCCGACCAGTCGATTGATTATGGTATTATGGAAAAAGCAAAAGATATTTATGTAATACCATGCGTCTTTGGGTGGGATGATGTCGGTAGTTGGACGGCCCTTGAACGCATTAATAATCTCGATGAAAGTGGGAATGTTATTAAGGGAAATACTATTTGTATAGATACTAAGCGCTGTATTATTGAAAGCAATGGGAAATTGATTGCTACTTTAGGAGTCGAAGATCTTATTATAGTAGAAACAGATGATGTTACGCTTATATGTAAGAAAGAGAAGGCGCAGGATATAAAAGCATTGATTAAAGAGTTAAAAGTTCAGAAGTTAGAGCAATATTTATAATAAATTTACGAAGGTTGAGGGAATTGGCTACATGACAAAGCGTGCGTTGATAACGGGAATTACTGGACAAGATGGCTCTTATTTGGCTGATCTTTTGTTAGAAAAAGGATACAAGGTATATGGTTTGAGAAGAAGAACCAGTGTTCCGATTTTAGAGAACATTCGTCATATTGAGAATGAAATTGAATTTATTGAAGGGGACATTCAAGACTTAAGTTCATTAATTCGGGCAGTTAAACAATCTGACCCTGACGAAGTTTATAATTTAGCTGCACAATCCTTTGTCGGTACCTCATGGACTCAACCTATTTTGACTGGACATGCCACAGCGCTGAGCGTTACTAATATGCTTGAAGCAGTAAGAATTATGAAGCCTGATGCTCGTTTCTATCAAGCCTCTAGCAGTGAAATGTTTGGTAAGGTTGTTGAGACTCCCCAGAGGGAAACAACACCATTTTACCCGAGAAGTCCTTATGGAGTAGCCAAAGTGTATGGACATTGGATGACCGTCAATTATCGAGAAAGTTATAATATGTTCGGCTCATCAGGGATATTGTTTAATCATGAATCACCTCGAAGAGGTGTTGAATTTGTTACTAGGAAGATCACCGATGCTGTTGCAAGGATTAAATTGGGGCTGCAAAGTGAATTGCGCTTAGGAAACCTAGAGGCAATGAGGGACTGGGGATATGCAAAAGATTATGTGGAATGCATGTGGTTGATGCTCCAGCAGGACAAGCCCGATGACTATGTAATCGCAACAGGAGAAGTACATTCTGTAAGAGAATTCTGCGAAATAGCATTTAAATATGTTGATTTGGATTATAGAGATTATGTAGTTACAGATCCTGCCTTCTTTAGAGCAGCTGAGGTTGATCTTCTGCAAGGAGACCCTACAAAAGCAATTAATCAGCTTGGTTGGACCCCCCAAAAAACTAGCTTTGTTAAGTTGGTGCAGCTTATGGTTGAGAGTGATTTGAAAAAGGCGGAAATTACTAGATCGGAAATTTATAGTCTTAGGAAGTGAGCAGTGGGTGAAAGCCCTTATAACTGGAGTGAGCGGTTTTGTAGGAAACCATTTATGTGAATTATTGCTTAGTAAAGGTTATGAGGTTATTGGCTTGTCACGTTCTGAATTCAAAGATTCAAGAATCGAATTTCATAAATGTGACATTAGAAATCAGGAAGAAATTGAACAAATAATAAAACAGGTGAATCCAGAAGAGATTTACCATTTAGCTGCACTTTCCTATATCCCGGAATCCCTTAAAGCCCCCATACACACTTACAATACAATCATCAACGGGACTCTAAATTTATTTGAAGCAATCAGGAAATCCAATAAAAATCCCAAGATTCTTTTTGTTGGATCAGGTGAAGTGTATGGGGAAAGTACTGGGGGGGCCTTTTCGGAAAGGGATGCAATTCAACCTGCTAATATCTATGCAGCAGCAAAGGCATGTGCTGAGATCATTACTCAACAATACAAAAATACTTTTGGTTTAAATGTGATTTTAACACGACCGTTTAACCATACCGGGCCTGGACAATCCTCTTTGTACGCTTGTTCCAGTTTTGCAAGACAGATATCCGAAATGGAAGCTGGAGTAAGAGAGTTTATCCAAGTTGGAAACATTAATGTTGAGCGTGATTTTTTGGATGTGCGTGACGTTGTTAACGCTTATTATATGCTTATGCTTGATGGCGTTTCAGGAGAGATCTATAATGTTTCTTCAAATTATGCAAGGTCAATATCAGATATTCTGAATTGCCTTTTTGCTCATTCATTTTTGGAAAGTCCGATGATTATAAGTGATAATCAAAAGATTAGACTGAATGAAACAGCTAGTCGAGTAGGTGACAATTCGAAATTGATATCTCAAACGGATTGGCGGCCTGAGCATAATTTGGATGATACTATGGGAGAACTGCTAGATTTTTGGAGGAAGTACAACAAGGTCGCATCTATTTAGAGGTGTGTGAATGCAAAAGGTTGTAGTAATTGGCGGTGGAGGCCATGCAAAAGTGGTTATTGATTCACTGCAAAACATGAATGTATACGAGATCGTAGGGTTTACTTCAGCATTTGGTGATCAGGAGAGTTTGTGTGGGGTTAAAAACATTGGCGACGACACCGTTATACAGACTCTTGTTGGTCAAGAAGTCACTGGATTTATTATTGCTATTGGAAGCAATGAATTAAGAAAAAAACTATTTAATAAATGCTTGAGTTCAGGCCTACATCCTATTAATGCAATTCATCCAACCGCAACTATATCCCCATATGCTTCAATCGGAAAAGGGGTTATGGTTGCTGCAAGTGCTGTTATTAACCCTTATGCAATTATCAGTGATAACGCAATAATTAACACAAACGCAAGCGTTGACCATGATTGTATAATAGACTCCCATGTTCATATTGCTCCGGGTGTAACCTTGACTGGTAGTGTGAGAGTTAAAGAGGGTGCATTTTTAGGTGCAAAATGTACTGTTGTTCCACAAAAGAGTATCGGTGAGTGGGCAAAAGTAGGTGCTGGCGCCACTGTGCTTCAAGATGTGGCTCCATATTCAACTGTTGTGGGGACTCCTGCCAAAATAATTAAACAGAAGGATGATATTTAATGGAAGTATTGAAGAAAATTCCTTTAGCTGGACCCGTGCTTAATGGTAATGAAAGAAAGTACGTGCTTGATTGCATAGACACTGGTTGGATTTCTGCAAATGGTAAATATGTAAATGAGTTTGAAACAGAATTCGCACGGTTTTGTAATGTTGAACATGCGATTTCTTGTGCGAATGGAACAGTTGCTTTACATCTGCCATTAGTGGCTTATGGGGTGGGTCAAGATGATGAAATCATAATACCTACATTCACGTATATTGCAACAGCGAATGCGGTTAAATATTGCGGGGCTACTCCTGTGTTAGTGGACTGTGAACCAGAAACATGGAATATTGATCCTGCAAAGATCGAAGAGAAAATAACTGCAAAGACTAAAGGTATTATTGTGGTTCATTTATACGGACATCCGGTAGATATGGATCCAGTTATGGAAGTTGCCAGAAAATATAACTTGTTTGTTATTGAAGATGCAGCTGAGGCCCATGGTGCTGTTTATAAAGATAAAGTTGTAGGATCTATAGGCCATGTGGCGACATTTAGCTTTTTTGGAAATAAGGTTATATCAACTGGCGAAGGTGGTATGATTACTACAAATGACAGTGAGCTTGCGCAAAAAATGCGGTTGTTAAGAGGCCAAGGTATGAGTCCAGAACGTCGTTATTGGTTTGATGTGGTTGGATATAATTATCGTATGACTAATTTACAAGCTGCAGTAGGATTGGGTCAGATTGAAAATATAGGATGGCACTTGGAACAGAGACGAAGAGTTGCAGAGGTGTATATTAATAAACTTGGAGAATATAAAGAACTATTTACCCTGCAGCCGGAGATGTCATGGGCAAAGCACACTTACTGGATGGTATCAGTACTACTAACTGATAAAGTGAAAATCGAAAGAGATCAGCTTATGAAGCTTCTTGAGAATGATGGAATCGAAACTCGTCCGTTATTCTATCCCATGCATATAATGCCTCCTTATTTTGAGGACTCAAGCTACCCTGTATCAGATAAAATTTCCGCACGCGGATTTAATATTCCCACAAATGCTGTCCTAAAAGATGAAGAGATAGATTTTATTTGTGAGAGACTTATCTACCATTGTAAAAATAACGCTTAGTTATATACAAACAAGTTTTTCGGAGGTCAATCTTTTGGGAGAATATATAGTTAAAATATTTCAGACCAGATACTTTTGGTCTCACTTGGTAAGAGCTGAGTTGAAGAATAAGTTTAGAAGATCAAAATTAGGGATCCTTTGGACTTTTTTGAATCCCCTATTATTAACAGCTTTAATGTCAACTGTTTTTGGTGTGGTCTTTAAGATGACTTTTAGTGATTATGCCCCATATGTCCTTTCAGGCCTAATTGTTTGGGATTTGATATCCGCCTCCTTCATTGGTGGCGGATATTCCATAATGACTGGGGAACAGTACATCCGTCAGTTTAATCACCCTATTGTTATTTACACATTGAAATCGGCATTGGTATCAACAATTACATTTGTTATTGCGATGGCTTCTCTAGTTTTATGGATTCTTTTTGCTAACCCTCAAAATATCCTAATAGGTCTGATCTCCTTGCCATTATCGGTTTTTTTATTCTTCTTTTTATCATGGGCAATTATTACCATTGCGGGATATTCAAATGCTAAATATAGAGATTATCCCCAAGTGATGGCATTGGTTATACAGGCCGTATGGTATGTTTCCCCCGTCTTTTTCAAAAGGGAGATGTTTACTTCAAGCCCTTTATTGGAGAAAGCATTTTACTACAATCCTATAACTCATATTTTGAATTTAATCCGCAACCCGTTTCTTCAAGGGGTTATGCCTTCGGCGAGTGATTATACATTTACTTTGATAACTATATTGATGTTTGGCGTAATAGCTGTATTCGTAAATAATAAGAATAAAGATAAGGTTATATTCTACTTATAACATTAAGGAAGTTGAAAATGGAAAAATGTCATATAACTTTAAATAATGTAAATTTATTTTATCCATCACATATTTATAATGCTACTACTCTTAAACAGGAGATTTTTGCAGTGTTGAAGTTACAGAAAAAGAAAGAAAAGCTTGAAGACGTTCAGGCTTTAAAAGACTTTTCTTTACAGGTAAAGGAAGGGGAAAAGTTAGGAATAATCGGACATAATGGAGCAGGAAAAAGTACGCTATTAAAGACAATAGCAGGTATTTATCCCATTAAATCAGGGGAGAGGAATGTAAAAGGAGAAATTCGCTCTCTTTTTGATTTGAGTTTGGGTTTTGACTTGGAGTCCACTGGAAGAGAGAATATTATGTATCGGGGGTTACTTTTGGGTGGCACACCTAAAATAGTAAGAGAAAAAGAACAAGAAATAATTGATTTTGCGGAATTGGGTGAATTTATTGATTATCCTATCCGTTCATATTCATCTGGGATGTTGGTAAGATTAGCTTTTGCTATTTCTACTTCTATTCCTGGTGAAATCCTATTATTGGATGAAGTGATTGCGGCGGGTGATGCTTCATTCTATGCGAAGGCCAAAGAAAGAATGTCAGGGTTAATGAGTCAAGCCAAGATCCTTGTTTTAGTTTCTCATGATCTTAATACTGTAAGGGAAGTTTGTAATCGGGCTATTTTGGTTAGACAAGGAAGAATCATTAAGGATGGTAAGCCCGATGATGTAATCGAGTATTATCGAAATTCACTATAATAATAGATTTGTGAGGTAGATTATGAGAGAGAAACGATTATTGTGGCTTCTTAATCACCAAACTTTAAGTGAATTTGAGCTGCCATTAATTCAGGATCTAGGGTTTGAGATATTCACTCCTAAAATTGTTCCAAAAAATATTTTACAGTCCAGTGGTTCTATTACCTTCCAGTATGACCACACTCTTACTATCCCACAAGAGGATTTGGATTTATTAAATGAATATGACTTCTATTCTTCAAATAAGATGCCCTTGTATATAAAGAAAATAATCAACAAATATTTTTCTATCGCATTCACATATCAAGACTCGGCTTTTCTAATATTGAAAAAGTTGATGTATAATTTTGAAGGATTAATCTTCTTTCGTGCATTTGGTGAACCAAAATATAAGAATTATAATGAACTTTTGAAATTTTACTTTAGTGAGACGGATTTTTATAAGATGAATCAGTTGCGTGGTAGATTTTTCTTCTCTCAGTGCTATCCTAATCTTGCTGAGGTTGAGGAAGAATTTAATAAAGAAGCTGCTGTTTATATGCCTTTGGGTTTACCAAGGGATTTTTATACAGTCGAGAACCTTTGGGAAGGAAAAAATAATAAGATTCTATTTTTTTGTACGCGTATAAAATATGTTCCAGACGCTGAAAAAATTTATAATCAGTTTAAAAAAGATTTCAAGGACTTCGATTATGTAATAGCGGGAAACCAACCAGTTCCAGTAGACGATCCGAATGTTACCGGGTATTTAGAACGTGATGAATTAAATGAATTATACAAAAATTGTAAAGTTATGTTTTATCATTCAACGAACCCACGCCATTTGCATTATCACCCTCTTGAAGCTATGATTTCCGGAATGCCTGTTGTCTATATGAATGGGGGTCTTCTTAGTACATTAGGAGGTACTCGGCAATCCGGTTCTTGTCGTAATATCACTGAGGCTAAATCTAAGATTAAACGTATTTTTGAAGGTGACCAGAAACTAATCTCTGATATAAAAGAAGATCAAAAAAAGATTTTATATAAGTTTTCCTATGAATTTGTTTTAAAACAATGGCAAACAAACTTTTTGCCTAATATTAAGGCCGACAAAATAATAAATAAAAGCAAAAAAATATCTATATTTCTGCCAAAAGAATTAGAAAAGGCACACCTTAATGATTATTTTAATTTGGCAACCAGTTTTTACTCTGACATTAAAAGCTTAAATGAAAATCATGAAGTCGAAGTGAATATACATGAAAACGATAACTATCTTAAAACGGAGAATATATACTTATCCCAGAAAGGGATAGCTCTTAATCAATACAGTTATAAAAACATTTCAGATACAGATGTTTCTAATACCTTATCTCTTATGTTTGAGAGAAATCCGATGTGGCATTCCCACTATCAATTGCCTATAGATTACACTAATAACTATGTAGATTCTGATTTATGGCTTTTTATATTGCATGAATTTCAATATCCGATTGCTCCTCTTAGACCTTATGGTATATACATTGAAGATATTGCCTTTCGGATTTATGAAAATATATCGTCTGTTTATATATATAATTTAAAAATGGCCTCCTTTATCTTAACTTGTTCAATTATCACTAAACAAGATTTAGTAAAACATCTTGGAATAGATGAAAAGAAAATATATGTGATTTCTGTTTCTCCTTCAAGCATTACTTTGTCGAAAGAAAGTGTAGTCTTAAATAAGGATTATGATGTTATTGAAATAGATATAAATAGACCTGAAAAAATTATGGATATTTTATATCAACTTCATGATTATTATTCATTATATAGAACAGAAAGAAAAGTAAATTTAATACTAAATAATTTAAAAGAAGGTTTAGAAAATCCTTTAGTAAAAAAAATGAATAAATTTATTAAAAAGTCAAGTTCATTGAGCAAAGTAGTATCACTGCATTTTAATTTACGCGAAAAAGAACTTAATGCTCTGTATGCACACGCAAGAATGATAATTTATCCACAGCACTTAAAAAATATGTATTACAAATTGTCAAAGGCTTTTCGTTTTACTAAAACCATAGTAGTAGAAGATCTGAAGTTATATAGATACTATGAACATTTAATGAATGGACAGCTTCACTATAAGAAATTTAATGAAAATACTGATAAATTATTTGAAATTCTAGAAGATATCAGTAGTCTGGAGTCATCAAGCCTTAATTCATTAAAAGTAGTTGAATTAGGTATTACCAATGAAGCATCTCGAATTTGGGGGAATATAATTTGAAAAAAACGGGTGTATTTTTAGGATTTCATCCCGGAACTAATCTTTCGAATGAGGGGATTGGGCGGCTACTGGCCTTTCTACTGAAAGAAAATAATTCCGATACAAAAGATATGATACTTTTTTGTCCCGAGTGGCTGAGGCACTCTATTTTACTACTTATGAAAGATAACAATATTCCCGACTATAAATTTGACATTGTTTCTACTAACGCCATACCTTTAGGGATAAGGCTGAAAGAGTACATTACAGGTAAAAAGAAGCCAAAGAAAGCGCGTTTGAAAAAGTCTGATTTTTTTAATAAAACAAAACTAAAAATCAGCATGCTACTAAAAAAGGGTGTGGAGGATTTTTTTGGCACTTCAAGCCTTTTTTTTGTGGTGGTAAAGGTAATATGCTATCTGTTATTGGTTGTTTGCTGTTTACCGTTCCTTATCTTATTCTCTCTTTTATACCTTGTTTATAAACTAATATTATTAATTTACAAACTCTTGTATAAGGTTACTCCTTATAAATCTACTATTTTAAAGTTTTCAAATATAGCAAAAAATTCAAAGGGTTGGATTTATCAAAGAGTTATTGATGCCGAGTTAGAGAAAATTGTTAAATGTATAAACAAAAATAAAATTGTCGATGTTTGTTATATTCCATCCATGATTTGGCCTCAAATAAAAAAGTTGAAGTGCAAAAAGATTTTAGCTGCTCCTGATATTGTTTTTTATGACTTCCCAACACAGTTTCCAGGGGTTGGTTATACTCATCGTAGGATAAGAGAAAGTATTCAAGCTGCAGATCATCTTATCTGCTATAGTGAATATGTTAAACTTCACCACTATGTAGAACGATGTGGCGTGTCTCCTGAAAAGATAACAGTTATTAAACATGCAAATATAAATATGGCAGAACATTTGAAATTATCTAAGCATGTCCTTAAATATATGACTGTTGAACAAAATGCAAGAGAAATTATTAATGAATATATCCAAAAAAAATATAAACCAGACCACGTTTTGTATAATAGCCATCTAAGTGATTTTGATTTAATCACCTATTCATCCCAATATAGAGCACATAAAAATATATTCAACTTAATAAAAGCAGTGAAAATAATAAATAAGCAATTAAATGGGAATGTTAAACTTATTTTAACCGGAAATTATCTTATAGAAGAGGCAATAAAAGACTATGTAAAAGACAACTTTTTAGAAAATGATATTTTTATTTTTTATGGAATCTCTTCTAGAATTCTTGCTGCCTTAAATAGTCAGGCTAAATTAGCCGTAAACCCAACATTATTTGAGGGAGGGTTTCCGTTTACTTTTTCAGAATCATTTTCTGTTGGCACTCCTTCTATAATGAGTAATATACCTGTCGTTAGTAATGAAATCTTGGATCTCTCTCTTAAAGAGAAGATGCTCTTTAATCCATTCGATCCCTATGCAATTGCTGAAAAAATAGTAATGGCCATAGAAAATAGGAATGAGCTTTATCAAGCCCAACAAGCATTATACAATCAATTTAGTACAAGAGATTGGAGAAAAGTTGCTTATGAGTACAACCAGGTATTCAATCAATTCATATAATATAATTAAGAAGACAATTTTGCTTGGAATACTTATTGTCACATTCTTTAGCTTTGATCGGGATATTTGGGCCGCGTCAGGTGAGAAAGTAAGCGTTAGGGTAGATTCAAGATTGGAACAGAATACTTCGCATTTTACAGCGGATATCATTATCCAAACAACAGATCTCGACCTGTTTAATGATAAGGTATTTCTCTCTTATCATGTGTATGATGCTAAAGATAAGGAGATACTTTGGGAAGGGAGTCGTATTCCTCTAACTTTAAATAATGCTGGATATGCAAAACTAACTCTTGATTTGGATTTAAAGTTGGTATTGCCTTCCGATAGTTTGCAATATGCTAAGTTAAAGTTTGATTTTGTTGATGAAAAAAATGTTTATTGGTTCTCTCAAAATTCAAATATAGATTTAACTACAGATACAATAATAGTTGATCAAAGTGTTTTTAATAAGTTTATTGGTACAATAGTCTATGCTTTTTTAGACACCCCGGTTATTTTCGCTTTAAATCTAATTTTTTTGGTGAGTACTATTTATTTAGTATTTAGACTGAAAAAAAGCGAATTATTTCTCAATTGATCAAAGGCTGCATCTATAAGGCTAAGTTAGAAAGAGCATGTATGTATTCAGCAAACCGGTGGTCCATGACGACAACCGGTTTTTTATGGCTAAGTTTATTATACTTTCCTTATTCATTTCTAGGATGTGTCTGAAAACTAAATACTATGGTAAGATTTGAGAAA
>NZ_VYKK01000032.1 GCF_008710135.1 Paenibacillus spiritus | reverse complement strand
TCAGCTCGGCGGTCAGCCAGCGTTCGATGGCTGCCGGGGCGGGGCCATTCCCGTTCTCCGCTTCGCTCCGGCCGGTTTCGCCTCCGGGTCTGCCCGCGGCCGGAGCTGCCGGAATTCCCATTCCGGCAGCGGCTTCGGCTTGTTCAGAGCCAGAGGTCTCCTCACCTTCGCGCCACTGAGCGACGACGGTAAGCTGGTCCTCCAGAAACTCGGCGCGGGCGGCGCGGCGCTGGATTTTGCCGCTTGAGGTCTTGGGCAGAGAGCTCTGGCGGATGAGAACGACGGCGTAAGGCGAGACGTCATACTCCTGAAAGACGGCGCGGCGAATCGAGGCCATGGCCTCGCCGGTGTCCTTCGTATGCCGGGCTACTTCCTGGACCACCACCAGCCGCTCCTGCCCGGCAATCTCCACCGTAAAGGCGGCGGAGGCGCCGGGCAGAAGAGCGGGATGGCTGCGTTCGCTGACCAGTTCCAGATCCTGCGGGTAGAGGTTGCGCCCGCGGATCAGAATGAGATCCTTGATCCGGCCGGTCACGAACAGCCGGCCTTCATTGAGGAAGCCGAGATCGCCGGTGCGCAGGAACGGCCCGTCGCCGGAGCCGGCGAGGGTCGCCTGAAAGACCTCGGCGGTGACTTCGGGCCTGCGCCAGTAGCCCAGCGCCACGGAAGGACCGGACAGCCAGATTTCGCCGACGGTGCCGTCCGGGCACACTTCCCGCGTGTCCGGATGAACGATGGCCATGCGGGTGCGGTCTGCTACGGGACCACAGCTGACGAGCTCGGCGGCGGAGGCTTCGTCGGCCGGTTCCAGCAGCTCGTGGCGTTCCAGCGCGGCGCGGTCGGCGCTTCGCAGCTCGGGAACGCCGCTGTGGCCGGCGGCGAGCAGCGTAGCTTCGGCCAGTCCGTAGCAGGGAGCGGCCGCCTCGGGCCGGAATCCGGCGGGGGCGAACCGCTCGGCGAAGGCGGCAAGCGTGGAGGCGCGGACCGGCTCGGAGCCGTTGGCGGCGACGCGAAGGGAGGAGAGGTCCAGGGAAGCCGCGGCCTCGTCCGTGATTTTGTGCGCGCAGAGTTCATAGCCGAAGTTCGGAGCAGCCGTGAAGGTGCCCCGGTAGCGGGAGATCGCCTCCAGCCAGAGGATTGGGCGCTGGATGAAAGACACCGGGGCCATGAGCACGATGGAGGTTCCCAGGTAGAAGGCGGTCAGGATCATGCCGATCAGTCCCATATCATGGAACGCCGGCAGCCAGGATACAATGCGGTCATTCTCCGAGAGGTTCCACTGGGAACAGATCATATCGCAGTTGCAGAGCAGATTGTAATGGCTGACCATGACGCCCTTGGGCTGGCCGGTCGAACCGGACGTGTACTGCAGAAAAGCCAGGGTGTCGCCGGTCAGCGGCACCGGGCGGAAGGCATCTTCCTGCGGCAGACCGCCGCGGTCGGTGGCTCGCCAAGCCAGCCCGGCCAGCCGGGGATGCTCGTCCAGCCCGCGGGAGACGCGTCCGAGAATATCCCCGGTGGTCAGCACGGCGCAGGCGTCGGCGTCGGCGACGATGGCCTGGAGACGGAGCAGATGCCGGTTCTGCTTGGGCGGATAGGCGGGGACGGCTACGACGCCGGCATAAAGGCAGCCGAAGAAGGCGGCGATGAAGTCGAGTCCCGGCGGATAGAGCAGCAGGACCCGGTCCCCGGGAGAAGCAATCTCCTGGACCAGGGCGGCGACAGAGCGGCTGGCGCGGTCCAATTCGCCGTAGCTTAACCGCCCCGTCTCTGTGCCGTCGCCCGCAAGGAAGAAACAGGCGGGATGATCGGCATGCCGGAGTGCTTGAAGGCCTACAACTTCCGCGAACGTAGAGGGTTCCCGGGAATGGTCGATGGTCATGGTAAGGGCAACTCCTATTCTTTGAGAGTAGAGGCGGATAACCGCCGGATAGGCCGTGTGGGATCGACCGTCATTTCATTCAGCAGGTTCGAGAAATCGCCGATCATGCGCCGGATCGTCCGCTCGTCGTACAGATCGCTGTTGTACTGCATCAGAATTCCCAGCCGTTCGTCCACCTCGGACATCATGAGAGCCAGGTCCCACATCGCGCCCTGCCATTGCAGCGGATACGATTCAAAAGTCAGCGAACCGGAGTTCATGAGCAGGCCGGGAAGGTTCAGCGCGAATGCGTCCAGCATGCCGGTGCGGTCCGTCTGCGCCTGCTGCCAGGTAAAGCTGGCCTGGAACAGCGGGGCGCGCGCCGGGTCGCGTTTCAGGCGGAGAAGCTGGACCAGCCGAGAGAACGGGAGCTCCTGATACTGGAGCGCTTCATTCACGCGGACATGGGCCGCATCGAGCGCATCATGGTACGTCATCCCCGGAGTGAACGTGCCGCGTATCGCCAGCATGTTGACAAAATAGCCGATCAGGCCTGCCAGATAAGCCTGATTGCGTCCCGCCACGGCGGTGCCGACGACCAGGTCCTCCTGACCGGTATACTGATGGAGCAGAGTCTGCCAGGCTCCGAGCAGCAGGGCATACAGCGTGGTTCCCCGCTCTTCCGCCAGCGCTTTGACCCGGATACTGAGGGCGGGATCCAGCACTTCCGAGCAGGAGGCCCCGGTAAAAGTCTGTACGGGCGGACGGGGGCGGTCGGTTGCAAGCCGCAGCACCGGGTCTGCTCCTTCCAGCGTCGCCGTCCAGTACGCGATAGACTCGGTGAACTCCGTCCCGGAGGCGCAGGCCCGCAAATAGGCGGCATACGGACCGGAGACGGGAGACGGAGCCGGCGGCAGACCGCTGAGCTCGGCTTCGTACAGTTCAAACAGTTCTTTGAAGAAAATCCAGAACGACCAGCCGTCCATAATGATGTGATGGAAGACCATCAGCATAATATGATCTTCCGGCGAGCGGCTGAACAGGCATGCCCGCATCAGCGGCCCTGCGGCAAGGTCGAAAGGCCGGTTGGTCTCCTCTCTCAGACAGTTCTCGATTTCGGCTTCGCTCCAGCCCGATACATCCTCCGCCCGGAAGCTTAACGGGGCTTCGCTTGCGATGCGCTGCACCGGTTCTTTGCGCTCGGTTACAAAAGTAGTCCGCAGCGCCGGGTGCCGGCGGATCATTCCCTGAAGAGCACGGATCAGAGATTCCGGCTCCAGCGGACCGGGAATCCGGACCGCCTTAGGGATATGATAGGCGGCGCTTCCCGGAGAGAACTGATGCATGAACCAGAGCGAGAGCTGATTCGCAGTCAGCGGATGGCTACGGCCGGTCAGCTCGGCTTCGGCCGCTTCCTCCGATAGGGCGGGATCTTCCCGAACCGCGCCGTTTCCTTTTGGCAGTTCCGCGGCGATTCGGGCGGCCAGTTGACTGATGCCTTCCCCTTGCAGCAGAGCGGAGACAGGCAGAGAGACGCCGGTGTGATGCTCAATCCAGTTCTTCAATTCAATTGCCATTAGAGAATCCATCCCGAGACTGACGAGCGGCCGGGAGGAATGAAGCCGCTCCGGAGCGGTCCGCAGAATCCGGGCAACGGTTCCCCGAAGCTCGGCAGCCAGAAGGGCGGCGGCTTCATCTGCGGGGGCGGCAAGAAGCGTGCTTCTCAAGTGTCCGGCTGAAGCCGAACTTCCATGGCCGCTCTGTCCCGGCGTGAGCAGCAGATCATGCAGGAGGGGCCAGGGGCCCGGATGGCTCTCCGCTGCCTTCGGCCAATCGGCCTCCAGAGACAGAGCGTGAGCCGGACCGGATGCCAGCAGCCGCTGAAGAGCGGCGAGTCCTGTCTCGGGTTCGAGGGACAGGATCCCTTGACCGGAGAGGCGTCCGCCCCGGTCCGGCCGGGCGGCTCCGCCTACCTTGGCCCACGGCCCCCAGCCGATCGAGAGCGCCGGAAGTCCGCGGCGGCGCCGGGCCGAAGCCAAGGCGTCCAGATAGAAGTTGGCGGCCGCATAATTGGCCTGGCCGGGCGAACCCAGCGCCGAAGCGGCCGAAGAATACATAATGAAGAAATCGAGATCTTTATCCCGGCTGAGCCGGTCGAGATTCCAGGCGGCGGCGGTCTTGGGCCGGAGCACATCGGAGAATTGACTCCAGTCCAGGTTGGCGAGCAAGCCGTCCGACAGCACCGCAGCCGCATGGACAATTCCGCGCAGCGGGGGAAGCTCGGCCTCCATCTGGTCAAAGAGAGTCTGCATCCGTTCCCCGTCTGCGGCGTCGGCCTGAACGGACAGACAGCGCACGCCTTGTTCAGTCCAGCGCTCCATCGCCTGAATCGTCTCAGAGCCTGCCGACCGGCGGCCGGTCAGAACCAGGAACCGGGCGCCTTGCTGAACCAGCCAGTCTGCGGTCAGCAGTCCCAGACCGGTATTCCCGCCGGTAATCAGGTAAGAGCCGTCTTGGCGAACCGGGGATTTACCCGGATTCGGGTGAAGACGGACAGGCGCGCCGCCGAATTCAACGATGATTTTGCCGATATGTCTGGATGCTGTCATATAACGGAAGGCCTCATCTGCCCGGCTTGCCGGGAACGGAGTTGCGGGAAGCGGGGTCAGACGCCCTTGGCGGAACAGTTCCATGAGATCTTCCAGCATACGCCCGAGAAGCTCCGGCTGCTCGTCGCAGATGTAATAGAGCAGAATCGAGGCGTAGGTCAACGAGCGCTGGAACGGCAGCAGTCCGAGCCGGTGATTGTTGTAGATATCGGACACGCCAATCTCCAGGAAACGTCCGCCCAGCCGCAGCAGTTCCAGACTCTTCTCAATGGCTTCTCCCGCAAGGGAGTTCAGCACGACATCGATTCCTTCTCCCCGGGTGTCCCGGCGGATTTCCCGTGCAAAATCCAGAGTCCGGGAAGGGTAGACATGCTCTACGCCCAAGCTGCGCAGATAGTCGCGTTTCTCCGGAGTTCCGGCCGTCGCGAAGATTTCGGCTCCGGCCAGCTGCGACAATTGCAGGGCGGCCAAGCCGACGCCGCCGGAAGCGGAGTGAATAAGCACTCGGTCCCCCGGCTGAAGCCGGCCGATATGATACAGGGAATAGTAAGCCGTCAGAAAAGCGGCGGGAATGCCCGCAGCGTCAGCGAAGCTCATCTGCCCGGGTTTGCGGACAGTCAACAGAGCGGAGGCAATGACCCGCGAGCCCAGACTCCACGGGGCCAGTGCCACGACTTCGTCGCCTTCCCGGAAATTCTCGACTCCCGGTCCTACGGCTTCGACGATTCCGGAGCATTCCCAGCCGGGAACGTCCTTGCGGTCCGGGATGGGAAGCAGGTCCAGTGCGTTCAGAACGTCTGTGAAATTCAATCCCGACGCGCGGACGCGGATGGCAAGTTCGCCGGGACCCGGCTCGCGGCGCGGCATTTCCTGAAGCTGGAGATGATCGAAGCTGCCTCTTTGGGCGATTTTCAGATAAAAATCGTCCTCTCCGGCATCGGCCGCTGCCAGCGAATCCGGCGAGAAAGCTTCCGGCTGCCAGCGGACCAGCCTGGAGACCAGCCGCTGCCGGTTCCGATACGCAATGCGATTCTCGGAACCGCCGGCAAGAAGTTCCTGGGCGAGCCAAACGCCCGCACCTTCTAGATCTTCTTCCGGGTCCAGGTCCAACAGAACACAAGACAGAGCGGGAAGCTCCAGCGCGGCCGTGGCCCCCATTCCCCAGAGCGATGCCTGAAGCGGATTCGGAACGGCGCTGCCTGCATCGCAGCCGCCGCGGGTTGCAATCCAGAGCCGCAGAGCTGCCGGATCCGCATTCAGGCAGCGCACCAGCTCCAGGACCGATTGGAGCAGGAACTGTTCTTGAGCGATTCGCTTCTCTCCGTCGGTGAAGTCGGCTTCAGCTTCCGTTCCCCACAGATGCACGACCCCTGCCAAATCGCTGCCGCTGTGCCACCGTACCTGCTCCAGCAGCCGGGCATAATGCGCGGGATCGGCAGGGTTGATCCGATAACGATTGTTCCCCTCTTCGGCATAGTCTTCTCCGGGAAAAGCCAGATGGCAGATGTCCCCGCGCGACAACAATTCCCGGGCGGCAAGCTCCGCAATGCCAGGCCGGTCGGCGAGCAGCAGCCAGTGAACTGGCTGCTTTCGCGGAGAAGGCGCAAGTGCCGGCGAAGGCTGCCAATCCAGCCGGTACAGACAGTCGTCTGCAGCAGAGCCGGCTGCCAAAGCGAGACGCCGTACGCGAAGGCCTTCGGCGACGGCGACAAGCCGTCCATCCTCCGCACAGATTCGTACAGTACCGGCAGCTTCTTCGCCGGCCTGCTCTTCCAGCACGGCATAACTCCACAGAATGCCGTCATCCGGCGACTCCAGCAGAGTGAAGCGGTCCACTCCGACAGGTAAATACAATCCCTCTTCTTCTTGAAGGGTTCCGCCCATAGCCTGAAACGCGCTGTCCAGCAGCGCCGGATGAACGGCGTGCCGTTCAGCATTCGCCGCCCCCCGGGGAAGACGGATGGAGGCAAGCGCTTCCCGGTCGCCTCCGGCTAGCTGCTCCATGCCGCGGAACAGGGGCCCGTATTCTCCGCCTGCGAGACGGAGACGATCGTAGTGCTCCGCCACATCAAGCATTCGGTGATTCAGACGCTCCAGCACGGTGTCCGGCTGAAGAAGTTCCGGCGCAGATTCGGCTTCTGCGTCATGCTCGGAGCCGGTCTGACGGTATTCAATCGTTCCGTCCGCATGGGTCGTCCATTTCGCCTGCGGTTCGTCGGCGGGACGGCTGACAATCTCAAAAGAAGACTGGCCGTAGGACGGCGCAGAGACCAGCACCTGCACCCGTCTGGATTGCCCTTCCGGCAGAAGGAGCGCCTCCCGGAACCGGACGCCGGTGAGCTCGATCTTCGCCTGGTCCTGAATGCTGCGGCCGGCGGCGACGGCTATATCTAAGTAACCGGCAGCCGGGAATAACGGAATGCCTTTGGCGCAGTGATCCTGAAGGTACGGATGCCGGGCAGTATTCAGCACACTCTCCCAGACCCAATGACCCGTTGCGGCAAACACGGTGCCGCTCTCCAGATGGGGATGCCGCTCCTCCGCAGTTCCCTGCGGCAATAAGGAGGACCAATCGGTCTCATTAACGCCGGACAGCTCGAACCAGTGGCGCTGCCGCTGCCACGGATAGAGGGGCAGCGACAATACCGGCCCGGCCGGGTAAAAGCTGCTCCAGAGCGGTTCCAATCCGGCGGCGTACAGCTCGCCGAGGCCTTCGAGCAGGACGGAAGCGTCCTCCTCGCCCCGGCGAAGCGAGGACAGCAGCAGCGGCTCCCGTTCCTCCGGGAAGTCGGCTTCTTCGCTGGAAGCAGGAGCCTCAAGCGAAGCCTGAACTTCACGGGAAGCAGAGGTATTACGAGAAGGAAGGTTTCCGCGAGAAGCAGCGCCACCGCGAGAAGCCAGGTCCTCACCGGAAGCAGAGCCACCGCGAAAAGCCAGGTCTTTGCCGGAAGTAAAGCCACCGGGAGAAGCCAGGTCCTCGCCGGAAGCAGAGTCACCGCGAGAAGCCAGGTCCTCCGGCGCTTCGCCGGCAGCTGGGCTCTGGGAGGCAGGCTCCATGCCGCTGCCTTCCGGCTCGGCGGTCGCATCGCGCAGCGCCGACGACAGCACCGGATGCGGCCCGATCTCCAGATAGGCGCCGATTCCTTCGCGGCGCAGCGCCCGGACCGCTTCGAGGAAGCGCACCGGCTGGCGGAGCTGCCGGGCCCAGTAAGCGGCGCCCAGCTCGGAGCCGCCTAGAAAAGCGCCGTCCGCAGTCGAGAAGAACGGCACCGCCGCCTCCTGCGGACGGATTCCCGCCAGCGCCTGCTCTAGCTCGGCGGCAACCGGCGCGGTCAGCGGGCAGTGGCCGGGCGTGCGGGCCTGGACGAACCGCACGGGAACGCCGCGCCGCTTGAGCGTCGGGACCCAGGCCTCCATCGCCGCCGCTTCGCCGGAGAAGATGACCGCGCGCGGACTGTTGACCGCGGCGACGTAGATGCCGCCGCCGGCTTCGGCGGCCAGCTCGGCCGCCGCCCCGGGGGAGACGACGGCCGCGGCCATGCGTCCCTGGCCCTGAAGGCGGCGCAGCAGCCGGGTGCGGTGCAGCAGCACGCAGGCGGCATCCTCCAGCGAGAGGATGCCGGCGGCATGGGCCGCGGCGACTTCGCCCATGCTGTGGCCGCAGACCGCAGCGGGGACGCAGCCCCATGAGCGCCAGAGCGCGGCGAGTCCGGCCTGGACGGCGAAGACGGCCAGCTGCGCGTCGGCGTCGTCGGCGTCGGCCGGATTGCCGGAATCGGGCGCAGGCTGAAAATGCGTGCGCAGCGAAGGCAGCGCAGGGTCAAGCGTATGGAACAGCGTCTCGCAGCGGTCGATGACGGCGGCGAAGACGGGGAAGTCCAGACAGCCGGCGGCCATGCCGAGCCAGTAGCCGCCGTGGCCGGAGAAGACCCAGGCGGTACGCAGCGGACGGGCGGGGGCGGCGTCGGGGTGAAGCGCTCCGGCTGCCCGTTCGTCCAGCGCCTCGC
>NZ_VYKK01000031.1 GCF_008710135.1 Paenibacillus spiritus | reverse complement strand
GGAAGCGGCTGAAGTACGGGTTACGGGAGCATGTTGCGGGAGCGGCGGAGGAACGGGTTGCGGAAGCAAGCCGGACCGTACGGACGCTATATTCGGCGGGAAAGCGGTTTTTCGCAGATGGCCGGACTCCACAGCCCTTATTTGCTTGAATTTGAGCCGTGAACAGCCGTTTGGGGCGAAATAAGGGCGCTGGGGTCCGGCAGCAAGCCCCAAAGCTGCGTGTTCGGGGAAATAAGGTCTCCTGTGTCCGCTATGCCGGAACTTCCGGCCAGTCAGAACGGACTGCCGGGCTGGCAGGCCGGATGCTGAGCAAACAGGCCGTGTACCGAGCAGACAGCGTATGCAGAGCAGAGAGCGTATGCAGAGCAAACAGGCCGTGTACCGAGCAGACAGCAAAATGCTGAACCAGCAGGCTGACTGCGCCGGTTAAGCCAGAAACGCACAAGTATTCATCCGGATCTGGCTGCCATTCAAGGGCTGGGCTGTCTGTGAGGCGGAGGTTTGAGCGGTACCCTATTCTTATGATAAAAGAGGTGTCTAACGTGTCGGAAGCCTACAAGAATGCCGGCGTCGATATTGCAGCGGGCAATGAAGCGGTCGAGCGGATGAAGAAGCATGTGAAGCGTACATTCCGGCCCGAGGTCATGACGGAACTCGGCGGCTTCGGCGCTCTGTTCGCGCTGAACAAGGACAAGTATGAGGAACCGGTGCTGGTATCCGGCACGGATGGAGTCGGCACGAAGCTGAAGCTTGCGTTCGCCGCGGACCGGCATGACACGATCGGGATTGATGCAGTGGCCATGTGCGTGAACGACATTGCGGTTCAGGGAGCGGAGCCGCTGTTCTTCCTCGATTATCTGGCCTGCGACAAAGTCATTCCCGAGAAGATCGAGGCGATTGTCTCGGGAATCGCCGAGGGCTGCCGGCAGGCCGGCTGCGCGCTGATCGGCGGCGAGACGGCCGAGATGCCGGGCATGTACGCCGAAGGCGAATATGATATCGCCGGCTTCACGGTGGGTATCGCCGACAAGGCCAAGCTGGTCACCGGCGGCTCGATTGCGCCCGGCGACCGGGTCATCGGTCTGGCTTCAAGCGGCATCCACAGCAACGGCTACTCGCTCGTGCGCAAGCTGCTGCTCGAAGGAGAAGACCGCTTCGGGCTGGACGAGACGCTGCCGGAGCTCGGCGCGCCGCTGTCCGATGTGCTGCTCGCTCCGACGAAGATCTACGTCAAGCCGGTGCTGGCTCTGGCAGAGAAGCTGACCGTCAAGGGCATGGCGCATATTACGGGCGGCGGCTTCATCGAGAACATTCCGCGCGTGCTGCCGGAGGGAGTGAATGTCGAGATCGACTACGGCTCCTGGCCGATTCAGCCGGTCTTCGGGCTGCTTCAGCGCCGGGGAGAGGTGACCCATCGGGATATGTTCACTACCTTCAATATGGGCATCGGCCTCGTGCTGGTCGTGGCGGAGGAAGACGAAGCGGCGGCGCTGGAGCTGCTTAAGGCGGCGGGCGAAGAGGCTTATGCCATCGGCCGCGTGACTGCGGGGGAACGCCGCGTGACCTTCCGGGGAGCGGAGGTATGAGCCGGGAGGCACCCGCCCGGATTGCCGTGTTCGCTTCCGGCCAAGGCAGCAACTTCACGGCGCTGCTTGAGGCCGAGCGCGAGGGCCGGTTGGGGAAGGCGCGCATTGTCCTCTTTGTCTCCGACCGGCCGGAAGCCCCGGCGGGCCGCAGAGCGGAAGAGGCCGGCGTGCCGACGCTGCTGCTGCGGCCGAAGGATTTCTCAGACCGCGGCGAATACGAGGCGGCCATTGTGGAAGAACTGCAGCGGCAGGGCATTGACCTCATCGTGCTGGCCGGGTATATGCGGCTGATTACGCCGGTGCTGCTGAGTCCTTTTGCCGGACGGATTCTGAATATTCATCCCTCGCTTCTTCCCGCCTTCCCGGGCAAGGATGCGATTGGACAGGCCCTGGCTTACGGCGTGAAGCTTACCGGGGTCACGGTACATATTGTGGACGGAGGCATGGACACCGGCCCGGTGGTGGCGCAGCGGGCGGTTGAAGTGCTGGAGACCGACGACGCCGCTTCGCTGGCGCAGCGGATCCATGCGGCCGAGCATGAGCTGTATGCCAAGGTGGTAGCCGCCTGGTCGGAGGGCAGGATCGAACTGGACGGAAGGCAGGCGAAGACCGGCGGCCTCTGATCCGGTGAACAGGCGACATTTCCCGACCCGGGAGCGCCGGATCAGGGAGGCAAGGTCGATATTTCTCGGGAAATACCGTGAAGCGCGGATTTTGACGAAGACAGGAAGACAGGAAGACAGGAAGAGCAGCACAGCATCATCCAGGACAGGACCCAATCACCGGTTGACAAGAGGAGGATCATTCAAAGTGAGTATCAAAAGAGCGCTGGTCAGTGTATCGGACAAGCGGGGCATCGTGGAATTTTGCCGCGAGCTGTCGCAGCTGGGTGTGGAAATTATCTCGACGGGCGGAACAAGTTCGCTGCTGGCAAAAGAAGGCGTGCCGGTTATCGGCATCTCCGACGTGACCGGGTTCCCGGAGATCATGGACGGACGCGTTAAAACGCTGCATCCCGCGGTTCACAGCGGCCTGCTGGCCGTGCGGGACAACGAAGAGCATACGCGGCAGATGCGGGAGCTGGGGCTGGATTATATTGATCTGGTCGTAGTGAACCTGTATCCGTTCGCGGAGACGATTGCCAAGCCCGGCGTGTCTTATGAGGAAGCGATTGAGAACATCGACATCGGCGGACCGACGATGCTGCGCTCGGCCGCGAAGAACCATGCGTTCGTCAGCGTGGTGGTGGACGCGGACGATTACGCCGGCGTGCTCGCCGAGGTGCGGGAGAACGGCGATACGACGCTGGCTACCCGCAAGCGGCTCGCGGCCAAAGTGTTCCGCCATACGGCGGCTTATGATGCTCTGATCTCCGATTACCTGTCGAATGTAACCGGCGAACCGCTGCCGGAGCGCTATACCGTTACTTATGAGAAGATTCAGGATCTCCGCTACGGCGAGAATCCGCATCAGAAGGCGGCCTTCTACCGGAAACCGCTGGCTGGGGGAGATACGCTGACGGCAGCGGAACAGCTGCACGGCAAGGAGCTGTCCTACAACAATATCAATGATGCCAATGCGGCACTGCAGATCGTCAAGGAATTCGACGAGCCGGCCGTTGTGGCGGTCAAGCATATGAACCCGTGCGGCGTAGGCGTAGGCGAGAGCATCTTCGAGGCGTACCAAAAAGCGTACAACGCCGATCCCGTCTCCATCTTCGGCGGGATTGTCGCAGCCAACCGCTATATCGATTCCGATACCGCAAATCTGCTGAAGGATGTCTTTCTGGAGATCATCCTGGCGCCGGGCTTCACGGATGAAGCGCTGGAGATTCTAACGAAGAAGAAGAACATCCGCCTGCTGAAGATCGGCGAGCTGGGCGCGGCGGCGGGCCGCAAGAGCAGCCTGGTCGTGACTTCCGTGGAGGGCGGCATGGTTGTGCAGGAGAGCGATGTGCATTCCATCGGCGAAGGCGACCTGAAGACGGTTACCGACCGGCAGCCGACGGAAGCCGAACTGAAGCAGCTCCTGTTCGCCTGGAAAGTCGTGAAGCATGTGAAGTCCAATGCGATTGTACTGGCGGCGGACGATATGACCATCGGGGTCGGGGCCGGTCAGATGAACCGGGTCGGAGCGGCAAAGATCGCGATTGAGCAGGCCGGCGCGAAGGCGCAGGGAGCGGTGCTGGCTTCGGACGCCTTCTTCCCGATGGGCGATACGGTAGAGGCCGCAGCGGCTGCCGGAATTACAGCCATTATCCAACCGGGCGGCTCCATTAAGGACGAAGAGTCAATCAAGGCCGCGAATGCGCACGGCATCGCCATGGTATTCACCGGCGTCCGCCACTTCAAGCACTAGAACAACGACAGAAGCGGAGGCATGAGCATGGATATATTGGTAATCGGCGGAGGCGGACGCGAGCACGCGATCTGCTGGAGCCTGTCGAAGAGTCCGAAGGCAGGTACGATCTATTGCGCTCCCGGCAACGCCGGGATTGCGCAGGTGGCCGAGTGCGTTCCGATTGAAGTCTCCGAGTTCGACCGGCTGGCGGCTTTTGCCAAGGATCGCAAGGTCGGGCTTGTGATTGTCGGACCGGATGACCCGCTGGCGGCGGGCATCGTCGATGTGCTGGAAGCGGCGTCCTTGCGGGTCTTCGGGCCGCGCAGGAACGCAGCGGAAATCGAAGGCAGCAAGACCTTCATGAAGGATCTGCTGCACAAGTACGGCATTCCGACGGCGGCCTACCGGAAGTTCGATCAGCATGCCGAGGCGCTGGCCTATTTGCGTACGCAGCCGCTTCCGGTCGTAATCAAGGCCGACGGACTGGCCGCGGGCAAAGGCGTCACGGTCGCCTATTCGGTTGAAGAGGCGGAGCTGGCGCTGGCAGACATTATGCTGGCCCGCGTGTTCGGAGACTCCGGCAGCCGGGTGGTCATTGAGGAGTTCCTGGAGGGCCAGGAGATGTCGATACTGGCTTTTGTGGACGGCGAGACCGTTCGGGCGATGCCGGCGGCGCAGGACCACAAGCCGATCTTCGACGGCGACCGGGGACCGAACACCGGCGGCATGGGCACGTATTCGCCGCTTTCGCATATCGACCCGGCCATCATCCATGAGGCCGTGGAGACCATCGTCAAGCCGACGGCCCTGGCGCTGGTCTCTGAAGGACGGCCGTTCACCGGCGTCCTGTTCGCGGGTCTGATGATCTCGCCGGACGGGAAGCCGAAGACGATCGAGTTCAACGCCCGGTTCGGCGACCCCGAGACCCAGGTCGTGCTGCCGCGCCTGCGGAGCGACCTGCTGGACATCTTCCTGGCGGCGACGGAAGGGCGGCTTGAAGAAGCGGAGATTGAATGGTCGGACGAGGCAGCGGTATGCGTCGTGCTGGCATCGGGCGGGTATCCCGGCGCATATCCGCAGGGCGTGCCGATCGAAGGCCTGGAAGACGGGGAAGCCGCCGAAGCGGCTCGAGCGGAAGCGGCTCCGGCGGAAGCGGAAGCGCAGATCGGAGAAGGCCGGGGCTTGGTCTTCCATGCGGGAACAGCCCGGGATGCGGACGGAAGGCTTGTAACCGCAGGCGGCCGTGTGTTGAATGTGGTCGGGCTCGGAGGCAGCATCGCCGAGGCGAGAGCTGCGGCTTATGCGCGGGCGGCCAAGATCCGGTTCGCGGGCAAGCAGAACCGGACGGACATTGCAGCGAAAGCGCTGGTCTGAAGCGGGAACTTCGAATAATTTCGGGTAAAGAACAAACGCCGTTGGCACAGCTCACAATTTTTAATGTGGAAAGTCCTAAAAAAGGGACTGACAAGTTGTGCCTGGGATGCTATAATATTGTTCGTACGGGGGAACAAGTACGGATAAATACAGATAGAAGAGGGCCTTCTCGATTGTCGGGAAGGCCCTTTTTAAGCGCGGTTAAGGGGTCTCCAGCGATTTCCGGTGCCGCCAGACCGATACGCTATCGGGGAGACCCGGGAATAATGGTATAATGTCGTAAGAAGTCGTGCTCCCGGAGAGGGCCGGCTTGTTAGAGCTTAAGGAGGAATTATTCTTGATTAAGATCGGTAGAAACGACCCCTGCCCCTGCGGCAGCGGCCATAAATACAAGAAGTGCTGTCTCGAGAAGGACCGGGCGGATGCGATGCCGGCCCTGAGACTTGCCTTCAACCGGGAGGCGGCTGCCGCTTCCGCACAGGCCGGGCAGAGAGAGGAAGCTCCGACGGAAGCGCCGGGGCTTAAGCTGTCCCCCGCCCCTTCGGCCCCGCCGGCCAAGCTGACGCTTGCCGGACTGCGCAAGCTGGCGTCCCGCGATCTGGAGTGGGCTCAGCCCGCTCATCTGGCCCTGGCCCAGACGCTGATCGAACGGATGAAGGGCGAGTACGACAAGGAGCTGATCCAGGAAGCGCTGCTGCTCTGGAACGCCTACTCGCGCCAGGTCCGGCCGGTTATCAAGAAGGAGGGGACGTACTGCGCGGCGATCGAATATTTCCTGTCGGAACAGTACGGGCTCTCTGTCCCGCTCAGCGGACTGGCGGACAAATACGAAGTCGCTTCCGCGACGATCAGCCGCCGCTGCAAGGAGCTGGCGGCCTATGCGGAAGAGTACGGCCTGCCGGATGGGCTTCCCGCGCCGGAAGACTTCGGCCTGATCGGGGATTCGTCCCGGGACCAGGCCCAGATTCTCGTCTACCGGGCTATGGAGACGGCGGGTTCCCGCCAGCGGGTTCAGCTTGCCCGGCGGGCGCTGGAAATGTATCCCGATTCGGCGGACGCCTATCAGATTCTCGCCGAAGAGGCCGGCAGCGAGGCAGAGGCGCGCTCGCTGCTGCAGCAGGGAATGGAAGCCGGGAGACGCGATCTCGGCTGGAGCTTTTTTGAGCAGCATAAAGGCCATTTCTGGGGATTGTTCGAGACCCGTCCCTATATGCGGGTGACCCGCAGCTATGCCGAATCCTGCTGGCTGGGAGGAGACGCCGACGAGGCGGCGGGAACGCTGGCTCACCTGCTGGAGCTGAATCCGGCGGACCATACGGGAGCCCGTTATCTGCTGCTGGCCGCGTACCTCTACACCGGGAAGCTGGAGGAAGCGCAGCGGGTGCTGAAACGCTATGGCGGAGAGGACTCCTCCGCTTCGTTCGCCTATGACCGGATGATTCTGGAGTACAAGCAGAGCGGAATTACGTCCCGGCTGAAAATGCTGTACCGCGTCGCCCGCGGCGTGAACCGGCATGTGCCGGATTATCTGCTCGGCGTAAAGCGGCTGCCGCCGGTGCTGCCGGATTACACGACTCCCGGCGAAGCCAGCGAGGCTTCGGAGTATGTCATCATGCACTCCCGCCTCTGGGCAAGCGTGCCGGAGCTGCTGAAGTGGATGCTGAAGCAGGCGGAGTAAAGGCGGATTGGCCCCTGGCCTTCGGCCTCAGAGCAACAAGACGAGAAACGGGCTCCCAAGGGGAACCCGTTTTTCTTGTGCGTTTCTTGGGGCGTTCCCCGGATTTTTTAGCAAGAAACCTGACATCGTCTACATAAAGCATGCTTTTTTACCGATACGCTAAGTATTAAATTTGCATGTTGGCGCAATTTCACCGCCGATAGCAGGGGAATATGGAATGAGGGGGATGCCCGATGGTTCAGCAGCGAATGAACAGCGAGCAGATAGAAGCGGAAAATGAGAATAGAACCGGGAGAAAACGGCGGAAGAGGGAAGATAAGCTGACACGTCCGGAAGGGACACAGCGTTCCTCCTTGTCGGCGTCGGGCCTTGTCCGGCGCTATCGCAATATGGGGTTGCGGAGCAAGCTGTTCATGTCTGTTATTGCTTCAACGCTGCTGATTTTCTTGGTGGTAGCCGTGATTATCTATAGCAACGCCCGCAGGACGATCATTGACAATTTGGACCGCTCGCTGGGTTACGAGAAGGCGGCGATCGCCTCCAAGGTGGCCGAGATGCTGCAGCCGGCGGAGAGCAGCGTCGAACTGCTCGGCGCCAATGCGTTCCTGCGCGATTTCATCGGACAGGTGTCTTCCACGGACAGCGTTAAAGCCGTGCCCGGTTATGACGATGTAGTCCGGACCTTGAACCTCATCAAGGAGAATAACGACAACCTGCTGAACGTCTACATTGGCCTTGACCAAGCAGGCAAGCTGATCTCCCAGGACGAATTCGAGCCGCCGGCCGATTATGTGCTGAAGGAACGCGGCTGGTATTCCGGCGCCTTGAAGAACAACAGGCTGACCGTTACCGATCCTTATGTGGATGCCGGAACGGGTAAGCTGGTGGTCAGCGTCAGCGCCCCGATTCTGGACAATACCGGCAAGGCCATTGGCGCGGCGGGAGCGGACATCGCCATCGACCAGGTAATCGGCATGCTTGGCGCCTTCAATTATGAAGGCAGCGGATTCGCCGTCATGATCGACCGCAAGGGCAATTTTATCTATCATCCGGATGAAGCCAATATTCTGAACCGGAATGTCGCCGATCTCGGGAAGGACTGGAGCGCGCTGGGGAACAAGCTCATGCAATGGGGGTCGCAGGTAACGAAGACAACGCTGGACGGCCGCAGCAGCTATGTCTCCTATGCGCCCGCAGTCGAGAACCAGTGGGAAGTCGCGCTGATTGTGCCGGCAAGCGATGCCGAGAAGGAGCTGCGCACGTTCCAGAAGATCTTCGGCTTCTCCATCATCGGGTTCATTGTGCTGCTGGGCGCCGTGCTGTACGCCGTCTCCGCCAGTATGCTGAAGCAGATTCCGGCCCTGGCCTCCGCTTTTCGCACCGCCATGGACGGCGATCTGTCGGTGAGAGCGGATGAGAAGGCGAAGGGCGAAATCGGGGTGCTGACCCGGGGCTTCAACGAGCTGCTCTCTGCCCAGCAAGGGCTGATCGGAGAGATTCTCGCAGGCTCCCGCCGCATCTCCGAGTCGGTGAACGAGACGGAGCGCAATGCAGCGGAACTGAACGATGGGATCAATGATGTATCGGCTACGACTGAAGAGCTGTCGGCCGGGCTGGAGGAGACGGCGGCTTCGATGCAGGAGCTGAACGCTTCAACAGTTGAAATCGAGAGCGCGGTCGGGACTATCGCCGCGAAGGCGGACAGCGGAGCCGAAGCGGCGAAGGCGATCAGCGGCCGCGCCGAACGCCTCAGGGAAGAAGCGATCCGCTCCCGCGAAGAAGCGCAGCAGATCTATGGGCAGGGCCAGGAGAAGCTGCGCAGCGCCATCGAGCATTCGCGGTCAATCACCGAGATCGAGAAGCTGGCGGCGGCCATTCTGGAGATTGCGTCGCAGACCAATCTGCTGTCGCTGAACGCCTCGATTGAAGCGGCCCGGGCCGGAGAGGCCGGCCGCGGGTTCGCCGTAGTCGCCGAGGAGATCCGCCATCTGGCGGACAGCTCCAGAGAGACGGTCAATGAGATCCGGGAAGTGACCGGGCGCGTGATTGCCGCTGTCCAGAGCCTGGTGGAGGGGGCGGAGGAAATTCTCGGCTTCGTGGACCGCAAGGTGCTGTCCGATTACGACAATATGGAAGTCACCGGAACCCGGTACACGGAGGATGCGCGCTATGTCGAAGAGCTCGTGACCGATTTCAGCGCAACGTCCGCCCAGCTTCTGGCGTCCATCCGCAATATGCTGACTGCAATTAGCGAGACGGCGGTGGCGACAAGCGAAGGTGCCGAAGGGGCAGGCAACATTGCGGCACAGGCGGAGGCGATCATCGCCCGTTCGGGCGGCATTGTGGCCGAGATGGAGGACATCAAGCGCAATACGGCCCGGCTGTTGGGCACGGTGTCCCGATTCAAGGCGTAAGCGCTGCGGAGAATGCTTGATAAATCGTCCCCGGAAGAGTATCTTACAAAGAGCGGCGGATGGACAGGCCGCAAAGCGAAGCGAAACGGGGAATGGTTCATGAGAGAAGGCACAGACCGGATCGTAGGGATGGAGGATATCGTGCGGGCGCATCATATGCTGCGGGAAGTCGTCGTCCGCACGCCGCTGCAGCGCGATGCGGTCCTCTCGGCCCGCTACGGCTGCAACGTCTATTTGAAGCGCGAGGATCTGCAGGTTGTCCGCTCCTTCAAAATCCGCGGGGCGTACCATATGATTCGCACCCTCTCGGCGGAGGAAAGAGCGAAGGGCATCGTCTGTGCCAGCGCGGGGAACCATGCGCAGGGCGTTGCGTTCTCCTGCCGGGCGCTCGGCATTCACGGCAAGGTGTTCATGCCGAGCACGACGCCGAACCAGAAGGTGAAGCAGGTTCGCCGCTTCGGCGGCGAATTCGTGGAGGTCGTGCTGAAGGGCGATACGTTCGACGACGCCTATGAGGAAGCGATGCAGGCCTGCATTACGCACGGGATGACGCTGATTCATCCTTTTGACGAGCCGAAGATTATTGCAGGCAACGGAACGATTGCGATGGAGATTATGGAGAGCCTGGACGATCCGGCGGATTATATCTTCGTGACCATCGGCGGCGGCGGCCTGGCGGCGGGTGTTTCCTCCTATATCAAGACCGTCAGTCCGGCGACCAGGGTGATCGGCGTGGAGCCTTCGGGGGCGGCCTCGATGAGCATGGCGCTGGAGCAGGGGGAAGTGGTGACGCTGCCGGAGATCGACAAATTCGTGGACGGCGCGGCGGTGAAACGTGTCGGCGGACTGACGTACGACATCTGTTCCCGGAACCTGGACGATATTGTGAAGGTGCCGGAAGGCAAAGCCTGTACGGCGATTCTGGAACTGTACAACGAGAATGCGATCGTCGTGGAGCCGGCCGGTTCGCTCCCGGTGGCGGCGCTGGACTTCTACAAGGACCAGATCCGCGGCAAGACGGTCGTCTGCATTGTCAGCGGCGGCAACAATGACATCGACCGGATGCAGGAGATCAAGGAACGTTCGCTGATCTATGAAGGGCTGAAGCATTACTTCATGGTTCACTTTCCGCAGCGGGCCGGGGCCCTGCGCGAGTTCCTGTCGGAGGTGCTCGGACCGAACGACGACATTACACGCTTCGAGTACACGAAGAAGAACGACAAGGAGAACGGTCCGGCGCTGGTGGGCATCGAGCTGATGTCTACGGACGACTATGGCCCGCTCGTTGAGCGGATGCGGCAGAAGGGCGTCGATTTTATCGAGATCAATAAGGACCTCAAGCTGTTCAATATGCTGATCTAGAGCCAAGCCGGCTCACGTCAAAAAGGATGCTTCCCGCCCGGGAAGCATCCTTTTTGGTCTGGGAGGGAGCGAGCAACGCTTCCCCCCATAGGTCATCCTTTGGCCGCAGACTCCTTGCCGTCCCGGAATGCCTTGACCTCGTCGGTCAGCTTGTAGTCGTTGGCCTTCAGCAGTTCCATAAAGGCCGAGAGCTTGCGCAGATAAGCGCTGTTGCTGCCGGCGTTCTTGGCGAGCAGGGCGGTGTAAGCCGCCTTGGCCTCCAAATCCATCTCCAGATTGTCATAGTGGAACAGCGGCGTGTTGTTCAGCCCATAGAACGTGTCGGATTCATAGATGCTGTAGAGCTCCCTTACCTTGGCAACCCGGTTGGAACCCTGATAAGTCTCCGCAAAAGCTTCCTGCGACAAGGCGCGGGCCGCGACATCGCCCCAGGAAATAATCAAAGCCGCGTCCTTGGCGGCGGGCAGGTTGGACTCGGTGGTCATAATGGAGATATAGTCCCGGATATCCGGCGTGACATAAGCCTTGTACTGGCTGTACAGAGAGTAGTCGATCACCGGATAGTAAAAGCCTTCGGCCGTCTCCAGCTTATAGCCGCGTTCCTTCGCGCCGGTGATTATCGAAGCGAGCGCCTGGTCGCCCTTCTTCAAGGCGGCGTCCGCAAGCTTGCTCATGCTCAGGCCGGGGGCGTAGACGCTGTCCAGCTTCCGCTGCAGGGAAGGATCGGCGAACCGCTTCTCCCAGTTGTTCAGCACATAGCGCTGGGCGTTCTCCAGCTTGAGCGTCAGAATCGTTGCCCGATAGCTGCCTGTGGCATAGAGATTGGCATTGACGTATGCGCGGGCCTGGACCAGCTTCTCCGGGGAGGCCAGCAGCGGCAGCGCCGCCCGGTAGACGGCTTCGGCATGAGTGACGGCAGAGGAAGCGGACGCAGCGGACGGACTTGGGGAAGCGGCGGGAGCGGCTTCGGCGGCGCCTGAGGCTCCCGCTTGCAGCAGAAGAAGAAGGGAGGCGGCGGCGATTACAGATCTCATGGCAACATTACCTCTTTCGCAGGAAGATGGGGTGGAGCAGGATTACGCCGGCGGTGAACAAGCCGAGACTGACGCCGGAAGGGAGCGGAAGAACCGGAAGGAGCGAGCCAAGGAACAGGCCGACGAACACAAGCGCAACCGCGGCTCCGATGTAGAGGCCAAGCGACCGGTAATCGAACGCGGCCAAGCGCGGTTGGTCCGCGTCCGGCAGCGTTCCGAGCCATTTCAGCAGCAGTTCGATCAGAAGAATCGAAGCAGCGGGGACGGCCAGCAGGGTGAACAAGCTGATATGGCCGAATTCTCCGCCGAGCTTCTCGTCCTTCCGGGTCAGCAGGCCGGCCGCTCCGATGACGCCGAATAGCAGCGTCAGCGACGTCCACGCGGTCAGCAGCATCCGCAGCGTCCGCGTCATCGGACGGCGGGGCGGAGCCGCCGCCATCTCATCGGCGAAATAAGCGGACGGGTCGCTGCCGAAGAGTTGCTTGGCGGTCCGGCCGCGGCCCTGCTCCTTCAGCAGCAGGGCCGCGGCTTCCAGCAGCAGCTCTTCCCGCCGGTGCGGCTCGACTGCGCTCTCGCGCATGGCGATAATCATGTCCTCATAATAAGAACGGTTCTGGGGTGTCATTTGTTCCCGAATCCGGTTATTTTCCCGAATCATTTGTCTGACGCTCGTCACTTGTGCAGGCCCTCCAGCTTCAGCAATCCTTGCAGTTGCAGCAGTTCAATTCTTACTTAAGAGTATACGTGTCCCGGATGCGATGCTGCAAGGGAGCCAGGGGGGAAGGGTGCGTATAATCCCGGCCCGCCGGTAAACAATGTAGAAGAACAACCAACATTCTCGGATGCCGAAGGGAGATTGCGTGACTATGAATCAGGAGAACCAAGTGAAGGAGCCCGGCACTTCCGACCCGGCCGTAAACGATGCGACTTCGGACTGGGGCGCTTCCGACGGATTCAGTCTGTGGGAACAGCAGGCGGAAGACGGCCAGTGGCTAAAGGATTGGGAAGGCCGCAAAGAGACGCATGATATGTTCCACGACAGCTACGAGTAAGGGCGGGACCTGACAAGAGCTCCCGCCTCTGCTTCCCTTGCAGACCGGCAGCCCGCGTACCGCTTCGCTCCATGCCCTTTCTCCATAAGGAGGAGGGGCATTTGTATTGACAAAAACAAAGGACATGGATATGATAATTTTATAATTCATAGTATTTCAATCGGATTTTAATTCAATCGAAAACACAAGGAGGCAACGCGCATGGAACGGGCGATCGTAATCCGGTACGGCGGCGAAGAATTGACAGCCAGCATCCATTATCCGGCTAAAGAAGGGGGAGGCGGGCGCTGCAAGAACCGCGTTCCGCTGGCCGTGATCTGCCACGGCTTCGTCGGGAACCGGATCGGTACCGACCGGCTGTTCGTCAAGGCGGCCCGGGAGCTGGCCGAGGACGGCTGCGTGGTGATCCGGTTCGACTATGCCGGCTGCGGAGAGAGCACCGGCAGCTACGGCGCCGAGAATATGGAATCCATGATCGCCCAGACCCGGGCGGTGCTGGATTACGGCCTGGGCGCAACCGATGTCGATCCTACCCGCGTCACGCTGATCGGCCACAGCCTCGGCGGAGCGGTGGCGCTGCTGACCGCCGTCCGCGACCGCCGGGTCAAGAACCTGGTTCTGTGGGCATCCGTCGGCTATCCGTTCAACGATATCGTCAAGATCGTCGGCCGCAGCGCCTACGATCAGGCGGTGAAGGCCGGAAGCGCGGACCATGTCGGCTATGCCTTCACGCCGGCCTACTTCAATTCGCTTGCAGCGTTTCAGCCCTTTCAGGAGGCGGGCAAGTTCGGGGGCGACGTTCTGGTGGTGCACGGCACCTCCGACGACATCATCCCGGTCGATTACGCCTTCCTCTACCAGAAGGTCTTCTGGACGCGGCCGGAGGGCCGGTGCGACAAGGAGATTATTTTCCAGGCAGATCATACGTTCTCGTCCGGAACGGCGCAGAGCCAGCTTCTGAAGCGGACCCGGGAGTGGATCAATGAGCGGGAGCATGTCCAGCAGGAATGGCAGAACTGGATGATTTAGCCGGAACGCGATACAATAGAGGGGCAAACCGATCACCGACGGATAAAGATACGGAGGGAAGCATCCGATGAGAATGCCGGCTTTCTTTATCGCACACGGTTCCCCGACGCTGATTATGGAGAACAACGATTACACCCGTTTCCTGGAGCAGCTGGGCCGGGACCTGCCGCGCCCGCGGGGCATTGCGGTGTTCTCGGCGCACTGGGACAGTCCCGAGCAGCTGGTCTCGGTGGACGAGAAGCATACGGCGCTGCATGATTTCTACGGCTTCCCCGAGGAAATGTACCGGCTGCACTATGATGCTCCGGGCGATGCGGCGCTGAACCGGGCGGTCTGCGACCGTCTGGATGCCGGCCAACTGCCGTATCAGCCCGTGTTGGGACGGGGACTGGACCACGGCATCTGGGTCATTCTCAGCAAAATGTTCCCGGAGGCGGAAATTCCGGTGGTGGCGCTATCCGTCGATTCGATGCGCCAGCCCCGGGAGCAGTACGGCATCGGCGAGCTGCTGGCGCCGCTCCGCGAGGAGGGCGTGCTGTTCATCGGCAGCGGCGGGATGGTGCACAACCTGCGGCTGCTCGGGGAAGAGGATCGCCCGGCCGACTGGGCCGTCGCCTTCGACGAATGGATCGCAGAGCGGCTGGAGAGCTGGGATACGCCGGCGCTGTTCGACTACGCAGCGCGGGCGCCCCATGCCCGGGAGGCGGTGCCTTCCTATGGCCGGGAGCATTTCGTGCCGCTCTTCTACGCCATGGGAACAGCCGCAGACGGACGCCGGGCAAGACGGATGATTCAGGCGTACCAGTACGGTACACTCAGCTTGAACTGCTGGATGCTGGATTGACGGACCGGGGGCCAAGGCCCTGACCGGCCGAATTGAACGGCCGCAGCCGGGGGAACCCGCGCTGCGGTTTTTTGGTATGCTTGCGGGACAAAGTCCGGTCCTTGTGATTAAATGGAAGAAGAATGCGAACGGCCCTGCCGTTCTTGAAGGAGGAAGCTTATCCCTATGCACCTCGCACGCCGTCTGCTTCGCCCGGCTTCAACGCTCGCCATCCTCTCGCTGGCTGCCCTGCCGCTGGTCTCATGCGGCCGGCCGGACGCGGACCAGGGCGGGAATCCGCCATCTGTTACGGCCTCCGCTCCGGTCATCGCGCAAGCTTCTCCGCCGGGCTCCGCAGGGCCGCTTCCGGCAGAACCGCCAGAGCCCGCCCCGCTCTCGGGACTCACCGGTCTTCCGGCGGACAGCCTCCCGCTGCCGCGTCCGCTGGCCGTGATGATCAACAATGCGCCTGCCGCCCGGCCGCAGTCGGGATTAAGCGAGGCTGATCTCCTGTACGAGGTGCTGGCCGAAGGCGGCATTACGCGGCTGATCGCCATCTATCAGAGCCGGCCGGGCATTCCCGAGATCGGCCCGGTGCGGAGCATCCGGCCTTATCTGCTGGATCTGGGCGAGAGCTATGGCGCGGTAACGGTCCATGCCGGCGGCAGTCCGGCCGCCTACGCCCTTCTGCAAGCCGGCGGACGGGACGATATGGATGAGATCGGGAAGGCCGGGCCGTACTTCTGGCGGGACAAGAGCCGCAAGGCGCCGCATAATTTATATACGAACGAAGCGCTGCTGCGCTCGGGAGCGGAGAAGCTCGGCCTGGCCGCGCCGGCCGATGTTCCGGATTATACCTTCACCAACCCGGATTATCTTCCGGCAGGGGGGGAGCCGGCGTCCGGCTTCTCGCTTTATTTTCAACTAAAGAACTACACGGTAGCCTACAAATACGAGGCCGGAAGCCGCGTCTATGCCCGCTCTGTGAACGGCAAGGCCCACCTGGACCGGGGAACGGAGGCTCCTGTAACGGCGACCAATGTGCTGGTGATCGGTGCGGACCACAAAGTTCTCGACGAGGCCGGGCGGCTGGCCGTGGATACGGAAGTGGGCGGAGATGCGCTGCTCTTCCAGCGCGGACAAGTCATCCGGGGACAATGGGTCCGCCGTCCGGGCGACATCATCCGGATTGTAAAGAACGGAACCGAAGCCCCGATGTATCCGGGCGTTACCCATGTGCTGATTGTGCCGAATGCGCCTTCTTTCGACAGTCATGTCACGGTTCTGAGCCCCTGAATCGGCAGTACCCGGAACCAGGTCGGTATAAGCTGACGAAAGCGGGTAAAAGTAAAGGGAGAACATGATTCTGTTCCCCATTAAATCCCATAAGGTCCAAATGCAGCGGATACTTTGTGAGCATCCCGCGAATTGTCTGAGGAAGACCTTAAAATTTCAATTGTCCGCTTCATTCCCCCCATTCAATGTGATAAGATAACAAGGGTTGTCATCCGTTTTCATGGACGTTTTCAGCGTCGGATACCGGTTGGAAATCAGGCATTTTCCAGTAAAGGAGCACTATACATGAAGCTTAGGAAGAAAGACATTTTCTTTGAAACGCTTGAGAACATGGCGGATACGATTGTGCAGGCGGCGGATTTCTTTGCCAAGCACCTGTCGGATTTGCGCGACATCGAGCAGTTTACCGGAGAAATGAAGAAGTACGAATCCCAGTGCGATTCGTATACGCATACGGTGATCAAGGAATTGAACAAAACGTTCATCACGCCGCTGGAACGCGACGACATCATGGATCTGATTACAAGCATGGATGATGTCATCGACGGACTGGAGGCGTCCGCTTCGCGTCTGTATATGTACAACCTTGTGGAAGCCGACGAATACATCATTCAGTTCGCCGACATTCTTCGCCAGTGCGCCTACGAGATTCAGAAGGCGGTGCATCTGCTGTCCCAGAAGAAGCTGCTGGCCATCCGCGAATATACGATCCGTCTGAACGACCTGGAGAATCAGGGCGATGAAGTGCTGCGCATTTGCACCAAGGCGCTGTTCGACACGGTCAAGGACCCGATCGAGCTCATCAAGCGCAAAGAGCTGTACGAACGTCTGGAGACGACGACGGACAAATGCGAAGACGTCGCGAACATGCTGGAATCGATTATTATGCGCAATTCGTAAGGAGCTTGCAACCATATGGATACCTCGATTTGGGTACTGGGCATTGTCATTGTGCTTGCCCTGGGCTTCGATTTTATCAACGGGTTTCATGATACGGCGAACGCCATTGCAACGTCCGTATCCACCCGCGCGCTGCCGCCCCGGACAGCTATAATCATGGCGGCATGCATGAACTTCGTGGGAGCCCTGCTCTTCACGGGCGTCGCGAAGAAAATCGGCGGCAGCGTCGCCGACCCGACGACGCTGAGCAACGGAATCAACATCGTAATCGCCACGTTAATCGCGGCGATTATATGGAATCTGGTCACCTGGTGGTTCGGTATTCCGTCCTCGTCGTCGCACGCGCTGATCGGAGCCCTTGCGGGCGCCGTATATGTGGGCGCAGGTTCGGACCATGTGAAGTGGAGCGGATTTATCGAAATCGTGGAAGGCCTCGTGCTCTCCCCGATTATCGCTTTTGTCATCGGTTATATTGTCATGACTCTTCTAAAGTGGATCTTTGCCAAGCAAAGTCCGCACACGGTCAACAAAGGCTTCCGCACGGTTCAGATCGTAACGGCTGCCTTCCAGTCCTTCACGCACGGAACGAACGATGCCCAGAAGGCAATGGGGATCATCACCTTCGCGCTGGTCACTTCGGGTGAACTGAAGAGCATGGAGGTTCCGCTGTGGGTCAAGCTGGCGGCGGCAACAGCCATGGCGTTGGGTACCTCAATCGGCGGCTGGAAGATTATCAAGACGATGGGCACAAAGATTTTCAAGATCGAGCCGATCAACGGCGTGGCCGCCGACGTGTCGGCTGCATCGGTTATTTTCTCGGCTACCATGCTTCATCTGCCGGTCAGCACCACCCATGCCATTACCTCCGCCATTCTGGGCGTAGGGTCGGCCAAGCGGTTCTCCGCCGTCAAATGGGGAGTGGCCGGACGAATCATCGTCACCTGGTTCATTACCATTCCAATTACCGCCGTACTGGCGGGCATTATCACGAAGATTTTCTTCTAGTGTCGATTCAATGCAAGGCGGCGCCGAAATTCACGGATGAGTGAAGGACGGGGCCTTTTTTTGGCAGTACAGCGAGAGCAGGGGGATTCACGAATGAGGAAGTATGGCCGTCTGAAATGGCTGTTGTTCGGCGCAACGGTCCTTCTGATTCTGGTCGTAGCCATCGGAGGCTATGCCCGGAACGCCTGGCAGGAGCGCTCGGTCAGCACTACGAATCTGACTGGAGCAGAGGTGCGCGGGCTGAGCATAGGCGGGCCGGCGGACCGTCTGGACGCTTCCGGCCTGCAGCCGAATCCGGACTATGAGAACCGGACCGAACGCGGCAAGACGTACCGGTATTATGACGGGCTTATGCTGGTCAGCGATGAGTCGACGGGCAAAGTAACCAAGATTCAACTGATCTCGGAGACGGTGAAAGCCAGCATCAACGGCAAGCCGCTGAAGACGCTGGAGGATGCCGACCGGGAGCTGGGCAACGAATATGTGAAGAAGCCCTACAACCATGAGCAGGGCCTGGACGCGAGAGTCTATTACGACAAAGAGAATCGGATCCGGGCGACGCTGGTCTATCCGAAGCAGGATGCGGAGAACCGAGGGATTGTCTGGACGATTCTGGAGCGGTATTGATGGGCGGGCTGCCGTGGGAGCTTCGGGATATAAAGCAACAGGACAGGGGCGTCTTTCGGACGCTCCTTTTCTTCTTCGTAACTGCCGGATCTTCGCCTTTATCCGTGAAAGTTGGTTCAAAAGGTCCATATAATCCATAGATAAACAGGGGTATATTCCTAAGGAATAACTCTTGAAGGAGGGTGGGCCAATTTGTTGAACAAAATGCGGATGCTGCTGGTTCTGGCTGCTGCTCAGTCTCGGTTCCGGCTCTCTCCGCCTCGGCTTCCGGTTCTGCATGGAACAATTCTGCGCTGAACGG
The DNA here is from genome assembly GCF_008710135.1 of Paenibacillus spiritus. Classification (GTDB taxonomy): domain Bacteria; phylum Bacillota; class Bacilli; order Paenibacillales; family Paenibacillaceae; genus Paenibacillus_AQ; species Paenibacillus_AQ glufosinatiresistens. Next base: position 8,918 of record NZ_VYKK01000031.1, on the reverse strand, counting down.
TTCTACGCTGAACGATTCTGCGCTGAACGGGTTCTACGCTGAATTCACCGGTACTGCTGAAGCTCAATCAGTTCTATGTGGTTTATACTTCTCCTGTGGCTCCGTATGTGGATCAAGAGAACCGATTGATGGTGCCTCTGCGAAGCCTGTCCAACCTCTTGTCCTCAGATGTCTCCTACAACTCTGGCAGCAAGACGGCAGTCATTACAAGGAAAAATTACGGGGAAGAAGCCAAAGTCAAATTCTACACCATAAAAATGAAGATAGGCTCGAAAAAGGCGGAGATCAACGGGGCGTCATCCGAGATGGATACGGCTCCTGCTCTGTATAAAGGAAGCATGTTTGTTCCGCTGAGCGTGATTACGTCTTCCTTTCACATCGGTACGAAGTGGGACGCTTCCAAAAGAATGGCAGAGCTGAATGTGGACCCTGCGTATCTGCCGTCCGGCGTGGTCATGGATGAGCTGCACTTTCTATCCGATAAACTGAACCCGGATATCCGACCCCTTAAGGCTTCTGTGGTTACCCGGACCAACGCATCCGGCATTCGCGTAGCCAATGTTCAATTGACCGTGGCGAACGAGGGGACCTCTATAATTTTAAAGGACCAGCTATATTTGCACGTTTATGTACAGGATTCGAGTTTCACCTACTTGGACATCCCGATGCAACCGGGAGCAGCGAAGGCGGGAGGAACCTTTACCGCAGACACCGCCCCCCACACCATTCTGGCGGATTCCCTTCAGTATGTTCTTGTGGGGGCCTATAACAACTAAGGCAATCTTGGAGGTCGGATACGACAGATGATACGGACGCTTGCCATCACGCACGAAGGCCGGGTGCAGACCGGCCTGAATCTGGAGCAGACCCGCCTGGGGGATTACGCCTGGATCTGGGCCGACTTCTCGGAGCCTGTCCCGGAAGAGACCCGGCTGCTGGACACCTGCTTCCACTTTCATCCGCTGGCGATTGAGGACTGCCTGCATGTGCTGCAGCGGCCGAAGCTGGATTACTATGAGGAGGTTCAGTTCTTCGTGCTGCACGCGCTGAATGAAGCGACGCTTCAGGCGGAAGAGGTGGATCTCTTTCTCGGCCCGTCGCTGCTGGTGTCCTTTCACCTGCAGCGGCAGGCGGGAATCGACGAGGCCTGGGAGCAGGTCATCCGCAGCATCGAGCACCGGGAGGGCTGGTCGGGCACGCCGGTGGCAGCGGCTTATACGGTGATCGACAAGCTGGTGGACCGGTACTTTCCGACGCTGTACGCTATTGAAGACGAACTGGCCGAGCTGGAGAACAAGGGCGCCGAGGAAGCGGTGAATACGCTGCTGGCCCAGGTCTTCGATGTCCGTTCCCGGCTGCTCAAGCTGCGCAGGACGATTGTGCCGATGCGCGATCTCATGTACCGGGTCGTCAATTCTACGCATGTGCAGCAGAACCGGGAGGAGCGCATTTATTTTGGCGACATCCATGATCATCTGCTGAAGCTCGCCGATATGATCGAAGCCGACCGGGAGATGACCGCGGATCTGCGCGACAGCTACATCTCGCTGAATTCCAACCGGATGAATACGATTATGAAGACGCTCACGGTCATTACGACGATCTTCATGCCGCTGACGCTGATCGCCGGCATCTACGGCATGAACTTCGAGGTGCTCCCGGAGCTGAAATGGAGATACGGCTATTTTGCGGTGCTGGGACTGATGCTGCTCCTTGGCGGCGGGATGATTCTGACGTTCAAGCGGCGGGGCTGGTTCAAATAGGCGGGAGGCGGGCCGTAAGAAGAGCGGCGCCGCTCTGTCAGCGGCGCCGTTTGCGGGCCGCGGGAGCGCTGCGCCGCCGGCCGGATGAAGAAGAAGGACGCTTCTTGGAAGAGGAGCGTCTTTTTTGACGTTTGGGCGCGTACAGCGCAGAATCCTCCTCGGCGGCCAGCAGTCCGGCTGCACCGGCTCCCGCCGCAGCGGCGGCGCCTTTGCCGAAGCCGCCCATCAGCAGCTTGACCATCGGGGCCATCTGCTGGAAGCCCTGCATCATTTTCTGCACCTTGCCCATCGAGCTGACGATGCCGTCGATGCCGCCTACCCGGTCGAGAATTCCCTTGATCTGGTCCATGTTGGGCAGGTTGCCGAGTCCGCCGAGCAGACCGCTCTTGGCCGGAGCCGCTTCGAGAGCTGCTTCTGCGGCTTCCGCGCCGGCGGCGGGAAGCAGCGCCGCAGCGCCCGGAGGCGGGGGAGCCGGCACGTAAGGGCCGATGCCCGGATACGGCGAACCCGGATAGGATTCGGACAAAGCCCGGACGCTGCGGCGGGAATGATGATGGTAATGCTGAGCCATGGGATCACATTCCTTTGCCTTTGAATTTACTTTACTGTATGTCATGGGCGAACATAAGGTATAGACATACGCCCGGATGAAGCCGGGATAGGAGCGGAAAAGGGCGGATGCCCAGCGCGAAAGCCGGATTTTGAAGAAAGCGTGACCAAGCTTGAAAACGATGGTTTTTGAACGTCGTACAGATGAGGCGGCGGAGCAGCGGCTCCTTGCAGTACGATGACTGTAACAGGCAGGCGCGAGGAAGAGGTGTTCGCGTGGAATGGACAAATGTCCGCCATTTTCGCTCTTTACTGCGATAAACCGTTAATGCTTGAAAAAACCGCTTCGGTGCAATATAGTAGAGGCAGATAAGTCACAATAGGGGATGATACACGATGCAGCTCAAGAAGCTTAACGATAAGAGCGTCGATCAACTGTTTGAAGCGATTTTAACTTTAAAAGATATGGAAGAATGCTATGTCTTCTTCGACGACCTGTGCACGGTGAACGAGATTCAGTCGCTGTCCCAGCGTCTGGAGGTGGCGCGCATGCTCGGCAAGGGCTGCACCTACAACCAGATCGAAGCGGAGACAGGCGCGAGCACGGCGACGATCTCCCGCGTGAAGCGCTGCCTGAACTATGGCAACGACGGCTACAAGATGACGCTGGACCGGCTGGGGCGTTAAGAGATGAACGCCTCTGTCCGGCCGGGCGTCCTTGTCATCAGCCACGGGTCGCGCGACTTGTCCTGGGTGTCGATTGTGGAAGAGGCCGTGGCCGGCGCGCTTAAAGGCCGGAAGCTGCCGGCCGCGGTTTCTTTTCTGGAGCTGGTGGCGGGGCGGTCTATTCAGGATGGCGTCAGCGATCTGGAGCACCGGGGAGTCACGGATATTCTCGTGATTCCCCTCTTTGTCTCTTCGGGAAGCACGCATGTGGATGAGATCGCCTATGCGCTCGGCGTGAAGCCCGAGCCAGGACGCGAGACGGACCTGGAACGGTTCGAGGTCTCGGCGCGCATTCATTACGGTGATCCGGTCGACGATGATCCCATTATCGCAGAGATGGTCTGGGATAAGGCGCGGGATCTGTCGGAGGAACCCGAGCGGGAGACGGTGCTGCTCATCGGGCACGGAAGTGTCCATGACGGCTTCCGCGAGCGGTGGCAGCGCGGCATGGCTTCGCTGGCGGACCGCGTGCGTGCGGAGAGCGGCGTCGCTTCCGCCGACTACGCGCTGTTGAACCCGAACGATGTCCGGGACAAAGTGGAATATTGGAATGGACAGGGGCATAGGGTATTGGTGGCCCCGATATTTTTGAGCGAAGGCTATTTCACGAAGACCGTCATTCCTTCAAGACTTGAAGGGCTCGATTACCGCTATTCCGGCCGGACGCTGCTGCCCCATCCGCGGCTTGCGGATTGGATGGAGGGCCAGATCGGGAGGCTGCTGGAGCGGATTTAGCGTCCGCAGGGGCAGCCTCTTTCTATCACGGCTTCCGAAAGATTGATTGTCCCCCAGTGAATTGGTTATAATCAGGAAGTCGGCAAAACGGACGGATTGGCGATTATTCTGGAATCGGCAACTCTACACCGTTGCCTATTCTATGAACAGGTGGCGTTTCGGGAATGAAAACGGCAAGATTGATTTACAATCCCACCTCCGGGCGGGAGGAAGTCAGAAAGCGTCTGGCCGATATTTTGCAGCGGCTGGACCAGGGCGGCATTGAGGCTTCCTGCCATGCCACGACCGGAGAAGGCGACGCGACGCGCGCGGCCGCGGAAGCTGTGGAGCGGGGATACGATCTCATTATCGCTGCGGGCGGAGACGGCACGCTGAATGAAGTCATCAACGGCATGGCCGAGAAGCCGAATCTGCCCCCGCTGGGCGTGCTGCCGCTGGGCACGACCAATGATTTTGCGCGGGCTATGGGAATTCCGAAGAACTGGGAAGAATCCTGTGACCTCATTATCCGGCAGAAGCAGCGGGTGATTGATCTCGGCAAGGCCAATGACCGCTATTTCATCAACATCGCCGGAGGCGGGTCGCTGACGGAACTGACCTATGAGGTGCCGAGCCGGCTGAAGACGATGATCGGGCAGCTTGCGTACTATTTGAAGGGGATTGAGAAAATGGCCAGCCTCTCCCCGACCGAACTGGAGATCCGCGCGAACGGCCAGGACATGATTCATGACGAGTTCATGCTGTTCCTCATCGCCAACACGAACTCTGTAGGCGGCTTCGAGAAGCTTGCGCCCGATGCCCGCATCGACGACGGCCTGTTCGATGTCATCGCGCTGAAGAAATGCAATCTGGCGGAGTTTATCCGCCTCGTAACGCTGGCGCTGCGGGGAGACCATCTCTCGGACAAGAAAGTGGTCTACTTCCGGACCGACGCGATGGAGGTAACTTCTCCGGGCTATGTCCAGCTCAATCTCGACGGGGAGCTCGGAGGCACCCTGCCGGGCAAGTTCCGGATGCTTCCTTCGCATCTGAACGTCTTCGCGAACAGCCTGTAAGGCAAGGCTATGCTGCCGTTCTCCTGCACAGGGCAGACCGGCAGCAGGGAGCGAACGACAGAGGTCTAGGCAGGAGAAGAAGAAACGTCCAGGACGTGAACCGCTCTGGCGTGTGCAGCTGTACTTATTCATACAAAGGTTTGTTGATTCCTCCAGTCCGCCGTTCGAGAACTGGAGGTTTTGTCGTTGCCGGATCTGCGAAAATCAGTAGGAAGACGAAATATCGGCTATAATGGAAGAAGGCCGGAGGAATCCGGCCGTGAGCGCAGCACGATGGGTGCAGAACGATACAGAAATGAGTGTACAATCATGAATAATCACCGCAGCGGCCGCAAGAACGGCCGCGGGATGAACGATAGCGCCCGGGCCGGGTCCCGGGCTGAGCAGGGCCGCCCCCGGAACGAGCGGGGCGGAACGGTCGCCGGAGGCGGCCAGGGTAGGCGCGCCCCGGAGCGCGCCGGAATGGCGGCACAGCGCGGCGCAGGCCGCAGCCGGACGGCGCCCGCCGCGGCGCCGGCGGGCGTGCCTGTCGCCAAGAACGATGAGGTCCTGCTGGACATCATCGGACTGACGCACGAAGGCGAAGGCGTCGGCCGTGCCGACGGCTATACGCTCTTCGTGCAGGGAGCCCTGCCCGGAGAGAAGGTCCGGGCCAAGGTGCTTAAGACCAAGAAGCAGTACGGCTACGCCAAGCTGCTGGAGCTGGTCGAATCCAGCCCGCACCGGATTGCGCCCCCCTGCCCGATCTACGATCAATGCGGCGGCTGCCAGCTCCAGCATATGGAGTACGCCGCCCAGCTTGCCTGGAAGCGCCAGCTCGTCGTGGACAATCTGGAGCGGATCGGCAAGCTCCAGGTAGCCAAGGCGGAGTCTGCGGCTGACGAAGCCAATGAGGCAGGCGGCAGTGTAACCGTCCTGCCGACTCTCGGCATGGACGAGCCCTGGCGCTACCGCAACAAGGCGCAGGTCCCGATCGGCGCAGCCGAAGGCGGGCTGGTCGGCGGCTTCTATACGCGGGGCAGCCACCGGATTGTCGACATGGAGACCTGCCTGATCCAGCATGAGCATAACGATGCGGTGGTCGCCACCGTCAAGCGGCTCGGGCGCGAGCTCGGCATCTCCGCCTATCAGGAGGAGTCGGGGCGCGGCCTGCTGCGTCACGTCGTTGTGAAGAAAGCCTTCCGCACCGGCGAGATGATGCTGGTGCTGGTCACGAACGGGCGGGACATCCCGCACGCCGATGCCTGGATCGGAAGCATCCGCGAAGCGCTGCCGGATGTGGTCAGCATCTGCCAGAACGTCAACACCAAGGAGACGAACGTGATCTTCGGCCCGGAGACCCGGGTGCTGTGGGGACGGGATGTGATCTACGATTATATCGGCGAAGTGCAGTTCGCGATTTCGCCGCGATCTTTTTACCAAGTGAACCCGGTCCAGACCGAAGTGCTGTATAACCGGACCGTCGCCTATGCCGGACTGACCGGCAGCGAGACCGTCATTGACGCTTACTGCGGCATCGGCACGATCTCGCTCTTCCTGGCGCAGCATGCCGGTCAGGTGTATGGCGTAGAAATCGTCCCCGAGGCCATCGAGGATGCCCGCGCCAACGCGAGACTGAATGAGATGAAGAACGTAGTGTTCGAGGTGGGAGCGTCGGAGGATGTCATCCCCGCCTGGAAAGAGCAGGGCGTCGACCCCGACGTCATCGTCGTCGACCCGCCCCGCAAAGGCTGCGACCCGCGCCTCCTGGAGACCATCCTCCAGATGAAGCCGGAGCGCGTGGTCTACGTCTCGTGCAATCCTTCCACTCTGGCCCGCGACCTGCGGGTGCTGGAAGACGGGGGCTACCGGACGGTGGAGGTGCAGCCGGTGGATATGTTTCCGTGGACGGTGCATGTGGAGGCTGTTTGTTCCTTGGTATATAAGGGTTTGTGAGTAGTGAGAGAGTAGGTTGGAGACGAAATGGGGACGCGAGTGGTTCGCGTCTCCTTTTTTAATAGTGATTAGTGTAGCCAAAACAAAGTTTTAAACTGCACATCATTGTTAAGCTAACGGGCAGATTAACGTAATCGATGCTTCCAACTCGAATTTGGCTAACTTTGAGTCTTTTAATTTTATGGAGTTAGCGTTTAAATGTTTTTATATAATGTGAGCACCGCATGGGAGGAGGGAAATTATAATGAGATTAACGAAAGATGTCATACAAAAGCTCTTAGATATGAATGAAGGATTTGAGAAAACTACTGAAAACGTCAGTGGAAATTTCAGGGAAACGAATTACTATTTAATTAACGATGGAAAATTACTCGTACGTTCTGTGGGCAAGACATCATGGGCTGATAGCCGCTTTAATAAAAACACTATTGCGGATATAGACCAAGCCAGAAGAGTTTTAAAAAAGTTTATGGATGCACTAAAAACTGATGGAATCAAGTAGATAAATTCCAAGTTATCTTCTTAATTTTAAGTCTTATCTGAACTACCCAATAGAGACATAATCTATGTAGCACCAAAATTATTTTTTGCTACATATTTGGATTAAACCGTCTGCTGACAGACACTACCGCTAAGGCCGTCCGTCCAAATCGTTCCTAAGTTTGCTGAAAAGTATTCCGTAGAAACTTCGTGATTTCGTATCGCCCAACCCTAAACACTGTGATAAAATGGAAGTAGTCAGCATCTCCGACGAGTAGCCAACGGTTCCAAACGACGGAAAGTTCCGTTTGCTATTGTTTAAAAAGCTATTTGCGGGTAACAGAATACGGGGCGGAATTTGAAACTACTTATGTATAAGTAACACCATTAGAGGAGGTAGGAACTATGACTAAACAATTAACTAGTTTAGAGGCATTAGTGAAACAAGGATGGGTTGTTTCTGACTCTAAGGTTGCTACCAATGACAAAACTGGTGAAGCTGTAGTGATAGTTGGTAATAAGGTTTTAGGTCTAAGGCATAAAGCTCGTGAAGCCGTAGTGAGAGTTGATAAAGGGGCTCGTCGTCAGCGTTTTATGGACAAAAAGTTAGCCATGAAACCGTCTAGGGAGTACCTTACTCCAATTACTTTATTACAGAACGAGACTTCTGATAATGAATTATTCGAAATTGCCGATTATGCCTCTAAGGAATTGGCAAGGCTGACCTCACAATATAAGGGGGATACCTTGGAGTCAATGAAGGCATTGGTCGCGGTCCACATTGGGCATATGATCCTTTCTTTGAAAGATTACGATGCCATTCCTCCTCGGAATTTAGATGTAATTTTTATACCATTTGGGACAACCTTCAAGCAAATTGAACGTGATATTGAACAAGATATAATGCGAGGAGAGGAATAACCTGCCTAAAGCTGTCGTTCTTTATGGTCCTCCATCTATAGGTAAAAGCACTTTCCTTAGGGACGAGGTACGAAAATATCCAAATGCGCAGATCTGCAGCGTGGACAAAGATATCATTAATGGTCATTTCTTCATACCTCCACTAGTTAAAAATAATACTGAGCAATCTCCTACAACCCTGTTGTGGAAAACAACTTCATACTTGCTTGAAGAGGCCATCAAATATGAATGGATAGATGTGCTTACTTCTCAGGGACAGAAAGACCTTGTGGTTATTCTTCAGGGTGTAACCCTTGGAGGGGTACAGAATGACATTATGACTTTAAATAAAAGTGGATTTGATGTCACGGTGAAGCTTCTTGCCACAGACTCAATAGATCTTCTCAAATTCCGTATTGACGAGAGATCCCGCCAGCCCGGATCCATGGGGGCTCCATCAATGACAAGAAATCAATTAGAAGATATCTCTAAGACTTGTTACCAAGGTTTTGGTCAAATGCTAAATGGAAATGCCGGCCTTCAGAATATATCTTATGAAGCTTTTATAATTGGAGTTGGGAATGCAGCGACAATAGACAGTAAAACTCGGATTTATACGTCCCATTTTAGTCAAGGTGAGATATCTTTTAGTAGTAGTACCTTATCATTTGGTGATGTGGCAAGACCTGCGTTATCTCTACAAACGGCTTAGATAGGTTTCATCGTGTGAAAGGGGCTGTCTCAAAAGGGTCATAAAATGACCTGAGAGACAGCC
>NZ_VYKK01000030.1 GCF_008710135.1 Paenibacillus spiritus | reverse complement strand
GTCTCTCAGGTCATTTTATGACCCTTTTGAGACAGCCCCTTTTTTGCGCCCCCTGAGAACGAGTGCAGACGCAGCCTTAAACAAGTATTAAAATTTGATAAAAAAAATTACGGCAAATTAATTCACGATCTAAATAATTCAAATTCTACGCCGATGATAATACATGTGAAAATCATTGAGGGGGGGCGGCGCGGAAGTGCCGGGCCGGAGAGGGCCTGTAGTTAAACACATCGTTGAATGAACTGGGGGAACGTTTACATTGCGGAATAAGAAGTACGCTACACGGTTGACGGCAGTCAGTCTGATCGTCTGTCTACTGTTTTCATTGATTCCGGAATCCTGGAACGGCACCGCAAAAGCGGCTGCGGAAGATTTGGAAGTCATGTTCAGCACGGGAGCGCATGTCGGCAATTTGAGTTATAAAGCTGACAATGCGTTCATGAATTTTTATAACAATCAAGTACCCGGTTTTGTTCAGACCCAGACAGCCTCGAACTCGACAATCGACTGGGCAGGCGGAGATGTTTTTGCCGGTACCGGCGGCTGGGACAGCCCGGCCACGGTTTCCTTCCAGATAAGAGTGGCTGATAACCCGATTCTGCGCGAAATGGCGCTCGGTGGAGAGGCTGAAATGGTTGCCGGTTTCGCCGTGCTTCGACGCCACTCCAAGTTTCTGAAGGATACGATTCATTCCTGGATCAGAATGGAGCTTGATGGACAGGAAATTATGTACTACAAGACGGGCGACAGCCAGGTCTATAACAAAAGTGTTACGGCGAAGTTCACGCCGAACTCCGTACTTACCTTCTCCATCCACGGAGATGGAGCGGACAGCGGTGAAGGCGCCGGTATCCGCGGCTTCTACCTGAAGTTCCAGGATATGCAGCGTCCCGTGATCGACAGCTATACCTTCACCGGCAACGGGAACCAGCGGGACAATACGACCCTTGGCCAGAAGGAGCTGTACGTCAAGGAGAATGAAAATATAACGTTGGCTTACAACTTCAGCGAGCCGGTCCGGCCTCATTATCTGAATGCGTCGAACAGCGAATTCTTCCTGAAGCATCCGCTGTTTACGAATCCCGAGGGAAGCGGGCTTCCGGCGGCCGGGCAGACCCAGTACATGCAGAATATTACGTACGGCACTTCCAATCTGGAATCGTATCAGAGCAATCTGGCCTTCCAGTACACGGGTGTCCGCTATCATAACAGCGGCAATCTGCCGCTGGAGCCGCGCATCACAGGAACTACGCCAGGCAACACGCCGATGGAGCAGACGCTGCAGGAGAAGATGGAGAACGCGGTCCTGTCCGACGGCGCCGGCAACGTGCTGCATCCGAACCTGTCGGCGGTGAAGACCGGAAGCGGGAGCCTGAGCTATCTCAAGGAGAGCGACGGCAAAACCGGGAACCCGTTCGATTACAATACGAAAGGCTTCCGTGTCATTGTGGACGCCGTGCGTCCCAAATATCAAGACGGGAAGAACGGCATCCAGCCGAATATTCTGACCGGCGTTACGCTCAACAAAGGCGACATTGTTGATTTTACCGTTCAGCTCTCGGAAGAGAGTATTATCAGCAGAAGCCTGGTGGAAGGACAATCCTTCCTCTACTTCAACAATGGAATGAAGGCGTACTACCTTAAAGGGGCGGGCAAGAAAAACTTGGTCTTCCGCGCCACCATCGGCGCAGACACTGCGGTGGAGACGCCGCTGCTGAAGGTTATCGCGCTGACCAACGACGGCAAGGGCAACAACTCGGATACCAATGTGGTCTCCGACTATGCGGGCAATCTGCTGAACCAGCCGGCCAACTACGCCGGCAAGCATACGGATGGAAATGAAACGCTCGTCAATTCCAAAATCGACTGGGCGAACCTGTCGATCGACAATACGAAGCCGATTATCGGCTACCATTATGAGCTTGGCGGCGCCGACAACAACACGTACCGGCAGAAAGGCAAAATCATCATCGACGCCAATGATCCCGGTATTGTCGTGCCTTCGCTCGATCCGGACCCTGCCCAGCGCGGCGTGGAGCGTCCGAGCAAGGGCATCTACCGCCCGACGAACATGACCGCCGAAGCTTCGCCTTCGGTCGGCCTGGTGTACTACTGGTGGAGCAAGAGTCCGGCCGATCCGTTCGCCGGGCATGAGGAAGACCACAACGCCGCCTTGAAGCGCTATGCGTTGTCGGCCAAGCAGCCTTCCGAGGACCTGTACACGACCGGCTTCGAGAACGTCAAGCTGTCGGTGGCGAACAACAAGACGAATCTGATCGCGCCGCCTCCGGAAGCGTATCTTCCCGAGAACAGCGGCCAATGGTATCTGCACACCTGGACGGCCGACATGACCTGGGATTCGGCCCGCGAGCTGATGCAGTACGAGAAGATGACCCGATATATTGATACCCATGAGGAGCAGTACAACGCCTGGATGGCGGAAGCGACAGGCTCTCCTGCTGACAAGGAAGTCTACGCCAAGAACAAGGCGCTGGTTGCGGTAGGCCAGTATGGCGACACCTCGGTATGGGAATTGAACGACTTCAAACACGATGATTCCAACTGGACGCACAATGTCGGCGTTCTGCGCCTGGACAATCAGGGTCCGGCTGTCGTAGGCGGCGATGTGTACGGCGACAACACGGCGGGAGTCCAGATCAGCGCTCTGGTCAAAGACGATCTCAGCGGAGTCGACCGGGTCAGCTACCAGTGGGTGAAGGACGGAGAGACGCCGTCGGACATCAACTGGGTAACGGCTGAACTGAAGAACGGCGTCGTAACCGAGACGACGCTGAATGAAGTCTATGAATACGGGAAGTTCTGGCTCTATCTGAAATCGGCCGATAAGGCCGGGAACGAATCCGTCCAGCGGGTGGAAGCTCCGGCTAATGTCGGTTCCCAATCCGCGCTGCCCGGGCAGTTCGAGACGGAAGCTGATCCGAAGTTTGTGCGAAGCCACGATGTGGACTTCAAGCTGACCGGCTTCGATCCGGATTATGTCGGATATGTAATCAGCGCAAGCTCGATCCACCCGGAGGAGACGGCCTTTACAGCCCTTCAGTCGGAGCCGGTTCCTTCGCCTTCGGCCACGCCGACTATGACGGCGGACCCGAATGCTTCGGCCGCGCCGGCGCCGTCTGGATCGGCGGACCCGAATGCTTCGGCAGCGCCGGCGCCGTCTGGATCGGCGGACCCGAATGCTTCGGCAACGCCGGCGCCGTCTGGATCGGCGGACCCGAATGCTTCGGCAGCGCCGGCGCCGTCTGGATCGGCGGACCCGAATGCTTCGGCAACGCCAGCGCCGTCTGGATCGGCGGACCCGAATGCTTCGGCAACGCCGGCGCCGTCTGAAGCTCCGGAGAAATCGTATTCCTATACGATTCCGGCCGATTCGGCTCATAGCGGCGTTCAATATGTGCACGTTCTGGTGAAGAAGGACGGCGAGAGCTACTTCTACGCCAAAGCCTATTATTGGGATAACGAGCCGTCGCAAATTACCTTCAGCAAGAACGGGGTTCCGTATCCGCTGGATGTACAGGACGTGACGGTGAGTATCAGCGAACGCTACAGCCGCGAGCCGATGACGTCGAAGTACCAGTGGGTACGGGTATCCGATCCGGCAACGGAGGTTGCGCCGGATGCCGCTTCCGCAGGCTGGACAGCACTACCGGCGGGAGGAGCCGTATCCATCAAGGGCAAGGATGTGCTGAAGCCCGGAGAGACGGACAGCTTCCGGCTCTATGTCTGGAATACCGACGGGGCCGGGAACAGTTCGATTGAGCGGACGCCGGAATTGTTCAAAGTTACTTATACGGGCGACGAAACGACTCCTCCGGCAGATACAGAATCCAAGCTGATCTATCTCTATGGAGACGAACAGGACGGGTACACCGCCATTCTGAAGCTGAATCTGGATACGGAGAGCAAGGCCGGATACGAATATTCGGTATCCCCGGACAACGGCGAGAGCTGGACGCGGTGGCGGTCCTACACGAACTTCGTATCGCTTGAGGTTCCAAGCAATGACCCTGCGCAGCTTCAGGTCATGGTCAAATACCGGACGCCGGGAGGCGCGATGAGCGAACCGTTCCCGATCGACAGCTCGAACGCTTCCTTTGATGAAGCGCCTGTCTATGCGCTGGCTTCGGTCAACAGCAATGTCATGGTTCGCCCCGACAAGGGAGCCGATATTCAAATCGAGGTTCCCGCGGGTCTCAAGGTGATTCCGGCGGCGGTCAACCCGTCGAAGCCGGTGCGAAGCGGCAATACCTTCAATGTGAAAGAGAACGGATTTTATGCGTTTGACATTGTGGACCTGAATGATTCGGCCCGGACCGACACGCTGTACATGGTCGTCAAGAATGTGGACGGCACGCCGCCGGTCGGCTGGATTGATTACAAGACAACGGCGTGGACCAACGGCAATGTAACGGTCAAGCTGAACGCGTCAGAGCCGGTTATGGTAATGAACAACGGCGGAAGCAATGTGTACACCTTTACCGAGAACGGAAGCTTCACCTTTGAATTCAAAGACCAGGCAGGCAATACCGCCACTATAACCGCGGAAGTCCATAATATCCGCAAAGGCGCGCCGAAGGTAACCGTTGTGCGCTCCTATGACGGATACAAGACGGTTCCCGACGGCAAGGGCGGCGTCTATGCCTCGGGCGTATCGCTTGAAGTGCAGAGCGCCGACAGCCCGGCTTCTCCGCTCTTTGTCACCGTCGGCTCCAATCCGCAGACCTTGACCAAGAACGGGACGGTATCCTTCACGGTGCAGGATGAATTCGGCAATACGGCTGTCGTCAAGGAGACGGTCGGCAACCTGATCGCCGAAGGGCCTTCGCCGGACAAGATCGACTACATCTTCGTGGACGACAACGGCCAGGCCGTTCCGGACAGCAAGATCGTAACGATCGGCGGCAAGAAATATGCCAAAGGCAAGATGAAAGTGGTCATCAGCGGCACAACGGCTGCGGGCAACCCGGTCTTCTCCGGAATGGCTCCGGCGCCGGATTCCGCCAGCGGCACGTACAGCAACCAAATCAGCGACGGCTCCGGCCAATTCGTCTATACGCGCTCCTACGAGAGCAACGGCACGACGCAGGCCGGCCTGTCCGATCTGCTCGGCCATTCTACCCGCGTGCCGCTGACAATCCAGGGACTGGACAATGCGGCTCCGGTACTGACGCTGAAGCAGACCGCAGTAGGGGTTGTGCAGAACAAGGAGAACTTCAAGCCGGAGACGGACCTGGGCGGCTATACCGTTACCGATAACGTATCGGCCCGCGACAAAATCAAGGTAACCGTCACCGGACTTGACATTAAGAAGCTGGGCCGCCAGACCGTTACCTACACGGCAGAGGACCAGGTCGGCAACAAGACGGTCGTTACCCAGGAAGTCCTCGTCGTCAAGAACGGCGGTCTGCTGATCTTCGGCAACGACGCCTTTATTTCGGCTTCTTCCGGCGAGACGGCGCTGTTCGATACGAATACGATCACGTTCCGGATCTCCGGCTACAACCTGCTGAAGGTCGGCGGCAAGGATCTGACCAACGAGTGGGGCACGTATGATCTGTACTATCAATCCGGTCTGTACCGTGAAGGACAGATGAAAGCCATCGCCACCCGGATCACCTACGATCAGATGGTGAAAGGCGAATTCAAGGTAACTTTCCCGAAAGCGGGCTGGTATACCATCATTGTCAGAACGCAGGAGAGGGACCGGGAATTTGCGACCTTCTTCATCGGAAGCACGAAGTAGACATCAACTGTACATCCGCTGTTCTCAGCAAGGAAGGAAAAGGGTCCCGGAGAGGCCCCTTTTCCCTCCCGGCGGCGGAAGACAGTCTGAATTTTGATCGGGGGGAACCACGTGAGCGTCAAGCTTTTCAATAAGGCCTTATCCGTATTGCTATCCTTCATCCTGGTATTTCTGGCATCCTCGGAGAGCCTGCAAGCCATTGCGGAAGCCGCTGCGAGCAAGAGTACAACGGTGATCCAGAATGACTTCATCAAGGTTACGGTGGACAACGCATCCGGCCGCTACGGCATCCGTACGGTTGAGGGCCAGCCGATCCGCAAGAAAGACCAGAACGTGAATCTGAACTTTGGCGGAGATGATCCCGAAACGTCATTTACTACCTTCAAGATCGACGGAACGGACTATATCTTCGGCAACCGCTACAAGCTGAGCGACGGTACGCAGTCCTCGACAACAGCGCCCAAGGTCGTGAACAATCCGAACGGGACGCAGCAGATCGAGACCGTCTGGAGCATGAAGGGCGTCGAGATCAAGCAGATCCTGATGCTGTACACCGATACGGCCGATAAGGTCAATTCGGGCAATGTCAACATCCGTTACGAAGTTAAAAACAACGGCAGCGCCGCAGTCGCGGTCGGCAGCCGGATTCTCCTGGACACGATGGTCGGCGGCAACGACGGACCGCAGTTCCAGGTCGGCACTTCCTACAAGGCGCCGCTTAGCGTTGAACGCAAGCTCGTGCATGATCCCGAGAGCATCGGCATCCCGAAGGAGAACAGTGCGCTCTACAAGCTGCCTGCCTACTGGGTAATGCGGGACAAGCTGGATCTGGAGAACCCGCTGGCCACGAATGTGGCGGCTTACGGCTTCAATAATTATGCCGAGCAGAATATTAATATCGTCGACGAAATGATCGTCGGCCACTGGGCCGGCATGGCCAACACGAAATGGAATTACACGCCGAACCCGAACCTGGATTTCACCACGGATACCAACGATTACGGTTCGGCCGACTCTGCGGTTGCCTTCTATTGGAACCCGGACCCAATCGCACCGAAGGGCTTCCAGTCGTTCGAGACCGTCTACGGACTGGGCGAACTGACCCAGCCGGATAAAGTGTTCTCCATCCGGTACATGGACCCGATCCAGACGATGGCCGTCAAGCCGGACGGCAGCGGCTATGAGAACGAGGGCATCTTCGACATTACGGCCGAGGTCGAGAACCTGGCACAGTACAACATGGAGCATTCCCGCATCAATCTGGAGATGACGCTGCAGAGCGGCCTGAATTTCGTCAAGCTGGACGACCAGGGGGACATCGTCAGAGATGCCCAGGGGCGGGCTGTGACGGAATCTTCCCGCAGCAAGCTGATTGAATACCGGAAGCAGGCTACGCCTGCGGAAGCGGAGCAGGGCATTCAGCCGAAGTACAAGCCCGGCGACACCGTAACGGTAACGTTCAAGGTTCAGGCCAAAGGCAAAGCTTGGCCGACGACGCGCGAATACATGCTGACCGTTAAGAGCCCGGAGACGCAGGCCAAGCTGGAGGGCGTATCCGATGAAGGCATCAAGGCCCAGTATGAATCGAACAAGTCGAACTTTATCCTGCTGCCGGCCGTGGGCGAAGCGACGCCGACTTATGTATACGGCGTATCGCCCAAAGAACTGTACAGCACGGATACGAAATATGTAACGGTCAATCTCTCCAACATCGAAGCGTACAACACGGGCGATGCCAAGAACGCCCCGAATTTCGATTTGTATTTCCGCAACAAAGCGACGGGCGACCGTTACAAGGTACCGGTACTGAGCTCGGTGCTTCTGCAGCCGACCGATGACGGATCGTCGGGCGATATGCGGATTACCTACAACGGCGGCGACAAGGTCGCGCCGGACGGTTCCGTGCTTCAGAGCGGGCTCGGGCCGGAACTGCCGCTGGGCGAATATCAGGTGCAGATCGACTACAAAGGCGATGCCGGCGGAGACGAAGAGGCCGCTTCGCTGTATGACATCACCGCTCCCCAGGCAATCATGGTGACCAACAACGATGAGAACCGGGTGCGGGAAGCGCACATTCTGGCCGTCTACAAGGAGACCTTCGACCTGAAGGGCGCATCCATCGGCCAGACGCTGGAAGAGATGGACGAGCTGAACGGCATGTTCGCCTCGGCTCCTTTTGCCAACCGAAGCGATCTGAAGAACGCGCTGGATAATTTCAAGGCGGCCAAGATGAAGATCGCCGAGATCAGCAAAACGCTGGACCCGTCCTTCAAGACCGCCGAGTTCCTGGACGACGAGAGTCTGGAGAACGTGCCGTTCTACAGCTACAAGACGTTCGGCTCGGAGAAGGAGCTTCAAGCTTTTGAGAAAGAGAACAAAGAACGGGAAGTGCTCGCGGTCGTCCGCGGCATGGTCAAGACGGTAGGCAAGGGCAAGGACGCCCAGGTTATCGTGGAGACCCAGACCGAGCCGGCTGTCATCAACGAATCGGTGGCCTACCGGGGCAAGGATCTGGTCATCGTCCGCGGCCAGCTGGATATTATGGGCATTCAATCCATGATTCCGGGCTTCGCCAACAACCCGCTGTTCGCCTCGACCTTCGTCAAGGGAGACGGCACTCTGAGCGTAGCCGGAAGCGGCTTCGTCTTCCACAGCGGAGAATGGACGCTCGATTTCTTCAACGGCTTCAGCAAGCGGCTGGGCAGCGGTCCGCTCTCCCCGGCGGAGAAGGCGGACAACGACGACAACCCGGAAGATACGTCGATCAACGGCAGCCTGAAATGGGCCTCCGGTCCGATCGGCGACCGGATCAACCCGCTGCGCCAGTTGATGGTATCGAATGTGTACTTCAACCGGCAATCGCTGTTCGCTGTACCGACGTTCAATATTTCGGGCTTTGATTTGTCCTTCAATGACTTCATTCTGCGGGAAGGCGGCATTTCGTTCGGCGGCATGATCTCAATGAAGGTCGTGGACGCCGAAGTCAACAATGTGATCTTCAACAACAAGGGCTTCGTCGGCATCGACGCCGCGCTCAAGTTCGGCCTCAACAAGAATCTCGGCCTGTTCGGTCCGATGGACGACGAGAAGAAGGGCGAAGGCACCAGCGGCGAAATCTTCATCTCGCATTATGTCCAGCAGGTGGAGGGCGCCTATAAGCCAAGCAAATACGGCATGCGGTTCCAGGCGGACCTGAAGGGCATGCTGGGCGTTCAGATGGAATTGGCCTTCAAAAAGGTCCAGGACGGCCGTATTCTTCCCGACGTCATCGCCTTCGGCGCAGAACTGCCGCAGCCGGGCATTCTCATTACGGGCGGAACCTTCCTGACCGACATTCGCGGCGCGGTCCGCGAACTGGCGGATACCATTGCGGGCGGCACCTCTGCCGATCCGTTCCCGCTGACGGTGCAGGCCGGCGTCGGCGTACGCTTCGGCATCGCGCCGGCGTACTTCTTCGGACAGACAGACCTGACCGTGAAGCGGACAGGCCTCAAGATTGAAGGCAAGATGGACTATGCCATGTCTCCCACGGCGGATGACGATGAACGGCTGCCGATGCTGACCAAGGCGCTTCTGGAAGCGCAGTGGGTAACCCCTTGGTTCGTCCGGGTGCAGGCGGAAGTCGACATCGGCGGATGGGATGTCATTGTCGGCAAGGCAGGCATCTTTGTCGGCCAGAATCTGGAGAAGAACCGCATTGATTTTGAAGGTTATGTCGGCTCCCGTATCCAGATTCCGTCGAAGGTACCGGTGGTCGGCGGCAAGCCGCTGTCCAGCGTGTTCCTGGGCGTCAATAACGACAAGGTGTGGGGAAGCTTCAGTCTCCTGCTGATTACGCTCGGCGTCACCTATTACTGGGGCGGAGGCGTCGAATTCGGCACTTCCAGCGAGCAGATGCCGGACGGTCTGGTGCATATGGTCATCAATGATCCCGAACAGGGACCCCGCCTGATGGTGATCGGCCAGGGGATCGAGACAGTGGCCACTTCCTGGGTCGATACCGAGGAAGCAAGCCAGGAGATTGTGTATCGCGACGTAGCGAAGGGTGTGCAGGTGCTGGAGAGCGACGCCATGAATCTGGGTGTCGGCGGCATCACGGCCAAGAACAACGGACGCGAGCATTCGATTCCGATGAGCGGGGTCAACGGCAATGCGATTCTTGAGGTGGACTATGACACCAAGACGATGCCGAAGCTGCTGCTCAAGGATGCAAGCAAGAAAGAATACAGCCTGGTCTTCGACAACACGAACAGCAATCCGAAGGCGAATGCCTTTACCCAGATTATACCGGCGGCGGAGAACACGGAAGATCATGTCGATATCCGCAGAGCGTATATCCTCATTCCGGATGCCGAAGTCAAGAAGGGCGGAACCTGGACCCTGACGGCCGACGCTCCGGTGGATACGAAGCTGATGAGCGTTCCGGTTCTGCCGCAGCTCAATGAAGTCAATCTGGCAAAGAGCAGCGATCCGAACAAATTCACCGCGACCTGGAACGTATCCAACGCCAAGGCGGGCGATACGGTCAATCTGTATCTAACCCAGGATGCGGTAAGCAGCCAGACCACGAAGCTGGCGAGCGGCGATTCTGTACTGGAAGCCGGCGATCCCGGTATGCTGATTGCCAAGGATCTTCCGGCCGACAGCGGCAGTGCGGTCATTGACGTGACCCGAGTAGCGATGCTGGGCGGAACCGAGGATATCCGGGGACTGCTGAGACAGGGGAACTACTACCTGCGCGCCGAGTTGAAATCTTCCGCTACGTTCGGAACGATGACCTCGCCGCAGAGATTTGAGATTGTCGATCCGCTTGCGCCGTCGAATGTCAGCGGTGTGACGATTGAACCGGCGGGCAACGGGTTCTTCTCGCTCTCGTTCAAGCCGGGAGCGGTCAAGACCGGCCAGCAGAACATTGAGCGGAGCTACATTATCGAAGCGCTCCGCCAGCAGAACGGCGGTCTGGAATCGTATGACAACTATGGAGAAGTGCTGATGACGGAAGAGGAGCTGAAGCCTTACTGGAATGCTTCCTCCGGCCGATACGAAGGGATTCCGGTCGGGGGTTGGAGCGCCACCACGACCACGGATGCCGTTAATCAGGACAGTACGTCGGGTATGACGGTAGTCGATCTCAAGGATGTGAAATATACCGGTCTGGAAGTCGGACACTCGTATGTGATCGGGGTCTCGGCAGCCAACAAGCCGGGTGCAGCGCTCGACAAGAACGAGAATTACCATTATGCGGACCGGGTCGACAGCACCAATGAACTGCTGCCGGTTCCGGTGAAACCGAAGCTGTCCGTTGCGACGGATGCCGGCACGGTCGGCGTATCCGCCGAAACGGGAACGGCTCCGAACCTGATGACAAACCGGACGGCCCAGACGCTGAAGCTGACCTCCAACCAGGCGAATATCCAGGTAGAGGCCCGCTATGCCGGACAATCGGTCGGCAAGACGACGCTTGCCGCCAGCGGCAGCGGCAGCGCGGGTACGCTCGCGCTGGACGATTTTAAGACAGACGGACGCTATGCCATCGAGCTGGTAGCGACCAACACGAAGACCAAGGATATCTCGGTTACGATGCTCTACCTTACCGTTGATACGATTGCGCCGATGCTCTATATCGACGAACCGACGACGGGAGAACGAACCGAAGCGGCTGTGGTTGACGGCCGTACGGTGAATCGCATCCGCGTGGCGGGAACGACTTCGGTCGGAACGAAGCTGGTCGCCAACGGCAATACGCCGATTCCGGTCGCGGAAGACGGCACTTTTGCCGGCGATGTGGTGATCAACTCGGATGAGCCTACGGCTGATCTGCAGCTGGTGGCGAAGGATGAGGCAGGCAATGCCAACTCCGCAACCGTCAGCGTAACGAACGACGGCTTCGCCGTTCCGGCAGCGCTGGTGCTGAAGCCGCTGCCCGCACTCGCTCCGGGCGAGAGCGGACGGATTGAAGCCTACCTGAAAGTCGAAGACGGACGGGATGCCCAGGGCAAGCCGAAATACAAGGAAGTGGCAATTTCCGAAGCGGATGCCAAGGAACGTCTCAGCTACACGCTGACGATGGGCGATGCGGTCGATCTGACCGTCGGCGATGCGGTCGGCACCGGGGCGCCGGCCAAGGGAACGGTGACCGGTCTGGCCGAAGGGGCCAGTCTGATTGAGGCCGAATACCGGATTTCGGACGATGTGAAGCTGACGGCCATGGTGGCCGCCGAAGTGGCCGTTCCGGCGCCGACTGTGCTCGGAATGCTCGAGGCTTCGGCCAAGCAGGCCGATAATAAAGGGACATCGGCCCTTGTAACGGTAGCGAACACCGGAGAGATGACGGGACGGCAGCTGGCTTATAAAGTCTTCCCGGCTGGAGCCGGTGCAGCCAAGCCTGCTTTGAATCAGGATATCTCTGATTGGAGCCTGCTTCCGGCGGACGGCAACATCAAAGCGCGTCCTTACGATCTGATCGTCGTAGCGGCCCGCACTTCGCTGGATAAGAAGGCCGTAGCCTCCAGTGAATTGTTCAATTACGACTTAACGGGCAGCTCGGATTCGTCCGGCCAGCCGGGCGGCGGATCGGGCGGCTTCGGCGGCGGGGGCGGAGGCGGCGGAGCCGCAGCAGGTGCTCCGGAACCGTCCGCAGCCCCGGCCAAGGCTCCGGCGGTGACGCTGAACGGAGCCCCGGTCAACACGGTTCTGACCGGTTCCACCGCGGTATCCACGGTCGGCAAGGCGGACTTCGCCGCTAACAGCGGAGACCTGGTGCTGACAGCCAAGGATGCCGATGTGGCGGACTATGAATTCCGCATCGACCGCGAGGTTGCCGGACAGCTCGCCGCATCGGGCAAGCGTCTGGTTATCGAGCTGGCATCCGGACAGTTGATTCTGACCGGGCAGCAGCTGACCGGTGCAAGCGGAGAGGAACTCATTATCCGCACCGGCGCGAATTCGGCGGCTGACGCGGCTGCCATGCAGTCCGTCGCAGCCTCCCAGAAAGCAACCCTTCTCGCCGCAGGCCAGGGAATTGCGCTTCAGGCCAATCTGGCGGAGGCGGCCTGGAACAGTCCGGTCACCGCAGAATTGGCCGTACCGGCCGGTCTGAAGGCAGACCAGGTAACCGCCATTGTCTTGATGGATGAGAAAGGCAGCTGGACGACGGTTCCGTGGAGCCGTACCGATGCCGGATTCCGAATCAAGCTTACGGGCGAAGGCCATGTGTTCCTGCTCGGGAACTCGAAGAGCTTCTCCGACGTGAAGAATGGATACTGGGGCCGCGAGGCCATTCAGGAAGCCGCTGCCAAGATGTTCGTACAAGGCAAGAGCGGCAGCCTGTTCGATCCGGAGAGCCGGATCACACGGGCGGAATACCCGACGCTGCTGCTTCGGGTAGGCGGCCTCATGAACCGTGAAGCTGCGGCCTCCTTCCGGGATGTGCCGTCCGGCAGCTGGTTCAGCCGGAGCGTTGCCATTGCGTCCAAGCTGGGACTGGCGACAGGCTTCCAGGGCGGCAGCTTCAAGCCGCAGGAGACGCTGTCCCGCGTAGAGGCCATGACGATGGCGGGCCGTCTGCTGGAGATGACGGGCAGTGCAGAGAAATTGAGCGCTGGCGAGGTCGACAAGCTGCTCGGCGGTTTTGCCGACAAGGGTTCAATTCCGGCCTGGGCCAAGGAACAGGTGGCACTCAGCATCAAGTACGGCATCATAGAGGGTGAGAACCAGTACATCCGTCCTCAGAACGCATTGACCCGGGCGCAAGCTGCGGCCATTGCCATGAGGCTGGATCGGTTGATCGCCGGCGAATAAGCGGGAATACCCCGGCAGAGGCCGTTCGTCCGAAGAGGGCGGCGGCCTTGGGACCGGGCGCAGGAAACTTTTTAAGGCGGTGTCCAACAACATGGCATTCAAATATAAGTCAATGATCGGGGTGGGCGTAGCGGCTCTGCTGGTGGCCATCTTCACGATAGCGGGAGGATTCATGGCCAAGGCCGACCCGCAGACGTGGGATTCCGCAGCGGATACCAGCTGGTATAATCCGATTTATTCTACCTTTACGATCGACTCGCCCGCGAAGCTGGCCGGGGCAGCCAAGCTGGTCAATGAAGACCCGGACGGGAGCATCAACGGTCTCCGGGGTAAAATTCTGGAGGTTGACCGTACCCTCGATCTCTCGGAGTACGAGTGGCTTCCGATCGGAACCGCGGAGCATCCCTTCAAAGGGACGCTGATTGCAGCGGCTGGCGGCAAGTTCGACATTATCGGGATGAAGATTCCGGACAGCTTCGGCTACCGGGGGCTGGTCGGCAACATGGAGGGCGGAACCGTCGGCGGCTTCACGTTTGAAGCGAGCGGCCGTCTGAGCGCCGCATCCGTAACCTCCGACGTGTACGCAGGCTCGGCCGTCGCCAAGATGAGCGGCAGCAGTCTGGTCTACAATATTACGAACCATATCGATGTGCAGCTTACCGTATCCGAATCGGTCTACCGGATCTACGCCGGCGGGATTGTCGGAATGGGCGAAGGCAGCATCGCGGATGTCGCCAATACGAAGTCGATCACAGCCAGCGGCAGCTCCTATGCCGGCGGTATCGTCGGCTACGGCGGCGCTTACGGCCTGCGCATCAAGCAGGCGTCCAACGAGGCTTCGATCTCGCTGGACGGACAAGGCGGCGAGATAGCAGCCGGCGGCATCGCCGGTTATGTGGAAGGTCTGCTGGAGCTGGAGGATCAGGATACGCCGATCGTCAACTCGGGCAGCATTGACGCTAATGGCGGAGCGGTCAGCTACGCGGGCGGCATCGCCGGACGCGTAGGCGGACGCCTGTCGATCTCGGCGCTGACCTCGAATACCGGCAGCGTGACTATTCAGGCACCCGGCGGCACGGCCTCCTATGCCGGCGGATTTGTCGGCGCAGCGATGGCTCCGGCCGCCAAGTCGGTGCTGGACGGAGCGTTCAGCAATACCGGCCTGCTGGTCAACCACGGCGGGAGCAACGTCTACACAGGCGGCGCAGCCGGCTATTTCGGCGATGACTACGCCTGGTCCGGGGTATTCAAGAACACGGTCGCCATCGAGGCGGACGGGACAGATCATATTTATACCGGCGGCTTTGCCGGTTACTCCGTCGGCGGAACGGTGACGAATGTCGCCTTTGACGCGAATATCGAAGCCGGCGGCTCCCAGGCCTTCACCGGCGGCATTGTCGGGTATGCCCGGGGCGGCTCAATCGGAGACGCGGTCGGAGTAGCGGCCGCAGACGGCACAAAGAGTTACAGCACGATTGTATCCGGCGGAAGCGCCGATCGCTATGCGTCGATTGCGGCCGACGGCACGGTCGGCGGAATCGGCGGCTACATCGACGGAGAAGTGAACCATGTCTCCGTGAAGTACCTGTCGCTTAAGACCCGCACCGTCAACAGTGCGGTCGGCGGCGTGGCCGGCAGCCTGCAGGGCGCCGTATTCGGCGCAAGCGTCGGCGACCCTGCCTACAGCGGCTATGACAGCGTCAAGCTGTCGGCCGATACGGGGCTTGCCAGCGGATCCGACGAATGGAAGGCCGGCGGCATCGCCGGTCTCAACGAGAAGGCGCTGACCGTAACCGGAAGTCAGGTGGCCCGGGTCGGGATTGAAGCCGGCAGCGGCAAGAGCCGTTACACAGCCGGCGGCATCGCCGGAGTTCTGACGGCGGAAGCCCGGATCGGAACGGAAGAGGACCCGGTTCAGGTGCAGGACTTCCGTCTGGATACGGGAGCCTCGGACAGCAGCTTCGGCGGAGCCGTCGGCGTGAACCGGGCCCCGGTCATGATCGTCCGGATCGAACGGGTGCAGCTGACCTCCTCGGGTGCGGACAACCGTCTCGGCGGGGTATTCGGCGAGAACCACGGCGTCTCGGCCGGCAGTCAGGCCAAGAACCTGACGATCGCCTTCACAGGCGACGACAATGCGGTCGGCGGCATCGCCGGTCTCAACCGGGGATCAATCAGCGACTCCCGCGCCGAAGCGGTAGCCATTGATGCTGCGGGCGCCCGGGCGGCGGCCGGCGGCATCGTCGGTCTGTCGGAAGGACCGGACGGAGCGCGGGCCAGCCTGAGCCGCGTCAGCGTGGTCGGCGGCGAGCTGCCGACGGTAACGGTGCGCGCGGCGGGCGTGAACGCCGGGGGTATCGCCGGACTTGCGCGCAGCACCGACATTGCGCTGCCGCAGGCAGCGGCGGAAGCGCCGAATTATGTGGAGCTGTCGCTGAAAGGAACGCAGGCGGCGGCCGGCGGCATCGCCGGGCGAATCGTGGACGGCAGCATCGTCGGCGACGCCTCGATGATGAATGCGGACGATGTGCTGATCTCCACCGGTCCGGCTTCCGCCGACCCGCTGATCGGCGGCATCGCCGGCTACGCGGAAGGAACGCGGATCGAGAAGCTGCTGGCTTCCGGTCTCAACCTGAACATCAACAATCCGTCCACCGCGGTCGGCGGTCTGGTCGGATACAACCTGGGAACCGGCAGCGCCGTGATCGCAGACAGCTCGATTGAGAAGCTGAGCCTGAAGGTCAATGCGGCGGCCGTACAGTCCAAGGCCGGCGGTCTGATCGGCATCAATGCGGCCCGCTCCGGAGATCCGACAGTGAATCCGGGCAGCGCGCCGAGCACCCTGCGCAACAGCCGGGCGATGGGCACGGTCTCGGTCACGGCGCCGTCCGCTCTGGTGGGCGGCATGGTCGGAGAGAACCATGCTCTGATCGCCAATAACAGCGTCACGGATAAGCTTCCGGTGATTTCCCGGGGAGCGGACGCCATCGTCGGCGGTCTCGCCGGCGTCAACCGGGCGACCGGCACGCTCTACTATACGTATTCCAATGCCAATCTGACGGTAGAGGGCTCCCATGCCCTGGCCGGCGGTCTTGTCGGTCTGAATGAAGGAGCCGTACAGGGTTCGTATGTGGATATTGCGGTTACAGGCAAAGCGACCGGCACCTCTTCCGCGCCCGCCTTCCTCGGCGGCCTGGCGGGACGCAACAGCGGCAAGATCGAGCTGTCCTACTTCGCAGGCACTTTGACGGCAACCGGGAGCTACAATGTCGCGGGCGGTCTGGTCGGAGATCAGACTTCCGGCAGCATCCGCAATGCGTATTCTGCGCAGAAGGCATCGGCGACCGCAGATCACTCCTATGTCGGCGGCCTTGCCGGCCGGATTGCCGGCGGCAAACTGTCCTATACGTATTCGGCTGCACAGGTGCTGGCTTCGGGCGGCGCAGCGGCCGGCGCTTATGCCGGGCGCTATGACAGTTCCGATCTGGAGCTGCTGTACAAGAACTATGTGGTCAAGGACGCGGCGGCTGCGCTGAATGCCTCGCTGCCGGACTTCGCGGCCGGGGCGGCCCTCGATGAGCCGCTGCGGCTGGACACCGTGAGCGTGGCGGTCCTACAGGACCGCAGCCAATTCCCGGCGCTGTCCGGATGGGACTTCTCCCGGGCCTGGCGGTACGGCTCGCAGAATGCGCTGTACAAGTATCCGGAACTGAACCGGACGGCCAACACGGGCGACCAGACCGGTTCCGGCGTCAACGCCAACATCAACTGGTACATGAAAGACAAAGGCGCGATGCAGTTCGAGATTTCGAGCGAAGCCGAGCTTGCCGGTCTGGCGGGCATCGTCAACGGATCGATTGCCGGCGTGGACCGCTTTGACTTCACGGACCGCATCATCCGCATCACCGGACCGATTCATATCCAGTCCAGACAATGGACGCCGATCGGCGACAAGCCGGAGAATCCGTTCCGGGGCCGTCTGGACGGCGGGGACTACCTGATCGACGGTCTGTATCAGCAGCCGGCCTACACGTACTCGGGCCTGTTCGGGGTTATCGCCAAGGAAGGCCGCGTGGAGAACATGAAGCTGGAGCCGCTGGCTGTAGCGGGTCTGGAATATACGGGCACACTGGCAGGGCTTAACGAAGGCAGCGTCAGCGGCATTGAAGTCCGTCTGACGGACGGGGTCAAGGTAGGCGGACGGGTAGTCGGCGCGATGATCGGCCGGAACGCCGGCTCCATCGGGCAGCTTCATCTGATCCTCCAGAACGGGGGCGTGGAAGCCGCCTATAACAGCGCCGTGGTCGGCGCCTTTATCGGCGACAACGCTTCTGCGATTGATGGGCAGCTCGAGCTGACCTCCGTCGGCGGCACTGTATCGGCCTTTACCGAAGATGCTGTAATCGGCGGAGCGATCGGCCAGCAGGCCGGCAATATTACCGGGTTCACCATGACCCTCTCGCCGGACTTCCGGATTCTCTCCACCGGCGACCGCAATATCGTCGGCGGGGTAGCCGGACGGTATGCGGCGGGTGAAGCCAAGGACATGAGTATGATCTTCGCCGGAGCCAGTCTTCAGACCGGCGGGCCGGACTCGACGCTCGGAGGAATCTTCGGACGCGCCGAGGCCGGTACGGTACTTCGCAACCTGGAAGTCCGCGCGGAAGTTCCGGGCATTCACCTTCTGGGGAACGGAACGGTCGGCGGTGCAGTCGGGGTCAAAGAAGGCCAAGGCACAGCCGGATTCGATATCGACGGCGTAACGATCGGCGATCTCAATATTGCCTCCTCGGGCGACAGCCTGAAAGGTCTGGCCGGCGGGGTAGCCGCCCAGACGAACCGGGCCGCCATTCGCGGCGCCGCTTCTTCCGCGGCGGTCCGGGGCGCAGGCGTTGCGGTAACGGCCGGCGGCATCGTCGGTTCGGCGCGGGACTCGGTGCTCTACCTTGTCTCCGGCGAAGGCGAAGTCAGCGCGACTTCCCGCAGCGGCAACAACTTTGCCGGCGGCATCGTCGGCGAGATGAGCGCAGCCGACCGGGACCGGGCGCTGGACTTCGGTCTGATGACCCCGCTCTATCCGGGCGTCTACCAGGCCGACATGCAGGGAAGCGCCGTTACGGCGTCCAGCCTGAATTATCAAGGACTGCAGTATGCGGGCGGCATCGCCGGCAAGAATGACAATGCTTCGATTTATCAGTCCCATGCGAAGACCGCCTTGTCGGTCAGCGGGGGCAAGACTCAATACGCGGGCGGACTCGCCGGCTACAGCAGCGGCATCATCGTCGGTTCCGGCTCGGAGAGCGGACTGCGTCTCTCCAACGGCGTCTCCTATGAAGCCGGCGGTGCTGTCGGCCAAGCCGTAGGCGGAGGCATCTATTATACGCAGATTACCTCTTCCGGCGGTGAGCAGCTGGTCATCGGAAGTTCCGTCTCGGCCGCCGGCGAGTCGCCGACGACCCATGCCGGCGGATTTGCAGGAAGCGTGTCCGGCACGGACATGACGAATGATTCGGCGGATCTTCCGCTGACGGTTACGGAAGCCAACACGTACAACACGCCGACAGCCGGCGGGTTCGCGGGGCAACTGAAGGGTACCGGTCCGGCCAACGGACAGATCCGGGATGCCTGGGCCCAGGGAAGCGTGACGGTTACCGCCAAAACCGCTTCCGTCGCCGGCGGCTTCGCCGGTGCGGTGGACCATTACAACGTTGCCCATGTCTATGCGAAGGGCAATGTGCAGAACACCGGCCTTGACCTCCGGACCGGCGGTCTCGCCGGATCGGTGGAAGCCTCGGGAACAATCAGCGGCTCCTACGCGCTGCAGAGCAAGGTCGCTTCGCTCTCGGCCAAGCCCGTCACCCGGGCTTACACCGGCGGCATCACCGGCATGAACGCAGGCCGCATCGAGTCTTCGACCGCCGACAACCGCGATCTCGCGGCTCCGGCTTCCGGCAGCTCGATCTATACGGGCTCCGTAGCCGGCTATGAGGCGGCAGGCGGCCTGGTAAGCGGGACCGTCTACACCAACGCGCTGGCTCCGTTCGGCCGCGGCGGTTCGGCGGCGGATGCCGTCCGGACAAGCGCCGTTGACCCGCTTGCCCGCGGCGCATGGCTCATTGATGTCGATACCGTCTTCCTGAGCGAGCCGGACCAAGGCCGGGTCGCCATCGACAGCATTCCGGTTCTCCAGGGGACCGTGCTGCTCA
This sequence comes from Paenibacillus spiritus, assembly GCF_008710135.1. Taxonomy (GTDB): domain Bacteria; phylum Bacillota; class Bacilli; order Paenibacillales; family Paenibacillaceae; genus Paenibacillus_AQ; species Paenibacillus_AQ glufosinatiresistens. The sequence goes on along the minus strand of NZ_VYKK01000030.1, from coordinate 149,083 downwards.
AGAATGCAACAGGCGCAGCGTACTACAGCCTCTTCAACCGGACAGCAGCGGCGGCTCCCGAGCTTCCGAAGCTGACGCTGGAGGCGGATCTGGATTTAACGAATGTTGCTTTTACTCCGTATGAGAACTTTACGGGCGTATTCGACGGCGGCAACCACCGTCTGACCGGTCTGAAGCTGAACGGCGCAGGCATCACCGCCTTCACCCTGGTCAACCGCGGCGTGCTGGAGCATCTGGTCTTCGACCGCCCGGTCATCCTTTCGTCCGGCGATTCCGCGGTTGCCGCGGGAATCAATGAGACCGGAGCGGTGATCCGGGACGTAGCCGTCCGCGATGCGGCGGTTACCGCAGCCGGACGCGCCGGCGGTATCGCTGCCGTCAACCGCGGCGCCATCGAAGCGTCCTACAGCACCGGCAGCGTCCGGTCGCTGGCTCCGGCACAGCGCGCCATCGCCGGCGGTCTGGCCGGAGAGAACGCAGCCGGCGGCCGGATTGCCGAATCGTTCTCCTCGGCCGATATTCGGACCGAGGGTCAGGAAGCGTTGGCCGGCGGCATTGCGGGAATGCAGGCCGGACAGATCGAGAACGGCTATGCAGCCGGCCGGGTTCTGGCCGAAGGAACCGCCAAAGCCTGGGCCGGCGGCATCGCCGCCCTGGCGCAGGATGGCCGGGTGCAGCATGCGCTGAGCACCGGCGAGACGGCTGCGGCAGTCGGCGGCAAAATCGTTCCCGGCAAGGCGTTCTTCGGCGGATTGGCCGGTCAGCTGACCGGCAGTGCCGCGGTTGAAGAATCGCAGTACAACCTTCAGGCGCTGAAACGCAGCACCGCCTACTACAACGGCGAGGGCAAGCCGGTCAGCGGCTATGAACCGGATGCAGCGGGAATGACTGCTACCGAACTGACGGCCGGGACACTGCCGCAGGGTCTGGACGCCTCTGTCTGGGAAGCCAAGACCGGTTTCTATCCGGGTCTCAAGGCGTTCAGCCGGACGCCGGATGGCCTGCTGGCCACAGCGGCTGTTATTCCGGGCCGCACCGACACGATCAACCATTTGTCGGAAGCTTTTGGACTCTCGAAGACGGAATCTCTGCTCTGGTCGTCTGCAAGCTCTGCGGCCGTGCTGAGGGCGGGTGAAGGAACCTGGACAGGAAGTCTGGCTCCGGCCCGCACAGCGGTGCTGACAGCCTCGTATGAGGGAGCGGTGCGCACGATTGCCATCGGCACACCGGCTTATGCCTACACCGGGCAGACGGCCAAGCCGTCGGCTGTATCCGGCAGCAGAGTCTTCTCGGACAAGACTGCGGTAGAGCTGTCCGGGGAAGCCGGAGCGAAGATCTACTACACGCTCGACGGTTCGCAGCCGGATATGTTCTCGGCGCTGTATACCGGACCGGTCGAACTGACCAAGACCACGACGCTTACAGCGATCGCCGTCGCCGATGACAAAGAAGCGAGCGAAGCCTTCAGCGCTGTCTGGACCCAGCAGTACGTCTCCTCCGGCGGAGGAGGCGGTGGCGGCGGAACGCCAGGCGGAGGGGGAGGCGGCGGTGCCGCTCCGGCTCCGGCCGAAGAGACGTCTGCCGAGCCGGCCGTATCTGCGGTGATCGGCGGGCATCCGGTGGAAGCCGGCAATACCGACGCTCCGTTGACGGTAGCGAAGAACAGCAAGCTGGAGCTGACCGCTCCGGAAGGCCAGATTATCTACTATACGACAGACGGTTCCGAGCCTACGGCAAGCAGCCCGCGGTATACCGGACCCATCGTGATCCGCACGGGCATGACGCTCAAGATCAAGACCGACAAGGATGACCGGGTCATCACGATGAACTACGAAGTGAAGAATGCGGAATTCGAGCTGAAGCCGGATGCCAAAGACGTCCATTATATGGCAGGCTATGCCGACGGCAGCTTCAAGCCGAATCGGGCCATTACGCGCTATGAGCTGATTGCCGCGCTGTCTCCGCTGCTGAATCAAGAAGAAGTCAGCGTGGAGAATCTGTTCGGCGATGTCAAGACGGAGTACGCCGATACGGTCGCGTTCTTCTCGGCGGCCGGTATTATCGACGGCTACCCGGGCGGAGGCTTCGGCGGGGACAAAGGATTGACGCGTGCGGAATTCACCGCCGTGCTGAGCCGGGTGCTCCATTTAGAGCCGGCGCAGAGTACGGCGGCGGGGATGAAGGATGTGAAGGGGCACTGGGCAGAGAAGTATATTGCCGCGCTGACCAAGGCGGGATATATCAAGGGCTTCCCGGACGGCACCTTCCGGCCGCAGAGCGAGATTACCCGCGCGCAGGCTGTAGCCCTGATTAACCGGATTATCGGCGTGCGTACGGAAGCTCTGCCGGTTCGCTTCAATGATCTGCCGGCGACGCACTGGGCGTACAAAGATATTATGTCTGTGGCAAAATAACTCGGAGACCGGCGGCGGGCAACCCCCGCCGGTTCATCCTTGGAAGCAGCCGGCCGGGAGCCGGCGGACAACAGGAGGAATAATACATGACTACGAAACGACGGCTCCTTGGCCTTATCCTGCTGCTGGCAATAGCGGCCTTCGGTTATGCCGGTACAGGCAGCGCCGATCAAGAGGAAATCCGCAGCGCGGTCCAGAGCTACGACCAGGCCAACAGCGCAACGCTGTATCTGCGGGTTCTGGGAAGCGACGGCAAGCTTCAGGCTGCCGGCTCAGGCGCGATTATCTCGGCAGGCGGTTCGGCGCTGACGGCGTACCACGTCGTTAAGGGCGGAAGCCGGGTGGAGGCGGTTATGAACGACGGACGGTCCGTCGGCCCGGTCAAGGTCGCAAGCTATGACGAGACCGAAGACATTGCGGTGCTGGAGCTTCCGGACCCGCAGTCGGCGAAGCTGCCAAGCGGCGCTTACCCGTACCTGACGGTTCGGACGGAAGCGCTGAAGTTCGGAGAGACGGTCTATGCGCTCGGCTATCCGCTCAAGAGCACGCCGATCATTACCCAGGGGATTATCAATAATCCGCGCGCCAAAATCAACGGCAGAGACCGCATTCTCACCTCGGCCCAGATTGTCAGCGGAATGTCCGGCGGCCCGCTGATCGACGGCTCCGGCAAGCTGGCCGGGACGATCTCCGGATCGCTGCGGACGATGGATAATATCCACCTTGTCGTGGACACGGAAGCGATCCGCAGGCTGCTTCCCGCCAAACTAAAATAACACCAAAAAAGCAGCCGGTCCCGGTTCCCCGGGCGGCTGCTTTTTTGTGCATAGATTCGTATTCGGCTGCTAACGGTCGCGAACCGCGAAATAACGCAGCAGCGTGACCAGATCGGACTGTGCCGGATGGGACTTCAGCCGTTCGGCGATGGCGGCGGCCCGGTCCAGATATGACTGGCTGACCGCCTCCGTCCGGCGCAGCGCGCTGCTTTGTCCGATGCCTTCCAGCACCCCGGCCAGTTCCGATTCGCTCGAATGCGGCCCGATGCGCCGAATCTGCGGCGCAAGAGCCGGGTCCTCCAGCGCGAAGAGGACCGGCAGCGTGACCTGTCCGTGCCGCAGATCGCTTCCGGCCGGCTTGCCGAGCGCGTCCGAGGACTGGGTGAAATCCAAGAGATCGTCCTGAATCTGAAAGGAAATCCCCAGCGCCTCCCCGAAAGCGTAGAGCTCGTCGGCCGTCTCATTGGAACATCCCGAGGAGAGCGCGCCTACCCGAAGGCAGGTTGCCATCAGCATGGCGGTTTTGTTGATCGACTTCTCCAGGTACTGCTCCAGCGTCAGGTTGTAGTCAAAAGCGTGCTCCATCTGCTGGTATTCGCCGAGGCACAGCTGCGCGGTAGCTACCGCCGACAGGTCGTGCACATAACGCTGCTCGTTGTCGGCATAACGCGCCAGCAGCTCAATTACACGGGCCGACATGTAATTCCCGATATGAACGGCCGGAGCAATTCCGGTCCGCATGTGAAGCGCGGGCTCGCCCCGGCGGAGCTCGGCGCCGTCGATGATGTCGTCGTGAATGAGTGAAGCGACATGGATGAATTCCGCGGCTGCGGCAAGCTGCAGCGTCCGCCGGCCGGCCGGCTTCGGACCGAAACGGCTGCCGACGACGACAAGCAGCGGGCGGAGCCGCTTGCCGCCCGAGCGGACCAGCTCCAGAATGCCCTGCGACAAGGGCGAACGGGCTGCTACATCCCGGTCCTTGAGGACGAGATTCTCGATCTCCCGGTTAATCTCATCCAGATTGATATCCAGAGCTTCGTGCAGCTTGAGGGGCATTGTCTAAACCACCTGTCCGATTGCATGATTCGCAAGCTTGGGCGGAGCCGCCTTGCTCTCCTTCTCCAGATAGCGGGAGAAGAGAGAAGCCCAGTCCGGCTCTTCCAGCTCGCCGGCGGCTCGCCGGATTTGCAGCTTCTTGACATGGGGGGCCAGGTAGGCGACCAGATCAAGCTCCTGATATTTAAGCGCATATTGGAGATAGAAGCTGTAGAGATAGTCGCCGTCCAGAATAGCCCGCACCAGTTCGGGATGGCCTTGGGCGCATTCCTGGTGCCGCCTTGCGGCCTGGATCAGGATGGTCTGAATCGCCAGCAGGGAGACCCTGCGGTCGTAAGCCAGATGATGGCGTTCCATAACCGGGAACAGCCGCTCGCATTCCGCCGGAGAGAGAGAAAGCCGGATTCCGGCGACAGGGGAAAGTTCGTCCTGAAGACGCCGGAATGTATCTTCCATAAGCTTTTGGTGCATAGAGAATCTCTCCTTACCTTCGGTTTTGCGGAAGCAGCGTCGTCCCTGTCCATCCCCACAAAACCGCTTGTCATAATCTTGTTACCGTATTTTACGAAGCTGCGCTTCAAAGGTCGCATTCTCCGGGACCTCGGAAGGAGCGGACAAAAAAAAGGGGCTGAAATAAGCAGAGTAATGTGCCTCTAAGGACACATTACTCTGATGATGATGCATATGAGAACTAATAATGAACGGGATCAGTCCGTATACAGATACCAGCGACGTACAATAGGCAGGCGTTTCCACCGCTTCTTGAGCCAAGGCAATACGTAGTAGTCCAGACCGAAGACGCTGCCCGAACCGCCGATGCAGGCGATGGCGGCGCCCACGTACCAGAGCATTTCCGTGGATGCCATTTTGGTCGTCCAGATCATAACCGCCATTCCGATCGTAGCGATCGAGGACAGGGCGGTGAACAGACCGACGATCAGCATAACGCCAAGTACAATCTCGGCGCAGACCATGCCGAGCTGGAACCATTTGGCCAGGAACGTGTAGTTGCCGTCCGGCTTGTAGAACATCAGATCCATGAACCAGTTCGTAATGTTGTAGATGAACTTTGGAACCGGCAGCGCGGAGACGGCTTCGGAAGCCGACTGTACCGTGGATGCCGCCGATTGGGCGTCGACCGTATCCTTGACATTATCAACCGCCTGGCTGGCCGCCGAAGTAGCGTCCTTCAGGTACGGAGCGGCGGGGATCAGGAAGATCTTGTGCCAGCCCTGGTCGATAATCTTCTTCAGCTTGTCGATCCCTTCATAGAGCCACATGCTGCCGAGCAGAATGCGGAGGGGCACCAGCCAGAAGTTCGGGGAACGCTTGGAGAAGTGTCCGCCAACGAAGCTTCTGCGGTTCTCCACATGGAAGAACTCGTGCATCATGTAGGTCCAGACCTTGTTGAAGCCAACGACGCCGGACAGGTAATAAATATTGATCATGTGCTTGGCGAACATGGCCATGAAGCCGGTTAGCATGAACATTTTGTTCGGAAGACCGACATTAGCTACGCCGTAGCGGCTTCCGATCGAAACCATGGTTCCGTGGAAAGCCGGTTTGTAGGCCTTCTTCGGCGTTCCGTTCATATCGGCAACAATGTTGTTGGCGATCACCGGAGCCGCCAGTTCGGCATTCTCAACCATCTGCGGCACCGGACGCTGTTCGCCTTCCGGAATGTAGAAGATGTTGTCGCCGACTACATAGACGTTCTTGTGATCGACGCTCTCGAGATGCGCGTCTGTAACGATGCGCTTGCGGCCCTGCTGCTGGATATCATCCAGCGTGCCGACCAGCTCGGAGCCTTCGACACCTGCTGTCCATACGATCGTGTTGGCGCTGACGAGGTTCTTCTCGCCGAGAGCAACCGAGCCCTTGCCGACTTCCGTAATCTTCGCGCCGGTAACGATCTCGACGTTCAGCTTGCGGAGGTGCTGTTCGGCCTTCTGAATCAGCTTGTCAGGCAGAATCGGCAGGATCTTCGGCGCCATATCGGCGACGATCAGCCGTACTTCGGACGGATCAATGTAGAATTCCTTGCACAGTTCATCACGGTACTCGGCCATTTCGCCAACCAGCTCCACGCCGGTAAAGCCTGCGCCGATGATAACGAAGGTGAGCATCGAACGGCGAACCGCCGCATTCTTCTCCTTGGCGCCAGCGGTGAACATGTCGCGGATCTGGCGTTTCAGAGCGACGGCATCGTCGTAGGACCAGAAGGAGAACGTGTTTTCTTCGGCACCCGGGATTCCGAAGTACGTCGGCTTGCTGCCTGTACCGATGACCAGATAGTCGTATTCATAGGTCGCTTTGTCCGACTTCAGGCTCTTGCCTTTGAAGTCAATGTTGGAGATCTCGTCGAGGACGACATCAACCTTGAGACCGGCGAATATCTTCTTCAGGTCAATCTTGATGGAATCTTCCGGAGCGCGGCTGGCGGAAACCTCATGCAGTTCGGTCAGAAGCGTGTGGTAGGGATTCCGGTCAATCAGTGTGATTTGTACATCTGGGTTGTTCTTTAATTTCTTTGCCAGTTTCTTGGCCGTCAGCACGCCGCCGTAACCGCCGCCCAAAACAACTATTCTCTTCAACTGAAATTCACCTCGTTCATCGGATTAGCCTGCGAGTGTGCGAGTGATGGAACCGGGAATTACTGTTTGGCGCTTTCGAGGGCTTTGTCAGCCAGCGTCCAGAAGTTGCCTACATGGATGGATACGCCGGAGATAGCGTCTGTCTTGCCTTCAGCGTCAAAAGTAGGGGCTTTGCCCAGGTTGGCCATGTAGTATTCTTCAGCCTTGGCGATTTCTTCATGCCATTCGCCCTGTGCCTTAGGATTCTTCTCCTTCATGCCGTACTTGCCGGCCTTGGAGAATTCCTGCTTGTCGTTGCCGTCTTTGTCAACGCCTGTGAACTTCACAGCCGAGATCTGGCCGTTGGTAACGGTTACCACTGCTTTGTCGGCCCAGCCGGATTCAGCGTCCATTTCGCCGGTAGCTTCATAAGTGCCGTCTTTGTACTCGCCGGCAGGCGCTACGGAAGCGGCAGGAGCCGTCGATGCGGCCGGTGCGGCGGAAGCCGGAGCTACGGAAGCCGCAGGAGCGGTTGTCGGAGCGGCCGAGCTGGCAGCGTTGTTGTTGTCGTTATTGTTGCCGCAACCTGCGGCGAGCAGACCGAGAAGAAGAGCGCTTGTAGCTACTGCTGTTACTTTTTTCATGATTTGATGACCTCCAAAAGATTAGTTTAAAATATATATATTAAAATGTAAAACATTTTAATAACAAATGGAAGTGATATTAATCACTTTATAAATGATTTTTGTCACTTTGAATCTAGGGCTAATGGCCTTAATTCGACGAATTGCCGAATCAAGTCACCCTAATATTACCCAAATTTTAAGAAATAGCTTTGAGGCCCGATGGTACTTTAACATCTTGACAAAAGAAATCATGTGAATATTATCACATATCCCCGCAACTTCCCGATTCGCATCTTGAATTATATCAAATTTTTAATGAAAATAGAATGCTAATCCTCCATGATTATGTGACAAAATGCGACTTATTTCAGCATCGTCTCCCTTTTCAACGCGGATTCACTCCAGAGGGGGACGGGTAATGTTAGGTATGATCGACATCAACTGAAGGAGTGATCGAAATGGACAGCCATGTATTCAAGGGAAAATGGAATCAGCTGAAGGGCGAAGCTAAGAAGCAGTGGGGCAAACTGACCGATGACGATCTCGATGTCATTGACGGCGAGAAGGACAAGCTGGTCGGCAAGCTTCAAGAACGTTACGGACACACTAAAGAAGCTGCGGAAGAAGAATATACTTCCTGGGGACGTTCCCATCGCGATTAACCGGATCTTCATGAATCAGGCCGGCCCGGCCGGATGGATTCTTTCATATCTAAATGTCTAAATGAAGAGGCGATGTCCATGTACCGATCGCACGTTATATCGGGGAGAATCCTTGAAATTCAAGGAGACCGGGTAATGACGCAGCAGGGAGACCTGATCTCGACGTATCATACCCGGTATTATATACTCCCCGAGACAGGGGTAGAGACGGAGCCTGAACATGCGGTGGACGCCGCCTCTCTCTACGAAGTCCTTCCGGCAGCCGGTTCTTCCGGAAGCGCAGTGCAGCGGCGAATGCGGCTGAATCCGTTCAAGCCGTGGCTGATGTTCACGGGAAGAAGCGCAAATCGAGCCTGATTTGCGCTTCTTTTTCTTTTGGACGGAGAACCTTCTGTTCCCATGCTTAATCTTCCGGCCTATGATAAGATAAATACTGGATATGAATAGGCTGTATAAATATGGAGGAACCGGCAGGAGTGAACCCATGGAATATATCAAGGTATTTCTAATTAATACGGCGGTTCTGATTACCGTAGCATACATAGGCAATGTGATTTATAAACATGTGCTCGGCAGAGCTCCGGTTCACCTGAAGACGGCGGGCTGGGTGCTTATCGCCATCTTTGCCGGATGGACGAGCTCGTTCTTCGGATACAAGCTCGACGAGAACGTCATCTTTGATCTGCGCATCGTGCCGCTTATCATCTCCGCCGTAGCCTATCCGCAGCCGCTTCTGCTGATTGTGATCGGTATCGGCACCGGACTGATGCGCCTTACCTTTGGGCTCACCCCCGCCGCTTATGTCGGGGTGCTCAACCTTTCTCTCTTGGGGCTGGCGGCTGCGGCAATGACTCCCTGGCTCCGGCGTTCCCGGACTTCGGTCCTTGTGAAGGGCTTGATTGTCATTCTCGTCATCAATATCCTGAACACGGTGAACATCGCGGTCTTCGGCGTGATCCCTTTCGGCCGATATATGACCGATATTATGCCGGCTACGCTGCCTGGCGGTGTTGTGCTCAGTATCCTGTTCGGCCTTATCGCCCGGGACTTCCATCTGGAGCATATGCGTTCGCAGCAGATCCAGCAGGCCAACCGTCTGCTCTCCGAACAGACGGAAGAGCTGCACAAGAACAAGATCGTTCTGGAGGAGCGGGCCAAGCAGCTGATGATTGCCTCCCAGTATAAATCGGAATTTCTGGCCAATATGTCGCACGAGCTGCGCACCCCGCTCAACAGCATCATCAATCTCTCGCAGATGGTCGAGGAGCATGAAGGTTCGCTGACCGGGGAAGAGATTTCGGTCTACGGCTCCATCATTCACCGTTCGGGCCAGGATCTGCTGCTGCTTATCAATGATATTCTTGATCTCTCCAAAGTTGAGGCGGGCAAGCTGGAAGTCGCCAATGAAATTATCAGCGTCAGTGAGATTCCGGTTCTTGTCTGGCAGCAATTCGATGTTATCGCCCGGCAGAAGGGCCTTCAGTTCGAACTGGTAGAGCGGGAGGGCCTGCCTGACTTTATCGTCTCCGATCCTCAGCGCATCCAGCAGATTCTCCGGAACCTGCTCTCCAATGCCTTCAAGTTCACCCACAGCGGCGGAGTCAGCCTGACGATCAGAACCGAACGCCGCCGGGACGGCAAGCGGGAGACGGAATGGATCGCCTTCGATGTCCGGGATACCGGAATCGGAATAGCGAAGAACAAGCATGTCCGCATATTTGAGGCGTTCCAGCAAGCCGACGGCACGATCAGCCGCCAGTACGGCGGTACGGGTCTGGGACTGTCAATCAGCCGGGACCTGGCTCGCCTGCTGGGCGGGTTTATTGTACTGAACAGCGAGGAGGGCAAGGGCAGCACGTTCTCCCTGTATTTGCCGATTTCTCCGGGAGGAAGATAAACCTCCAAACGTTTTTGGAATTCTCTCGTATTGACGCCCTGCGACGGTCGGGTAGAATGAGGCCATACGTCCGCGTCAAAGGAGTGTCAAGACACCATGAATATCAAGCTCGGCCGGTCCGGGAATCCTGTTCCCGCCAGAAAGGGACTCTCCGTTCACCGCAAAAATTTATACATGGCTACCTGGGAGGGAGTTCCCTCCACGATCTTCCAGGTGCTGCTTCAGGGTCAGTTTCTGACCGGCTTTCTGCTCTATCTCGGGGCGACATCCGGCCAAATCGGCTTCGTGCTGGCAATTACGACACTGGCGAACATCGGCCAGATCGCCGTCGCCTTCTTCATCCAGAAGCTGCCGAGCCGCAAATGGGCGCTCGTCACCTTTATCGGTCTTCATCGGGTTCTCTGGATATCCACCGGACTGATCCCGCTTCTTCTTCCTCAGTCCTATTGGGTTGCCGCCTTTATTCTTCTGTATTCGGTTGCAGCGTTCTTCGGAACGGCAGGCGGAGTACTCTGGAGTTCCGTCATCGGAGACCTTGTCCCGGCGCGCGTGCGCGGACGTTATTTCGGCATCCGCAATACGCTTCTGAACGCGCTGGGGAGCCTGGCGATGTTCGGAGGCGGCATCCTGCTCGACCGCTATCCGGGCGGGCACGGGTTTCTGATTCTGTATATCGTGGTCTGGGTCTTTGCGCTGTCGAATGTGGTCATCTTCTTCTTCTACCCGGATGTGGAATTCGAGAAGTCGGAGGAGAACCGCTTCTGGCCGATGTTCAAAAAACCGCTGAACGACGCCGGCTTCATGCGTTCCACCCTGTTCCTGGCGGCATGGCTGCTGCTGCAGAATCTGGTCATTCCGCTCTACTCCTATGTCATGCTCGAACTGCTGGACATCAACTACAAGACGCTGTCTCTGCTGAATGTCACCCAGACCGTCTGCATGATGGCGGGCTTCTACTTCTGGGGGAATCTGAATGCCCGGCACAGCAATAAGAAGCTGCTCTTCTGGACGCTGCCGGTCATCGCCCTGTCCTCGCTGACCTGGGGGCTGCTGTCCGCGCTGCCGATGCTGGCCGTGCTTCTGGCGGCGCATATGATCTATGGGATCGGCATCGGCGGCTTCAACCAGCTCGCCTTCAACTATATGATCGGGGATACGCCGAAGAAGGAGCGGCCGATGTACATGGCCGTCTACTCTTCTCTGACCGGTCTGGCAGCGTTCTTCGGGCCGCTTGTCGGCGGGCAGATCTACGAATGGATCAAGGATTGGCCGCATTGGACCCAAGTCTACGGCATGCAGCTTGTGGTCGGAGGATTCATGATTGTGCTCATGGCCGCCGTCGGCCGCCGGGTGCTTCTGAGAGAGCGCTAGGCCGGCTGCGGCGGAATATAGAGAGGAGGAAGGGCCAATGGCCAGAACCGCATTGGTGCTGGGAGCCACCGGCCTCGTAGGCCGGGCCTTGACGAAGGAGCTGCTGCTTCGGGAGAGCTGGGGCGAGGTGCGGGTGCTGGTTCGCCGCAGCACGGGGCTGCAGCATGACAAGCTGACCGAGTACCCGGTCGATTGGGACAGACTCGACCTTCAGACGGCTCTGTTCGAAGGCGTGGATGCGGTCTTCAGCTGCCTGGGAACAACAATTAAGAAGGCGGGATCGCAGCCGGCTTTTGAGAAGGTGGACCTTCATTATCCGCTTACGGCCGCGAGATTGGCCCGGCAGGCCGGAGCGGACCAGTACCTGGCCATATCGTCGCTGGGAGCGCATGCGCATTCCAAGAACTTCTACCTCCGGACCAAAGGCCGGATGGAAGAAGGCGTGCTGGGCTCGGGAATTCCCGGCATTCACCTGTTCCGGCCGTCGCTGCTGCTTGGAACCCGCGAGGAGTTCCGGGTCGGCGAACGGCTGGCAGGAGTCGCCATGCGAGCGTTCGGCGGTCTGATGGTGGGCCGCGCGGCCGTCTACCGGGCCGTAACCGGAGATACGGTGGCCCGGGCGATGGCGGCTGTCGCAGAGTCCGGGGCGCACGGCTCCCATATTTACACCAATGATGTCATTCAGGTGCTGGGAAGCCGGCAGGAACCGGCAGGAAGATGAAGGGCCGGATTGCGCCGCATTGGAGAGCCGTCGTACAATGGGACCATTCCAGCCAGGCGCTGATGAGAAGGAGAGATGGACAGTGAGCAAGAAACAGGTAGCAACGAAGCAGGCCCCGGGTGCAATCGGGCCTTACAGCCAGGCGGTAATTGCAGGGCATTGGGTCTACACCTCGGGCCAGTTAGGTCTTGATCCGGCTACCGGGGAACTCGCCGAGGGTGTCGAAGCGCAGGCCCGCCAGTCGCTGAATAATCTGAAGGCCATTCTGGAGGAAGCCGGCGCATCGCTCGACCAGGTCGTGAAGACGACGGTCTTCCTCAAGGATATGAACGACTTTGCGGCAGTGAACGCGGTGTACAGCAGCTTCTTCAGCGAGCCGTACCCGGCGCGCAGCGCCGTGGAGGTCGCCCGGCTGCCAAAGGACGGACTGGTGGAGATCGAGGCCGTGGCCCGGGCGAAGTAAATCGGAGGCATAGGGATACGTTTGCGGCAGCCGCCCTGCCGGCAATCGGATTTTGGAAGAAGGCGGGCAACCGAAAGCGGACAACCGGAGATTGAACATGAGAGCCCGAGGCGCATGAATTGCGCCCCGGGCTTTCGCTTCTGAAGAGGCCGCAGCTAAATCCGGTAACGGCCATCCCGGCCCCGCCGGAAGAACACCCAGGCAGATAGGGCGAACAGGACTCCGGCGGCAATCCAAGCGGTCAAATAGACCGCCCGGACGTCATCATGCTCTACTCCGATGGCGATGTAGGCCCAGACAAAGACAAGGGGCAGCACCGCATCGCTCCGGGTCCAGGCGATATAGGCCGCCAGCAGGGACCCTGCGGTCAGTACGGCAGCGGCCCAGAAGGTGTCCGGCAGCCCCCAGCCGCTCCACCCGTTCTTCTCCAGAACAACCGCTGTGTTGACAATCGTCGCGACGCACAGCCAGCCCAGATAGATGCTGAACGGCAGCTTGACCAGCCAGCGCTCTCCGGCGGTCGGGTATTCAATAACCCGGGTCTTGTTATAGATCACAATCAGGGAGACGAGCAGCAGGACAATAGCGATCCAGGCAAGTTCGATCTTGAGCGCATGCCAGAGCAGCAGCCAGGTCATGTTGAAGGCGCAGCTTGCGATGAACCAGCCGCCGATCCGCTCGGCGGGAGAGGGCCTTCCCTCCGCGGGACGGAAGGCGTACAGAACGAAGCCTCCAAGCAGGAGGTAGATCACGCTCCAGATGGAGAAAGCATATCCGGCCGGAGTGACCAGCGTGTAGTACCGGTCAGAGATTTCGCCGGTGGTGCGGCCTCCGAGCGGAAGGGCGACGGACAGAATATTGACGGTCAGAACGCCCAGATAGAACAGCAGATTCCACCATTTGTAGGACGAATTGCGGGACATGTGCTGCGGAGCGGTATTCATGGTCTGCGGCCTCCTTGCAAAAGTTTCTATCATTCTATACCCGCTGGCGGCAAAAATGACCGGATGGTCATCCTTTTTTATACAGGCTTTCGGTCCTTCGCGGGGTCCGAAAGTTCATGAGGGGTTTTTAAAAAAGACGATTTTCGTATAAGATGGTGGATGAATGCGATTGAAGGATATTCGGCTGGGCACGGCTAGAGAAGACGGGAGATTACGATGACGAAGCACCTGTATGCAGTGTGGTTGGGAGATGTGTGGTTCTGCTTCTCCGGAGAGACCTCGGAACCGAAAGTGGATGCCTGGACCGGCGCGGTCAAAAGGCTGGAGTTCGGCGCGGGGCAGCGCCCCTTTGCAGGGGCCGCTCTGCGTCTGGCCGAAGTAAAGGTGCCGGGCGCGCGCGCCGAGGGCAGAAGCGGCAGACGCTCGCTGCCGGGCCGCACGCTGGAGGGCTTGGCGCTGCAGCCGCGCGAGGCGTTCGAGCTTCTCCTGGCCTGGGACGAATCCGTTCCGCTGCGCGCGGGTATCGAGCCGGGCGGCGAGCTCGCCTACTGGGCGGCGGCGGCCCGCTTCGCGCTGGAGCTGCTCGGAACGGGCGGCTTCGGCCCGGGAGCGCAGCCTCCCGGCGCGGCTTCGACGCGCCGGAGAGGCGGCGAGCAGGCCGCCGGGGCCAGCTGGATTCCCGTGCTGCGCACCGGCGAGCAGCGGGAAGCCTTTCTGCAGCTGGCCGCGTCCATGCCGGCGATCGGGCTCGGCACGGATGCCGCACCGGGAGAAGGGACATTCGTCCGCGAAGAGGCGGCGGCTTCGGTGCTCTATTCCTTCCTGCAAGCGGTCATCCAGTCCGAGGTAAAGCGGGTTGTCGCCGGCATGGAAGGCCAGCTGGCCCCTTACCGGGCGGATTACCGGCGGGGCCGTTCGCCGCTCGCGGAGCTGTGGTGGAACAGTCTGCTGACCGGCAGCCGCGACATTCCCGTGCAGGGGACGGCGGCCGAGGTCGCCGACCTGCTGGAGACGGTGGGACTGGCGGCGGAAGACGGCATTCCCCGGGTAGAAGGGGCCGGAGAGCCTTCCGGCGGAACGCTCTCTGCGGGACTGCGGCTTGAACCGCCCGGCAGCGAAGAGGGCAGCTGGCGGCTGTCATTCTGGGCCGAGAGCCGCGAGGAACAGGGCTTCTGGCTGCCGGCGGCGGCCATCTGGAACAGCGCCGAACGGGACTTCACTCTGTGGGGCCGCAAGTACCGCAACATTCAGGAGCAGCTTCTGAACGGGCTGGGCGAAGCGGCGGAGCTGTCGGCCGACATCGCCCGCGCGCTCGAGGATCCGGCTCCGACGGGCGCCGAACTGACGCCTGAACGGCTGTACGTCTTTCTGAAAGAGGCGGTGCCGCGGCTGTCCGAACGCCGGATTACCGTGCAGCTTCCGTCCCGCTGGAGCCGGGAAGGACGGCGGCGGATCGGCCTGAAGCTGAACATGCAGCCGCCGGAGCCGGCCGGCGAGGAGGCCCGGGCGCTCTCGCTCGGGCTGGAAGAGCTCGTTCGCTTCCGGATCGAGGCTTCGCTCGGCGACACGGCAATCAGCGCGGAGGAGCTGAACGAGCTGCTGGAAGCAGGCGTTCCGTTCGTCCGCTTCCGGGGAGAATGGGTCGAGGTGGACCCGCGCGAGATCCGCCAGGTGCTGCGCTACATGAAGCGCCACGAGAACGGCGAAATGACGGCGGCGGAATGGATGCGCTTGTCGGCCGAGGACAGCGAAGACCGGCTGTGGAAGGGCGTGGCCGTCGCCGGCATGGAGACGACGGGCCTGCTCGCCTCGCTGATGCGGGGCGAGCTTCGCCGGGAAATGCCGGCCCTGCTCGCGCCGGGCAGCCTGCACGGCACGCTGCGCCCTTATCAGGAGCGCGGCTTCCAGTGGCTGTCGGCGATGACCGATATGGGCTTCGGGGTCTGTCTGGCAGACGATATGGGTCTCGGCAAAACGATCCAGGTCATCGCCTGCCTGCTCGACCGGGCCTCCCGGGGACCTGCGGCCGAAGACAAGGGCCCGGTGCTGATTCTGTGCCCGACTTCGCTTCTGGGCAACTGGCAGCGCGAGCTGCAGCGGTTCGCCCCGTCGCTCAGCATTCATATACACCACGGCGTGCGCCGGCTGCGCGGCGAGGAATTCCGCCGGGAAGCCGCCGCCAGGGATATCGTGCTGACAACCTACCATCTGGCGGGCCGGGACAGCGGCGATCTGGCGGGGATTATCTGGTCAACGGTGGTGCTGGACGAGGCGCAGTATATCAAGAACTACCGGACGAAGCAGGCGCAGAGCGTGATGAAGCTGTCGGCGCCCCACCGGATCGCGATGACCGGCACGCCGGTCGAGAACCGGCTCGGCGAGCTGTGGTCGATCTTCCACTTCCTGAATCCCGGCTATCTGGGCACGTTCCATGCTTTTCGCCAGCGGTACGGGAGCGGGGAGAACGGCAGGCTGAAAGAACTGAGCAAGCTCGTATCCCCCTTCCTGCTGCGCCGGCTCAAGAGCGACCCGGACATCTCGAAGGATCTGCCGGAGAAGCTGGAGATCAAATCGTACTGTCCGCTGACCGAGACACAGGCGCTGATGTACCAGGGCGTCGTGGACGAGATAATGGGCTCGCTGGAGGACAGCACGGGCATGGCCCGCCGCGGTCTGGTCCTCTCTTCGCTGACGAAGCTGAAGCAGATCTGCGACCATCCGCTTCTCTACCGCAAGGAGGAGACGCGGCTTGCCCGGCAGGAGCAGTCCGGCAAGCTGGAGGCGATGTACGGCGTGCTCGACAGCATTGCCGAGCTGGGCGAGTCGGCGCTCATCTTCACTCAGTATGTGGAGATGGGCCAGCTGCTGGTCAGCCGGCTGGCGCGCCGGTACGGCCGTGCGCCGCTCTTTCTGCACGGCGGCGTGCCGAAGCGGGAACGGGATGAAATGGTGCGCTCCTTCCAGGACGGCGAAGGCTCGGCGTTCTTCGTGCTCTCCCTGAAGGCGGGCGGGGTCGGGCTTAACCTGACGCGGGCGAACCACGTCATCCACTACGACCGGTGGTGGAATCCGGCGGTGGAGAACCAGGCGACAGACCGCGCCTTCCGCATCGGACAGATTCGGAACGTGCAGGTGCACAAGCTGATCTGCCAGGGGACGCTGGAAGAGCGGATCGACGAGCTGATCGAGCGCAAGAAGAGCCTCTCCGAGCAGGTCGTCGGCTCCGGCGAAGCCTGGCTGACCGAAATGTCGAACCGGGAACTCAAAGAATTGATCGAACTGCAAAATCAGGACTGGATGTGAAGCATTCCGTCCGGACGGAGGGGCTGAAGCCTGTGAATGCAAGGGGAACAATGACGGTCGACGCCGTTCCCGGCCGGCTTCGGCTGGGCGCAGGGGCCGGAACGGGCACGTCCGGCGAGCTGTCGCTGGAGGCGGCCGTCTGGAGTCCGGCGCGCCTGCGCGCAGTGGCCGAACGGCTGGGCAGCCGCCCCGGCGAGCTGTACGGCCTGATGCGCGGCCGGATTCCCGATTGGCTGCGCGAAGAGGGTCTGCTGCCGGACGCAGGGGAGCTGGCCGCCTGGGAAGGGCGGCTTGAAGCCGCGGCGTCCGAGGGCGCGCCGACCGCCGGGCAGCTCGTCCGGCTGCTGGAGAGCCGCCCGCATCTGGCGCTGGCGCTCCGCGGCCTGCCGAAGCGGGAGCTGCTGGGCGGCGTCTTCGGCGCCTGGGCCGCCGCCGCGCCCGCTGCGGCCGAAGCCGGCGCGGGGAGCAAGGGCTCGGCGGCCGGAGGACTGGCCGCCGAGCTTGCGCGCCTGGAGCGGCGCGGACCGGGCGATCAGGCCGGCGAGTGGCTGTCGGAAGCGGCGGCGGAAGGGATGCTGCACCAGCCGGGACCGCAGTTCCGGGAGGTTCGCAGCCGGCCTTTCCCGGCCGATCCCGAGGTGGCGCCGCCATCCGGGGCCTGGGCGGCGCTGCTGCCCGGCGCGCCGGGCGTGGAAGAAGGGCTGTCGCGGATTGTGAAGGCGGTGGCCGAGGCCGCCGCCGAGCGGGCCAAACGGCTGCCGAAATAGCCAAGAAAGCGCCGGTCCGCCGTTCCGTCGTCGGCCGGGGCAGCAGAACAAGAGCCTCTCCATCCGCCCTTCGGGCTTCATGGAGAGGCTCTTTCGGTTATTACATAAGGTATACCGCCTGTGGGTGCGGATGCGTCAGACGCACGGCGCACGCGCGACGGACGCAAGCACCGCTCCGGTCAATCGGCCGGGTCCCCGGAAGAAGCGGAAGGGCCGGATTCGCTCTCCGCCGCAGCCAGTTCCAGAATTTCGCGGCGGAGCCGGAGCATCTTCTGATCCAGCTCGTCGGCGGCCCGGGCGGCTTCCCGCAGTTCGTCGGCGACATGGGCGGGAAGCTGCTTGTCGTATTTGTAGTACAGAATATGCTCCATGCTGGCCCAGAAATCCATGGCCAGCGTTCGAAGCTGAATCTCGGCCTTCACCCACCGCGTGCCTTCCAGCAGAATCAGCGGAACGGCGACAATCAGATGAAGACTCTGGTAGCCGTTGGGCTTGGGGCGGGCGATATAATCCTTGATCTCCAGCACGCGCAGGTCTTCCCGGGAGCCGAGATGGTCGGCGATCCGGTAGATATCCTTAACGAATGCGCACACGATCCGCATGCCTGCGATATCGTGAATGACGTCCTCCATGCGGCTCAGGCTGAATTCGCAGCCCTTCCGCTCCATTTTGCGCAGAATGCTCTTGGGCTCCTTGATCCGGGATTTCACATGTTCAATCGGGCTGTAGCCGTCGCGCATCTGCCATTCGGTCTTGATGGCCTCAATCTTGTTCTGCAGCTCGTTCAGCGCCAGGCGGTACAGGGCGGGAAGACGCTTGAACTCCTCCATCTCCCGGGTAACGGCTTCGTCCCATTCCCAATGCCGGAAATCCTGGACATGATGCTGAAGCTGGCTTAAGGCCAGATGTCTGCTCTCCTGTTCGTCCACGTTGGTTCTCCTGATCCTTGTATTTGGCTTCTTCATTGTACCTTATCGGCAGACCGCTCTGCAAAAAATAGCCTGATTCGCTCCGATAATGAATCTGCCCGTCAGTTTTGGTATGATAGAGTCAAGTTTGGCTCATTGGGGAGAAGGAGGAACGGACAATGAATCTATTGCAGCGCTTAAAGGACGGAGCCAACCGGGTAAGCGAGAAAGCAACGAACTCCGTCGAGATCGGCAAGCTGAACAGCCGGATCGCCGAGATCGAACGAGAGATGGATATGGAATTTTTGCGGATGGGGCGGATATTCTATGAAGGGTACCGCGGCCGCGATCTGACGCTGGCGGAGGGCCGGATGACCGAACTGGCCCGGACGTGCTCCAAGCATCAGGAGAAGATCGACGATCTGCGCGTGCGGATTGCGGAATTGAAGAATGAACGGCTTTGCGCCTGCGGATATGTGGCTTCCATGGACGCCCGTTTCTGTCCGCAGTGCGGACGCAAGCTGGAGAGCGCGGCCCCTGCGCCGGCTCCCGAAGCGCCGGAGTATCCGGCGGGAGGGGGCTCCGCTGCGGCCGGGCGGGATGCGGCTGTAATTCCCGAAGAGGGACGCGTGCTGCATGCCGACGATCTGCCCGTTATCCGCAAGGAGGCGCCGGCCCCGCAGGAACGGGGGACGGACGACTACGGGGACGAGGCATACGGCGATGAGGCTTACGGCGAACAGCCGGACTTCGAGGATTACGCCCTGCATGAGGGCGGCGACGAGCGGGAGCGCCGGCTGGCCGAGGAACTGGAGCGCGAGCGGGAGCGCCAACTGGAACTGGACCGCCGTATCCGCGAATGGAAGAGCGGCGGCGGCTACACGGAAGCGGACGATGACGGAGAGCCGGCGGGCCGGGATATGGTGAAATGCCAGATCTGCCGCGCCGACCTTCCCAAAGGCTCCATGTGGTGCCCGCGCTGCGGCTCGGAGCAGATCTAGATGGATCAATTGTTGCAGCACTTGCGCAGTCTCGGCTTCACGGAGATGGAATCGAAAATCATGGTCGAGCTGGCGGCCATCGGCCCTTCTTCGGGCTATGAAGTCGCCAAGCGGCTCGGCCTGTCGCGCTCGAACGTCTATGCGGCCCTGCAGCGTCTGACCCAGCAGGGATATCTCCGCTGCGGAGACGGGGAGCCGTCCCGCTACAGCGTGCTGGAGCCCGGCGAGCTGTCGCGCATGATCTCCGGACGGGTGGAAGCGTCGCTGCGTTACGTGGAGAGCGAGATGCCGCGCGGCGGTCCCGACGCCCGCACGTTCTACAACGTAGAAGGCGAGCGGAATGTGCTGGATACGCTGGTCCGCCGTCTGGACGGCGCTGTGCAGGAAATCGTGGTCGATGTATGGCGCGAGGAAGCTGCGCTGCTGCGGGGCGAGCTGGAACGCGCGGAAGAGCGCGGCGTCCGGCTGCTGTGGGCGATCGGCGGCGAAGCCGCAGCGCCCGCCGCCCTTCCCGTCTGGCCGCCTCTTGGCGGCGGGTATGGAGCGGAGGGAGCCGGCCCCGGACGGCGCTTCTCGTTCGTCATCGACCGGAGCTGGTGCATGCTCGGCATGCGCCAGGAAGACGGTTCGGCCCAGGCGGTGGTCACCGAGCACCGCGTGCTCGTGGAGCTGCTGCTGAGCCACTTCATGCAGGAATTGGTCCTGTTCGGATTGCAGCAGGATATGGGGGCGGAGCTTGAAGAGCGTTACGGCCCCAGGTACCGGAGCATCGCCGAGCCTTATATCGGCGGAGATCAATAGCGGCGCGTCCAAGGCCGCCATCACGAGGGCGGGAGGTGAGACAGAGATGGAATGTATCGTTCATTTTGAAGTCATGCATCCGGAAGGCCCGAAACCGCTTCGCGGTCTGATCTATCTGGGCGAGGGCGAGGCGCCTCAGGAGCAGCAGCTGATCGACATGTTCAAGGACATGAAGTTCGACGTGAGGCTGGCGGATCGCGAGCGTCTGATCTTCGAGCCGGTCAGCCCGAACGCCGGGTATTCGCAGATCCGGATAACGGATCTGGATACCGGCAAGCCGGATTCCGGGGAAGACCAGGAACTGAAACAGATTATCGGCCAGCTGCTGCCGAAGCGTCCGACCGGACTCTAGCGCGGCAGCCGGGCGCAACAAGAAGGAGGCGCTGCACATGCGGCTGCTGCGGGACAAGGTGATCCAGGAAGGTATTGTGCTGCCTTCGGGCGTGCTGAAGGTGGATTCCTTTCTGAACCACCAAATGGACCCGGTGCTGATGCGCGAGGTCGGGCGGGAATTCAGCCGCCGCTTCGAGGGGGAAGGGATAACGAAGGTGCTGACGATCGAGTCGTCGGGCATCGCCCCCGGCATTATGACGGCGCTGGAGCTCGGGGTGCCGCTGATTTTTGCCCGCAAGCAGAAATCGCTGACGCTGACCGAAGATATCTACGTCGAGCAGGTCTATTCCTTCACGAAACGGGTGACCAGCGATATTACGGTATCCCGCAAGTTCATTGCACCGGGCGAACGGGTGCTGATTGTGGATGACTTCCTTGCGAACGGCGAGGCCGCCTTCGGCCTGGCCCGGATCGTCGAGCAGGCAGGCGCAAGCGTCGCAGGCATCGGCATCGTGATCGAAAAAGCGTTTCAGCCCGGCGGGAGCCGGCTGCAGGAAGCCGGGTACCGCGTGGATTCGCTGGTACGGATTGCTTCGCTTGCGGACGGCCAGATCGTCTTTGCGGACGAGTCTTAAGACAACAACCGCCCGCCAACCGCTGGCGGAACCGGCGGGACAGCCGCGCAGGGGACAGAGGGCTTCACGGCCCTCGTCCGCACAGCATGCGCGGCTGTTTGCGCTGCCCGGATTTCCGGAATTCCGGCATCCGGTCCTTCTAAAGAAGGCTGGAATATTATACAATTTATGGAGCAAGAGTTGGGGATTCCGGTTAAAGAGGGGAATGTCGGTTGCCAAAAACACGGATTTTTCTGAGCTCGGCTTCTCAGGCGTCCTTCGCGGGACTCAGAGCCGACAGCTTCGAGCGAATCAACGCGCTGGGCCATGAAGCCCTGATGTACGAGAAGAACTTCGGCGCCTGGCAGAACGGAGAGGATTCCATAACCAAATGTCTCCGGATGGTAACGGAATGCGACGTCTTTGTTCTGTTCGTCGGCTACTATGCCGGCTCGGTGACGGAACACGGGCGCTCGGTGACCCATCTGGAGTTCGAGCAGGCGCTGGAGGACGGCAAGCCGATCCTGGTATTCGTCGAAGTGGACGTCAAGTCGGAGTATCTGCGGACCGTCAAATCGATCCTGTCCGGATATATCCGGGAATGCCGGGACCGGGGAGCGGGCCGGCCGTCTCCGCAGGACATGATCGCGAATCTGAAGCTTCATCAGGACCGGATCGGCCCATCGCTCAGCCATGTGGAACCCTACGTCTGGGTCTTCCTGCATGAAATCATGAACGAAGAGAAGATCTTCGTCGAGAATCTGACGCCCGGCGTGCAGATTCCGTGGGATTCGCTGCTGAGCGATATGTTTCGCAACGGCGTAGAGATGTTAAGAAACAAGAAGGATATTGAAACGAGTCTGGCCCAGACCCGAGAGCTGAGGCATTACAAAGGCTTCACCTCCCGCATCCTTCCTTATCTGAAGCTCGACCGGTCCGGGAACCTGAAGGCGCTGCTGGGCGAATTGAAGCGGTCCGCCCGGGGCAACCTGATTGTGAATGATTTCGGCTATGTCAAGCGCGAGATCGGACGCTTCCGCGACTGTACCGCCGTCACGGTGTACCGGTACGCAGACGGCCGGATGGCCTTCGTAGAATCGGCCGGGGAAGCGACCTCCAAGGATTACGAGCTGACCGATGAGTCTTCCTATGTCGTGCTGACCCAGAAGCACGGGTATGACAGCATCTTTTTCCGGGAGGACAACAACTGTCTCTATGTCTGCCTCAAAGGCGGCGGCTTTGTCCTGACGTTCCATTTCCCCTGCGGAGAAGGCTGGAATACCGAATTCTATGTGGACTACCGCAAAAACGTGGAAGATGGTATGATGAATACAAACAGCGAGTTGTTTGAACTCGCGATCTCGGTCCTGGAAGGGGTGATCTAGGGTGGCAGCCAAGGTGTTTGTGTCCATTGACGGAGATGTGAAGGAAGCGGTCAAAGGCGCGAGGTATCCGAAGAATGCCCTGGTCTTCTCGCCGATCGAACGCCCTTCGGGAGATTACCAGCGCAAGAAAGAGCTCGCTTACGAGGAGACTTCGGCTTCGATCGAGAAGATGATGGAGAAGCTGAACCGAAGAGCGTTGTCCTGATTGCAGATTAATTATGAATCATGAACAAGCGAAGAGACCCGCCGGCGGAAGCCGGCGGGTTATTTTGATGTGCGCAGAACCGGCGATGGGGGCCGGGACGGGAAACGCGCGCAAGGCGCTTCCTCCTGTGCCGACATTCTCCTAAGCCGGGACTCCCTCTAGCCGGCAGGCTGGCGCAGAAGCTTCTCCGAGCCCGGCGCGCGGGGGCTGTCCGCTGCGGACGCGGCCCGCGCCGCGGGCGGCGACAGCACCCGCAGCGCCCCGGGCTCGCAGCGTACGGCGAGGGGCCCTGCGGGCAGCGGCTCCCCGTCGCCGATGGCGGGCATCGGCCGCTCGAAGGCGATCTCCGCCTCGGCGCCGCGGAGCATGGTTACATACGGCAGCTTCACATGGCTGCCGCGGAGCAGCGTCGGGAACAGCCGGAGCAGCTTCCAGCGGCCGATCCCGTGCACGACGCAGACGTCGAGCAGGCCGTCGGCGCTGTCGGCCTGCGGCGCAATCCGCAGGCCCCCGCCGTAGGACGGCAGGTTGCAGACCGAGGCGAGCCAGACGTCCTCGAAGAACCGTTCTTCGCCGCCGCAGACGACGCGGGCCCGGCACGGCTTGAAGGTCGCGAGCGTATGCAGCACGCCGATGAGATAGGCCAGCCGTCCGGCGCGCAGGGCGTTGCAGACGGCCTTGTAGCGGCTGCGGTTGACGTTCACTGCGACCTGCGCGTCGAAGCCGCTGGCGACCGCCGTCACGGTGTTCCGGCTGCCGGCGCGAAGCATGTCGGCCGGAGCCGCGCATCCGGCCAGCGCGGCTTCCAGCGCCTTCGGCGCGTCCAGCGGCACGCCGAAGCCGCGGGCCGTGTCGTTCCCGGAGCCGGCGGGAACGATCCCCAGCGGCACGCCGTGCGCCGCGATAGCGCCGAGCGCGCTGTGCAGCGTGCCATCGCCGCCGATGACGACGGCGGCGGTCCAGGCGCCGGCGCGGCGGCCCAGCGCCCGGGCGATCTCGGCGCCGGCGGTCTCCGCGCTGCCTGTAAGCAGCGCTTCGTAGGAGACGCTGCGCTCCCGCAGCGTCTCCTGGGCCGCCTGCCATACCTTGGCGGCCGCCCCGCCGCCCGCGCGGGGATTTATGATGAACAAATACATGGAAGCGCTCCAATCATGCATGATTATTTGGATACGTTTTGTATATCTCTTAGAAAAATTGATTTTTTTGGAAGTATTTCCTTTGGATCTTGGAGAAATTTATTGAAAAATGTAGAAAGAGGGGGAACTATCGAACCATCCATCCGCTAAACCTATTATACACTCGCGGAGATATATTGGTAATGTACAGGACCGCTACACAAGGCCAAAAGGCAGAGTACAGTTCTGTAGCGACTTCGATTTGTGTAGTAGAGGAAGTTAGAAGCCAGAACGAATTTGCTGACTTTAACAGTTTTTATGCTTATGCCAGCACGTACAGCGTATTTGATAAAGAAGATTTACGATATTGGTATGATCAAGGCAAATGTTATACTATAAAAATGACATACAATGCAGCCCTTAGTAAAAGGCTGATCAGAAAAAAACTGATTGAGGAGATAGGGATAGATTAAGGACGTAAATTAAGATGGTCTTTTCTCCCACTGACAGATAATCAATTAGATCAAATACTTAAAGAAGGTGGAGTGAGTGAAAGTATTGCTATCGATTAAGCCTGAGTTTGTTGCCAAAATATTCAGCGAAGAAAAGAAATACGAATACCGCAAGACAATTTTCAAAAAAGAGGTTGATAAGGTTGTAATTTATTCGACAATGCCCGAAGGGAGAATAGTAGGAGAATTTAGCATAGAAGCTATTTTAAATGGTGAGCCAGACTCCATTTGGAGAAAGACGAATCATTTCTCAGGGATTACACACAGCTTTTATAAGAAATATTTCAACCGCAGAGATAAAGCGTATGCAATTAAAATTGGAGAAATTGAACGTTACAGCGAGCCTATAGATCCCAAAGCCTTCGATTTTCCGTTTACACCGCCCCAATCCTTCTTTTATGTCGATGATAATTACAGGCCTATATCGCAAAAGAATGAACAATTTGAACCCCTGCTATTTTAACAACAGCACTCTGGGTACAAGATGGAACTGTTGGCAAGAGAGACGCATACCGGTTAGGACTGGGTATGCGTCTCTCTTGCCTTTACTTTTCCAATAAATCTCTCCTCTACAACCCCCGCATCAGCCGATCCGCCAGCGGCCCCGCCCAGGGGAGCTGGTACCAGTGGCCGCGCAGGCTGTGGAAGATCATGAAGAGCCACAGCCCCAGGCCCAGCAGCGAGAGCAGGGCGGCAATCGGCGGGCCGAGGATCGGGATGAAGCCAGCGACGATATGTCCGGCCATGAGCGCGCCGAAGGCAAGCAGCGATTGCAGGGCGTGGAACAGAACGAAGCGGCTGCGTTTCTCAAGGGCAAGGAAGACGACGGAACCGGCAAACGGAATCGCATAGCACAGGGCCGCCGCGGCGAAATCCGGGAGGCCGGTGGAGGATCGGAAGGGGGACAAGGCGTTCACGCTCCTTGGTTGGTCTGTCTGCATATGCTCAGACTATGCGGGAGCGGGACAACTTATGCCGGCGGGCAGGGACGGGTTCTAGGAACGGCTGGCGGCGCCGGTCATCGCCGGGATCAAATGCTGCTCCACAAGCTTGCGCGGATGCTTCCAGTGGCCGGTGCGGCTCTCCGCAGTGAACACGATGACCGCATCCAGGCGGGGAAGCAGCAGAATCTGCTGTCCGCCGTGTCCGTGCGCCAGAGTGAACGGCTGACCGGACATGACGCCTGTCCAGAACTGGTAGCCGTAGTCGCCGTAGGCGGGATAGCCGGAGGTCTGGGCGGACAGCGCATCCTTCAGCCATTCGGCGGGCACAATCTGCTTCTGCCCGTACCGGCCGTCCTCCAGCAGGCAGATGCCGAGCTTGATGAGATCGCGCGAGGTCAGGTGCAGCCCGATATGGCCCATGCTGTGCCCCTCGGGGCTGGCGTTCCAGGCCGCGTGTTCAATGCCGAGCGGACCGAACAGATGCTCCCTGGCATAGCTGAAGGCGTCCAGCCCCGTGCATTCGGTCAGCGCCATGGAGAGAAGATGCGAGTCGGTGCTGCGGTACTGGAACGTTCCGATCTGCTCGCGGATAATGGGCAGGCTCATGGCAAAAGAGGCCCACCGCCGGGCGCGGTGGAACTTCGCGATGAGCGGCTCGCCGAGCCGCTTGCCGGTCTGCCAGCTGAAGCCCGCTGTCATGGTGAGCAGATGCCGGAGCGTAATCTCCGGCAGCTCTTCCGAGTGAAGGTAAGGCACATGGCGGCGGAGAATTCCGGCAGCGGGCGTTTCAATGCCGGGCAGGTCTCCCCGGCCGGCGGCGATTCCCACAAGCAGCGAAGTGACGCTCTTGGTGGCCGAGCGGAGATCGTTCAGCCGGGCCGGCGCGCCTTCGCCGTAATAGCGCTCGAAGATGAGGCGGCCTCCGCGTGCAACGAGCATGCTGTGCATTTTGCCGTACTCGCGCAGTACGGTGCGGTGCGCTTCCTCAAGCGGGTCCGGCGCGGTGCCGGTATCCTCGGGACGGGCAGCGGGCAGGAACGGGACGGCCCGCTGCGGAGACTGCAGAATGGGTACAGGTTGTTTCATGGAGCAGCTCCTCGCTAATGAAGGGATAAGGCGCAATGCCTGTCTATCCTTATTCTTACCCATTCTCGCATATAATCGTCTGGTCCCTGTACGAATGTTCGGGTTCCGGTATATAATAGAACAGGTATTCCCGTTTCCGGACAGGGAGAAATAAATTTTTTTGGCGGATGGTTGACAGGTAAGGTGGAACTTGGTCCGGAATATGTTACAATAAGGGGATAAGACCCGTACAATGATTCAGACCCCTGGGTTTCGGGTTATTATACGGTCAGGTGCGTAATTCGCCCCTGCATTTCTCAGACCCAAAATAGACGAACCTGCTTCACCGGCATGCTGGCCGGAGGCTCACGAGGGACTTCTTCGGAAGCCGCGCCGAGCCGAAGATGCGGCATGCGGCCCCAGGGCCGCGCAAGCCTGACGGCAGCCCGCATTTTCGAGAAGCAACGGCGGACTTTTCATCATGCATTCTCTACGACGGAGCATTCATTTCAATGTTTTGGGAGGGAACTGATCATGGCAAGCAAAGGTCACAATGAAGTCAAGGAAAGTCTGCGGGAGATGACACGGATTTTTCGGCCAAAGGACCCCAAGAAATTCGTCAAGGAATATGTCCGGAAATACCGGATTACGGGCGGCTATGAGGAAGAACTGACGATGGTGGTCGAGCATGAGCTCGGCAGAATGAATTCTTCCGTCTCCTGACCGAAGCGCATCTCGCGGCGCAGCAAGCGCGAACTTACATGATGAACTGGAATTCAACCGTACCGAAGCGGCAGGACCGCGGGTGCGGTTTTTTGTTGTTGGAGAACCGGACTTGGCTTTGTCCCGTATCAATGGTATAAACAAGAGAACGGGCAGACTGTGTAAACAGGAGCTGCCCGGTACAGGGAAGCTTCGAGGAGGATCGGAATGGACATATTCACCGTGTTTCCGACGATCAGCACATCCTTTATCGTAATCAGCGCGATACTGGTGGCGGTCGGCTGGCGACTCATTATTCAAGGCAAGCGCGAAGCGCACAAGAAGACTATGATCTGGGCCGCTGTGTTCGCGATTCTGTTCTTTCTGGTGTATGCGTCGCGGACGCTGTTTGTGGGCAACACCGACTGGAACGGCCCCCCGCATCTGTCGGGTCTGTACTACGTCTTCCTGATCTTTCATATTGTGTTGGCTTCGGTCGCCGCTGTCTTCGGGATTACGACGCTGGTGCTCGGCTTCCGGGAGAAGTATGCGAAGCATCGCAAATGGGGACGAGTAACGGCAGTCATTTGGTTCATTACGGCCATCACGGGAAGTACGGTCTATGTGCTGCTGTACCTGATGTATCCGGGCGGCCACACCAAGCCGGTATGGGAAATTATAATAGGAGCCTAAGCTCGCAAGTACAGGAACCGCCGGCCGTCAGGCCGGCGGTTCCGCTCGTTCCAAGGCTCTCTGCCAAAGGCGGCGTCCGGCAAAAAGAGACCTTCTTCCCAGATTGCCGTTCCGCCGGATGGGTATCACGAGGAGAGGCGGGAGTGAGGGCGGGACGAACTTCCCATTTGATGTGAAATCCGTTTGAATAACGGGCAGACGTTTAAATACAGAGTGTTGCCGCATGGCACACCCTACTACCACAAATTCAGAGGAGTGAGTTGGAAATGGCAAGAAACGATGAGAACAACAAGATGAGTCGCGAAGAAGCAGGTCGTCTGGGCGGAGAAGCTACATCCAAGAATCACGACAAAGAATTTTATCAAGAGATCGGTAAGAAGGGCGGAGAAGCAACCTCCGAGAATCATGACAAGGATTTCTATCAGGAAATCGGCAAAAAAGGCGGAGAAGCAACCTCCGACAGCCACGATAAAGAGTTCTATCAGGAAATCGGCCGCAAGGGCGGCGAAGCCCGCGGCAACGGCAATGAAGGCAACGGCAAGATGAGCCGCGAAGAAGCGGGCCGCAAAGGCGGACGCTCCTAATTGATCTCCCGATGATTCGGGTCCGGTCCCGGGAGCGGGTCTGCGCCAAGAACGCGCCGGTTCCGGAGGAGCCATAAATGAGGGAACGCCGGAGAACCCGGCCAGCCAAGAAGAGAAATCTTCGGACAGGCTGGCCGGGTTCTCTTTTTTTGCAGGAAAATATTGACGCCTATTTGCCGTGTGATTATACTGTGCATATAGATATATACAGTAAGCACACATGAGCGAGGTTGAAGAAATCAATGAGTACGATGAGAGAAGCCTGGTTTTTGCTTAAGAGCGAGATGATGGGTACCCGAATGCGGATCATCAAGGTCGTGGCGTTCTCCCTGGTGATGATGGGCTACTTCGGATTATTCACCGGAGTCATGCTGCAGGAGAGATTGAAGGACCAGGACCCGATGATTATTGCGGACTATCTGCTGTTGCTGACGGTGCCGATGTTGGGCTTTGTCTACTGCCGCCGGTCCCTGCGTTACTGGGGCAGCGATGTGTACACGAAGACGCTCTCCTATCTGCGTACGCTGCCGGTGCCGTCGAAGGCGGTTCTGTGCAAAAGACAGCTCCAGTCTCTGCTAGCCTTCTGCCTAAACGGCCTGATCTTCTTCGGCCTGCTGTATGCGCTCAGTCCCGATGCCCGGCATTCGCTGCCGCCGGCAGCCTATCTGGCCTTTGTGCTGGCCTGGATCGGCTACGGTCTGGTGATCACCTCGGTATTCATTCACTTCGAGATGGCTCACAGCGGCAGAATGTACTTTGTGGCCATGGTGGTGCTGGTGGCTCTGATTGCCGGGGTTGCCGGAGCGGTCGGCTTGTCCGGCGGGAATCTCCTGCTGTTCTCGGCCCGCTTATGCCGGGACCGGGGACTGGCTTCGCCGCTTCCGTGGGGCATGCTCTCAGCCGGAGCGGCCTCCCTGCTGCTGATGGGCCGGTGGACGCTGCAGCGGCTGAAGCGCCGGGACCTCGCTTGAGGCCGACAAGGAGGGTGGAACGATGTGATACCGATACAGATTGACGAGAACAGCGCGGAGCCGCTGTACCACCAGATCGAGAGTCAGCTGAGGTCACTGATTATCGGGGGCTCGATCACGGAAGGCACGATGCTTCCCTCCATCCGCGAAATGGCCGGAAATCTCAAATGCAGCGTGATTACGGTCAGACGGGTGTATCAGGACCTGGAGAACGAAGGGCTGCTTCGAACCCGGCAGGGAACCGGAACCTTTGTCACCCATGTCGGCACTGAAGCCCGTGAAGAATACCGCACCGAGACGGTCCGCAAGGCGCTGGAGACTGCGGTCGAGGCCGCGCGTTCGGTGCAGATGGGCGCTGAAGAAGTAGAGGATCTGTTCCGGCAGACGCTGGAACGGCAATACGGAATGGACGGGGGAGACCATTCATGACAACGAATGCGGTAGAGATGCGCGGGGTGATCAAGCGGCGGCGGGGCAAAACGATCGGTCCGGTGAACCTGGCCCTGCCGGAAGGCTTTATCGCCGCGCTTGTCGGCAAGAACGGATCCGGTAAATCCACGCTGCTGCGGCTGCTGTTGAAGCTGATTCAGCCGGATGAAGGGGAGATTCTGTGGTACGGCTCGCCGTCGTCCGGCGAGCTGCCGCTGGAGCTGCGGCGCCGGATCGCCTACGTTCCCGAGCTTCCCGGAGAGGAGGAAGGGGACCTGCTGCCGGCCGAGGCGGCCCGGTTCCGAAGCCATTGGTACCCGGACTGGGACAGCGCGCTGTTCACGGAGCTGATGGAGAAGTTCGAGGTTCCGGCCGCTACCCGGCTCGGAAAGATGTCGAAGGGCGAGCGGCGCAAATACGAACTGGCCGCAGCGCTGGCGTCGTCGCCCCGCCTGCTGCTGCTCGATGAGCCGTCTTCGGGACTGGACCCTTTCGCCTGGAAGACGATGATTGAAGCGCTTCAGGCCTATATCGAGCGCCGGAGAGCAACCATCCTGATCTCCACCCATCTGGTGGAGGAGGTCAGACGGCTTGCCGATTATATCGTGCCGATGGACGGCGGCCGCCTGCTCGGCATGGCTGAGAAGGATGCGCTCTTTGCAGCCTGGGCCCGGATATGGGTGCAGGCGGACGGCCCGGAGGAACTGGCGGAGCTTGAGGCGGAGCTGCCCGGGCTGATGGAGCCGCAGATGGAAGGCGAGGGGATGGCCTCTTTTGTCGCAGCAAATTCTTCCGAAATTCGGAAACGTCTGGACGAACTTGGCGTAAAGGTAAAGGGGAGCCGAAGTCTGGAACTGGAAGAAATTCTGGGCTTGTGGATCAAGGGACATGAACCGGCTGGCTTGAACTCAGGGGAGGGGTTATCGTAATGGAAGCGTTGAGGCTGGAACAAGTGGTGAAGCAGTATGGAGACAAGACCGCAGTAGACCATATTGACTTGAAGGTGGAACGCGGCGAGATTTACGGCCTGCTGGGGGCGAACGGGGCCGGCAAAACGACAACGATGCGCATGGTGCTCGGGCTGATCTATCCGGACAACGGCCGGATTCTGTACAACGGCAAGCCGTACGGCAACGAGCTTCGCCAGCTGATGGGCTATCTGCCGGAAGAGCGGGGGCTCTATCCCAAGGTGAAGATCAGCGACCAGATCATTTATCTGGCCCGGCTGCGCGGGATGTCGGCTTCCGAGGCCGACAAGAGTCTGAAGTATTGGCTGGAGCGGTTCGAGGTGCCGGAATATTACGGCAAGAAGATCGAGGAGCTGTCCAAGGGCAACCAGCAGAAGATGGGATTCATCGCCGCAGTGGTACATAAGCCGCAGATCCTGATTCTCGACGAAGCGTTCAGCGGGCTGGACCCGGTCAATGTTGAACTGCTGAAGGCAACGGTCAAGGAGCTGCGGGATCAGGGAACGAGCATTCTGTTCTCGACGCACCGCATGGAGCATGTCGAGGAACTGTGCCGCCACATTACGATTCTCGACCGCTCGAAGACGGTGGTGCAGGGGGATCTGCGGGATATCAAGAAGAGCTATCCCCGGAACGAAGTGCAGCTTCGGACGCGGACGGAGCTTACGGATCTCGAAGGCATCGCCGGCGTAACGGGAGTTGCCAAGTCGGAGCAGGGCTACTTCATCAAGATTGCCGAACCGGCGGCAGCCCAGCGCATTTTGCAGCTGGCGGCAGCCGGGACGGAAGTGGAGCATTTTGAAATCAAGGAACCGACGTTGAACCAAATCTTCATTGAAGCGGTAGGTGAATCCCATGAATAATATGTCCACGGTGATCGGCTTTA
Organism: Paenibacillus spiritus; assembly: GCF_008710135.1. Classification (GTDB taxonomy): domain Bacteria; phylum Bacillota; class Bacilli; order Paenibacillales; family Paenibacillaceae; genus Paenibacillus_AQ; species Paenibacillus_AQ glufosinatiresistens. The sequence continues at coordinate 117,394 of NZ_VYKK01000030.1, read as the reverse complement.
CCTTTCTGAACAAGATTCGGACCAAGGCTTTCCTGGTGACGACGCTTATTATGGTGATCCTGATCAGCATCGGGATGAATATCCCCTATATGGTCAAGGTGTTCAGCGGCGACGACGATACGGCCGGCATTCATATTGCCGTTGTGACCGGCACGGAGCAGGCAACCCGCTCGGCCGATCTGCTGCGCGACTATGCCCAGCGTTCCGGAACCGAGAACGGCTTCGTCGTGGATTCCTACCCGTCGGAGAACGATGCGGCGCTCCGCAAGGCGATGGATAACGGTGATCTGGACGGCTACCTGACGCTGGAGCAGGGAACCGGCAAGGGACTGCCGCCGGTCACCTTCCACAGCAAGGACGGAAGCATGGGCCAGGATTTGCAGCTTAAGCTCCAGGCGGCGCTGCAGCAGGTCCAGGCGCAGCTCATTGCCGGAGACCGGCTGACCCAGCAGGAGATCACCGCCATGAATACGCCGGTGCAGCTTGGCGAGGCCAAGGTGACAGACGGCGGCGGAGACGGCGCAGCAGGCGGCGAAGAAGACTCGCCGGCAGTCGTCGACTATGTAATCGTGTACGCCTTGATGATGCTCTTCTTCATCACGCTGACCACCACCGGGAACATGGTGTCCTCCGAGGTTACCTCGGAGAAGAGCTCGCGCATTATGGAGATTCTGATTACCAGCACATCGCCCCTGGCCCAAATGTTCGGCAAGGTGCTCGGCATCTTCTTTATCGGGCTTCTGCAGATCGGGATTATAGCGGGTACGGTGGCGGTCAACCTGATGCTGCCGAATAATGCCGGCATCCTCGACGATTTCGATATTGATCTGGGGCAGATGAGCATCAGCCTGCTGGTCTACGGCCTGATCTTCTATATTCTGGGCTACTTCCTGTATGCGATGATCTATGCGGCGCTCGGCTCGATCGTCAGCCGGACCGAGGACCTGGGCCAGGCGATGCTGCCGGTCATGCTGCTCGGCTTCGTCAACCTGTACGTGCCGATGTTCAGCATCTCCGCTCCGAACACGCTGCTCGTCAAAATTGCCAGCTTCGTGCCGTTCACTTCTCCGCTCAGCATGCTGCTGCGGATCGGCGTCGGTGAAGTGGCGACCTGGGAGATTCTCGTCTCGCTTCTGATTCTCCTGGTTAGTAGCCTCGTGATGGGCTGGCTGGCTGCGAAGATTTACCGCACCGGCGTGCTCATGTACGGCAAGCGTCCGAGCTTCAAGGAGCTGCGCAAGGCGATGAAGGCGTACAAGATCTAGACCTGAATGTCCTCAAAGTAAATTTCATGCAACCAGTGAGGTCCCACCGGGCCTCACTGGTTTTTTGTGATTAATTGGAGAACGAGAAGTATTGCCTTGTCAGGAAGTGTTCAGGTTATTTATAATTTTGGAATAAATTAAGTTTTTCGTCATAAGAAGGGAGAACGGAGATGAAGCGAATAACGCTAACGTTTATTTGCTTTTCCTGTGTATGGTTGGTTCTAACAGGTTGCAAAAAAACGGTTACCCAAAATGAAATCGATCAGTTGTGAATACTATATTTTTAGTTCACCTTATGTTTATATTTATCGAGGCTCCTCTGGTTATGTGAAATCCAGTGGGCTTGTTAAAGAAAAGATTGTCATCGGAGGTTTACAGAAGGGCTCTATAGGACTCATCATTAATAATTTGCGAGTTTTGAGAGAGGCTAAGACGTATTCCTTAATAATTGACGGTAAAACTCGCGAGTATGAGTACCACGGAGAGAAGTATCTCATTATTAAAGACCATCGAATATGGAACCCGACGGCGCAATTAAAAATTATCTTTCTAAGCGACCAAAATGAAAAGATATTTGAGACGGAATATTAAACGGGAGAGCTCGCGATGAGGAACCGATTCTTGGCGTTATCCCCGGGAACGCGCTATGCGTGGTTCCTTTTCGTCTATTTCTGGATCTACGGGTTCATCAGTTCCGTGAACCGCTTCGTGCAATCTTACTATCAGAACGATATTTCGCATTATCTGTCCACGGGAAGAAGCTTTCTCGGGACCACCTGGTCCGTCAATATTATAATCGGGGCGCTCTGTTCTCCCGTGGGAGGGTATCTGGCAGACCGGTACGGGTACCGCAGAGTCATGATGGCAAGCTCGCTTCTGACCTCGGCTTCGGTCGGTACGCTGCTGCTCTTTCCGTCCACCACCGGCTATTTCATCGGATTCGGCCTGTTGGCGGGACTTGTAGGCATTGCGGCGTCCGCCAACTATGTGTTTGTGGCCGACTGGTTCGCCTCCCACCGCGCCAAGGTGCTGGTGCTGCTGAACAGTTCAGGCTCGCTGGGGCTTGCCATTCTAAGTCCGGTCTTCATTATGAATGAGGACCGGTTGGGCTGGAGGCCGTTGTACGGGTTCAGCGTTGCGGCGGGCGTAATCTTCTGCGCGCTGACCTTTCTGGTCGTCCGGCCCAATCCCAACCGACTGCCGGAGCCGCCCGCTGTGCCTCCGGCACCCCGGCCGCGGCCGAGTCTCCGTTCGGCCGCGGACTTGGCGCGGAAGCTGCGGGACGGCCGCATAATCGCCGTAATGGCAGCCCTTTTTACCTGCGGGTTCAGCATGGGAACGGTGGAAATGCATCTGATGGCAATTTATCAGGTGGCCGGCGCAGACCGGATGGTCTTCTCTTCCTCGCTGACGCTCCTGGGTGTGCTTGAGCTTTTTGGAGGGATCGTATTCTCCTTCCTGCTGGACCGGATGAGAAGAGAACTGGCCCTGGCCAGTCTCTATGCCGTTCGGGTGGTTGCCTTTCTGATCCTGTTTCTTCATTTCCCGGCAAGTCCGCTCCTCTTCTCGCTGATCTTCGGTGCCAGCTATTTGGGCGCCCTGCCGGGAGGCATTCTGCTGGCCAACGAGACGCTGGAGCAGCAAGGAATCTCCGCCGGCCTCATCACAGGGTTCCTCATTCTGATTCACCAGGCAGGCGGGGCTCTGTCGGGTGTGGCCGGGGCCTTAATTACGATTGGTTCCACAATTATCAGCTGCTGATCGCGTTCAATATCGGGCTGAGTATGGTCTCCGCAGCAGGCTATGCCGCCGTGTACCGCAGAACCCGTGCGGAAATGAAAATTGCAGCATGACCTAAGCCAAAGGCCTTTTTCGGTAACGGAAGAGGCCTTTTTTGGAGGAATAAACTTGCCTTTTGCGCAAGTTTGCATTTTGTGCAATAATAGGCTTGCGGAACGGGTAATGAACGTTATGCTATTCATTCCGGGAAGGAGGGAGGATGAGGATTGCTGCATCCCAGACAGACTTTGCGGGACAAGAAGAAGGAAGCGACCTCGACCGCGCTGGCCGAGGCGGCTTATGAGCTTGCGCTGGAGCGCGGGCTGGACGGCTTTGTGGTGGATGATGTTGCGGAGCGGGCGGGCGTATCCCGCAGAACCTTTGCCAACTATTTCTCCTGCAAGGAGGAAGCGGTCGCTACAGCTGCGGTGACGGTCAACAGCGGCCAGGAGGAGTATGAAGAACTGGTGGCAAGCCTGCCGCCGGATGCGGTGCCGCTGGATATTCTGCACCGCCTGCTGAGAATGCAACTGACCGCCGGGTTCCTGCAGCGCCTGCGCCGGTTCGTTGCGCTCTCGAAGCGCTACCCGGCTCTGGAGCCGTATACGCTGAGCGTGTTCCGGCGCGTGCAGCTGGCGGCTCAGGAGGTGCTCGAACAATTTGTGCGCGGCCGGTATCCGGCCTGGTACGTCCAGCTTCTCGTCGGAGCGGTATACGGGGCCTGTGTGCCCATTCTGGAAGGCAATCTGAACGTGCGGATGCCGGGAGAGAGCGAGAGCGACAGTCCGGGAGCGCTGCCGTTCGATCAATTTCTGGAGACAACGTTCGCCTATTTGCGGAACGGGTTCTAAAGGCGGACCGGAGGCCATGATTCAGAACAAAGAGAGGGAGATCATACCGAATGTCGACATTCTTATATAACTTGGGCAAAAAAGCCTTTAACAAGCCGTGGTATTTCCTCGGCGCTTGGATTATTGTCCTGGCAGTCGTGGGAGCGCTCATCGGAGTCAACGGAATTCACTCCAGCTCGGAGATGAAGATTGAGGGCACGGAAGCGCAGAAGGTGCTGGATCAGCTTGCGGAGGAACTGCCGCAGGCGGCCGGCGGGCAGGGCAGCGTTGTCTTCACGGCTCCCAAGGGAGAACGGCTGGATACGCCCGAACGGCTGAAGCAGATTCAGCAGGCCGTAGGCGAAGTCTACAAGCTGAACTATGTCATTAACCCGGCGGAGCTTGCGAAGCAGGCGGCCGCCGCAGCCGATCAGACGGATGCCGCAGGACAACAAGCCGCAACCGGTCAGACGGACGCCGCAGGACAACAAGCCGCTGCGGGTCAGGCAGATGCCGCAGGACAACAGGCCGCAGCCGGTCAGGCAGACGCCTCCAGGCAGGACGCTGCTGCCGCCCAGCAGAGCGCCGCTCAGGGAGCGGCTGCGGCCCCGTACGGCCCGCTGATGGCGGACGGCGCTCCGGTGCCGGGCGTCATGCTCTCGGCCGACGGAAGCGTAGCCCTGTTCCAGTTCCAGTTCACGGAGGCGCTGACGGCGCTGTCCGAATCGCAGCTGAACGCGGTCATTGACGCGGCGGAATCCGCCGAGCAGGGCGGAAGCGGCCTTCAGGCGATTCCGAGCGAATCGCTGTCCAACCAGATCGCCATCGGCTCGACGGAAGCCGTGGGGATCGTGGTCGCCGCGGTCGTGCTGTTCCTGACGCTCGGCTCGGTCGTCGCTGCGGGTCTCCCGCTTCTGACCGGGATTCTGGGCGTCGCGATCAGCGTAGGCGCAGCTTTTGCCGTATCCAAGTTCATTCATCTCAATGACATCACGCCGATTCTGGCGGTCATGATCGGGCTGGCCGTCGGCATCGACTATGCGCTGTTCATCGTCAACCGGCAGCGCCGGCTCATTCTTGACCAGAAGCTGACCGCCCGCGAAGCGGCCGGACGGGCCATCGGGACAGCGGGCAGCGCGGTCTTCTTCGCCGGTCTGACGGTCATTATCGCGCTGTGCGGCATGCTGATTATCGGCATCGAGTTCCTGTCGACTATGGCTCTTGTCGCCGCAGCCAGCGTGTTCGTCAACGTGCTGCTGGCCCTGACTCTGCTTCCCGCCGTGCTCGGACTGGTCGGAGAGCGCATCTGCTCCGCCAAAGCCCGGGAGAAGGCGAAGCCGGTCGGACACGGTGTCCGCCGCGGGTTCGCCCAGCGCTGGGCAAGCGGAACGGTGAAATACCGCTGGGTCATCGTGGTCGCCGTCATTGCCGTGCTTGGCACGGCCGCCATTCCGGTAGCCAAAATGGAACTCGGCATTCCTTCGGGCGCTTCGGCCAACCTGGATACGACGGCGAGACAGAGCTACGATGCCATTTCGCGCGGATTCGGGGAGGGCTTCAACGGTCCGCTCGTGCTGGTGGCCGAGCCGGCTGATCCTTCGGGCGCCGTTACCGCCGAGACGCTGGGCATTCTCGTCCAGGGCCTCCAGAAGCATGAGAATGTGGCGATGGTTACGCCGATGGGCGTAGGCGCAGGCGGCAAGCTGGCGATTATCAGCCTGATTCCGAAGACGGGCCCGACGGACACGGAGACAAAAGATCTGGTCCAGGATCTGCGGGCCGCCGATTCGGACCTTGCCAAAGCGGGCGGAGTAAAGATCGGAGTGACCGGCTTCACCGCCGTCAATATCGACATGTCCTCCAAGCTGGCGGATGCCTTCCCGCTGTATGTCGGCATCATTGTCATTCTCTCGGTAATTATCTTGCTGCTCGTCTTCCGCTCCGTCATTGTGCCGATCAAGGCAACCGTCGGATTCATTCTCAGCATTCTGGCGACTTTCGGTATTACGACGGCCGTCTACCAATGGGGCTGGCTCCACAGCCTGTTCGGCTTCGATACCGGCGGACCGCTGCTGAGCTTCATGCCGATTCTGGTGACGGGCATTCTGTACGGCCTTGCTATGGACTACCAGGTCTTCCTCGTCAGTTCGATGCGGGAATCGTACGTTCACGGCCACCGCGGCACGGAGAGCGTCATCCACGGCTATGAGCTGGCCAGCCGCGTCGTGCTGGCCGCCGCCGTCATCATGGTCTCCGTCTTCGCGGGCTTCATCTTCGCGCCGGACGCCATGATTAAGCAGATCGGCTTCGCGCTGGCGTTCGGCATTCTGATCGACGCTTTCGTCATCCGCATGACGCTCGTACCCGCCGTCATGGCGATCTTCAAGGATAAAGCCTGGTGGCTGCCGAAGGGTCTGGACCGGCTGCTTCCGAATCTGGACGTTGAGGGCGACAAGCTGATTGCGAAGCTGAACGCCCGGGACGGAGAAGCCCACAGCAAGCATTAACTGGAGCTCTTCGATATTCCCGTCCGAATCCTTTATAATGGGTGGACAGTATAAGGCGAAAGCCATGTCTGACGGGAGGTAAGAACAGTGAGACGCACCCATACGCTCACACTGGTCGGAGCTATTCTGCTGATTGTCATCAGCAGCCAGATCCCGCCAACCAGTCCGGGGCTCGGCATCCTCCAGCAGCTGCTGCTGGGAATCGGGCTGGTCGGATGTCTGCTGGCGGTATGGCGGTTCATAACCGGCGGCAAGAAGCGAAGCTAAGGTTATGCAAGGGCGGGAATCGCAGCATAAGATTCCGCTAAGAATAAGCTCCCCGCAATGCGGGCAGGCGAGGAATTGCCTGCTGCGGTGCGGGGAGCTTTTTTAGCGTGTGAACAGGTCGTCGATTCGGCGGTTGTCCAGCCCGGAGAGGATCTTGAAGGAACGGACCCGGTCTTTGGGGATATCCGAATCGACCGCATTTATAATCATGTAGCGATGGTCATAGAGGATAATTCCGGTTTGTCTGTAGTTGTCGCCCCGCAGCGTAATCCAGTAGACCGTTTGGTATTCACCGGGAGAAGAGCCGGATTTCCGCAGCTTGACCCCGTTGAACACCGCAAGCAGACGCTGAACTTGGGCAGAGCCGGTCAGGGTGATCGTCTGCTCGCCGCCGGAGTCCTGCCGGATGATCTCAACGCTCCTTACCTCGCGGAGATCGAGGGCATGATGACGGGTCGCAGCTTGGTCAAAGGTGGTCGGGAGATAGCTTCTGCAATTAATCCAAGCCAGTGCGATCAGGACCAGAGCGGCTGTAATCCGGATAAGCTTACGGCGGTGCTTCAGGTTCATCAATATCAGGCCTCCTGTGCCCGGATTTGAAGATTACCTGAACAGCATACCATATTTAGGAATCCGCGAAGAGATAGCCGGAAGCTAAAAAAGGCCCGGGCTGTTCATTCGGGCATAGTCCGGCCGCTTCTAGTCTTGCCGGACCGGGTCCGCGGCCTTCAAGGCGGCGCTGCTCTGCCGCCGGTGGTGCAGCAGGAAGTAGCTGGAGACCGACAGCAGGGCAATCAGGCCGCCGGTCACGTACATGGTCCGGTAGCCGGTATGGGCGGCCTGAAGTCCGAGCAGAAAGGAGCCGAGGCCGAAGCCGAGGTCGAACAGCACGAAATACGTGCTGGTTGCCAGAGCGCCCCGGTGGGGCGCCGCCGACTGGACGGCCAGCGTCTGGAAGCTCGGCAGAATCGCGCCGTAGCCGAGACCGATCAGCGCCGCCGTCAGCAGGAAGCCGAACGCCGAATGAGCGGCGCTCAGCGCCAGCATCCCGGCGGCGAAGAGAACCGCGCCGGGATAGACGAGCAGATGCGCGCCGCGCCGGTCGTACAGCCGTCCGGTGAACGGCCGCGACAGCAGGACCATCGCCGCGAAGACGATGAAGAAATAGCTGGCGGCGCTGGTCAGGCCGATGGAGGCGGCGTACACCGAGATGAAGGTGGACAGCGCGCCGTAAGCGAAGGCCAGGAAGAAGCCTGCCAGCGAGATGGGCAGCGCCTTCGGCTCGAAGTAGCGGAGCAGACCGCGGCCAAGGTTCTCTCCCTGCGGCCGGGGGGCGCGGGGCGGAATCGGAATGAGCAGCCCGCAGAGCAGCGACAGCATTCCGGCCGCTCCGATGAAGACGAACAGCGGGCGGTAGCCCGCATGCTCGCTGATACTGAGGCCAAGGAACGGACCGATGACCATGGCGAGACTCATGAACAGCGTGAAGTAGCCGATGCCCTCGCCCTTGCGCCGGTTCGGAATGAGATCGAGGACGATGGCCGACGTCGAGGTGGCGGCTACCCCGAACGCGATGCCGTGCACAAAACGAAGCGCAAGCAGCGCCGTATAGCCGGGAACAAGCAGATAGAGCAGGGAACAGGCGCCGAACAGCGCCAGCGAAGCCAGGACCAGCTTCCGGCGGCTCATTTCATCGAGCCATCTGCCGGCGAGAGGCCGGAAGATGACGGCAGCGACGACGAAGACGGTGGTCACCAGCCCGACGCTGTTCTTGTCGCCGTCCAGTTCGTCCAGGGCGTAGGCGGGCAGGGTAACCGCCAGAATATAGAAAGTAATGAACACAAAAAAACTGCACAAACAGATGGACAGAAAGCTGCGGCTCCACAGCTTGTCCCCGTTCAGGTCAGAATGACTCATGGTGTAATCGCTTCTCTCTAAATTAGTTGTATTAGCAACTATATGGGAGAATTGAAAATTTGTCAATTTGATGACGGGTGCGGAGCCGGAATGAAAGCGTTATAATGGAAACGGCCCACACTGAAGACACAGAGGAGGGGACACCCATGACATCCATTGCCTGCGTAACCGGGGCCGGCCGCGGCCTGGGCCTGCATCTGACCCGTGAAATGCTGGAGAGAGGGCATACCGTATTTGCCGGGGAGCATCGCCGGGAGGAGTCCGGCCTGGACGAGCTGGAAGAGCAGTATGCCGGGCTCCTGCACCGGGTTCCGCTGGATATCGGCGACGACGAGAGCGTCGCTGCCGCCGGGCGGCAGATTGCCGCGAAGACCGGGCATGTCGATATTCTGTACAACAATGCGGGCATCATCAAGCCGCAGGATTACGCCACCCTCCGGGAAGAGATGGATATGGAGGCTATGGCCGGGATCTTCAACGTCAACACGCTGGGGACGCTGCGCGTCACCCGGGCGCTGCTGCCGCTGCTGCTGCAGGGGGAGCGGCGGCTGGTTGTGAATATTTCGTCGGAGGCGGGCAGCATCGCCCGCAACAGCCGCACTTCCATGTACGGCTACTGCATGTCCAAGGCGGCGCTCAATATGCAGTCCTCCCTGGTCCATCAGGAGCTGAAGCCGCAGGGAGGAGCGGTTATGGTGTTTCATCCCGGCTGGATGCGCACCTTCATGAACGGAGAGCCCGACCCGAATGCTCCCGTTCTGCCGGAGGAGGCGGCCCGCAAGATTGCGGCGCTGGTGGAGCGCCGGGGCGGGGAGCGGCCGGAGCAGCCGCTGTATCTGGACCTTGAGGGCGAAGCCTGGCCGTGGTAAGCGGAGAATTCTGGCGCAAAAAGAAGGGAAGAGCGGCAATATCGCTCTTCCCTTCTTCCATTCTGCTGCGGCCCGAAAGTCCGCGAGCGGATAGATTCCTGCGCCTGGCGGATGCAGGCTCAGATCTCCGCCGGGGCCTTGGCGGCCGGAACCGGAACGATGCCGTTGCCGGCCAGCGCTTCGCCCAGCTCGCTGCGCAGCCCGGCGGTCAGCCGGTCCCAGGCTTTGCGCGGGATATCCAGCTCCTGACGCAGCGGCTCATCCAGCCGCTCCAGCCAGACCCGCTTGTCGTTGATGGCGCCCAGCTTGTCGGAAATGTCCCGGTAGAGGGCTTCATAGGACTGGAACTTGCGGTCCAGCGCGAAGGAAGCGGCCCCTGCGGTATAGCGGATCTTCTTGGCGGCAATCCTTAGCTGATGCAGAGCGTCGAGCGCTTCCCGGGAGGTCGCGTTCTCCTGCCGGAAGAGATCCTTGCAGATCTTCTTCTGCTGCTCGTAGGCAACCTCCAGCTCGCGGAGCAGCACATTGACATTCCGCTGCTCTGCAAGTCCGGGCAGGTCCTGCCCGATGAAGGCGCTCCACCGCTTATCCAGGCCGGCAACCGCAGCGGGCAGCTTCCGGTCCAGCTTCCGGCGAAGCTTGGCGCGGTGCTGCTTCTCATGCTTAGCTACGGCCTTCAGCGCCTTGACCGCCTTCTTGCCGTCCGTTCGCTTGGCGCGACGCCGCCGGGCCTTCAGCTCTTTGATGAAGACATCGGCATCCCGGACTTTGCCGAGCGCCTTCTGGGCTTTCCGGAATTCGGCGTGAAGGCCGGAGCGGTCCTCCGGGTCCAGTACGGACAGCAGCGTCATGAGCCTGCGGCAGTGTGTGCGCGCCTGATGCACCGCCTCGCGGTCGTAAGCGGCCAGCGCCTGCCGGCTGTGCTTAAGGAAGCCTCCGTAGAGCTGGTTCAGTTCCTGCTCCCACTGCCGGCTCCGGGGGGTTCGGGACTGGGCCGGCTGAGGGCTTGCGTTCGTGGACATGGAGAATCCCTCCTGCTTCGCAAAGGTTCGGTCCGGCGGCCTTGGACGCCGCCTCTTACCTACAAGGATAGCGCCCGGAGGACGGGATTACAAATAACCGGACGGCCGGGGCCATCCTGATTTTGCCTTCCGGCGGAAATCGGCTACAATAGGCGTGAACTGGAACACAGGGAGAGATGCGGAAGATGGAATGGGAATGGGAGAGCATGGCGCTGCATGAGCATTGGGACGGGGAAGGGCGGAGCGAAGACCGGGGGGAGAGCGGCTGCCTGGAAGACGGCGATCTGCTGCTGCCGTTCGCCTTTGAGGAGACGCTCTGCCGGGATGTCGGGTCCGGCGCGTCCCCGCCCGCCGTCCATATCTGGAGCCATCCCGGCGGGCTGGCTCTCGGGCTGCGCGACAGCAGGCTGCCATTCGCCCGGGAGGCGATGGAGGAGCTTGAAGCGGCGGGCGTCCGGACAGCTGTCCGGCATTCGGGCGGAGCGGCCGTCCCGCTGGACCGGGGCGTGTTGAACGTGGCGCTGCTTCTGCCCAAGAGCCGGGCCGCGCTCGACTTCCACCGCGACTTCCGGCTGCTCGCGTCGATCATCGTCAGCGCCGTCGCCGTCTCCCACCCGGAGACGGCCGCCCGAATCGAAGCGGGGGAGATCGCCGGGTCCTACTGCCCCGGCGAATATGATCTGGCCGTCGCAGGCCGGAAGTTCTGCGGCATTGCCCAGCGGCGTCAGAACGACGCCTATTTCGTCCACGCCTTCATCATTGTCTCCGGCTCCGGCCGGGAGCGCGGCGAACAGGTGCGCCGCTTCTATGAACGCGCGGCCGGCGGAGCCGAGGGGCTGAGCTACCCGGCGGTCCGGCCGGAGACGATGGCCTCGCTCGCCGAGCTCGGGGGCCCGGGAAGCCCCGGGCTGCTGGCCGAGGGGCTGCGCCGGGCGCTGACGGCGCAGGGCGTGGAGCTGCTCCCCGGAAGAGACGCGGGCTATGCCGACCAACGGGTCCGGGCTGCGGCCGAAATCCTGCGCGAGCGTTATGGACGGCGGGAGGGCTGAAGCGCGCAGCGGGTGGAGCTGGCGGCCGGCCCGAAGCCGAAAAACCGATCGTCAAAGAGGTACTTGACGGGTCAATGAAATAGACCTATACTAGGTTACGTCAAACCGGATTTTGCACAATTAATTATAGGGCGGCTATATCTCTGGCAGGCCCGGTAGAGGAGGAGCTGCCATGACGGAGGCAGAGACCGGACGGGAACGCATCCTGGAGTCCATGCAGGCGCTGAACAAGCGGATCAGCCCGGTGTTTGAACGCTGCGCCGGCATTACGCCGGCCCGCCTGAAGCTGCTCTGTCTGCTCTCCCGGACGGAGGAAGCCGGACAGTCGCTGATTCAGAAGGAGCTTGGCATCGACGGAGCGGCGGTTACCCGCCACCTTCAGGCGCTGGAGGAAGCGGGCCTTGTTGTCCGCTGGTCCAGCAAGACCGACCAGCGGGCGGCGCTGGCGGCGCTGACGGAGCAAGGGCGGTCGCGGATGGCCGCTTACCGCAAGGAGCGGGAACGCTTTGTCGATGAACTGCTGGCCGGGTTCGGCCCGGAGGAGCAGAAGCTTTTGCTGGAAATGCTGGAACGTCTGGAGTCGAACCTGAGAACCATCCAGGACGCCGCCTATACGAAGTGAAGAAGCAACGCCAATTTATATACGAAGGAGATTATTAACATGAATCAAGCACAGCGCAGCAACGATTATCAGGCTATTGTGGCGGGTCGCCGGTCGATCCGCAAATATGACCCCAGCGTGAAGATCAGCAAGGAAGAAATGACGGAAATTCTGACCGAAGCCACACTGGCTCCGTCGTCGGTCAATCTGCAGCCATGGCGCTTCCTGGTTATCGAGAGCGAAGAAGGCAAGCGCAAGCTGGCGCCTCTGGCCAAGTTCAACCAGCTGCAGGTAGAGACCTCGGCGGCTGTCATCGCGATCTTCGGCGATATGAACAGCATCGAGTATATTGAAGAGATCTACGGAACGGCGGTTGCCAAAGGCTTGATGCCGCAGGAAGTCAAGGACCGCCAGGTAACCTCGATCTCGGCCTACTACTCGAACACCTCGGAACAGGTGAACCGGGAGACCGTTCTGATCGACGCGGGCCTTGTCTCCATGCAGCTCATGCTCGCCGCTCGCGCCCACGGCTATGACACCAACCCGATCGGCGGCTACGAGAAGGATCAGATCGCCGAAGCCTTCGGCATGGACAAAGACCGCTATGTTCCGGTTATGCTGCTGTCGATGGGCAAGGCCGCCGAAGAAGGCTATGCGTCGGTACGTCTGCCGATCGAACGCATTGCGGATTGGAAATAACCCATCGTTCCCGAAGAAAAGGAGGATAACAGCCCATGTTCATTATTCATGCACGCATGACGGTTAAGCCGGAAGCCCAGGCTGAGTTTCTGGAGGCGGTACGCACCTTGCTGACAGCGACCCGCGCGGAAGAAGGCAACCTTTCCTACGATCTCTATGAGAGTGCGGAACGTCCGGGAGACTTCGTGATGGTGGAAGTATGGAAGGACGGAGCCGCCGTTCAGGCTCATAACGCCAGCCCGCATTTCCAGGCTTTTGCCGGCCAGGCGTCCTCGTATCTGACGGCCCCGCTGGATGTGAAGGTCTACCAGGCCGAGCAGGCGCAGATGTAACTCCCTGTGGGTAAGCCTTAACTTACCTGCAAGAGTGTGCCTTTCTCACAAGACTGTACTTTACTGACAAGAAGATTGTACCTTACCTGTAAGCTGTTCATTGCAAGCCCCCGCGGAGTTCTCCGTGCGGGGCTTTTTTGACATTCGGTTAAGAAAATGAAACGTATCTGCTAACAAATTGAGACCCTCCTCTTCATCTTTCTCTGTACAATAAGGAAGAGTGCATACATATAAGCAAAAAAGAACAAAAAGAGTAAATTCTGTGGAAGGGATCGGTGAAGGTGAACGAGGACGGGAACAGGCCGATTATCGAAATTACCGATCTGCGCAAGGTCTACCGGATCGGCGGAGAGCGCGTGGTCGCTCTGGGCGGCATCAATCTGACCATCGGCCGGGGCGAGTTCTGCTGTCTGCTCGGCACCTCGGGGTCCGGCAAGTCCACTCTGCTGAATCTCATGGCGGGGCTGGAGAAGCCGACGCGGGGTACGGTCCGGATCCGCGGACAGGCCGTCAGCGGCATGTCGGAGAAGCGGCTCGCCCGGTTCCGGCAGGAGCATCTGGGATTTATTTTTCAGTCGTACAACCTGCTTCCGGCGCTCAGCGCGCTGGAGAATGTGGCGCTGCCGCTGACCTTCAAGGGGATCTCGCGTCCCGCGCGGGAGAAGCGGGCGCGGAAGCTGCTGGCGGCCGTCGGCCTCGCCTCGCACGAGAAGCACAAGCCGTCGCAGATGAGCGGCGGGCAGCAGCAGCGGGTCGGAATCGCGCGGGCATTCGCGGCGAAGCCGGAAATTATTTTTGCCGATGAGCCGACCGGCAATCTGGATTCCAAGACAACGCTGGAAGTGCTGGAGCTGATGAAATCGCTGGCCCGCCGAAACCGGCAGACGATTGTCATGGTCACGCACGACAACGAGATTGCCCGGTACGCAGACCGCGTCGTCCGCATCATCGACGGCGGCATCCGGGAGATTATTGTCCAAAACGAAGCATTCGGGGGTTAGAGAATTATGAAATTCAAGCTGACGGCTGCGGCACTTATTCTGGTGATGCTGGCGGCGCTGTTCCCGGCGGGGCGGCAGACGGCACAAGCCGAGACGGCAAGTCCGGGGCCGGTATATGACCTTACCGGGTACAAAATTTACAAGGGAAACACCGCCCAGATCAATCCGGCGGATGAAGTGACGCTCCGGCTGAGCGTGAATCAGAAGGGCGGCGCGCCGAAGGAGCTGTCTCTGCAAATCGACGATTCCAGCTCGTTCTACGGCAAGGATGGCAATGTGCTGGATTTGAATAAAGCGGGCGTCGATTACTCGGGAGCGTCTTTCACAGTGGATCTTCCGGTAGTCTACAGCGGCAGCGGGCAAAAGCTTACCGTCAGCTTCCTGCCTGACGGGGGCAGCCCCGAGACCCAGAGCCTGACGATTACGCAGGCGGTTCCGGTCAAGCCGGCGGCGACGCCGACGCCGACCCCGGTGGACACGACAAAGTTCGTGCCCAAGCTGGCGGTGGCCGGAGGCGGAGACGTCCCCTCCGGGGAAGCGGGCGGCATGCTCACGCTGGCGCTGCCGATCAAGAACGGGTCCAGCAATGCGGCCCGGTCGGTGACGGTCACGCTGGAGCCGGGCGATGCGGCGAAGATTCCTTTTGAGGCGGGAGTGGTCAATCTCTCCCAGACAATCGACCAGATCAATCCCGGCGAGACGCGCGCGGCCGCCTTCAATCTGAAGCTGCGCAGTGACGCGGCCGCCGGCGTCTATGCGCTGAAGCTGAATTATGCCTTCACCAATGCGGCGGGCGACCCGTTCACCTCCAGTGAAGGGCTCTATATCAAGGTCACCAACAGCAGCGTGCCGGCCCGGATCTCGCTCGTCTCCGTCAGCCAGACGCCGGCTGAGGCCGTACCCGGCCAGAAGGTGAAGCTGGCGGTACGCATCGCCAACGACGGCACGGTTCCTTCCGGCAATGTCCGGGTTACCTTGACCGGCCTCAAGGCCGACGGCTTCGCCCTGAGCGGCGATACCGGCTCGCGCCGCATCGCTTCCATCGCCGGAGGCGGGACGCAGGAAGCGGTCTTCAGCCTGACGGCAGCCGCAGGGCTTGCCGGCGGCAGCCAGCCGCTCGGCGTGCGGCTGGATTACAAGGATGAGAGCGGAGCGGCCGTCAGCGACGAGAGCCCGATCTTCATTCCGGTCCGGCAGACGGAAGGGGCCGCGCCGGCTGCGGTCGTGATCGACAAGCTGATCTCCCCGGAATCCGTGATGCTGCCGGGCGACAGGTTCAACGTCGGCTTCCGGCTTGTCAACAGCGGGGGCGTGAAGGCGCAGAACGTGAAGGTCTCCGTGACATCCGACAAGGAACTGATTCCGGTGACGCTGAGCAACGTCATTGTGCCTTCGCTTGCTCCGGGCGCGTCGAAGGCGCTCAGCTTCAAGCTGGCCGTCGCTCCCGACGCGGCGACCCGCAATTATCCGGTGTCGATTGCGGTGGAATACGATGTCGTCCAAGCCGGCCAGACGGTGAAGAACACGCTTCAGCAGTATGTCGGCGTCTATGTGCAGGGCAAGGGAGCCGCGACCGCTTCTCCTGAAGCGCTCAAGACGGTCCCGCGCATTATTGTCAGCCGCTATGCGGTTCAGCCCGGCCAGGTGGCGGCCGGGAAGGAAGCGGCGGTGGAGCTGGCGCTGCTTAACACCAGCAGCCTGATGGGCGTCAGCAACATCAAGCTGACGGTCACCTCGGACGACGGCACGTTCACCATTGACGGCAGCAACACGCTGTTCATTGAATCGCTGCCCTCCCGGGGGACGGTGCAGCGGGCCTTGAAAGTCCGGGCCAAGCCGGACGCCGAACCGAAGGTCTATTCGCTGACGCTGAACCTCGACTATGAAGACGCCAAGGGCAATCCGTATACGTCCAAGGAGACCGTGAGCCTGCCGGTCGTGCAGGAGAACCGGCTGAATGCGGGGGAAGTGACCGTCGGCGGAGAGGCTTATCCGGGCCAGCCGGTTCCGCTCTCCATGGAGTTCTACAACATGGGCAAAGCGGTGCTCTACAACTTGATGGTGACCGTTGAGGGCGAAGGCTTCCAGAGCGCCAACGGCAGCTATTATGTCGGCAACTTCGCCTCGGGCCGCAGCGACACCTTCCAGCCGACGATCACCGCGAACGCGCCGGGCGAGCTGAAGGGCGAAGTGGTCTTTGCCTTTGAGGACGCCGCCGGAACGCGCAGCGAGATCCGCAAGCCGTTCAAGGTTACGGTGATGGAGGCGCCTCCTGCCCCGGATATGTCCGGCGCGCAGCCGGAGCAGCCGCTGGAGGCGGGAGGGAAGAGCGCCCTGCGCAAATACCTGCCGTACGGGCTGGCCGCTCTGGCGGTTCTGGCCGGGGCAGTAACGGCCCTGGTGCTGCGGAGAAGACGCCGGAGACGAAAGGAAATGGAACTGGATGACGATTTCTGATTCCGTCCGGCTGGCGCTGATTAATTTCTGGCGGAGCAAGGTGCGCTCGTTCCTGACGATTCTCGGCGTCGTCATCGGCACGGCGGCGATCGTCGTCATGCTGTCGCTTGGCATCGGCATGAATGAGAGCTTCAAGCGGCAGGTCAGCCAGATGGGCAGCCTGACCCTGATCAATGTCTATCTGGATGGAAGCGTCGCTCCGGCCGGCGGGGCGGGAGGAGCGGGCACAGCCAAGCTCGACGACCGCTCTATCCGCGCCATGTCCGAGTTGAAGGGCGTGACGGTCGCGACGCCGCTCGTTCAGGCCTCCGCGAAGCTGATCTCCGGCAAGCTGATCAGCTACGTCTCGCTGGTGGGCATCCGTCCGGAGGCTATGGCGAAGCTGGACTTCCCGCTGGCAGAGGGCCGGCTGCTGAACGAAGGCGACGCGATGGATCTGGTCTTCGGTTCCCAGACGTCGATGAATTTCTACAACCCGAAGGCTGTCGTCTACACCCAGCCTCCCCAGATTGATCCGATGACGGCCAAGCTGGAGATGACCTTCGACATGATGTACGGCGAGAAGCAGGCGAATACCGGCGGAGACATGAGCGCTGCGGACAGCGGCAATGGCGACGGCAACGGCGGAAACGGCGGCGGAAGCGGCGGAAACGGCGGAAACGGCGGTGCCAAGTCGGCCGGGCTGTACAAGATCAAAGCCGCCGGTGTGCTGGCCCAGACGCAGAATGAGAAGGACTGGTCGGTCTACATCAATCTGGAGCATCTCCAGAAGCTGATCCGCGAGAATGCGAAGACCGAGAACAGCTCGCTGGCCGGCTTCTCACAGCAGCAGGGCTACCAGACAGCGATTGTGCAGGTAGCGAACCTCAAGGATGTGGAGCGTGTCCGCGACGCCATCAAGAAAATGGGCTTCGGGACGAGCGCGCTCACCGATGTGCTCAAGGGAATGCAGGAGACGTCGAAGACGCTGCAAATGATCCTCGGCGGCATCGGCGCCATCTCGCTGCTCGTCGCCGCCATCGGCATTACCAATACGATGGTCATGTCCATCTACGAGCGGACCCGGGAGATCGGGATTATAAAGGTGCTCGGCTGCGAGCTGGGCGATATCCGCAGGCTGTTCCTGCTGGAAGCGGGCTTTCTCGGCTTCCTCGGCGGTCTGCTGGGCGTCGGGTTCAGTCTGACCGCCTCCTATGTGCTGAATAAGTTCGGCGCGGGCTCGCTGGGCTCGCTCGGAGGCGGAGGCGGCATGGGCATGGGCGATCCGTCCGCTGCCGCCGCCGGCCAGATTTCGGTTATTCCGCTCTGGCTGATGGGGTCAGCTGTGCTGTTCGCGACCGTAGTCGGTCTCGTATCCGGCTTCTATCCCGCCCGGCGGGCGATGCGGCTGAGCGCGCTGGAAGCGATCAAAACCGAATAGTTCCGGCACATCAGGCGGCTGCTGCCGCCTGATGCTCCGAAGCGGCGCAAGGCCCGGGTACGCGGAACCCGGGCCTTGCGCCGTCATCGGGCGCGGGAGCCCTCCACGCCATAGGCGGCGATGTCCTGCTCCATCCTTGACAACGTCCCGCCCGGGCGGTACAAATGGGGGAAAGAACGATTGGAGGAACTTGCAGTGGAGATTACGATTGTGTCCCCGGCGGGTCCGGGCGGGCTGCTGACCTTCTCGGCGGCTTGGGGAGAAGGAAGAGGACAGTGGATGGGCCCGCCGCTGCCGCTCCCCGGTGAGCGGTTCGATGTGGAGATGGAGGTGCCGGGCCTGTTCATCCGCTGGGTAAATGCGGTTCCGGCGCCGGGGGCGACGTCTCCCTCCATCTCCATTGAAGGGGATGGAACGACGGCGGTGACCGGTGTGCTGGAAGAGCTGGAGGAGGACGGAACCGCCTGGCTCCGGCTCGGCGACCTGGAGCTGACCTTTGAATGCCTCGGCGAGCCGATGGGCATCGGCGGATTCATCACGCTTCGGGCAGACCGGCTTCAGCTCTATCCGAAGCTGTAGACGGACAGCAGATCTTGGTTCTGGCCGTCTGCCTGCGGCGGGCTCTGGACCCGGAAGTCTTGAATCGCCGAGGCGTCAAGGGTATGCTAAGCTGTGAGTACAACGGAAGCAGAGGGGTCGGAGCAATGAATTATGAAGTGCAGCAGTTCAAGAGTGAATTCTTCAAGGCGCTGGCCCACCCGATGCGCATCCGCATTCTGGAGCTGCTCAGCGAAGGCGAGAAGAATGTGAACGAGCTCCAGGCTATTCTGGGATCGGAGGGCTCCGCCGTCTCGCAGCAGCTTGCGGTGCTGCGGGCCAAGAATGTAGTGAACAGCGTCAAGGAAGGAACGACGGTCATCTACTCGCTTCGCGATCCGCTCATCAAGGAGCTGCTCGGAGTGGCGAAGCGGATTTTTGACAATCATCTGGTCAGCGCCATCACCATGCTGGAGAATATGCGAAGCGGGGACTAAGCCCCTTCTTCGCCGCGCGGCTTCGGTGGCGACGGCGGCAGTGACAGCGATAATGACGGCGGCCGTGGCAGCAGCGGCGGTCGTGAGCGACAGGGACAGCGACAGCCTCAGCGACAGCCGGAAGACCGCCCGCTTGCGAGGCAGAACGGCTGACAGCACCGGGGTGAAGCAGAACGCATTGACAGCGCGGCAGGGCAGGAGTAGTCTTGGCTTTATATTCAAATTATCAGATATTCAGAGAAAAGAAGGTTAGGAAATGAAAAGAGAAAGCCGGTTCGAGGGCTACAATCTGGCAAGCCTGCGCAAGGATCTGATTGCCGGAATTCTGGTTGGCGTCATTGCCATACCGCTTGGCATGGCGTTCGCGATTGCTTCGGGGGTGAAGCCGGAATACGGGATTTACACGACAATTGTGGCGGGTACGCTGATCTCGCTGCTGGGCGGATCGAAGTTCCAGATCGGAGGGCCGACAGGGGCCTTCATTCCGATTTTGTTCGCAATCGGCGCCCGCTACGGCTATGAGAATCTGCTGATTGCGGGCCTGATGGCCGGCGTCATTCTGGTGCTGATGGGACTCCTGCGGCTCGGCGGTCTGATCCGGTTCATTCCGAAGCCGGTTACGGTCGGCTTCACGGCCGGTATCGCTGTCATTATCTTCACGGGCCAGATCGCGAGCTTCCTCGGACTGCGCGGCGTCCGGAGGCATGAGGCCTTCCTCGGCAACATGCATGAGGTCGCCATTCGTCTGGGAACCGTGAACGGCTACAGCATCGCCACGGCTTGCATTTGTCTGGCTGTTCTGCTGGCCGCCGCCCGCTTCGCGCCGAAGCTGCCGGGCTCGCTGCTCGGGCTGGTCGCCGCCACGCTGGCCGCTTCTCTCTGCTTCCCCGGCCAGGTGGCCACCATCGGAACGTCCTACGGCGACATTCCGAGCACACTGCCGGCCTTCCACGTTCCGGCCGTCACCTGGGACCGGATCGTATCGCTGATCCGGCCCGCCCTCTTGATCGCCCTATTGGGCGCGATCGAATCGCTGCTGTCGGCCGTCGTCGCCGACGGAATGACCGGCTCCCGGCATGACAGCAACCGGGAGCTGATCGGGCAGGGCATCGCCAACATCTGCGCTCCGCTGTTCGGCGGCATTCCGGCCACGGGCGCGATTGCCCGGACGGCCACGAATATCCGCAGCGGCGCGGCCTCGCCCGTGTCGGGCGTCGTGCACGGCGCCGCAGTGCTGCTGATTCTGCTGGCCATGGCGCCGTATGCCTCGCGGATTCCGCTCGCGGCGATGGCGCCGATTCTGATGATGGTCGCCTGGAATATGAGCGAACGGAAGGCCTGCGTGCGGCTGCTCAAGACGCGGACCGGAGACTCCCTGGTGCTTGCAGTGACGTTCCTGCTGACCGTCTTTACCGACCTGCCGACAGCGGTGGAGGCCGGTCTTGCCCTGGCGGTCCTGCTGTTCGTGAAGCGGATGGGAGAAGCGCACGGCGTGGCGAAGGCGCTGCCCGATCCCGAATCGGTCAAGGTGCTGCCGCAAAAGGTATCGGCGGGGCAGGATTGTCCGCAGATCGGAATTTACAACGTTGAAGGCCCTCTGTTCTTCGGGACGGCGAACCGCTTCGGGGATGCGCTGCCGCCCTTGGTCCCGGACGGACCGAAGGCGATAATTCTCCGAATGGGCAGAGTGCCGCTGATTGATCTGACGGGCGAGAGCCATCTGGCCGAATGGGCCGGCCGCGTCCGGTCGGCCGGAGGACGGCTTCTGATCTCCGGCATCCAGCCGCAGCCACTGGAGCTGCTGAAGAAGTCGGGACTCTATGACCGGATCGGAGCGGCGAATTTCTGCGCGCATACCGAGGAAGCAATTCTGTCGGCGCAGAGCGGCATCGACCGCGGCCAATGCGCCGGGTGCCGGTACGCCGCCTTCCGCGAGTGCGGCGTCCTCTCGGGCAGCGAGGGTCGGCCCCGCCAGGGGCTGACCGGCTACAGCCGCGGCCGCACGGCGGCCTGGGACTGGAGCGCGGGCATCCAGTCCAATGAGATGTAGGACGGCCGGGCGCAGGGAGCGGCCGCAAGTTGCACAGCCCCTTCCCGGGCAGGTACAATCATAGCAAAGACTTACAGATCGGAAAGGAGAAGACCTGTCCGGTGAAATCGCTGAATCCCGTCAAGCTGCTTGTCCTTCTGGCCGCTCTCTCGGCTGTATCCATAGGCGTCTACCTGGTGGTGGCCGACCGGACGGATACCTATTACCGGTTCATGCTGTGGAATCTGTTCCTCGCTTGGGTGCCGTTCCTGTTCTCTACGGCGGCCTACGCTCTGGACCGGTCGCAGCGGGGAACGATCCTGCTGATCCCGCTGGGCGCGGCCTGGCTGCTGTTTTTTCCGAACGCGCCGTATATTATGACAGACCTGCTGCATCTCACCGTCCGCAGCCGCCGCTATATCCTGGAAGGAGCGGTACAGAGCCGCTACTGGTACGACCTGGCAATGCTGCTGCTGTTCACCTGGAGCGCCTGGCTGACCGGCTTCTTCTCGCTGTACCAGTTCCAGTCCGTTATCTGCAAGCGCAGCGGCCGGGTCCGTTCCTGGATCTTCGTGCTGGCCGCCTGCCTGCTGGGCGGGTACGGGGTGCTGCTCGGGCGGATATACCGGCTGAACAGCTGGGATGTGCTCACCGACCGCCACCAGCTCTACCGGCTGATGGTGGACAGCGTGAACCGGCAGTCGCTGTTCTTCACGGCCTTCATGGCTTTCGTGCTGCTGATCGTGTACGCCACGCTCTACAGTCTGTTGAATGCCCGGGGATCGGGCGGATCTCATGCGTCCGCCGCGCCGCCTTCGTCTGCGCCGGGAACATACCGGTAACGGTCCAGATCGACGGTTCCCCGTTCGTCGAGTTCGACGCCCTCCGAGAGCAGATACAGTCTCTGCCGGTCGGCGTCCTCGGCGTCCTGGAGCGCGATCCGGCCCTGGGCATTGACGACCCGGTGCCAGGGCAGCCGGTATTTGCGGCTCATTGCGTGCAGAATGCGAACGACCTGACGGGCAGCCCGCGGACTGCCGGCTGCGGCGGCAACTCCGCCGTAGGTCATGACCTTTCCTTCCGGAATGGAAGAGATGACGGCGATGGCCTGTTCGGTAAAAGGCTTCATGAAACGGATGCCTCCTTGTTGTCAGGATGATGGCGGCCGGAGTCCGGCCGGGCTTTCCTATCATCTTGCCCCGGACGGGGCTTTTTTTCAAGCCATGCCAGACTGCCTTAGATAAAGGAGGTCCAGCGGATGGACATCAAATGGATCAGCCTGCCCTCGCACTGGGGGCGGGACGCCCGGCATAAATATTACGATCAGGGCTCGGACACGCTCGCGGTAATTTTTCCGGGCAAGAATTATCCGGCCGAGCAGCCGCTGCTCTACTACGCCGTTCGTTCGGCGCTGGGGCAGGGCTTCAATGTGCTGGAGCTGGAATACGGATACCGCAGCGCCCGCAAGGAATTGAAGAAGGAAGAGCTGGATGTGCTGGCCCGGGAGTGCGGCGAGGCGATCGGTCTGTTCCCGGAAGCCGCCCGGCTTGTGTATATCGGCAAAAGCATCGGAACCGTTGTGGCGGGCCAACTCGCCGCTCGCGAGACCCGGCCGGTCGACTGCCTTTACTTGACTCCTCTGCCCGAGACGGTGCCGTTCATCACCGAGACCGGAGGAATGGTCATTTATGGCAGCGCCGACCCTTTGTTCCCTCCGCGTCTGGCGGAGGATCTTAGCGGGCACCCGCATGTGGCGCTGTACCGGATGGACGATGCCAATCACTCGCTGGAGACGGGCGACACTGGGGAGTGTCTAGCCATTCTTATGGTCGTTAATCGTTTATACGGTGAATATTTCGGGGCTGTCCGGCTGGAAGCGGAAGCGACCCGGAACGCTTATGAAGACGAAGAGGGGGAGGGGGCAGCGCGATGAGGAATGGAACGCCAGAGAAGACGGTCGCACTGATCCGCGGGATCAATGTCGGCGGCAAGACGCTGAAGATGGAGACGCTCCGCCAGGAGCTGACCGCCCGCGGATTCGGGAAGGTGAAGACCTATATTCAGAGCGGCAACGTCGTCTTCGACTCGCCGGCGGGTTCGGACGACGAGACGGCCCGGACGCTGGAGCAGATCATCCGCGAGACGTTCGGCTACAGCGCGGACGTGATGGTCCGCAGCGCAGCGGAGTGGAGGGCGATTGTGGAGCGCAATCCTTATCCGCCCGCCGCTCCGGAGGACGGGAAGCGTCTGCACCTGTTCCTGCTGGCCCGGGAATTGGACGAAGCGGCGCTGGCCCGCCTGAAGCCGTACGGCGAAGCCGAGGACCGCATTCACGTTGCCGGCCGGGAGATGTACGTGCTGTTCGGCACGAAGATGAGCGATTCGCCGCTGTTCAAGCTGTCCCTAGACAAGCTGCTCGGCTTGTCGGCAACGGCGCGCAACTGGAACACGGTGATGAAGCTGGCGGAGATGTGCGAAGAGTGAATGGCCGGTTCTTTATAGGAAATAAAAGAATATGTTCGATTATCCTGCAGAAGGGAGTTTCCGGCAATTTGAAGAAAAAGGCCCTATTCTTCGTAGTATGCGCCGCTGCGCTGACCGCAGTCGCAGGCGTAACGTATTCCAGTCTGAAGCCGGGTCATGAACCCGGGATGTCTTATGAGCGTTATACCGCTGCGGCCGGGTCCATCGTGGATGTTTTTCGGGACAAATACGGATCAGCACTCCTTATCGACGAGCAGCCGGCGGTCATTGCCTATCCGGAGGACCCCGACAAGAGGTGGGCCTCTACCCGGTTCGATGCTGTGTCGGACAATGCGGCCGCTCCCATGAAGAAAGAGTTCTATATCAAGAGCAGGGATGCTAGCCTGGCCACGAAAGTAGGATTGTATTACAGCCCCCGCCAGAAGGGGCAGGCCTTCCTGAGCATGAGCCGGATCGACGGCTTCACTTCGGAGAGACTGCCCGGGTTAGGCGATGAGCTTCCACGGGTGTATGTAAATACGCTGGGAGGTGACGGGATCATCTATCAGATTACGACCTTCTCCCTGAAACCCTCCTCCGCCCAAGCAGCAGCCCAAGCGCAGGAAGACCCTATGATCCGCGAGAATGCAAGGGTTACCCGGGAACTGGAGCAAGCGGTTACGGACAGGGAAGCTTATTCCTCCCACACCCGGTGAAGGGTTGGCGCAGGCTCTCCCGCGAAGGTTAACCGAAATACATCCGGGTTCGATAGGGCTTCCCATTCCTTAAATCCGATCCGGGGCTCAAAATACTTAAGCAGAAGAGATATCAGATTGCCGTGTGACACGAACACGAGGTTCCGGTATTCGCGGTTCAGCGCCTCCATTACTGCACGAACTCCTCGGTTCATAGCGGTGCTGCTGGACTCGCCCCCTTCGTAACACAGATCCAGGTCTTCAAAGGTCTTGCGCAGCTGCTCCCGCCAATCCGGCTGGTTCACATCCGACAGAACCCTCTCGGCCAGTCTCTCATCCAGAACCACTTCGATGCCTGTGCGTTCCGCCAAGGGAGCAATCGTCTGGTAAGCCCTTTCAAAAGGATGGAAACGATATAATCGATGTTCTTATCCAGGAAGAAATGGGCAAGGCGCTCCGCCTGCCTGCGGCCGGATTCCGTAAGCTTCGCTTCGCGCGCTTGCCCTTCGGCTTGGCAATGCCGCACGATATAAATCGTTCTCACCATTCAGTTAATCTCCTTTCAGTTTATCTCCTTCTGAACTGACCTTCTGCACGAAGAACCTATGTGAGATTACAGTAGCATATGAGGCAACGACAGTTTAGCGATAAGATGAACAAGAGGGGCGGAAAGCCCTCTTTTCTGTTTCTTCCGATATATTTTTAGCGGCAACCCCTCGAATACTCCGTATCTCGTCCCCTCCAGCAGCCTTCAGCAAACATTCAGCCTGCACTCATAGACCGTTAAGGTGGCGGTGCGATACTACCCTTACATAAATGCGGCGCGGCCTGTGCCCGCCCTAAAGATAGAGGGAAATGGAGTGGAGGATGAGATGAACCGAATCAGACGATGGGGGTCCGATCCGGTCCTGCTGGTGATTCTGCTGGCGGCGGCGGGCTTGTACGGGTACGGCATCTGGGACGACGAATACGGCAATTTGTTCTACACCTCGGCGGTCGGAAGCATGCTGCAGAGCTGGCATAATTTCTTCTACGGCTCGCTCGATTCCGCGGGTTCGGTGACCGTTGACAAGCCGCCGGTCGTCTTCTGGATTCAGACGCTGTTCGCCTGGATCTTCGGCCTGCACGGCTGGAGTGTCATTCTGCCGCAGGTGCTGGCCGGAGTCGGTTCTGTGCTGCTGGTCTACCTGCTGGTGAAGCCCGGGTTCGGGCGGACGGCGGCCCGGATCGGCGCGCTGGCGATGGCGCTGACGCCGGTTGCGGCGGCGGTATCGCGGACGAACAACATTGATTCGATGCTCGTATTCACGCTGCTGCTGGCGGCCTGGTTCCTGTTCCGCGGGACACGGCTGAACCGGACCGGAAGCGTACTTGCGGCCTTCGGCCTTATCGGCGTGGCCTTCAACGAGAAGATGCTGCAAGCCTACATGGTGCTTCCGGCCTTCTACCTGTTCTACCTGATCGCAGCCAAGGTCCGCTGGAAAAGAAAAACCGGCATCCTCGCCGGTTCCACGGCGGTGCTGCTGGCAGTCTCGCTCTCCTGGGCCGTTATTGTAGACTCGGTCCCTGCCGACAAGCGCCCCTACATCGGCAGCAGCGGCACCAACTCGGTGCTGAACCTGGCCTTTGGCTACAACGGGGTCGCCCGGCTGACCGGCGACCGGAATGCCGGAGGCGGCGGCTTCGGCGGCGGCGCGCCGCAGATGCCCGGCGGGGAAGGCGGCGAGTGGAGCTTCCCCGGCGGGGAAGCCGGCCAGATGCCGCCGATGAACGGCGGCGGAGACGGACAGGCCGCTCCCGGAGCCGGCGGTGCTCCCGGCAGCGGCCAGAGCCAAGACGGAGGCGGACGTCAGAGTCAAGACGGCGGACGCCGGAGCACGGACGGAAGCCAGAGCGGCTCTCCGGGCCGGAGCGGCGGCGAGGACGGGCGTTCGTTCGGCGGCGGAGCCAGCGGCGGCCGGGGATTCGGCGGAGGCGGCATGTTCAATACCGGCACGGCCGGTCCGCTGCGGCTGTTTCAGCAGGAACTGTCCGGTCAGGCGAGCTGGCTGATTCCGTTCCTTCTCTTCGGCTGCATCGGCCTCTTCTCGGATCTGCGGCGGCGGAACATCACCGACCGGCATAAAGAGGGCGTCTTCTGGCTGGCGTGGCTCGTTCCGGTTATGGGCTTCTTCAGCATCGCAGGCTTCTTCCATCAGTACTATCTCATTATGATGGCTCCGCCTGTGGCGGCGCTGGTAGGGGCCGGATTTGTAACGATGCGCGCGCATTACCGGGAGCGCGCCGGCTGGCTGGGCTGGCTGCTGCCCGCAGCGGTGCTGGCAACGGCGGCGTTCGAGTGGTACATCCTTCAGGCGTACAACGATACAATCGGCCGGGGATGGTCGGTCGGCGTGCTTGCGGCAGGCCTTGCAGCCGCAGCGCTGCTGGCCGCCTTCAGGCTGATCCGCAGCGCTGCGAAGCCGGCGGCAAGAGCGGCGGCGCTGCTCGGCCTGCTGATCCTCTTCATCGGTCCGGCTTACTGGGCGCTGACGCCGATTACTTACGGCGGCAACAGTATGACGCCGGCGGCGGGACCGGACGGCGGCGGAATGGGCGGCGGCCCCGGCAGAACCGGCGGCTTCCCGTCGGGGTTCCCGGGCGGCGGTGCCGCGGCGGGCGAACTGCCAGGCTCCGGCGCGGAGCTGCCGGCGAACCTGTCCGGCCTTCCGGGTCTCCCGGGCAATATGAGCGGTTTCGGACGCAACGGAGCCGGGAGCGTGAACGAATCGCTGGTTGCTTATCTTAAGGCTCACAACGACGGCCAGAAGTATCTGATGGCCACGATGAATTACAGTACCGGCGGACCGTATATTGTAGCCGGCGAGAAGGTCGTCATTCTGAACGGGTTCTCGAGTTCGGACGTCGTCTACACCGAAGAGACGCTGGAAACGCTCGTGAAGAGCGGAGCGGTCAAGTATTTCCTGATTCCCGGCGGCGGCATGGGCGGCGGGCGCGAAGGCAGCTCCAGCCTGACCAGCTGGATTACGGAGCACGGCACCGAAGTGCCGTCCTCGGAATGGGCCGGCTCGGGCCAGGCGAGCGGCACGCTGTACGAAGTGACGGCGGAGTAGGATGAAGCCCGGGAGCCGGAACGGTTAAGGCAAGAATGAAGAATCAAGGAGGAGCTGCTCATGGTTTCAGACATGCGCTATTCCATTATCATCCCGATGTACAATGAGGAAGAGGTCATTCAGGAGACATACCGGCGGATCACGAAGGTCATGGAGGAGACGGGAGAGGCCTATGAATTGGTCTTCGTCAACGACGGCAGCACGGATCACTGCGCCCAGATGATCGAGGAATACAGCTATTGGGACCCGAGTGTCCGGCTGATTGATTTCTCCCGCAATTTTGGCCACCAGATCTCCATTTCGGCCGGAATGGACTATGCCCGGGGAGACGCGGTCGTCATCATTGACGCCGATCTCCAGGACCCGCCGGAGCTGATTCCGGAGATGATTGCGGAATGGAAGAAGGGCTACGAGGTTGTCTATGCGAAGCGTGTGAAGCGCAAGGGCGAATCGCTGTTCAAAAAATGGACGGCCAGCGCCTTCTACCGCATTCTGCGCTACTCGACTGACATTTCCATCCCGGTGGACACCGGAGACTTCCGGCTGATGGACCGCAAGGTCGTCGAACAGATGAAGCGTCTGCCGGAGAAGAACCGGTTCGTGCGCGGGCTGGTCAGCTGGGTGGGATTCCGGCACAAGGCGCTGGAATATGAACGCGAGGAACGGCTGGCGGGCGAGACCAAATATCCGCTGAAACGGATGGTGAAGCTGTCGCTGGACGGAATCACGTCCTTCTCGACCAAGCCGCTGAAGCTGGCGGGCATTCTCGGCGCGCTGCTCTCGGCCTCGGGATTCCTGTATCTGCTGTACGTCCTGTATCTGGCGCTCTTCACCGATTCCGCCGTTAAAGGCTGGGCTTCGATGATCGGCATTACACTGACGTTCAACGGCTTCGTGCTGCTGATGCTGGGCATCCTCGGCGAGTATATCGGCCGAATCTATGAGGAGACGAAGGGGCGTCCGCTGTATATCGTCCGGGAGGTCTACGGCGGGCAGAGGCCGGCCGGGAAGCCGACCGAGAAGCAGCCCGGGCGGCCGCTGCAGGAAGCGGGCAGGCAAGGCTAAGGCTGCCGAACCGCAAGTTTCCCCTAATCTATGGATCTATTAACCGCCGTAACGGACGGGTTCCGTGCGGCGGTTAATTTTTGGTATACTATCCGTATTCGAGTGAATGAGGGGGTTGTTGGGATGGCAAGCCGAGATTGCTCACGGACTAGGAAGTCCTCATGCAGAGCCTGAAACAGGGGCGATACTTTGCGTGAGGTGCGAGAAGAGAATCGGATCGCCCGGACGGTTTATCGTTTCTAATTAACGGGCCCTGCACCTTATTGGCATTATCATTATCTATCCAATAATAAGGGGCTGACCAGGAATGTCCATGACATTTATTAGAAACCACCAAATGAACGTTATTCAGAAGCAAGCGGACTTTGTTCTGAAGACACTGCGGAGCGTCGCGGACCGCGGCGTTATTGAGACGGTACGGCACAGCGCCGCGGCAAGCATCTTCGAGCAGTTCCCGGATTTGACCGAAGAGCGGCGGGAGATGCTGGGGCGGTTGACCTCCCTGCAGACCGCAGAGGAGTTTCAGGAATATTTAAGCGGTCTGGAGCCTTACCGGGAGCCGATGCCGCCGATTACGCCCAAGCAGCTTCAGAAGCTGTTCCCTAAACATAAAAAGCTGAAACTGCCCGATCTGGAAGCTGTCGACTTCCGGGAGCTTACCTACCTGAGCTGGACGGATATCGCGACGAACCGGCTGTTCATTGTGTATCCGCTGGAAGGGCAGTATATCGGAATCGAAGGAAGGTTGACTCCGGTCAACAAGAAAGGATACTGCGTATTCTGCAACCGGAACCATGAATTGGCCTTCTTCTCGGTGCACACCCGGGCCGTTCATGCTTCACCGGATCATTTCTCGATCTTCGGACATTACATTTGTCTGGATAACCGGGAATGCAACCGGAGCATCACCGGCACGGAAGCGCTGGAGAAATTCATCCGGACGGTGCGAAGATAAGGGGAAAAGCCCTTTCGGGCACCTGCTGAGGAGGGCGACTGGTGAACCTACGGATAAGCCGGTTTCTGACTCTGGCCGGGCTTGTGCTGGCCTGGATCGCAGCCGGCTGCTTGCAGGGTTGGCTGACTTACAGCTCGGGGTTCATGCTGCTGTTATTTCTGCAGATAGCTTTCATTTATCTGCTGGAAGCGCAGATTCAGCAGCAGCACTCCGGCAGGCGGCGTCGTCTGTTGGAGACCGGGGTCGGGCTTACGGGAGTGTGCGGTCTTGCTGCCGCTGTCTTTATGGAAGTGCCTCTTTGGTTCAAGCTTTTTGTGCTCTGCGCACAGACCGCTTTCACGACCACGGAGTTCCGGCTCATCCGGGAATCACGTCTTCAACAGAAGAAAGGAACCGCCTGACAACAGGCGGTTCCTTTCTCTCATTCCGGCGGAATCAGCGGAAGATCCAGATGAATACGGTCACGACAGCGGCCAGGATGGCCACGCCGATCAGCAGATCGAGCACCTGTCTGCCGAACCCGTGGGCTCCTTCGGTATGCAGCTTGTGTGCATTGGCCTCATGATGGGCCTTGTGGCCTTCGGGATTCGTTGAATTGCCCGGGGGGCCGGCATTGAAGAAGTCACTCATGCGGATTCCCACCTTTCAAGTAAAAATCTGGTAGGTTTATCTTACGCCAGCGCCGGCAGGAAGACAATACCAAGGCTCCCCCGCAGGGCGGCCGGGCTCTCCGCAGGGCTGGCCGGACGCCGCCTTACCGGGCCTGCGAAGGGCTCCAGACCCGGTCCATCCACCGGCGGGCAATCAGCTCATGGCCTGCGGCGGTCGGGTGGACGCCGTCCCAGAGCCAGAATTCGGCCGGGCCGCGGCTGCATGCCGCGTCGAAGAGATCCTGGAGCGGCACGAATACCGCCCGGTGGCGGTCCGCCAGACTGCGAACCGTGCGGCGGTATTCCGCCATCTTCGGCTCCCAGGCCGCCCAGCGGTCCTCCGTGGCGGGCGTGCGGAGCGTGAACGGCTCGCACAGGACAATCCGCGCTTGGGGCAGCGCGAGGCGCGTCTCTTCGAGCAGGTGGCCGTAAGCCCGCTCGAACCGGTCGCTTGCGCCCCGGTCGTCGCCGGCAACGACGGCCAGCGCGTCGTTGACGCCCACCAGAATGCTGACGATGTCCGGCTTCACGGCCAGACAGTCCTCATTCCAGCGGCCGTAGAGGTCGGAGGCCCGGTCGCCGCTGACGCCGCGGTTGACGACGAGCGGCGCTTCGCCGCCGAGCTCCAGGCCGAGCCGGCCGGCGATCATGAACACGAAGCCGTGGCCCAGAATATGATTGGGGTCGTTGTTGCGGCCCCGGTTGCCGTCCGTTATGGAGTCTCCGATAAATAGTAGGGTCGATGTATGGCTCACACCGTATCTTCCTCTCCCTGATTAATGGTTGCGCTTACCGCCTCATTATAGCACCTGCCGCCAGAAGTCGTTGCAAAAGTATGCGTTATCGTTGTCCGGCTGAATTCGAAGCGGGCCCAAGTTTAGATATACTGGGTTTGTAAACGGTTACAGCATTCCGATGGGGGGAATAGTTGCAATGAAAAAGAAAAGCGGACTTACGCTGTTGTCCGGCATCCTGATGATGTCGATGCTCGGCGCCTGCGGCAACGACAATAACAACGGGAACCAAGCGAAGGGGAGCGCAGCTCCGGAACCGAAGGCCTCGGCTGCGGCCACGCAGACGGCCGGCGATACCGGAACGGTGGATACGTCGAAGCCGGTCACGCTGAAGATGATTTTTGTGGGACCGAAGCCGGTGGATTATGATTCGGTATTCGGCGAGATCAACAAGAAGCTGAAGGAGAAGATCAACGCCACGCTGGACAGCGAATTCCTGGACTGGTCGGACTGGGCGCAGAAATATCCGCTGAAGCTGGCGGCCAACGAAGATTTCGACCTCATCTATTCCGCGAACTGGGCCGGCTACAACGACCAGGCGCTCAAGGGCGGCTTCCTGGAACTGACTGAAGACATGCTGAAGAAGTATACGCCGCAGACGCTGGCCTCCATGCCGGAAGTAAGCTGGGGCCAGGCGAAGGTGCAGGGCAAGCTCTACATGGTGCCGCAGAACCGGGGCGAGTCGGTCGAGAAGCTGATTCTGTACCGCGAAGACCTGCGCAAGAAGTACAATCTGCCGGAGATCAACAGCCCGGAAGCCTATGCGAACTATCTCAAGACGATTGCCGAGAAGGAGAAGGGCGTAACGCCGTTCACGGCAGAGACGGGCGACTGGAAGTTCCACAACCTGGACCGGGTGCTGCTGCTGCAGCAGAATGAATGGAATATGCTTTCTTTTGACCTCCCGATTGCTTTCAAGATGGACGATCCGGCAGGCAAGATCTTCAACGTATACGAGACGCCGGAATTCAAAGACCTGGTCAACTACTACAAAGATCTCTCCGATCACAACGCCTGGTCGAAGAGCGCGCTCAACAGCAAGCTCGATCACCAGCAGGAATTCCGTGAAGGCAAGACGGCTTCGATCACGCACAACCTCGGCACGCTGGGATCGCTGATTACCGACATGCGCGAGAAGAAGACGCCGTACGAGCTGGCGCTGGCGGACGTAACGCCGGACAAGAAGAAGTCCGTCGCGATTTCGACCCAGAACGGCTTCTCGATCCATGCCACTTCCTCGAATCCCGAGCGGGCGCTGATGGCGATCGACCTGCTTCAGAACGACAAGGAACTGCATGACCTGATGATGTACGGCATCGCGGGCGTCCATTACAACGCCGTAGGCGACAACAAGTACACGAACGCCGAGAAGAACGCCAACTACACCGGCTTCTCCAACTGGGGCTTCAACTCCCCGCTGAACCGCGACAATGCGACCTTCCCGGAAGAGGCCAATGCGCTGACCGCGAAATGGGAGAGCGGCGTGTACCACTATCCGCTGGAGACCTTCGTCTTCGACAACAGCAGTGTGAAGACCGAAGTCGCCAATGTCGGCAACGTGATGCTCCGCTACGGCATTCCGCTGGAATACGGCATGGTGAAGGACGTCGATAAAGGACTGGCCGAGCTGCAGAAGCAGGCCAAGGCTGCCGGTCTTGATAAAATCATTGCCGAAGTTCAGCGCCAGATCGATGAATTCCTGGCGGCCAATCCGGCCCAATAATACACGTTCCGTTCCCAGGGCTGCCGGTACTCCGGCAGCCCTGACGCGCTGCCCGGCGGCCGCTGCGGCGGCGCGGCGCTGCCTTTTATCTCCATTGTCTTCGGGCGGAAGCCGTCCGTATAATGAGAACGAACGGCGGGCAGTCCGCCCGGAACGGACTGCGTTCCGGCGTTTCAATTCGAGGCAAGGAATGATGACCATGAAACGGTACATGCCTTTTACCTATAAAACGATGATCCCTTATCTGCTGCTCGTCCTGCTGACCGATGCCGTCATCGGCTATATCGCCTACTCCATGCTGGTGAGCTCGCGGACGGAGATGGCCGAGACGAACATCCGGACGGGGATGCAGCAGGCCAGAAGCAATATCCGCTATCAGATGGATGAAATTCAGCGGATGAGCGACACGCTCTTTGGCAGCATATCGTTCCAGCGTGCCTTGCAGAAGCGGGGAACGCCGCTTGATATCTACCTGATTATGACCGATGAGATTGTGCCGCAGATCCAGTCGCCGCTGAAGCTGTTCGGCAACAACATCCGGCTGATGCTGTACACGTTCAACGACAATCTGAATATCGTCTCCGGGGATAACCTGAACGAACCGATCAAACGGAGCGATTATTATATTCTGCCTTATCAGGAGATCGAGAACAAAGCCTGGTACCGGGAAGTCCGGGAATCGGAGCGGGACAACATCTGGCTGCAGGTCGATACGGACCGGGAGCTGGGCAATATCTCGCATATCCGGCGGCTCGTCTCGTACAGCGACTACAAGACGGTGATCGGGTATGTCCGTATTACGGCCGCGCTCAGCGATCTGCTGGGCAACTTCGACACTTTCCCTGTCGATGAGGGAATTACGCTGCGGCTCTTGGATGCGGGGACGGGCGACCTGCTGTATGAGCGGGGCCGCACCCGGTCCACAGAAGAGATCAAGGCCGGTTCCTACCTGACGCTGCGGGAAGAGATTACAGGCAACGGCCTCGTCATCGAGACGCTGATCCCGTCGTCGTATCTGCATAAGGATGCAGGCCGGATGCAGCAGCGGATCATTATTGTCTGCAGCGCGAGCTTCATCGTGATGGCCGCGATCGGCCTTCTGGTCGCCCGGCTGTCGGGCCGCAAAATGTCGCGGATTGTCCGGCTGGTCCACTCGTTCCAGGAGGGCAATTTCCAGAAGCGCATCCGATTCTCGGGCAACGATGAATTCGTGCAGATCGCGGAAGCGTTCAACGTCATGGGCCAGAACATCCAGGAGCTGATCAGCCGCGTCTATGTGCAGGATATCCGCCGCAAGCAGGCGGAACTCGAAGCGCTCCAATCGCAGATCAACCCCCATTTCCTGTACAATACGCTCTCGACGATCAGCAGCCTGGCCAATCTGGGCGAAGCGGAGAAGGTGACGGATATGGTGCAGGGGCTGTCGCGGTTCTACCGGCTGACTCTGAACCAGGGCCATGCCCATGTTGAGGTGGAGCAGGAGCTGCGCCAGGTGGAGACGTATCTCGAGATTCAGAAGGTTAAATATGCCGATGCCTTTCAGGTGCATGTCCGGGTGGACGAGGAGATTTTGCATGTGCCGATCATCAAAGTCATACTGCAGCCGTTCGTAGAGAATGTGTTCAAGCACGCGTGGTTCGGGGAGTCGATCTCGATCGTGCTGGTCGGGGCGCGGATTGGCAGCGATCTGGAGCTGAAGGTTATCGACAACGGAATCGGCATGCGGCGGGAGACGGTCCGGGCCATTATGGAGGGCAAGGCGGATTCGGCCGGGTACGGCGTCCGCAATGTGGACGAACGGATCAAGCTCCGGTACGGCCCGTCTTACGGGGTCACCATCGCCAGCGTCTACGGCGCAGGTACGACCGTCCGCATTCTGCTGCCGCTGGAGCAGCCGGAAATGCCGGAGACGCCCGAAGTATAGAAGCGGCTGGAATTTCCTGCGGCATTTCGTTGCAAAAGTATGGCATTTGATTGCGCCGCTCGGGTATTCCCGGGGCGGGACGCCTTTTATTCTGAGAGAGTACAGGCAGAGGAGGGATCGGGCAGTGAGCATCAATGTGCTGCTGGTGGATGACGAAGCGGTAGATCTGGAATGGCTGCGCCGCCGGGTGCTGGCAAGCGGCCTCGATGTATCCGTGGCCGGAACGGCGAACAACGGATTCGGCGCGCTGAAGATCATGGAGACGGAGCGGATCGATCTGATTCTGTCCGATATCCGGATGCCGATCATGACGGGTACCGAATTTGCCCGCAGGGCCAAGGAGATCAATCCGAAGGTGAAGATTGTCTTCATCAGCGGGCATCAGGACTTTAATTACGCGAAGGAAGCGATAAAGCTCAGCGCTTCCGCCTACCTGCTGAAGCCGGTGGAGGATGCGGAGCTGTACCGGACGCTGGCGGAGCTGTGCCGGAGCGTGGAGGCGGAGCGCGAGGAGAACCGCAGCTTCACGCAGGCGCTGTCGCTGGTCAATGAAGAGCTGCTGCTGAAATGGCTGAACAGCGATGATCGGCAGTGGGACTGCATTCAATCGTTCCTGGACCCGATTCTGGCGGGCGGCACGGCGGCTGCGCTGATCGAGATTGACGACGTGGACTGGAAGCTGAAGGGCAGAAGCGAGGCGGAACGCCGTTCGGAGCTCGGCGAGGTGGTGCGGCTGATCCGGCAGTTCGTGGCCGACCATCAGATGGGAACGCTGATCCCGGATCATCAGGACCGCTATCTGCTGCTGGCTTCGCCGCCGGAGGAACGCTTCCTGGAGCTGGCCGGCGAGCTGGTGCGGCACCATATCGGCGGGAAGACCACCTTCACGATTACCCTGTCCCTGGGCTGCTTCGCAGAGGACGCGCCGGGATTGTGGGAATCCTACCGCAATGCGCAGGCGGCGCTCAGCGCCAAATGGCTGCTCGGCAAGAACCGGGTTCTCCGGGAAGCGACGCCGGTATCGGCGGGGGAGACGGCGGTCAGCCGCTTCGACGAACAGACCGAAGAGCTGGTGGCTGCCATCCGGGAATACGATCTGGTGAGGATCGACGATTGTCTGCTCGGCCTCTTCGGAGGAGGGGCGGCGCTGTCGAGCAAGAATCAGACGTATGAGCTGATTATCCGCCTGACGTCCAAGCTGCATGCCGAGCTGCTGAAGATGAACGAGAATCTGTACGAGCTGCTCCGCTGGGAGAGCCATCAGCCGGACCTGCTGTTCCGGTTCGAGACGGTGCATGACGTGGTGTCCTGGTTGCGGCGGCGCTTCTTCGAGCTGTCGGAGCTGCTGTACGTCAAGCGGCAGCGCCAGAAGCGCAAGCTGATCGACGCCATTATCGCTTATGTCGAGGAGAACATCGAGAAGAAGATTACCCTCAAGGAAGTGGCGGGCCACTTCGATTTTACGCCGAATTATCTGGGCTATCTGTTCAAGGAGGAGACGGGAGAGCACTTCAGCGACTTCCTGAATGAGCGGCGGCTGAAGCGCGTCTGTGAGCTGCTGGGCGATCCGTCCCTGAAGATCTACGAGATTGCCGACCGGATGGGCTACAAGAACATCATCTATTTCAACCGGCAGTTCAAGCAGCACCTGGATATGACCCCGGGCGAGTACCGGAAGAAGCATAAAGTCTAGCGCTGCGGCGGGCCTCCGGGGTCCGCCTTTTCCGTGGGGCCGAGGCCTCCGAATTTGAAATCGTAGAAAAAGTATTAGTTTTAATTGCTGGCGCCAATCCCGCATGAAAGCGCCTTTCCCTATACTTGAGATATAGCAGAGAGGGAAAGAGGGAGTGACGAAATGAGAACAGGCTTTTGGAGCGATGTGAAGAAATACCGGACGCTTCTGCTGATGCTGCTGCCGGGTGTGCTGTTTTTTCTACTCTTCGCCTATGTGCCGATGGCCGGCGTGGTGCTGGCTTTCAAGAAATACGACTATAACGGGGGAATCTTCGGCAGTCCGTGGAACGGGCTGGACAACTTCCGGTTCTTCTTTGAATCGGGCGACGCCTTCAGAGTCACGCGCAACACGGCGCTCTACAATATCGCCTTTATTATCGTGAACAATCTGCTGCAAATCTGCGCAGGCATCCTGCTCTTCGAGGTCGCGGGCAAGTGGTTCCGCAAAATTACGCAGACGATCTTGTTCCTGCCCTACTTCCTCTCATGGGTCGTAGTCGGAGCGATCGCGTACAACCTGTTCAACTTCGATGTCGGCACGATCAACTCGCTGCTGACCTCGATTGGTCTCGAGCGGATCGACATCTACAATACCCCGGCCTACTGGCCGTTCATTCTGATTATCGTCTCGGCCTGGAAGGCGCTCGGATACGGCACGGTGATGTATCTGGCGGCGATCACGGGGATCGACACGGAGATGTACGAGGCGGCGGAGATCGACGGCGCGAACATTTTCCAGCGGATACGAAAGATAACGGTTCCCAACCTGATGCCGACGATTATCATTCTGGTGCTGCTGGCGATCGGCAACATCTTCCGCGGCGACTTCGGAATGTTCTACAACATGGTCGGCAACAACGGATTGCTGTTCTCGTCAACAGATGTCATTGACACCTATGTCTTCCGTTCGCTGATTACTTCCAACGACATCGGCATGTCGGCGGCGGCGGGATTCTTCCAATCCGTGCTTGGCTTCGCAACGATCCTGCTGGCCAACTACGCGGTCCGCAAATACGACAAAGACCATGCGCTATTCTAGAAGAGGGGAGAGAACGCTATGAGCACCACTGCTATAGACCGGAACCTTACGGGGGCTGCGCCTGCGGGCAAGAAGAAGATACAGAAAGACCGGCTGATTCTGTCAATCGTCGGATACACGTCCCTGGCGCTGCTCGCCCTGTTCTGCCTGCTGCCCTTCTGGCTCGTGGTCTCGTCTTCGCTGACCGATGAGAAGGCCATCACGCTGAACGGCTTCCGGCTGATTCCGCCGACATTCTCGACGGAAGCCTACCACCTGCTGTTCAAGTATCCGGCCGACATGCTGCACGCCTACGGCGTCACCATCAGCGTCACGGCCATCGGCACGGTTCTGGGGCTGTTCCTGACCTCCATGACCGCCTATGTTCTGGCCCGGAAGGATTTCAAATGGCGCAACCATTTCTCCTTCTACTTCTTCTTCACGACGCTGTTCAGCGGCGGTCTGGTGCCCTGGTACCTGCTGATTGTCAACTATCTGCATCTGAAGGATACCATGCTGGCCCTGATTATTCCGATGCTGCTGAACGTGTTCTATATCATCGTCATGAAGTCGTTCATGAGCGGCATTCCGGAAGCGATTGCGGAGTCGGCGAAGATTGACGGGGCGGGCGACTTCCGAATCTACCGCAGTCTCATCATTCCGCTCTCCAAGCCGGTGCTGGCTACCATCGGGCTGTTCATCGCCCTCGGCTACTGGAACGACTGGTACAACGCGCTGTTGTTCGTCTCCAAGTCGGAGCTGATGCCGCTGCAGTACTACCTCTACAAAATGCTGGGCAATATGGACGGCATGCGCAAGGCCATGATGCAGGCGGGCGCCGTGGTGAACACGAATCTGCCGACGGAGAGCCTGAAGATGGCCATGACAATTGTGGCAACCGGACCGATTCTGCTCGCGTATCCGTTCGTTCAGAAGTATTTCGTGCAAGGCATGA
This sequence comes from Paenibacillus spiritus, assembly GCF_008710135.1. Classification (GTDB taxonomy): domain Bacteria; phylum Bacillota; class Bacilli; order Paenibacillales; family Paenibacillaceae; genus Paenibacillus_AQ; species Paenibacillus_AQ glufosinatiresistens. The sequence continues at coordinate 79,227 of NZ_VYKK01000030.1, read as the reverse complement.
CGATCGGCGCAGTCAAGGGCTGAGGCAGCCCGCAGCAAGGAACTACATGCAACAACATTCTCAAGGGGGTAACAGAACGATGAAATCTGGCAAAAAAACAACAATCGCGGCGCTGGCCGCGACGATGACGATGGCCGCCGCCCTGACGGCTTGCGGCGGAAACAATAACAACAACGGCAATGCCGCGTCCTCTACGGCGCAGCCGGCGGCATCCGCCGGCGCTTCGGCGGCCGCCGGAGCGGTCGATACCTCCAAGGAAGTCAAGCTGAAGATGGTGCTGGTCGGCGGCAAGCCGGCGGATTACGACGAAGTCTTCGGCAAGCTCAACGAGCTGCTCAAGACCAAGATCAATGCGACCGTGGACGCCGAATTCCTGGACTGGGCCGACTGGCAGCAGAAGTATCCGCTGAAATTCGCGGCCAATGAAGATTTCGATGTGGTATACACCGCCAACTGGGCGTTCTACAACGACCAGGCGCTGAAGGGCGGCTTCATGGAGCTGACCGACGATATGCTGCAGAAATACGCGCCGCAGACCTGGAAAGCGATGCCTTCGGTCTCCTGGAACCAGGCCAAGGTGGGCGGCAAGCTGTACATGGTGCCGAACAACAACCAGGAAGTGACTGACAAGGCGGTGCTGATCCGCGAAGATCTGCGCAAGAAATACAATCTGGAGCCGGTGACCAGCCCCGAGACGTATGCGGCTTATCTGAAAGCCATCGCCCAGAACGAGAAGGGCATGAACGCATTCGGCGCCAAGCCGGCCGACGGCTGGAAATGGCATGAACTGGATCAGATCCTGCTGGAGCAGAAGAACGACTGGAACCTGGTGGACTACAACTTCCCGCTGGCGTACAAGCTGGACGACGCTTCCGCCAAGGTATTCAATGTGTACGATACGCCGGAATTCGCCAGTCTGCTGACGTACTATAAAGACCTAGCCGACAGCGGCGCCTGGTCGAAGAATATTGTCAGCAACAAGAACGATGTCTGGCAGGATATGAAAGCCGGCAAGGTCGGCTCCTATGCGCAGAACCTGGGTACCCTGGCCTCCAATATTCAGGAGACCCGCCGCGATCTGCCGGATGTGGAAATGGCGATAGCCGACTTGACGCCGGACAGCAAGAAGATCGGCGCCATCTCGACGCAGAACGGCATGGCGATTCACGCGACTTCCAAGAACGCCGAACGTTCGCTGATGCTGATCGACCTGCTTCAGAACGACAAGGAAATTCATGATCTGACTATGTACGGTATCAACGGCAAGCACTATGAAGCCATCGGCGACGACAAGCTGAAGGCCGGTCCGAGCAATGCCAACTATAACTTCAGCGGCTTCTCCAGCTGGGGCTGGAACTCCCCGCTGAACCGGCAGGACGAAGCCTATCCGCAGGAAGCCAACGACATGCTGGCAAAATGGCAGGAGAAGGTCTATCACTTCCCGCTCGAGACTTTTGTCTTCGACGACAGCAAGGTGAAGACGGAAGTCGCCAATATCGGCAATGTGATGCTGCGCTACGCGATTCCGCTGGAATACGGCCTCATCGGCAACCTGAAGGACGGTCAGGCCGATCTGGTGAAGCAGCTCAAAGCCGCCGGCATCGAGAAGGTGCAGACCGAACTGCAGAGCCAGATCGACGCTTTCCTGGCGAATCAGTCCAAGTAATACAAGGTCTGACAAGGCTAACGAACAGAACCGGAATAGAACGGTACAATCTACCGGATAAGGGGAGACGGCTGTCTCCCTTTTATCATAAGCGGGCAAGCCGCACGCCGAACCCCATTACGGACCCATGAGAAGGAGAGAACCTCGATGACGACCAAATTTCCGCCGATCAGTCCCAAGCTGCCCGTGTTCATGCACGGCGCCGACTATAACCCCGACCAGTGGCAGCATGACCCGAAAGTGCTGGAGGAAGACATCCGGCTGATGAAGCTGGCCGGCTGCAATACGATGGCGATCGGAATCTTTGCCTGGACGGCGCTGGAACCGGAGGAAGGCACGTTCACCTTTGAATGGCTGGACCGGGTGCTGGATACCTTCGCGGAGAACGGCATCTACGCCTGGCTGGCGACCCCGAGCGGCGCTCGTCCGGCCTGGATGTCCGAGAAATACCCGGAAGTGCTGCGCGTGGAGAAGAACCGGGTGCGCAATCTCCACGGCATGCGCCACAACCACTGCTACACCTCGCCGGTCTACCGGGAGAAAGTCACGATCATGAACACGAAGCTGGCGGAGCGCTACTCACAGCATCCGGCCGTGCTCGGCTGGCATGTGTCCAATGAGTACGGCGGCGAATGCCACTGCGACTACTGCCAGGACGCTTTCCGCGAATGGCTGAAGCGCAAATACGGCACGCTGGAGAACCTGAACATGGCGTGGTGGACCTCGTTCTGGGCCCACACGTACACCTCCTGGTCCCAGGTGGAGTCTCCGGCTCCGCACGGGGAGAATATGGTGCACGGCCACAATCTCGACTGGCGCCGGTTCGTCTCCGACCAGACCATTGACTTCTACCTGCATGAGATTCAGCCGCTGCGCCGGATCAACGCCGATCTGCCCTGCACGGCCAACTTCATGGACTGGTTCTACGGCATTGACTACCGGGATTTTGCCAAAGTCGTCGATGTCATCTCCTGGGATGCGTATCCGACTTGGCATGAAGCGGACTCCGAGGCCAAGATTGCGGCCTGGTTCGCGTTCAATCATGACCTGTTCCGCACGCTGAAGCACAAGCCGTTCATGCTGATGGAGAGCACGCCGAGCCTGACGAACTGGCAGCCGGTGAGCAAGCTGAAGAAGCCGGGCATGCACAAGCTGTCCTCGCTCCAGGCCGTGGCGCACGGATCGGACACCGTCCAGTATTTCCAGTGGCGCAAAAGCCGCGGGGCAAGCGAGAAGTTCCACGGCGCGGTCGTGGATCACGCCGGCCATGAGAACACCCGCGTCTTCCGGGACGTGGCCGAGCTGGGCAAGACGCTGGCCGGTCTGACAGAGCTGCTCGGCACGAATGTGCCGGCGGAAGCCGCCATTCTCGCCGACTGGGACAACCGCTGGGCGGTGAACGACGCCCAGGGTCCGCGCAACGGCGGACTGCATTACGAAGAGACGGTCATGCAGCACTACAAGGCGCTGTGGGAGCTTGGCGTTCCGACCGACATCGTCGGGTCAGACGATGACTTCTCGGGCTACAAGCTGCTGCTTCTGCCGATGGCCTACCTGCTCCGCGAGGAGACGGGAGCCAAGATCGACGCGTTCGTCCGGAACGGCGGCACGCTGGTCTCGACCTATTGGACCGGCGTAGTCAACGAGACCGACCTCTGCTATCTGGGCGGATACCCGGGACCGCTGCGGGAGACGCTCGGCATCTGGGCCGAGGAGATCGACGGGCTGCATGACGGCCAGCTCAACCGGCTCGTGGTAGAGAACGCAGAGCGGCTCGGCTTCGGCGGCGAGCATCCGATCCATGAGCTGTGCGAGCTGATTCATACGGAAGGCGCCGAGACGCTGGCTGTATACGGCGACGACTTCTACGCCGGGCGGCCGGTGCTGACCGTGAACGGCCGCGGTGCCGGCAAGGCGTATTATCTCGGCGGACGCGTCAAGGACGATGCCTTCTATGAGGCGTTCTACGGCCGCCTCGTGGAAGAGGCCGGCGTGCGCCGGGCGCTGAACGCCCCGCTGCCGGCGGGCGTAACCGCCCAGCTCCGCAGCGACGAAGAGCACGATTATGTCTTCGTGCTCGGCTTCTCCGGCCAGGCGGAGACGGTGGAGCTGGACGGCGCCGCGTATACCGACGCCGAGACGGGCGAAGCGGTAACCGGACCGCTGGAGCTGCCGGCTTACGGCGTCCGCATTCTGAAGCGGGCGGCGCATTAACCCGTTCCAAGGAGGCGGATGCAGGAAGGAAGGGAACCGCGGCGGTTGGCGCCGCGGTTCTTTTGGTGCGCGGACACAGGACGGCTCTTAAAGTAAAAGCTCTTAAAAAAGCAAAGATCGTTGATCGCGTACTAGGATTCGTTGCCTCTCTCGCTGTTGGAAGGGGTCGGCGGTCGCCTACAATGAGAGAGAAATCATGGGAGGGGGATTGGAAGGATGAGAAGAGCTGTTCGTCGCGGATGGACTGCGGCTATGATTATTATGTTAACGCTTACACTGTGGATGCCGGGAGCGGCGAGGCAGGCGGAGGCCGCCTCGGGGCTGTCGGACCCGGATACCTTTATTAAAGGGGTGGATATTTCCACTCTGCAAGCGATCGAAGCCAAGGGAATGCACTACTATGAGGATGGACAGGAGAAGGATCTGCTGGCCATTCTGAAGGACCACGGCGTCAATTATGTCCGGCTGCGGGTGTGGAATCAGCCTACGGAATCGGGCGGCTTCAACGATGCGGCCAAGCTGCTGGAAATCGCGCCCCGCGTCAAGGCGGCGGGCATGAAGCTGCTGGTGGACTTCCACTATTCGGACTTCTGGGCCGATCCCGGCAAGCAGGAGAAGCCGGCGGCCTGGAAGGATCTCGGCTTCAATGAGCTGAAGCAGGCGGTGTATGAGTATACGGCAGAGGTGCTGACCGACTTGAAAGATGCCGGCGCTTATCCCGATATGGTTCAGGTCGGCAACGAAATCAACAGCGGCATGCTGCTGCCGGACGGCGCAGTAAGCAGCTTCGATAATCTGGCGGCGCTGCTCTCCGAGGGCATCCGTGCGGTACGCGATACGACGCCGTCCGGCGGCTCGGTGAAGATTATGCTGCATCTGGCCGAGGGCGGGAATAATGCCAAATTCCGCAGCTTCTTTGACCAGGCCAAGAGCCGCAATTTGGATTACGACGTCATCGGCATGTCCTACTATCCGTACTGGCACGGCACCTTCCAGGAATTGAAGACGAACATGAACGATATGGTGGCCCGGTACGGCAAGGAAATTGTGGTGGCCGAGACGGCCTATCCGTTCACGCTGGAGGATGCGGACCCGGTTGAGGGCGGCAATATTGCCAAACTCGCGGATACCGAGAAGGCGGGCTTCCCGGCTTCGCCCGCGAATCAGAAGCTGGTGACCGAGACGGTGCTGAACACGGTTGCCCATGTGGACGAAGGCAAGGGGCTGGGCGTATTCTACTGGGAACCGGCCTGGCTGTCGGGCGTCGGCTGGAAGGAAGGCGACGTCAACGGCTGGGAGAATCAGGCGATGTTTGATTTTGACGGGAACGCGTTGTCTTCGCTGGATGCGTTCAAGTACGAGCCGGGCAGTCTGGCCAAGGCCCCGATCAAGGTCTATGCGTCCGAAGGCGTGACGACGGTCAAGGGCCAGGAGCCGGACTTGCCGGCAACGGCCAGCGTGCTCTACAACGACGGATCGATTACGCCGGCGCCGGTCGTCTGGGATGCCGTTCCGTCCGGCAAGCTGGATGCAGCCGGGGAGTTCACGCTGGAAGGCAGCGTCGAGGGGTTGGCCGAGAAGGCATCGGTAACGGTCAAGGTGCTTGCCAATGCGAATATGGTCCGCAACCCCGGCTTCGAGAGCTGGATGGATAACTGGACGCTGACCGGAGACCAGGCGGGCAGTGTCAAGAACGACACGGCCAACGTCCATGCGGGAGCGAACGGCTTCAATTACTGGTACGGGTCGGATTATGCCTATAAGCTGTCGCAGACGGTCACCGGACTGGAGAATGGCATTTATACGCTGAAGGCCTGGATCTCGGGGGGCGGCGGTGAAACGAAGCTGCGCCTGTTCGCCGACGGATACGGGGGAGACCCGCTCTATACGGATGCCGTCAATACAGGCTGGAATGTCTGGAAGCCCTACACGGTCGGGAACATTGCCGTGACGAACGGGCAGGCCACCATCGGCATCGACATGGCGGGTCCGGGAGGTACCTGGGGGTGGATCGACGACTTCGAGCTGGTGCGCATGAGCCAGCCGGCCGGAACCTTGACGGGAGGCGGCATGACGGTAAGTCCGGGTTCGTCTTTTGACCTGACCTTTGGAATTGGCGGTCTGGAGAACCCGTTCCGTACGGAAGAAATGACGCTGCGCTACGACCCGCAGAAGCTGGAGTTCGTGGAAGCGTCTTCCCTGGTAGAGGGCCTTAAGGTGGTCCGTCAGACGGTCAGCGACGAAGGGAATGCGGCGTATCTGGTGCTTGCGGCCGAAGGCGGAACCGTCTCGAATGAAGCGTCGCTGCTGAAGCTGACGTTCAAGGCCAAGGCCGGAGCGGCAAGCGGCTCCGCTGTTGTAGAGGCGGCCAATATCGCGGTCTCGGACGGGGGCCCCCTGATTTCGGCGACCGGCTCCTCGGCCTCGGTGACAATCTCGGCGGCGGCCGACATGACGGCGCTGGACGCGGCGATTGCGGATGCCGAAGCCAAGTATGCAGCCACTTCGGCCGGCGCTTATCTGGGCGGATATGCCACGGAGTCGCGGAATGCGCTGAAGGACGCCATTGCGGCGGCCAAGGCGGTCCGCGCCGATGCGACTACAGGCCAGGCCAAGGCGGACGCTGCGGCGGCGAAGCTGACCCTGGCGGCAGAGACGTATTTGAATTCCGCCTATACGCTGGAGACGCTCGGCGCGGCGGTAACCATCCGCGACCTGGCCAATGTCTCGATCGCCTACGGCAAGACGGCGAGCGGGGCCGACTGGTACCTGTTCAAGCCGTACGACGCCGACAAGAACGGCAAGATCGACATTATGGATCTGGCTGCGACGGCCCGGAAGATTCCGGGCAAGTTCTGAGGGGCGCGGCGGGTTGAAGCGACGGATTAAAGTGACGGATGGAAGCGATGGATGGAAGCGATGGATGGAAGCGATAGATGGAAGCGATAGATGGAAGCGAAACCGGTAAGAAGCCGAAGGTCCCCGCAGCTCGCCTGCGCGGGCTTTCCGCTGCCGGCGGGAAGGAGACGGGCGAGATGAACAGAACGGAAAGAGACGCAAGAAGATCCGGACGCTGCGGCCTGCTGCTGCTGGCGGCCCTGCTGCTGGTTCCGGGCGGGGCGGGTGCCGGAAGGGCGGCTGCCGCCGGAGAGACAGGGGGCGGATCGGCAGGGAGCGGCGCTCGGGGGGTGCAAGCCCTGGAGCGGGACGCCGTAGCCGTTCGGACGGCCGCCGAGACAGGGACGTCCGTCTCCTTATCGGCGGCGCCGGCCGCAGTCGGCGGCGAGGTGACCGTGACTGTGACAGGCGACGGTCTGGCGGATCTGTACGCGTTTGAAATGACGCTGAATTATGATCCGGCGAAGCTGGAGTATGTCTCCGCAGCTTACGGACTCGCAGGCGGAATGGGCGTGCCGGCTTCCGTCTCAGGCGGCAAGGCGGCCTTCGCCTACACGCAGATCGGCTCCGAAACGCCGGGGATGTCCGGAAGCCGGAAGCTGCTGACGGTAGTCTTCCGGGCGGTCTCCGCCGGGAAGAGCGAACTGTCGCTGTCCGGCGTCAAGCTGGTGAACAGCAGGCTTGAGAGCGCTGCGCCGAAGACGTTGCTCGGCGCCGAGGCGGCGGTTGCGGCGTCCGGCGGCGGAACGGAGGCGGGCGCCGGCACAGGGACCGGCAGCGCAGGTCCTGCCGCAGGCGCGGGCAGCGGCGCGGCGGCGGGCGGGCAAGCGGCGCAGCCGGTCACGGTTACGCCGGAGCAGGCGGCTGCGGCATCGGCCGGCGGCCGGGTGACGCTGGCTCTGCCGCCCGGCGCAGAGACGCTGCGCCTTCCGGCAGGAACGCTGGCGGCGATCGGCGGTCAGGCGCTCCGCCTGACCGGAGGGAGCGGCGGGGCGTTCGCGCTGGAAATTCCCGCCGGCCTGATGAAGTCGCTGGGCGACCGGGCCGCAGCAGCGGAAGGCGCGCTCGTCCTGAAGGCCGAGCCGGTGAGCGCCGCAAGTACGGCGGCGCTTCTGGCCCGCAGCGGCGGCGGCCGAACGGCGGACGGCGGCGGCCTCGCCGTATCCTCCGCCGGTGAAGCCTATGCCTTCTCCCTGGCGGTGGAGAAGAACGGAACGGCGGAGCCGGTGCGCGAGTTCGCCGAGCCGCTGACCCTGACGCTTCGGGCGGCCGCATCTTCCGCGTCCGACCAAGATATCACCGGCATTTATTACATCGCGGAAGACGGCGCTCGGGAATATGCCGGAGGCAGCCGCAGCGGAGAGGTAATCTCCGCTTCCATCCGCCACTTCAGCACCTATGCGGTGCTGCGCGTGGAGCGGACCTTCCCGGATATGCCCCGTTCGCACTGGGCGTACGGCGCTGTCCGGTCGCTGGCTGCCAAGGGCATCGCCGGCGGAACCGGCGCGGCGTTCGAACCGGCCCGCAGCGTGACGCGGGCCGAATTCGCCGCGATGCTCTCCCGGCTGCTTCGCCTGATGCCCGCCGCCGGGAAGGCGTCCTTCGCCGACGTTCCGGCGGGAGCCTGGTATGAAGGCGAAGTGGCCGCAGCCGCGGCGGCCGGCATCGTCTCGGGCCGCAGCGAGCGGGTCTTCGACCCGTCGGGCACCCTGACCCGCCAGGAGATGGCCGTCATGCTGACGAAGGCCTATGCCTACAGCCGCGGACCGTCAGAGGTGAAGACGGCGCCTCCGGTTTTTGCCGATATGGACCGCGTCGCCTCTTGGGCGGCGGAATCGGTGCGGACGGCGGCTGCGCTCGGACTGGTGCAGGGTCGCAGCGGAGGTCTCTTCGCCGCAACGGCTCCGCTCAGCCGGGCCGAGGCGGCGCAGGCGCTGTACGGATTGACGAAGTAAGGGCAGGGAAGCCGGACTCATGAAATTGTGGATGGTATTCGAGGTGATGGCAGTCGTGGCAGCGGCCGGGTTCATTCAGGGATTGACCAGCTTTGGCTTCTCACTGGTATCCATGCCGCTCCTCAGCCTATGGCTGCCGGTGACGCAGGCGGTGCCACTTGTAGTTATCCTCAGCCTGCTGACCAATCTTGTTATACTGGCGCAAGCGTACAAGAAAGTGAGGCTGGGCCGCATTTGGGCGCTGCTGGCCGCAAGTCTGGCGGCGGCTCCCCTGGGGGCCTATCTGCTGACAGCGGTGCCGGCGTCCGCGCTGAAAGGAGCGGCCGGTCTGCTCATACTGGGGTACACGCTTCTGCTGTTGAATGGACGGAGCTTTAAGGTCCGCAACGAACGGTTAGCCTTCGTTCCGGTCGGTCTGGTCAGCGGCCTGCTGAACGGAAGCCTGTCCATGAGCGGACCGCCGGTGGCGCTGTTCCTGAGCGGGCAGGGGATGGATAGGGATGCCTTCCGGGCGAATCTTACCGCCTACGCCTGTATGTTGAACATCATAACCCTTGCAGCTTTTGGCAGAGAGGGGCTCGTGGACGCCAGTCTGCTGAGGCTGCTCCTTCAATTGACGCCTGCGCTGCTGATCGGCGTCTGGGTCGGCACCGCAGCCGTTCGGCGTCTGGACGAGAAGGCCTTCAAAAAAGTGACGCTATGGCTGTTGGTAGTATCGAGTCTGTGGTCGATTGCCGGAGCGTTGGGTGCGGTCCGTTAGGGGATACCCGCGAACAGGCGCTCATAGGCAGGCAGGATGACAGGATAACTCAAATCAGGCTTCCGCCGTTATTGACGGGGAAGCCTGATTTGAGTTGTTCATGGACCGGCTGGCCGAATTCGATATCCGGCCTCAGGATTTCATCGCGTCATGATCGACATACCGGGCGCTGTTCAGCTCGCTGATGACGTTGACCGCCACCCGGGCTCCGTCCCCGGCGGTGATGATGGCGTGCACGCTGACGCCGGCCACCGTGCCGGCGGCCCAGATGCCGTCGATATTCGTCCGTCCGTCGGGCCGGACGGCAATCACGGTCTTGATGCGCGGCTCCGTGCCGTCCCGGGTCTCGACGCCCGCCTGGGCAGCCAGGTCGGTCAGCGCGCCGGTTGCCAGAATGATGTGCCGGGCTTCGTAAGTCTGACCGCTCTCGGTCGCAATCCGGAAGCCGTCTTCGCCCCGGACGATGTCTGTCGCCTTGTCGGCTGCAAGCTTCGCGCCGAACTTCACGGCCTGCTGATGCCCGGTCTCGACGAGCTCCGGTCCGCCGACGGCCGGGATGCCGTAGTAGTTCTCATACCAGCCGCGCCGGGTCATGCCTTTGTCGTTGTCGATCAGCAGGGTCGCCTTGCCTGCCTTGGCTGCAAAAAGCGCCGCGCTGGCCCCGGCCGGTCCCGCCCCGATTACCGCGATTTCGTACATGATGATTCCTCCTCTGATCGATTATGCTTCCGTTGAACGATTCTGATCCGGCTCTTCAGCCGCAAGCTTCCCTCTATTCTATGAAATCCGCTCCTTCATTTCAATTCGGAGCCTCCGTCCGGGGCAGCAGCACGCGGAACCGGGCGCCTTGCCCCGGCGGGCTGTCGGCCGTGATCTCTCCGCCGTGCGCCTCGGTGATCGACTTCGTGATCGAGAGGCCGAGGCCGGAGCCGCCGTACTTGCGGGCGCGCGAGGCGTCGCTGCGGTAGAAGCGGTCGAACACATAAGGAAGATGCTCCGGCGGGATGCCGGGGCCGTTGTCCTGAACGGTCAACACGGCCCAGGAGCCTTCGGGCTTCAGGGCTACCCGGATGCAGCCCGCGGCCGGATCGGTGTGCTGAACCGCGTTCTGGAACAGATTCAGCACCACCTGCTTGATCTTATCAGGGTCATACCGGCCCCACAGATCTTCTTCCAGGGCAAAATCGACCCGGCGGCCGTCCGCCAGCATCCGAAGCTGGGGCTCCATCTCGGCGAGGACCCCGCCCAGCTCCAGCTCCCGGGTCCGCAGGCCCGGCTCCCCGTCCATCCGGGCGAGCAGCAGCAGGTCCTCGACAAGCTTGTTGATCCGCCTGGACTCGCCGTGCATGCTGCGCAGCGCTTTGTCCAACTGTTCCTTGTTGTCCGCCGCTCCCCGCAGAAGCACCTCCAGGAACCCGTGAATCGAGGTCAGCGGCGTCCGCAGTTCGTGGGAGGCGTCGGCCGCGAACCGGCGCATCCGCTCCTTGGCCTCGCGTTCGCTCCGGAAGGAGCCTTCCAGCCGCTCCAGCATGCCATTGAAGGAGTGGGAGAGCTGGTCGATCTCCTCCTGGCCCTGGCGGGAAGGAAAGCGGAGGTCCAGGTTGCCGGCGTCAATGCGCTGCGCGGTGGTCCGCATGGTGGAGAGCGGCACCAGCGTCCGCCTGAGGGCGGGCACATAGAGGAATAGGCCCGCCAGCAGCGCCGCCGCTGACAGGCCGACGAAGATCAGCAGCTGGGTGAGAATTACTTTGCGCAGCGGCCCGGTATCGACGCTCATCTGCAGCAGGGCCTCCGGCCCGTCCGAGCGTCCGAAGCGCTGGAATACCGCGAGCTGTTCGCTGCCGCCGCCCGAGCTTATGATCCGGTACCTGTTCGGATGCCGCGAATCGGCATCGTCCAGAAGCTCCCGGTATTCGGCGTCGCTCAGACGCGGGGCTTCCGACTCCGCCAGCGTGGCGCGCTGAAGATCGGTGAAGGTTCCGTCCGGCGTGTAGATCGCAATGGTCGTCTGGGCGTCCAGCAGCAGAGGGCGGCGAGCTCCGTTCCAGACTCTCCCGCTGTCTCCCGCCTCGCTCTGAAACGGAGGGGGCGGTTGAGCGGACGGCTGCCCTTCCGGGGAGTCGCCGGGCAGGGTCCCGTCCGCGTCGTCCCGGGCGAGATTGAAGATCACCTCGCGCGGAATGGAACGAATCTGGGTCTGCATGGTCTCGGCCCGGTTGCTGTAGATGAAATTGCGCATAATGACATACTGAAGCACGCCGATCAGCAGCAGCAGCCCCGATAGAATCAGCAGCGAGGCGGCCAGGAGCTGGCTGCGCAGCGAACGCGGCCCGCGCAGGCGCAGCGGACGGAAGCGGCCGTGAGCGCTCATGGGAGGTCCACCCGGTAGCCCGCTCCCCGCAGCGTCCGGATCAGGCGGTGCTCCTTGTCGCCGAGCTTCTCCCGCAGAGAGCGGATATAGACTTCCACAATGTTCTCTTCGCCGCCGAAGTCATAGCCCCAGACTTTGTCGAGAATCATCGGCTTGCTCAGCACCAGCCCGTGGTTAAGGAGCATGTACTGGAGCAGCTCGTACTCGGTGGGCGACAGTTCCAGCGCTTCGTCCCGGTACCGGATTTCCCGGCGGCGGTTGTCAATGCGGAAGGGGCCGCAGCGAACTTCGCCGAGCAGCGCCGGGAACTGGTTGCGGAGCCTGGCCTGAATCCGGGCCAGCAGCTCGTCGAAGCTGAACGGCTTGACCATATAGTCATCCGCTCCGATAGACAGGCCCTTCACCCGGTCGTCCACTTCATCCTTGGCCGTCAGCATGATAACGGCAATCTCCTCTTCCCCTGACCGCAGATAGCGGCAGACTTCGAAGCCGTTCATTCCCGGCATCATCACATCCAGTATGGCGACATGCGGCTTGAACTCGGCGGCAATCTCCAGCGCAGCTGTCCCGTCCTGGGCCGTCCGGACTTCAAAGCCTTCATTTAACAGGCCCAGCTCCAGAAACTGGAGAATATGCGGCTCGTCGTCCACCAGCAGCAGCCGCACGCCCTGTGCGGTATTCATCGGTATCCCTCCCAGCATGGTTACTGCCATTATGCCACAGACGGTTGAAAATTTGCTGAAGAATACGCGGCTTGTCCACGCCGATCCTTCAATCAGCCCGGCCGATATTGGTTAATGATTAATGAATCGGCAAGGAGGAAACGGTTGCAGATTAAATGAACCGGGTCCGGTAAAGCCTTTGTATGAAATAGAAGAAAAGGGTTTTGACGGTATGCCGTCTCACACTTTAAAATAGGGCGTATAGCTCAGCGGAGTTCCGCTTCCGCTCCCCGTTTTGAATCCCTTTTTCCTAGTTTCTTTACCGGTTCCTTTTACAGCTTTCCGGCTTTGCCCGCACCACCGGTTCCTGCTACATATCCATTACTTGAGTCGCACTCGTTCTCCCAGCAATCGAAGAAGCGTTATCCACCCCAAGCTCAAGGAGGCTCTTCCATGAAGAAAAAAGAAATGGTTGCCATGCTGCTGGCCGGAGGCCAGGGAAAAAGGCTGAAGGGTCTGACCAAATCGCTCGCGAAGCCGGCCGTATATTTCGGAGGGACTTACCGGATTATCGACTTCCCGCTGAGCAACTGCACGAATTCGGGTATCGACACCGTCGGAGTCCTGACGCAGTATGAGCCGCTGGTGCTGCACTCCTATATCGGGGTCGGCTCGGATTGGGATCTCAATCATAACCACGGAGGCGTCTATGTGCTTCCCCCGCATGAACGCGAGGACGGAAGCAGCTGGTACCGGGGAACGGCGGACGCCATCTACCGGAACCTGAAGTTCGTGGACCAGTATGATCCCGAGCATGTCCTTATCCTCTCTGGGGACCATATTTACAAGATGGATTACAATGCCATGCTTCAATATCATAAAGAACGGAATTCCGACTGCACAATCTCGGTGATTGATGTCTCGATGGAAGAAGCGACGCGCTTCGGCATCCTCAATACCGAGGAGAACCTGAAGATTTATGAATTCGAGGAGAAGCCGGCGAAGCCGAAGAGCACGCTCGCCTCGATGGGCGTCTATATATTCAAATGGGAGGTGCTGCGGCGGGCGTTGCTGGAAGACGGCGAGAATCCGGAATCCTCGCATGACTTCGGGAAAGACATCATCCCGGCGCTGCTCTCCAAGGGCAAGACGCTGTATGCCTATCCGTTCGAAGGATACTGGCGGGATGTGGGTACAGTCAACAGTCTCTGGGAGGCCAATATGGATCTGCTCAGCGACAATCCGCCCCTCAATCTGAACGATCCGTCCTGGCGCATCTATACGCGCAATCCGAACCAGCCGGCCCAGTATGTGGCTCCCGGCGCGAAGGTGTGCGGTTCGATCATCAACGAAGGCTGCATCGTCCGCGGCGATGTCGAGCATTCTGTGCTCTTCTACGGAGTAGAAGTCGGAGAAGGCAGCGAGATCAAGGATTCCGTCATTATGCCGAAGGTGAAGATCGGCCGCGGCGTGAAGATTCACAAGGCGATTATCAGCGAGAATACCATTCTCGAAGACGGCATGGAAATCGGCGTAGAACGGGAGAATGAGAATGAGAATGAGATTCTGCTGATCGACAACCGCAACAAGAAGCGCAAGGCCTCTCCAGCCAAGATCACCAACACGCTCTAAATAAAATACAAGGACGGTGCAAGCCATGAAGCAGCTTCTGGGCGTTATCAATCTGGATCACGAACTCGATAATCTGAACGAACTTACCTACTTCCGCTGCGGCGCGGCCGTGCCCTTTGCCAGCCGGTACCGGCTGATTGATTTTGTTCTCTCCAATATGATGCGCGCCGATCTGGAGAGCGTGGGCCTGTTCGTCCGGCGGAAGTACCGCTCGCTGATGGACCATTTGGGCGACGGCAAATCCTGGGATATGAACCGCAAGCACGGCGGGCTGTTCATCCTGCCGCCCGACTGGAATGACCCGACCGATACCTCGCGCGGCGACCTCCAGCATTTTCACAACAATCTCGACTTCTTCAAACGCGCTTCCGCCAAGTACCTTGTGCATTCCGGAAGCCAGCATATCAGCACGATCGACCTGCGCGAGCTGTACAACTATCATCTCAAGCAGGGCGCGGACGTCACGCTTGTCTACAAGAAGATCGAGGAGCTTCAGCCCGAGCATGAGCTGTGCCAGCGGCTGGAGGTGGACGAAGACAGCTTCGTAACCGGCATTCATCAGGAGAAAGGCCATCATAACGTATATCTCGATATGTTCATCATGGAGAAGGACCGGTTCCTGGAAATGGTGGAACACTGCATCGCCCACGGCGAGAGCTTCTTCTTCCGGGACGCCATCCAGAAGAATCAGAACAGCCTGAAGATTGCCGCCTATGAATACAAAGGCTACCATGCCGTAATCAACTCGCTGGAGAGCTATTACAAGAACAGCATGGAACTGCTGCGTCAGGAGAATTTCATGGAGCTGTTCGGGAACAATCCCGTGCAGACCAAGATCAAATATGAGGCTCCCACCCGTTACCTGGAGAACGCCGAGGTCAGCAATTCGCTGGTCGCCAACGGCTGTATTATCGGGGGCAAGGTGGAGAACAGCGTGATCTTCCGGGGCGTGCAGATCCGCAAGGGGGCGCGGGTGACCAACTCCGTCATCATGCAGAAATGCGTCATCGAAGAAGGTGCCGTCATCGAGAATGTGATTATGGATAAGGACGTGCAGCTCAGCCGGGAACGGGTTCTGGTCGGAGACAGCCGCCGCCCGTTCGTCATTGCCAAGAGCAGCAAAATGTAGCCCTTTCCCGCCGTCCTGCGCCATAATTAGCGAACGTCAGGAGGAACTCTTTTGCTATTTACCGATAAAGAACGTTTCAAAGCCGCATTTACCGACAAAATTGTCGATCAGCTGGGCAAGCCGCTCGAAGAGGCTTCCGGCGCCGATGTCTTCAACATTCTGGGCAATATGGTCCGGGAGCAGGCCGGCCGGAACTGGGCCGAGACGAACCGCCGCTATCGGCAGGGCCAGGAGAAGCAGGTGTATTATTTCTCCATGGAATTTCTGATCGGCCGGCTGCTCGGCAACAATCTGCTCAACATGGGCGATCTGGAAGTCGTCCGGGACGGGCTGGAAGAGCTGGGCTTCCGCCTGGACGACATCGAGGAGGAAGAACCCGATCCGGGGCTTGGGAACGGCGGCCTCGGGCGTCTGGCGGCCTGCTTCATGGACTCGCTGGCCTCGCTGGGCTATGCCGGACACGGATGCGGCATCCGCTACAAATACGGACTTTTCGAGCAGAAGATCGTGGACGGCTACCAGGTGGAGCTTCCGGACTACTGGCTGCAGAAGGGCAATGTATGGGAAGTGCGCCGCGAGGACAAGAGCGTGGACGTGAAGTTCTGGGGCCGTGTGGAGACCGATGTCGACAGCAGCGGCGAGCTTGTATTCGAGCATAAGGATTACGAGACGGTCCGGGCGGTACCGTACGACATCCCGATCATCGGCGCCGACGAGCGGCACGTCAATACGCTGCGCAACTGGAGCGCGGAGTCGGTCATGCAGCCGTCCAAGGCGTTCGGGATGCGGGCGGGAAGCGATTATCACAAATTTCTGGAGTACAAGCGTTCCGTCGAGTCCATCTCCGAGTTTCTCTATCCGGACGATTCCCGCTATGAAGGCAAGCTGCTCCGGCTGAAGCAGCAGTATTTCATGTGCAGCGCAGGCTTGCAGAGCATTCTGCGCACGTTCGACAAGCTCGGACTGCCGTATACCGCGCTGCCGGACAAGGTGGCGCTTCATATCAACGACACCCACCCGACGCTCGTCATTCCCGAGCTGATGCGCCTTCTGATGGACGAGAAGAAGATGGGCTGGGATCAAGCCTGGGACATCGTGACCCGCATGGTCTCCTATACGAATCATACAATCTTGAGCGAAGCGCTGGAGAAGTGGCCGGTGCCGATGGTGCGCGAGCTGCTGCCGCGCGTATTCCAGATCATCGAGGAGATCAATGCCCGCTACTGCGCCGAATTGCTGCGGCGCTATCCCGGCGATGAGGGGCGTCTTGCGGACATGGCCATTATCTACGGCGATCAGGTGCGCATGGCCAACCTGGCCATCGTCGGCAGCCACAGCGTCAACGGCGTTGCGGCGCTCCATACCGAAATTCTGCGCAAACGGGAAATGCGGCTCTTCGACGAGATGTTTCCCGACCGGTTCAATAACAAGACGAACGGCATTACGCACCGGCGCTGGCTGCTGCACGCCAATCCGCAGCTGAAGGATCTGATCGACGATACGATCGGAACCCGCTGGAAGACGCATCCGCAGGAGCTGATCGGGCTGATTAAGTACTGCGAGGATGCCTCCTTCCAGGAGAAGATCGGCGAGGTCAAGCGCGCCAACAAGCTCCGGCTTGCGCAGTATATTGAGAGCCGGCACGGTGTCAAGGTCAATCCCGATTCCATCTTCGATGTCCAGGTGAAGCGGCTGCACGCGTACAAGCGCCAGCTTCTGAACATTCTGCATATCATGCATCTCTATAATCAGATCAAGGCTGCGCCGTCGATGGACATAGTGCCAAGAACGTTCATCTTCGGGGCCAAGGCTGCGCCAAGCTACCATCTGGCAAAACGGATCATCAAGCTTATCAATACGGTTGCCCATACGGTCAACAATGACAAGGACGTCAACGGCAAGCTTCAGATCTTCTTCCTGGAGAACTATTCGGTATCGCTGGCCGAGAAGATCATTCCGGCGGCCGATGTCAGCGAGCAGATCTCGACGGCGAGCAAGGAAGCGTCGGGCACGGGCAACATGAAATTCATGATGAACGGCGCGCTGACCATCGGCACGATGGACGGCGCGAATGTCGAGATGCACGAAATGCTGGGCAATGAGAACATGTTCCTGTTCGGCCTGAGCGCAGAGCAGGTGCTGGATTATTATCAGCACGGCGGCTATTACGCCCGGGATATCTACAACGGCGACGGGCGGGTCAAGGAAGTGCTGGACCAGCTCATGAACCCCGGCGCGTTCTGCTGCGACGGGCAGGATTTCGGTCAAATCTTCCACTCGCTGCTGGACAACAACGACGAATTCTTTGTCCTCAAGGATTTCGCCTCGTATGTCGAGACCCATGTGGAGATTGACCGGGCTTATCGCAACCGTCCCGAATGGCTCAAGAAATCCATTATCAACATTGCCCACTCCGGCAAATTCTCAAGCGACAGCACCATCAGCCGCTACGCTTCGGAGATTTGGAATATCCGGCCGGTAGAGCTGTAGAGCAGACCGTGTTCGCTGCGGAGGAGCCGAGGCAGCCTGACATGACAGATGTCCGACTTCAGCCGGACTTCAGCCGGAACGCCAAGTACGCCGAACAGCCCCCTCTCCCGCCTTGCGGCAAGTGAGGGGGCTGTTCGCGGTTTCTCTGCGCAGACCGGGAGGCGATCCTTCGGACGCTTCGGCGGCTTACAGGACGGCGGCTACGATGGCGGCAAAACGCTCCAGGAACCGGCGCTCGTCATCGTCGAACCGGTGCTTGATCGGGCTGTCGATGTCGAGTACCCCCAGCAGGCGGTCTTCCTGGACGAGCGGCACAACGATCTCGCTGTTGGAGGCGGCATCGCAGGCGATATGGCCGGGAAAAGCGTGCACGTCGCCGACGACCAGCGTCCGGCGCTCAGCCGCTGCGGTGCCGCAGACTCCGCGGCCGAGCGGAATCCGGATGCAGGCCGGAAGCCCCTGGAACGGACCCAGGACGAGCTCCGTGCCGTCGTATAAGTAGAATCCGGCCCAGTTCGTATCGGGCAGGGAAGCTTTGAGCAGAGCGGATGCGTTGGCCAGATTGGCGACGGCATTCGGCTCATCTTGAATCAGCGAGCCGAGCTGGGCAAGAACGGCCTCGAAACGCTCGCTGCGGGTGCCGTCATAGGGCATGGCCTGAAACATGGAGCATCACCTTTCTGTAAGTAAGTCTTATTAACCAACATAGTACAGGGCAGAGCGGTACGTCAAGCACTGAACCCCATGCGCCGTGCGGCTTTCAGAGGCAGCACCGCAGGTCCGGGCCGGAAGCCTGTGTTTCCGCGAAGACGGCGACGGGTAAATAATAGCTGACCCATCACAACAAGGCTTAGGCCGGGAGGAGGAGCTATGCGCGCCGATGTGCAAAATTTGTTCATAGGAATCCATATGCTGTATATCGCCCACGAACGCAAGCTGACGATATCGGATATGCAGACTCAACTGGAACAGTTCGGATATCGGATTGGAGAACGCGAAGTGAAGCAGGAATTGGAACGGCTAACCCAGGATAATTATCTGACCTTCCACGGAGAAGAGTACAGCTTGACGGGAAGAGGCATTGAGGAGTTCCGCAGCATTCAGCCGAAGCTGGAGCTTCTGTGCCAGGAAGTGCTGAAGCCGATCAAGACGGCCGGCGCTACCGGCTGAATCGCCTGATTCCAGACCGTTACGCATTCCTTGACCCCTGGCAGGCATGCAATGAAGGCGTCCGCGCGTGAGCGGGCGTTTTTTTGTGCGTGCTTGCCGGCATCCGGAACATGCTATACTACAACCAGAAGAAGGAGGGGGACGGATGGACATCCTCACAGGAACGGCTCCGGGGCTTGAGGGCCCGCGAATCGTGCTGCGGCCGCTGTCCACGCTGGATGCCGAAGCGCTGTTGTCGGTCTGGACGGCGGATGAAGCCTCCGATTGGCTGGGCATGCCCGAGCTGAGCGGTGCCGGATCCGCCGAAGCGCTGATTTGGCTGCTGCTGGACATGGAGCGGGACGGAGACGGTCTGCGCTGGAGCCTGACGCTTCGGGACAGCGGAAGAGTGATCGGCAGCGCCGGCTTCAATGCCTGGCAGGACTCCGGCGCGCGCCGGGGAGAGATCGGGTGCGAGCTGCACCCCGGCTTTTGGGGACATGGCTATATGACCGAGGCGCTGCGCCTGGTGCTCGAATTTGGCTTCCGGAAGCTGCGGCTGAACCGGATCGAGGCGCAATGTCTGCGCGGCAATGAACGCTCCGAGCGTCTCTTCAGCCGCCTGGGCTTTCGGAAGGAAGGCTTGCTGCGGGAATACCGGCTGACCCGCCGGGGTCTGCGGGATGTAGAACTGTATGCCCTGCTGCGCCGGGAGTGGGAGAGCGCATCCGCAGAGCGGAGAAGCTGAGACGGACGGTTCGGTACGGTGCAGATGCAACAAGGAGGACCCGGCAATTGCCGGGTCCTCCTTGTTGCGGATTCAAGCCATCGGGGATGTGCTTCTTGGGTTACTTGCGCGGCAGGGGAGACAGCTTCTCGGCTTGCAGTCCCATCTTCTTGAGCAATCCGATCATCTGGACCTTCTCCTCGTCATTCAGTCCGCTGAACGCCAGGTGGAGCCGCTCCGTATACTTCGGATACATGTCGTTCATCAGACGCTCGCCCTCGGCGGTAAGCTCGGCGAAGATCACGCGGCGGTCGCTGGCGCAGGCCTTGCGCTGCAGATAGCCCCGTTCTTCCAGCTTGTCGATGACGTACGTAACGTTGCCGCTCTGCAGCAGCAGCTTGGCGCCGATCTGCTGGATCGGCTGCGGTCCTTTATAGTACAGAACTTCCATTACGGCGAAGGCCGTCGGGTTGAACCCTTCAATCTTGCTGCCTGTAACGGCGTGTTCGTTGATGCTCTTGAACGATTTGGCGAATACCCGGTACAAATGAAGCGTAAGCTGCGTGTCGCGCTCGTAGGATTGAAGCATCTTTCATTCACCCTTTTCCATTGAAATATCTGCATGCGTTCGTGTGGGGTCCGGATACGACGACCAGAACCTTTATATACTCCTACCTTACGTGAAAGAAAGAGAGAAAAACATGTGATTTGTCACAATGAGCGCAGTTTTAATTATTAAAAATCAAAATTATTTAAGGACGGGTTCCGCCTGTGAACCTGGGGCAAAATCAGGCTGCGGGACCGCGGGGATTTCCGGCCCGGGATGGAGGAGCGCCTCTTGCTGCCGTGCTAGCATGAAGACAAACGCTTCATTTAACCCGAGACAGGAGATGAATCCGAATAATGAATACCCTCACCGATTCCCCTCACCCTCAAGACGGGCAAGGCGGCCTGCGCCGCAACCGTCCCTTCCTGACGCTGATGGCGGCGCAGCTTGTATCCAATGTGGGCGAATGGCTGTACGTGCTGGCGCTGCTCGCCATGGTGGGCATGAAGTGGCAGGCCACCCCGTGGGAGATTACCGTAATGTCGCTGTGCATGGCAGTACCCTCGCTTCTGGGAGGGCCGATTGCCGGCGTGCTGGCGGATCGGATGAACCGCAAGCGCCTGATGATCGGCTCCGACCTCGTCCGGGCCGGACTGGTCGCCCTGTTCCTGTTCGCCGGAACGCTCTGGCAGGTGTATGCGCTGCTGATTGCCAAGGGATTGATGGATGTGCTGTTCAGCCCTGCCAAGAGCGGCAAGCTCAAGGAGCTGGTGCCTTCCGGGCAAATGGAGCAGGCGGTCTCCGTCAGCGCTTCCATCGAGCAGATTACGAAGATCGCTGGTCCGGCCCTCGGCGGCGTGCTGGTCGGCATGTTCGGAATCTCGGTCTGCTACGGGATTGACGCCGCCGCATTTCTGATGTCCGCGCTGCTGCTGCTTCGCCTCCCCGCCGAGTTCCGGCGCAGCCGGGAGGCGGCCGGGGCTCAGGGGCTTGCCTCCTTCCGCAAGGATCTCTCGGCTGGAATCGCGTTCATCTCCGGCATGCCGATGCTGATGGGCGGTCTGCTGCTGCTGGTGAGCGCGCTGCTCGTGCTTCAAGTCGCTGACTCCCAGGCCGTCACTCTGCTGCGGACCATACCGGACATGAACGAAGGCGTGTTGGGGTGGTGCATCGGAGCAAGCGGACTCGGTACCCTGCTCTACGTCTTGGCGGCGGGCAAGCTGGGCGCTGGCCGGCCGCTGCTGCTCATGAGCGCCGGAGCGGTAACGATGGGCGCCGTCTTTGCCGCAGCCGGAGTCATTACCGGCTCGGGGCTGAACGGGTACGGCTTGTACGCCGTCCTCTTCTCGGCGTTCCTGGTGGCAGGGGCCGGAGCGGGAATGATCTTCATCCCGTTCCAGACCCTGCTTCAGCAGCGGACGCCGGAGACGTACAGCGGACGCGTCTTCGGGACCGTGGGATCGCTGACCAGCGCTGCGGTCATTCTCGGCCCGGTCGCCGGGGGAGCGCTGGTCACCGCTGCGGGGCCGCTCTCGGCCTACCTGCTGTCAGGGTCGCTGCTCGTGCTTCTGGGCTGCGGCATGCTGCTGCTCCGCACAGCCATTGAGCGCCGGGATATACGGTCGAGCGAAGCTGCGGCGGCTCTGCCGGAGACGGCGGTACTCTAGACGGATAATGGTCCGTCCGTTTCGGTTTTGTATCAGGACCTGCAGCGTCTCTAAAGGAAGGCTGTATCCATAGACTGGAAGTGTTATGATAGAGTCCGTCAGAGACAAAGGAAACGGAGAGTGGACGGTGTGGAGGAGAAGCGGACGGAAGAGACGCCAGCGGCCCTGGGAACAGAGCCGGAGACGGTGCTCCGTGTTCATATTGAGGAAGCCGGTTACGAAGCCGGAGATGTGCGCATCCGCGACATTGGCTTTCAGGTCCGGCGCGGCGAGCTGCTCGGGCTGATCGGTCCGAACGGAGCGGGCAAGAGCACGACCATCAAGACGCTGCTCGGGCTTTTGAAGCATGCCAAGGCGGAAGTGTCTTTCGGAGGAAGCGGCGAAAGCGGCGAAGGCGGGAAGGCAACCTACGCCTATGTGCCGGAACAGCCCGTATTCTACGAAGAGCTTACCCTGTGGGAGCATCTGGATCTGGCAGCGGCGGCATACGGACTGGACTACGGGACATTCGCCACCACAGCGGAAGAGCTGCTGGTCCGGTTCGGCATGGAGCATGTCCGGCATGACTTGCCGGCCGGGTTCTCCAAGGGGATGAAGCAGAAGATGATGCTGATGCTCGGATTTCTGGTCCGGCCGGACGTGTATGTGGTGGACGAGCCGTTTATCGGGCTGGACCCGAGAGCGACGAAAGACTTCCTGAATCTGCTGAAATCAGAGCGGGAGCGGGGAGCGGGCGTCCTGATGTCCACCCATGTGCTCGATACGGCCGAGAAAATCTGCGACAGCTTCGTACTGGTCTCTGCCGGCGAAGTGGCGGCTTCCGGCACGTTGGAGAAGATCCGGGCAGCGGCGGGGCTGCCGGAGGCTTCGCTGTTCGATTGTTTTGACGCGTTGACATGAGGGGTCCCACTGTGACTGTGCCAAAAGAACCCGCCCCGGCCCGCCGCCGGGACGGCTATCGCACCGGTTCGCCCGGCCGGCTGCTTCGCAGGCGGCTGACCGGGCATATCCGCGAGCAGCTCGGAATGATCCGCACCGTCGCCGACTGGACGGTGATGCTCTATCTGATTATTCCCGGCCTGCTGCTGGGCGGCCGCTATTACTACGGCTACTGGCAGGAGCCGCTGCCCGGCTGGTCGCTGAACCTGCCCTTGGCGCTGCTTCCGGGCATCCTGGCGCTCGGGATCGTCTCGGGCGGCCTGCTGCTCCTGCTGCATGAAGGGGATCTGCTGTTTCTCCGCCAGCAGCAGCGCTGGGTACGGACGCTGATGCTGGGCGGCACGGCCTACAGCCTGCTGCTTACCGCGCTCAAGCTGCTGGCGGTCTGGGGCGTCATGCTGCCCTTTCTGATCCGCGGCTATGCCGTCTCCTGGCCGTCGGCCTTGGCGCTGGCAGCGCTGACCTTAGCCTGCGGCTGGTGCGTCAAGCTGCTTCGCCACCTGGTGCTGGTGCAGCGGCAGGGGTGGCGCCGCTGGCTGTGGCTCATTCCGGCTGCCGGCGTGCCTGCAGGCCTGTACGTCCGGGCAGTCTCCGCCTGGATGCAGACGCCGGCTCTGCTGTGGCTGGCTGCGGCGGTGTATCTGGCCGGCGCGGCGCTGGCGCTCCGCACCCGCCTCTCCCTGCGCGGCAGCTTCACCGGCGATGTCCGGGAGGATTTCAAGCAGCGGATGCGGATTGCGGCTTTTCTGCTGAGCGGCGTCATCGACAAGCCCCGGCCGACGCGGTACCGGCCTTGGATCTTCCGCAAGTCGCAGACGCTGCTGGCCACCGCCCCGGCCGAGAAACGGCTGACGGAGGCCGGAATCAAGGCGCTGGTCCGGCATACCGGCCATCTGAAGCTGTACCTTCAGTTCCTCGGGGTATCGCTTGCCGCCATCTTTATTGTGCCGTACGGCTTCAAATGGCTGGTGATCGGGGTGCTGCTGGCCATGCTGTCCTTCTGGCTGGTGTCGTTCTGGAAGTCCCTGATGGGCGAGGAGTTCGCCGCGCTGCTTCCCTTCTCCAAGGAACAGAGGGCGGTGGCGGGGACGAGAGCCGTTCTCCTGCTGTCGCTGCCTTACAGCGCGCTCACTTCGCTGCTGGCGGCTGTTCAACTGTACGGCTGGTGGGGAATAGTGTTCTTTCTCCCGGCGGGATTCGGACTGAGCTGGGTGCTGGCCGGGATGTTCGCGGGGATGAGGCTGGAGCGGTAAAAGAAAGGCGGGTGCCCGTGAACGGGCACTCGCCTTTTTGGGATAGCGTCTCATCACCTAAATCAGTAACCTACTGCGCCGAATAATGCCCTGCCCGCTCGGCGGCGTGCTTACCCGCCGTGTAGCCGGTCGAGAAGGCGGCGGTGATGTTGTAGCCTCCGGTATAGCCGTGGATGTCGAGCACCTCGCCGCAGAAGAACAGGCCGGGCATGAGCTTCGACTGCATGGTGCCGGGCTCAATTTCTTTGAGGTGGACGCCGCCGCCGGTGACAAAAGCCTCGGACAGCGAACGCGTGCCGTGAGCCGTTACGGGCAGGCGCTTCAGCATCCCGGCCAGCGCGGACTGGGCGGCCCGGGACAGGCTGCCGGCGAGAAGGTCGCCGTCCAGCCCGGCGCTGCGCAGCACGAGCGGAACGAGCCGCTCGGGAAGCAGCCCTTTCAGCACATTGCGCAGCGCGCGTTTGGGCTCAGCGCCAAGCTTGTCCGCGAGTAAGTCCTCGGTCCCGGACATATTCAGATCCGGGAACAGGTCAATGGAGAGCAGAACGGCCTTCTGGCCCGTCTTCTGCTGGACCTGGCGGAGGAACTGGCTGCACCGCAGCGCAATCGGCCCCGACAGGCCGAAATGAGTGAAGATCATATCGCCCCGGTGGGCGATTATTTTTTTGAGGGAGAGGAACGGGTCGGCTTCGGGATCGCCTGCAGCCGCGGCCTTCCGGCCCTTGGGCCCCCAGACGGACAAGGTGACATCCCGGAGGGACAGGCCCTGCAGCTCGCCGGACTGAATCCAGTCCTCGCGCGAGACAATCGGCACCTCGGTGGGATAGAGCTCGGTTATGGTATGCCCGGCAGCCATCGCCCAAGGATACCCGTCGCCGGTAGAACCCGTCTGGGGAACCGATTTGCCGCCGGTGGCCACGATGACCGATTTCGCGTCAAGGGTCTCTCCCGAGGCCAGCGCAACGCCGCTTACTTCTTCCTTCCCGTAGCGGACCTCCCGGACCGATTGTCCGGTACGGATCTCGACGCCCAGTGCGCGCACCCGTCCGATCAGCGCCGAGACGACGCTTGCGGCTTTGTCCGAGACCGGGAACATCCGGCCGTTATCTTCTTCTTTCAAGGCGATGCCGAGACCCTCGAAGAAAGCGATGATATCGCGGTTGTCAAAATGCTGGAATGCGCTGTACAGAAAGCGCCCGTTCCCCGGAATATGGGCGATCAGCTCGTCCGGTTCCTTGGCGTTGGTCACATTGCAGCGGCCGCCGCCGGATATGCCCAGCTTGCGGCCCAGTTTGTTGCCCTTGTCGAGCAGCAGCACCGAAGCGCCGCGCTCCGCCGCCGCCACGGAGGCCATCAGGCCCGAAGGCCCGCCGCCGATCACGATGACATCGTAAGCGTTCATGAGAGTAGCTCCTTCTTCCAAGTTGTAGCTGGCCCCATCATAGCATTAGACAAGGACCGAAGCCAGCCTGAAGGGGTCCGCCGGCTGTTCTCTTGCTTTCAGAGAGTTGGAATGTATAATAAAGTTAGTTCATTACTAAGGAGAGTGACCGACATGTCGATGTTTTTTCACCAACATATGAGAGACTCCATCCAGCCGATGCGCGATGACCTGACCAGCATCGGGTTCCAGGAGCTGCTGACGCCGGAGGACGTGGAGGCCGCGCTGCCTAACGCCAAGGGAACCGCGCTGGTCGTCGTCAATTCCGTCTGCGGCTGCGCTGCCGGACAATGCCGTCCCGGGGTCGCCGAAGCCCTCAGAGAGAGCGGAGTCAAGCCGGACCATCTGTTCACGGTGTTCGCCGGACAGGAGAGAGAAGCTACGGCCAAGGCGCGCGAATACTTCGCTCCGTACCCGCCGTCCTCGCCGTCCATCGCCCTGATGAAAGACGGAGAGCTGGTGCATTTCATCGAGCGTCATGGCGTGGAAGACCGCTCCGCCGCCGAGATCGCGGATGAGCTGAAGGAGATTTTCAGCCGGTACTGCCAATAATCTGATTAGAACGCAGCGATCCCGCCGCCCCTTTCGTGGGCGTGCGGGATCGCTGCGTTCCGGGCTGCGAAGATTCATTCAAGGAACAGCTGCGGACGGGGATTAACCCGCCAGCACCCGTTCCACGAAGGCCCGGGTGGCCGCAAGGGCGGCTTCGAGCTGCGGCGTCGTTCCGGCAAAAGGATGGACGGTGCCGAAAGTATGGTTGCCTCCCGGAATCCGTACCCATTCGATATCCGGCCGGACATCGACAAGCCGCTGCGATCCCCGGATCAGATGTTCTCCGTCCCCGGTGCCTTGAATCAGCACGACGGGGAAGTCGGCTCCGGCCAAGCGGAAGATCAGCTGGTAGCGGTCACGCTGCCGCTCGAGATCTTCCAGAATCACGGCATCCAGCGGCATCTGCTGGCCGGTCCGTCCGTTCAGCACGAAGGCCCGGCCGTTCTCGCGCATCCCCTGCTTCTGCTCTTCGGTGAACAGATCGAGGTCGGTCACGCCGTTCCAGCAGATGACCCCGGCGGCTTCGCCCGGATGATCCAGGGCATAGAGCAGGCAGTCGCCCGCTCCCCGGCTGTGGCCGATCAGGAACAGCGGCAGTCCGCCGAGCTTGGGATGCTGGCTGAGATAGGCCAGCAGCACCTGCAAGTCCCGGCTCTCCCGGTCGTAGGTATTGCGGGCGAACTTCTCCAGCTCGGTGAAATTCATCAGATCCTCGCCGATTCCGCCGTGGGAGAAATTGAAGGTAACAACTTCATAGTCCCGGCTGAGCGTCTCGGCGGCATAGGGGAACATGCCCCAGTCTTTGAAGCCTTTGTAGCCGTGGGCGATGACGATAAGCGCTTTGGCTCGGGCGGCCGGGGAAAAACGCGAACAGCGGAGAACGGCGTCGTCTCCGGCCGGAATCTCAAAGTGCTGAACGTTCTTCATAACAGTGCGCTCCTTGTCTGATGGGATAACCGGCGTCTGGACACCTGCCGGATTATTATATAGAATAAAGAAATTTGTTGAGAGGAACTCTTCCTCTATTAAGATAGCAGAAACGGAGCTGCAAAACTACTAAGGAGCGAAGGACATGATATTCGGAATCGGACATGATCTGGTCGAGATCGAACGGGTAGGGCGGCTGCTGGCCGGCAAAAGCGCGGAGCGGTTCCTGGACCGGATTCTGACCGTCCGGGAACGGGAAGCCATGCGGGCGCGGCCCGGGCGCGAGCAGGAATTCGCCGCCGGCCGGTTCGCGGCGAAGGAAGCCATCGCCAAGGCATTCGGCTGCGGCATCGGCGCAACGCTCGGCTTCGGCGACATGGCGATTGTGCCGGCCGAAGGCGGCCGTCCGGCGGCAGAGCTGAGCGAGGCGGCGTGGACCCGGCTTGGCCTGGAGCCCGGCCGGTGCGCCGTTCATCTGACGATTACGCATGAGCGGCAGATGGCTTCGGCCTTTTGCGTGGTGGAGGTGAAGCGCGGTGACTGATACGAAACTGGAAGAACGCTGGCCCCGCGAAGACCGGGAATTCTTCAGTGCGGGACTGCTGGACTGGTATTTGGCGCATAAACGCGATCTGCCCTGGCGGCGGACCCGCGACCCGTACCGGATCTGGGTATCGGAAATCATGCTGCAGCAGACGCGGGTGGATACGGTCATTCCGTATTTCCTGCGGTTCGTCGAACGCTTCCCCGATGTGACTGCGCTGGCGGATGCGCCGGAGGAGGACGTGCTGAAATGTTGGGAGGGCCTCGGCTACTACTCCCGGGCGCGCAATCTCCAGCAGGCTGCGAAGGATGTGAAGGAGCGCTACGGCGGCGTGATTCCAAACGATGTGGAAGCAGTGGCCGGCCTGAAGGGCGTCGGACCGTATACGGCGGGCGCAATTCTGAGCATCGCGTTCGGGCGGCCGGAACCGGCGGTGGACGGCAATGTCATGCGGGTGCTGTCGCGCTTCTTCCTGATTGACGACGACGTCGCCAAGCCGAAGACACGCATTCTGATGGAAGGACTGGCCCGGGAGCTGATCCCCGAAGGGGAAGCGCGGGAGTTTAACCAGGCGCTGATGGAGCACGGGGCCATGACCTGCACGCCGAAATCGCCGCGCTGCCTCGTCTGCCCCGTGATGGAACGCTGCGCGGGGCGGCTGGCGGGCCGGGAGAACGAGCTGCCCGTCAAGAGCAAGGCGAAGCCGCCGCGCCCCGAGACGCGGCTTGCGGCGCTGGTGGAAGGCCGCGGCGCGCACGCGGGCAAGGTGCTGATCCGGCAGCGTCCGGCCCAGGGCCTGCTGGCCCGCATGTGGGAGCTGCCGCACTGGCCGGCGCCGGAGGAGAGCGGCGCCTCCGAGCGTCCCCGGACCGGAACGGGGACGCGCAGAAGCGGCCTTCCGGCGGCGCCGCCGGAAGAAGCCGTGCGGGACCGGCTGCGCCGGTCCCTGGCGGGGGCCGGGATCGCAGCCCGGCCCGGGAAGCACTGGATGGCTGCCGAGCACACGTTCAGCCATCTGCAATGGACCCTGCAGGTGTACCTCTGCAGGGAGGAAGAGCTTCCGCTGCCGATGGCTGCGGAAGCCAGGGTGCCTTACGGGGCGGCGGGCGCAGCCGCCCCGGGGGAGGCTCCGGCAGGCGAAGCGCCGGAGCCGGTGCTGCCGTTCGAGGCCGGGCCCGGCTCGTCCGGGGATTCCGGCCCGCACCGCTGGATCGGCCGGGAAGAGATGGCCGGCTACGCTTTTCCGAACGTGTTCCTGAAGCTGCTGAACGCCTACTTCGATCAGCGGGAGCAGGGGGAGACGCGAGGACAGGAACCGGAGTAACAGGTAACAGCAGGACGGACAGCAGAATCTGCCGCCAAATCGACAGCAGAACCTGCCGCAAATCGACAGCAGAACCTGCCGCTTGTCCGGCAGGCGGCGAACAGCAAGAAGCCCCGAACCTTCCGGTCCGGGGCTTCTTGCTGTTCAGGCTATAGGCGGGACAGAATTATTTTGCGCTGTCGTAGCGCTTGCCCACGGCTTCCCAGTTCACAACGTTCCAGAACGCCTTGATGTAATCCGGGCGCTTGTTCTGGTATTTCAGGTAGTAAGCATGCTCCCATACGTCCAGGCCGAGGAGCGGAGTCGCGCCGTCCATGATCGGGCTGTCCTGGTTCGGGGTGCTGGTAACGGCCAGCTTGCCGTCCTTAACGGTCAGCCAGGCCCAGCCGCTGCCGAAGCGGGTAGTGGCCGCAGCCGCGAAATCTTCTTTGAACTTATCGAAGCCGCCCAGTTCCTTGTCGATGGCTTCAGCCAGCGCGCCGGTCGGAGCGCCGCCGCCGTTAGGGCCGATTGTCTCCCAGAACAGCGAGTGGTTAGCATGGCCGCCGCCGTTGTTGCGGACAGCCGTGCGGATCGCTTCCGGTACGGAGTTGATGTCGGCGAGCAGTTCTTCCAGGCCCTTGCCTGCGAGTTCCGGAGCCTTTTCCAATGCAGCGTTCAGGTTCGTAACATAGGTGTTGTGGTGGCGGTCGTGGTGGATTTCCATCGTTTGAGCATCAATGTGGGGTTCGAGTGCGTCGTTAGCGTAAGGAAGTGCCGGTAATTCAAATGCCATGGAAAAATCCCTCCTGAGTGGTATTGGAATTGATATGACCATTAAACCGCATTCGCTGGAAGAATGCAACACTAAACAAACACAAACGTTTGTTTAGTAAGGAGCCTTTGCCTCCGGGGAGGAGACAGCTGTTCGGTCCGGGAACACAAGGCTGACACTGCTTTACACAGATCGGGAAATTTCAAAAATTCGCAGGACTGAAATTCAATGAATTTACATAAATCTCGATGAAAACGCTTTATATAAAGCGCTTTCGGGAGAAATGTAATGATATCGCGAGAAAAGTATGTTTTAATACTACTAGAAGCAGGTATTCCTCGAAATTTGATGTTTCCACCCGCCTATCAAGGGAACTCCTTCAATCCATGCCAAAGAAAAGGGAGATTTTGAAGAATGCAGGTTCGATCCATTCAGTTAAGCGATTGCAGCTCGGTAATAGAGCTGCTGCAGACAGCCCTGTCTGAAGAATGTTTCGAGAACACGATGGAGCCTTTTTCCCGGCAACTGTCGTGGGACTCCGACTTGATTGTCGTAGCCGAAGAAGACGGCGCCATTGTCGGCGCGCTGATCGGCACGATCGAGAAGAACCAAGGCTGCTATTTCCGGATTGCCGTACATCCCGACTATCGCCGCAGAGGAATCGGCCGCAGTCTTGTACAGGCAATGGAGAGCCGCTTCCAGGCCCGCAAGGTCGGCGGGATCTATGTGGCGGTGGACGAGCATAACGATCCTGTACTGCCGCTCTACGAAGCGATGGGCTACGGAGAGAACAAGGCATTCCGCTCGGTGCGCCATTTAAGCATTGTGGGTTGACAGCGTTGTATCCGGTTCCAAGCCGGACAAGTGACCGTACTTATAGAAGCAAATGGAATTGAACCGGATGTGCCGGTTCCTTTATACTAGGCATATCCCCCGGGCCTTGAGGCCGGTTAGGGATATGCTTTTCTATTGGAAGACGGCTAACGGACCGTCGGAAGGATCAGCCATGAACGAACCTGAACGCGAAGGCGTTGCGCCCCAGTTCCCCAACCGTACCGACATGCACACCCGGCGCCGCCGGCTGCGGCGAAGAAGCGGCTGGAAGGGCGCTCTCCGGGATATTATAATTGCCGCAGCAGTCGCGGTGGCGGCGGTTACCCTGCTGAACCTGTATGTCTTCAACCTATCCGTCGTGGAAGGCCAGTCGATGCAGCCGACGCTGCTCGAGGGCGAACGGCTGTTCATTAATAAGATCGGCCTGCTCTTCACGCCCCCGGGAAGGGGCGAGATTGTCGTGCTTCATGATCCCGAAGACGGACCGCAGGCCAAGGAATATCTCGTCAAGCGGGTGATCGGCATTCCCGGCGACACGGTGGAGGTGCGGGAGCACGAATTGTACGTCAACGGGAGACCGGTGCCGGAGTCCTATACCGACGCGCCGATCGGCGATGCCGATTTTGCGGCGGTCACGGTCAGCCCGGATCATTACTTCGTGATGGGCGACAACCGCCGGTCCGGGGCAAGCCGGGACAGCCGGTTCTTCGGGGAAGTGGACGAAGAGCGGATTGTCGGACGGGCCTCGCTGATCTGGTGGCCGCTGTCCAAGTTCCGCGGGCTGTAGCGCCCGCGGGCAAGAAGAAGGCAATAATTAGAGGAGGCTTACTCAATGAACCCCATGAACCCGGCAGCGGAAGTATCCGCTTCCCGTCGCTGGGAACAACTGAAAGCCGAGCTGACATCGGCCGCGCCGGCGCTTGGCATTGACAGTATCGGGTTCGCCGCGGCGGACCCTTTTCTATATCTCAAAGAACGGCTGCAGCAGCACCGGGACCGGGGCCATGAATCCGGGTTCGAGGAGCCGGATCTGGACAAACGGACGACTCCGGCGCTTGCGGCCGGAACGCCGCGCTCGATTCTGGCGGTCGCGGTGGCCTACCCGTCCAAGATGAAGAACCCGCCGAAGTCGGAGCCCGGCGCGCGCCGGGGCATTCTGGCCCGCTCCGCCTGGGGGCGGGACTATCATCTGGTGCTGAGAGAGGCGCTGGAGAAGCTGGAGGCGTTCATCCGGGAGCGGGTGCCGGAGGCCGTCATGGAGAGCATGGTCGATACCGGCGTGCTGGTGGACCGGGCGGTGGCAGAGCGGGCCGGGATCGGCTTCAGCGGCAAGAATTGTTCGATTATTTCGCCGGAGTGGGGCTCCTGGATCTATCTCGGCGAGCTGGTGACGGATATCCCGTTCCCTCCCGACAAGCCGGTTGAAATGGGCTGCGGCGACTGCACCAAATGCATCGACGCCTGTCCGACGGGAGCCCTGGTCGGCCCCGGAGAACTCAACGCCCAGGCCTGCGTGTCCTACCTGACCCAGACCAAAGGCTACTTAAGCGATGAATATATGGCCAAAATCGGCAACCGGCTGTACGGCTGCGACACCTGCCAGATTGTATGCCCCTACAACCGGGGCAAGGATTGGGATCACCGGCCGGAGCTTCAGCCGGACCCCGAACAGGCCAAGCCGCTGCTGCTGCCGATCCTGGATCTCAGCAACAAGGAATTCAAGGAGAAGTTCGGCAGCAGCGCAGCTGCCTGGAGAGGTAGGAAGCCGATTCAGCGGAATGCGGTGATCGCGCTCGGCAACTTCAAGGAAGCCGGCGCGGCGCCGAAGCTGGCCGGGGTGCTGGCGGACGATCCCCGGCCGGAGCTGCGGGCTGCGGCGGCCTGGGCACTGTCCAGAATCGGCGGAGACGAAGCCCGCGAAGCGCTGGAGAAGGCCCGCGGACGCGAGCGCGAGGGCGAAGTGCTGGCCTATATCAGCCGCGGTCTGGAGCGGCTGGACAGCCGCTGATTTTCCAATTGCTGTCCCCAGAGTGAAATGCTATGATAGAATCGCGCGCTTGAGGCGCGCCAATATACAGAACGGGGTGGGCTTGTACACGATGAATATTGCGCTTCCTATTATCACCTTGATCGTTGGGCTGCTCGGCGGCTTTTTCATAGGCGTCTTCTATCTGCGCAAGCAGATGACACGGATGCAGAACGATCCGGACATGCTGCAGAAGGTAGCGAAGCAGATGGGCTACAATCTGAACGGCAAACAAATGCAGCGTGCTCAGCAGATGCTGAAGAACCAGAATCCGCCCGCACGCGGACAGGCTCCGGCGAACCGGGCGCCCAAGCGCAAGAAATAACCAGAATAAGAGAGCGGAAGCAGGCAGCCGTTTGAACGGCAAGAGCCGTCAGAAGGGAGTAGCCGCATGAGAGGCGTCAAGGATTGCCGCAACGTTAAAGTTGCGGAGAACCGGGAATTGATCGAGGGCCATATCCGCGAGATTCTGGAGCTGATCGGCGAGGACCCCGGCCGTGAAGGGCTGCTGGATACGCCGGCCCGGGTAGCCCGGATGTATGAAGAGATATTTGGCGGATACGCGGCGGACCCCAGGGAGACGCTCGGCGTAACGTTCGACGAGAGCCATGAAGAACTGGTTATTGTCAAGGATATCGTGTATTACAGCCAGTGCGAACACCATATGGCGCCGTTCTTCGGCAAGGTGCATATCGGCTATATTCCGAACGGCCGGATCGCCGGTCTCAGCAAGCTCGCCCGGCTGGTCGAAGCGGTCACGCGCCGCCTGCAGGTGCAGGAGCGCATTACCTCCCAGATCGCCGACATTATGGAAGAGGTGCTGGAAGCCCAAGGCGTTATGGTAGTCGTGGAAGGCGAGCATCTGTGCATGTGCGCCCGCGGCGTGAAGAAGCCGGGAAGCAAGACGGTTACGACGGCGGCACGGGGATTGTTCCGCGCCGATCCGGCGGCCAGAGCAGAATTTCTGGCACTTATCAAGGAATAGCACCGATACGGTTATAACAGAAGAGGCGGCCAGGTACGGGATTGACCCGTATCTGGCCGCCTCTTGGCGTATCGGGAGCCGGGGAGCGAAGGGCTGACCCCAAAGCACTCCATATCGGCGGCGATCCGGCGCTTGCGCCGGCTGTCAGACCTTCAGCATCTTCGTATACTCGGGAAGAAACTCCCGGGCCGCCTCCATCAGTTCCGCATCCGACAGACTGGTGGTCCGCCCGTCGCTGTACTGCTCCGCCACCCAGGCGGTCATCTTCTGGATGCCGGGATGCCGCTTGTCGATCGTCTCTCCGCCGGGAATCGGCAGATGAGCATTGACCCAGAAAGCGACCCCGGCTGCGCCGGCTTTGTCGGTGACCTGCACGCCGAGCGGACGGTTCAGCAGCTTGCCGGTATCAAAGATATTGTAGATTTCCTCGTTCTTCACCAGCCCGTCGGCGTGAATCCCGGCTGCGGTGACGTTGAACTGCTTCCCGACGAACGGCGTCATTGGAGGCACCTCGTATTGAAGCTCCCGGCCAAAGTATTCGGCCATCTCCGTAATCACCGTCAGGTCCACATCCGTATCGCCGGTCATGCCCATATACTCGATCAGCATCGCTTCAATCGGCGTATTCCCCGTCCGCTCCCCGAAGCCGAGCAGCGTACCGTTAACGCCCCCGGCGCCGTAGAGCCAGGCGGAGGCCGCATTCGTCAGCACTTTGTAGAAGTCATTGTGTCCGTGCCACTCCAGCATGGACGAGTCGATCCCGGTCTCGCTGCGCAGCGTGTGAATCAGCGCCGGCACGCTGCGGGGCAGCGCGGCGCCGGGATAGGAGACGCCGAGTCCCATCGTATCGCAGAGCCGGACCTTGACCGGAATGCTGCTCTGGCGGGAGAGCTCCATCAGCTTCTGGACAAAAGGAATAACCATGCCGGGAACATCGGCCCGGGTGACGTCTTCCAAGTGGCAGCGGGGACGGATTCCGGCTTCCAGCGCGGCTTCCACGATGCCCAGGTACTGGTTCATCGCTTCCTCGCGCGTCAGACCGAGCTTCAGGAAGATGTGGTAGTCGGAGATCGAGGTCAGAATGCCGGTCTCCTTGATGCCCATCTCCTTGACGAGCGCGAAATCCTGCTTGACGGCCCGGATCCAGGCCGTAATCTCGGGGAATTCATAGCCTTTCTCCATGCAGGCGTAGACCGCATCGCGGTCTTTTTGACTGTAAAGGAAGAACTCGGACTGGCGGATAATCCCCCGGGGGCCGGATAAGCGGTGCAGGAAATCGAACAGATCGGCAATCTGCTTGACGGTATAGGGCGGCCGGGCCTGCTGGCCGTCGCGGAAGGTAGTATCGGTAATGAAGATATCTTCCGGCAGGGCGGTGGGAACGGTCGTGCCATCCCATACAATGCGGGGAGGAGTCGAATAAGGGAACTGGTCACGGTAAAATTCGGGCTGCGCCGTCATGGCGAATCATCATCTTCTTTCCGGTTGAATAAATGCTTTAAGACGATGATACAGCGCAGTGCCATAATAAGTAAAATGAATAAATTCTATTTTATTGAAAGATTTTTTGTATCAATTCGGTCGCCTGGAGGCCCTTCTCGGGTTAAGGGGAGCAGAGGAAGGGTAAGATTAAAGGGTAAGATTAATTGTAGGCAATCCATCCTAAACAAGAGGTGACGCTACGATGAATCAACCGAATGATTGGAATGCAGAAGCCATCGACAAAGTGAAGGAACTGATTAAAGGAATGGACACCGCCATGCTGACCACGATCAGCGACAAAGGCCCGGTCTCGCGTCCCATGAAGACCCAGGAGGTCGAGTTCGACGGCGACATCTGGTTCCTGACGAAGAAGGATACCAGCAAATATCAGGAGATTCTCGGCAACCGCAATGTGAATGTTGTGTATGCCGGCAAGTCTTATGTCTCCGTTCGCGGAACCGCCGAGATTGTGGAGGATGCCGCGAAGAAGAAGGAATTCTGGAATCCGGTATACGAGAAAATGCTGGAGACTTCCTATGACGATCCCAACGTGGTGCTGATTAAGGTCCACGCAGCCGCTGCGGAGTACTGGGATACCGGAAGTATGGTGAAGAGCGCAATCTCTCTGGTCCGCAAAATCACCGGCTCCTCCAAAGACACGCATCTGAACGAGACGGTCGAGCTGGACGGAAGACAGCCCTGACCGGATCATTCGGCCGAACCTTCTGGCGGCTTTAAAATGACCCGGTAGTCATTACTCTCTATCCGGGCGGGGCGGGGAGCTTACAGGCCCTTTGCCCGGTCTTACAGCCCGCTCCCTAGCCGGAAGCGGGCTGTGAGACTCTTCTGGGCCAGAACGGCTAGAACGGCTGCCATTTCAACCGGCTGGCAGCCTCGAACCGCTCCGATACATACGGCCAGTTCACCACATTCCACCAGTCCTTGATGTAATCGGCGCGTTTGTTCTGGTGCTTGAGATAATAGGCATGCTCCCAGACATCCAGCGCCAGCAGCGGCACTGCATCCCACTGTGAGAGGTTCTGGTGCTTCTCTGCGGTCAGGATCTCCAGCCGCCGGCTGCGCGGGCTCCAGACGAGAATCGCCCAGCCGCTCCCTTCAACTTTCTCGGCCGCCTGGCTGAACTGCTTCTTGAAGGCGTCGTAGCTTCCGAAGTCGCGCTCGATCGCCTGCAGAAGCGGTCCGGTCGGCTGCCCGCCGCCCTTCGGCGACATTTCATCCCAGAAGATCGTATGCAGATAATGACCGGCTCCGTTGAACGCAAGCTCCCGCTCCCAGTGCTTCACCAGCTCGAAATCGCCGCTCCGGCGCGCGTTGGCGAGCTTCTTCTCGGCCTTGTTCAGACCGTCGACATACGATTGGTGGTGGATGTCATGGTGAATCCGCATCGTTTTCTCGTCGATATGAGGCTCCAGCGCATTGTAGGCATAAGGCAGCGGAGGGAGCGTGTGGCCTCCGATCGGTACAGACTTCTCCGTCTTCTCGCGAACCGGTTCGTCCTGGGGAAGGGCGGCGGGATAATTCTCCGACTCGCGGATCGGCTGCCGGAGCAGATCCTGGCCGGCCGGGAGCGCTTGGACCGCCGCGCTCTGTTCGGCCAGCGCTCCGAGCTGGCGGATGAACGCCTGCGACTGCGCCCGGGCTGCCGAGAGCAGCGTCCCCGTCCGGTCTGCTCCGTCGCGGGCGGAGCGGTCCGAAGCCGACACTTCTTCCAGCAGGCTGCGGGCCGCTCCTTCGGTCGCCTCGAAGACGCGGGCCCATTCGCCCAACAGATTGACATAAGGGGGCTCGAGCGCCGGGATATGGCGTATAAGGAGCTCTGCGTGCTCCTTCTCCCGTCTCTTCCAGAATATGATTTCCTCCAGTGTGCGCATTGGCGGTACAGATCCGTACACATACAGCATTCCGTCCGACCTCCCGTCATTGATCTCTCCTACAGCCTATGAGTCGCATCGGGGAGTCATACCTGCTTGATTGTGCACCGGAGTCCCGCTCGCCCGCTCTCCGAAGAAAGATGCGGCGGGCCTTAACCGCAAAACGCCAGCCCCAGGCTAATCCTGGGACTGGCGTTTTGTCGTTTAATAGAAGAAAAGTCCGCCGCGGCGACCGGAATTGAACGATGATGCCGGGCGGGCTGCCTCCGCTTTATCGGCCGGCAGAGTCGTCCGCGGCAGCCTCCGCCTTGGACTGGGCAGCCGCATATTCCTTCGCCAGCGGAACATTGCCCAGGAAGGCCGAGACCCGGCGCAAATATTCGCGCGGATGCTCGCGGAACAGCAGCTCATGATGGCTGCCTTTGACGATCCAGGAGCCGGAGTACGGGTTGGTCTGGCCAGCGGCCAGCTCCTCGGCGATGGCGTAGGGAGCCTTGACGTCACTGGTTCCGTGCAGGAAGAGAATCGGGAAAGGGTAGTCCTCCGACTTCACCTTCCGGTAAGGAATCTGGTCCAGCCCGGTTCCGTTAAGAACGGGGAAGAGCATTTCCATTATCTCCAGGGACGGATGCCGGGGGAGATCGATATTTTGCTTAATATTGTGGTAGAGGGTGTCCGGCTCCAGCAGGAACGTGCTGTCGAGAATCATGGCATCGATATCGCCGGTGCGCAGTCCGGCCTGCAGCGCCGTGCCCGCTCCCATCGAGAAGCCCCAGACGACGATCTCCTGCGCACCGCGCTGTTTGGCCAGCTGGACGGCGCCCAGAAGCTGCTGCGATTCTTTCTTGCCACCGGTGGCGATGTCCTTGTTGGTCTGGGAAGCAAAGCCGTAATCGAACATGACGACATTGAAATTCAGCTTGTGCGCATAGTGGGCCAGATCATACATCGGCACCCAAGATTCCTCGCGGTTCGCCCCGTAGCCGTGGCTGAACACGATGGTCTTGGTCGATCCTTCAGCCGGAATATACCAGCCCTGCACATTGCGGCTGCCGTCCATTGCCGGGAACGTGACGTCCTCGTATTCCAGGCCCTTGGCCAACATCGGATTGGAGAACAGCGGCGCGACGGTCGGGTTGGACAGCACCCAGGCGATGTAGCCGTGCAGCGAGATAAAACAGAAGGCGAAGAAGAAGAAGATCGAGAGCAGCAGCGCCCAGACGATATGGCGGAACCGGATCATCCGCAGCGACAGCTTGGGCTGCGTCTCGGACGGTGTGCGCTTGGATCGGGGGGAGACCGGCGTACCGGGCTGACGAGTGACTAGATCCATATGGGGTCCCCTCCTGGAATGGAATACGGTTAAGGCTCTGTATGACTTATGGATTAAATATTTAACTTTGTAAATTAATCGTAGAGTGCCGGCGGCGATAAGTCAATGAATCCGATGCTTTTGTAATGGAACTGTAAACTGGACTTTTGGCGGTCTTTTGTTAAGATAAGGGGAGTACATAGATATGTAACCGGGTTTCACATGATGAAACACTCGAAGGGGAGCTATACAATGGATGATGAACGCAAATCAACCGTGCGCGCCGTGGAGCGCGCTCTTGATATTCTGCTCTGCTTCACGCGAAGCACGGAGCTGAGCCTGACCGAAATTGCGGCCGCCATCAGCCTGCACAAGAGCACCGTGCACCGCCTGCTGGCGACGCTGGAGGAGAAGGGCTTCCTGACCCGCGATGCGGCCACGGACAAATACCGGCTCGGCATCCGCATCTGGGAGCTGTCGACCCGGCTGCCGGTCACCGGCGAGCCGGCGGCCCTGCTGCTGCCGCAGATGGAGAGCCTGCGCGACCGGCTCGGCGAGACGGTCAGCCTGTACCTGCGAGACGGTCTGGAGCGGGTGCGCATCCAGGCCGTTCAGAGCCACCAGGCAATCCGCCGGGTCGCGCAGATCGGGGCCCGGCTGCCGCTGTCGGTCGGCGCTTCGAGCAAAGTCCTGGCTGCCTATGCGCCGCCGGAGGTGCAGCAGCAGCTACTGGATGCTGCCGACTGGCCGGCCTTCATCGACAAGGCCGGCTATATCCGCCAGCTAGAGGAGGTCCGGCGGCTCGGCTTCGCCGTTAGCTTCGAGGAGCGGGAACCGGGGGCGGCAGCGGTAGCAGTGCCGATCGTCGGCCGCTCGGGCGCGGTCGCGGCGGCTCTGTCGCTGTCGGGCCCCGTCAGCCGTCTGTCGCGGGAGACGCTGGCGAACTACGCGGCGGTGCTGAAGGATGCGGCGGACGAGATGGGTCTGATGGTGCCGTGAGCGGCATGCAAAGAAGCAGCGCCGGAAGGATCGCATCTAGCGAGCTTCCGGCGCTGCTTTTATTTATTAAGAAGGTATGGATTTCAAAATAAAAGGGAGATCGGGGATTACTCCGCCGCCGCAGCCGCAGGCGAAGCATCGCTCAGCATTTGGCGCAGCACCGTCTGGAGAATGCCGCCGTTGTGATAGTAGTCAATGTCCACCATGCTGTCGAGCCGCGCAATGACCGGGAAGTCGAACTGTGTGCCGTCTTCGCGGGTTACGGTCACCGTCAGCTCCTGGCCCGGCTGCACTTCGTTGCTCAGACCGCTGATGTCGAACGTCTCGCGGCCGGTCAGACCGAGGCTGCCCCAGCCGTGTCCTTCCTGGAATTGCAGCGGCAGGACGCCCATGCCGACCAGGTTGCTGCGGTGAATCCGCTCGAAGCTCTCGGCGATGACGGCCTTCACGCCGAGCAGCAGCGTGCCCTTGGCCGCCCAGTCGCGGGAGCTGCCGGTGCCGTATTCCTTGCCGGCAATGACGACCAGATTCTGGCCGGCAGCCTGGTAGCGCATCGAGGCGTCATAGATGGACATCACTTCATCCGTCGGCAGGAAGGTGGTAACGCCGCCTTCCGTTCCCGGAGCCACCGCGTTGCGGATTCGGATATTGGCGAAGGTGCCGCGCATCATCACTTCATGGTTGCCGCGGCGGGAGCCGTAGGAGTTGAAGTCCTTGCGTTCAACGCCGTGCTCCTGAAGGTACAGTCCGGCCGGACTCGACAGCGAAATATTGCCCGCAGGCGAGATATGGTCGGTCGTTACGGAGTCGCCGAGCATGGCCAGAGCCCGGGAGCCGGAAATATCGGCGATGTCGTTCAGGCCGTCCGCCAGATTCTCGAAGAACGGCGGGTTCTGGATATAGGTCGAGTTCTCATCCCACTCGTACAGCTCGCCTTCGGGAACGGGAATGGAATTCCAGCGCTTGTTGGCGGTGAAGACATTCTCGTACTTGCGGCGGAACATCTCGGGGCTGACCGAGAGGGAGATCGCTTCGCGGATCTCGGCCGAGGTCGGCCAGATATCCCGCAGATATACCGGTTCGCCCTGCGGATCTACGCCAAGCGGTTCGGTCTCCAGGTCGATATCGACCGTTCCTGCCAGGGCATAGGCGACGACGAGCGGCGGAGAGCCGAGGTAGTTGGCCTTGACCTGGGCGTGCACGCGGCCTTCAAAGTTCCGGTTGCCGGAGATGACGGCGGCCACTGTCATATCGTTGTCGGCAATGGCCTGGGCGACCTCGTCCGGCAGCGGGCCGGAGTTGCCGATGCAGGTGGCGCAGCCGTAGCCGGCAACGTGGAAGCCGAGCTTCTCCAGCGAATCGAGCAGGCCGGCCTTCTCCAGGTACTCGGTGACGACCAGCGAGCCCGGCGTCAGACTGCTCTTGACGTAGCCCGGCTTTGTCAGGCCGCGCTCCACGGCCTTCTTCGCGAGCAGGCCGGCTCCGAGCATCACGCTCGGGTTGGAAGTGTTCGTACAGCTCGTGATCGCCGCAATGACGACCGAGCCGGTCTTCAGCACGCTCTTGCTGCCGTCCGGGTGGGACAGTTCAACGCCCTGGGCAATCTTCTCGTCACTGAGACCGTATCCGCCCTTGTCCACCGGTGTGCGGATGATGCCTTCCCAGTTCTCCTTCATATGCGTCAGCTCGATCCGGTCCTGCGGACGCTTCGGTCCCGCAAGGCTCGGTACGACGGAAGCAAGGTCAAGCTCAATGATGTCGCTGAATACCGGGTCCGGCGTGTCTGCGGTGCGGAACATGCCCTGGGCTTTGTAGTAAGCTTCCACCAGCTGAACCAGCTCTTCCGGACGGCCGGTGCTGCGCAGGTAGAACAGCGTCTCGTCGTCGACGGGGAAGAAGCCGATGGTCGCGCCGTACTCCGGCGCCATGTTGGCAACCGTCGCCCGGTCGGCCAGGCTGATGTTCGCGAGTCCGGGGCCGAAGAATTCGACGAATTTGCCGACAACGCCCTTCTTGCGCAGCATTTGGGTAACGGTCAGCGCGAGGTCGGTCGCCGTAGCGCCTTCCACCAGACTTCCGGTCAGCTTGAAGCCGACGACGTCCGGCGTAACGAAGTACAGCGGCTGTCCCAGCATGCCGGCTTCCGCCTCGATGCCGCCGACGCCCCAGCCGACAACGCCGAGACCGTTGATCATGGTCGTGTGCGAGTCCGTACCCACGAGCGAGTCGGGGAAGACGAGCGTCTCGCCGTCTGCGGTCTTGGTTGCGGCGACGGAGGCCAGGTATTCCAGATTGACCTGATGGACAATCCCGGTTGCGGGCGGAACGGCCCGGAAGTTGTTGAAGGCCGTCTGCGCCCAGCGCAGGAAGCGGTAGCGCTCCTCGTTGCGTTCGAACTCGACGTTCATGTTATATTCCAGCGCTTCAGGCGTGCCAAAAGCATCGACCATAACCGAATGGTCGATAACAAGGTCAACCGGCACCAGCGGATTGATCTGCTTGGGATCGCCGCCGGCTTTCTTGACGGTATCCCGCATGGCTGCGAGATCGACCACGACTGGTACGCCGGTGAAGTCCTGAAGCACGATACGTGCGGGAATGAACGGAATTTCCTTGTTGCGGTCGATATCTCCGCTCCAGCCGACGAGCTGCTTCACATGCTCTTCCGTAATGGCATGGCCGTCGAATTGACGGACGGCGGCTTCAAGCAGCACTTTAATCGAGAAAGGGAGGGAGGAAATGCGGCCGGGGTTCTGCTCTTCCAGAGCGTTCAGGTCGAAGTAGCGATACGTCTTGCCGCCCGCTTCGAGCGAACGGGCAATTTGAAACTGATCCTTGCTTGGCATGAATGCGCCTCCTTGTTTCATCTGGTGAAACAACATTTCATAAATTTCTATACTTTTAGTATAACGGTTACATCAGGGGGAGTAAAGGCTTTTTCCGTCCATTTCAGCCGAATTGTCCGTTCAACCGGATGGCTTCCAGCGTATAGCCGGCATCTTCCCTTCATATAAATGAGAAGCGGAAGCTTATGCGCCGGATGCGGCGACTTGGGAGGGGTGCAGGAACGATGGAACAGAACCAGTGGAAACAGGCGCTCTATTTATATGTAGACGGATGCAACCGGAGAAGGGTGGAGCCGCTCGTCCACGGCGGCGGTTATCCGTCCGGGGAGAGCGGAGGCCGCGGTCCGGACGCCGGTCTTCTGTCTCCGCAGCTCTCGGCGCTGGAAGCGGAGCGGGCGGCAGCGCTGGCGGAATGGTACCGGGAGCGGGGAATCACGCCCCGGCGCGGCGAGACGGGAGTCAAGGTGCTGCACGCTGCCGAAGCGGCAGGTTCGGTGACGGCCGAGGTGGAGCTGCACAGCGCATTTTATTATGAAAAAGGAGGCGCGACCCACCGCGAGGACCGGCTGGAGCGCGAAACGCTGATCTTCGAGCCGGCCGGAGCCGGCTGGCGTCTTCGCACCGTGAAGCGCCCGGTGCCGGAGCACCTTCCGTTTCGCCTCCCCGAGCCGGTCTTGGCGGGCGGGGGGCTTGCGGCGGACGACGCGGCGGCTCCCCGGCTCCCAAGGCCGCTGCTGGGCCGGCAGGTAACCGGTCCGGACTGCGTGCGGGAGGTCCGGTACCGGCGGGAGGAGGCGGCCGCCTATGCCGACCGGTGGTGGAACGGGGGCAACCCGGAGTACGAATTTTTCGAGGTAGACTGCACCAATTACGTCTCCCAGTGCCTCTTTGCAGGGGGTGCTCCTTTCCTCTATACTGGTAAAAGAGAAACGGGCTGGTGGTATAAAGGACGGATCGGCGGACAGGAGTGGTGGAGCTACAGCTGGGCGGTGTCCAACAGCCTTCGCCAATATCTGGAAGGAGAGCGGACCCAGGGTCTCCGGGCTGAATTGGTGGCTCGGCCGGAAGAGCTGCAGCTCGGCGACTGCATCCTGTACGACTGGGACGGAGACGGACGCTATCAGCACAGCACGGTTGTCGCCGCGTTCGACGCGGGCGGCATGCCGCTTGTCAACGCGCATACGGTGCCGAGCCGGCACCGCTACTGGGACTATCGCGATTCGTATGCCTGGACCGAGCGAACAACGTACCGTTTTTTTCATATTGCAGATTATTTATAAGAGAGAGGTACAGGAATGAACAACGCCAAAATTACCGTCGGTCTGGTGTACGGGGGGCGCTCGGGCGAGCATGAAGTTTCGCTGCAGACCGCTTTTGCCGTAATGAACGCCTTTGACTACGAGAAATATGCCATTATTCCCTTCTATATTTCCAAGCAGGGGGTATGGAAGATGGGAGAGCGTCTGGATTCCCCTCTTCGTGCGCCCGAACAGATGAAGCTGGAGAGCGTGGAGCCGGATATGGGCAAGGCGCTCAACGCCGTATTCGCGGGGCTTGCCGCGGGAGACCGGCAAATTGACGTGATGTTCCCGATGCTTCACGGAACGTTCGGCGAAGACGGGACGATACAGGGTCTTTTTGAAATGGCAAATATCCCTTACGTGGGTGCGGGCGTGCTGGCTTCGGCTGCCGGCATGGATAAGGTGGTTATGAAGAAGCTGTTCGACGAAGCGGGTCTGGACCAGTGCAAATACTGCTACTTCACCGCAGGCGTCTGGAAGCGCAAGAGCCATGATCTCATCTTCGATCTGGAGGACCGGCTCGGCTATCCGATGTTCGTCAAGCCGGCGAACCTCGGCTCCAGCGTCGGCATCTCCAAGGCTTCCGACAAGGAAGGCCTGATTCAGGCGGTGGAGACGGCGCTGCGCTATGATACCAAGGTCATCATCGAGGAGTTCGTCGATGCCCGCGAGCTTGAAGTCAGTGTGCTCGGCAACGATGATCCGGAAGCGTCCGTTCCCGGCGAGATTGTCTCTTCGGGCGACTACTACGATTATGCGGCCAAATACATCGACGGCAAATCGCAGATGCTCATTCCGGCTCCCGTCGATCCCGAGACGGCGGACCGGCTGCGCGAAGCGGCCGTGAAGGCTTTCCGCGCGATTGAGGGAAGCGGCA
The DNA here is from genome assembly GCF_008710135.1 of Paenibacillus spiritus. Classification (GTDB taxonomy): domain Bacteria; phylum Bacillota; class Bacilli; order Paenibacillales; family Paenibacillaceae; genus Paenibacillus_AQ; species Paenibacillus_AQ glufosinatiresistens. Next base: position 35,072 of record NZ_VYKK01000030.1, on the reverse strand, counting down.
TTACGCGGGCCGACTTCTTCGTCCGCCGAAGCGACGGCGCGATTCTGATCAATGAAGTCAACACGATGCCGGGCTTTACGCCGTTCAGCATGTATCCGCTGCTGTGGCGCGAGACGGGCGTATCGTATCAGGCGCTGCTCGACCGGATGATTGAGCTGGCGCTGGAGCGGTTCTCGGACCGGCAGAATCTCAAATACGACAACGACACGGTCTAGCGCGCGCATTCGCGTCTTGTCCGGAGGCTTCGTCCAAGGAGGCGGAGCGCGGGAACGGGCAGCGGGTATGCCGCGGCGGCGGTTAACCTATACTGGGCGTACGGGCCCGCGTTCCGGCCGGGCGGGGAAGCCTCCCCGCCGGCGGAAGAGGGATACAATCAGGCCGCTGGCCTTGAGGGAGATGGGACTATGGGATTTCAGACGGAGTTCAATTCGGTATGCAAGTTCAAGAATGAGCAGGAGCTGTACGAGCTGCTGGAATACGGGCGCACCAAGATGGTCAAGCAGGGCTTCCGCGTCTATCCGACCGGCCAGAAGGTCATCGCCTACACGCCGGACAACACGGCTGTCGCCATTGTGAAGATTTCGGCGTCCATCGCCGAAATCAACTTCCAGGGCCATGAAATTACAGCGGTCGAGATGGAGCTCGTCCGGAAGCTGAATGAGGAAGAGTCCCGGGTGCAGACCGCCCTCGCTTACGAGATGTTCTTCGGGGAACGGGCAGGCAAATGATTGTCCGCTTCGGTTATGTCGCAATGTCCACGATGATCCCCGACTGTTCGCCGTCCAAGACGATGACGATGGCTTCCTTCCGCAAGCTGGACGACCGCGAAGCGGCCATCCGCCGGCTGGAGAGCATTGCCCGCGGAAATCTGCACAACACGCTGCGGCTTCTGAAGCATAACGCCGGCTCGGACATCCGGGTCTACCGGATGACGTCCAAGCTGGTGCCGCTGGCGACGCATCCCGATCTCGCCGACTGGGACCCCATGACGGCTCTGGCCGCCGACTTTGCCGAGGTCGGCGCGTACGCGACGGACAAAGGGATTCGGGTATCGTTTCACCCCGATCATTTTACGGTTCTGAGCACGCCCAGACCGGAAGTGCTGGCGGCATCGGTGCGCGACCTGGAGCATCATGTGGACATGCTGGAAGCGATGAATCTGCCCGCCACCGCGAAGAACAATATTCATATCGGCGGAGCCTATGGGGACAAGCCCACAGCTTCGGACCGGTTCGCACGGCATTTCCGCGAGCTTCCGGAGCGGCTGCAGAAGCGGATCACGCTGGAGAACGACGACAAGACCTTCAATGCTCCCGAGACGCTGGCGGTCTGTCTGGATCTGGGCGTTCCGATGGTACTGGATATTCATCACCAGTGGGTCAACAATGACGGCGAGCGCCCCTGGGAGCTGTGGCCCGCCATTCTGCGGACCTGGCAGACTCCGCTGGCGCTTGCCGATGTGCCGGAAGGCGGGACGCTGCCGCCGAAGATCCACGTCTCCAGTCCGCGCGGACCGTCCGATCTGCGCAGCCATGCCGACGGGGTGGAGCCCGCGCCGCTCTTGTCGTTCCTCAAGCGGATCGCAGCGGACACGCCGGCCGTCGATGTCATGATCGAAGCGAAGGCCAAGGACGGCGCCCTGTTCGGGCTGATGGAGGAACTGAAGGCGATTGCCGCAATTCCCGGCAGCGGCGTCTCCTTGCGGGATGGAGCCTCGGTTGTCATCGAGTCCTAGGGAATCCGTCCCTCACTTGATCTGCCGGACGAAATAAGGTACGGTGAAGGCAGCGGGAGGCCGGGCATCCGCTTAGAGCCGGCGGTCTCCAATTCTAAATATAAGGGGAATCTGGAATCATGGGAGAATTGCTCGCAGGGAAGAATATTGTCGTAATGGGCGTGGCCAACGACCGAAGCATCGCCTGGGCGATTGCCAAGAGCCTGTCCGAACAGGGCGCGCGTCTGGCTTTTACATACGAGAGCGAACGGGTGGAAGGGCGTGTGCGCAAGCTGGCCGAGACGCTGCCGGGTTCCCTCATCCTGCCGTGCAACGTGACGGCAGACGAAGACATCGACACGCTGGCGGCGGTGCTGAAGGAAGAATTCGGCGTGCTGCACGGCATTGTGCACAGCATCGCTTTTGCCAAGGGAGAGGATCTGGAAGGCCGTTTTGCGGATACGTCCCGTTCCGGCTTTGCGCTGGCGCATGATATCAGCGCCTATTCCCTGGTGGCGGTCGCGCAGCGGCTGCATCCGCTCATGACCGAAGGCGGTTCGATTCTGACCATGACGTATATGGGCGCGCAGCGTGTAATGCGCAACTATAATGTCATGGGCGTGGCGAAGGCGGCGCTGGAAGCCTCTGTCCGCTATCTGGCAAGCGACCTGGGACCGGACAATATCCGCGTCAATGCCATTTCGGCGGGTCCGATCCGGACGCTGGCGGCCAAGGGCATCAGCGATTTCAATTCAATTCTGCGCATTGTGGAGGAGAAGGCGCCGCTGCGGCGGGGCACGGACGTCGCCGAGGTGGGCGACACCGCGATGTTCCTGATGAGCCATCTGGCCCGGGGCATCACGGGAGAGACGATTTATGTAGACGGCGGATACCATATTATCGGGTGATTGAACACGATCCAGAAAGCGAAGTGAAGTCATGAATGCGACCAATCCAGGCGGCCAGGAGCGCGAGCCTTACATCGTGACGGGGAAGGGCTACACGGCAGTCGCCATCAACGCGGCCGCCAAGGCCGGAGAATTCATCAAGAGCAGACAGGGGCAGATCAAGGAGGTCGGAACGAAGGCGTCCGCCCAGGATCTGGTCACTGAAGTGGACAAGGGCGTCGAGCAAATGGTGCGCCGGCTCGTGATGACGCATTATCCCCATCATGCCTTCCTGGGAGAAGAGAGTGTGGAACCGGGAACGCCGCTCGCGGATTTTGCGCGGCGCGAGGCGGAGAAGAACGAGTATTTGTGGGTGGTCGATCCGGTGGACGGCACCGTGAACTTCGTCCACGGCTTCCCGTTCTACTGTGTCTCCATTGCGCTGTACATCAAGGGCGAATTGTCGGTCGGCATCATCTATGACCCGATCCGCGACGAAATGTTCGTCGCCGAGAAGGGCAAGGGCGCCTACCGCCACGGCATCAAGACCCGTGTCTCGGCGGAGCGGAAGCTGGACGACAGCCTGCTTGCCGTAGGGTTCCCGCCGGACCGCGTGCATGCCCAGCCTGCCAATCTGGCCGGTCTTCAGGCGCTGCTGCCGAAGGTGCGCAGCGTCCGGGCCGCCGGATCGGCGGCGCTACATCTCGCCTATGTTGCGGCGGGCCGCGTCAGCGGCTACTGCGAATTCGGCCTCAGTCCCTGGGACTGCGCGGCCGGGGTGCTGATGGTGACGGAATCGGGCGGCACTGTGACGGAAATTTCGGGCGCGCCCTATACGATTGGCAGCCGGAACATTGCGGCAACGAACGGCCTGATTCATGACGAGCTGCTGACCACGCTGCGGGAATCCGGGGCTGCCGGAGAGTAAGCAGAGGGAAGAAGCAGCCCGGCGACCGGCCGGTGGAAGAAGCGCGAAGGGAGCGGGAATTCGGCATGGCAGAGAATGAAGAACGGAAGAACAGCCGAAGCGAAGAAGCGGCGGGAACCGGCGGTGAAGACGCCGAACTGGAACGCCGTCTGATGGAGCTTCTGGAAGCCGGAGAGCTGGTGGAACAGGGCGACGAGACCGAAGAACAGCTTCGCCGTCTGTCTCCGCGCTACGAGGTTCGCATCCAGACGACATTCGATCCCATTGTGGAGGAGACCGTCCGTTTCCGGCAGTTCGGCACCGAGCTGGATAACCGGTACGACAAGTACATGGAGCGGGCGCAGGCCCGGGCAACCGAAGCCGGCAGCGGGGCGGATACCGGGAGCGCCAAGCCTCCCGGCGGACCGGCATCCGGCGAAGCGGCGGTCCGGAAGACAGCCGAATCGGAGCCGGACGCTGGCGGGGCGCAGGACTCCGGGCCGAAGCGGACAGAAGACTGACGCCGGCGCTTGGCGGCAGGCCAAGAAGGAAGAAGCGGGGGCAAGCCCCCGCTTTTTTTCATGCAATGCGGGCCGGACGCTCCCCGAAGACTCTATAACTCCCTTGGCGATTAATGATAGAATAAGGGCACTACCGAGGGGAGGGATTTATTTGAACAAGTTCTGGAGAATAACCGGAGCGGCTCTCGCAGGCGGTCTGCTGCTGGCTTCCCAGTGGCTCGCGGGCAGCGCACAGGCCGCAGCCGGGGGCGCCGCGCCGCGCGAGTTCCATCTTGTCGCGTTGGGCGATTCCATTACGGCGGGCTATGAGCCCGGCATTACCGAGGCCGGTCAGGCCTACGGCTATGCCGAACGTCTGCTGGAGCAGGCCTGGTACCGGGGCGAGCGGGCGACGCTGGTCAATGAAGGCATTCTCGGGCTGACGTCGGCCGGACTGAAGCATTACACCGCTGCGGTCCAGACCGGAACGGCGGTCAAGCCGGAGGAGATCCAGACCGGCTTGGCCGATCCGCGGATCGCTGCATTCGCTTCCGGGGTGCCGCAGGCCAGAGCCGATCTTGCCGCCGCCGACCTGATTGTCATTACCATCGGCGGGAATGACGTCATGGACCTGTTCAAGAACGTCCAGAAGCTGCCGGACCCGGAATTTCAGACCGGATTCGCTCAGCGGCTGGCCGGCTATAAGGAGAACCTGACAGCTTCGCTCGCCAATATTCGCAGCGTGAATCCGTCGGCGGTTATCCTTCTGGCTGACCAGTATCAGCCGGTGCCGTCCATTGCCGGCTCTGTCTACCAGAAGCTGAATGCGGCGGCCGACCAGTTCACCGCCGCAGCGAAGGAGATCGCGGCAGCGGCAAGCACGGACGGAGGCAAAGTCGTGCTGATCCCGGTATCGGAGCGGTTCCGGGGCGCCGAGGGGTCGCTGACCCATTTTCTCAAGAACGGCGATATTCATCCGACCCAGGACGGGTATGAACAGATCGCCCAAGCCTTCGCCGAAGCGATCTGGAGCCAGTACCGGGTGCCCGCCGCGCTGACGGTTCCGCTGCCCGCAGGCCAGCAGCCGCCGATGACGATTGTGGTCAACAGCACGGAGCTGAATACGCCGAACAAGCCGATCCTCAAGAGCGGCCAGAATTTCCTGGCGCTGGCGGATGTGCTGAAAGCCATGGGCGTGCAGGGCAAATGGGACAACCGTACCTCCAGCGCCACGATTGTCAACGGTTCGCGGACCATTGTGATCACAATCGGTTCCAAGACGATGAAGGTGAACGGCCAGCCCGTGGCGCTTGCGACGCCGGCGTTCCTCCAGAGAGTCGGCAAGACCGACAAAACGTATCTGCCGCTGGCGGCGCTGGCCTCCGGCCTCGGCTTTGACGTGCAGTACAGCGCCCATTTGCGTACCGCTTTTATAAATCCGTAAATACAATGGCAGGAACAACTCCGTACAAAGGTGGAGAACAGGAAGTGTCTGAAATTCGATTTACTCCGGATTATATATTGACGATGGATGATATCGTGCGCGAGGGCCATCCCGTGCTGCGGGAGAAGGCCAGACCGGTGCCGCTTCCGCTTGGAGAAGAGGAGCGCGGCGAGCTTCTGTGCATGCTGCAATTTCTGAAGAACAGCCAGGACGAGGAGATGGCTGCGGCCTACAAGCTGCGTTCCGGCGTGGGGCTGTCGGCGAATCAGATTGGCCTGGCCAAGCGCATGTTCGCCATGTACACGACGAATGAGCGGGGAGAGCAGATTGAACTGGCGCTGGCCAACCCGAAGATCATCAGCCATTCGGTGGCGATGGTCTACCTGCCCGAAGGCGAGGGCTGCCTGTCGGTGGACCGGCCGGTGGATGGTTTCGTTCCCCGCTACGAGTCGGTGAAGCTGAAGGGCTTCGACGCGGTCTCGAACCGGGAAGTGCAGCTGCGCTTCAAGGGCTATACGGCCATCGTCGTCCAGCATGAGATGGACCATCTCGATGGAATCATGTTCTACGACCGCATTCCGGCGGGCAACCCGTTCAAGCTGCCGCAGGATGTGTCGATTCGCAGCGTGTGGGAGCGGGACGGAGAGTAAGCGCCGGCCCCCCGGCACGTGAAGCCTTCACGGATGCGCCAAAAGAAAGCCGCAGTCCCGTCCATCGGGTCTGCGGCTTTTGGTTTCTTGCAGCGCGGCGTCAGCGCTTATGACCCGCGCCTGCGGGTTACAGCGCCGGGACCGCCGGAACCTGCCCTGCTTACGCCATCGCTTTCAGCGAGGCTTCCGCAGCTTCCAGCGTCTCGTCGATGTCGGCTTCGGTGTGGGCCGTGGTCAGGAACCAGGCTTCGTACTTGGAAGGGGCCAGGTAGATGCCCCGGTCGAGCATGAGCCGGAAGAAGCGGGCGAACGCTTCGCCGTCCGTGTCTTGGGCTTCGTCATAGTTGGTGACCGGATGGTCGCAGAAATGGGTCGAGAACGAGCCGCGAATCCGGTTGATGGTCAGCGGAATGCCGTAGCGGTCGGCCGATTCCTTCAGGCCGGACGCCAGCTTGGCGGCCAGCCGGTCCATTTCCTCGTAGACGCCCTCGGCCTGGAGCACTTCGAGGCAGGCGATGCCGGCGGAGATGGACGCCGGGTTGCCGGCCATGGTGCCGGCCTGATAGGCGGGGCCGAGCGGCGCGACCTGGTCCATGATCGCCTTGCGGCCGCCGTAGGCGCCGATGGGCAGGCCGCCGCCGAAGATTTTGCCCATGGCCGTAAGGTCCGGCATAATCGCGTCGTGGTTCGCAAGACCGGCGAAGTTCTGCGCGCCGCCGTAGTGGAAGCGGAAGTTCGTAATGACTTCGTCGTAGATGACGAGCGAGCCGTTGTCGTGCGCCATCTTGCACAGACCTTCCAGGAACCCCGGCTCGGGCATTACCATGCCGAAGTTGCCGACAATCGGTTCCACCATAACCGCGGCGACGTCGTCGCCCCAGCGTTTTAGAGCGGCCTTCAGGCCGTCCAGGTCGTTGAACGGAACCGTGATGATCTCCTGGGCAATGCTGCCCGGAATACCGGCGCTGTCCGGAATGCCGAGCGTGGACGGGCCCGAACCGGCGGCGACGAGCACAAGGTCGGAATGGCCGTGGTAGCAGCCGGCGAACTTGATGATCTTGGTGCGGCCCGTATAGGCGCGGGCCACGCGGATCGTCGTCATGACGGCTTCGGTGCCGGAATTGACGAAGCGGACCTTGTCGAGGGACGGGATGGCGTCCTTGAGCATTTTGGCCAGCTTCACCTCAAGCGCGGTGGGCACGCCGTACAGGACGCCGTTCTCGGCGGCCTCGGTGATCGCCCGGGTAATATGCGGATGCGCATGTCCGGTAATAATCGGGCCGAACGCGCACAGGTAATCAATATAGCGGTTGCCGTCCTCGTCGAAGAAATGCGCGCCGGAGGCGCGCTTCATGAAGACGGGAGCGCCTCCGCCGACGGCCTTGAAGGAACGGGACGGACTGTTGACGCCTCCAACGATATGCCGGAGAGCTTCCTCGTACAATTGCTCGGAGTTGGAACGATTCATTCGGGTCATCCTTTCTGGGGTGAAGCCGCATGGGGGCGGCCGGTAATCAGGGAAGAACGAGCTTAAGCGCGCAGCGGGCGGAGGGCGCTGATGCGCCTTCCGCCCGCTGGCGTGGTTGCCGCGTATGCGTATAACGTTCCGGACACGGCCTGGCCGCTGGAAGGGAAGCAGCCGCAGCAGGCTGCGGGACTATTGCCCGGAGACGGCGGAAGCCGCCGGAGAAGCCGTGGCTGCCGGGGACGGCGAAGGGTCCGGCGCATTCAGCACATCCTGGACGTAATCCTTCAGCTTGTTCTCACTGCGGATGCTGAGCACATCGCCCAGAGAGCCCATCGATTCTTCGACAAGCAGGTTGTTCGGCGGGATCTGCGCACTGCCGGCAATCGAACTGTCATAGCCGACGCTGGCGAGCTTCAACATGTCCGATACCGACAGGTTGGTGTCCACGTAAGGGACAAGCTGATTCAGAATGGACGGCAGCTTCAGCAGCGACGTCGTGCTCTTGAGTCTGTCGGCGACGGCGCCGAGGAAGGCGCGCTGGCGTTCCGTCCGCGTGAAGTCGGAAGTGGCATCGTGGCGGAAGCGGACGTACTGCAGCGCCTTGGCTCCGTCAAGGTGCTGGTAGCCTTCCTTCAAGTCGATGTTGTATTCGGCGTCGGCAATCGTCTTATAGACCATGTCCTTCTCGACATAATAATCCACGCCGCCGACGGCATCGACCAGCTTGATAAAGCCCTGGAAGTCGGTATAGACCCAATACTGGATCGGAATGCCGAGCAGATCACTGACGGCCTGGACCGCCGTATCCGGTCCGTGGGTAATCGCGCTGTTGATCTTGTTGTTCTTGTAGCCCGGGATCGAGGTGTACGTGTCCCGCATGATCGAGAAGAGATGAATCTTCTTCTTCACGGGATCGAGCGAAGCGACCAGCATGGTGTCGGAACGCGGAACCTCGCCTTTCTTGATGCCGCGCGCATCCACGCCCATAAGCAGAATGTTGACCGGTTCGCTGCCTTCCCATTTGGGCGGGGTAGGGACCGGTGTTCCCGACGGCTGAACCACGCCGGCGAAGGGGGACTCGTCCTTATTCTTCTGCAGATTGTCCAGGCCCTTGTAGAGAGAGCCGAAGTAGTAGGCGGCGAAGCCGAGAACCAGCAGGAGGAGGACCAGAAGCGTCCAGAGAAGCGGTTTTTTGGACTTGCTTGTCTTCTTCTTGGCATGTCGTTTCGATCTTGGCGGCATCTCTCGTTCTTCCTTTCGCGAGTACAGTTCTTCTATTATAATTTCTTTTAAAAGTACAAGCAATTACAGGATTGACGCCAGCCCGAAGCAGAGAAGGAGAATTCGCTTATGACCCAGAAGATTACAGATTCATCGCCGTCCCCGGAGTCTCTCCATATCGGAGATCCTGCACCGGATTTCGCCCTTCCGGCAGCCGGGGGAGAGACCGTTCGCCTCAGCCAGTTCAGGGGCCGCAAGGTCCTGCTCTATTTCTACCCGAAGGACAGCACGCCCGGCTGTACCCAGGAAGCGTGCGATTTCCGGGACCGTTATGAAGCGATTGCCGCCCGTAACGCAGTGGTGCTCGGCATTAGCCCGGACAGCCCCAAGTCGCATGCCCGTTTCGCCGAGAAGAACGGCCTGCCGTTCCCGCTGCTCTCGGACGAAGATCACCGGGTCAGCGAGAGCTACGGTGTCTGGCAGCTCAAGAAGCTGTACGGCCGCGAGTTCATGGGAATTGTCCGGTCCACCTTTCTGATCGGCGAAGACGGAACGGTACAGAAGATATGGCGCAAGGTGAAGGTAAAAGGGCATGCAGAGGACGCCGCCGCCGGTTTATAGAGCGGGACACGCCTCTCGTTTTCTGCCCCTGGCTGTTACATTTGTAACAGCCTCCGGTTGCATCACTCATGATATAGTTGCAATATGAATTGTTAAAATTTGCAACAAGGCATGGTGATTCCATAATGCAGCCGCTCGTGATCGGCCTGGATGTAGGCTCAACGACCGCCAAGCTGGTCGTACTGGAAGATGGAAGAGTTGTCCATCAGAATTATGCGAGACATTATAGCGATATCCAGACCGCGGTCCGTTCGCTGCTGGAAGAGGTAGCCGCCCGTTTCCCCGGAAGCGAGGCGGCCCTTTCCGTAAGCGGTTCCTCGGGACTGTCTCTCTCCAAGCTCGGCGGCATTCCGTTCGTTCAGGAAGTCATCGCCTGCACGAAGGCCATCTACGAGCTGCTGCCGGACTGCGACACGGCGATCGAACTCGGCGGCGAGGATGCCAAGATTATTTACCTCAGCGGCGGCGTGGAGCAGCGGATGAACAATGCCTGCGCCGGCGGTACCGGGGCGTTCATCGACCAGATGGCAGCTCTGCTCCAGACGGATCCCGGAGGTCTGGACGAGCTTGCGGCCGGCAGTACGCGCATCTACCCGATCGCTTCCCGCTGCGGCGTGTTCGCCAAAAGCGATGTTCAGCCGCTGCTGAACGAAGGGGCGAAGCGGGAAGATGTCGCCGCTTCGATCTTCCAGAGCATCGTCAACCAGACGATCAGCGGCTTGGCCTGCGGCCGCCCGATCAAGGGAAGGGTCGCGTTCCTCGGCGGACCGCTGACCTTCCTGCCGCAGCTGCGGGCGCGGTTCGTCCGGACGCTGGATCTGAACCCGGAGGAGATCCGGTTCCCGGAGCGGTCGCAGTATTTCGTTTCCATCGGCGCCGCGCTGGCCGCAGAGCCGATGGCCGCCCTACCCGTCGGCGAATGGATCCGGCGGATTGCGGCCGTGGATTTTGCGGCCGACCGGGCTGCGGACGCCGAGCTGCCGCCGCTGTTCGGGGATGCCGGAGAGTTGGCGGCGTTTCGCCTTCGGCACGGCCGGGCCGCTGCGGCGCGCGGCGATCTGGCGGCCTGCCGGGGACCGGTCTATCTCGGGATCGATGCCGGATCGACCACGACGAAGCTGGTGCTCACCGGGGCCGATGACGAGATTCTGCATACGCATTACGGCAGCAACCAGGGCAGTCCGCTGCAGTCCGTCAAGGACGCCCTCGGGGAGATCTATGCCCTGCTGCCGGACGGCTGCTTCATCGCGGGCAGCTGTGTAACCGGCTATGGAGAAGGACTCATCAAGGCCGCGCTGAAGGCGGACAGCGGCGAGGTGGAGACGGTGGCGCATTATAAGGCGGCCGCCCGGTTCATGCCGGAGGTCGATTTCATTCTCGACATCGGCGGCCAGGATATGAAATGCATCAAGATCCGGGGAGGGGCAATCGACAGCCTCATGCTGAACGAAGCCTGCTCGGCGGGCTGCGGCTCGTTCCTGGAGAGCTTCGCTGCGGCGCTCGGCTACGGCATTGCCGACTTTGCGGCGGCGGCGCTGGAGGCCCGGCGCCCGGTCAACCTCGGCTCCCGCTGCACGGTATTCATGAATTCCAAGGTGAAGCAGGTGCAGAAGGAAGGCGCGTCGCTGCCCGACCTGTCGGCGGGCCTCGCCTATTCGGTTATCAAGAATGCGCTGCAGAAGGTCATCAAGGTTCGCAATCCCGAGGACCTCGGCCGCCATATCATCGTTCAGGGCGGCACCTTCTACAACGAAGCGGTGCTGCGGGCGCTGGAGCTGCAGACCGGCCGGGAGGTCGTCCGCCCGGATATCGCGGGCGTCATGGGCGCATACGGCTGCGCGCTGCTTGCCAGAGAGCGGGCCGCCGAAGGCCAGCCGAGCACGCTGCTCGGGCCGGAGGAACTGGAGCAGTTCACCTGCGAGGTCACCCAGGGACGGTGCGGCCGCTGCGGCAACAACTGCGCGCTGACCATCAGCCGTTTTGCCGACAGGAGCTTCCATGTTACCGGCAACCGCTGCGAGCGCGGAGCCGGAGGGAAGAAAGAGAAGAACACCCTGCCGAATCTGATGCAGTACAAGTACGACCGCTTCTTCGCCTACGAGCCGCTGCCGGAGCCTGCCGCCGTTCGGGGAACGGTTGGAATTCCGCGCACGATGAATCTCTTCGAGAACTATCCGTTCTGGCACACCTTCTTCACCCGGCTGGGCTACCGGGTCATTCTGTCCCCGAAGTCGAGCAAGAAGCTGTTCGAGAGCGGGATGGATACGATTCCGTCGGAGGCGATCTGCTATCCGGCCAAGATGGCGCACGGGCATGTGCAGAGCCTCTTGGACCGGAAGGTCGACTTTATTTTCTATCCCGCCGTCGTGTACGAGAAGAAAGAGGACCGGGCCGCCGACAATCATTTCAATTGTCCGGTGGTTGCGTCGTACCCGGAAGTTATCCGCAACAACATGGATGCCCTCAAAGAACGGGGCGTTCCGCTGATCAGCCCGTTCCTGACGTTCGACGATATTCCGGCGCTGATCAAGGGTCTCTCCCGGACGTTCCCCGAGCTTTCCCGGGATGAGGTTGCGGCCGCCGTCCAGGCGGGCCTGGCGGAAGCCGACCGCGCCAAGGGCGATGTCCGGCGCAAGGGAGAAGAAACGCTGGAGTTCCTGGAACGGACCGGGACGAAGGGCATTCTGCTGTGCGGACATCCCTATCACGCCGATCCCGAGATCAATCACGGGCTTGCGGATCTGGTCACCGGAATGGGGCTCGCGGTGCTGACCGAGGATGCCATCTGCCATCTCGACAACCGGGAGAGCGATGTCCGCGTCGTCAACCAGTGGACCTACCATGCCCGGATGTACCGGGCGGCCCGGGTGGCGGCCCGCCGCACCGACCTGGAGCTCGTGCAGCTGACGTCTTTCGGCTGCGGCATCGATGCCATTACCTGCGACGCCGTCCAGGAGATTATGGAGCGCAGCAACAAGATCTATACGCTCATCAAAATCGACGAGATCAGCAATCTCGGCGCGGCCCGCATCCGCCTGCGTTCACTGCTGGCCGCCATGCGCGAACGGGAGCGGCACGGGATCGAGCCGCAGGCGGCGGCCGCAGCAGAAGCGGCGGTTCCGTTCACCAAAGAGATGCGGGAGAGCTACACGATTCTCGCTCCGCAGATGTCGCCGGTTCATTTCGAGCTGTTCGAGCGCGTGTTCCGCGATTTCGGCTACCGCCTGAAGGTTCTGGAGACAACCGGTCCCGAAGAGACGGAGGAAGGGCTGAAGTACGTCAACAACGACGCCTGCTACCCGGCGATTGTGACGATCGGCCAGATTCTCTCGGCCCTGAAGAAAGGCGATTATGACCCCGAACGGACGGCCGTTATCATGTCCCAGACCGGCGGCGGCTGCCGGGCGACCAACTACATCTCGCTGCTTCGCAAGGCGCTGGCGGACGCCGGACTCGGGCGGATTCCGGTAATTTCGCTCAACGCCTCGGGGCTGGAGACGCAGCCGGGCTTCCGCATCGGCCTCAAAATGATTAACCGGATGTTCGCAGCCGCCTGTTACGGCGATCTGCTGCTCCGTCTGCTTCACCATTTCCGGCCTTATGAGCTGGAGCCGGGCAGTGCGCAACGCCTGTTCCGCCGCAGCATGGAACGCTGCAAGGACAGCCTGTCTGCGTTCTCCTTCCGGGAATACAAACGCCTGTCCCGGGAGATTGCGCTGGAGTTCGGCAGACTTCCGGTCATGGACGGAACCAAGCCGCAGGTCGGCATCGTCGGCGAAATCCTGATCAAATTCCACCCGGACGCCAATAACCGGATCGTCGAGATGATCGAAGCCGAGGGCGGCGAGGCCGTCATGCCCGATTTTATGGACTTCATCTTCTACTGCCTGTATAACCCGATCTACAAAGCGGAGCAGTTCGGCAAAAGCAAGACGCTGGGCTACATCAACCCGCTGCTCATTTCGTATCTGGAGATGTACCGCAAGCCGGTATCGGCGGCGCTTCAGGCGGCCGGCCTGTCCAAGGGTGGGGAGAGCATTTACCGGCTGGCCGAAAAGGCGGGTCGGCTCGTCTCCGTAGGCAACCAGATGGGCGAGGGTTGGTTCCTGACCGCGGAGATGATGGAGCTGCTCGACCACGGGGTGTCCAATATTGTCTGCATCCAGCCTTTCGCCTGTCTGCCGAACCATATTACCGGACGAGGCATGATCAAGGGCCTGAAAGAGCTGTACCCCGGAGCGAATATCGCGGCCATCGACTACGATGCCGGGGTCAGCGTCGTCAACCAGAGCAACCGCATCAAGCTGATGATGTCGATTGCGAACGGGCTGGGCGGCCCGGCGGAGACAGGTCTGCGGGCGGAAGCGGTACATGTCTAGGACGGTTCGGATTTAGAGCGATTACGGCGGTTACGGAACAACAAGGAGGGGATGCCATGAGGCTGTGGAACGGGTTGTCCTTTGCAGGAGTGCTGGTGTTGTATATCCTGACCGGATATGCGGTGTATACTAACCTCCATGGCGAGTGGGATATCCTCCCGCCCGTGTATGTGATTCTCCTGGTATCTGTATTCGCCTTGCTGAGCGCCCTGGCCGGTTTCCGCGACCGGTCAAGCCGGTTTTCGAGAATGAGAAGCCGGATTTCTACCGTGCTCTCTTTGATTTCAACGCTCGTACTTCTTGCGGCCCTGTTGTTTACAAACATGTTCTCGGGCTCAAAAGAACGGATCACCGCTTCTCAATCCCCGGATCGCACGTACACCCTTGAATTTTATCGTACCGATGCAGGGGCGATGGGCAGCTTTGGAATTGTAGGGGAACTGGATGGGCCGCTCTGGTTCACCAAAAGAGTCTATACGGAGAAGCGGGCAGAGCAAGTTCAAGTGAAATGGGAGAATGATCATACCGTAATCATTAATACGCATAAGTTGAACTTGGATGTTGGGGAAGTCTGGAATCCATAAATCCATCCAGTGAAGGAAGCCCGGGCCTTGGCCAAGGGCTTTTTTCGTTGTCGGTTCGGAAATGATTGCTTGTCCTGAAAATGAACAGCAACTTTCAGAAATCTTCTTGACGAAAGGATTAGATAAATAGTAAAATAATTCGCATGCGAAATAATTATCAGGTTGGAATGGAGTGAAGAAGTGAACGGGGTGGAGGAGAACACACAGCTAGAAGAAATTATGACCTCCTTCCGGCGTCTGAGCCATGTTTTTCATCAACTGCTGTCCAGAGGAGCCGAACAGTGCAACATTACGGGAACTCAGCTGACGGTTCTGCGCAAAGTGAGCCAGCATCCGGAGATTCGGATCTCCGAGCTTGCGGAGCTGATGCATCAAGGCAACAGCGCGGTCAGCGGAGTTGTGGAACGGATGGTGAAATCCGGCTGGCTGACGAGAGTACGGTCCGAGGAGGACCGGCGAATCTGCAGGCTGGCTCTGACGGAAGAAGGAGAGCGGATTATGGAGCAGGCCCACGTGCTGTTTCAGCATCATGTAGATTCCCTGGACCGGCTTTCGGACGAAGATGTTCAGACGCTGCTTCGCATTCATGAAGATATGATTCAGATTTTAGAACAAAGGAGAGAAAGCAACGAATTATGAGTACAATGACTGCAAAAACTGCCTCGGCGGTATCCCACATTCGCAGAGGCCCGCTCATGGCCGCTCTGATTATCGGCGCCTTCGTAGCGACGCTGAATCAGACGCTGATGAACGTCGCGCTGCCGAAGATGATGGAAGACCTGAACATTCAGGCGAATACGGCCCAATGGCTGACGACCGGCTTCATGCTGGTCAACGGCGTGCTGATTCCGATCAGCGCCTATCTGGTCGAGAAGTTCACGACCCGTTTTCTGTTCATGGCCGCGATGATTCTCTTCTCGCTCGGCACGCTCGTCTGTGCGACGGGGACCGGGTTCGAGATGGTCATGATCGGCCGTCTGATCCAGGCGGCGGGAGCGGGCATTCTGATGCCGCTGATGAACATTATTTTCCTCATGATCTTCCCGATTGAAGAACGCGGCAAGGCGATGGGCATGATGGCGATCGCCATGATCTTCGCTCCGGCGGTCGGGCCGACGCTGTCCGGCTGGGTGGTGCAGAACTATTCCTGGCGCGTACTGTTCTACATCGTGCTGCCGCTGGCGCTGGTTGCCACGTTCATGGGCGCGAAATTCATGCAGAACGTAACCGAGAAGACCTCGCCCAAGCTCGACAAGCTCGGCATTATATTCTCCACCCTGGGCTTCGGCGGCCTGCTGTACGGCTTTAGTGATGCCGGAACGGACGGCTGGAACAACCGTACGGTTATTGTTTCGCTGATCGTCGGTGTCATTGGCCTGATCCTGCTGGTATGGCGGGAGATGACCGCAGAGAAGCCGATGCTGGAATTCCGGATATTCCGCTATAACATGTACACCCTGACCACGATTATTAATATCGTCGTTACGATGGCGATGTATTCGGCCATGATCCTGCTCCCGCTGTATCTTCAGCAGGTCCGCGGTTTCACGCCGATGCGCTCCGGTCTGCTGCTGCTGCCGGGCGCGATTCTGATGGGCATTATGTCTCCGATCACCGGTATTATCTTTGACAAAATCGGCGCGAGATGGCTGTCGGTCCTCGGCCTTGCCATTACGGTCGCCACGACCTGGGAATTCAGCCAGATCACCCAAACGACAAGCTATACGCATCTGATTCTGATCTACTCCGCGCGGATGTTCGGGATGTCTATGCTGATGATGCCGATCACGACAGCCGGCCTCAACCAGCTGCCGCAGCGGTTGAACTCGCACGGAACGGCCATGTCCAACACGCTGCGCACGGTCTCCGGCGCGCTCGGCATGGCGCTGTTCGTCAGCCTCTTCACAAGCCGCAGCAAGGATCTCGTCACCGAAGCGCTCGTGAGCGGAGCCGTCTCGAAGACCGACAAAGTCGGCATGCTGAAGGTGACGAACGACGCGATGGTCAACGGCATTACGTACTCCTTCCATATTGCCACCTGGGTGGCCGTAGTCGCCTTCGTGCTCGCCTTCTTCATCCGCAAGACTTCGCCGGCGGCGGACTATGCGGCACAGGAAGAAGAAGCTCCGGCAGCGGGCAAGCAAGAGGCCCTGAAGGCCAACTAAAGCTCACCTCCTTCAGAATAAGACCAGCCAGACAACAGAACCCTCCCGGGACCGGGAGGGTTCTTCGTTGTTCCGGAGCCGACGGACGGATAGCGGCCAGCCGGATAATCAGCGTTTTCTTGAGGTTTTCTTAACCTTCACCTTGGGTTTCAGAAGGGCAAGCGCTTTGGGACGGGATATCAGCAGAGCGACCGAACGCCGCTTGCGCCAGAGAAGGAAGAGGGCGGCCGGAAGAACGATGGCGAGAACAATCCAGACGGCATAGGTTTCCAGCAGATGAAAGACCGACGTCCACTGCGGACCGAATACCCGGCCAACGCCGAGGAACAGCACGACCCATAGCAGAGCGCCGGAGTAGGCGTAAAGAGCGAACTTGCGGAAGGGAAGGGCGATCAGGCCCGAGAAATAACCGGTAAAATGGCGGACGCCCGGCACGAAATAGCCGACAAACACCAGGAAGCTGCCGTAACGCTCGAACCAGCGCTGCGTTCGCTCCAGCTTGGAGGGGGAGAAGAAGAACCAGCGGCCGTAGCGCTGGATGAACGGCATGCCGGCCTTCAGCCCGAGGACATAGGTCAGGGTCATCCCGATGGTCGTACCGGCCAGGGCAATCAGAATCAGCAGCGGAAAATCCAGCCGGCCCATATAGGACAAATAGCCGGCAAAAGCCATGGTCGTTTCGCCCGGAAACGGAAAGGCGACGAACTCCAGCAGCAGGCCGAAGAACAGCACGCTGTACCCGTATTCGGCGAACATTTCCTGAATCCATTTCAGCATTTCCATAGATGCTCACTCTCCAAACGGATATCTTCCAGTCTAGTCTATCGGACCGCCTGTCCTCATATGATTCAACAAGAGGCCTGATTGGGGGGCCCACCCGAGAATGCTGGAGGTCATGCTTATGTTGTCATGGTTGAACGTTCGCCGCAGGGCGGCGGCCGCAATGTCCGGAATTATACTCTGCGCAGTGTTTGCCGGAGGGGGAGGAGGCTTCTCTCCGATTCCTTCCGGTCCTTCCGTGGTTTCGGCGTCGGGAGACGCCAAAGTCCAGGCTGCCGGCGGTCCTGCCGCCAAGGCAGCTGACGCTGCCAAAGACGCGGGCCGTTCCGAAGGGAAGCCTCCGGCGACTGCATCTCTGTCCGCGGCGCCTGCCTCATCCGAATCCGCGGGAACCGGACGGCAGCAGACCAAGACGATCTATCTGACGTTTGACGACGGACCCAGCAAGGTCACGCCAGACGTATTGAATATTCTGAAGCGCGAGAAGATCAAGGCGACCTTCTTCGTGCTCGGCGAGGCGGCCAAGCGGCATCCCGAATGGATCAACGCCATCTATGAGCAGGGACACACCATCGGCAACCACACCTATGATCATACCTACAGCACGCTGTACAGCGGTTTTCCGGCTTTCTGGAGCGAGATCAAAGAGACGGAGGAGACGCTCCGGCTCATTACCGGCCAACGTCCGAGGCTTGTGCGGGCTCCCGGAGGAACAGCGGGTCATTTTGATGATACCTACTTCTATCTGATGAAGCAAGCGGGCTATCTGGTCTCGGACTGGACGGTGGACAGCGGAGACTCGCTGCGGCGCGGCGTGCCCGCGGCCGACATTCTGTCCGCATCCCTTGCGGGTCTCGGTGAGAAGCGCGTCATTCTCCTTCTCCATGACGGAGCGGGCCATGAAGCGAGCGCAGAGGCGCTGCCGGAGATTATCGCCCGTTACCGTTCTGCCGGGTACATGTTCAAAACGATGGAGGACGAGGCCGACACCGTCCGCTTCAAGGTGCATCCTTCCGCTTCTTATGCCAAGCGGACTCCGCCTTCGGCAGCCTGGATCGCCGGCCATATCGCTTCTAATGCCGAGCTGTTCGCGGACGGGCGGCCGCTTGTTCTGGAAGTCGGCATGATGCAGACCACACTGGCCTCCGGAGAGTACACCGTTCGGGACGGCCATTATGCCGTTCCGCTGCGGGCGGCGGTTGAACGGCTGGGGGGCTGCGTGTCCTGGGATGCTGCCTCCCGGACGGCCCGGGCAGAATGGAACGGCAGGCTGCTGACTGCCGATCCGGCCGGGGGGGCGGTACGCATAACAGGGAAGGGCGATCCCGGAGCAACAGCCGTCGTTCTGCGGGAGCAGAACGGGGACGGCGCCTTTATGCGCGGAGATACGGTCTGGATACCGCTGCGGACGCTGCTGGGCGGAATGGGGCATCCGATTCTGGAGACGGTGTCCGGCAGAGAAGAACAGAGAGTGAAGGCGGGCTAGAGCCAGAAGCGCGGTTCCGGCCGGAGAATCGGAATCAGACCGGCATGGAGAGCGCTGCCGGGCCGCTTGCTCAAGCCGTCTGTACCTGCTGGTTCATGGGCATACTGGTGCCGTAGAGCTTCGAAAGAGAAGCCATCCTTGACAGAAGGGAGACGGACCAGTGGAATCCAATGAATACAAGCGCTCCTTCCGGGAAGGCGGGAATGGGGGGGAGAATCGAATTCCGGGTCTGCCGGCGGAAGAGACAACATCGGCGGGAGGGTATCCGCCCAGAGGAAAGCGGAGCAGCGGGGCCGGCGCGGCAGATTCGGCAAGCCGGACTCCGGACGGGAAGAAGCAGAAGCGGGGGAGACTGTGGAGCCGGAGAAGAACCGGCAGACCCGGCGCCGAGAAGGAATCCGTCCCCGGCACACGGGAGAAGAATCGCCCGTCTGCCATGACGGCAAGCTCCGTAACCGGCTTGGGTACAGCCTGGGCAGACACGGGGCGATCTTCCCATCTGTTGTCGGACCCATCACCCGGACCGAAGGCGGTCCCGACAGGCGAATCGAAGGAGCATGCGCGCGGGAGCTCATCTTCGCCAAGGCGGGCGGCGGAGTGGGCCCGGGCTTTTGCCGTTCTTGGCCTGCTGGCAGGCTTGTATGCCGCGCTGGGCGGAGCCTCCCTGCTGTTCCTGCTGGAACTGTACGGGCTGCTCCTGCTGGGCGGCGCCGCGCTGCATCTGTTCGGTCCGCGCGCCTTCAACGCCGACCGGACCCTGTCCCGCACTTCCCTTGAGGCCGGGGGGACGGTCACGGTACATACAGAACTGACTTTCTCGTCTTGGCTTCCGGTTCCCTGGCTGCTGGCCGAAGACCGCTGGAACCGGACATGCCGGACAACGCTGCTGTTCCCGGGCCTCCGCCGCAAGCTGAGCTTCGACTATGAGCTGAATGGCGTTCAGAGAGGACGGCACCGGCTGGAGCTCGGACGGGCCGTCTGGGGGGATCTTCCGGGCTGGTTCACCGGCAGCCGTGAGACGGGGGACGGCCCCGAGCTTCTGGTAACGCCGGCGCCGCTGTATTACAGTCCCTTAAGCCTCACGCTTGCAGACTGCGCGGGCGCCGCAGTCCGCCGGGGCAGGGGAGATGGCGAAGAGTCCGATATCCGCAGCTATCGTCCGGGCGATCCGTTAAGCCGCGTTCACTGGAAGAGCAGCGCCCGCCGGGGAGAGCTGCTGACCCGCGAGCCGGAGCGGGAACGGAGCCGGATGCTCTGTATCGTCCTGGACAACAACGCCGCAGCCTATGAGCCGCTCCGCCCGCCCGCCGGAACCCGAGCGGGGACCGGGGCGGAGCGGCTGGCTCCGGCGCCCGCCTTTGAACTTGCAGTCTCGGCCGCCATGGGGCTGCTCCGGACCGCCGAGCGGGAACGGGCGTACACGCAATTGTTCGCCGAAGGCTGGCCGGAGCAGCAGGCCCGCTACGAAGGCCTCGGTCGCATCCCGGAACGGGTTCTGGCCTATATGGCCGAGGTCGCTCCCGTGGGCAGCCGCAGCCTGACCGCCCTGCTGGAGGAGGCGTCCCGCCAGTGCCTTCCCGGCATGTCGTTGGCCGTTGTGACCGGACGGCTGGAGCGCAGCGGCGCTTCGGCCCTGGCCCGGCTGCTTGCCCAGGGCGTGGAGGTGCAGGTGTATTACGCCTGGGACGAGGAAGCACCCGCAGCGGCGGCTCCGGGAGAAGCCGCCGACGCTGCCTGGAAGTCCTCCGCCGGCATCGGAGAGAGTCTCCGGCGCCTGGGGGCCGTTCTCTATCGGCTGGACCAGGGGCAGCGGAGACTTGAAGGGGGCGGGCAGGCATGGACCGGCCGCGGCCAAGTGCTCTGAGCGCTGCGGGTTCCCGTTCGGACCGGAAGAGAGCCGCTTCCTTCTCCTCCGTGCGGGACGGCGGCCCGGCTCCCGCGGACGAAGCGGAGCTTCCGCTGGCCTACCGGCTTGCCATTGCCGCCCTGCTGTGCGGAATCCTCGGGCTGTGGCTGTACCCGCTTCGGGCCTTGGGCGGCTCCTCCCATGCGGAACTGCTCCGGACGCTGGGCCTGCTGGCCGGAGCGCTGCTGCTGACAGACGCCCTGCGGTTACCCCGGCGGCTGCGCGCCGCGGTTCGCCTTGTGCTGGTTGCTGCGGTCTGGCTGTATTTGGCGGATGCAGCCGAAGCAGCGCAATCGGGAGGCTGGCTGCGGCTTGGCCTGCGCGACGCCGTGCTGCTGGTCTCGGGCCGCGTCACCGAGATGAGCGGCAGCGGCCGTCTGGCGCTGCTGCTCGCCGGCTGGGGACTGCTGGTCTGGTCGGTCGGTTATTTGGCCGCTGTCCGGGGAAGCTGTCTGCTGTTTACAGCGATTACTGTCGCTTACCTGGCTGCACTTGACCGGGGGCTGGAGTTGGACACGCTGGGCGTTACGGCCGCAGCGGCCGCGCTGCTGCTGGGGCTTCACGGCCTCTGCGGTCTGATTCGCCTGCGGGAGAAGGCAGCGCAAGCGGAGACAGAAACGGGGACGGAAACGGAGATAGCGGCGGAACCAAAACTCGGGAGTCTACCCGGATTCTTCCGGATTCAGGAAAGCGGCGGCCAGCCGCAGCCGCCCTTCCGGAGCTGGTGCCGCGGAAGCCTGGCGGCTGCGGCGCTGATTGCCGGCCTGGCCTGGTGCCTTCACGGCCGGATGGGAATTCCGGAGCGGGATGCGCCCGGAATTGTACCGATGCTGGAACGCCTGCGCAGCTGGGATGCAGGCTACAGGGAGCGGAGCGGAGGCGATGCGCCTGGAGCGGTTCCGGCTTCTACCGGCTATGGAACAGACGCCCGGACAGAGCTGGGCCGTCCGCTTCACCCCTCTGATCTGCCGGTATTCCGTGCTCTAACGCCGGAACGCACCTACTGGCGCGGGGAGAGCTATGACCGTTACGACGGCCGGAGATGGAGCAAGTCCAAGGAGCTGACGCCGGTTCCCTTGAAGGAGGCCGGAATGAGGCTTCGGGAGGAAACAGAAGAAGAGGCCGGAGCTTCCGGGGAGCGCCGTAAGATCATTCAGCAGGTGGTGCTCGAACGGACCCCGCCCGCGTCCGGCCTGCCGCTCTTTGCCGGAGGAGAAGTGGCCGAGGTCGCTTCCGTTCAGCTCAGAGGCGGAAGCAGGCTGGGCTATGTCCTTCTGGACGAAGCCCGGGGCGACCTCCGGCTGCCCGGATCGCCCGGGGCTGCCGGCTCGGACGGCTCGCTGCCGGCGGGTCTCTTCCCCGCAGGGGCCGGCCCGAGAAGCACAGTCACAGGGTATAAGGTCAGCGCGTATCTGCCTTTGACCGATCCGGCCGCGCTCCGGCGGGAGAAGGGCGCAGACCCGGCGGCGGTTCGGCGCGAGCTTCAGCTTCCCGGAGAGCTGCCGGACCGGGTGCGGAAGCTGGCCCGGCAGCTGACGGCCTCTGCGGCTACCCGGTATGACGCCGCAGTCGCGGTCCGCGATTATCTGCGCCATACGTACGCCTACACGCTGAATACGCGGATTCCCCCCGCGGACAGCGACTTTGTCGACGACTTTCTGTTCACGGCCCGGCGGGGCTATTGCGTGCATTTCGCAACGGCGATGACCGTCCTGCTGCGCAGTGCCGGGATTCCGGCCCGCTATACGGCGGGCTACGGGCCCGGAACGCCGTCCGAAGGTCAGCCCGGGACGGTGACGGTAACCGACGCAGATTCCCATGCCTGGGTCGAGGTTTATTTTCCGGGCGCCGGCTGGGTGCCGTTCGACCCGACGCCTGCGGCGTCCGGTCTTCCCCAAGCCGCCGCCGGCCCGGGCGCGCCCGCGCTGCCGCGCGCCCGGGCCGCGCAGTCCGGCGGTCCTGCGGCCGCCGCCGGCCTGCGCGCTGCGCCGCCCGCAGCCGCGGCGGCGCTTCTGGCTGCCGCCGCGGCCTGGCGGCGGCGGCGGACGCTCGCGCTGCTGCGGCTGTGCAGCGCGGGAAGGGACGAGCGGCTGGCGCAGGCCGCCGCTCTCGCCTGGGCCGGGCTTGCGGCGCGCTACGGAGCGCCGCCGCCCGGCCGGACGGGCAGGGAGTATGCCGACTCCCTGCCGATCGACGATGCCGGACTGCGCGAAGCGGTCCGGCGGTTCGTCCGCCAGTGGGAGACACTGGCGTATCGCCGGCCTCCGGCCGGCGGGGCGGGGTCCGGCGGAATGGATGGCGGAGAGCGGTTCCTCCGCGACTGCCGGACTATCGTGGCCCGGCTGGAGTAGCGGCCGGCCAGGGAGCTGCCCTCCCCCCGGCAGGGCAGCTCGGGTCCGCCCGGGCTTCCCGCAGGCGGGGCAGTATGGAACAGCCCGGCGGAACAGCACGCCAGGCCCAGAGTCTTCGCCTACCCCGGACTGAAGTTCCCTCCCGCTTCAGCGAGACTGCCCGGTTGCCCGGTCCCGGTTGGCCCGGGACCCTGTCTGGTCCGGCCCCGTTTCCCGGCCTGGGGAGCGGGGCCTTTGCTTGCCGCTTCGCCGGGAGTCGGGTCCTCGGAGCAGAGGGGTGACCTTGTACGGCGGACATTTCCCGCCGTTGTCGTTTTGGAGCCGCACGTGTATAATGAATCCAATAATTAAGGGAGGCAAGTAATGAATAAGCCAAATGAATTGATTGTTGTGCTTGATTTCGGGGGGCAATACAACCAGCTGATCGCTCGCCGTATCCGGGACCTCGGGGTATACAGCGAGCTGATGCCGTTTAATACGCCGGTCGAGAAGATCAAGGCGCTGTCGCCGAAGGGCATCGTGTTCTCCGGCGGACCGATGAGCGTCTACGCAGAAGACGCGCCGCATGTCGATCCGGCGATCTATGACCTCGGCCTGCCGATCTTCGGCATCTGCTACGGGATGCAGCTCATGGCCCAGCAGCTCGGCGGCACCGTCGAACGTGCGGAGAAGCGGGAGTACGGCAAGGCCGCACTGCGCTTCGGAGAAGGCGCGAAGCTCGTTCAGGGCCTGGAGAGCGTCCAGACCGTCTGGATGAGCCACGGGGACCATGTCGTCCGGCTGCCGGAAGGCTTCAAGCTGGATGCGGGCACCGAGAGCGCTCCGATTGCGGCGATGAGCGACGAGAAGCGCGGTCTGTACGCCGTACAGTTCCATCCGGAAGTTCGCCACTCCGTGCAAGGCAGCGAGATGATCTCCAACTTCCTGTATGAAGTGTGCGGCTGCGAGGGGAACTGGACGATGGAGACGTTCATCGAAGACGCAATTGCGGACATCCGCGGCAAGGTCGGCGACCGGAAGGTGCTCTGCGCGCTGAGCGGCGGCGTGGATTCCTCCGTGGTGGCGATGCTGATTCACCGGGCGATCGGGGACCAGCTGACCTGTATGTTCATCGACCACGGCCTGCTGCGCAAGGGCGAGGCCGAGAGCGTCATGGAGACCTTTGTCGGCAAATTCGATATTCACGTCGTGAAGATCGACGCCCGCGACCGCTTCCTCGGCAAGCTGGCCGGTGTGGACGACCCCGAACGCAAGCGCAAAATCATTGGCAATGAATTCATCTACTGCTTCGACGAAGAATCGGCCAAGCTCGGCGATTTCGACTTTCTGGCCCAGGGGACGCTGTATACCGACATCGTCGAGAGCGGAACGGCTACCGCCCAGACCATCAAGTCGCATCATAACGTCGGCGGTTTGCCGGAAGACATGAAGTTCAGCCTGATCGAGCCGCTGAACACCCTCTTCAAGGATGAAGTCCGCAAAGTCGGCGAAGAGCTCGGCCTCCCGCGCGAGATCGTCTGGCGTCAGCCGTTCCCGGGTCCGGGACTGGCCATCCGCGTGCTGGGCGAAGTGACGGAAGACAAGCTGCAGATCGTCCGCGACTCCGACTTCATCCTGCGCGAAGAGATTGCGAAGGCCGGTCTGGACAACGAAATCTGGCAGTATTTCACGGCGCTACCGAACATGAGAAGCGTCGGCGTGATGGGCGACGCCCGCACCTACTCCTACACCGTCGGCATCCGCGCCGTAACCTCCATCGACGGCATGACCGCCGACTGGGCCCGCATCCCGTGGGATGTGCTGGAGAAGATTTCGGTACGGATCGTCAACGAGGTCGATAACGTCAACCGCGTAGTGTACGACATCACATCGAAGCCGCCGGCCACCATTGAGTGGGAATAACCTGGGATTCACCGTTGAATCACATTTCTGTCTGAGGCAATAACGCTTGATTTCCTCTCTTCTATTTGCGTCGTTTAGCGAATGGAAGAGAGTTTTTTATGTCCATAATTAAATGCCAAAGTAATGCCAAAGTATTAAGAGCATCACTGTCTGCCGGACTCATCCGCTGTAGAATCTTTGCCAATCAGAGGGATTCGCCGTATGGCGGAATTCAGGGAGGGGATGATCGGGTGCCGCCTGAAATCAAAGTGATATCCGGGTTGTATACAATCTTCTTATGCTTTGGACAGGAGCTGCATGATTCGCCGCGATAAAGCCAAGAACATTTTGGAGTATAACGCAGGGTTGGAAGTCAACACGGGAGCCTTCACCTGCGTATTTTCTATTTTCCCGGGTCGGAACCAGCCATCCCACAGAGAGAATAACATCGCTGCCATGTCCGCACATTCGCTTGCCGTAGCAGACAATTATTGCAATAATCCGAACATTAATGGATATAAACTTCCGAATGTTCGTTTTTACCATTGACAACTCATGTGAGCCCGTCCTAAAATGAGAGGCGTTGGCACATCAATATTCGTATAATTCCGGGAATCGGCCCGGAAGTTTCTACAAGGTCACCGTAATGACCTGGCTACGATTAGAGATGCCGCAGGTTTGCCGTTCTTTGCGTTTTTCATCTTTGCGCAAAGAGAGAGCACTTGGCGGCATTCTTTTCCGGCCGGGGTCGATTTTGACACCGGTCTTTTGCTGTTGCCCGTCTATCACCATTTACCTTAGGGGGAGAACATGTTGGAACGCTTTTTCAAGCTCAAGCAGAATGGTACCACCGTACGAACGGAAATTATGGCCGGTCTGACCACCTTCATGGCTATGGCCTACATCCTGTCCGTCAATCCGAGTACGCTGACCGCGTTCGGGCAAGTTGAAGGGCTGGGCTGGTACTCCGTTTTCCTGGCGACCGCGCTGGCCGCGGGTATTTTTACGATCGCCATGGGCTTGTTCATTAATTTTCCGGTAGCGCTCGCGCCCGGTATGGGGCTTAACGCCTACTTCGCATCGGTGGTTCTCTCGTCCGCCACAACGGATCACCCGTTCACCTGGGAGATGGGACTGACAGCCGTCTTTATCTCGGGTCTGATCTTTATCCTGCTCACCATTACGCGCGTTCGCCAGATTCTGCTGGATGCGATTCCGGACGGACTCAAGCATGCCATCACCGTCGGCATCGGGTTGTTCATTACTATTATCGGTCTGAAGAACAGCGGTCTGATGACGATCGGCGTGGAAGCCGGCAACGATATCGCCGCAGGCAAGTTCACCGACATCCTCTCGTTCGAGAGCGTGATTCATCTAGGAAGCTTGGAAGACAAGAACGTTCAGCTCGCTATCATCGGCCTGCTGC
Source organism: Paenibacillus spiritus (assembly GCF_008710135.1). Lineage (GTDB taxonomy): Bacteria > Bacillota > Bacilli > Paenibacillales > Paenibacillaceae > Paenibacillus_AQ > Paenibacillus_AQ glufosinatiresistens. Next base: position 8,702 of record NZ_VYKK01000030.1, on the reverse strand, counting down.
TGATCGGCGTCCTGATGGTGCTGCGTGTGAAAGGCGCGATCCTCTTCGGGATTCTGGGTACCACCGTCGCCGGCATTCTGATGGGCGTTGTCGACTTCGATACCCTGTCCAACCCGGCTACGCCTTGGACGCCGGACTTCAGCCAGCTCAACTTTGCCTCCTTCGACTGGGACGGCATTATGCATACCGGCCTTGTATCCGCCATCGCAACCTTTACCTTTGTTGAACTGTTCGATACCTTCGGCACACTGGTCGGCACCGCAACCCGCGCCGGAATTATGGACGACCCTGAAGAAGGCAAGCGCCGCGTCGGCAAAGCCATGTTGGTCGACGCCGCTGCCGTTACCGGCGGAGCCCTGCTGGGCACCTCGACGACAACGGCCTATGTGGAGAGCGCAGCGGGCGTCGCCGAAGGCGGACGCACCGGTCTGACCGCCGTAACCACCGGCATCTGCTTCCTGCTCGCCCTGTTCCTGGCTCCGGTAGCCGCGCTGATTCCGGGCTCGGCCACCGCCGCCGCCCTGATTATCGTTGGCGTGCTGATGGCCCAGTCCATCAAGCACATTGATTTTGACGACATGGTGATTGCGATTCCGGCGTTCATGACGCTGGCGATCATGCCGTTCACCTACAACATTGCCAACGGCATTTCCTTCGGCATCGTATTCTACGTCATTCTGGCGACCATCGCCAATCTTAGAGGCAGCGAGAAGACATACAAAGTTCACTGGATGATGTGGCTGCTCGCCGTTCTGATCGTTCTGCGGTATATCCTGATCGGCAGCCAGGGCTAAAGCCCGGCCTTACCGGCAGGCTTCAAGCCTTTCTTCCCGTATTTAACCGAATATCGCGGCAGAGCGCAGCGCGCCCTGCCCAAGCCGGCCGGCCAAGAAGCTTCTCGCGCTTTTTGACGGCCGGCTTTTTAGTCTGTCCGTCCCTTCCGTCCCGACGGACATTACAGGGTCGCTCGTCGCCTTTCCTTCAACCGCCAATTGCATTATATTGAAGTGAGGAAGTTCGACAGATTACATAGAGACTACTTATTCAGAAGGGACGAAGACGAGGGTGATGACATGTTGAAGGTAAGGCGGATCGCCGCAGCCGTACTCACGGTCTGGCTGGTCGCCCTGCTGGCGGTTCCCGGGGGAATCGGCCACGCTGCAGGAAATATGCTGAACAATTCGGGATTTGAAGAGCTGGACGGCAATGCACCGGCGGGCTGGACCCGGGATGCCTGGGTGCCGGACGAGGCGGCGGGAACGATCGCGGTGGAATCAGAGGAGGTTCATTCCGGCAGGAACGCCGCCGTGATCGAGAACGTTCAGCAGAACCATGCCAAATGGCTGCAGACCGTAGCGGTCAAGCCGGATAGCCTCTACCGGATTTCGGGCTGGATCAAGGTCGTCAGCGCGGGGGCGGAGGGCTTCGGGGCCAATATTGTCGTCGCGGGTCTTGGCAGCGGCTATCCGGCGCTGTCCGATACCGGCGGACAATGGGAGAAGCTGGAGTTCGTCGGCCGTACGGGCGGCGACCAGAAAGAAATCTCCATAGGTCCGGCGCTTGGCGGCTACGGCAGCCTGAACACCGGCAAAGCCTATTTTGACGATATATCAATAGAAGAGCTGTCGGAAGCGCCCGCCGGCGCTTCGGTCATTTCACTTGACGGGGACCAGACCTCGGCGCCGAAGGAGGAGTCGGGCAACACCGGAGATGTTTCTCCCAAGAGCGTCCTGCTGTTCTCTGCTTTGTTCACCGTTTTCTTTGTGCTGATGTACCGCTCGGCCATGCGCAGCAGACGGCTCCTGGACCGCCCGGAGAAGACGGTGCGTTTCTGGTTCATCCTGACGCTTGCGGCTGCGTTCGTGCTGAGACTCTGGCTCGGCTGGACCCAGCAGGGCTACCTGAACGACATGAAGACCTTCATGTACTGGGGGCAGCGGGTCGCCGATCTGGGACCGGGCCGCTTCTATGAAGAGGGTGTCTTCGCGGACTATCCGCCGGGTTATCTCTATATTCTGTATCTTCTGCATGAGATCAAGCTGGGACTCGGGCTGGCGGCGGGCTCTTCCGGCGAAATGCTGCTGTTCAAGCTTCCGGCGATTGTGGCCGATCTGATTACGGGCGTGCTGCTGTACCGGTTCGTCTGCAAAAAATGGGGCAGCGGCCTCGCGCTGGCGCTCGCCGCCCTTTACTTGTTCAATCCGGCCGTCCTGACGGATTCGGCCGTGTGGGGCCAGGCGGACTCGTTCTTCGTCCTGTTCCTGCTGCTCAGCATTATGGCTGTCGCCGACAAGCGGTTGGCGGTAGCCGCCCTGTGGTTCGCCATTGCGACCGCAGTCAAGCCGCAGGCGCTGATCTTTACCCCGGTGCTGCTGTTTGCGTTCTATCATCATCGCGCCTGGAAAGAACTGCTGAAGGGGGCGCTGTACGGACTGGCGGCCCTGGCTGCCATCGCGCTGCCGTTCTTCTGGGGCAACGGGGGCATCAAAGGCATAATCGACCTGTACAGCAGCACGCTCTCGTCCTATCCGTACTCAACGGTCAATGCCTTCAATCTGTATACGCTGATTGCGCCGTCCTGGGCGCCGATCGACCGGACGTGGCTCGGCATCCCGTTCCGGATCTGGGGGAGCATCTTCATTGTCGTAACGGTGCTGCTGGCCGGCCTGTTCTCCTTCCGGAAGAACCGGCAGGATCTCTCCAAGTCGTACTATATCGCCATGCTGATGATCGTCGTCATGTTCGTGCTCGGCACCAAAATGCATGAGCGCTACATGTTCCCGGCGCTCATTCTGTCGCTCTTTGCCTATGCCGCTTCGCGGGACCGCAGACTGCTTCTGCTGTTCTTCGGCTTCTCGCTGACCCAGTATATCAATGTCCGGTATGTGCTCATCTTCCTGAACGCCTCCCAGACGCCGGGTTCGGACGGCATCGTGCTGCTGACCTCCATTGCGAATCTGGGGCTGCTGCTGTATATGCTCTATGTCGGCTGGGATATCTATTTCAGAGGCCGGGTGCTGCCGCTTCCGGGCCCGCGGTCCGAAGAAGAGCAGCGCCGGTCCCAAATAGCGCTCGCCGAGGAGCTGCGGCCGCTGGCCGGCTCCGCCGTATCCCGCGGTGCGCGGATGGGACGGAAGGACTGGATCTGGATGGGCGCCATCACCGTGCTGTACGGCGCTCTGGCTTTGACCAACCTCGGTTCGGACCGCTCCCCGCAGACGGTCTGGGAGCCGCAGACCGGCAGCAGCGTCGTTGTCGATCTCGGAAGCTCGCAGCAATTGGAGAAGGCCAAGACATTCGGAGGAGTGGGGACCGGCGCCTTTAAGCTGGAATTCAGCGAGACGGGGGATAATTGGTCGGGACCGGTCATCGTGAATGAGGAGGTCGGCAATGTATTCATCTGGAAGGAACAGGTGCTGAATACATCCGCCCGCTATGTCCGGATCACAGCGACCTCGCCGGGATTCTTCCTGCACGAAATGGCCTTCTATGCGCCCGGAACCTCGGAGCCGCTGCCGGTTGCATCGGCGGTAGATGCCGGCTCCCCCGCCAAGAAGGGGACGGGAGCCATGCTGTTCGATGAACAGAGCAAGGTTCCGGCCCATATGGGCTACATGAACAGTTCCTATTTTGATGAAATCTATCATGCCCGGACCGCTTATGAGTACATGCACGGCATCGTGCCTTACGAGAACACCCACCCGCCGCTCGGCAAGCTGCTGATTGCCGCCGGGATGGAAGTGTTCGGCGTCACGCCGTTCGGCTGGCGGATTGTGGGCACGCTGTTCGGTATCGCAATGCTGCCAACGCTCTATGTAATGGCGCTCCGCCTGTTCGGCAGAACCCGTTACGCGGCGCTGGCCGCAGGACTGTTCGCGCTGGACTTCATGCATTTTACCCAGACGCGAATCTCCACCATTGATGTCTACGGCGTGTTCTTCATTATTCTGATGTTCTACTTCATGCAGCGGTACGTGGCAATGGACTTCTACCGCGTGCCGCTTCGAAAGACGCTTTGGCCGCTCTTCTGGTCCGGGCTGTTCTTCGGCATCGGCGTCGCCTCCAAATGGATTGTGCTGTACGGAGGAGCGGGCCTTGCCGTTATGCTGTTCATTGCGCTCTATGACCGCTACCGCCAGTACCGGGCGGCCCGGGGAGTGCTGGAACGCGGGAGCGGCGATCAGGAGCTGGCCGCCGCCTGCCGGTCGGCGTCGGCCGTCTTTTGGCGAAACACCGTTCTTACGCTTGGGTCCTGCGTGGCATTCTTCGTTCTGATTCCGGCGGCCATCTACAGCCTGTCGTTCATACCGGTGCTGTCGGTGACAGGGCAAGGCTATACGTTCAGCGGCCTGATTGAGGCCCAGAAGAACATGTACGATTATCACAGCCAGCTGACCGCGACCCATCCGTTCGCTTCGCAGTGGTGGCAGTGGCCGTTCATGAAGCGGCCGGTCTGGTTCTTCAGCGGCGGAGACGGCCTGCCGGCCGGCAAGGTCAGCAGTATTGTGACGATGGGCAACCCGGTGATCTGGTGGACCGGCATTTTTGCCCTGCTGGCTGCCCTGTGGATGACGATCAAGCGGGGCGAGAAGAAGCTGTATGTGCTCTGGATCGGCTTCTTCTCCCAATTCATTCCCTGGATGCTTGTTCCGCGCCAGACGTTCCTTTATCATTATTTCGCGATGGTGCCTTTCCTGATTCTGGCTCTGGTATATATGCTGAAGCTTGCCGACGGCAGACTGGCTCCGAAGCGGGCGAACGCGCTGCTGGGTATCTATGCAGCCGCGGCCGCCGTCTTGTTCGTGATGTTCTACCCCGTTCTGTCGGGTATGCAGGTCACCAAAGACTACGTGGACATTATGCTCCGCTGGTTCCCGACCTGGGTATTCTGATCTTGCGTTTTAAGAGAGACATAACCGTGCGGGCAGTTTCCGGGACTGGAGCTGTCCGCATTGTTTATCATTTGTGTGTATAGGAGGCTTATGGTGGTGAATGCGGTGAATGCCAAATACAGTGTCATTATTCCGATGTACAACGAGGAACAGGTCATTGCCCACACCTATGAACGGCTGTCCAAAGTCATGGACTGCTGCGGCGATACGTATGAACTGGTGTTCGTGAACGACGGGAGCCGGGACCGTACTATGACGATTATGAGGGAGATCGCAGACCGCGATCCGCGGGTGAAGATTATCGATTTTTCCCGGAACTTCGGTCATCAGGTGGCGATTACGGCAGGAATGGATTACGCCCGGGGAGAGGCGATCGTCGTCATTGATGCGGATCTTCAGGACCCTCCCGAAGTCATTCTGGAGATGATTGCGAAGTGGAAGCAGGGTTATGAAGTCGTGTACGGCAAACGTCTGAAGCGACACGGCGAGACGGCGTTCAAGAAAGTGACAGCCAAGCTGTACTACCGTCTGCTCAGCAGCATGACAAGCGTCGATATCCCGACCGATACCGGAGACTTCCGGCTGATTGATCGCAAGGTGGCCGACGTGCTGCGCGGCCTTAAGGAGAAGAACCGGTACGTTCGCGGACTGGTGAGCTGGGTAGGCTTTCAGCAGACGAGCGTGGAATACGTGCGGGAGGAACGTTTTGCCGGGGAGACCAAGTATCCGCTCAAAAAAATGCTCCGGTTCGCCCTAGACGGCATCACCTCTTTCTCTCACAAGCCGCTCAAGATCGCGTCCTATATCGGCTTTGCCTTGTCCCTTTCGAGCTTTCTGTACCTGTTCTTCGTGCTGTTCCAGAAGCTCTTTACTTCCCGGACCGTCCCCGGATGGGCCTCGATTGTCGGCGTCAATCTGCTGTTCAACGGGATTATGCTGATGCTGCTGGGGGTAATCGGTGAATATATCGGCCGGATCTACGATGAGGCCAAAGGCAGACCGCTGTATATCGTGCGTCAGGAGACCGGATACGCAAGGCTGCCGGGTGAAGAGCGGGAGCTTCTGGAAGAGGACGGCGCTCAGGCAAGGGAGGAGAACGGCCGTGGCTGAGTTCAAGCGACGGGCCGATCTGATTCAATTCCTTAAATTCAATGCGGTCGGCGTGCTGAATACGATAGTGGACTTTGCCGTCTTCACCGTACTGAACAGTCTGGGGCTGTTCTATACCGCGGCCCAGGTGCTGTCCTACAGCGCGGGCACGGCCAACAGCTTTATCTGGAACAAGAAAATAACATTTCGGGATCAGGAGAGTTCCCGGAACGACCGGTTTGACCGCGGCCAGCTGCTGCGGTTCATCATTCTGAATCTGTGCGTAATGGGACTCTCTCTCGTTCTGATCCGTTTACTGACCGATACACTGGGGATTCAAGTGCTGCTCTCCAAAGCGGCGGTTACCTTCATAACCGTCATAATCAACTTCTTCGGCAGCCGCAAATGGGTATTCGTCAAGCCGAAGGGGACGCCGGTCGGCGACCGGACGTCTTCGCAATAAGCGGACCGAGAAAGGAGCTTCTTCAATGCGGAAACTATCCTATCTGCTGATTGCAGCCGGAATACTGGTCTTGCTGTATCCGTGGGGCAACGAGCGTTATAACGACTGGCAGCAGGCGAGACTCCTGGCCGAAGCGGAGAGAAGCTTTGCCGATGCCGATACCGCAACTCCATCGCCGGGAAGCTCCGATCTGCGAAGCAAATATGAGGCCGTATCCCGGATTCTGCAGGAGGGGGAATTGGAAGAGCCGGAGGCATCTCCCGAAGCGGCATCCGAGGAGCATGCCATCGGGGTGATCGAGATCCCTTCAATAGAAGTGAAGCTCCCGATTCTTGAAGGAGCGACCAAAGCGAACATGAAGCATGCGGCAGCTCATGTCGCCGGGACGGCACCGCTCGGAGAGAGCGGCAACTCTGCCGTTGCGGCGCACCGGGCGCATACCAAAGGGCGGCTCTTCAACCGCCTGGGAGAGGTCAAGATCGGGGATTCCATCGTAGTTAAAGCTCGCGGGCAGATCTATTCGTATAAGGTCGTTGAGATCCGGCGCGTGCTGCCGACCGATCTTAGGGTGTTGGAAGACCGGGGCCAGGACTCTATGCTTACTCTGATAACCTGCGATCCAATGATCAATCCCACCCACAGACTTATCATCCATGCCAAAATGCCTTGATGCAGTAAAGTTCAACCGGGTTTTTACGAAAAAAATATTAAAATTTGGAAGTTTTATTGCTCGAAACTATTGAACGGGCTCTGCAAATATGGTAATCTATTAACAGAAAAGCTAAACACGATAACGGCAAACCTGTCGAAAGGCAGGGACGCAAAGCTACAGGGCCTTTCCCGCAAGGGGTGGCAGCCAGCTACCGAATGAAGAGGCTTTTTTTGTTGTTTAGATAAGGCTGCAACGATAATAGCAAACCTGTCGAAAGGCAGGGACGCAAAGCTACAGGGCCTTCCCGCGAGGGGTGGCAGCCAGTTGCCGAAAGGAGTTTTATCAAAATGAATAAGAAATGGTACAGCATGCTGCTTGCAGGCGTCATCGGCCTCGGCGCTCTCCCGCTCGTTCCGTCCTCTGTCCAAGCCTCCGCCGACTGGATGGATACTTCCAAGGTGAGTCAGGGAGTTGTCGGCGTACAATATGATGTTACCCCGTCCGTCCGAACGAAAGTTATGATAACCAAAGACGGCAAGAGCTATAACTACACACTGCCGAGCGATTCCGAGGAATGGTTCCCGCTTCAGCAGGGAAATGGCTCGTATCAAGTCTCCGTACTGGAGAACACAAGCGGCAACAAATACAAATTGATCTTCTCCGAGACGGTGTCCCTCTCCCTGTCCAATCCGAATGCGGCCTATCTCGGCTCGGTACAGAACATCAAATGGGATGCCACCGACAAATCTATTCAGATCGCGAAGGAACTGACGAAGAATGCTTCGACAGACATGGACAAGGTGAAACTGATCTATAACTACGTAGTAGACAATATTAAATACGACTACACGCTGGCCGCCAACCTGCCGGCTGACTATATCCCCAACATCGAGAATACACTGAGCAGCAAGAAGGGAATCTGCTATGACTACTCGGCTTTGTTCGCCGCGATGCTCCGCAGCGTAGGCGTTCCGACCAAGCTCGTGATGGGCAGCAGCGATTATGTGAAAGAATATCATGCCTGGAACGAAGTCATGGTCGGCGGCACATGGATCACGATTGATACGACCGTGGACGCCGGGCTTGCCAAGAGCAAGAAGAGCGTAGCGCTGGCCAAGAGCAGCAGCAAGTACGCTCCGGCCAAGGTTTATTAATCTTCTGAATAGTGAAGATGCTGAATAATGAATGAAATCAAGGACAAGCCCATAGAAGAGGGGTTGTCCTTTTTGGTATAACGCAAATCTTGGGAATTTAATGTAATTAAATAATTTACGAAAAAGGGTTGCATTCAGTTAGCGAGCATGGTATATTCTTATTCCGGCCGATTGATCCTGATTCGATCGAATGAAACAAGATCAAAAAAAGTGCTTGCACAAAACGGTCGGACGTGATATAGTATAAGAGTTGCTGGTGCGAATGAGCATCAGCGATGAAGATGGTTTGATCTTTGAAAACTGAACAACGAGTGAGTATTAATCGAGAGTAACATCTCGTCAGATTCATCTTATGAGCAAGTCAAACGAACTTGTTCGTCCGAAAGGATCGGCTCAGCTGAGCTCAATATCTTTCGGACGTTCAGCTCGACGAAGGTCGAGCCTTTTATGGA
>NZ_VYKK01000003.1 GCF_008710135.1 Paenibacillus spiritus | reverse complement strand
ATTACCCCAAATGTCGTAGTCATAGGTACTCAACAAGGTTTGGTCCTGTTTGTACAGGCTTACAACATCGCCATGTCCATTCAGCAAATAGTATCCCTGTGCGCCCGACTGATTGGTCATGCTGATAAGCTGCGATCCCCGGATGTATCGAGTCTGGAAGCTTACGCTATTGCCGGAGACTGATCCTTCAGCGATGATATTCTGCCCGTCATAGTAGAATCGAGTGGTCTTCCCACCGCTAGTTCTTTCTCGCATCAATCCATCGCCGTCATATTTGTAGCTGGTGGCGATACCGTTGCGAGTTACGGACTTCAATTGATTGGCTTTATCATAAGTGAAGTTAACGGAGTCCGTACTAATAGACGTAGCTGTAGAAAGTTGAACGAGACGATTTCCTTTTTTGTCATAACTATACTGTTCATTACCCTCCGTGCTGGAAATTATGCGATCAAGCTCATCGTAAGCAAAAGTTTCTGTCTTGCCATTGCTGGTGCGCTGTGTAATATTCCCATTCCCATCGTAGGAATATTTGTATTCATTTATCACCGAAGAACCCTTAAGATGCTGGACCTTCGTTAATCGTCCAAATCCATCCTCATAGAAATACTGCGTCACTAATCCATTTCCATACGTAATCTTATCAAGCACACTGCCAGAGTATACGTAAGTGGCCTGCGTACTTTCCACCGCGGAAGCATTGGCTTTGAAGCTCACTTTAGTCAAACGGTTATCATCATCATACGCATACAGAGTAATTGCCCCAAAGGGATCGGTCATCTTCGTCCGATTCCCGGCATTATCGTATTCGTACTGAATCGTTTTGCCGTCTGGGTAAGTAACCCCGCGCAGTGTCAAATCCCGGTTGTATTGATACTGGGTGGTACCCGTCTCATCGGTCATCGACTTGCGCAGACCGTTCTTGTAGTAGGTGAACGTGGCGGTCACTGCACTGCCGACAGAGCCGTAGTCCCAGCCGGTCAGCTGGTTGCGCTCGTCGTACGTGTGCCGGGCCGGGTTGCCGAGCCGGTCGGTGCCATCCGTTAGGTTGCCGTTGTCGTCGTAGTTGTATGTCTCAATCCCGCTTGTCGCATCCGCCTTGGATACGCGCTGACCAAGCTCATTATAATCATAAGAGGCGAGGATCTGTCCATCGACAGATTTGTTCGTGATTTTTCTGAGTTTGTTATAGCCATAGGTAGCAGTCTGATTGATTCCGTTTATGTTTTGTTGAACTTCTGTTACTAATCCCAGTCCATTTCCTTTATAAGTTGCAGTGTTGTTGCGACCGTCTATGGTTTGAACTTGAAAAGGATCTCCTCCTACTTCATAGGCGATTGATCTTTGCAATACCTCACTCTTGGTTGGATCGCTGTTTAATTGTTTGATATTAGTCATACGTCCTAATTCATCGCTTGTAATTTCAGTAGTTGCAGTGGTAGATGACGTAATAGGACGTGTTGTAGTTGAACTGTGGAGCACGTCATTATAGGAATGCCCCAGAACTTGTCCAAGAGAAGTGGTCTCTTGCTTGACTCTTCCTAAATTATCGTACTCGTAAGTAATCGTATGATTGTTGCCGTCCTTAACGCCAATCACTTCCCCCAGCCCGTTATACGTAAACGTCTGCTTGGTCACCGGGGTGTGCGACGCGGTCGTGCTGTCCATCACGGTATTGGCCGACGGAGCCTTCACCTCTCGGATGCGTCCGAGACCATCATAGAGGCTGACGGTCTTGTTGCCTTCCTCATCGACCCCCTGCACGGTATACGTCTGGTTCGCCGTGTCGTAGGTGTAGCTGAACGTCCGTTCCGGCTTGGCCGATTCGCCGCTCACCATCGACGATTTAATCTTTGTGACCCGGCCGGTCAGGTCATATTCCGTTTCGTATTTGCGGCTGGAAGCCGCACTCGTGCCGGCCTTGACGGCATTGGGATCCAGATAGCCCTTTTCCCAGCCGGTGCCGGAGGTGAACTCATACTTCTCCTCAATAGTGCGCGTCGTTCCGTTCTTGGTCACATTCTGCTTCACGCTGACCGGGAACAGGCTGTTGCTGTCATAGGTATAGGTGGTCAGTTGGCTGCGGTTGTTCTCCAACAGCCGCTTGGTCGTCAGTACGTTGCCGTAGGCATCGTAAGTGAATTCCGTGGTATCCGTCTGCTCGGCGGTATCCGTCGGCTTGTTCTTGTACTTCTGTTCCACCTTGCTGACTTCCGGTTTGGTCGGGGAGACGGTCTGAATAATTTTCTCCGTAACCGGGCTGCTGCCGGCGGAACCGTAAGCCGTCGTCTTGGACACCGGGATGCCCCGGAAGGTGCTGTGATAGGCATAGGTGGTCTTGTAGTTCTTGGGGTCGGTCTCGGTCAGCACATTGCCGTAGGGGTCATAGGTGTATTGGTACTCGGTGTAGGAAGAACCCTGACTGCCGTCGATACTGTAAAAAGTATCCCGCACCGCTGTAGGCAGCTCCACCTGCGCATCATAGCTGTACGTTGTGGTCTGCTTATATTCGCCCTGCTTCTCTGCCGTATAAGAGGTCAGTAAATACTTGCTGCTATAGGTCTTGCTCTCTACGAGCCGATCCTGGGAAGGCGAAGCCGTATCCGGATCGGTGAATGTCCGCATGCTGTTGGTCACGCTGAAACTCGCGGTCCGGTTATCCGGGTCCGTCTCACCGGAGACCCCGTAGCCGGAGAAGTTTTTGGCATCATAGCTATACTTGGTATATCCGGTTCTCTGGGCCGTACCGGCCGGCCCTTTCAGGCTGTCATACCGCTCGGACAACCGGTAATACTCCAGATATCCGGCTGCGCCGAGGAACTTTTTCTGCGGAGTATTCTCGTAGCTATAGTTGCTGGATGCGCCGGTCGGATAAGTCACCTTGTTCAATAGCGCATACACGATGGAGCCGTTCGCTTTTGTCGTATCGGCCGTTTCGTAATCGAAAGCCGCCGTCTTCGGACTGTACGTATACGAGGTCGTCAGCTTCTTGCTGTTGGCGCTGTTTGCACTGTCGATAGAAGTGTAGGTGTCTACAGAGGACAGCACCATTTCATTCGTCTGCCCCGCAAGGGCCGTCTTGTTGTAGACCAGCTTGCCGCTCCTCGTTCCGTCAATGGGGTACGTAACCGTTACTGTGTTGGCATCCGGATAGTCAAAAGCAATAACCCGGCCGCCGGTACTGGTGATCGAGGCAATGAGCGGAACACTGGTTCCGCCGAAGACCGGTTTGGTAACATAAGCTACTGCGACTTCGTTGCCATAGGCGTCCCGGGTACCGATCCAGCGTCCGCTGTCATCAAAATAGACGGAGGTCTGGTCCAGGTCGGTCAGCTTGTAGGCAGCCGTCATTCCTCCGATCGTCCCGGAGGCAGCGGAGAAGGTCTTGTCCTGGAGCGGGTAGCCCTCAATGGTACGGGCAGAGCCCGTTCCCGCGATGCGGTAGACATTGCCGTCCGTCATATGCAGGAACGGCTCCGTCCCTCTGAATTCCACAGAGGGGAAGGCGAAAGACCAGCCCGCCCCCAGGTTGTAACGCTTCTCGTTCCAGGTGTACTTGTCCCAGGATGAATCGTTACTGTAATAATAAGGCGCTGAAGTATTCGAGGTAATGGCCCTCGGATTGCTCAAATTACTGTCGCGCGTGCTGTAAACTCGGGTAAGCGATACATCCAGGCCGTTACGTCCCGGGAAAACCAGATCCGTTGCCGTCAAGGTCATCGTCCCGGTCAGATTCGATACCTCCTCCCCCCCGGCAATGCCGTTATTTGGCGTATTGACCGCGATATCGTAGATGGCCTTAGTCGTCGCCAGATTGTTCAGCGCCACCGAATTGTCGGCAGAATCGGCATAGACGCTGCTTCGCTCTGCGGGAATCCCCTGCGTAAGCAGGGTGACCGATAACAGAGCAGCCAGCACTCGTGCAGAACCCCTTTTACCAAAACTACGTTTCTTCAAACTGCTTCCCCTCGCTTCTCATCGAATATAGTCGGAATCTCTCAATTTGGTGTAATGTTCAAGCTGGCCTTATCGAAGTAGACGCTGCCCTGACCGCCTGTGCCCGTTCCTTTGATGCCGGTCATGATCTTGATCGAGACCGCCCCGTCGGGAGCATTGCCGCCCAGTACGAGACTGCCGTAGTTTCCAGCCAGATTGCCGGTCTGTTCAATCCAGCCCAGACTGCCCCCATTCTCGTCAAAGAACTGAAGGGCCAGTACGGCAGCAGCGTTCGACAACCCGTCCGCCCGGTAAGCGACGCTTGCCGTATAAGGCTCGCCCGCACCGATTCCGTGAGTCTGATGAGCGAAGGAATAAGCTCCCGCTCCCTGGTTCTGAGTTGTAACCCGAATTGCCCGTGTTCCTTCAAACGCTTCGGTAACGGAGCTGAAGCTTGCCGTTGCCCCCGTGGCTGTGTAGGTAGACCAGGCATACGGTGCACCGTCGTCCGTTACCTCGAAGCCCGGATTCCACACTTGGTTGCTGTCCTCGTATTCCAGCTTGATCTGATCGGCGAACACCGTTCCGGCTGCCCCTGAACCGGTCGAATTAATCTTGACGTAGACCTTGGCAAATACGGTCCCCTCCGGAATCCAACCTTTCTTGAGCAGCGTCTCATAGCCTGACGATACCCCTGAAGAGGTCTGCTCATAGCTGCCGAGCACCGTCAGATCTCCTGCCAGAAATTCAACGGATAGGGCGGCCACTGCCTGATTCAGGCTTTGCTTGTTGATCTTGCCGCTTAGCCGGAACGGTTGTCCCGCATTAACCCCGATCGTCTGGTAGACAAAATCGCTCTTCCAAGCGGCAAGGCCGCTTACGGTCAGTTTCATGGCTTTTGTTCCCCGGTCAACCGGCTGATCGACAGGGGTATACGTTCCCGTACTGCCGGGCTCCGTATACGTTCTCCAGCCATAGTTCGGATCGGTCGGATTATCCGCGCCCGGAGTCGTCTCTGTGACCTCAAAACCGCCGTTAATCAGCAGATTGCTGCCGTTCGTATCCGGCTGCTCGTCAAGCTCGCGTCTTGTCAGATTTCCGGCCGCGTCATACGTGAACTTGATGCCGTCGCCGCTCTGCATCAGGATATATTTCAGCCGGGAGGCGGCATCATACGCATACTGGGTGAACTGGCGTTCGACCGTATCCAGAATGACGCTGTGCTCCACTTCATATACCCCGGGTTCCGACCCGGACGGATGGCTCGTCGCCAGCTCGATCCGGTTAAAGCTGTCTCCCCGCTTCATTACCGCGTAAGCCGTTCCGCTTGAAGCCATCAGCGTCTTCGGCAGGGTGAGGGACGTGCTGGCCCGGAGCCACTTAAAGGTGATGAAGTCGCCTCCGGATTTGGACAATCCGGTAAAATACAGATTCCCCTGCGCATCATAGCTCCCCGAGCCATACAGCGCCTGTTTGCCCTCGCTTACGCCGGTGACAAGCAGATTCTGTACTTTGCCCGCTTCCGTGAACGTATACGCCAATAAATTCTGTTGATCCGAGGTGCCCCGCAGCGCCCCAAAGACCACGGACCGGCTTCCGTCATAGACACTCAGGAACCAATCGCGATCCGACAGGGTATAACGGCTCTCATCCACTGCCTGTTCGCTTCCCCAGCTCCAGCTTCCTGCGCTGTACGCCGCCTGTTTGTAGCGAATGCCCAATCCGCCGCCGGCATTGCCCGAGTTCCAGGCAACGAACAGCGCGGGCTGTCCGTCCTTTACAGCCTTGCCTCGTTCGCTGGAAGTCGGCGTGTGCTGAAAGTCAATGGAGGGCCAGGTTGGGGCTCCCACAGAGCCGCTGTCCAGTACGGTTGCAGCGCCCGGTGCACCGGCGATGCCAGAAGCGGAGATATCCATCCGGTTATACAGGGTGCTGTTGGCGGACGCATTGTTCTTGGAAGTCACAATGTGCACATTCCAGCCCCCGCCGGCGAGAGCCCGGTGGACGACCAGATCCGGATAATTCACCGAGGGATCGGTCGAGACCGTCACCGGTGTCCCGAATGTCCAGCGGTGAGAGGTTGGGTTATAGTTAGCCCGGACATACCTGACAGAGCCATCGGATGCCTTATAGGCCACATGTCCATAATCATCCTGATCGATATAGAAGGATGCATTAGCGGCTGACAATTCGGAGCTTCCGGCCTTGAACCAGACGCTGTCATCCGGGCTTTTGCCGACAATCTTGAGATTCTTGCCGTCCCGGACCAGCAGCCATTCGTAACCGTCCGATGTATAATCAATCTTCTTCTGGTTGAAGCTTCCCAGAGCATCGGCATTGGCCGTCGTACTGCTCCAAGTCTGATCGGGAAGAACGTACTTCAATGTCAGAGAAGGATAGTCGCTCTGGGCGGTTGTATTGGAAGACACGTACTTCTTGACATTCGGGGCGGCCGCATTGTCGGCATGAAGCTCAATCCCGTAGTTCGGATATAAGCCGTTCAGCCACTCTTCCGCCAGATCTTTAATCGCAAAGATCTGCTGCCCCTCGCCGTAGACCGGCGCACTGGCATAAGGATGCCCATCGGCATCAGGTGCATAGGCCGGCTGGGTATTCCAGGTCACTGCGTTCTCATCCCACGCGCTTGTAATCCGTTGCAATTCTACATTGGTGTAGGCATTATATTGATATTCTGCCGTCTGATTCAGGGTCAGATAGGCCTCCAGAACTTGATACTCGCCTGCCGGAATCTGGCTGAGATCAAATTTCAGCAAGGTGCGGAACTGGTTGCCGTTCGTATCCTTACCGGTATATAGCCTAGGCTCGGAGCCATAATTGCGGTCCGGTTCATGGGCGTTTACCGTGGTATCCATCATGTTGTTGTTAACCCCGGTTAAGCGAATGGTCGGGTCAATGCGAACCGGATAGGCCAGGCCGCTAAGATCAGGGCGGAGATCCAGATAGGTTTTTCCGCCTTCCGTACGTATGGTCTGGGATACTTCCCGATAGACGCCCTTGGCATCGATCAGCCAAGCGGGATCAATTTGCAGATTCCCCCATTTCAAGTCTTTCCCCAGTCCAGAGGTTACTTCATAGGTGAAGGAGGAAGGCGCGCTTGCGGATTCGAGCACAATGGTTTCTTTGAGCCCGCTCGGAATCAGCTGCAGGTCCACATAGGTTGCCGACCAGGCAGACGCATAGCGAATATAAGCACCCCCATTTTCATCCTTCTGGCGGACAGCATGGCTTGGATTGGCTCCTACGGGCACAAAGCTCAACCTGCTTTCTCCCTTGCCGATCTCATAGCCTTGCTTGAACTGCTTGCCAATCCGGATGTCGAACGGCACCTGAAGAGCGCGGAAGGCGTCTTTCGTCAGCTTCTGAAGATTGGGAGCCGTCCGCAGCTTGCCGCTGCCGTCCTTTAAGACGGGAGCTGGCACTTCAGGAAGCGCATCTTTGGACCACGGCACCTCCTGGGTCGCCGTCAATTCATTCTCGTCGGCGATCGACAGTGAAATGTCCTGCCAGTTGCCCTCTTGGTCCTGATAATGCAGAGGCTCGCTGCTTACAACCGTTTCATAGGTGTCTTTGCCAAGGAGGTAGGTCTTGGTGTTGAGGGTGCGCTTGTCTTTGAGCTCAAGCGATGAAGAGGGTTTATCAGGCGTTGGAGCTTTAAGATATACGGAGGAAGTAACGGATGATTTGGAATCGGCGTTCTGACTGTTTCTAAGCAAGGCATCCGGCTTGGAAGCAAGAGCTTCCGAAGTCGGCGGCAGTGAAGGCAGCGGCTCATCAAGAGACGATCCGGAAATATACCCGGCCCGGCCTCCATATCCGGCCCCCCATACCGGAGTCGTTAAAACGAACGCCAGAACGAGCAAAATCAGTAAGGTTGAATAGGCCTTTTTCTTGCGATGCATGCTGTGTATTCCCCCCAATTTAGAATAAATGCCAAAAAACCCGCCAAACGCTAGGTTTATACACAGATATATCTAATTCAAAACAATTTCGACAAAACTTCTGTTTTCATGTTAAAACGCCTATAAAATGAAATAAAAAAGCCTCCTATCGTTCGTATAAGCGAACGATAGGAGGCGAAGTTCAACCGTTTATCTATTCCGTTCTCCGGAGAATCCAAGAATTGAATCTTAAGATCGGGTCAAATCTATCTAAAGAGAGATTTACGGTATAGAAAGGTCGAGTTCCGCGTGGGTCTTTGGAACAGGAACGGATAACAGGCAAGAGTCCGGGCACTCAGGAAAAGCCCTCTCACGCCCGCCCCATCCACTCGCGAAAATCCCGGCGGATGCCTTCGGACAGCGCCGTCAAGGCGGCCAGCTCTTCCAGACCGGACGGATCGCGCCGGCCGACTTCCATCGCCCGGAGCACGCGGCGGACGGTGACGCCGCCCTCCCCCCGGGCGACCTTGACGATTGCCGAGTTCGCGGCAATCTCGCCTTCGCGCAGCACGCGGAAGTAGAAGCCGCTGTACCCGGTCTCGAGCACCCGGGCCGGGAACTCGGCAGGCCCGTGCTTCAGCGACAGCTTGAAGCACGGATAGCGCGGCTGGCTGACCTGAAGCAGCGCGGTGCCGACTTCGTACAGGTCGCCGATGCACACCTCGGTCTCCAGCAGACCCTCGGTCGTCACGTTCTCGCCGAACGCCGCGCTGCCCGGCGGCCGGCCGAGCCATGACGCCCAGTAGGCATAATGCTCCGAAGGATAGGCGCAGACCGCCTTGTCGGGTCCCCCGTGGTGGACAAGGTCGCCCTGACCGTCGCCCGTGATGCCATGAAACGCCACCCGCAGCGGCCCTTCCACCGGCTGCTTGTAGATTCCGGTCTCCACCGGCTTGCCCCGGTACTCCACCGGCGCCGGCTGGCCGACGCTAAGCTGGATCACTCTCATTGCTGTCCCGCCTTCCTCTCTTGGTTCGGTCCGCTCTCCAGACGGTAAGCCAGGAACACTTCGTCCACATAGCGTCCCTTCAGATAAAACTCCTCGCGGAGGCGGCCCTCTTCCTCAAAGCCGCATTTGGCATAGAACCGCAGAGCCGGCTCATTGCTCGACAATACCCGCAGGCGAAGCTTGCGAATCCGCCGCTCGGCGGCAAGCTCCTTCATCGCGTCCATCAGAGCGGTCCCGAAGCCGCGGTTCCGCAGCTCCGGATGGACGGCGATATGGATTTCGTAGACATGCCGGTTGCTGGCCGTTCCGCTGGGACAGCCGAAGCCGAGATATCCGCAGATTCTTCCCCGGTCCACGGCGACAAGCTGCGAACCCGGAGGCGCATGGAAGCGAAAATCCTCCGGCGACTGCCATACCAGCGGCGCAGGAGCGGTCGAATCGTTCCAGACGGCATGGTCAATGCCGATCAGCTCCCGGGCATCGCGGAATTCGGACAGCCGGATGCCGGCGGTTAGCGGTTCAGGCAATCCTGGATGTTGACGCATCATGAGTATTCTCTACCTGCCTCTCTTTATGCTGCTTCTACCAAAATCCCCCGGGGAAGCAGCCGGGCCCCCCCTTGGCATTCATCCTTATCCGGACGTCCGTTCCGATCCGGCCGCCACCCTGCGGCTCCCCCGTTGCTCCCGATTAACCCAGGCATGGAGAGCAAAGAATCCGACCGACAGCACCGCTATCCCGCAGGCCAGCCACGCTGTCGGCGCGAGTCCGCCTTCATCGTACAGACTGCCCATGAACAGCGGTCCAAGCACCCGGCCGACCGCCCCAATCCCGCCGCTGAGCCCGAGATAGAACGGCGCGCCCTGGTCGGCGCGTTCCGAGATAAAGGCCGGCATCGCGGGGGAGATCAGCATCTCGCCAAGCGTCGCCAGCACCATGGCCAGCAGCAGTCCCGGATAGGTCGGAATCGTCAGGATGACGACATAGCCGGACAGATAGAAGACGGCGCTGGCCGTCATCTGCGCAGTCGAAGTCGAAGCGCAGAGACGCTTGATCAGGCTGACCAGCGGCTGGGCAACGAAGATCAATACGCCGTTGAGCGTCCACAGCAGACCGTAAGCCCGCTTCGGCCAGCCCTCCGATATAATGAAGGGAGAGACGCCCGTGTTCCAGATCGAGTTGCCGACCAGAAGGAACAAGGAACCGAGCGACATGTACAGATAGAGCCGGGTGTTGCCCATCAGCGTCCAGGTCGAGGCGGTACGCGGCTTCGTCTGCGGACGCGGTTCATCCGCCGGTGCCTCCGGCTCCGCCGAACCCGGACCGATCCGCCGCAGGTAGAAGAAGAAGAACGCGGCGAAGGCAGCCGTGGTCACCCCGTTCAGCGCAAAGCTCGCCAGATAGGACACATCGGCGAGGAAGCCGCTGAGCGCCGTTCCGATGGCCACGCCGATATTGTTGGCGACATAGATCGTATTGAACAGCTCCGCCCGGCGGCGCGGAAAGCGAAAGCCGATAAAGGCTTGAATCGCCGGCATCGACAGCCCGTTGAACAAGCCGAACAGCCCCATCGCGCCGACCATGAGCGCCCAATGGCCGCTGACCGCCGGAATGGAGAACAGCGACAGGGCGGTCAACGACAGGGCGCCGACGATCAGCCGGTTCACGCCAAGCTTATGATACAGCGAACCGCCGAGAAGCTGGCCGAAGATTCCGCCAAGCGATTGAATCAGAATAATGAACCCGGCGTCCTTCATGCTCCGGCCGAGTTCGTCGAAGACATACATGCTGACCAGCGGCCACATCAGCGAGCTGCCGACGGCGCTGATCAGGCTGGCGAGCAGAAACAGCTTGATCTCTTTAGGATAGTCATTCAGAAACTTCATTTGGCTGGTGTCCCCTATTGGTTGGTCTGTCATTATCAATCTATCCAGTATTGCTTGATCGGAAGAAGAGGGCAAGCCTTTACATTGACGCTGTGAAGCAGTACATCCCTTTCATTGTATAATCGCCCGGCTTATGAAGCAAAGACTTCTAAATTTGCTGTGAACCTCATGTTTCAACCAAGACTTGCCAGGGTAATAGGGAATGAAGCAAACCCTTTCATAGTCGCCGTAACCCTACCGGTTTCGTTCCCCCGAGCCGGCTGGGTTCGGCGATTTTTTTGCGGGTTTATCTTCTTCCGGTATGCCAAAAAGCTCTATCCCGAATCCCGGGATAGAGCCGTATATCCATTTCGCCTCTCCTTGAATCCGAGGGATTAGGCGTGCTTCTTGACGCTCGCGGGCGCCGAGCCTTCTACCGGCTGCAGCGTTGCGCCGTCCTTGCGCAGATAGGCGTTCCAGTAGGCCGCCGCCACGAAGATGGCCCCGCCTGTCAGGTTGCCGAGCCACACCGGCGCGAAGTTGCCGAAGTATTCGCCCCAGGAATAATGGCCCTCGAAGATGGCCGCCGGAATCAGGAACATGTTGGCAACAACGTGCTGGAATCCGATGGCGACGAACGCCATGGTCGGGAACCAGATGCCGAGGATTTTGCCGCTGAAGTTATCGGCGCCGTAAGAGAGCCAGACCGCCAGCGCTACCAGCCAGTTACAGCCGATGCCGGACACAAATGCCTGAAGGAACGTGGCGTCCAGCTTATGGCCCGCCATATCGACGACTTTGTCCAGATAGACGCCATCCGAGGTCAGGCCGACGACATGGCCGAAGAAATAAGCGACGAACAGTGCGCCGGCCAGATTGGCCAGCGTAATCAGCACGAGATTCTTGACGACTTCCAAGAGGGAGATCTTGCGGGACATCCAGGCCAGCGGCACGGCCATCATATTGCCGGTCAGCAGCTCGCCGCCTGCGAGCAGAACCAGGATCAGACCGACCGGGAAGACAGAGGCTCCGATGAAATTCGCAATCGAGCCCCATTCCTTCGGTGCGCCTGCAATGACCCGGATATCGAGCAGGAAGCCCAGCGCAATGAACGCGCCGCCGAGAAAGCCGAGAATCAGGACGGTCAGGAGCGGATTATGCGCCTTCTTGATGCCGTTCTCAACCGTCACTTCCGCAATTTGCTGCGGTTTGTTGTAAGCCATCGTACTATCCCCTTCTATAATTACTTAAAATTTTTCCTTTTATGCCTTCTGCCTCATTTTAACCCGGAGCCTCATACAATAACGTGATAAATATCACGTTCAGAAAGAGTAAGTGAAAATTTTCACCAACACGTCAAAAAAGCACAGCGCCTGCCCGCACATGCCCCGCTTCGCCTTGTTCCGATCTGCCTTCTTCTCGGCTCGGAGCACCTCCGTCAACGCTCCGTCCGGGCACGACGCCATAACAAAAAGCCGTCCGGCAGGTGCCGGACGGCTGTGGTTAATCGTCACTTCTCTCGCTTATTTCGTTCCGACAAGCTCTTGGGTCTCGGTCTTCGCGCCCGTCTTGGGCAGCGCCTGCAGCCCGGCCGTGTTCAAGAAGTTCCACGGCTTGTTGTAATGCGGCTGGAAGAAGAAGTCGATGAAGGCGAGCTGGTCTACGGTCATTCCGTTCTGGATGCAGACGGACACGGTATTGATCGACTGCGTCAGATCCATCTTCGACATGATCTGGGCTCCGAGAATGCGGCGCGTGGACCGCTCGAACACGACCTTGAGCTGCACCTGCTCATGCGTCGGCATGAACTCGGGCCGGTAGTTGTCGGTAATCATCACGGCTTCGGCGTCGATGCCTTCCGCCTTGGCGGCATCTTCCGTAAGGCCGGTGCCGGCAATGTTGTCCTCGTAAATCTTGATGCCCGATGTTCCTTGAGTGCCCATATAAGGAATGGTCTCCGCAACAAGGTTGCGGGCAACCAGCGTACCCATCCGGACAGCGTTGGTCGCAAGCGGGATATAGGCGCTTTTGCCGGTCGGGTTGTAATGGATGGCGCAGCTGTCGCCGGCGGCGAACACATCGGGAGCGCTGGTCCGCATGAATTTATCGACAAGGATTGCACCGTTCGGCAGCATTTCGACCTGGCCTTTCAACAGCTCCGTATTCGGGCGGAAGCCGATGCAGAGAATAACCAGATCGCTCTCGTAGCGTCCCTTGTCGGTCAGGACGGTTGTCACTTTGCCGTCCTTGCCTTCAAATCCCGTCACTTTCTCGCCCAGCGCAAGCGCGATGCCGTGATCGCTCAGGCTCTGCTCAATCGGGCCGGTGAACTCGGCGTCCAGGTATTTGCTCAGAATCCGTTCTTCGGCGTCAACCAGCGTCACTTCCTTGCCGTTCATCTGGAAGGCTTCAACCAGCTCAACGCCGATATATCCGGCGCCGACTACCGTGATTCGTCTGACGCTCTGCGCTTTTTCAATAATCGTATTGGAATGGTTAAAGTTCTTGGAGAGCAGAATGTTGTCCAGCTCCATCCCCGGCAGCTTCGGCACAATCGGCCACGAGCCGGTGGTGACAATCAGCTTGTCGTAGGTATCGCCGAATTCTTCCCCGGTCACCAGGTTCTTGGCGCGAAGCGTCTTGGCCTTCGTATCGACCATTGTGACTTCATGCCGCATCTTGGTCTTTACGCCAAGCTCGGCCAGCTTCTCCGGCGAAGAGTAGAACAGCCCCTGCGGGTCCTGAACGACGCCCCCGACGTAGAGCGCGATGCCGCAGGACAGGAATGAAATATTATCATTGCGTTCGTAGACCGTGATCTCCGCTTCCGGGTAGAGCTGTGCTGTATTGACAATTGCCGCGGTGCCGGCATGGGTACATCCGATAACTGCTACTTTCATGATTTCTTCCTCCTCCAAAGGGTTGTTTCGTGTCTGATGTGATATTTTTCACTTTATGCACTTATTATATTGTGACATATATCACAAAGCAACTGTTTTTGTGCTTGTTTTCACAATGTTCACATTTACGCAAGAAATCTGCAAGCTTCGGAACCCTTAGAGAAACGACCTGAAGGATAGCGTTCCCCGAACGGCCGCCAATTATGAAGAAGCACAAAAAGCCCCGCAGCGCGCGACGCGCCGCAGGACTTCCCGATTGCTGCTGATGCAGAAATTGCCGCTTCTCCTAAGACAGACCGGCAATCCGCCCGTTCTCATCCACATGCACGGCTTCCGCCGCCGGCTTGGCCGGAAGACCGGGCATCGTTACGATGCTGCCGGTAATGACTACCGCGAATCCGGCCCCAAGCGACAGCGTAATATCGCGAACCTGGACCGTGAATCCTTCGGGAGCCCCGAGCAGGCGGGGCTGATCCGAGAACGAATACGGCGTCTTCGCCATGCAGACCTGCAGCTTGTTCAGTCCAAGCCGCTCGATCATGGCCAGGCTGCGTTTGGCCGCCGGACTGAAAGCGACCGAAGACCCCCGGTAGATCTCTGTCACAATCTTCGTGATCTTCGCCGGAATGTCGAGTTCGTCTTCATACAGAGGAGCGAATGCCGCCGGCTTGCCTTCATCCAGCAGCTTCATTAAGGCCGCGGCCAGCTCCTGGCCTCCGGCGCCGCCCTCCGCCCATACCCGAGAGAGCGCCGCCGGGACGCCCAGCCGGGCGCAGGCTGCCAGCACTTCCTCCACCTCGGCCGGATGATCGCCCTCGAAGTGGTTCAGCGCCACCAGCACCGGAACGCCGAATTTGCCGAGATTCTCCACATGCCGCTCCAGATTCGAAAGTCCCGCCAGCAGCGCCGGCCGGTTCGGGGCATACAGCTCTTCCTTTCCCGCTCCCCCGTTGTACTTCAGGGATTTCACCGTAACTACGAGCACCGCCGCCGAAGGCGCAAGACCGGCCTGACGGCATTTGATGTCCATGAATTTCTCGGCGCCAAGGTCGGCGCCGAAGCCCGCTTCGGTTACAACGACATCGCCCAGCTTCAGCGCATAGCGGGTTCCGATCACGCTGCTGCACCCGTGGGCGATATTGGCGAACGGCCCCCCGTGCACGATGACGGGCGTTCCTTCCAGCGTCTGAACGAGGTTCGGCTTCACCGCTTCCTTCAGCAGCGCCGTCATGGCATCCACCGCACCCAGCTTCTCGGCCGTTACCGGACGCCCGTCCCGGTCATAGCCGACCAGCATCCGGCCGAGCCGTTCCCGCAGGTCCGCAAGATTGCTGCACAGACACAGCACCGCCATGATCTCCGAGGCCGTCGTAATCTGGAATCCGCTCTCCCGCACCGGCCCGTTGCCGTCTCCAAGTCCGGTGACAATGCTCCGCAGACTGCGGTCGTTCATATCCATGACGCGTTTCCAGACAATCCGCTGCGGGTCCAGACCGAGCGCATTACCCTGGAACAAATGGTTGTCGATCATGGCCGCCAGCAGATTATGCGCCGACGTCACCGCATGAATATCCCCGGTAAAATGCAGATTGATCTCGTCCGCCGGCACGATCTGCGCCCGGCCGCCGCCGGTTGCTCCGCCTTTCATGCCAAGACACGGACCGAGAGAAGGCTCCCGCAGCGCCGCCACCGTCTTGACCCCGCAGGCGTTGAGCGCCTGGGACAGCCCGATGGTGGTCAAGGTCTTGCCTTCGCCGGCCGGGGTCGGATTGACCGCCGTTACCAGTACCAGCCGTCCGTTGGGCCGGTCCTTCAGCTCTTCCCACAGCGAGGGCGCCAATTTGCCCTTGTATTTGCCGTACAACTCCAGATGTTCCTCCGCAATTCCCGCTTGCGCGGCCACTTCCGCAATTCGCTTCATCGTCTGCTGTTACCCTCCTGCCGCCTGATCCGGCGTCCTTGTCTTATCCGATCTTCCCCGAAGAGGACGGTGGGCGTCAAGGTTTATTTTCACAGACGGACCGGCTCTCCCTGCACCGGCCAGCGCAGCAGACCCTTGACGCACAAGAAAGAGGCGCAGACCAGCTGCGCCTCTCTCCTTCTGCCCAGGATGCCTTGGAGCATCCGAATCGTACAAGTCCATCCATCAGGAAGACTGGGCCAGCTTCACCAGCAGGTGAGCCAGCTTGTGCCGCTCTTCCTTCGTGCCCAGCTTCCACAGCTCCAGCAGCAGCTTCTCTTCACTGTTGCGGGGCTCCTCGTGGGCCGCCAGATAATCGGCTACCTTCTCCGCCGCCACGGCGAGCTGCTCCTCGCCGAGTCCGATTTTCTCCGCGAGGTGAATGCGCTTGCTCAAATATCCCTTGAAAGACTCGAAGTTCTCCAGAATCGCATCCCGCTGTTCCGGCTCAATCCGGTCCAGCGTCTCCTTCACCCGGCCGACCTCCACGCTGCCGTCCTTGCTCACCATATGATTATGTTCGGACATTGTGAACTCCTCCTTCCGGATTAACATCCGTAGTTGTCCACTACTTAACCGGAGGGGAAGAAGGTGAATCAGACCGGCTCCTTAAGCGAACAAAAGGCTCCGCCTCTGGGGCGGAGCCTGGCTCGTCCCGCTACTTGCTGGCCGGGACCGCATTCTCGTATTCCTCCAGCGTCAGCCCGCCGGAAGCGATGATTCCCGCCGCCTCCGTGCCGACATACCGGATATGCCAAGGCTCGTACTTGTAGCCGGTGATGCTCTCCTTGCCCTCGGGGTAACGGATAATGAAGCCGTATTCGGAGGCATGCTCCGCCAGCCATTCCGCTTCCTTCGTTCCGGCAAAACAGCTCTCGGCTGCGCACTTGCCTTCGCTTCCCGACACGTCAATGGCAAGCCCCGTCTGGTGCTCGCTGTACCCGGGAACCGCGCTGTAGGTCCGCGCCTTCTCTTCGCCGTCGCGCGCCGCATAGGCGTTGAACAGACTGCGCTGCGTCTTCTCCGAACGGTAGGCCGACACGCCAGCGAGGTAGACCCCGTCCTTCTGCGCCGCGCCGAACATCCGCTCCAGCGCCTCTGCCGCTTCCTTGCGCATCATCCGCTTCTCGATCTTCTCCTTGAAGAGGAACCGGACCTCGGGATAGACCAGATCATCCGGACGGTATTGGCCCGGCAGGCCGTACTGCTTGTTGACCATCACCGTTACGCTGTCCGGATCGGTAACGACCGACTGCGCTCCTCCGCCGGCGGCGGAAGAGGGCTTGGACGAAGGAGAGGCCGCGGGCACCCCGGCCGGCGACGGAGCGGGCGCCGCCGTCCCGTCCGGTCCGGACGAAGCAGCCGGGACCGCCGAAGCCGGAAGCGGCGATAAGGACGCTTCCGGCGGCTGGGTGGATTCGGCGCCTGCGCCGGTCTGCACACCGGTTCCGCCGCCGCCGTCGCGGTCTGCCCACTCCGACGGAAGGCCGTATCTTCCGAATCCCCAGCCGATTCCTATCACCACAAGGATCAGCAGGGCCATCACCAGTTTCTTATTCATGATGCAGGTACCTTCCTCTCTCAAAATACCGGCCCGGTTCATCTGCCGCCGGGCCTCTGCCGATCCGGGACCCGGGCCGGCTTACCGGCCGCTGCGCCCGCCCGGACGGCCGCCACGGCTGCCGCCGCTGCGTCCCTGACCCTGGCTGCGGCCCCCGAAGGAGCCGCCTTGGCCCTGACCCCCGCGCGGCCCCTGGCTCGCGCGGCCCGGCTTGCCGCCGCGGCTGTCCGCCGCCGGGCGTCCGCCCTGGCCCTGTCCGCCGCGCTTCGCAGCGGCGGGACCTGCCTGCGGCCGGCCTCCCCGGCCGCCGCCTGCGGGCGCTCCGTAGCCGCCCGCGTCCTTGCCCCGGCTTCCCGGCCGGGAGCCGGCACTGCCGCGCGCGCCGCCTGCGCCGCGCGTCTCCGCCGGGCCGCGGCCGCCCTGCCGGGCCGCAGCCGGTCCGCCTCCGCGCGCGGTGCGCGGGGCGCTGTCCTTGCGGCGGCCGCCGGATGCGCCGCCGCCCGCGGCCTCGACGAGCTCGCCGCGCTCATAGCGGCGGCGCTCCAGCCGCTGCGAGATGCCGCGCTCGATGATCTCCAGACCGGCGCGGTCATGCGGAGAGGCCAGCGTAATCGCCATGCCCTTGCCTCCGGCGCGGCCGGTCCGGCCAATCCGGTGGATATAGCTGTCTGCGTCGAGCGGCAGATCGTAATTGAAGACATGCGTCACGCCTTCCACATCCAGCCCCCGGGCTGCCACATCTGTCGCAACCAGAAGCTGAAGCTTCGCCTCGCGGAACGTCTTCATCACCTGCTCGCGCTTGTTCTGCGACAGATCTCCATGAAGCTCGTCGCAGTCATAGCCGGCTTCCCGAAGCGCGTTGTTCAGCTTCGAGACCCGCCGCTTCGTCCGGCAGAAGATCATGGCCAGATAGGGGCGGTCCCGCTCGATCAGCGACTTCAGGGCACTTTCCTTCTGCCGGTCCGTGCATTCCACCACAAGCTGGCGGATGTTCGACAGCGGAATCGGCGAATTGCCCCGGATCGTAATGTCCACCGGCTGCTTCATATAGAACGAGGCCAGCCGCTTGATCGGCTCGGGCATCGTCGCCGAGAACAGCATCGTCTGGCGCCGGGACGGAACGGCGGTAATGATGCTCTCCACCTCTTCCAGAAAGCCCATGTGGAGCATCTGGTCGGCTTCGTCGAGCACCAGCATGTTCACGCCGCCCAGGCTGAGCGTCTCGCGCCGCATGTGATCCAGCAGGCGTCCCGGCGTGCCGATAATCAGATGGCGGCCGCCTTCCAGCTTGCGCAGCTGCTTCTCCACATCCTGGCCGCCGTATACCGCCAGCAGCCGGATGCCGGTCCCCTGCGTCAGCTTCTTCGCTTCCTCAGTGATCTGCAGAGCCAGCTCCCGCGTAGGCGCCAGAATCAGCGCCTGGGGATAAGCTTTCTCCGGTTTGATTTTATCGAGAATGGGCAGCAGGAACGCCAGCGTCTTGCCTGTCCCCGTCTTGGCCCGGGCAATGACGTCCAGTCCCTGAACGAGCGGAGGAATCGCCTCCGTCTGTACCGGCGTCGGCACCGCGATGCCCTGTCCTTTTAACGTTGTGCTTAAACTTACCGAAACGCCTAAATCCTGAAATCCCGGCACTTCGTCACCTCACCTTTATCAAATTGATCGGGGAGGAGAAGCAGCGCGGGAAGAGTCCCGGTTATCTCCGGGTCCCTTCCCGCTGTCTGCCCCGCTCCCGCATGTATGGGCCGCTCTGCGGCGCATGCCGCTCCCGGCCTAGAACCTTCCTGATTTGAAGATGGAGTACAGCAGCCAGACGAACATCAGCATCGCCACGACCGAACCGATCTCCACAATGGGGAAATCCCACAGCAGCGTCGGCTCTCCCCGCAGCGAGGAGCCGATGATCAGCGCCGCCATGATAATGCTGAACGCCAGCAGCACGATGCTGAATGACAGCCGGTTGCCGACCCGGTCCAGCTTGCGCGGGAGATGATCCAGTCCCGGAACCCCGATCTCCACCTTCAGCTTGCCCTTGCCGATCGTCTCCGAGAGCTGCCGGGCTTGTCCCGGCAGCTCCAGCAGACCCTCCGCCAGATCGGCGGCGCCGCTAATCAGCTTCCGCTGGATGCGCTGGCCGCTGAACCGCTGGCGCAGCAGCTTCCGGCCGAACGGCTCCGCCATCTGGATGATGCTGAACGACGGGTCCAACCCTTCGGCTACCCCCTCCAGCGTCAGCAGCGTCTTGGCGAGCAGCGTCAGCTCCGGCGGGATCGACAGGCGGTGCCGCCGGGCCACGCCGAACAGGTCGTTCAGCGCGGCGCCGATGCTGATCTGGCTGAACGGAACATCATAATATTCGTCCCGAAGCGCATCCATGTCCTCGTACAGCGCGGCCCGGTCCACCTCTTCCGGAACGACCCCGAGCCGAAGAATGGCCCGGACCAGCGCGTCGGTATTGCGGCGCATCAGCGCGATGACCAGGCCCGACAAGTGATCCTTCGTCTCCTCGCTGATCCGCCCGACCATTCCGAAGTCAATCAGCGCCAGCCGCCCGTCGGGAAGCAGCAGCAGATTGCCCGGATGCGGGTCGGCATGGAAGAAGCCGTCGATGAAGATCTGCTTAAGCATGATCTCGATTGTCCGCTGCACAATATCCTTCAGATCGCCGCTCTGGGCGAGCAGCTCCTCCGGCCGGTTCAGCGTAATGCCTTCCACGTATTCCATCGTCAGCACGCGGGCCGACGAGTAGTCCCAGTAAATCGACGGAATATGAACCCGTTCATCGTCGCGAAGCTGCTGGGCGATCCGCTCCGCGTTCCGTCCTTCCTGAATATAGTCCAGCTCGGCCAGCAGCGAACGGGAGAATTCTTCGGCCATCCGGTAGAGACCGTACTGTCTGGCCCAATCCAGCTTCCGCTCGGCCAGCGCCGTCAGATCGCGAAGAATCTCAAGGTCCCGCCGCATCATCCGCATGACGCCCGGGCGCTGGATCTTCACCGCTACCCGTTCTCCCGAATGCAGGACGCCGCGGTGCACCTGACCGATGGAAGCCGCTGCGAGGGGCGCATCCTCCAGATAGGAGAACAACGCATCCACCGGATGCTCCAGCTCCTTCTCCAGGATGGCCCGGGCCGTCTCCGCCGGAACAGGCGGCACGTGATCCTGCAGCTTCACCAGTTCCTGGATGACCGACTCGGGCAGCAGATCGGCGCGCGTGCTCGCCAGCTGGCCCAGCTTGACGAAGGTCGGGCCGAGATCCTCCAGCAGAGCGCTGATGCGTTCGCCGAGCGTACGGCT
Source organism: Paenibacillus spiritus (assembly GCF_008710135.1). Lineage (GTDB taxonomy): Bacteria > Bacillota > Bacilli > Paenibacillales > Paenibacillaceae > Paenibacillus_AQ > Paenibacillus_AQ glufosinatiresistens. Next base: position 58,028 of record NZ_VYKK01000003.1, on the reverse strand, counting down.
CTCATGCGCCTGCTGGCGGGTAAGCTTCCGGGGCAGGGACAGCACCCGGTACAGACCCAATTCCTCCACCATATAGCCAAAGCCATGGCGCATCAGCGCCATGGCGATATCCCGGTAGCGTCCGGCCTGTCTGATCCGAACCATCAATCACTCTGGGCATCCGGCTGCGTGCCTTCCAGCCGGGAGATTCCCTCAAGCTCGGCCAGCCGGCGTTCCAGCACGGCAATCCGTTCCTCCAGTGCCGCAACCTCGTCCTGGGTCGGCACCTTCAGCTCTTTCAGCACCTTCTGCACCTGCTCCTGCACGGCATTCTTGAAATAGCCGCGCTCCTCTTCGCCCCGTTCGACCAGCCGGTCGACCAGCGCCTTGGATTCCGAAGGAGCCACTTCGCCCCGCTTGACGAGCTCATCGACGACCTTCTCCACTTTCTCCTTGCTCACAACGGTCAATCCGACTCCGAAAGAGATGGCTTTCTTAAACAAATCGCTCATGACAATTCCTCCTTGGATTCCGTTATTGAATGGAGTTCACCCGGTACCATTATAGCCCAAAGCGGGAGGGATTTCTAAAGGATGCCAGGAGGTCCGCGCCTTCCCCGACCATGCTGCGGCTGCGGTCAGCTCTGCGCAGGAATGCGCGCCGCCCATTTGGCGGAACGGAGCAGCAGCTCCCGAACAGCCGGATGATGGAAGGAAGGCTCATGGTGTCCCGGCATCAGGAAGACCACCCGGCCCTGGCCGTAGCTGTGGCTCCAGGCCGCCGGCCACCATTCTCCTTCATGCTCGTACTCCAGCAGCACCGTCTTCTCCGTGAACGGGTCAAAATCAAACCGGTACGGCTCCTCCTCCAGCGTGAAGGGCTCCAGTCCTTCCGTAATGACATGCTCGCCCGGCCGGAAGTTCAGTTCGGTGTAGGGCGGGTGTCCGGTGAACCGGGCTCCGAACAGCTGGGCCAGCTCATAGCGGGACGCCAGCGAAATGCCGGTATGAAGCACGATCAGGCCCCCGCCTCCGCTGACATAGTTCAGCAGCCCCGCCGTCTGCTGCGGCGAGACGTGCTCGCTCCACAGTTCATTGTATGCGATGCACAGGTCATAGCCTGCAAGATGCTCTTCAAGCAGCAGCTTGCGGTTCTCCGAGCATTGCACCGTCATCATATCGCCCAGAATGTGCGTGATCTCTTTGTCGATTCCCTGCAGCGGGTGGAAGTGCGGATGCGTATATTCCCCCAGCAGCAGGCATTTTCTCTTATCCATGCGTAAGTCCTCCTTAGGCCGCCTTGTCCAAGAATGCCCAATGCGCCCTATCTGATACTGCCCTTCCTGTCTGACACTGCCCTTATTGTAAGTAAAATACCCCGCGATGTCCACGCGGCCGCGCCGCAGGCATCGGCGGCCCTTATCGCTCCGCCAGATACCGGCTGAGCTCGACCATCATGCTGCCCATGCGCTCCTGCTCGGGCACCACAATCCGTCCGACCCCGGCTTCGCGCAATCCGTCGGCGGTAATCCGCCCGACAGCCAGCGCAATGACGCGGGTCTCGAAGGCCGCGAGCATATCGTCCAGCCGGCCGCGAGCGGCGGCATACTCTGTCAGGAAGCGGGCCTGGGGCGCGCTTGTAAAAGCTACGGCGTCCACCTGGCCGCTTACGATCTCGTCCAGCAGCAGCTCCAGATCGCCGCTCTCCGGCGGGGTGTGCCGGTAAGGCAGCAGCACCCGCACGGACGCGCCCGCCTCCTCCAGCCAGCCGACGAGCCTTGGAGCCGGATCGCCGTGAAGCTGCAAGGCGGCGCGGACGCCCTCCAGCCTGTGCTCCGACAGACCGCGGATCAGGCCCTGGGTGCTGCCGTCGTCGTCGCGCACAAGCGGCGTCAGATTCCGCTTCTTCAGCGCAGCCACTGTCTTGTATCCGCGCGCCGCAATCTTCGCGCCGGCGAGCATTCGCTGAAGCTCGTCGGCCCGGCCCATTTCCTCCGCCACCCGGAACAGCGCGTCAAGCCCCATTCCGGTGGTCAGGATCACCCAGTCCGGCGGGCTCTCCAGCCAGTCTCCCAGTTCCCGGCGCAGGATTTCGTCATCCAGAAATACCGTTCCCTGAGCCGGACGCAGAAGCGCCGTCCCGCCCATGCCGGTCACGAGCTTCGCCATCTCTTCCGACCGGCGGGGTCCCGCCAGCGCAACCCGTATCCCCTTTAATCGTTCACCCATTGCCGCACCCTTCCTTCCCGCCCGGCCGCAGCGGCCGGCCTCTCCCGTTATCCCGGAATTCATACCGAAGCGGCCGCCTTCTCCCGGAAGACGGCCGCTCTGGCGGCAATGCCTATTGCCTGAATCTTTCCGAATAGATTCAGTATACCCGCTGGGCACGGTCCGTGAAAAGCCCGGTCCCCGCTCCGGCAGCCTTATTCATCCGGGTTCTGCCCGCCGGATGCCCCGAGCCGGAAGCGTCCGACCAGTCCTTGAAGCTGTTCGGCCAATCTGCTGAGATCGGCGGCGGAAGAAGCGATCTCCTCGACGGAAGCGAGCTGCTGCTGCGCGGCCGCCGAGATGGTCTCGGTATTCTCCGCAACCTCGGTCGAGATGTGGCGGATATCGCCGATCGACTGCTCCATGCTGTCCTTCTCCGTATTCAGCCGGCGAACCGCCTGTTCCATCGCTTCGATGGATTCAGCGGCTTCCTTGACGGCCCGGCGGATGCGCGAGAAGGACCGTCCGCTCGTATCGACCGCGGCAATGCCTTCGGACATCTTGCTGCGGGCATGGTTCATGGTTCCGCCCGCCTGCCTCATATCCTCCGAGATCGACCCGATCTCCTCGGCGATCCGCTGCGCCGACCGCTCCGATTCCTCGGCCAGCTTGCGGACTTCGTTCGCCACAACCGCGAAGCCCCGGCCCTGCTCGCCCGCCCGCGCCGCTTCGATCGACGCGTTCAGCGCAAGCAGGTTGGTCTGCCGCGCAATCCCCGCGATGACCCCTACGATGCCGCCGATATGACCGGCCCGTTCATTCAGCCGGTCAATGACCTCGCCAAGCTCGCCGACCGTCTCCTGAATCCCGTCCATCTTCTCGACTACGCTCAGAACCGATTCTTTGCCGTCGGAAGCGGAATTCAAGGCTCTGTCCATCGCTTCGGACACCGCATTCATGTAGCCGGTAATCCGTACGGCTTCTCCCGCAGTAGCCGCTACGCTCTCCGTTCCTTCCCGGACGCTCCGCACCTGCCGCTCCGTTGCCGCCGCAACTTCCTGAATCGCAATGGTCACATGCTCAATCGCCTGCGTGGTCTGTTCCGCTCCGGCGTTCAATTCCTCGGCGGACGACGACACATTGTCCGTCATGTCCTGAACGCCGACAATCATCCCGCGGAGATTGTCGACCATGGTCTGAAAGTGGGCGGCCAGCGTGCCGATCTCATCTCTGCGGAAGGCGCCGACCGGCTTGGACAGGTCGCCCCGGCTGATGTTCTCGGTCGCTGCCCGAAGCCGTTCCAACGGGCGGGTGATCGACCGGATATTCAGGAAGATCAGCCCCAGCGCAATGACGACAGAGACGGCGACGACCGCGATCGCCGTATCGCGAATTCCTCCTGTGGCCTCCTTGATCTCCGACATGGAGATGGTGCCGCCGACTCTCCACCCGGTCTGTTCATTCTCCTGGTAGAGCATCATCTGGCGGCTTCCTTTGTAATCATAAGTGAAGCTGCCGGAGCTTCCCTCGAACATTCGTCTGACGTATGCGTCGGAGGATTCCCGGCCTGCCGTTTCGGTAGGATGAACCAGAAACTTCTTGCTGTTGTCAATCAGCACGACATAGCCTTCCCGGCCGACCTTCAGATTGGTCAGCTCCTTAATCTGCTTGAGGTTCAGGTCGATGGATACGACGCCGCGCCCGTCCTTCAGAACCGAGGATACCGCGACAGCCGTCTCGCCGGACGGAGTCCGGAAGGCGGGCGAAATGACAGCCCCCTGACCGTGCTTCAGCGCATCCACATAGAAGCTTTCTTTGCGCGGATCATAGCCTGCCGGCAGGGCCGTCTCCGATGACTGGATTAGCTTCGCCCGGCTCGTCGCCACGTAGAGATTCAGCGCATCGGGGTGAAGGGCTTCATACTGGTCCAGCTTCGCCTTAAGCGCCCCGGTCTTGCCGCTCTCCACCTCGGCATTTACCGCATCCGAACTGATCTGCAAAGCGAAATAGGCAATATCGTTAAGCTTCGCCTCGATGTTCGACGCGATAATTTCATTAACGGCCGCCACGCTCTCGCGGGCGCTGCCCGCCAGCTCGTTCTCGATCTCGGAGCTGGCGGAATGATAAGTCGTCCAGCCAATGACCAGACTCGGCGCCAGCAGGACCAGCAGATAGGTGGCAATCATTTTGCTGCGTATCGTAAGATTCCAGGACCTTCTCGATTTCATACCAGATTCACTCTCTTTCTAGGCAGGAATAGGTACTATATCGACTTGGGAATCCCGTTTATTTATTCAATTTCCTTCAAAATTCTACTGACTTTCTTCAAAATAAAAAGAAGCCGGGAACGTGTCTCGGCTTCTTGCGTTATGTTGCTGTGCATCACAGCGGCCGGAGCCAGCCGGCCGTCAGCCGCTTACCTGTCCCCGGCAAGCCGGGCAGACCCCTTCAAATACAACATGGGCATGATCCACCGAATAGCCCGTTGCCTGGGCTACCTCATCCATCCATTCCTCCGGAACGGGAAGCAGCACCTCATCCACCGCGCCGCATACTTCGCACATAATATGCTGATGTTCATCCGTACGCGCATCGTATCGGCTTGAGGCTTCTCCGAGCTTCAATTCCCGGATCAGCTGCTTGTCGGTTAAATAACGAAGCGAGTTATATACCGTCCCGTATGCCAAATTATGGCCCTTCTCCACCAGCCGGTTCATGACCTCGGCAGCGGTGGGATGGTCGGGAGACGAACGAACGATATCGTAAACGGCCTGGCGTTGGGAAGTCAGATTCAGATTTCGCACATCGAATCACCCTACTCTTATTTTTAGATCAAGTATAAATCGTTTCCCGGCATTGGTCAACCGGGCGTTACTCTATACCTATATCGTATCTATTTAATGAAGAATATGACGGTCTTCTTCCGCAATTTTCGCTCTTTTTCGATATTTTTCTTCGTTCCGGGCTGCTTTTTCCGTTACACTGATTAGAGGCCGATCCGTTCTTTGTCTTCGAAGCCTCTACTCTACATACAAGGAGCATCTGAATGCCATGTTGATTACGCCCCTGGCCAGCAGTCTGTTCGCCAATTTCTGCATTTTGGCCACGTTCGTTTTTATTGCAGGCATGCTGTCCAAACGCTATGTCCCCGCCGGACACGCTTTCAGCCTGCTCGGTTCCGTCAATGCCGGGCTTCTGTTCGGCATCTTCGGGATTGTGCTGATGAGCTATTCGTTTCCCGTGGGGCATCACACTTATGCCAATCTGCGCCATTTAACTATCGTGCTTGCGGCCACCTACGCCGGCTGGCTGCCTTCCTTGATCTGCTCGGTCCTGCTGGCGGTCAGCCGTGTTCTGTTCTATCAGCTTAACTATGAATCGGTATCCGCAGCGGTCAGCCTGCTGGTGAGCGGCCTGGGCTGCTGCCTGATCTCCCGCCTGCCCTGGGATCGGCTTCGCAAAATGACCGTGTCCAATCTGCTTAATCTCATTATCATTCTCGCAACGCTGGTCAACAATCTGGGCGGCTGGAATGCCGCCATGACGATCTACCCCGTTCAGCTCATCGCCGTCTTGGGCGCCGGACTCGTCATCTATTATATTGCGGAATACATCCAGCGCTCCAACGAGCTCTATTCCCAGCTCCAGATTTCGGCCACAACCGATTATCTGACCGGACTGCACAACCTTCAGCAGTTCCACCGCTATCTGGATCTGGAGCTCGACCGGTCGGAGCGAAGAAGCGAGCCGCTGTCGCTGCTGGTGCTGGACATTGACCACTTCAAAGCGATTAATGATACGTACGGCCACCCGGCCGGAGATGCCGTCCTGAAGCAGCTGGCCCACCGGCTGCGCAGCCATTCCCGTTCCTACGACTACGTCTCCCGCAACGGCGGGGAGGAGTTCGCCGTCCTGCTTCCGGATTGCTCGCTCGCGATGGCCCGCCGTGCCGGCGAACGCATCCGCTCGGCGGTGGCCGATGAGCGCTTCACCCTGCCGTCCGGCCAGAAAATCCCGGTTACCATCTCCATCGGCGCCGCTTCCTACCCGCAGGTGGTGGAAGAAGCAAGCGGCGAACTGCTGTTTCAGTATGCGGATCAGGCGCTGTATGAAGCCAAGAACTCCGGACGCAACCGGGTCGTCGCCGCTCAGGCAGCCCACATGGAGCGCTGATGCTCCAGAAGAAGCCTCCGCCGTCTAACGGATCATTCCCGAATATTTGATCTGGACCTTGACCTTGACCTTGATCTCCAGATCGGGAAGCCTTTCCTTCCAATCCTTCATCTCGTTCCTGTTGTCGAACCGGCGGGCTCCATAGTGGAGTCCCCAGCCGAGCGGGTCCGATTCGCTGTCTCTGAATTTGCGCAGCAATTCTTCGAACTGCTTCTCCAGCTTCTCCTCGCTCTCGCGGGCAAGCCGTTCCAGCAGATGCTGCGTCATCGTCTCTTCGCCGCTGCTCTCCTCCAGAATGCCGGCAATGGATACCTTATAGGTGAGCCGCGGCCGGCCGACATCCCCGGTAGACAGGCGATAACTGGCCTTCGACGTCTCGATATAGTATTCATACAGCTTGCCGTCATAGCGGGCCGGCAGATTAGTCTGCACATTCTTGCGCTCCAGCAGGTTGAAGAGCCGGGCCTCGTCCGGGTTCAGCGTTAGCCGGCTGCGGTGTTTGTCGAACAGGGCCATCCGGTCCATGATAAAGCCTGTTTTGCCACGGGCTTCAATAATGGTCAGCACAGGGTCCAGGCCGGGCTCGAACAGATTGCGGTACAAGCGGTAAGAGAAGACGCTTGTGATAAAGGGCGACTCCGTTCCCTGCCGGCTCAGCGACAGGATCAGCGAGTTAGACGGAATCTGTTCGGTTGAGGGCTTCAGCTTCAACACCTGCTCCGCAGTGGGGCTGCCGACGGCCACATTGAGGATCAGCTGCATATCCCGCCTCCGGACCACCCAGTCCATAATATGAAGGATATCCTTCCTGGCCTGTTCCTCGCCGATAATCAGCGCTTTGCAGTGCGCATAATCCAGCTCCTTCTCCACCCGGGATTTCAACAGACGCAGCGTCTCCGACAAGCTGTCGGCTTCCTGCGAGAGGACCGCCACTCTCTCCTGGGCTTTTGTAGGGTCTCCCTGCGGCAGCGCCAGCTTCAGGCTTACCCGGAATTTCTTGCCGCCGGAGCCGGGATCAATCCCGATGGCCGTCACGAACATCCGGCGGTCAATATCCTTGTAGTTGCTGATGCACCCGGACAGCAGCGGCAGCAGCAGCAGAATTCCGGCCAGCGCCGCCTTCCTCCGCCATGTCTTCTTCATGACGAAGCCCTCCCGGCCCTCCGGAAACAATAGAACAATAGCGCCAGCAGTGCCATCTCCCCGTACCAGCGGCATTCAAGAAACCAGAGGCCGAGCCGGCCGACCTCGTATTGGTTAAGCCGCATCAAATACAGTCCCAGCGCCGAGAACAGGGTTAGAATGGCCGCCTCGGCCCAGACCCGCCGCTTCGGCCGGAAGATCAGGCGTTTGGGAAGCAGGCTGGTCATCATCGACAGAGCCACATGCCAATGCACAATACAGCTGGTCAGCGACAGCGTCAGATAGGCGAAGTAGAAGATAAACACCATGCGCTCGATCAGGAACGAACTGATCCGGATGCTGTCGGCCGTCGAGAACCAGGTATACACCTGATGTCCAACCGCCTCCGTCCCGAAGAATCCGAACGGGATCAGGTAGGTGAACAGCAGACATACCAGTCCGAATACGCCGAACATCCAGAAATGGCGCGGTTTGAACGATTTGAACACCCGGTTGAAGATCACCAGATTCACATATCCGCTGAACAGATAGGTCGTTGCCGACAGGCAGCGGAGATCCGGCGCATGCCAGGCATAGGTCAGCATCTGCAAGACGGCATCCCATTCAAAATAAGGGTTGGAGAGCGCTTTGAAGAGCGAATAGAGAATGATCGGCAGGGTCAGAACCAGCAGCGTCTCCAGCCCGTACAGAATGGACAGCGGGTCTAGGCGGCAGCAGAGGCAGACCAGTACCAGGAAGCCGGCCATTACCATATACGTTCCGGTATCCGGGCTGATGAACCGCTGCGTTATATCGACAAAAGACAGCAGGGTTACCATTCCCGCCAGCAGCCAGAGCAGCGAGAAGGCGAACACCAGCGCCCCCGCCAGCGGCCGGGGCAGCGCCCCCGCCAGAATCTCGGGCAGCCCCTGGCGGGGGAACCGGCGGAGCAGCCGGGCAAAAGCATACACAAAGAGCGGAGCAATAACTGAAGCTGCCACAATCGACATCAAGGCCCCCTGGAAGCGGGCATTGACCAGCGTTCGCGGCACAAAAATAATGACGTTCATCAGGCAGTTCAGCAGAAACAGCGAGTAGAAATATCGGGTCTTGACCACAGTTCATCCTCCTCTTGCGCGCTTGAACGTCCGCCGGATATTCCGGATCAGATACAGCCGCATATACGGCTTGCCAAAGCTGCGGAGATGGCTCATGTACATCACCATGCCAACCAGTCCCATGACCAGGCCTACCATGCCGAACATTGCGCACAACGCCAGGAAGAAATATTTCAGGACCCGGACGGTGAAGCTCATCATATTGAGCGGAATCATGAAATTCGAAATGGCGACGGCCGAGACCAGAATAATCATGATATTGCCGACCAGTCCCGCCGCCGTGGCCGCCTGTCCGAGAATCAGACCGCCGACGGTTGTGGCCGCCGGCCCGATCGCCTTGGGAAGCCGCAAGCTCGCTTCTACAAGAAACTCCATCATGAGCAGCATCAGCAGCACCTCCACAAAGGCCGGATACGGGACGGTTGCGCGGCTTCCGGCAATCAGAAGCGCGATCTGGATACGGACGATCTCGGGATTGTAGGAGGTGAACGCCACATAGAGCGCAGGAAGCCATAAGGTAATCGCTACGCCGATATAGCGGAGCAGGCGCAGGAAGAGCCCCACCACGGGCATCTGGTATTTGTCGTCCATGGCGGTCAGGAAATCATTGCTCGTCGAGGGCAGAAGAATACCGTAGCCGGTCGTATCGAGCAGAATGACAATCTTGCCTTCCGACAAGCCCAGCACCAGCCGGTCGGGACGCTCCGATACCACTAGAAGCGGGAAGATCCGCAGCGGGTCTTCGCTCAGCAGCCGTTCCAGTTCCCCTGCCGCCTGCAGCACTTCCACCTTGCCTTCCTTGATTCCGTCCAGCCTCCGCTTCAGTTCGGCGAGCACTGTCTGGTCCACCCGGCTCTCATCGTACAGGATCGCCGTCTTGGTCTGCGACAGACTCCCGAGAATGACGGTCTCCAGCTTGAGGTGGGCCGATTGGTAGCGGCGGCGGATGAGATTCAGATTGACCTCCAGCGCTTCGGTCAGGCTGTCCGACGGTCCCTGAACGATGCTCTCGTCCGAGGTCTCTTCGACAGGGCTAACCTGAGCTTTGAGCGCGTCCACCAGCGTGACGCGCCCCTCCTCTGTCTGGATTAGTAAATAACCCCGAAGCAGCAGCGCAAGCGCCTCCTGGGTATTGGCGGCCTCCTGACGGCCGGGACAGCCCTCCAAATATTTGGCGTAAGCTTCTCCCCCGCCAAGCTCATAGAAGGGAGCGACCAACCGGCCCGAGACGAACGCGGGATCGCAGAGACTGCGGATATACAGGATAAACGCCCGGCTCTCTTTATGATGAAGGGTCTGCTGCTCCAGGTCGGCGAAGCCGGCCAAGGCTTGCAAGAGTTCAGGCACATTCAGATCGGACGGCTGCGCCGATTCGGTCATCAGAAGCTCCCTCCCTTTCCAGTCTCTTCTTAGATTGGCGCGAAGCAGCCCGTTTCATGCGCCGAAGCGCTCATGCCGCCGCCAAGAATCCAGGTTTCTTTTTGCAGGCGGGTGGTAATAAATGAAAGGAAGAAGCGAGGAGGATGAACGATGAACCCTACGGATTACTGGCCCGAAAGCCTGCCGCAGTACCCGTCTTCAATCTGGAGAGAGACGACGGAGATTCCTGCCTTTCCCCGGCTGACAGAGGATCACCGGACCGAGGTCGCCATTGTCGGCGGCGGCATCACCGGCATCACGGCAGCCTATCTGCTTGCGGAAGCCGGCCTGAAGGTCACCCTGCTGGAAGGCAGCGAGCTGTTCAGCGGAACCACCGGATTCACGACCGCCAAGATCACAGCCCAGCACGGTCTGATCTATGAGGAGCTGATCTCCCATTTCGGCGAGGAGAAGGCTCGTCAGTATTACGATTCCAATACCGAAGCCATGAAATGGATCATCGACACCGCCGAACGTCTCGGCGCGGAATGCGGCTTGGTTCGGGAGTCGGCCTGGCTCTACGCCGATCAGGGAGACGACAAGACGCTCAAGAAGCTGGAGAAGGAGTTCGAGGCTTACCGCAAGCTCGGCCTTCCCGGCGAATGGAGAGATTCGATCGACCTGCCCCTGCTGGCCGGCGGCGCTATCGTTCTCCCCGACCAAGCCCGCTTCCATCCGCTCCAGTATTTGAAGGCGCTGCTTCAGGCCTTTCTGGACAAGGGCGGCAAGGTCTACGAACATACGATGATCGGAGAGAAGGTAGAGAAGGGGGACGATCTGATCCTTTTCACCGAGAAGGGGGATCACCGGATTATTTGCCGGCACGCAATTTCGGCGAGCCATTTCCCCTTCTATGACGGCGGTTCCCTGTATTTCGCGCGCCTTCACGCCGAGCGCTCCTATGCGCTTGCGATAGAGCCGGAGACGGACTATGTCGGCGGCATGTACCTCGGGGCCGGTGAGCCGACGCGCTCCTTCCGCGCGGTGGAGTGGGAAGGCAAGAAGCTCGTCATTGTCGGCGGCGACAACCACAAGACCGGCCAGGGCATCTGCACCATCGGGCATTATGAGAACCTGGAGTTGTTCGCCGGTTCGACGCTCGGCATCCGTTCCGTTCCGTACCGCTGGTCGGCCCAGGACCTGGTCACGGTAGACAAAGTGCCTTATATCGGCAAAATGGACGACGACGCCAACATCTACGTCGCAACCGGCTTCGCCAAATGGGGAATGACGAACGGCACGCTTGCCGCCCGAATGATCGCCCAGCAGATTCTGGGGGAGAAGAGCCCATACGCGGAGCTGTACGATCCGTCGCGGATCAAGGCCAATCCCGGAATCAAGAACCTGATTAAGGAGAACGCCAACGTAGCCAAGGAGCTGGTCGCCGGCAAAATCGGATTCGCCCACGCGAAGGTCGATGAGCTGGAGCCCGGCGAAGGCGCCGTTGTCCGCCACGACGGCAAACGGGTCGGCGCTTACAAGGACCCGGAAGGCGGGCTTCATCTGGTAGACCGCACCTGTACCCATATGGGCTGCGAATGCGAATGGAACGCCGCCGAGCGCTCGTGGGACTGCCCGTGCCACGGGTCCCGCTTCTCGTATACCGGCGAAGTCCTGGAAGGACCGGCTACCCAGCCGCTGAAGCAGGTGGAGCCTTAAGAAGGCGCACCGGGGCGCACTTCCCCATATAACGCACAGCGCGGCCGCCCGCTTCCCGAAAGGGAAGCCTGGCGGCCGCGCTGTTGCTTGGGGCAGCTCTATATGGGTCTGTCGGTTATCTTCTGCAGAGGCGCTGGAAGCCGCCGTTCCCCTGCCGGTGCTGCGGGGCGCCGGGTCCCAGCCCGAGATGGCGGTTCAACAGCTCGTCCAGTTCCTGCGATTTCTCGAGCACGCGCAAATCCTTGAGCCCATACTGCAGCGCAAGCTTGCCCATTTCCGCCCGTTCCTCCTCGATTTGTTCGATCAGCTCTCTCACAAGAGCCCTCCCATCCGTTGGTTTTTTCTTTTGAGAATTATCATACCATAAGGAGTTAGGATACTCCTGTGAACTTTGTAAAAAATCGCATGTCGCCCGGAGACCGGGGACATGCGATTCTCCCGTTAAGCTCCTGCCTTCGGCCCGGCAGGACGAATCCGGCTGCGCTCAGCGGACCGGCGCAGGCTTCTCTTCCTTCACTTCCATATGTCTGCCCGGCCAGAAGGCCCAGCGGCCCAGCAGCACGGTCAGCGCCGGAACCAGGAACGGCCGTACGATGAACGTGTCGAGCAGAACGCCCAGAGCAGTGACGAGCCCGAATTGTACGAGCACCTGAATCGGCAGCGTCGCCAGGACGGCGAAGGTGCCGGCCAGAATCAGACCGGCGGAGGTAATGACCGAGCCCGTCTCGCTGACGCCCTCGGCGATGGCCCGGCGCAGCGGCATCGTCTTGCGCTTCTTCCAGATGCCCGAGACCATGAAGATGTTGTAATCTTCTCCAAGCGCGACCAGGAAGACGAACGCGTACAGCGGAATGGAGCCCTGAATGGCATCCGCCCCCATCAGATGATGCAGAATCAGCCAGCCGAGTCCGAGAGCGGCGAAGAAGGACAGAATGACCGTCCCCACTAGGTACAGCGTTGCCGTAACCGAGCGCAGGTACACCAGAAGCAGCAGCGCGATCAGGCCGATGACGACCGGAATAATCAGATCGCTGTCCCGGTTCTGCACATCCCGGTTATCGACCTGCGTTGCCGTCTGTCCGGCGATATGCACCTTGTTCTCCGGCTCTGCGGCTCCGGCGTCCCGAAGCGCCTGCTCCACCGATTCCCGAAGCTCGGGAATGTGGCGCATCGCTTCGCGCGAATACGGGTTCTCCCGGAACTGCACGTCATAAGACAGGATCTCCGGGTGAACGGCGCCCTTCTGCGCGTCCGACACCTCAGCCACATAGGACAGGCCCGCGAGCAGCGTCTTCAGGTCTTCCGCCTTGGCCCCGGTTCCGGCCGTATCGACCAGAACGCTGGCCGGCGCCAGCTCGCCCGGCGAGAACTTGTCGCCGATCTGCGTGAAGCCCTGCCGGGACTCCATATCTTTCGGGAAAGAGGACAGCAGATCGAACGTATACGAAATGCCCGAGGAGAAGGCGGCCAATATGCCGAGCAGCACCAGCGTTACGGCAACAATCGTCTTCGGCCGCGAGACGACGAGGCGGCCCACGGCCCCCTTGGTCCGGCGCTCCTTGCGTACAGGGACCGGCTTGCCTTTCTCCTTGGCGCGTTCTTCCTCCATCTCCGGCGTACGCGGAATGAAGGGGAAGAACGAGACGCGGCCGAAGATCGCCAGCAGCGCGGGCACCAGCGTCAGGCTGGCAAGCCCCATCACGAAGATGGCAAGCGCGAACGGCGCCGCGAAGCGGTGGTACGAGCCGTATTCCGCCAGCAGCAGCGTCAGCAGCGCGACGACGACGGTGAACCCGCTCATGGCGATGGCGCCTGCGGAGCCGCTGATGGCTCCCAGCAGCGCCTTCAGGACGCCGCGCTCTTCCTTCAGCAGTTGACGGAAGCGGGCGATCAGGAACAGACAGTAGTCGGTTCCTGCGCCGAACAGCAGCACCGTCATAATTGAGACGGCCTGGGAATCGACAGTGATCCATCCCTCCTTCGCCATCAGTCCGACCAGCGGACCGGTAACGCCGTAAGCGAAGCCGACGGCGATCAGCGGAATGAGCGCCAGAATCGGCGAGCGGTAGATCAGCAGCAGCAGCACCAGGACGAGAAGAACGGTCGCGATCAGCAGCGAGACGTCCGCATCCTTGAACAAGCCGGTCGCATCAATCGAGATGCCTACCGGTCCCGTAACGCGCAGCGAGAGCTCGCTGCCGCTTGCGGAGGCGGCCGACGGGTCGCCCCCCGTCTCCTGCCGGATCAGCGCCTTCAGCTTCTTGACGCTCTCTCCGAGCTGGTCGCTGTCCGCCGTCCGGTCGAACAGCACCGGCGTGACCAGCGTACTGCCGTCCTTGGAGGCCGAGCCCGCCAGCGCCTGCGGCGGCACCTGGCCGAGCGGCGGCACGAATTGCTGGTGCGCCAGCGGTTCCTTGGCCAGCTTGGCATAGACCGCGGCAATGGCGGCATAATCCTTGTCGTTCAGACTGCCGTCGCGGTGCCAGACGAGCAGCGCGGGCACGCCGTTGCCTCCGGGGAATTCCTTCTCGATGATCCGGTCGGCCACGACCGAAGGCGAATTCTCCGGCAGATTGGACGCATTGTTCTTGACCTGGGAATTAACCGAAGGCCAGACCATGTTAAGCACCGCGACCAGCGCTACCCAGACGAGCAGCGTCACCCATTTCGAGCGGGGTCCCGCTATCCATTTACCATATCCCGACAATGAGCTCATCCTCTCTATACGTTGGATTGCTTATTCATTCTGAACTTAATGACCCGCGGGTCACAGTTGCTACTCTATCATATAAAGTTTGGCGCGATGAAGCAAACGCGGCACGCAAAAAAAACCGGCCATCCGCTCTGCGGACTGCCGGTTGAAGATCTCTTGCCTGAACCTGTGCTTCGCCGGTCCGCCCTTAGGGCCAGACTCAGCCCGCTTCGGGCTCCGCGTCTTCGGAGAACTGGCTGTTGTACAGGTCGGCATAGAAGCCTCCCTGCTCCAGCAGCTCGGTATGCGTCCCCTTCTCGATGACCGTTCCCTTGTTCATGACGAGAATCAGATCGGCGTCGCGAATGGTGGACAGCCGGTGGGCGATGACGAAGCTGGTCCGTCCCTGCATGAGCGCGTTCATCGCCTTCTGGATCTGCACCTCCGTCCGGGTATCCACACTGCTCGTCGCCTCATCCAGAATCAGAATCGACGGATCGGCCAGAATGGCCCGGGCGATGGTCAGCAGCTGCTTCTGGCCCTGCGAGATATTGGACGCTTCCTCGTTCAGCACCGTGTCATAGCCTTGGGGGAGAGTACGGATGAAGTGGTCGGCATGGGCGGCCTTGGCGGCCCGCACCACATCGGCTTCGGATGCGCCCTCCCGCCCGTAGGCGATATTGTCGCGGATCGTTCCGTTGAACAGCCAGGTGTCCTGAAGCACCATGCCGAATCTTGAACGGAGATCGGCGCGGGTCATAGCTGTAATATCGACGCCGTCGATCAGAATCTGCCCGCCGCTGATTTCGTAGAAGCGCATCAGCAGATTGATGAGCGTCGTCTTCCCTGCGCCGGTCGGGCCGACGATGGCAATCGTCTGTCCGGGCTTGACGTCGATGTTCATATCCTCGATCAGCAGTTCGCCCGGCTTGTAGCCGAACTGCACATGGCGGAATTCCACCGCGCCCTCTTCGCCCGCAGGCGTAAGCGAACGCTTGGTCTGCGGAGCTTCCGGCACTTCTTCCTCTTCATCCAGCAGCTCGAATACGCGCTCCGCGGAGGCGATCGTCGACTGGATGATATTCGCAATGTTCGCCACCTGTGTAATCGGCATGGTGAACTGGCGCGAATACTGGATGAAGGCCTGGATATCGCCGACATCAATCATTTTCTTCGTGACAAAGATCCCGCCGACGACGCAGACCAGCATATAGCCCAGATTGCCGATGAAGTTCATGAGCGGCATGATAATGCCGGAGATGAACTGGGCCCGCCAGCCGGAGCTGTACAGATCCTCATTGATGCTGTCAAATTCGCGCAGCGACTGGGGCTCCCGGCCGAACGCCTTGACGATCCGGTGGCCGGTGTACATCTCCTCGACATGACCGTTCAATTCGCCGAGGGATTTCTGCTGGTTCATGAAGTAGCCCTGCGAACGCTTCGTAATCAGCATAATCACAATCAGACTGAGCGGCAGCGTCACAATCGTAATCAGGGTCAGCCATGGACTGATGGTCAGCATCATGATAATGACGCCGATCAGGGTGACGACAGACGTAATCAGCTGGGTCATGCTCTGCTGCAAAGTTGTGCTGATATTATCGACATCGTTGGTGGCCCGGCTCAGGATCTCCCCGTGGGTCCGGGAATCAAAATACTTCAGCGGCAGACGCTCCAGCTTGGCGTTGATCTGCTCGCGCATATCATAGACGACCCGTTGGGCGACGCCGGCCATCACATACTGCTGCACATAGGTGAACAGCGAACTCAAGAGATACAACGCGCCCAGAAGCAGCAGAATATCATTGATGTAGCCAAAATCCACTCCGGCTCCCGGCACTTTATGATAAATGCCCATGAAGCCTTCATACAGCTTGGTCGTCGCTTTGCCCATAATCTTCGGGCTGAAAATACTGAACACGGTGCTCAGTACCGCAAATAACAGAACCAGCAGGAGCTGCATCCGCTTCGGACGCAGATAACGGAGCAGGCGGCGAAGCGTGCCCTTGAAATCCTTGGCCTTCTGGGCCGGCATCCGCATGCCACCATGCGGTCCCCCGGGCCCGTGAGGGCGCATGCCCGAAGGACGGGAACCCGATTTATGCTCACTCATGCGATCTCCTCCTCTGACAACTGCGAAGATACAATTTCCCGGTACACATCGCTGTTCTCCAGCAGTTCCCGGTGGGTGCCCATACCGGCAATCCGTCCTTCATCCAGGACGATAATGCGGTCGGCGTCCATAACGGTGCTGACGCGCTGGGCGACAATCAGCACGGTGGCTTCGGTCGTCTCGTCCTTGAGCGCCGCCCGCAGCTTGGCGTCCGTCTTGAAGTCGAGCGCGGAGAAGCTGTCGTCGAACAGATAGATTTCCGGCTTGCGGACCAGCGCACGGGCAATGGAGAGCCGCTGCTTCTGGCCCCCGGAGATATTGCCGCCGCCCTGGGCGATCTCCGAGTCGAACCCGTCCTTCATCGCCGAGACAAAATCGAGCGCCTGGGCGATCTCCGCCGCATGGCGGATCTCCTCGTCGGTCGCATCCTCCTTGCCGTACCGGATGTTCTCGCTGACCGTGCCGCTGAACAGCACGGCTTTCTGCGGCACATATCCGATCTTCAGGCGGAGCTCCTCCTGGGTCATCTCGCGGACATCGACGCCGTTCACTTTCACTCTTCCTTCGACGGCGTCATAGAACCGCGGGATCAGGCTCAGCAGCGTCGACTTGCCCGAGCCCGTGCCGCCGATGATGGCGGTAACTTCGCCGGGAGCCGCCGAGAAGCTGATATCCGACAAGGCAGGCTGCTCGGCTCCCGGATACGAGAACGTGACGTTCTCGAATTCCACGTACCCGCTAAGCCGGCCGGCCCGCTCTCCGGCCGGAGACGCCGGGTCTTCAATCTCCGGCTGCATCTCCATCACCTCATTGATCCGCTGGGCGGAGGCGGAAGCGCGAGGAATCAGAACGAACATCATGGAGACCATAATGAGCGAGAACATAATCTGCATGGCGTACTGGATGAAAGCCATCAGCGACCCCACGTTGAGGTTGCCCGCATCAATGCGCTGGCTGCCGATGTACAGAATGGCCAGCATCGAGAAGTTCATAATGAACATCATCATCGGCATCAGAAGCGCCATAATCTTGTTGACCCGGATGGCCGTTGCCGTCAGGTCGCCGTTCGCGGCGCTGAAACGCTCGTTCTCGTGGCGCGAACGGTTGAAGGAGCGGATGACCCGCATACCGGTCAGATGCTCCCGCAGCACCAGGTTCAGCTTATCCAGCTTGATCTGGATCGCCTTGAACAGCGGCAGTCCCTTCGAGCCGACGAAGGCGATGGCGCCCACAAGCAGCGGAACCACCACCACGAAGATCAGCGAGAGCATCGCATCCTCATACACCGCCATGATGATCCCGCCGATCATCATCATCGGCGCTCCGATCATCATCCGCAGGATCATGGTCAGCACGGTCTGCACCTGTGTAATATCGTTGGTTGTCCGCGTAATAAGGGACGCGGTGCCCAGCTTGTCGAACTCATGCAGTGTGAAATTCTCCACATGATTGAACATGCGGGAGCGGGTGTCCCGGCCGAAGCCGGCCGCCACCTTCGCCGACAGGAAGCTCGCTGCAATCGAGCAGACGGCCCCGATGCCGGCTACCAGCAGCATGAAGCCGCCGACCCGCCAGATATAATCCCGGTTATCCCGGACAATGCCCTTGTTGACGATATCGGACATCAGCGTCGGCAGGTATAAATCGCCGAGGGATTGCAGGAATACAAAAGTCAGGATAGCCGCGACCGAAAGCCGGTACGGCTTCAAATGTTTGAACAGTTTAACCATGGTTCTCATCTCCGTCCCTGGAAATCGACTCCGGACTGAAGTCATTGGTACTGACGAATTCATGCATCTTCAGCAGCAGCTCGGCCAGCCTGTTGCTGTCTTCCTCCCCCAGATACTCGACGAGCCGGTTCAAATGCTCCATCCGCCGCCTGCCGATTCGGCAGGCCGTCTTCCGTCCCTGCTCGGTCAAGTTGATCCGGACAATCCGGCGGTCGGCAGGGTCTGCCTGGCGCATGACCATAAGTTTCTCCTCCAGGCCGTTAACAAGTTGGGTAACGGTCGGCGGCGTGAGCCCGAGCAGCCGGCTGACCTCGGATACCTTCAGCCCGGTCTCGGCCAATTCGGCGTGCTGCGCAAGGCAGACCATCAGCTTCGCCTCGCTCGGCTTGTGGCCGTCGGACATCTTCTGCCAGTGGAACCGGTTCATCGTCCGAAAGGCTTCAATTAATTTATGGTTCGTCTGCTCCCGCTTCTCATCTATCCCAATGACAAGACCTCCCCTTTCCTTCGGCCATCTAATTAGGTTACTAAATATTTATACAATGAATTTATTAGGCTACCTAATTATATTTTCGGCCCAAAGTCATGTCAAATAATGAAAGCGTTATCCTTTTTGAAAATTTTGCGGCCCTCCAGCGGCCGTTTCTCCCGGGCAGACGTCGCTGTTCCCGCGAAAATGGCTCATCGAAATACACCGAAATAGCCGTTCCCATGGGGAACGGCTGCGGGTTGAGCGCTATGAAGCTTGCCCTGCGGGACAAGCAGAATGGATTTCAATTGATGCGGGTCTGGGTCTTCCGGTTGCGCAATCCTTCCATCATACGCGTCTGGGCCATTACAATATAGCGGTCCAGCCGCTCACTAAGCTCAACCACCGCGCGGTCGCTCAGGCTGCGGGAGCGCGCCACCTCCAGCAGCTCGCCCCTCAAGCTCTCAATCTTCAGATTCAGCTCGTCGTCTCTCTCTGGAAGCATGGAATCACCTCTTTTACATGGCCTTTCATCCTATCATAACCGATGATACTAAAAAACAAAATTTGCAAAAAAAGAAAAATATGACGTTCTAAACGGCTTTGGCGTCTTATCGGTAGCGTTCCTCCAGCAGCGTGCGCGTGAAGGCCACCCACTCTCTGGCCGCGAAGGAGAGCTGCCGTCCCCGCCGCCAGATCATGCCAAGCTGCCAGGGAATAACCGGCTCCGTTAGCCGGATGACCGCGATCCGGCTCCGGTCGAGGTCGCGGGCGATTGTCTCCGGAAGCAGCGCAATCCCGAGACCGGCCGCCACCATGCGGGCGATCAGATCCCACTGCGAGCTCTCGTAGACCACCTTGGGCTGGAACCCGGCACGCACGCATTCGGTAATAATGAGATCATGCAGCGCAAAATCCTCCCGGAACAGAATGAACTCTTCCTCCGCCAGCTCCGCCAGACGCACGCCTTCCCTTCCTGCAAGCTTGTGGCCCGCCGGGACCAGCAGCTCCAGACTTTCTTCAATAAAGGAGAAGACATGGAACCGCTCCTCGCTGACCGGCAGCACCACGACTCCGATGTCCAGCAGCCCCGTCTCCACATCATTCTCCACCTTGCGCGCGCCGTCTTCATGCAGCCGGATCGACACCTGCGGATACTTGCGGTGGAACAGCCCGATGACCTCGGGAAAAAAATGGGCTCCGACCATCGGCGGCAGCCCGATCCGGATGTGGCCCTGCTTGAGCTGGCGCAGATCGTCCAGCTCGGAGGAGAGACTCTGGAACGACTCGACGATATTCTGCGCCTTCGGCAGCAGAATTTCGCCGGCGTCGGTCAGCCGGATGCTTTTGCCTTCCCGGTGGAACAGGTCCGTTCCCAGCTCGTCTTCAATGTGACGGATCATCTTGCTGATGGTCGGCTGTGTAATATACAATGACTCGGCCGCTCTGGAGAAGCTCCCGAGCCGGGCCGCTTCCACGAAGTATTGAAGCTGACGAATTTCCATAGAACCTCCTATATAGACACGACGAATATCAATCATTCGTTATATTCATTTTACCTATGTAAGAAACGGATGTAAAATTTCAATATAAATGAAAGGAGCGGGATTTCAAGATGAAGAAAATTGCGAAGGGCATGCTGCAGGTCTTCGGCCTGACCCTCTTCTCCCTGCTCATGAATCATTTCTCCGGCTGGCTGCATCTTCCGATACCGGGAAGCATCGTCGGCATGGCTCTTCTCTTTGCGCTTCTGGAGCTTGGCGTGGTCCGGCTGAACTGGGTTGAGCTCGGCGCTTCCTGGCTGCTGGCCGAACTGCTGCTGTTCTTTATTCCATCCGCCATCGGCGTCATGAATTACAGCGCGCTGCTGGAGAGCGACGGTCTGCAGGTGCTGGCGGTTGTGCTGGGAGGCACCTTTGTCGTCATGGCCTGCTCGGGTCTTCTGACGGGTCTCATCTACAAAGCAAAGGAGCGTCGAACCTTATGATTCTGGGCCTGCTGCTTATGGCGCTTACCGTAGCCGTCTATCTGCTCGCCAAGCGGATCTACGGCGCCAAGAAGAAGATGTATCTCTCCCCCCTGATTGTGACTCCGCTTCTCATCATCGCCTTTCTGCTGATGACAGGCGTGTCCTATGACAGCTACAATGCGGGCGGGCAATGGCTGACGGATCTGCTTCAACCGGCTACCGTTGCTTTTGCGATTCCCTTGCATAAGAACTTCAAGGTACTCAAGAAGCATGCGGCCGAAATTGCGGCCGGCGTGCTGTCGGGTTCGGTAACGGCGGTGATCTCCTCCGTCCTGCTCGCCAAATGGCTGCATCTCAGCAGCGACCTGGCGACCAGCCTCGTTCCCCGGTCGGTCACTACCCCGATCGCTATGAGCATCTCGCAGTCCATCGGCGGCGTTCCGAGCATAACAGCGGTCTTCGTTATTCTGACCGGCGTTCTCGGAACGCTGATGGGACCGTCGGTTCTTCGCCTTTTCCGCATTGACAACGAAGTGGCGCGCGGGGTATCGCTGGGGACCGCGGCGCACGGGACCGGCACGTCCAAGGCTTTTGAGCTGAGCTCGCTGACCGGTACCATCTCCAGTATTTCCATGATTCTGACGGCGCTGTTCACGCTCGGCGTGGCTCCCGCGCTGCTCTCGATCTTCCTCCGCTAGGCCGCCCCCGGCTTGGGCCGCATGCCCGCCTCCGCATCCGATTGGATGCGGGAGGCGGGTTTTTTTGTACAGATTCAGACTCCCCCTCCCAGTAAATAGTTGAAATTACCATCGGCTGCGGTATAATCGCTACAAGGTTATCCATAATTCTATCCCGCAGGGAGGCGAATCCGATGAAGCCGTATAGAAGAGCAGCGGTACTGCTCGCCGTCTTAACCGTCGCCGGTTCCACTTCCGCCGATCCGAACGGTTCTCTTCCCTTATCGGCCTCTGCGGCTCCGGGTTCCGGCAGCCTTCCTTCCACTCCACGTGCAGACAACCGTCCTCAAGCCCTGTCCGGCCAGCAGATGAGCTATGCGTTTAATGGAACCTCCGCTATGCCGGAATGGAGAGCCAGGATTAATAACACCTCTGTGTATGATTACAAAGTGACGATCACCAAAGGAAGTCCTACGGGGCCATCCTCTTGGTCAGGCACGATTCCCAAGGGACAATCCTATAATATCTGGTCTGAATATGCCTATCCTGCCGATACCTACTATGTCAATCTGACCTGCGGAAGCGGCGCCATGTCGGGGAGCGTAGCCGCTCGCGTCGCTTCTACCCACGCCGAAGTCCTTCCCTAGTTCTCTGCGGCTGATACGAGAAATCCCCCGGGCTTCCCGCCCGGGGGATTTCTCTTCTTGTCTTGGATACGGCTTCATGGGCTTGGAGCGCAACCGTCCTTTCTGAGGGGTACGCAGGCAGGCGTCCCTCTTCGCCCGAAAGCGGACCCGGATGACCTTATTTGCTCCAAAAACACGTATATTGCGGATGAGCGGACCCAAATGACCTTATCCCCTCCTTGTCTGCCCGATTGCAAGGGGTTAATGCCCCAATAAGGTCTCTGGTGTCCGCCAGGTCAGCCATAACGGCGCTTCAGGGAAGAATAGCGTCTCCTCGGTCCGCTGCAGTACGTAAGCCGGCTGTAACTATTCGAGATAAAAGGGTTCAAATAAAGGGGCGTCAGCCAGCCCGTACAGGTCTGCCGCCATTCTAACAGCGGTCGGCATCATCGACCCCTTCTTCTATCGCCTTATTCCTCCACACTCTCGCGAATAAATAAACACAGAACACAACAAATATAAGGGGCTTCCCGGGCGCGCTACACGAGTAACGGCCCGGCGAACGGGCGGCGGCTAGCACCCGAGTAACGGCCCGGCGAACAGGCCCGGCCAGCACCCGGATACCCGGATACCGAACCGGCTGCGGCCCGAATACTTGCCCTATTACCGACCCGGCGAGCGGGCGCGGCTATCGCCCGGCCACAGGCTGCCCCTGTCCTGCCCCTGCCTCCGCCTACAGCTTGACCGGCTTGCCGGACCGGGCCGACTCATAGGCGGCGCAGGTGACCTTCAGCGTCCGGTAGCCGTCCGCATAATCGCTGCGGATGCGCGAGCGGTCGCCGGTCCGCACCGCATAGAGGAAGGCTTCGCTCTCCTCCACATACGGATTCCCGGCGGAAGGCGTCTCGGACGTGCCGCCCTCCCGTTTCTCGAGCAGCCGGTTCGGGTTCCAGTCGAGCAGTCCGCCCTCGTTGTAGAAGCTCAGCCCCACCCGGCTGACCTCGCTCGGCAGCACGCAGGTGTTGGAGATATTGGCGACCGCGCCGCTCTCCAGCTTCAGCGAGACGGTGCCGACGTCATGGACGCTGACGTTCTCCCGCTTCTCCTGCATGAACCGGCTGCCGTATACAGCGTACACTTCCGTGACTTCACCGGCCAGATAGCGGACCAGATCGACGATGTGCGTCGTCTGCTCGGTGAACTGGCCGCCGGAGCGGCTCTGGTCGCGCCACCACGGCGCGCCGGGCATCGCGCCCATCCATTCGCCGACAATCATGCCGATCCGGTCTTCGGCCAGCCTCGCCTTCAGCCGCTGCACATTGTCCTGGTAGCGGAAATGATAGCCGACCGAGGTCAGCAGCCCGGTCTCCCTGATATCGTACAGCAGACTGGCCGGAATCTCCGTCGTCACGCCAAGCGGCTTCTCCACGAAGAAGGGGATGCCCCGGCGGATCAGAGCCCGTTCAACCGCTCCGTGGGCATCCGGCGGCACGCAGATGTAGACGGCGTCCAGCTTCTCCGCCCCCAGCATCTCCAGCGGATCTCCATAGCCCCGCGCTCCGTAAGCGGCCGCCATCTCCTCGCCTTTCTCCCGGCTGCTTCCGCAGACCGCGGCCAGCCGCACGTCCGCCATCCCTGCCAGCAGGTCGGCGTGCATCTTCGCGAACCAGCCTGTCCCTACCATTCCGATATTCAGCGTCATCTTCTGTTCCTCCGCTTCTTCTAGAATGTCCAGCTTCTGTTCCTGTAAGCGTTCCCTGCCCAAGTTTCATAACCAGTATACTTGCTCAGCGCACCACCCGGTAGCCTCTCCACTCCCGGGGCAACAGGTCCGCATACGGCTGGCGCAGGAACCGGTCGTCCGCCAGCACGATAACGCCGGTATCGGATTCCCCCCGGATCAGCCGTCCGCCCGCCTGAAGCACCTTGGTCATCCCCGGATACACGTAAGCATAGTCGAAGCCGTTCTTGCCCTGTTCGTCAAAAAACCGCCGCAGCAGCTCCCGCTCCAGCCCCACCTGCGGCAGTCCGACCCCGACAACCATAACGCCGCTGAGGCGGTCGCCCGGCAGGTCCACCCCCTCGGCGAACACGCCGCCGAGCACCGCGAAGCCGAGCAGCCCCTCGCGGCTGCCGGGCTGAAACGCCGCCAGAAAGGCTTCGCGGGCGGCCTCATCCATGCCTCCGGCCTGCACCAGGGTCCTCACGTCCGGGGCCAGCTCCGCGAACCGCTCGTATACGCGGTTCAGGTAGGCGTAGGACGGGAAGAACACCAGCCGGTTGGCCGGCGTTTCGGTCAGCGCCGCCAGCGCCCGCGCCAGGCGCTCCACCGAGCCTTCCCGGTCCCGGTAGCGGGTGGAGACCGGAAGAATGGACACGCTCCATTGCTCGGGCGAGAACGGCGAGGGAACGACCAGACTGTAGTCGTTCTCCCCGGCGCCCAGCATGTCCCGGTAATAGGCGAGCGGCGAGAGCGTCGCCGAGAAATGAATCCGGCTGCGGAAGCCCTTCGCCGCCTGGGCGAGCAGATGCGACGGGTCCAGGTTGAACAGCTTCAGCCGCACATCCCCGCGCAGCACTTCGGCGTAAGTGAGATACCGCTCGTCGTAGGTCCGCAGCGTCCGCAGCATCGCCTGGGCGGCAAAATACGCCTCCAGCAGCGGGTCCTCCGCTTCGGCCTCTGCCGCTCCTTCCGGAGCGCCGGGGTCCGCGGGACCGGCCTCCGGGACCGGCCCGAACAGCAGCGGCAGCTCCGCTCCGGCAGCTCCGGGGGAACCCCCGGCCGGCGACGGCCGGCCCGCCGCGCGGGCCAGCTCTGCTTCCGCGGCCTCCGCGAAGCGCTCCAGCAGGCCGGGAAGCTCCGCCGGCGGCTCCTTCCAGACGCCTCCCTCCGCCTCGGCTGCGCCCGTGCCGGGCACTCCCGAACCGCGGCCGCCCGCAGCCGTGGCCTCTTCGCCGTCCGCCGCCGCGCAGGCCTTGCGCAGCTGGACGAAGAAGGCGTTGACGGCCTTCGCCGCTGCCGCCAGGCGGCGGTCGGCCGCCCTGTACCGCCGGGAGATGGCCAGGAACGGCGCCTTCGTCAGCTGCGCCGAGTACATCTCCCGGCCCCGGTCGACCAGATTATGGGCTTCGTCGATCAGAAGCACCGTCTCCTTGCGGCGTTCGTCCGCGAGCCGCTTGAAGCCGATCCGCGGATCGAATACATAGTTGTAGTCGCAGATGACGGCATCGCAGGCATAGCTCACATCCAGCGACAGCTCGAACGGGCAGAGCCGATGCTTCCGGGCATACGCCTCGATGACCGAACGGTCCATCAGCGTCTCCGATCCGAGCAGGTCCATTAGCCCTTCGCCCAGCCGGTCGTAGTAGCCTTCCGCGAACGGGCAGGACTCCCCGGTACAGCCTTCTTCGCGGAAGCAGATTTTGTCCTTCGCGGTCAGCGTCACCGCATGCAGAACGAGGCCGCCCGCGGCAAGCCGGGCAAGCGCCTCCTGCGCGGCGAAGCGGGTCACCGTCTTGGCCGTTAGATACAGGAAGGCGCGCGCCCGGCCTTCGCCGATGGCCTTGACGGCCGGAAAGAGCGCGGACATCGTCTTGCCGATGCCCGTCGGCGCCTGCGCGAACAGGTTAACCCGTTCGCTCACAGACGTATAGACCGCGCCCGAGAGATGCCGCTGGCCCGGCCGGTAGGCGGAGAAGGGGAACGCCAGCTGCCGGGCGCTCTCCCGCATCGCCGCCTCATGCCGCAGCAGGAGCTCGGCATAGGGCGCGTACCGCTCGGCCGTCTCGGCCGCGAACGCCTCCAGTGCCGCCCTGGTCTCGGTGCGTTCGAAGCTGCGCCGCTCCCCGGTCGCGGTGTCCACATAAGTCAGCCGGACGCCGATGTCCGGCAGCTCCCGTTCCAGCACCGCCATATAGGCATACAGGAGCGCCTGGGCCCAGTGGACCTTCTTCCCTTCCGCCGGGAGCTCAGGCTCGGAGGAGGATTTGATCTCCTCGACGGTCAATGCCCCGTCCTCTCCCGCCAGCAGGCCGTCGCACCGGCCCTCCACGGCCAGAATCAGGCTGCCGACCGCAATCTCCGTCTTCAAAAACACTTCCTTCCGGTCCAATTCCCCGTACTCGCGCTGCACGGCCTGATGAATGCGCGTGCCCTCCGCCAGCGCCGATGCGCTGTGGAATCCGAAGCCAAGGCCGCCGCTCCGGTACACATGCTCGACCAGCGCCCGGACCGACAGGGCTACCCGGTTATTCATTCCACTCTCTTCCTTCCTGCCGCCGGGCCGCTGCGGCTTTGACAATCCCCTGTCCACGGTTGCATAATGGTCTGTGTATGTTGGGGAATTCTGCCCTTTATCATCATGAAAGAAGGCGAAGCCGTGTCATCCTCTGTAATCAAGCGGTGGCTCTCAAAGCCGTTTGTGTTCTTCACCTTGATTATGCTGCTCAAATGCCTGCTGGCCTGGGGCGTTATCTTTGATCATCCGCTGTCCTGGCAGGCGATTCTGACCGAACTCCCATTTGCCTGGGTGTTGTTCTCCCTGATTGAAGGCCTGGCGTCGAGGCGCAAGTTCGGCTATTATTTGACCGTCAATCTGGTGATGACGGGCATTTATTTTGCCGCCATTATGTACTACAAGTATTTCGGCGTTATCGTCACTTACCATGCGGCGGAACAGATGAACCAGGTCACCGAGGTCAAGAGCAGCGTCTTCTCGCTCATGGACCCGTACTACCTGCTCGTATTCGTCGATGTCATCGTGCTCGGCTACTACTTCCTTCTGAACAAGAAAGGCCGCAGCTACAAGAAAGAGCGGATCAACCGCCGCAGCAGCCGCCGGGTCTACACTGCCCTGCTCGTAGCCTCGCTTGCCGTCTGTCTCTTCAATATTCTGCCCAACAAGGCGAGCATGAACGAGATCAAGAAGGCGCAGGAGATGGGCATTCTTAATTATGAAGCTTACACGATCTTTGCTCAAGACAAACTCGATCCCGTCCCGGCCAGCCAGATTACCCAGGACGCCATCGACAAGACCAAGGGCATCCAGCATCCGGCCAATCCGTATCTCTTCGGCGCAGCCAAAGGCAAGAATCTCATTATCGTGCAGATGGAGTCGCTGCAGAATTTCCTGATCGGCCTGAAGATCGACGGCCAGGAGATTACGCCGCATCTGAACGCTTTTATGAAAGACAGCCTGTACTTCCCGAACTTCTATCAGATGGTGGGCCAGGGCAACACGTCGGACGCCGAATTCGTGTCCAATACCTCCCTCTATATTCCGCCAAAAGGGGCCGCCACCCAGATGTATGTCGACAAGGCTCTTCCGAGTCTGCCGCGCCTCCTGGGCGACGGCGGATACCAGACCGCGACCTTCCACGTGAACTCGGTCAAGTTCTGGAACCGGGGCGAACTCTACAGCGCGCTGGGCTGGCAGAAGTATTACGACCATTCGTTCTTCGGCGAAGAGGATTCCTTCTTCTTCGGCGCCTCGGACGAGGTGCTGTACCGCCGGACGACCGACGAGCTTCAGCAGATGAGCGCAACCGGGCGTCCCTTCTACGCCCAGATCATTTCCATGTCGGCGCACCACCCGTTCACCATCCCGGCGTCCAAGTACAAGATGAAGCTGCCGGAGCGCTATGAGGGCACGTTCGTGGGCGATTATGTCCGGGCCCAGAACTATGCCGATTATGCCTTCGGCCAGTTCGTGCAGGAGCTGAAAGACAAAGGACTGTGGGACAACAGCGTCATCATGGTCTACGGCGACCATATGGGACTGCCCATCTACTCGCTCGACAAAGACGACGAGAAGCTCATGAAGGAAATCTACGGCCACGAGTACGGCTACAGCAATATGCTGAATATTCCGTTGATCGTCCGTGTTCCCGGCGCCGAGCCGAAGACGCTGGGGCAGGTCGGCGGAGAAATTGACATTATGCCGACGGCTGCCAATCTGCTCGGCGTCTCCCTGGCGAATCACATTCATTTCGGCCAGGACCTGCTGAATCAGACCGTCAATCTGCTGCCCGAGCGGTACTATCTCCCGTCCGGCTCCTTCATTGCCACTTCCGGCATTCTGATCCCGGGCAACAGCTTCGCGGACAATACCCAGTATCCGCTGGCTGCGCATGACAAGCAGCCGGCCGCCACGGAGGATGAGTACAACCGGGCGCTCTACCTGCTCCGCATGTCCGACAGCTATGTGCAGCTGCTCCCGGATAAGAAGAAGAACTGACTTATCGCCTATCCCGTCTTCCAAAGAAAGACCGGGCGGCCAGGGATTCCCTGACCGCCCGGTCTTCTTATTTCGAGCCATTTCGAGCCTCTCTAGAACCGCCGCCTTGCCTGCTTCGCCGGGCGGACTATCGTTCTCCGGCGGCTGGCAGCAGCGCAGCAGGCTTTAGCGTTCCTGACGCTCGAGCATCCGGTAACAGGAAGCGAAGAGCTCCAGTTCTTCCGGCTTCAGAATCGCCAGCTGCTCGCTCAGCGTCGTCTGGAGCTGCTCCCGCCCCTCCCTCAGAACCTGCTCCCCCTTAGTCGTGATGTTCACCACAACAGCGCGCCGGTCATGCTCGTCCGGTTCGCGGGCGACCAGGCCGATGGCTTCCATCCGGTCGAGCATGACGGTTACCGCGCTCGACTTGACATCCATGCGCTCGGCCAATTGAACGACCCGCGCGCCCGGCCGCTTGGAGATCATGGTCAGCAGCGAGAATTGCGGGAAGGTAAGTCCCAGCTCCTTGGTCAATGACATGCCGGATATGATCCGTTTCTGCACTCTGAACATGGATAAGGCGATCTCTTCCACCAACTGGTCTTGCTCGAATGCCATTCTAGTTCACTCCCGTATCTTGTCGTACTCTTAGCGTATCATTTCGGGGTTGGGACATTCAATGGAAGATCGGGTCATTTTTAAAACTTCGGCAAAGTTGTGAATTTTAAATTGCCTGCTATTAAATTTTTTGCTTTTTGTCACCTATTCAACCGTTCTTATTAATGAACCGCTGTTTGAATTCCGATATAATGAGCATCGGCTTTTATAACTTGACGGATTGGGTTGGTGGAAGAATGAAACTGGCTACAAAATTAACGTGGATGATGCTGACTGTACTGCTGCTGGTCGGAGCCTCCATCGGCTTCTTCGGCTATCGCGCTGCCTATCATCAGATTGACGAAGCTGCCGGCATCGAGCTGGTCGGCTGCGCCAATATTACAACGGGATTACTGGACCCCGCTGTTGTCAGCGCCCTTGCGAACGGCGACAACAGCCAGCTGAGCGCGGTTCAGGATCGAATCGGCTGGGTAGTCGGGCACAAGCCGATCTTCAAGGAAGTGTTTATTCTGTCGCTGGACGGCAAGATCCTTGCCGCCGACAAGAACTTTCAGGCCCGCGGATACAAGGCAGGCGATTCGTTCTATTTTAACCAAGAAGACAAAGACATGATTACCAAGATGAAGCATTCCACCTATTCCAGTGTCTATACATACGACGGCGTCTCGCTGAAGACCGGCTACGGGCCCATCTACCAGGACCATGATCCGACTAAGCCGATTGTCGCGCTGATGGCGATCAACTTTGATGGCTCACTTGTGAAAGAGCGCACAATGGAGATTATTCTGAAGCCGTTCCTGATCGGCGCGGGTATTCTGGTCGCAGCCATTCTCGCCGCCTACCTGCTGATCCGCCGGATGGTTCATCCGCTGTCCCGGCTGTCGGCTTCCGTCAACCGGGTCGCAAGCGGCGATCTCTCGCATGATCCGCTGCTGCTTAGCAGCAAGGATGAGATCGGAACGCTTGCCCGGGATTTCAACGACATGACGCTCAGTCTGCGCAGCCTGATCACGGAGGTCAACGATACTTCCATGCAGGTAGCCTCCTCCTCCCAGGAGCTGTCGGCCAGCGCGCAGGAGACGAACCGCGCCGGCGAGCATACGGTCAACATTACGATGGACCTGGCCGAAGGCGCCCAGCTTCAGCTCAGCAATCTCGAGAGCAGCTATCGTTCCGTTCAGGAAGTGTCCCGCTTCATCGAAGAGATTGCCAAGAATACCGAAGAAGCGATGCAGTACGCTTCCCGGGGCACGGAGCAGGCCCGTTCCGGACGGGAGTCCATGGATTCGACGACCCGCCAGATGAAGGTTATGAGCGGCAGCATCGGCGATCTTGCCGGGATTATCGAGACGCTGTCCGGCCACTCCAGAGAGATTGAAGCCATTGTAGGCATTATCGCCGGCATTGCGGAAGAGACCAATCTCTTGTCGCTGAATGCGGCCATCGAAGCGGCCCGCGCTGGCGAGGAAGGCCGCGGCTTCGCCGTCGTCGCCCAATCCGTCCGCAAGCTGGCCGAGCGCTCGTCCCAATCCGCCGCCCAGATCGGCATGCTGCTCGGACAGATTCTGGAGCAGATGGAGCTGGCGGGCGATACGATGAACCGCTCCTCCCAGGAGATGGAGCAGGGAACGGAGATGGTCGCGGCAGCCGGCCGCTCCTTCGCCGACATCGAGACGTTCGTGAACGCCATGTCGGGGCAGAGCCGGGAGATCTCGGATACGGTCCGCCAGCTCTCCGGCATTGCCGAGGAACTGGTGACCTCCCTCCAGAGCGTTGTCAGCATTTCCAATCAGACCGCCGAGGGAGCGGAGAGCATGTCCGCTTCCTCCCAGCAGCAGCTCGCTGCCATGCAGGAAGTGGAGGCGTCGGCCGCCTTCCTCTCGTCGCTGGCCGACAAGCTGCAGAATCTCATCGAGAGATTCAAGGTGGAGCAATAACAAGCCGTCCCGGCCGGCAGGCATGCTGCATTCGCGCCTGCCGGTTTTGTTCTGCTTGGCTGTCCGGTTCACCTGCTTTAATTCCAACAAGGAGATGAGTGAGAAATGAAAGGGATCCAATGGGGGCTTGCGGCTGTAACGGCGCTGGTTATCGCATCGGGAGCCGGCAAAGCCCACGCCGCTTCCCAGACGGTCATTGACCATGGCTACCTGAACGAATACGGGGATGTCTTCCTGATGAGCGACGGATCGACCTGGGTGGAGAATCCTGACCAGAAGACCTACCGGCTGCTGGATTACAAACTGAAGGAGCTCGACGGGGACTATGGCCTGTCGGAGGACGGCCGTATTCTCAAGCTCGCGAACACGGATTATCTTCGCATGCTGCCCTCGCCGGTAGACGTCGTCTCTCTCTCGGGCCCATACGCGCTGAAGCAGGACGGCACCGTCTGGACGACGGACGGACAGCAGATGGCCGGTTACACCGACATCGTCCGGATCGCCAGCAATGACAGCCGCCTGCTCACGCTCAGCCGTACCGGCGAGCTGAAGAGCCGCAGCGACTCCGGCGTCTACACCATTGACCGTTTTGCCAGCCCGGACGATGTGGCTTCGATTGCAATCAACGATAACGGCACTGTGGCGGTATCACTAAAGTCGGGGCAGGCCCAATACTACGAATGGGACAAGACCCGTTATGTGCCCCGGGTCATCGCCGGAGACGCACGCAGCGTCTATTATCTCTGGGGCCCTCTGCTCGTTCTGAAGCAGGACGGCACCGTCGCGCCGCTCGAGCCCTCCATGCTGCATGAGAGCAGACTTGGCGAGTCCTATCCCGGTCTGTCGGGGGTAGCCAGTATTCAGGAGATTATTCAATCCGAGCTCCTTCTTGTCCGGCTGAATGACGGCAGCCTTGCGGTCTATGACACTTCCACCCATGAATTGTCCGCCGTCTCCATACCGAATCCGGTCTCGCTGGACGTGAAGGTTCAGAAGCCTGCGCTTACGGTCGGCCAGGAGACCGGTTTCTCCATCGCCGAGAGCTGGTCCAACGGCGCATCCCGGTGGGTGTCGAAGACCGAGGCTCATGTCAGCATCGATAAGCCCTACCTGCTCAAGCTTCAGGAAGACGGCACTCTCAAGGCGACGGGCGTCGGCGAAGCGTTGGTCACCGTCACATCCGGCGGACTGACCCAGACCGCATCCGTCGTCATTCAGTCCGATGCCGAGCTGCTGGGAGGCTCCCGGGAGAACGGCATGATGTTCCTGCCCATCCAGACTTTCTTTCAGAAGCTGGGCGGAGAGGTCAAGGCCTCTGCGGACGGCAAAAGCTTCACGGTCCAGCTCGGCGAACGCAGCTTTCAGTTCAAGGTGGGCAGCGCCATCGCTACCGTGGACGGACAGTCGGTCACCATGCCGGGGAAGGTCCATTTGGTCAGCAGTCTCGCCGTCTTCCCCGGCGATCTGCTGAAGAGTGAACTTGGAGCTTCCCTCTCCTGGAACGACAGCGTCAAGAAGATCAACGTCTCGTTCGGCCAGGCCAAGCAGGTCGTCCAGACGCAGGGCACTTACGAGGTGGCCAAGAAGAAAGCGATCGGCAGTCTGTCCAAATACATCGGCAAGGTGTATTGGTTCAATCGGTTCAGCAGTGATTGTCGGCTGCAAAAAACCACCATTAAGGATTTGGAGCCCGACTTCAAGGGACGGTTCGTTCTTATCTTCTCTTTTGCGGACGGAACGAAGGCCTGGAGCAATACCGCCTACTCGCCGACCGAGATTGCCCAGCTTCTGGCGAACAAGGACATGTTCTTCCCTTCCGACCCGAAGAAGATGTATTCGTTCACGCCCGAGATCTGGGAGAAAATCAAGAACAGTGTCATTTCAAAAGGCATGACGACTCAGCAGGTTCAAATCTCCTGGGGCGCCCCGGATTATACCGAGAAATACACCATCAGCGGCGTCCGGTACGATCTCTGGTATTACAACGATCACGTCGTCGGCTTCCTGAACGGAATCGTCAAATACCTCTATTAGTTCCTAGAATAACAGAAGCCCCCGGCTATCCGCCTGCGCGGAAGCCGGGGGCTTCTGTTATGGGTCATGAACGTCTTCGGAGCCGGCCGTTCAGCCCGCCGCC
Organism: Paenibacillus spiritus; assembly: GCF_008710135.1. Lineage (GTDB taxonomy): Bacteria > Bacillota > Bacilli > Paenibacillales > Paenibacillaceae > Paenibacillus_AQ > Paenibacillus_AQ glufosinatiresistens. The sequence continues at coordinate 25,168 of NZ_VYKK01000003.1, read as the reverse complement.
TGCGCATTCTCGCTGAACCAGCGCCCCAGCTCACTAACAGCCATAGGCCGGCCGTAGTAGTAGCCCTGCATCACCCGGCAGCCCAGCGATTGAAGCAGTTCAATCTGCTCCGGGGTCTCCACCCCTTCGGCCACCACATCCATGTTCAGGTTGCCGGCAATGGCAATGATATTGCTGATGATGGCCTTCTTGGAATGCATCTTGCTCTTGCGGATGAACACCTGGTCAATCTTGAGCGTGTTCACCGGAATTTCATCCAGATTGCCCAGCGAGGAGAACCCGGTGCCGAAGTCGTCCAGCGACACCCGGACGCCCAGGCTGCGCAGCTTCGACAGCTGGGCAACGGTCTCCTCCATATTGTTCATGGCGATCGACTCCGTGATCTCAAGCTCCAGGTAGTGCGGCGGCAAGCCGGAACGGCTCAGCGCCTCCTCCACCACCTCGTAGAGATCGTCGGTCTCGAACATTTTGGCGGACATATTGATCGACACAGCGACTTCGGCTATGGATTCCTTGTGCCACAGCATATTCTGGCTGCACACCTCGTGAAGCATCCAGTAGGTAATCGGGACGATCAGGCCTGTCTCCTCGGCAATCGGGATGAACTCGGCCGGAGATACGATTCCGTACTCCGGGTGTCTCCACCGCAGCAGCGCTTCGAGACCGACTGTAACATTAAGCAGCGAGTCCCATTTCGGCTGGTAGACAACCATGAACTCGGAGCGGGCCAAGGCCTTGCGCAGATCCTTCTCCAGCGACATCCGCCGCACCTGATGGCGGTTCATCTCCTGGTCGAAGATGCTGAATTTATTCTTGCCGGAATCCTTAGAGGTATAGAGCGCCGTATCGGCCGCCTTCATCAGAGAGGAGCGGTCCATCCCGTGGGTCGGGGAGAGGCTGATCCCGATGCTGGCTGTGACATACAGCTCGTTGCCCTCGATCCGGTAAGGACGCTTCACCTCGCTGAGAATCCGCAGCGCTTCTTCCTTCGCCTCTTCCCGTCCGCAGCCGGGAATGGCAATCAGGAACTCGTCGCCTCCAAGCCGGAACACCCGGCCTCGTCCATCCTCCTGACGCAGCTTCAGCAGGCGGCGGGCCGCCTCTTCCAGCAGCATATCGCCGATGTCATGACCCAGCGTATCGTTGATGGCCTTGAACCGGTCGAGGTCGACAAAGAAGACCGAACCATACCGGTTGGCGAGGAATTCATCTTCAAAATAACGTTCCAGTCCATGCCGGTTCGGCAGGCCGGTCAGCGGGTCATGGTAGGCCATGCGCTCCAGCACATGACGGTCCAGGAACACTGCGCTGCCCGATATCACGAACATGAACAGCGTTACCAGCGAGACGCCGATCAGCAGAATAGCATCCGTCTGCATGAAGGAGGAATGGATGCCGTCTGCCCCGACATAGCCCATATGGGAGATTCTCACGCTTGTGTAGTGAAGCCCGGTTACGGCAAAGCCGAGAAAGACAGAGGCGAACAGACGCCAGCGGCTGAAGCCGGCTTGCGCTTTGGAACGGCTGAAGAGGAACAGGCCGAGCCAGGACGCGAACAGAGCAAGCAGCACGGCAATGCCCTGGGACAGCAGGTTATAGTGAAGGTGAGCTTTCATATTCAGCGAGCTCATGCCGATATAATGCATTCCGGCGATCGCGATGCAGAGCAGAGCGCCGCCAGCCATGATCTGGCCGAGCCGGGGCCTGGAGGATACAAGCAGACTCAGCGAGAGATAGCTGAATACTATGCTGGTCAGAATGGAGAGAAGGGCCCCGCCCGCATGATAGGTAACTTTGAAGGGCAACTCTCCGGCCATGATGCCAATATAATGCATAGCCCAGATGCCGCTTCCCAGCACACAGGAGGCGGTCAGGAGCCACAGCCGTCTGGAGAAAGGGGAGGAGCCGTCCGCCTGGGACAGCAGATTGAAGGCCGAATAGGATGCGGCAACCGCTACGACAAAAGAAAGCAGCACGATCCAGAAGTTATAATGAATACCCAGTTGGTCCATAATGTACCTCTCGCGGTCAGAATAATAGAGCCTTCTCTGGCAAAACACGGGTGGGCAGGATGCATGTCGGTTGGCGGCTGCGAATGCGATGAGGAGTACGTGTAAAGCGTACCAAGAAGACCGTCTATCCTGAGCTTTGCTGTTATTCTACCTTGTATTCTGCGGGCTGTCTAAGTAAATACTGGAACTGGCACCCTTTTTTCGGACTCCGCCGCGAAATGCCCTATTTGGACAAGGAACGGAGCCCGGAAGACGGGGACCCGGACTTCGACTTCGCCGGGCCGAAGGCGATCCGCCAGGCAGTCGGACCGGCGGCGGCCAGCAACGCCAGATAGAAGTAAATACCGAATTCCGTCTGCCGGACGAGATAATGAATTCCGGCCAGACCGAACAGGATCAACAGCAGCAGCAGGGCGCCCTTCTGCTTCTCCTTCTGCCGGTTCCGTTCGTACTTCTCGGAGAAGGGCAGACTGCGGGGCTGGACCGCATAGCAAATGACCGTATACAGGAACATCGTCAGAAGCACGGCCAGCAGATCCGGCCAGATCCCCGGGCCGAAGATCAGCAGAAAGACCGCCGCTTCAAGCAGGTAGAGCGGAACGATAAGCCGGGCCAGCGCGGCTTTGAATACGGCGCTGTAGATTCGTTCCGGGCTTGTCAGCGGAACCGCGCGGTAGACCCAGGCGGCTTTGTAATTGATGGAGTAGGCCAGCATCGTGACCACCGTCTGGATCAGGGCGATCATCAGATAAATGTACAGATAAGCCTTGGTGCCGCGAAGGGCGGAGATATTTCCGCTGACCAGCGTGTTAGCCATAAAGATAAACGGGAAGACGACAGACAATCCTATCGTCGGATAGACCTTCAGCTTGAAATCGCGTTCCTGGCGCATCATCGACCAGCAGAACCCGAAGAACAGCCGTTCCTCGCGCCCCCGGCAGAACAACCGGGCCAGCAGATCGGCGTAACGCGACTTCCGTCCGCCGGCGCTCTCCTGCGACGCCAGCTTCGCAAGGCTCCGTTCAAAGGCCGGCAGCGTGCGGATGTATACGATGCAGAGGACGACCGGAACCGCCAGCGCGGCTATCGCCATCAGCACGAACGGCAGGCGGCGCACGCCGCCCAGGACGACTTCAAAAGCCGATCCGAACCAGACCGGAGGAATCAGCACTTCCCACCAGGCGAAGCGGGGCGTCATGTCCGCAGCAACGGTCATATTGAACATCCGGGACAGGAATTGATACCCGACTATGACGGTCACGGACAGCCCGATCTGGACGTAGTTGATCATGTCCTTGAGTTTCTCCCCGTCGAACAGCTTCATAATCAGCAGATAGAAGAGGCCGGTCAGCACCAGCACGAGCATATCCGTCAGCAGGACTCCCGCCAGGAAGAGCAGGAAGAAGGCAACTCCTTTGTAAAAGAGAGCTACGAGGAGAGCCGGCCCCGCCAGCGACAGAGAGAGGCCCAGCAGATAGACCAGAATATGTACGGTCTTCGCCAGCCCCAGCGTGCGGCCGTCGACCGGCCGGGACAGCAGAATGCTTTTGTCGCGAAGGTCCAGAAGCACGGAGGAGAAATCGGAGATCAGCGTCGTCATCATGAAGAACGTGAGCACGCCGAACTGCATGGCTGCCAGAATCCAGTCGCTCAGAGGCAGCATCAGCATCAGCGCGAACATCGCGCCGTACAGCACGTAGATCCACTGGATGATGCCGGTTCTGGAACTAAGCGGCGATTCTTTGGCGGTTCCGCCCAGCACGGTTGGCGTGCGCCGTCCGTCCATCGTCAGCTTCACGCCGACAATGCTGCGCATTACCGGATAGTCCGCCCCCATACGGATCAACAACGGCGCGAGCCGGTCCAGAACTCGAAGCACCCCGGATTCCCGGGGCATTGGATCTGCCTTCATGTCCGCGCTCCTTCTCTCAGGACCGAGATGAATTCGGACGCAATCTCCCGGTGCCGGTCAAAGCCTGTAAGCTGATTGAAGATCCCTTCCAGCGAACCCTGCGCGCTGCGCGCCTGCAGCTCCTCGAATGTCCCGTCGGCCACGATGCCGCCCTCGGCAATGAGGACGATGCGGCTGCTGATCTTCTCCACGACGTCCATAATATGCGAGGAATAGAAGATCGTCTTGCCCTCCGCCGCCAGTCCGGCCAGAATCTCTTTGACGACCATGACGCTGTTCGCGTCCAGCCCGCTGAGCGGCTCATCCAGGAACAGAATATCGGGGTCATGCAGCATGCCCGAGACCAGGAGCACCTTCTGCCGCATCCCTTTGGAGAACGAGCCGATGACAGATTGGAAGGCGCCCTCCAGGCCGAGCAGCTTCAGCAGCCGCCGTCCCCTGTCCTCCGCTTCCTCCCGCGACAGACCGTACAGGCCCCCGATGAAGACCAGGTATTCCCGGGCAGTGAGACTCTCGTAGAGCTCGGCGATCTCCGGCACGTAGCCGATGCGCCGCTTGTAGGCGGGATCGCCGTCTGCAATGTCGCGGCCGAAGATTTCAATTCGCCCGCTGTAGCCCTGCACGAGACCGAGCATCAGCTTGACGGTCGTGCTCTTGCCCGCTCCGTTGGGCCCGATGTAGCCCACAATCTGCCCCGGGCCTACCTCCAGGTTGATTCCCCGCAGCACATAGCGGTCTCCATACTTCATCCACACATCCGACAGCCGGATCACCGGCTCCCGTCCATCTCCTGACATGCCCATCACGCCCTTCTCCTCCCTTGCTTCACGTTGCGCACGGACCGGAGCAGACCCCGCTCCGGTCTCCAAGCCATCAGATCCGGCTGCGCGGGACAAGCTCCACCCGCCGCCGCTCTCTTGCCGATTTCAGGCACGCTTCCAGGAGCGCCATATTCGCAGCCGGGTCTCCGGGAGACACAATCGGCGCTGCCCCGCCTGCCGCTGCTGCAAAGTCGTCGGCCTGACGCACATACGGATTGGCGCCGATGCCCCGAACCGTCTCGCGGTCCGCGCCGTCCCGAATCCATTCAAAGTCGGCGTCTTCCTCCCGCGCATTGAACGGCATTGGCAGATACAACCGGCCCGTCGTTCCGAGAATCTCCAGCTCCTGCCGGTTCGACGCCCACATGCCGCAGTCAAAAATAAGGCTGACGCCGCCCGGGAATTCTACCAGCCCGGAGGTCATCATATCCACGCCGCCGTGCTCCGGCGAGAACCGGGCATGCGCCGTCACCGCTTCCGGTTCGGCGCCCAGAAGGAAGCGGGCCGCGCTCATCGGATAGCAGCCGACATCGTAGATCGAGCCGCCGCCCCACTCGGCCCGGAAGCGGATATTGCCGGTATCCTCGGCATCGTTATACGTAAATGCCCCGCGGAAGCCCCGAATTTCGCCGATGGCCCCGTCCGCGATCAGCTCCCGCACCTGCTTCATCCGGGGATGATGCCGGTACATGAAGGCTTCCGCCAGATGCACGCCTGCCTTGCGGCAGGCTTCGACCATCTCCCCGGCTTCGGCGGCTGTCAGCGCAAGCGGCTTCTCGCACAGCACATGCTTGCCGGCCTCCGCCGCCCGGATCACCCACTCGCGGTGGAGATGGTTCGGCAGCGGGATGTAGACCGCATCCACTTCCGGATCAGCCAGCAGTTCCTCATAGCTCCCGTAGGCGCGTCCGATGCCGAACTGTCCGGCCACCTCCCGGCTCTTCTCCAGACGGCGGCTGGCAATGGCCGCGAGCGTTCCCGAAGAAGACGCCTGAATCGCCGGCATCACCGCGTTCGTTGCGATCTGTGCACAGCCAAGAATTCCCCAACGCAGCTTCGTACTCATCGATGTCTCCCTCTCTTTCCAGAAAAATCTAAGAATGTGTCCATTGTAATGCATCCTCCGCGGCATGCCTACTCTAAACCGCACAATCCAGAACTTCTCTTGCTGCCAAGCTCCGGGCAGACCGAACAGGCCCGCGAGCCATAGGCGCGGGCCTGTCTTCCTTCTGTATTTCTTCTCCCTGTCTACAGCGTCTCCAGCAGCACGGCCGCCAGCATAAGCGCGATCCGGGCCCCGCAGAGCAGCACGAAGTTCCGGACCGAGAGAATGAAGGTCGCCGCTTTCTCCGGGCGGGCCCGGAAGGCGGCGATGTTCCGGCGCAGCGGAATGACCGTCAGCAGTGCCGCCAGCACCAGCAGGGGGTGGACGCCGAGCAGCAGCAGAACGATCAGGTCCAGATAGGACAAATAGTAGAGCGCCGCGAAGAGCCGGAGCGCATGGGCCTTCCCGATATAGACGGGCAGCGTATAGCGCCGGTTGTCGATGTCCTCCTCGACATCGCAGATGTTGTTGGCCAGCATAATGTTGGCAATCCCGAGAACCGCCGGAACCGAGAAGCCGAACAGCGCGAGCACCTCGGTCAGACGGATGTCCAGGCGGACCGACAAATCGGTCCACGGCCCGCTCAGCGCAAGCGACGCCAGTTCGCCGTCCGCATGAATATAAGCGGAGATGAAGATGATGACGAAGCCCATGAACAGGCCGGAGAACAGCTCGCCGAGCGGCATCCGCGAAATCGGGATCGGTCCGAACGAGTACAGAATTCCGATCAGAAAGGACAGGCCTCCGAGCAGGAAGACCAGAAGCCCTGTCTGCGACACCAGCAGCAGGCCGCCGCCGGCGGCGAGCACCAGCAGTACGACGATAACCGTTACAGCGGTGCGCTCTTTGACCTTATAGCGGACAATGGCGTTATGCGTTTCGTAGCCGTACCCGTGGGTGCGGGCCGCCTTTTTGAAATCATAATAGTTGTTGATCGCTGTCGTCGCCATATCGAAGCTCAGAAGGGAGAGCAGCATGAACAGGAAATTCTCCAGCCGGAAGCTGTCGAACCGGTACAGTGCGTACAACGTGCCCAGGGCCAGCGGGATCATGCTGGCGACCTTGGTCTGGATCTCTACATATTTCAGGAAGGTCCGGAGATTCACGCGGGGCTCAGCCCTCCGTCACGGTTACCGCGACCGGGGAGTACTCGGCGATAACCGTCTGTCCATGGCAGGATACGCTGCCCTCGGGCGACAGATCCTTCTCCGTCATCATGCCGAGCGCAACCGTGAACCGGTTCAGCTTGACCGGAATGTTCTTCTCCCGGCGCACTTCTCTGCCGTTGAGGTAGAAGACCGCTTCGTCGTTCCCCCGGTGATAGGTAATCTTGTACGTGTTGAATTCGCGGGCCTGGAAATCGGTATCTTCCTTGAAGATGGAGAAATACTTCGTTCCTCCCGTATCGGGCACGCTCACGCCCGGGAACGGCAGAATGGCGTAGACGCTCGCGTACTTGTCGTTCCCCGCGAAGAAATCAAGCGCCGCTCCGGTCGAGAAGTCCAGCAGATTAAGCGACACATATCCGTCGTAGAGATCGCCGGGAGCCGTTCCCGACGTCCGCGCGCGCATTTGCAGCTCGAAGCTGATCTCGCCGGCTTCCGGCACCTCCACCTCTTCGGCGGAGAAATACATATGCTTGGCGTTGTCCAGAATCTGCACCTGGTTATGGCCGCGGGTCAGCTGCGCCCGCACGTAGAGAATGCCGTTGCGGACGATGACGACCGCCTCCGGCTCGCGGTAAGCCCAGAAGGTGCCGTCCGGCAGCTTGAAGCCGCCGGTCTTCCAGACCTGTCCATCCGACAGGATGGTGTGAAAATCGCCGAGTGTGAACTGCTTGTCCATGAAGATCGCTCTCTTTCTGTCAGGAAATTTAGGGACTAGAGGAAAAGGTGACGAAGCTAACCGATCAGGCCCTGCAGGAGCAGCGCCAGCGCCATGACCGAGCCGCAACGCACGGAGGCGCTGCGCGATGCGCCCATCAGCGGCAGATAAGCCTGGGACGGATTCTCCGCGCCCAGCCTGCGGTACGCGCCGATCAGCGGCACGGCGGTCGGCAGAGCCAGCAGCGCATACCACGGCAGAGCGCCCAGCGAAGCGCATACCACAACCGAAGCGTATGCGACATAGAGCATCAGCCGCGAGAGACGCAGCGCCCGGCGTTCGCCGAGCGCTACGACGACCGTCTTCTTGCCGGCCCGCTGATCCGCGCGCCAGTGCAGGAAATGATGATTGAACAGCAGCAGCGTGGTCAGCAGGCCGACCGGCAGCGACAAGAGCACCGGCTTCCAGCCGAACTCGCCGGTCTGGACGAAGTAAGAACCGGTCACCGGCATCAGGCCGAAGGCGAGAAAGATCGCCAGCTCGCTGTAGCCCCTGCCCCGGTAGCCGAACCGCAGCGGCGGAGCCACGTAGAAATAGGCCAGCACCGCTCCGCCCGCCACGAACCACAGCAGTTCGGGTCCAGCCAGAACGCTGAGCAGCAGGCCGCAGATCAGCGCGACCGCGAACAGGCTCCACGTAATCGCGCCGAATACGCGCTCGCTCAGTACGCCCGCAGCCAGAAATCCCGAGTTGGTCGAGATGGCTCCCGGCGTGTTCTTCGCTTCCGTATCCGCGCCGCTCCGGTAATCCCACAGATCATTGATCATGTTGGAGAACAGATGGGCGGCGGCCGCTCCTGTGAAAGTCAGCACAAAGAGCAGCGGATGGAAGACGCCCTCCCAGACATATGCCCCGAGGGCGCCGAGCACCACCGGTACCATCATGACCGGGATCACGCCGAACCGGGATGCCTTTTTAAATAACCTCCATGCATTCATGTCGGTTCTGCAAGCCTCCTGTATAAGATGAATATTAGATAAGAATAATTATCATTAAATAGTATACATGAAATCCCCGCCGATTTCACTTGCGCAAACTTGCTAAAAATGCCATCCTAGAGAGGATCGGCACGACATCAATCGACATTTTCAACGCGGCAGCCCTACAGGTCCGCATCTGATCTCCTGCCGCAAGAATACGAGTCCTGCTGACCGGAGGCCCCCTATGGCTTTCTTCAAGAAAAAACCCTTCCTGCTGATCCTCGCCATCATCTTTGTCCTGCAGCTGTCGCTGTATTCCTACTATTCCGTATCGGTCGACCGGGAGCGCCGGTCTGTCCAAGCCGACCTGTCCGCCCGCGCTTCGATGCTGTCCGCCAATATCGAGGAACGGGTGTCGATCATCCGGGGCGTGGGCTCCTTCATCCGGACCGTCGGCTTCGACGCCGACCCGTCCCTGGTCCGCCTGTATCTGCAGAACGCGTACCGGTCCACCGACCATGTGCTGAATATTGCCGTCGCTCCCCGGGGCGTCATTGATTATGCGTATCCGCCGGACAGCAGCGCTGTCATTATGGGCAAAAGCCTTCTCAGCGACGCTTCGCTGGCTTCGCCGGATCTTATCCGGGAGACGATGAACTCCCGGGGGATTGTGATGGACGGGCCGCGGAAGCTGGCCCAGGGCGATTACGGCCTGGTGATGCGCCAAGCCGTGTACACGGGCGATGCCTTCGAGGGCATCATTTCGGTAACGCTGCGGATTCAGGATATTGTCGATCATTTCCTGGGCAGCAACTCCAGCCTTTATGTAACCCGCGGGGCTTCCGAGTACCTGTTCGGCCCCCGGCCGAAGGGGACGGAAGCCATCATCAGTGTTCCCGTCTCCTTCTACAACCAGCAATGGGAGATTCACGAGCCGCTTCATCCCGGCGTCCGGCGCCGGGCCTTGGCCGGGGTCTTCTGGATTGATATCGCGCTCTTGTCGCTTCTCGGCTTCGTCTCCTACTTCATCCGGCAGCAGACCCGGTTCAGCCGGGATCTGGAACAGCTGGTGAATGCCCGGACCCGGGATCTGCGGGCGTCGGAGCGCTCCTACGAGCAGATGGCCTATTACGACAGCCTGACCGAAATCCCGAACCGGAGGCACTTCACCAATACGCTCGACGCCCTGCTGCAGAGCGATGATCCGACCCGCCGCTATATGCTGTTCTACTTCGACTTGAACCGGTTCAAGGAGATTAACGATACGCTCGGCCACGGCGCAGGCGATCAGGTGCTGAAGACGCTGGCGGCGAGGATTCAGCACAGCGGACTGCCCTACCGGATGTTCGCCCGGACAGGGGGAGACGAATTCGTCATGCTGTTCGAAGACACCCCCGAAGAAGCGGCTGCGCTCGCCGCCCGTCTTAGCTCTGTCGTGGGCGAACCGATGGAAGTGGCCGGGGCCCGGCTCAACCTCTCGACCAGCATCGGGGTCGCCCTTTACCCCGAGCATGCCGGGACCCGGGACGATCTGATCCGGTTCGCCGACACGGCCATGTACCAAGCCAAGACCCAGGCCGGAGAGACCTGTTACATGTTCGACCAGAATCTGCGGGACAAGCTCAAGCAGAAGAGCGTCATCAACCGCCATTTGCTGTCGGCGCTGGAGAATCGGCAGTTTGTATTGTATTATCAACCCCAGGTGGATATCGTGTCCGGGCAGCTTGTCGGTCTGGAAGCGCTTTTGCGGTGGAACCATCCCCAGGAGGGGCTGATTGGCCCGAACCGGTTCATCGGGGCGGTGGAGGAAGCCGGTCTGATGGTCCAGCTTACCGACTGGGTCATCCGCGAGGTCTGCCGCCAGCTCGCCGAATGGAAGGCCCAGGGACTTGCGGTTCGCCGGACCTCGCTCAATGTCTCCAACAGCTGGTTCTATAACCGCAGTCTGATTCCCGGACTTCTGGCTGTGCTGGACGAGTTCGGGCTGGAACCGGATGTTCTGGAATTCGAGATCACCGAGAGCACCGCGATGATGGAGGAGCATTACCCGCTTCTTCAGCAGATCCGGGATATCGGCATTACCGTGTCCATCGACGATTTCGGCACGAAATATTCGTCCTTGAATTATCTGAAGCATTTTCCCGTCAACAAAATCAAAATCGACCGCGCCTTCATTACAGGCATCGGCCTCAGCCCCATCGACGAAGCGATCATCGAATCCATCGCCCAGGTTGCTTCCCAGCTCGGCTACGGGCTGATCGCCGAAGGCGTCGAGACCCGGGAACAGGCCGATTACCTGGTCGCCCGCGGCTGTCGCTGCATCCAGGGCTATTATATCGCCCGTCCGCTGCCTGCAAGCAGCATCGGGCCGATGCTGACTCCCCGCAGTTCCGGGGAATAAGTTCCTATCCACCGAACCGAAAGGAAGATCGAGCGAATGAATGATTTTACCAATGGAGAACTGATCGCAACGGGCGTCTTCGCCCTGCTGCTGATCGGCCTCGCTCTTGTCGTTGTCCGCAGCATGGCCCGGATGGGCGAAGGGATTATTCCGCTCCGCAGACGAACGCTGGTCTGGTTCCAGATTTCCCTGGTGCTCACCGTCGTCCAGCTGAATTTCAAGAAAGACGGAGACTGGCGGTTCTCGGTTATCCTGGGCCTGATCGTGCTGTTCACCGGCGCCGTCTGGCTGTTCGCCCGCAGCTATGAGCGGAAGTATACGGCGGCGCATCCCGAAGCGGCCCGGGATACGGCCTCCGAAAGCCCCGATGAGAACCGCCCCCAAGGCAGCGGCCCCGCCGACTGAGCCGCAGCCAGGAAGCCCGCTTCCCGGCCTTTCGCGCATAGCTTTGGCCCCGATGTCCATACTAGCCGGAGGATGCGGCGTCTAAGGACGCCCCCTCCCATTACCGGCTCTATGCGGACATGAAAGGCGCTGTTGCACATGACGAAGAAGGTTAACCTGCTGATGTTCAGCGGAGAATACGACAAAGCGATGGCCGGACTGATTCTGGCCAACGCGGCAAGGGACATCGACGCCGAGGTGACGATGTTTTTTGCGTTCTGGGGATTGTTTCTGCTGCGCGATCCCGAGACGATGACGCTGGAGGACAAGAGTCTGTACGAGAAGCTGATGGATCTGGTCACCCCGAAGGGCCCCGAGCAGCTGCCGCTGTCGCGGATGAACTTCAGCGGGCTGGGGAAGCTGCTGCTGGAAGAGATGATCGAGGACCAGGGCGCGCCGAAGCTGATTCACTTCCTGAAGGGAGCGCGCAAGAAGAACATCAAATTCTATGCCTGCAAGCTGTCGGTGGAGATTATGGGCTTCAAGCCCGAAGAACTGCTGCCGGAAGTTGAGATCATTGACGCGGCGGCCTACCTCAAGGACGCGCTGGAGAGCGACGTGCAATTGTTCATCTGAAGGGGCGCCTCCGGCATGGGCGTTAACCCATCCTCCGCCCCGGGCATATACTGGGTGGACCATGATCAGGCTGGGGGGAACGCAAGTGATTCATTCCGCACCGGAGGAAGAAGCGCCCCATGCGGACGCGTTTCGAAAATTCCGCGAGCATACGATCGGCATGTCGCAGCGGATTCTCACGCCGTACGGCTCCCGGCGGCTTCTCTACGCCGACTGGACGGCGAGCGGACGGCTGTATGAGCCGATTGAACGGCGGATTCAGGAACGGTTCGGCCCTTATGTCGCCAACCCGCATACCGAGGCGAGCGCTGCGGGCGCTCTCATCACCCGCGCCTATGAGGAGGCGCGGCGCATCATCAAGCGCCACGTCCATGCCGGCCCGGACGACGCGCTGTTCCTGGCCGGCGCCGGCATGACCGGCGCGGTCAACAAGCTCCAGCGGCTGCTCGGCCTGCGGCTCCCGCCCTGGCTCGCGGGCCGGATGGACCTGCCGCCCGGGGAGCGCCCGGTCGTCTTCGTGACGCATATGGAGCATCACTCCAACCTGCTGCCGTGGCGGGAGAGTCTGGCCGACGTGGTCGAAGTGCCGCCGGGAGCGGACGGCAACGCCTGCCCCCGGAAGCTGGGCGAAGCGCTGGCCGCTTATCCCGGCCGGCTGAAGATCGGCTCGTTCACCGCTTGCTCGAACGTGACCGGGCTCGTTACCCCTTACCGCAGCCTCGCCGCCGCGATGCACGAGCACGGGGGATGGTGCTTCGTGGATTTTGCCGCAAGCGCCCCGTATGTCGAGATCGACATGCATCCGCCCGACCCCCGCGAGCGGCTGGACGGCCTCTTCTTCTCGCCCCACAAGTTCCTCGGCGGCCCCGGCGCGGGCGGCGTGCTGATGCTGCGGTCCGATCTCGCCGCAAGCCCCGTCCCCGACGAGCCGGGCGGCGGCACGGTTGCCTGGGTGAGCCCCTTCAGCAGCCACCGCTATCTTCAGAGTCTGGAGGCCCGGGAGGACGGGGGTACGCCGCCGTTTCTCCAGACGATCCGCACCGCGCTCTGTCTGCGGCTGAAAGAGCAGATGGGCACCGGCCGGATCGCCGAGCGCGAGCAGGCGCTCGGCCGCGCGCTGCTGACGAGGCTGAGCCGCATCCCCGGCCTCACCCTGCTGGAGGCCCGCCACCGGGAGCGGCTTCCCATCGTCTCCTTCAATCTGCGCGGCCTGCACTACAACCTGGTCGCCCGGATGCTCAGCGACCGGTTCGGCATCCAGGTCCGGGGGGGATGCTCCTGCGCCGGACCATACGGCCATTACCTGCTCGGCATCGGCGAGCAGGCGTCCGCCGCCGCGGCCACCGCCGCCTTCAGCGGCGACCAGTCGCAGCGGCCCGGTTGGGTGCGCGTATCGCTGCACCCGATCATGACGCTCCGCGAGGTGCATGCCATCGCGGACGCCGTGGCGGCGATTGCGCAGCACGGCGCGCAGTGGCGGCGCGACTATGCCTACGACGTCCGCCTGAACCGCTGGCGGCACCGTTCCCGGCCGGAGCCGGAGACGGTGCCGGTGGAATGGTTCACGCCGGATTGAAGCCGCAGGGGAATAAGCCGCTTCCGTGCGGATCATAAGGGAGCGGCCGGTTCCCTCTGCGATTAGCCGGTTCCCCTTGGCTCCGGTTCCCGGTACGGCAAAGCCGCGCTCCCTCTTCGGGAAGCGCGGCTTTCTTTTAGAGCTTTTATTAGGAGCCTTCTTAGGAGCCTTCTTAGGAGCCTTGATTAGAGCTTCAGCCCGTATCAGGCTTCGGTATCCGGCACCATCTCCAGGCCGGCCGCTTCGGCGTTCGCCGTAATCTGCCGGATATCCTTGCAGCCCGGAATCACCGTCGTGACGGCCGGATTCGTCAGGCACCAGGCGAGCGCCCACTGCGCCATGTCGATGCCCTCCGGCACCTCCTCGCGCGCGATCCGCTCCACTTCCCGGAGCATAAGCTCGCGCTTCTGCGCGTCGTGGCCCGCCCGCACATCGCCTTCCGGGAAGGACGCGTCCGGCTTGTATTTGCCGCTGAGGTAGCCGCTCGCCAGCGGCACCCGGGCCAGCACGCCGAGCCGCTGCTCCGCGCAGATCGGGAACAGCTCTTCCTCCGGCCCCCGCTCCAGCCGGTTATAGACGACCTGGATCGCTTCGGCTCCGACCGAAGCGGCCGCCTCCGTCTGATGCCGTCCGCTGCCGGAACTGCTGATCGAGACGCCGAGATGGCGGATTTTGCCCGCGGCCTTTTGCCGGTCCAGCATGCTCCACAGCTTGTCGTTGTCGAACTGGGCGTCCGTGCCGGAATGGAACTGGTACAGGTCGATATACTCCGTCTTCAGCGCCTTCAGCGACCCGTCGAGCTGCTTCAGCACGTCGTCCGCGCTCCAGAGCTGCTCCCGCTGGAGATGGCCGCTGAAATGGTGTCCGAACTTCGTGGCCACCACCCAGTCCTCGCGCCGTCTGCGGCTGATATATTCGCCGATGAATCGCTCCGACAGATGGTCGCCGTAGCACTCCGCCGTATCAATCAGGTTAATGCCCAGCTCCCCGGCCTTGTCCAGCATCGCATCGACTTCCGGCTGCGTGAAGTCCTTGCCCCACTCGCCTCCGAACTGCCACGTTCCTACGCCTACCACCGAGACGCGCAGTCCCGTACTTCCCAGCTTGCGGTATTTCATGACGGTTATGGTTCCCCTTTCCCTCCGCCTCCCCCGGCATACTTCCGGGAGAAATAGCGTTCAATGGATTTAACGGCCCACAGACAGAGCAGAACGAACAGGACGACATAGATCAGTTCGAACGGTCTTTCCGCAAAACGCGCCGCGTCGCTGCCGATATACGATACCGCCAGCACCATAATGCCTTTGCCGGCCAGCACCGCCAGCAGGTAAGAACGCAGCCTCATACCCGCGAGTCCCGCGGCCAGATTGACAATGACGAACGGTCCGACCGGGAACAGGCTGAGCAGGAACACATAGCTGAACCCGCTCTCCCGCACCCAT
Organism: Paenibacillus spiritus; assembly: GCF_008710135.1. Classification (GTDB taxonomy): domain Bacteria; phylum Bacillota; class Bacilli; order Paenibacillales; family Paenibacillaceae; genus Paenibacillus_AQ; species Paenibacillus_AQ glufosinatiresistens. Next base: position 10,075 of record NZ_VYKK01000003.1, on the reverse strand, counting down.
TTCATCGCCTTCGCGACTCTCGGGCGGGCCGCCCACCTGCGCAGATGGCGCTGGGAGGCAACCCCGCGGATGATGGCGAACGTGGCCAGGCAGCCGGCCACCAGCCCGATCCACGAATACAGAAAGCCGGGCCATAACCCGTAGACGGCCGCATTCAATCCGACAATCAGAACCGTGGGCAGCGGCGGCACAAAGGATTTCATAAAAGTCAGCAGCAGACCCGGCAGCGGTCCCAGCGACCGGTACTGCTCCAGCAGCTCCCGCAGACGGTCCTCCGTCAGCCACGAGGCGGCCTCCAGCTCGAACATATCGACTTGTCCTCTCGTTCCCGCGCCTCTTGGCAGGCCGCAGGCTTGATGGCCCTTATTATACACGATGCGGGGGCAGCGCGCCCGACGCGCAAAAGTTGGTTACACTTTGGATCAAATTTTACAAAGAATTCTGCTCACTGCCCCGACTGCTCCAGCAGCCGGACCGACACGCTGACCTCCAGCGTGCTGCCTCCGCCCCGGTACACGCCCTGAAGCGGACTGACATCCGCATAGTCGCGTCCGGTCCCGACGCGGATGTGATTGCCGAGCGCCTCGACATTGTTGGTCGGGTCCAGCCCGATCCAGCCGATGCCCGGCGCCATCACCTCCACCCAGGCATGGGTGGCGGCGTCGCCCTTCAGGGCGGAATTCTCGCCGACATACAGGTACCCGCTGACATAGCGGGCGGGAATGCGCCTTGCGCGCAGAATCCCGATCATGACGTGTGCCAGATCCTGGCACACGCCCTTTTTTAACCCGTACGCCTGCCGCGCCGTCGTTGTGACCTGGGTCGATTGTCCGTCGTAGGTGAATGTCCGGTAGAGGTACTGCATGACGCTGATCGCATACTGCACCGGATTGTTCATCCCGCCGAGTTCACGCTGGGCTTCGGCCAGCTGGGCGGGCTCCAGATACGTGTAATCCGTCTCGTTGAGATAAGACAGGTAGTGCTGGCGGAACAGCTCGGAGTGGAAGATCGCCCGCATCCGGTCCGAGTACAGAATCTGGTCGGCGAACGGGCTGCGCTGAATGCTGACAAGCGATGTCGTCTTGACCTCAAGCAGGCGGTGTTTCTCCGGAATAAAAAAGGTCTCGACCCGGTTCCCCCACAGGTCGGTATGTTCCTGGGTAAGCGATACCGGCGCGATGTCCGCCCGGTATTGAAGCAGCCGCTGCACCTCGTCGGTGAGCGGTTTCAGCCGGATCGTGTTCAGGCTCTGATCGACCTCGGAGTCGTACTTGAACGTATTGGTATGGACGATTTCGTATTTCATAGACGGGCTCCCTTTCTATTATTGTACTAGGGTCACAAAACGTTATCCTTCATCGTTATACAAAGTGAAAGGAGGGAGAACAAGACCATGGCCACAAGAGGCAACCCAGACGCGGGCTCGGATCTGGAGCTGGAACAGCTTATTCGATTCGTCCAGGAAGGTGAGGTGCAGCCATTTGAACCTATTATCCGGAAGTTCCAAAAACCCATCTACTTATATTGCTTTTATCTGCTAAAGAATAGCCAAGAGGCCGAAGACGCAGCACAGGATATCTTTATCAAAGCGATTCGGCATATAAAAAGTTATACCCCAACTGTATCCTTCTCAGCATGGATTTACAAAATTGCCCACAATCATTGTACAGATATTTTGAAAAGAAAAAGTCGGGAGTCCTATTTCTTCTCCCGCTATCGCACCGAACATCTCTCTTCGGAAGCTCCTCATCATTACTCGGAATATATCGTGCAATTGCTGGAGCTACTTACCATGCAGGAACGGCAAATTCTGCTTCTCAGAGCACTCGAGGAATACAATTATGAGGAAATAGGTTCCATTATGGGCATCAAGGCAGCCACGGTCCGTAAGAAATATGAACGTATCCGAAAAAAAGTACTGAAAAGAAGGGAGTATGACCGCTATGAAGTCTACGCAGATGCCAAAAGATAACGACTTGGATTTCATCAAGCGACTTCTGAACGAGGACCCGGTAACGATTGATTTGGTGAAGAGCACGATGGACCGTTATCATAAGACCGATTTACCTTCGGTCCCGGTACCTTCTCGCAGGAGCAAGACGCGGTTTGTCTTCTCTGTCGCTTCACTTGCAGCCGTCATGCTCTTCACTCTTCCTTATCTTTCTCCTACTATGGCGGCCTCTATGAAGCAGGTACCCGTCCTGTCTACTCTCTTTCAGTTTACCGGCGATTTAGGTCTTCGTACAGCTGATGAACGCGGATGGTATACCTCTACTGCCTCTCAGGATAGCCATAATGGTATTTCACTCCAAGTGCCCGTGGTAATGTTTGATGGGACCCGCCTTTCTCTAGGGATAGAGCGCATGGGTCAAGCCGAATCAACCTCTCTACCTTTACAGTCGCAAATCAAATCTATTCATCTGTCTATAGACGGAAGAGACATTCAGGATTTCCAACCCTCTCAAACGGATAACTCCATTGATATTTACAGCTTTCAGGGAAGGGATAAAAATTCTTCTGTTCTGGAGTTCTCCAATCTGCGGAATCAAGGGGGAGAACCTTTTCCTGACCACTTCAGATTATCTCTTGAGGTAATATTGGAAGGTGTGGACCAGCCTTATGCACTTACGGTTCCGGTCCGTCTGAACGTTTCAGACCTCAAGGTATACTCACCTCACCTCAAACATTCCTATCAGAACCTGACGGTAGATCTGGAGAAGGTTGAAGTTACTCCAGTGACGACAAGTATCTCGCTGCGACTTACAGTTGACCCTTCCGATTCCCGCCATATCCCTTTAATGGGATACGATCTTTTCGACGAATCCGGGCATAAGTTGAATTTTCTCACCAGCCACAGCTGGAACCCGACCGATGGTTTAGTTCAAGTTACGGATGCGCGTTACGAGCCTTTGAACGGATACTCCAAAACTATCGTTATTAAGCCTTACCTCTACCTGTACAAAGACCCGGCAAACAAAGAAATGATTATAAGTGAAGACGGTACCCCAAAAATCAGGTATATCCCGGAGTTAGAAATGCGTGTGGCTCTGAAATAGAAAATGGGTGAGCATCCGTCCCGAATCTACAACTTTATGGGAAATATTATTGACTGCCGGATATGCCGAAGCTATAATCCATACAACTCATAATTCCATCAAATGGATATTATGACCATGCACACCATAAAAGGTTGACTAAGAAGAAAATGGAGGAGTTGGGATGCGGGTCCTCTTTGTAAATATGCCTTTTGCGTCCGCCTACAGACCGTCGATAGGCATCAGTCTGCTGCAAGCCGGACTGCTGAAGCACGGCATCGCTTGTGAATCCTGTTACTTGAATCTCACCTTTGCCCGTATGATCGGCCAGGAAGCCTACGATCATCTTGCGGAGAACTTTACCTATGCGACCAATTCCTTGGCGGGAGAATGGATTTTCTCCGAATCCCTGTTCGGCGTCGACAATTTCCAGGAATATACCGATTATTATGCTGCCGCCTTCCCTTCGGGTACGGAGACGCCGGAACAACGCCGCGAACTGTTCGAGCGGCTATCTTGCATCCGCAGCGAGGTTGAAGCTTTCTTGGACGGTGCTCTTCGCGAGCGGGATTGGGCCTCTTACGATGTGATCGGATTCACCTCGGTCTTCCAGCAGAATGTCGCCGCACTGAGCCTGGCGAAGCGATTGAAGGAGCGCTTTCCGGACAAGATCATCGCTTTCGGCGGGGCCAACATGGATGGGGTCATGGGACCCGGGACGCTTCAGGCCTATCCTTTTATTGACGTGGTCTGCTCCGGCGAAGGCGATGATTCCTTCATCGAGTTCATGAAACAACTGGAATCCGGCCGCAGCCTTACGGAGTGTTCCGTTCAGGGCGTTCTGCTTAATCCCAGATACGGCGCACCGGGTCCAAGCGCCCCGTCATCCAGTCAGCCTGTACATGACATGAACAGCTTGCCCTATCCCAATTACGACGATTATTTTCAGCAGTATCTGGAGGCCGGCCTGGAACCTTCGGCAGAGAAGCAGAGCTTTCTGTTCGAGTCCTCGCGTGGCTGCTGGTGGGGACAGAAATCCCACTGCCTCTTTTGCGGCCTGAACGGCTCGACTATGAATTACAGAAGCAAATCCCCCAAGCGGGCACTCGACGAGATTATTTATCTGAAAGAGCGCTATCAGAATTTCACCAACCGGGCTACCGCCGTCGACAACATCATCGACATGGGTTATTTCAAATCTCTGCTGCCGGAGATCCGCGACCGGAACCTGAACCTGAATATGTTCTACGAGACCAAGGCCAATCTGACCAAAGAGCAGATCCAATTGTTCCGGGATGCCGGCTTCTATTATGTGCAGCCTGGAATCGAGAGCTTGATTACCTCCGTGCTCAGACGAATGAAGAAGGGCGTGAGCATGCTTCAGAATGTCCGCCTCTTGAAGTGGTGCGCCGAATATGGCGTAGGTCCCATGTGGAATTTCCTCTACGGCTTTCCCGGAGAGAACCCCGAAGACTATGAGGAAGCCGCATCGCTGATTCCAAGCCTTGTCCATCTGGCTCCCCCGGCCGGAACCTCACCCATTCGTCTGGACCGGTTCAGCCCTTACTTCGACTCGCCCCATGAATACCGCATCCGGAATATCCGGCCGCTTCAAGCCTATGAATACGTCTATCCCGCTCTGCCGCCCGAACAACGCGCGGAAATCGCCTGCCACTTTGATTTCGATTACGGCGACGGACAGCAGCCCTCCTCTTATATCCGGAATCTCGCCGAAGCCATCCGTTCTTGGAAGACGGATTATTCCACCAGCGAACTGTTCTCTGTGCTCAAAGAAAATCAGTTGGCTCTGGTAGACACCAGGCCGATTGCCGCCCGCACGATCACCCTGCTAAGCATTCACGAAACGGCTGTGTATCTGGAATGCGACAACATGAGCTCCAGCGACAACGTCGCGGCAAGACTCCGCACCCGGGGATTCGGAATAAGCAGCGAAGAGGTACGGGATATCCTGTGTTCCTTTGTCGCCCGACGCCTGATGCTGACGGAAGAAGGCGTCTTCCTCAGCCTGGCCATCCCTCTGGGCGATTACTCCCCCAAGAGAGCAGGGCTGGAACGGCTGCGAGAGATGCAGGAAGCGGCCCAATCCACATAGAAAGGAATCCATCCGTTATGGATCAGACCGTCAAGCCATCCTACCGGAGTCTCCTATCCTTGTCCAACTACCGGATGCTGCTTGCCTCGCAGGTGGTATCCGCCCTGGGCGACGGCGTATACGCCATCGCCTTGATCTGGATTATGAAGGAGATCTCGGGCAGTTCCTTTCTCATGTCGGTGCTGATCGCGTCCGAGACCGTACCGCTGCTGATCTTCGGCCTGTTCGCCGGGATTATCGTAGACAGAGGGAACAAGAAGCGAATCATGATTATGTGCGACATCGCCAGAGGGATCATGATCGCCTTCATCGCCGCGATGCTGATGGCCGGCTTGCTTAAGCCCTACATGCTGATTATGGCCTCATTCGGGGCATTCTTCACCCCCTCCCGGACAGTGGCGGTACGCACGCTGGTCCCCGGGGAGCAGATGATGCAGGCGCAGAGCCTGGCTCAAATGATTCAGACTCTGGTCGGCCTGGTTGCACCGGCCTTCGGGGCCTTGCTGCTGCATTATGATGCGTCCTATGCCTTTCTATTTAATGCGGCGACTTTTATGGGATCGGCGCTCTTGTTAACCTTGATCCGCAGCCGGCCGTTGGTGGAGAAGTCCTCCGAGAAGCTGGACCGTTCCGGATTCGCCCGGGATTTCAAAGAGGGGATTCTTGCGGTTACCGCCCACCCGCTGCTGAGGAACCTGATTCTGTATCTGGTGCTTATTAATTTCATGCTGGCCCCTACCACGCTCTTGTTCCCACTCATTGTCGGGGATTCAACCGAGCTCGCCCTGTTTGAAATTCTCTTCGTGATCGGCATTACGGCAGGAGTGTTCTCTCTCAATCTGCTCCGAAGAATGCAGCGCATCGTCCTTCTGGCCGCAGGCATCGCCTTGATGCTCGCCGGTCTCGGAGCGTTAACCTGGATTCACCATCTGTACGCCGAGCTGGTCTGCGTATTCATCGTCGGATTGGGAAGTCCTCTGGCTAACGTTACGCTGCAGACGCTGTTCGTATTAAAAGTGCCCCAGGAGACGCTGGGCCGGGCATCCAGTCTGATGAAGGTGCTGCTTGAAGCCTCGCGGCCTCTCTCCACCTTGCTGGCTGGCGTCCTGATCCTCTCCATACCTGTCCGGTCTTTCTTTGCCATTATGGCGGTATTCGGCATGATCGTATTAGGCTTGATGCTCCTGAATCCCAGCATTCGCCAAGAGTCTTCCGATCTCCCCTCCCCCGGCTCTCCCGGAACGGCAGGCGCCGTGCAGGAGAAGCTCGATGCCTAGACCGGCTCGCAGGCATATCGACCCCGCCAATCGCCGCGCTATTTAAAACGGGACGATGCCGAATCCCCGCATCGTCCCGTCTGCTGCACATTCTTCCCGAATTAGCAGGCCGCTGTTACCCTGCCGTACGCTTCGCCGCCACAAGCAGCGTCGTCACATATTTCCGCGCATCGGCGGTAAGCAGCCGGAGCTCGGCGGCCGCCGGAGCAGGCTCCCCGCGGACGAACCGGACGACCGCACCGTCCAGATCCTCGGCGATTCCGGCGATGGCGTATCCGGTCGAGACCTGCTCATCGACCGCTTCCTTCTCTCTGGCGTAATCGTCGTAGGCCGACATCTCAGACCCCCCCGCCGACTTCAGCCTTGCCGGGCAGCGGCCTTGCGGCGTCGCCGAACCGCTTGCGGCGCAGATATTGCCCCCGGCCCGGGGCGCCCACGAACTGCTTGTCGCGGATGACGAATTCCCCGCGGACGAGCACGCTCACCGGCTCGCCGGTCACTTCCATGCCCTCAAAAGGGTTGTAATCGACGTTCATATGATGCGTCGCCGCCGAGAGCGTCCGCTTCACGGACGGGTCAAAGATGACGATGTCGGCATCGCTGCCCAGCGCGATGGTGCCTTTTTGCGGGAACAAGCCGAACAGCTTGGCGCTCTGCGTCGAGATGATATCGACGAACTTATGAATGGAGATGCGTCCCTTCTCCACGCCTTCGGAATAGACCACGCTGAACCGGTCCTCAATCGTCGGTCCGCCGTTCGGAATCTTCGAGAAGTCGCCGCGGCCCAGCTCCTTCTGGCCCTTGAAATTGAACGAGCACTGATCCGACCCGATCGTCTGGAGGCTGCCGTTCCACAGGCCCTTCCACAGCTCCTCCTGGTTCCACTTCTCGCGCAGCGGCGGCGACCAGACATACTTCGCTCCCTCGAACTCCGGCTTCTCCAGATCAGTGATATCCAGCGTCAGGTACTGCGGACAGGTCTCGCCATAGACGCGAAGTCCCTTCTTCCGCGCCTCCTCGATCTTCCACGCCGCTTCGGCGCATGTCACATGCACGACGTAGAGCTGGGAATCGGTCAGTTCCGTCAGATAGGCGGCGCGGCCGGTGGCCTCGCCCTCCAGCTCAGGCGGACGGGTCAGCGCATGGTAGATCGGGTCGGTGTTGCCCTCGTCGATCGCCTTGTTCACCAGATACTCGATCACGTCGCCGTTCTCGGCATGGACCATAACGAGCGCGCCTTCCTGGCGGGCGGTCTGGAGCGTCTTGAACAGGGTGCCGTCGTCGGCCTGGAATGTATTCTTGTAGGCCATGAACACCTTCAGCGATGTAATGCCTTCGTTCTCGATGATCCCCGGCAGCTCGGCCAGCACCCGGTCGTTCAGCTCGGAGACCATGAGGTGGAAGCTGTAGTCGATGGCGGCCCGGGACTCCGACTTGGCGTGCCAGACGTCGACGGCCTGCTGCAGCGGTTCTCCTTTGGTCGTCAGGCAAAAATCAATGACGGTCGTCGTGCCGCCGTAAGCGGCCGCGATCGTCCCGGTCTCGAAGTCGTCGGCGGTCACGGTCCCGCCGAACGGCATGTCCAGATGCGTATGCGGGTCGATGCCGCCCGGGAACACATAACAGCCCGCCGCGTCGATCATCTCCGCTCCCTCGGCGCTCAGTTCCTTGCCGATCCCGGTGATTACACCGTGCTCGATCAGAATGTCTCCGGTGTAGGCATCCGTCGCTGTCACGATCATTCCGTTCTTGATCAGCTTCTTCATGGCTTACAGCACCTCCGCTTCGGTATAGGCTTCGTTCAGTTGGGCCACGATGCGCTGCCGCTCGTTCCAGGTCAGCGGCGCCAGGCCGGAATCCAGGGCGATCATGTCAATTGCGCCGTCCGCCGGGCAGACAATGGAGCACAGGTTGCAGCCGACGCAGTCCTCCTCGCGCACCCGCAGCACCGCCTTGCCTTCGGCGTTGGTCAGCATGTCGATGCACTGGTGCGAGGCGTCCTCGCAGGCAATATGGCATTTGTTGCAGTTGATGCAGTTCTCCTCGTTGATTCGGGCCACGACTTTGTAGTTGAGGTCCAGATCTCCCCAGTTGGAGTAGCGGGGCACCGAACGGCCGATCAGCTCCGTAACGGAGGCGAGGCCCTTCTCGTCGAGGTAGTTGTTCAGCCCGTCGATCATCTCCTCCACAATGCGGAAGCCGTGGTGCATGACAGCCGTACAGACCTGAATGCCGGTCGCGCCCATCAGCATGAACTCGACGACATCCTGCCAGGTCGAGATGCCGCCGATGCCCGAGATCGGCACGCCGACCTGCGGATGGCGCGCGCATTCCGCAACCATGTTCAGGGCAATCGGCTTCACGGCCGGACCGCAGTAGCCGCCGTGTGCGCCCATGCCGCCGACATGGGGGATGGTATTCCACGTATGGATATCCACCCCGGCCAGACTGTTGATTGTATTAATCATGCTCACCGCATCGGCGCCGCCCTTGACCGCATGGCGGGCCACAACGGTAATGTCCGTAATGTTCGGCGTCAGCTTGACGATGACGGGCGTCTTCGCGACTTCCTTCACCCAATAGGTCTGCATCTCCACCAGATCGGGCTGCTGGCCCGATGCCGCGCCCATGCCGCGTTCGGCCATCCCGTGCGGGCAGCCGAAGTTCAGCTCCAGGCCGTCGACGCCGACATCTTCGACCCTTTTGACAATCTCATGCCATTTCTCCCGCTCCGGAACGACCATCAGGGAAGCGATCACGGCATGATCCGGGAACCGTTTCTTCGTCTCGCAGATTTCCTTCAGGTTGACATCCAGCGGGCGGTCGGTAATCAGCTCGATATTGTTGAAGCCCGCTACGCGCTGCCCGTTGAAGTTGACGGCGGCGAACCGGGACGAGGTATTGATAATCGGATCGCCCAGCGTCTTCCACACCGCGCCGCCCCATCCCGCTTCAAAAGCGCGCTGCACCTGATAGCCGGTGTTGGTCGGCGGCGCCGAGGCCAGCCAGAACGGGTTCGGCGACCGGATACCCGCGAGATCAATGCTCAAATCTGCCATGAACGTGTCCTCCCTTACAAATGTGATACTCCGCGCCGGGTTCCCGGCGGGTATGGCGATCGTCCGCGATGCGGCGATGTGTCACGGATGCAGCCAAGCTTCAGGAGTGCGGCGATGTGTCACGGATGCAGCCAAGCTTCAGGAATGCGGCGATGTCGCCAATCACGGGCGGGCTGTCAGGGCCTGCCGATGCGGACCTCAAAGCCCCTATTCCGGAAATTCCACCGGATTTATCCGAGCAATCGGACCCCAGAGCCCTTATTTGCACGGAATGCCGGGCCATCGAGTCGATTAGGCTGAAATAAGCGCATCTCGGTCCGTTAACGGCTCAGAAGCAGCAGATTTTGCCCCAATAGGGTCCGTACGGTCCGCTTGGCGCTGGAGAGCGTCCGTCAGCAGCTTCACCTCGCGACCCATCCGGCAAAAGCATGCGCCGCGCCCCGGTGAAGGCGCCCGCTCCCGCCGATCGGCCTGCCTGCGGGGCGGCACTTCGCCGCCGATAGAGCTCACCAGCCCTCCGGGGCGGCGCTTCGCCGCCGATAGGGCTCACCGGCCCTCCGGGGCGGCGCTTCGCCGCCGATAGGGCTCACC
>NZ_VYKK01000029.1 GCF_008710135.1 Paenibacillus spiritus | reverse complement strand
CCTAGGTGTTTTTTTCAATGTCCACTAAATGGGGTCTTGACCATGCCAGCCCGAGCGGTTTTTTTGACGAAAAGTGTAAGATAGGGATACGGTCTTGCGTCTGTAAGGATGAAGGAGGTGGAGACCTGATGGAAGAATCAACCGGAGAGATGATGGAGCGCTGGTTCCGGGAGTACAGCGGAGAGGTCTACCGCTTTCTGGTCTATTATACGGGCCGGGCCGACCCCGAGGATCTCGTTCAGGAGACCTTCATTCGCGCCCTGCATGCGGCGGAAGAGACGCAGGTGCGCAACCCGCGCACCTGGCTGCTGCGGATTGCCCGCAATGCGGCGATCGACGAAAGCCGGCGCCGGCGGCTGACCGCCTGGCTGCCCGATTCGCTGCTGCGTCAGGTGGCTTCGCGGGATCGAACGCCCGAAGAAGAGCTGGAGCTTGGCGAGGACAAGCGCGCACTGTATGAAGCGATCGGGCGGCTGCGGCGCAGCTACCGCGATGTGCTGGTGCTGCGCGGCATTAAGGGCCTGAGCGGCAAGGAGGCGGCCGAGGTGCTCGGCTGGAGCGAATCGAAGGTGAATGTGACGCTGCACCGGGCCATTCGGGCGCTGCGGCGGGAACCGGAGGAGCGGCAGAGAAAGAAGTCCAAGGAGGTCATGCAGGATGCCGTTATACGATGAACGGACAATGCTGGAGGAGCTTCGGGCGTTCCCGGAGCCGAAGATGGCGGCCGGGGCCGAAGACCGGATTATGGAACAGCTGCGGAAGCGGGAGCCGCAGGTGCGCGCCAGAGCGCGGCGAACCCGCAGCATGAACCGGGCGATGACCGGACTGCTGGCTTGCCTGGCGGTTATAGCGCTGATCGGGCTGGGTTCGTGGCTGCTGACTTCGGACCGTACAGAGACGGCTTCCCAGCCCGGCACGGAAGCGGATGCCCCTTACCGGAAGGCTGCCGAGCGGGAACTCCGCGAGCTTGGCCTGAAGGGCGACTATCAGTGGGAAGCGATGAGGCGGGACAGTGAGTTGTGGCTGCTTCGGACGTCAAAGAGCGAAGTTACGGCCATCTTCAACCCCGATGATCCGCAGCCTGCAAGCCTGTCGGCGACCGTTGCCGCAGGCAAGCTCCCGTCTGCCTATAAGTCCCAGAAGAAAGCGGCGGAGGCCGCGCTTCGGGAGGAAGGGCTGGTGAACACCGGCTTGCGAACCGTGGAGATTGTAAGAGGAGCCGGAGAGACCGTGCTGTATTTCCAGATGAACGAAGGCAATTATGTCGGTGTAGACCGTGACTCGGGCTTTGTGGTCAGCAGCCGTCTGGCCTTCAAGCCGGAAGCCATGAATGCGGAGCTTCAAGCGGCTGCGCTCCGGGCGCTGGAGCCTCTGGCCGGCGGCCGGGCGCTGACCTTCACTTCAGCCGAACGAACGGTGCAGAAGGGCCAGCCGACCCAGTGGCAGTTTACCAATGAGGACGGGCATTATAGGGTCCTGCTGACCGACGGGCCGATGCGGATTCTTCAGGTCCATTATCCGGAAGAGACGCTCCGCATCCGTTCGGCGCAGGAAGCGCTGAAGATAGCCGGGCCGCTCATCCGGGAAATCTTCGGCACGGACACAGCCGGTTACGGAGCTTACGGCGGACGGGAGATCGGCGGCTATGTGCTGCAGAAGAAAGGCCAGCCGTCTTTCTCGGTGCTGCTGAGAGACCTGGACGAAGGGTCCCTCCTTGGATTGGTACGCTGGGACCCGCGCTGACGGCTGCGGACGGAAGACAGCCGTCAGCCGATAATCAGACAGCCGGGAATTTTGGCTGATCGCAGACTTAAGCCGGCAGCTGACCATCGGGTAGCAGAGCGCAGCTCGCGCCCCAAGTGAGCGCAGGAGATAAAGAGCGCAGGAGATCGGGAGCGCACCAAAAAAGCCGTTCCGAATGGGGACGGCTTTTTTGGTGTTACCGGATGTCCTGCATCTCCCGCAGCTTGATCGAAATGATGAAGGCGGCGAAGGATAATTGTGAAGTCAGGCTTCCATCTTCTGCGCCGTGTAGAGGCGGTGATACAGCCCCCGCTTCGCCAGCAGTTCGTCGTGCGAGCCGGATTCGGCGATGCCCTTGTCCGAGACATACATGATCCGGTCGCAGTTCTTCACCGTGGAGAGACGGTGCGCGATGATGAAGGAAGTCCGGCCTTTCAGCAGCTCGTTCAGCCCCTGCTGGACCAGCCGCTCCGTCCGGGCGTCAATCGACGAGGTGGCCTCGTCGAGAATGAGAATCCGCGGATCGGCCAGCAGCGTCCGGGCGAACGAGATCAGCTGCCGCTGTCCTTGGGAGAGCTTCGAGCCGCGCTCATTGACCTCCGTCAGATAGCCGTGCTCGAATTCGCGAATGAACTCGTCGGCGCAGACGGCCTTGGCGGCGGCTACGACCTCTTCTTCGGTGGCGTCCAGCTTGCCGTAGCGGATATTGTCCAGAATCGTACCCGAGAAAATAAAGCTGTCCTGCAGCATAATTCCCATCTGGCTACGCAGGGAGCGCAGCGTGACCAGCGAAATATCGTGGCCGTCGATCCGGATTGCCCCTTCGGTTACATTGTAGAACCGGGAGATCAGGTTCACGACTGTCGTCTTGCCGGCGCCGGTCGGTCCGACCAGGGCGACGCTCTCGCCGGCCTTCACGTTGAAGCTCAGATTCTCCAGGATATTGAGGCCCGGATCGTAGGCGAACGTCACGTTGTCAAAAGCAACGTCGCCCCGCACCGGCGGGAGCGCCTTAGCGTCCGGAACGTCGGTGACGGTGACCGGCTCGTCAAGCGTCTCGAAGATGCGCTCCAGATAGGCGACGGCATTGATGAAGCTGTTGTACAGGTTCGACAGGTTGAGAATCGGCTGCCAGAACCGGGCGGCATAGCTGCTCATGGCAAGGATGACGCCGAAGCTGACTTCGGCGGGTCCGAGCGCGAGCAGGCCGACCAGGAAGATGGCGGCTGTTACAAGCGTGGACAGATTGTCGACTGTGAACGGAATCAGCAGGTTATAGCGCAGCGCGCGCATCCATACCGTGCGGAAGCTGGCCGCGAGCCGGGTGAAGATGCCCTCGTTATGCTCTTCGCGGGTGAAGATCTGGGTTACGCGAATGCCGCTGATGCTCTCCTGCAGATAGGCGTTCAGATTGGAGCTCTTGTTCGAGACGGCCTGCCAGGCCCGGCGCTGCCGGGTCTTGATCAGCAGCATGACGGCCAGGAAGACCGGCAGTCCGGCCAGAATAATGAGCGACAGCTTCACATTGACCGCGAACATGAACGCGGCGATGAAGATCAGGTTGACGATTTCGAGAATGAAGTTGATGATGCCGTTGGACAGAACGTCCGACACGGAGTTGACATAGTTGACGACACGGATCAGGATTTTGCCCTGCGGCCGGTCGTCGTAATATTTAAAGGGAAGATCCTGCAGATGCCGGAACAGATCGCTGCGGATCTCAAAAATAATGTCCTGGCCGACCCGGGTCATAATCCGCGAGCGGATCGTAGCCAGAATGACGCTGACCACAATCGTCACCAGCGTCAGCGCCGACCAGCCGATCAGCGCCCCGTGCGCCTTCTCGGGAATCGTCACATCCACCACATGCTGGAGAATCAGCGGAGCCGACAGTCCGATCGCAGCCGAAAGGGCGCTCAGTGTGAAGGCGAGAATCATCGGCTTCTTCTGCTTGCGGATATAGACCATGGCCCGCCGGAAATGCGCCAGGTCAAACGGCGATTCCAGATCCTCGTCGACATCGAATCTATTTCGTGCCATGCTCGCTCACTCCCCTTCCGATGCCTTCGTTCTGCAGCTTGAATACTTCGTAGTAATACCCGCGCTTGGCCAGAAGCTCGGCGTGGGTGCCTTCCTCAATCAGACGGCCGTTCTCCAGAATGAGAATGCGGTCGGCTTCCGCCGTCGTGGAGACGCGCTGGGCGATAATGATTTTGGTGCACGGATATTCCAGTCCGCGGAGACTCTGCTGGATATGCTCTTCAGTCTCCAGATCGACGGCCGAGGTCGTATCGTCCAGAATCAGAATCGGCCGCCGTACGGCCAGCGCGCGGGCCAGCGCAATGCGCTGCTTCTGACCTCCCGAGAGGCCGACGCCGCGTTCGCCCACAATCGTGTCGTAGCCTTCCGGCATCCGCACGATGAAGTCATGGGCGGCGGCCAGCTCGGCGTAATGTACCGATTGTTCCTCGGACAGCTCGGGATCGCCGTAAGTAATGTTGCCGTCGACCGTATCCGAGAAGAGCAGCACATCCTGGGTAGCGACGCCGATGTTGCCGCGGAGCTCATCGAGCTCCAGCTTCCGGACATCCATGCCGTCTACGAGCACCCGTCCCTTCGTCGCATCGTAGAAGCGGGGGATCAGGTTGACGAGCGTCGTTTTGCCGGCCCCCGTAGCTCCCATGATGGCGACCGTCTCGCCGGGCTGAATCGTGAAGCTGAGATCGTCGAGCACCGTCGACTGGCCGTATTGGAAGCTGACATGGTCGAATTCGATCTTGCCCTCATAGCGGCGCTTGTTCCCGGCGCTGTGGTTATTGACGATGCCGGGATGGGCATAATACACTTCGATAATCTTGTTCAGGCTCGCCGAGAAGCGCTGCAGATCGTTGATGATGATGCCGATGTTGCGCATCGGATTCGACAGGCCCCAGACCAGGGCCGAGAAGGCGGAGAACTCGCCGAAGGTCAGCCGTCCGTCCATGACGAGGAAGCCGCCGACGAGCATCAGAATTACGTTGAATCCCTGGGCGAAGGTCTCGAGGTACGGAAAATAATCCAGCCACACGAGCGCAGCCTTCTTGTTGGCGGTCGAGTAATTGATGTTCTTCTCATTGAATTTCTGCATTTCGAACTCTTCGCGCGCGAACGCCTTCACCACGCGGTTGCCGGAAATGTTCTCCTGCGTCGTGGTATTGAGCTGGGAGAGCCGCTCGCGCAGGTCGATATACATCGGACGCACGCGCTTCGCGAACAGATAGGCCACCACGAAGATCGGCGGAGACAGCACCAGCAGCCACAGCGTCAGCTCGGCGTCAATCGTGAAGAAATAGACCACGGCCGCCGCAAAAATCGTCAGCGACTCGATAATCGTCTTGATAATCCAGGCCATGGAGTGCCGGACCATATCGAGGTCGCCCGTCATTTTGGTCATGAGATCGCCCGTCCGGTTGCGGTCGTAGTACGCCATATCCTGTTCCTGGATTTTGTTGTACAGATACACGCGAACGCGGTAGAGCATGTTCTGCGACGAAATTTCATACTGCATGGCCGTCACATAGGCAAGGCCGGTGCGAAGCAGGGAGAAGCCGACCATGGCAAGGCAGAGGCCGATCAGCAGTCCGCGCTGGTCGGTCAGGTTGTGCATGGCGTTGTCTCCGGTGAGAAAGGTATCGACGACCCGCTGGCCGAGGTAAGGATTGACAATGGTCAGCGAGCAGCCGATTACGGAGAGGCAGAGGCCCAGGATGTACCGCGCCCGGTCACCCTCCAGATTCTGCCACAGCCATTTGAACTGGAACATGCGATCACCCGATTTCTATTATTCTATCCAATCGACAAACTATGGAGATTATACCACACTGACGCGAAAGCGCAGCCAAACGATATTACAAAATGTAGGTCGGAAGGGGGAGGCTCCGCGCCGTTTGAAGGCAGGGCATACGGGTTACAGTAATGAAGAGTCCAGCTTATCAAGAGGAGGTTACGTACATGATCGATCAATATACGCTTCAGAACCCGGTTACCCAGTATCCAAAGGCCAGTCCCCGGATGAAGCAGCAGCAGCCGAGTCCGGGGCTTGAGACGGAAATGGCACCGAAGCCCGATGCCGGTGAAGAGAGCTACCGCGGCACCGGCCGCCTGGCCGGGCGCAAAGCCATCGTCACCGGCGCCGACAGCGGCATCGGCCGGGCGGTAGCCATTGCTTATGCCCGCGAAGGCGCGGACCTGGTCCTCTCCTACATGCCGGAGGAGGAAGCCGATGCCAAGGAGGTTATCGAGCTGATCCAGGCCGCCGGCCGGAAGGCGATTGCTGTTCCGGGCGATCTCAAGGATGAGGCTTACTGCGAGCAGCTGGTGGAGACGGCGGTGAAGGAGCTCGGCGAACTGGACCTGCTTGCGAACATCGCGGGCAAGCAGGTGTTCGTCGAGAAGATCGAAGACCTGACCACGGAGCAGTTCGATGCGACCTTCCGAACGAATGTCTATTCGATGTTCTGGCTCTGCAAGGCGGCTATCAAGCATATGAAGCCGGGCAGCACGATCATCAACACATCGTCGATCCAGGCGTACAAGCCGTCGCCGGGACTGCTCGATTATGCAACGACCAAGAGCGCGATCAACACATTCAGCAAGGCGCTGGCCCAGCAGGTCGCCGACAAGGGCATCCGTGTGAACGTGGTGGCCCCGGGGCCGGTATGGACGCCGCTCCAGGTTGCCGGCGGCCAGCCGCCGGAGGCGCTGCCGAAGTTCGGCGAACAGACGCCGCTCGGCCGTCCCGGCCAGCCCGCCGAGATGGCGCCGGCCTATGTGTTCCTGGCAAGCGCCGAATCGAGCTATGTCAGCGGCGAGACGCTGAATGCGAACGGCGGCACGCCGACGCCGTAAGCCAAGCGGCTGGTTCATCCGCCGCTCGTTCAGCTTTCAAGAAGCCCCAGCTCCCATATAACGGGAGTTGGGGCTTCTTTTGTCTTTTTGTCCCGAAATCTTCACTTAATTTCCAAGGAATGTGCGCCCATATGAACAGGTATAAGGTAATATAAGGAATGTGGGGGCCGGGTATTTCGAAATAGGAAACTGGTCTTACATATATAGAACAGGAGCGATTGTGCATGTATATTCAATTGAAGAACAGCGTAGGGGTGCTCAAGACGGCTAAGATTGGGTTCAGCTGGACGACCTTCCTCTTCGGTTTTATTCCGGCATTGATCCGTGGCGATCTGAAGTGGGCAGCGATTATGTTCATTTTCGCCGTAGTGACAGGCGTCTTCACGCTTGGGTGGGGCACCTGGATTCCGAGCCTGATCTTCTCGTTCTTCTACAATAAGATCTATTTGAAAGAACTTCTGGAGAAAGGATACGTGCCTGCCGACGACATGGCGAAGTACCTTCTCCAGGAACGGGGCATCATCGCAGCCTAAGTTTTTTTAAATAAAAAGCGGACGTCTCCCCCTTCGGGCGGATGTCCGCTTTTGCTAATTCCTGGCGTTACAACAGCTCTTTCGCCAGCAGTCGGTACACATTTAGCCGGGCCTCTTGGTCGAACTGGTTGCTGTTGATCATGATTTCGTCAAAACCGTACAGTTCCTGCTCCTGCCGGAGCTGCTCCGCGATCTCGCGGGGTGTGCCGACCAGATGCAGCCTCCGGTTATGGGCGATCATGGCCCGGTCCATCTCCGTCAGCGGATAATCCTGCGCTTCCTGCGGAGACAACGTCTGGCTGAGTCTGCCCTTCATCAGGAACAGCCGGGACAAGTCAATCGGTCCGGCCAGCCATTCGGCTTCTTCCTTCGTCTCGGCAACGGTAACCGCATAGGAGACGCTGACCGCCGGCTTCTCCATGAAATAGGAAGGCTCGAAGTTCGACCGGTACGCTTCGAGAATATCCCGGGACAATTCTCCGTTGAAGAATTGGGCGAACGAATAGCCGACGCCGAGCCTTCCGGCGCGAATGGCGCTGTTGCCGCTGGAGCCGAGCAGCCAGGCTTCGGGAAGCGTCACTTCGGCAGGCGCGGCGACCACGCGGGAGTAGGCCGGGTGGTTCGGCTTGCGGTCGTTGATAAGCTGAAGCGTGACATCCAGCTTGTCGTACAGGTCGCTGTGCACATAGGGCCGTCCTTCGGCCAGCGCCTGGGTGGCGATCGGGTCGCCGCCGGGAGCGCGTCCGGCCCCGAAGTCGATCCGCCCCGGAGCCAGGGCGCTCAAGGTCTTGAACACCTCGGCCAGCTTCAGCGGCGAATAGTGCATAATCATGACGCCGCCGGTGCCAATGCGGATGCGCTCCGTCTTGGCCGCCAGATAGGCGGCGGTCACTTCGGGGGCCGAGCTGGCGAGAGAGCGGCCGTTGTGGTGCTCGGCCAGCCAGATCCGGTGATAGCCCAGCTCGTCCCCGAGCCGAGCCAGTTCGACCGAATGGCGCAGCGCGTCGGTTGACGTGCTGCCCTGCGGAATAGGAGCTTGATCCAGTATACTGATTCTCATGCGATTTCATCCTTTCGGCTTCTATTGTTGACCCACAGCCGCAGGCCGTTCATTTCTTCCCTATATTCGCCGCCGCACATGGAGTCGGCCAGAGAAGCGATCGTTTCCCGTCCCAGAATGGAGCGCCAGGAGGCTTCGGCCTCGTCCATCAGGCCAGACAGCCGGCAGCTGCAGCCCTCCTTGCGGGGCCGCTCCAGCATGTCCTCCAGAGTGCCGCGCGGGGCAAAAAGCGACTGGCGGCCTTCCACCGCCAGATAGACGTCGTAGACGGTAATCGCCTGCGGTTCCCGCTTCAGACGGAAGCCGCCCTTGGCGCCGGGCGAGGATTGGACCAGCCCGGCGTCTACCAGCCGGCGCAGCAGCTTTTGCATATAGGTAGGAGAACCGCCGAGCCGGGAGCCGATGGCTTCCCCGGGCAGCACGGCTTTATCCGGCAGCAGGCTCAGCAGCAGCAGTGCATAGACGGCCTGTTCGACTCCGGTCTTCATCTGCATAACATCACCTTCTTGCTCTATAATCTGTACAACCCGGATAATTATTATCCACGTTACTAGTATAACAAGAGCGCGGCAGTTATTCCAGCAAGGGGACAGGCGAGGAATTGAGCGAATGAAAGTCGAATAAATGAAGCATTCGAATATAGAGGAGGGATTGGGATTGGAGAGGAGAGAAGGCCCTGAACGGAGGAGAGGGGACGGAGAGGAACCGCTGCGGCTGGTACGTCCGTCCGGGGAATACCGGGAAGCTTATCTGGACTTCTACCGGGAATGGAAGGAGAGCGGCGAGACGATTGTCCCTTGGGTGGTCGACCGTGACCCCGTTGATTTTGAAGCGTATCTTCTGTTCCTAGAAGGAATGGAGAAGCGGGAAGGACTTCCGGAGAATGGGGTCCCCTCCAGCACCTTTTGGCTGGTTGGCCGAACAAGGAGGGTTCTGGGAGCCGTCAATCTTCGTCATGAGCTGAATGAGTGGCTGCTTCAGAGCGGCGGACATATCGGCTACGGAATTCGTCCCTCGCAGCGGGGACGGGGATATGCGGCCGTTCAGCTTGCTCTGGCGCTGGAACAGGCCCGCGAACGGGGCATTCCCCGATGTCTTGTCGTCTGCGACCGGGACAATCTTCCGTCGGAGCGGACGATTCGCCGCTGCGGCGGGGAGCGGGACGAGGATTATACCGAGGAGGACGGGAACGTTATCCGGCGGTTCTGGATCGGAACCGGGGGAAAGGGCGGCCTGTCCTACTGACAGGCTACCCCGTCCCCGTCGCGGTCCAGCCTGCGCGAATAGCCGGGCTCTCCGCGCCGGAGCGGAGCGGCGCCAGCGGCGCGGACGGCATCGCAGTTCGCATAGGTCACTGTTCGGGCGGACGAAGCGGAAGGGGAGCGGTCTGCGGCTGATGGCCGGGACGAATCGGCCTTGCCCGGCGCGGCTGTCTGCTTCGGTGCTGCCGATTGCTGGGGCTCAGCCGCTTCGGTTACCGGATTCCGCCCGGCTTCGCTCTCGTCGAAGCCGCGGTCCGTCGCATAGTCCTCCATGCTCCAGATGCCCCGCCGCTGCAACCGGGCGCGGTCCTGGAGGCGGCGGAATTCATCCACGTACTTGACGTTGGGCGGGTATACGGCAACGCGGGCCAGTCCTTCGGTCAGGAGCAGCTCGTTGAGCATGCTCCCGTCCTGGAGGTAGACGTAAGCGAGCAGGCGGCCGTAGCGGTCGCGTTCGGCGGCGTCGAATTCAAGCCGGACCTGTGCGTTCTTCAGCCTGCCTGCCGTATAGGCGCTGGCTTCCGGCCCGAAGGGCTGCACCGGCTTGGTCGGATGCTTCGTCTCGGGCGTATCGACCAGGAGCAGCCGGATTTTCTCGCGGGAGCCGTCAGCCATCTCGGCTGTAAAGGTGTCGCCGTCGGTTACCGCTACGACAGTGGCCCGAAGCGGATCGGGTTCGCCCGTCTCCGGACGGCTTAGCCATAAGACGGCCAGCGCGGCGAGCAGCAGACAGGGAAGAAGAATACGAAGCGTGCGAGACAATGGAAATCTCCTTTCCGTAACAGGGGATCGAATGTTCCTATGGTAGCATAGTAAGGGTTTTTACTGAAGTGTAAGTGCGAAAATGCAAGACAATATTCGACAAAAGTTCTAAACAAAGCCTGACATTTTAACGAATTATGGTGGATTCTAGGTCCAAAGTTCGGCTTTATTCATTCCCTATCTTTACAAATTGCGGTATGATGAATGGGAAAGAATAACTTGGCTGGTATTGGAGAAGGGATCAGGGATCGTCACATGTACAATCGTATTCATATTCTAAATCACCGGATTCGTTCTGTGGCGATTTATCTGATTGGGCTGTCATTCATCGCCGGAGCGGCGATCAATTATGCTTTTCAGTATCATATGAAAGATGGCCCTCTTCACGCCGTACTGCTCAACAGCGGTATTCTGGTGCTGCTGGGAACCTTGATTATGGGAATCTTCTATTCCGGTCTGCGGTCCAGAACCGTGCTTGTCGGTATTATCATTGCGCTCTCCATCCCGATTATCACGCTCCGGTTCGCCGACTGCGCGGGTGTTACGATCTGGGCATTCCCGTTCCTCTTTCTGATTCTGATGATGGTGGTAACGAATCGGGCAATCTTCGCCCTGCTGAGTCTGTCGATCCTGACGACCCAGATTCTGATGTGGGCGGCACAGCCGAAGCTTACGGTCGAGATCAACGGCGCCGACCATTTGGGGCGGATCGCCTTTTTTGTTGCCGGAATCATTTCGGCGTATTTTGTCAATAAAAGTTATATTGAGCGGCTAAGAGAGAATCACGAGCAGCTGCGGCAGATCGAGAAGCTGGCCTACCGGGACCATCTGACCGGCCTGCCGAATCTGGTGCAGTTCAGCCGCATGCTGGAGGAACGGCTGGCCAACGACGCGCCGCGGCGCCAGGGGGCTGCCGTGGTGCTGCTGGATGTGGACGAATTCAAGCTGATCAACGATACATTGGGGCATGACAAAGGCGACCGGCTGCTGCTGGAGGCGTCCAAGCGACTCGTCGGCGCCGTGCAAGGCGCCGAAATGGTCGCCCGCATGGGGGGCGACGTGTTTCTTGTGCTGCTGGAGCTGGAGCCTGAACGGATGAAGGAGCGCTATGAAGCGCTGCTCCAGTGCTTCCGCACGCCTTTTCAGATTGACGATCAGGAGATTGAGGTCACGGCCAGCGTCGGGGTAACGGTCTATCCCGAGGATGGAGTCACGGCCGCGCAGCTGACCAAGAACGCCGAAATTGCGATGTACGAGGCCAAGAACCGCGGCAAGAATCAGATCGCCGAATGCACGCCGGGACTGCGCAGCAAGGTGGAAGTGACGGTCGGAATGATGAGGCAGCTTCTGCGCGCCCAGGAGCGCAACGAGCTGGAATTGTTCTACCAGCCTCAGGTATGCTGCGGAACCGGAGCGGTCGTCGGCCTGGAAGCGCTGATCCGATGGCGCCATCCCGAGAAAGGAATGATTCCGCCGGGACTGTTCATCCCGGTGGCCGAGCAGACCGGGCTGATTCTTCCCATTGGGGAATGGGTGCTGCGCACCGCCTGCGAGCGCAACAAAGCCTGGCAGGACGCCGGCCTTCCGCCGGTACGAATCGGAGTCAATCTCTCCGTTCGCCAACTGCAGAACCCGGGCATCGTCGATACGGTCAAGGCTGCGCTGCGGGATTCGGGTCTTGAACCGCGCTATCTGGAACTGGAGATTACGGAGAGCGTCGTCATGAAGGGCACGGATACGATCGAGACCATCAACCGCCTGAAGGAACTGGGCGTATACATATCCATCGACGATTTTGGAACCGAGTATTCTTCGCTGAACTATTTGCGCAGCCTCGACGTAGACCGGATCAAGATCGCCATGCCGTTCGTACAGGGCGTGGAAGAGAGCCGGAAGGACCGGGCCATTACGAAGGGCATTATCGTGCTGGCGAAGACGATGGGCCTCGGCGTCATTGCCGAGGGCGTCGAGACCCGCACCCAGCTTGATTATGTCACTGAGCACGGGTGCGACGAAGTGCAGGGATATTATTATTACAAGCCGCTTCCGTCCGCCGAAATGGAAGAGTTGCTTCGCCAGCAGGGACTGAGCGAACGGCTGGTAACGCTGGGCCGGACCGGGCATTCAGCGGATGGATCGGCAAGAAGCTAGAATACAGACAGGGAGGCCGAAGCATGCTGCAATCTTTACTTCAGGAATATTTAACGTTGTCGGAGTCGCTTCGTCCCGGCTATATCGCCAGTCTGGGCCAGGGCGGTCCGGAGGCGGCCGCGAAGCTGGAGGCCAGCGTGCCGGATGCGCCGGAGCTGCTCCGCGTGATCTACGGAACCGTTAAAGGGACGGACAGCGGACTGGAAGAAGCCCGGCTGATCGAATTTATGCCGGGCTACCGGCTGATTCATATCGACGAGTACGAGGCGGAACGCAGAGCCTTGGCGGCTGTGCTCCGGGACAAAGGCGTCGAAGGCGGCGAGAGGCTGCTGCCGGTGCTTGCGAACTACGGGGGAGACTATATTTGCTGGATGAGGGATTCGGAAGGCGCAGAGCGCCTGTGCGATGTTTTGGCCGATTACGGCGATCCGATGATCATGTTCGATTCTCCGGAGCTGTTCCTGCGGACGCTGTGCGCGTTCTACCGGGAATCCGTCTATGCGGCCGATGAGGAGGGCTATCTCGACAGCGATCTGATCCGCGAAGGCGAGGTGGCGGCGGAGCTTAATCCGCAGTCGCCTTACTGGACTGAGCAGGAGCTCGGGGAATAGCAGCCGGCAGCCTGAGGCCGGCTCGCGGCAATGGAGTTCGGCATGCCTTACAGGAGCAAGACCGTGTTATACCGAATCGCAAAGAACCTGCCGCCCGGAGAGGCGGCAGGTTCTTTGTGATTCAGTAGAGAGGCGCCGGGGACAGACCGGACCGGCCCGGACCCCGGCAAGGGATCAAGCGTTATAGCGCTCGCGTTCGCGCAGCTCGACGCGGCGGATTTTGCCGGAGCTGGTCTTGGGAAGATCCTCGATGAACTCAATACGGCGCGGGTATTTATACGGCGCGGTCCACTCCTTGACATGCTGCTGAAGCTCCTTGACCAGCTCGCTGCAGGCGTCCTCGGCCTGGCGGAGAACCACAAAGGCTTTGACGACATGGCCCCGAATCTCGTCGGGACTGGCTACAACGGCGCATTCCCGAACCTTCGGATGCTTCATGAGCGCTTCTTCGACTTCGAACGGTCCGATTGTATAGCCGGAACTGATAATAATATCGTCGCCCCGGCCCTGGAACCAGAAGTAGCCGTCCTCGTCCTTCGCGGCCCGGTCGCCGGTGATGAAGAACTCGCCGCGGGTGGCTCCGGCTTTGCGTTCAGGGTCCTTGTAGTAATTGTGGAACAGGGCGGGCATGGAGACATGCACGGCAATGTCTCCGACTTCTCCGGCCGGAAGCGGAACGCCGTTCTCATCGACGACTTCGATGAGTCCCGGAGCCATTGCTCTGCCCATGGAGCCTACGCGCACCGGAGTGTCCGTCAGCGTGCCGATCAGCAGCGTGCTCTCGGTCTGGCCATATCCGTCGCGAATGGTCAGATTGAATTCGCGCTGGAAGGTCTCGATGACCTCGCGGTTCAGCGGCTCGCCGGCCGAGACGGCGCAGCGCAGCTTCGAGAGATCGTAGCGGCCGAGGCCGTCGAGCTTGGCCATCAGCCGGTATTCCGTAGGCGTGCAGCAGAGAACGGCGACGCCGCCGTCCTGAAGCAGCTGGAGGTAACGGTGCGGCTGGAAAGTGCCGCTGTAGACGAAGCCGGTCGCCCCGTTGCCGAGCACCGCAAGGAACGGGCTCCAAATCCACTTCTGCCATCCCGGCGCGGCGGTGGCCCAGACGACATCGCCTTCGCGGATGTCGAGCCACTGCGGCGTCGTAATCCGCAGATGGGCGTAGGCCCACCCGTGGCTGTGTACGACGGCCTTCGGATTGCCGGTCGTGCCGGAGGTGTAGGCGAGAATCGCCATATCGTCCCGGTGGGTATCGACGGCAGGCCGTTCGGCGGGCTGCCCCTTCATCAATGAGGCCAGATCGGTCCAGCCGGGAGCCGGCTCTTCCTCGCTGTCATCGAGCATCGTCAGGCGATGCGCAAGGGCCGGCAGATCGTCGCCGATCCGGTCCACTTCGCCGCAGACGCGGGACCAGGAGATGACGGCCCGGGCTTCGGAGTGGCGCAGCCGGTAGGAGAGATCCTTGGCGCGCAGCATTTCCGAAGAAGGAATAACGGCCAGCCCGAGCTTGAGGCAGGCCAGATAGACCACATAGGCCGTGATGCGCCGCGGAACCATAACCAGCACGCGGTCGCCTTTGGCCAGACCCAGCTCCGCCAGTCCGCCGGCCAGCCGGTTGGCCCGGCTCACCAGATCGCCGTAGGTGATCTCTTCGCGCGTCCCGTCCTCGCCCAGCCATTTCAGCGCCGTTCGCCCGGCCGGATGGCGTTCCATCTCTGAAGTGAGATTATAGCGCTCCGGCGCAATCCATTGCTCTATATTCAATTGAATTCATCTCCCGTAGTCGTAGGTATAAAATCGCAGTTACGCTGCTATTATAGCACGAACTTCTAGTACCAGGTTCTAAAGGTATGAACATTTCATGTAACCCCGGCCCCGAGGCTAAGGGTTGAACCTTCGTTCTTTATAAAGTACGATGAGAAGGACAGGTCTGCGAACGGCGAGCGGACCGCAAGCGATGGAGGGAATTATGGCGGCAATTAGCGGAATGTTTGCGCTCGGGAGGGCGTCCGGCGTAGAATGTGCCAAGGCCGGCGCGGAGATATGGAGCCGGCTGAACGGCTACAGGTTTGACCGAACCGGAGAATGGGGAGGGCCAAGCGGCTGGATGAGCTGCGGGCTGGTCTTCAATACCCCCGAATCCAGACGGGAGCGTCTGCCGTTCAGCCGCGAAATCGGCGGACGGCCGCTCGCGATCACGGCGGATGCGATTATCGACAATCGCAGCGAACTGCTGGAGCAGTTCGGTATTTCATCCGGCGACGCGCCCCTGACTCCCGACAGCGAGCTGATTCTGAGAGCCTATGCGAAGTGGGGAACGGACTGCGTGCGCCACCTTATCGGCGATTATGCGTTTGCCGTCTGGGACAAGAAGGCGGATCGGCTGTTTCTGGCCCGGGACCCGATGGGCTCCCGGAGCTTATACTATACGCACAGCGAGCAATTTATAGCTTTCTGTACGCTGGAACGGCCCCTGCTGGGGACCTGCGGATACAAGCCGGAACTGAATGAGCGCTGGATTGCGGATTTCCTGGCCATCGAGGGCATTCCGCATGAGACCCAGTGCGAAGAGACAATATACCGCCACATTCTTCAGCTTCCGCCCGCGCACTATGCCGTCGTCCAGGGCCGGCGGCTTGAGGTGGTTCGTTACTGGGATTCGCTGCGGGATATCAAGCCGGTGCGCTATGCCGCCGACCAGCAGTACGTTGAAGCGTTTAACCGGATATTTGAGGAGGCGGTGGCCTGCCGTCTGAGAAGCGCGGGAGAAGTGGGCATTTTTCTGAGCGGGGGAATGGACTCCGGTTCGATTGCCTCGGTGGCCGCTCCGCTGCTGGAACGCGAGGGCCGCAAGCTGTACGGCTATACGTCCGTTCCGCTGGCGGAATTCAAGGAGCAGCAGCCCAGCACCGTGATCTATAATGAATCACCGGAGGTCATGGATCTCGTTCGGGCCTATCCGAATATCGAGCCGTATTTCTCCAGTTTGCCGGGCGAGAGCAGCTTCAGCAGTATCGACGAATTGCTGGCTGCCCTGGAGCACCCCTACAAAATCTTTCAGAACGGCGGCTGGCTGCTGTCCTTCATGCGGGAGGCCTCCGGGAAGGGCTGCACGCTGATGCTGAACGGCCAGACCGGCAACGGAACGATCTCCTACGGTGTATTCCCGATTCATATGAAGACCTTGTTCCGCCAGGGCAGATGGCTGTCCCTGCTGCGGGAGATGCGGGCGGTCAGCCGGCAGAAAGGGGTGCCGGTTCGTAAGGTGGCGCTCCGCACACTCCCGGTCCTGGTTCCCTATCGGCTCAAGGCGTGGAAGAACCGCAAGGCGCTCCGCCGCTTTGACCGCTACGAGCAGGTCCCGGTATCCCGAAGCCTGGCGGCCAAGTGGTCGGTGGCGGACCGCTTGGACCGGATGGAAGCGAACCTGCCGCCGATCGAGGATTATCCCGACTACGGGGAGGATCAGAAGAGCAGAGCAGACCTGCTCGCGCTGGCGCACATCGGAGCGATCGAGACGAAGCTGTCGCTGGCAGCCCGGATTACGGTGCGAGATCCTTCGCGGGACCGCCGCGTCTACGAATTCTGCATGGGCATTCCTTATGACCAGTATGTCAAAAATGGACAGGACCGGCGGCTGCTTCGCCGGGCCATGGAAGGCAAGCTGCCCGATTCCATCCGGCTGAATACGGATTCGAAGGGCGTGCAGAGCGCCGACTGGCTGTTCCGCCTCGGGGCGGACAAGTCGGCGCTGCTGCGGGAGCTTAGCAGGGCGCTGGACGAAGGAGAGGTCCTGCCGTATGTGGAAGAGGAACGTCTTCGGGCAGGGCTCCGGCTGGAGGAAGGCCGTTCAGGTCCGATGGACGATTCGTTTGCCCGCATGGCATTGACTACGATTATTCTGGCAAGGTTCATTCAGAAGTTCAATACACCCAGGAAGGAAGAAGCCGAATGATTCCTACGAGCAGTTATGAATATCGCGCATTTGGTCTGAACATTGCTTCCGCCATCCGGCTGGACGGTCTCCTGCCGTCTTCGGGAGAACCCGATGTGCAGATTCGGGAAGGGCGGCTTCCCGTCGAGATTCCCGGGCCCGAGACGGAACCGGCCTGTGCCCGGATCGGCGAAGACGGCTTTGCTTTTCGCGTGCCGGAGATCGGCCGCTTCCTCGTCACCGGCGATTCGATACTGGTGGAGAAAGACGAGCGGAACGGTACGGACTCGCATCTGCTCTTCGTATTGGGAACCTGCATGGGAGCGCTGCTGATGCAGCGGAACCTGCTGCCGGTTCACGGAAGCGCGCTGCAGGTCGGAGACAAGCACATCATCCTTACCGGCGAATCGGGAGCCGGCAAATCGACGCTTGCCGCCGCGTTCAACCGGCGCGGCTATTCCTTCCTGGCCGACGACGTGTCGGCCCTGGAGGAGAAGGGGGACGGCTCTTTTGAGATTGTCCCCGCTTTTCCGAGGCAGAAGCTGTGGCGGGATACCGCCGAGCATTTTTTTGGCAGCGCGGAAGGGTTGGAGCGGATTCCGGGCTCCCGGGACAAGTACCATGTGCCGATGGAAGGGCTCTTCATTACGGAGCCGAGACGGGCGGATGCGCTCTTTCAACTGTCGGTTCATGAGGGGGACGACGTGCGCGTAACACCGGTAACCGGGCCCGACAAGCTGGCCGTTCTGATGAACAATGTCTACCGGCCCGAGATTGTCGGCATCTTCGGAAGGGAGCGGGAGCATTTCCTGAAATGCGCCCGTCTGGCGTCCCGGCTGTCCGTCTACAACGTGGAACGCCCGGCGGCAGGATTTACGGTGGAACAGCAGATCCGCGCCATCGAGGAACAGCTCAATCAAGGGTGAGCGAACCCTCTGTTCTTTATAACGATCAATTTGTCTTGATTTTTGGAAATAAATGAGGTATCGTAAGCACAACGATATTGCTTGACTCCCAGGCTGCTATTGCAGAACTGCCGGAGAGAGCAATATACGAAATTTAGGAGGTGAAAAGGATGACGAAAAAAGCTTGGCAGAAACCGCGTGTTGAAGAACTGAAGGTGAGTGCCACAGAGTACGGCACCAAAATCAAGGTTAACCCTGACGCTCAATTCGCTGACGGTAAAGGCAACATCTTCTATTCCTTCTCCTAATGATTCGAAGCAACGACAGCAAAGGAGCGTATGTGGATGCACATCCACATACGCTCCTTTTTTAGGTTCCGCCTCCGAAGGCGGCAGATGCCGCGCAGGCGTTCCCGGGATTAGAGCGCCTGGGATTCCGCATGCTTCAGGGCATCCTCCCGCTGCTGGCGGTAGAGGCGCCCGTCGGAGAGGCGGTAAATCTCGTCGCATACATCGAATACGGA
Organism: Paenibacillus spiritus; assembly: GCF_008710135.1. Lineage (GTDB taxonomy): Bacteria > Bacillota > Bacilli > Paenibacillales > Paenibacillaceae > Paenibacillus_AQ > Paenibacillus_AQ glufosinatiresistens. The sequence goes on along the minus strand of NZ_VYKK01000029.1, from coordinate 46,286 downwards.
CAGGCGGTGGGTAATGGCGATGCAAGTCCGCCGGGGCTTGAGCGACCGGATGTTGCACAGCACCTTCCACTCGGTATCCATATCGAGAGCGGAGGTGGCCTCGTCCAGCAGAAGGATGGGAGCCGGACGGAGCAGCGCGCGGGCGATGGCAATCCGCTGCGCCTGCCCTTCGGACAGGCCGCTGCCGTGCTCGCCGATCCGAGTATCGACTCCTTCCGGCAGCCGCTCGACGAATCCCTTGGCGCAGGCCGCCTCCAGCGCGTCCATCATCTGCTCGGGCGTCGCGTCGGGACGGCCGATGCGAAGGTTGTCCGCAATCGAACCCGAGAAGAGGGTATTGCCCTGCGGCACATAAGAGAAATAGGCGCGCGTATCGGCGGACAGCGTCCGTTGTTCGCCGCTGCCGCTCTCCAGCAGGATGCGTCCGGCATCCGGCTCCATGAGGGCCAACAGTAGACGAAGCAGGGTGGTTTTGCCTTCTCCGGAGGTTCCGACCAGTGCGACCAGTTCTCCCGGCCGGATCTTCACATTCACATCCCGGAGAATCGGCTTCCCGGTCACGTAGCTGTAGGCGGCTCCCTCGATGCTGAGGCCGGCCTCCCCTTCAGGCGCTGCGGCTGCCGTCCGCTTCTCGGGCTTGATCCGGTGAAAAGCGACAAGCCGCTCCGCCGAGGCAATCATTCCGAAGACGCCCGGAAGCATCCGGGACAGTCCCTCCAGCGGCCCCTGAATCTGGCCGACGAGCTGGAGAAAGGCCGTGAACATGCCGAAGCTGGCCTGGCCGTTCGAGACGCGGTAGGCCCCCCAGATGAAGGCCAGGAAGAAGCCGAAGCGGTAGCCGCTTCCGAGGGTCACGTCGGCGGCAACGTTGAAGCGGTTCCGGCGGATTATCCAGTACAGCCGGTTGTCCTGCGAACGGCGGATCTGCCGCAGGCTGTCCTCTTCGTTCTCGAACGTTTTGACGATCATCAGATTCTGAATCGATTCATGCAGCAGGGAGCGGTACTGGCCCTCCGCGTTCTGGATCTGATGCTGCAACGCCTTGAGCCTGCGTCCGATGAACCAGCTGGCAAGGACCGAGACCGGTCCCAGAACAAAAGCGAACACGGCGAGCGTCGCATCATAGAACAGGAGCGTGCCGAACGCGGTAGCGAACTGCACAACCAGCGCGAGAACGCCGGGCGCAGTAACGGTAATGGTCTCGGATACCGAGTTGACGTCGCTGGTTAAATGAGTCAGCAGATTGCCGCTGTGATACCGGTTGGCCGCTCCCCATTCGGACCGGTACAGCCGGTGCATGAACTTGTGTTGCAAGTCGTTGTTCAGCGATTCCCGAAGCCGGACCACCCGCAGGGAGAGGAAGGCGTTCAGCACAATCTGCATGACCAGGATAAAGGCGAACGCCAGCAGAAAAGGAAGACCCTGGCGGAATCCCGAATGAATGGAGCGATCGATCAGCTCCTTGGAGAAGATCGCCTGAAGCGCTCCGCTTGACGAGATGATGATCTGAAGGATGGCGATGATCCAGAATGCGCCCCATTTCCCCTTCATGACGTCGCGAAGCCAAGGGTACGCATCGGTATTCACAAGGCGTTTGATTCGGTTCATGAATGGCTACTCCAGTCTGCCCGAAGGCGTTGTTCTCTGTAAGGAACAGTCTTTTAGGTGAAGTCTATCAAAGTTGGCTGAAAAATCAAGAGAGAGGATGCGTTTGAACGAAGACGATTGTTCTTTATTAAGTACGGAATTGGTGATAAATTTAATATATCGAATTGATGAGAAGTGTCGAGGGGGACTAAAGAATGCGCAGCACCCGCCGCTACAACCGGAATACCATTCCGGCGCTGCTGTACGGCCGAGCCGTCTCTTTTCCGAAAGATACCGCTTACTGCTATCCCGAATGGGGACAGTCGTACAGCTGGTCAGGGCTATGGCGAGAGACCCGGCAGCTGGCCAAAGCCTTTCTCGGCGTTGGCGTTCAGAAGGGAGACCGAATCGCTCTCTTGATGCAGGGGCGCATGGAAATGATATTGGGGATGTTCGCCGCCGCGTGCATCGGCGCTGTCGCCGTTCCGCTCAACGCCTATTCCAGAAAGGATGAAGTCCGCGAATATCTCCGGCAAACCAGGCCGGTCCTGATGATGGCAGGGACAGAAGGGCACCGGATTCATTATCCTTCTCTGCTCCGGGAGATCGTAGATGAAGCCGAGACGGCCGGGGAGGACCCCTCCTGGCTGCCGCAGCGGATTGTTGTAGTGGGCGTAGACGCCGGGGAGAATTCGTTTGATTGCTCCGGCCGGTTTGAAACGTACAGCCAGCTCATGGACCGGAGAACCGCCGTGAATGACCTGGATCTGGATTCGGCTTGCGCGGAGGTCCGGGATGAAGACCCGCTGATTCTTCTTTATACCTCCGGGACTTCAGGCGAACCGAAAGGAGTTCTGCGTTCCACCCGTTCTTTTATCGGCAAGGAGGGCTTCTCCGCCAAAACCGGGCGATCGGGTAAATTCTCCGCTTACCTCACGGACCGCATCGCCAAACGCTTCTCGGTGTTGAACCTGCTCCCGCTGTATCATTTAGGCGGATTCAGCGCCATCTTTATTTCGCTGCAGACCTGCTGCTTGCGGATGGTCATGCTGTCGCACTACAATCCGGTACAGGCGCTGACCGCTATTGAGCATGAGCGGTGCACGGTGCTGGCAGGAACGCCGTTTATGGTCCAGCAGATGCTGGCCTCGCCCAAGAGAGCCCAGTTCGATCTGACCTCGCTCCGGGGGATCACCTTTACTTCGGCCCCCATGAACAGAGTGCTGCTGGATAAAGTGTACCGCGACTCGGGCTTGCGGCTGCTGTTTCTGATGCTCAGTTACGGCTCCTCCGAAGCGGGTATAGTAGCTACAGGAATCTGCTTTGTCAATAAGCGCCCGGGAGCGCTGTCGCATTTGCTGCATCGGCTGCTCTCCCGCCGCTCTTTCCTTGGAGGGAGTATCGAACCGGGAGAGATGGAACTCGGCGATTACAGTTTTGGAGGCAAGCTGGAGCAGGGAGTTGAAGTTAAGATTGATCAGCGGGGAGAGATATTGATTCGCAGCCATAAAGTTATGCGCTACTGGAAAGAAAATCCTGAACAATTTACAGAAGACGGCTGGTATCGCTCCGGAGACTACGGAAAGCTCGGTCCGGGCAATCTGCTGATGATCGGCGGCCGGCTTAACCGGATCATCTCACGCGGCGGGGAGAAGATTGCGCCGGCAGAGATTGAGAACGCGCTGCTGCGTCTGCCCGGTGTGGAGGATGCCTTTGTGCTGGGCGTGCCGGATGAATTGTACGGAGAACAGGTCTGCGCCTGCATTGTTCCTTGTTCCGAAGCGAAACTCAGCGCAGTGACGGTTCGGGAAGAGCTGAGCGTCCATCTCTCTGCCTTCAAGATTCCCCGCCACATTCTGTTCATGACCGATTTCCCGATGTCGCCGTCCGGTAAAGTGGCTGCCTCTGACATTCGCCGGCTTGTCCTGGAACAGATGGAGGAGATGGCGGTCCATGCGTAAATACTATCCAGGCATCACACTGTTCAAAATAGCGGGTTCCCTCCTTGTGCTGGCCGCCCATATTGTGCTGTTGCAGGTTCTAAGCACAGCGATGAACGGTTCCGGTTCGCAGCTTCATTATCTTTTTAACGGCCTGAAAATCGTGGTGCCCTGCTTTTATCTGATTTCGGGCTTTCTGGTCTACCGGGGCTGGAACCGGTCGGGCTCGCCCAAGGTTTATGTGAGATCCTATCTAAGAAAGCTGCTCTTTCTGTATCTGCTCTTCATGGCCATGTTCGCCCTTCAGTACCTGCTGCCTCCGCTCATTCATGAATTCAGTCTCCACAACCTGCTTCTTCAGGCTAAAATGCTGGCTGTGGCGTTCGTTCTGAACGGTCCTTATGTCCAGCTGTGGTTCATCCCTCCGCTTTTGTTCGGAACGGCCGCCGCTTTCTGGCTGATGCGCAGACAGTCGGGCAAGGCGATTGCCGCTTGCATCGCGGCGTCCTTTCTGGCCGGACAGCTCGTCCAGGGCAGCCTTCGAGCGCTGCTTGAGTCCGTATGGGGTCCGTTCTCCTTTCTGGAGACAGGCATCGGACCCTATGCCGTGCTGATGATCGCCCGCTATTTGGGCTACGGTCTGACATTCACCGGTCTCGGCGCTCTGCTCGCGAAGCATGAAGCGAACTTTACCGGCCGCAGGGGAAGCGGACTGCTGTATACGGCACTCGGATCGTTCTTTATTGAGATCGTCTTATTGGGGGTTCTTATTCCCTGGAAGGAGAGCTATGCGCTGTCGATAAGCATGCTGCCGATGTCTGTCCTCCTGTTCTATGGGGTGCTGCGGATTCGGAGCAGCCGGCTGGAGAATTGTCACCGGGCCCTGAACCTCGGGACGATGGTCATCTTTTTCGGACATATTCCCTTGATGCAGCTGAATGTATGGATGACGGGGGATACGGCGTCGCAGGTGGGGATAGGGTCTTCGGTAGGGTACTACGTATTGACCCTTCTGGAATGCATTCTTCTGACTTGGATTATGATCCGATGGAACGGAAGACATGGGAGGCGGCCCAGACAAGGGGTAACCGCCTCTAAATAAATTGTGACCAAGGTCCCGGCTTGCTATTTACAATCTTTTGTTCCCATTATATTCTTTATAAAGAACTATCACTTGTTCAGATTGGGGGAAAACGGATAAGAATGAAGAAAAGGGTGAAACGGTTGTCCGGTTCGCTGATGGTCATGCTGTTGCTGGCTTCCATTATGCTTCCGGTTTCAGCCTCTGCTTCGCCGAGTCAATCAGCGGCCTATCAATCCTCGACCGCCACGTCTTTTTTGTCCTCGCTGCTGGGTGCCATTGGTTCGCTCTTCCACAAGGACACCCCTCCCGCCAACAACCCTCCTCAGAATCAGCAGCCAAGCGGAATCAACTGGTCGGATTGGCTGAAGGGCAACAACTGCGGAAATGGATGGTGGGGAGACACCAAGAACGACTCCTATAAGATTTGGGAGAAGTACTACTGCTATTGATTCGGCTTGAACCGCAGATGCGGAGCATCAAAAAGCTGGGTTCCGTTAAAGGAATCCAGCTTTTTGGCGTTTCAGCGCTGCACGTTGCCGCTCTGGCTGTCATTGGCCTTGAGCAGCATGGAGGCGTGGTCGAAGATATTGTTCTGAATGAGATAGGCGGGGGCTCCCGCGCCGGCATAGAGCGTGGAGAGTCCGATGCCCGCCACATTGGTGCTGACGGTATTGCCGGTGAAGCTGAAGCCGAGAACCCGGGACGGCTCATCCTTCTTGAAGAAGTTCCCTATTTTGACTACTTCCAGATTGGTTCGTTTCAGATTCATGGCGTTGAAGACATTGTTGCTCATGACCACCTTCTTCGCGCCCTGTAGCGTAACGGCGCTGGAGTCTCCTTTGACATTGAACACGGAATTCGTTACGGTCAGATCCAGATTGTCATTGTCGGCGACGAGTGCCGTATTCCCCGTCAGATTCGTGCCGAAGGAGCTCTTGTCGAACACATAAGTTCCGGCGGAGAGGGTAACCGAGCCGAAGGTGCTGCCCTCCGCCGGCTCAAAGACCGAGTTCGTATACGATCCCGGCGGAAGGGCGAGGCCGTAGGTCGGATTATAATCCAGAATCCGCAGATTGCTGAATTTATTCCCGATTGCGCCGCCGGTCAGGCTTCTCAGCGCAGGCTGGCCGGTAATGGTAATGTTCGAAGCTTCGATCGGCTGGTTGTTGACGCTCATGCCGCCGCTGGCTTTGTTCGTCAGCGTAATATTGACATTGCGGACCGTTACGCCGAAGGGAACCTTGGCATTGGTCTGAAGCGTAGCGTTCGTCATATCCATGCCGTCCACAACAATGTCGGGCCCTTCCAGGAACGTGGACGCGTCATTCATCCGGTTGTTGGTGAACCGCGCATCGTGGTAGGCGACAAGCCGGGTGGCGTCAAAATGGTTGCCGGTTACGTCGGCATTCTTGAAGGTCTGGGAGACGGCAAGGCCGATGACTCCCCGGGATGCCAGATGATTGCCCTCTACGGTAGCATTGTAGCCGTCATAGAGAATGACGTCATAGGCAGCGTTGTTATAGAACTCATTGTCCTTGATCGTTATGTTCGTATTGAGACTGCCGTTCTCGCCGTATCCGCCCTCAACGTCGATGCCCGACTGCGGAGCAACGCCCTTGATATCATGCAGGACATTGTTGAGAATAAGCGCATGGTCCGCACCGCCTACGGTGATGCCCTGACGCCGGTTGAAAGCGAACTCCGAATTGCGGACGACCGCATTCTTGGTCACGGAGCGGTTCCAGAGTTCGGCGTAGGCATCCCCGGCCCCGACTTTGTCGAAGACGAGATGGACATAAGCGGCTCCGGCCGGAAGGGTCATGGTCTCGCGGGGGGAAGCCGTCTGCTTCTTCAGGAAGCTTCCGTCCGCTTTATAGAAGAACACCTGGAAGCTGTTCGACAGGTTCGTAATATTCGAGAGCTCGAACGTGTTCTCGGTCTTGAAGATCGCATTGTTCAAGTAAATCGGGTCCTTCGTGCGAACCTGGCCCGGGCTTCCGCTTACACTCTGGCCGCTGTCATTAATGGAGCCGCTCACAAAGCTGGAAGCATACAAATCTTTGAACATAACCCCGTAACCGCCGAGCATCAGACCGTCGCCGGTGAAGTTGAAGGCTTTGACGTTCTCGACCACTGTATGGACGGCCCCTTCGATGAAAATGCCGTATCCGCCTTCATGGGTGCCGGGACTGTAGGGGTCGCGTCCCGAATAGTCATGGGTGAGACGGTCGCCCATATAGGTCCCGCCCCGGAGTGTAACATTGTTGGCCCCGTATCCGATATACATAAGATCGTAGCGTTCAACGCCGTTGGTCTCTTTCTGGAGAGTAACGTCGTCCGGGAGATCGAAGAGCATGTTGCCGACCATCTTGATTCGGCTGCTCTTGTCGATCAGATAGGTCCCTGAAGGCAGTGTGGTGGCTGTAATTCCCTGCTTATACGCCCAGGACAGCGCGCTGTTGATTCCGGCTGTCGTCTCGGCCGGATGCGTGCCGTCGTTGTAGATGCCCCACCGCTTGAGGTCGATCAGATAATGGGTCGGCTTGGCGACGGCTTCGGAGCTGGGCTGCGAGACGTTCTCCTGCTTGTCCACAGCCTGCACCTGAAACGTATAGGAGGTGCCAAAATCAAGGTCGGATACGGTATAACGGGTATCGGCCACCGGCTCCTGGTTCACAGGCTTGCCGTTAAGCAGAACCTGATAACCGGCGACATCCTTGCCGGGGCTTGGCGACCAGTTCAGCGTGACCCGGCTGGGCCCTCCGGCAGCCTGAAGATCTTCGGGCGCATCGGGAGGCGCAGCCTTCGCCGTGCGAAGAGAGGCCTCGTATCCCGGGGAGCGGTTGCCGTATTTATCGACCGTCCGCAGCGTATATCGGTATTCCTGGTCCGCCTTGAGACCGGCCGCCGTAAAAGCGCCGTCGGTAGAGATGCCCAGAAGCTCGGTTCCCGCGTAGATCTCAACCTGCTTGAAATCGGCATCGGCCGGATTGCTCCAGCTCAGGCGAAGGCTGGTATCCTTGGCTTCCGCCGCGAAGCCGCTGATTTCGGCGGGAGCCAGCTGGTCGGCCAGTGTGGCCGCCTGCACACGAACCGGCGGCGACTCTTGGCCTGCCGGATCGACCGCAACCACCTGAAGGCTGTAAGAAGTCGCGGGTTCCAGTCCCCGGAAGGTGACGGGACCGGCAAGCTCCGGTTCCTGCCGGATACCGTCCAGATAAAGACGGACTTCCTTGACCGCAGCCTGATCTGCGAGCTTCCATTCGAGCGTGATGCTGCTGCTTGTTGCCGTCCACTTCACGCTGATCGGCTCCGCCGCCGGCGCTTGGGAAGGCGAAGCGGAAGGCGCGGCCGCAGGCGAAGAAACAGCCGGTGCCGTTGGAGCCGCAGCCGAAGGCGCCGGCGTCGGACCGGCGGAAGGCGCCTGGGTAGCCGCCTGCGAAGGTGCCGGAGCGGGAGTCGGCGCCTGGGAAGCCGCGGCCGAAGGCGCCGGCGTCGGACCGGCGGAAGGCGCCTGGGTAGCCGCCTGCGAAGGCGCTGGAGCGGGAGTCGGCGCCTGGGAAGCCGCGGCCGAAGGTACCGGCGTCGGACCGGCGGAAGGCGCCTGGGTAGCCGCCTGCGAAGGCGCCGGAGCGGGAGTCGGCGCCTGGGAAGCCGCGGCAGAAGGTGCCGGCGTCGGACCGGCGGAAGGCGCCTGGGTAGCCGCCTGCGAAGGCGCTGGAACGGGACTCGGCGCCTGGGAAGACGCGGCCGAAGGCGCCGGCGCCGGAGCGGGAGTCGGCGCTACGGGCGGCTTGGCTGCCGCCTCCGGCGGAGCCGGAACGGCAACGGCTCCGCCGCCGGACGCGCCTCCGCCGATGGGCTCCGCCATTCCGCCCCCTGCGAAGCCACCGCCACCGCCTGCCAACAAGGCTTCGGGGGCGGCAATGGCCTCCGCTTCAGGCGACGCGGGGGCCGCGGAGGCCGGAGCCGCAGAAGGCTCGGCGGCTGCGGTATCATTCACTCTCAGTTCTTTATATAAAGTCCGGGCCAGAAGGGCGGCGAATTCGGAACGCGTTACCTTCTTGGAGGGCTGAAAGTTGCCGTTCTCGTCGCCGTTGGCAATTCCGCTTGCGACCAGCTTGGAGATAGCTTCGGCGGCCCAATGGCTGCCGGAGACGTCGGAGGGCGTAGGGGTCCGTTCCCCCGAATCCGGAAGATGGAAGGCTCTGGCGATAATTACCGCACTGTCCGCCCGGGTAAGCGTGTCCCCAGGCCGAAATGAACCGTCGGCATATCCTGTAATAATCGAACTCTTCTGGGCAGCCTCGATATAGGAGTAGGCCCAGTAGCTGCCGGGCACGTCCTTCAACGGCTGGGCCGGACCTGCGGCCTCGGCGCGGAGGTCGGCGGCTTGCACGATCAGCTTGACGGCCTCGGCCCGGGTAATCAGGTTCGCGGGACGGAAGGTGCCGTCCCTATATCCGCCGATGAGCTTCTGGTTATGAAGCCGTTCGATTTCCGGCAGCGCCCAGTAGGTAGATGAAATATCGCTGAAGAACGGCTGTCCGGCCGCTTGAGCGGGTTCGGGAAATTGCGCCAAGAGGGGAGTGGTCCATAATAAGGCGGCAAGTATGATTTTTTTCATGCTTGTAGTCCCTTCTCTAAAAAATACAGATTTTTCTACCGAATTCTACACTTTCTTTATCGGTAGAAGAAACGAAGGGCTGGAGAGAAGGAATGAGGTCCAAATATTCATTATCACAGGTCTAAAGACCTATTTTTTGAGGAATCTATTTCCTTTCCTTCGCAGTCCGTCCATGCTAAGGGGGAAAGGTATTCGTTTTAGAGAACAATAGGAACAAAGGAGGGGATCGCAATGAAGGGGTTGTTATCCAAGTTCATGGTAAGCGCAGCCATACTGCTGGCAGCCCAGACGGTCTACCCGGGTCTCTCCGGTCCGCTTGCCAAGGCGGACAGCAGTCCGGCGGGGGGCCTGTACGCGGCTGACCTGGCTAAATGGAGCATTTATAATAACGGCAGCCATGCGCCCGAGACGACCAAAGGAATCAACGAGGCGCTGGCCTGGGCCCACGGCCAGGGTTATAAAGGCCTTGCGCTGCCGTCCGGCACCTATTTGATCGACAAGGACAGCCGGATCAATATGGTCAGCGATATGACCTTCCAGCTTCCCGCCGATGCGGTTCTGCAGAAAGAGACGAACGGCCGCGAGCGGTATGAGCTGATGTACCTGGGATACGGCGTTCAGAATGTTACGCTGCAGGGCGGCGTCTACAAGGGAGACCGGGATACGCACGATTACACGAAGAAGGACAATCCGTACACGGCCGGGACCCATGAGAGCGGGTTCGGCATTGCCCTGGAAGGGGCCAGCAATGTCGTGATCGACGGGGTCAAGACCGTGAACTTCACGGGCGACGGCATCATTGTCGGAGGGGTCGGTCAGCTGATTAAAGATGTCTATCCCGACGGCTTCGTCTCGGGCGGGCTGGATGCGCAGGGACGCCCCGTCAAGAATGCGGCCAAGATCCGGACACGCGATCCGATCCCGCTTACGAACGACATGCTGAAACAGGAGCGGAAATTCGAAATCTCGAATACGGTCAACCTGCCCGGATGGTTCGAGGCCAACTTTTATAATAAGGAAGGGAAATGGCTTAAGAAGGTTACAGCCAAGATCAGAGACTCCGTAGCCATTCCCGACGGCGCCGTCTCCGTTCATCTCGTATTCACGCAGGCCAGCGCTCCCAAAGGCTATCTAGAGCTGTGGAGCCGGGTCGTCAGCGAGAATGTAGTCATTCAAAACAGCGAATCGGCCAACAACCGGCGCCAGGGCGTGACCGTGGGCGGCGCCGACCGCGTCCGGATTACGAACTCGGTATTCCATGACATGAAAGGAACGGCTCCCCAGTCCGGTATCGACGTTGAGGGCGGTTACGGGGAGAACGGCTATCTCAATACCAATATCCTGATCGACAACAATGAGTTCTACAACAACGCTTCCTATGATGTCATTCTCTACGACGGCCGGCAGGCGACGGTCAGCGGCAATCACTTCGCCTCCAAAGGCGTCATCGGGCTTGCGGTGGCCCCTCCTTTCCAGACGGCAGCCGTTCAGGGCAACCATTTTGACGGAACCCGGATTCTCGCGTACCACGATGCCGTCTTCACCGATAACCGGCTGAATGACTCGTACACCTATTTTGAAGGTCCGAACATTGCCATCGACGGAATGGAAGTAGTCAACGGCCAGTTGTCCGTCAGCGCCAAGACCGCATTCGGCGTCAGCGTCAAGAATGTCGATATCCGAATTACAGATAAGAAGGACGGAGGACTGTTCGTGAACGGCCAGCCGATCCAGGTTACCAACGCGACCATAACCGGGGAACCCAAGCTCAGAAGCTTCGGCGGCAGCGCCGCTGCCGGAAGTGTATTCACGAACCTGAAGGTCCTGGGGTACAGCGGAGTGTACGGCTTATCCCTTCCTCCCGGCAAATATGTGGATTCCCGTTTTGAAGCGGCGGAAGGCGGCTCGTTCGGAACGCTGTCGGCTGCGCTGCCCGGTGCGTACACCTTCGAGCGGACGACCTTTGTCACCAACTCTCTGAGCGGCGGCTATTTGTACGCGGACAACAAGGATTTGGCGCTGAGCGTGTCCGATTCGACCTTCGAAGTCCGGGGCAGTTCCCCGGCTGTAAGCGTACAATCCGCCAAGAGCGTACGTCTGGAAGGCAACGCGGTGAACGCGGCCGGGCTGGTGAACAAGAATACGGAGCTATTCAAAATCAACGACTATTTTAAACGTACGGAGCCCTGCGATGTGTTCAATGTCGTTATCAGTGGGAATACGCTGACCGGCAATCTGGCCGCGGTCGGCATCTCGACCCAGTACGCGGGAGTCAACGCCCCGCCGTACAGGGTAGAGAACAATGTGCTGGTCAAACTGACCAAAGCCTTGAAGACGAATGATATAGCCGGCGGAAATGTGCTCCGCTAGCCCGAAATTGGAAGGGCAGACCCCCGGGTCTGTCCTTTTTTGTTCTTTTGGAAGAACAGACAAGCCGAGAATCCAGAGTTGACACGTTCTATATAAAGAACTAAAATTGATGAATAATGTTCTTAATTGAAGTCCAACTAGAGGCGGGTGAACCATGGAAGAGAATATGGGCACAAAGGACCGGGACACCCTGCAGGCGGCAGGGGGCCGGGAGATCAGCTTGAAGAGCTGGTTCGATGTCATCAAACGGAGACTGTGGCTGGTGCTGCTGCCGGCTGTACTATTGGGACTGCTCGGCGGTCTCATCAGTTCGGCTCCTCAGACTCCGATGTATGAAGCCTCCAGCCGTCTCGTTCTGTCGACGGATTCGGCGGATAAGCTGGGAACGCTCCGGGTATTTATGCGTGAGCCGGTGGTCCTGGGCGATGTTATCGAGGAGCTGGGACTGCGTGAATCGGCAGGTTCCCTGCGCAGCCGGGTTGCGGTCAGAAGTGTGGACAATTCGATTATTACGGTGGTCAGCGTACTGGATGCCGATCCGGTGCAGGCGCCGCGGATTGCCAACGCCGTAGTCAGCGCCTTCACGAACGAAGCGGCCAAGCGTCTTGGCTTTACGGGCGTGAACGTGCTGACTGAGGCGAAGCCGGCGGAATACCCGATGCCGGTGAACTCATCGAGCAACCGCGCCCTTTATCTCGGCATTATGGCCGGACTTGTCATCGGGCTGGGGCTGGCCTTCCTGAGAGACTCGCTGGACGGCGCCGTTCGCGGCGAGGAAGCGCTGGAAGCTCTCGGTATTCGGCCGCTCGGACGGGTCTCGCGGTTCCGGGGCCGGGATATCCGGATGGCCCAGAGCAAACGCAAACACGAATACATAAGAGGTGAGCATTTTGGGGCGTAAGGAATCGTCGGCAACCAAGGCGGACGCCGGTAAATACCTGATCACGGCGGCGAACCCGGACTCCGCGCTCGCGGAGCAGTACCGGACGGTCCGCAATCGCATCCGGACGGCGCTGGGAGAAGCGGGTTCCATCCGCTTCGTCGTATCCTCCCCGCTGCCGGGGGAAGGCAAGACGACGTCTGCGCTCAATCTGGCCGTCAGCTTCGCAGGCAGCGGAGGGAAAGTGCTGCTGATCGATACCCATTTCAGACGGCCGGGGCTGGCTGCGCTGCTGGACGCCAAATCCTGGCCGGGCCTTACCGACGGATTAACCGGGAATGGCAAGCTGAATGAGCTGGTTCAAGAGACCGGACTGGAGCGCATTGATGTCCTGGCGGCAGGCTCGCCGCTGCCGGGAACCGGAGATCTGCTGAATCACCCCGATCTGGCGGAGTTCCTGGAATGGGCCGCTGAAGCTTACCCGGTTGTCATTATCGACGCCCCCGCCGTTCTCGATTCATCGGCCGCCGTTATGCTGGCCGGCCGGTGCGACGGCTGTGTGCTCGTGCTGCATGAAGGCCGAACGGGCGTACAGAAGGTACAGGAGGCCAAGCGCGTTTTGGAGCTTGGCAAGGCCCGTCTGATCGGAGCTGTACTTAACCGCAGCAAATAAGAAAGGAGTGGATGGCATTGATCTATAAACACCGCTTGTCGGTCTTGATGCTGCTGGATTCTCTGATTGTCGTCTCGGCTATTTTTCTGGGCGCTTTTCTGGTAAATGCCTCGTTCAACGTGTTCACCTTTCCCGTTATTGCTAGCTCGGTTGCCCTGTTCGCAAGCTACCATCTCTTTGCCTTTGTCTACCATCTCTATAAGAAGGCCTGGGAATATGCCAGCATCCAGGAGATGCTGCTCATTGCCAAGGTCGTCTCGGTCTCCATCGTCTGCGCCGGAGTGGTTCAGCTTGCGGCTACCGGCAATCTCCAGTACCGGCTGCTGCTGGTAACCTGGATGCTCCATATTCTGCTCATTGGCGGTTCCCGGTTCTGCTGGCGGGTATTCCGCACGAATGTCCTTTCGGTTCCCGGAGAGCGGGAAGACGTCAAGCGGACGCTGATCGTCGGAGCCGGTTCCGCCGGCACGATGGTGGTCCGCCAGCTGCTCTCCGGTTCGCAGGAACTGAAGCCGGTCGCTTTTGTCGACGATAACGTCAATCTGCTCGGACTGGACATCATGGGGCTTCCGGTTCTGGGGAGCACCGCCGATATTGAAGCGATTGTAACGAGCCTGCGGATCGAGCATGTGGTAATCGCCATTCCTTCCCTGGGCAAGAACAAGCTGAAGAAGATCTATGACGAATGCGCCAAAACGCCTGCCAAGACGCAGACGATCCCCTCCCTGGAAGACCTTGCCATCGGCAAGATTGCCGTCAGCCAGTTCCGCGATGTGCAGGTCGAAGACCTGCTCGGACGCGAGCCGGTAACGCTCGACCTGGAGAGCATCTCCGATTACATTACGGACAAAGTCGTGCTGGTCACAGGAGCGGGCGGCTCCATCGGTTCGGAAGTGTGCCGCCAGATCTCGGCCTTCCGCCCCCGGAAGCTCGTTCTTCTGGGACACGGCGAGAACAGCATCTACTCGATCGAGATTGAACTGAAGGCGGCGTTCCGGGATTCAGGCATTCAGTTCTACACGGAAATCGCCGACCTCCAGGACGAAGCCAAAATCATCGGCGTGATGAACTATCACAAGCCGAATGTCGTCTACCACGCCGCGGCGCACAAGCATGTGCCGCTGATGCAGCGCAATCCCGAAGAGGCGGTCAAGAACAATATTCTCGGCACGCTGCATGCAGCCAAGGCGGCCGATCTGGCCGGAGTCGGCACCTTTGTTATGGTATCGACCGACAAGGCGGTCAACCCGACGAGCGTAATGGGCTCCACCAAGCGCATCGCCGAGATGATTATTCAGAATATGGACCGGTTCAGCCAGACCAAATTCGTGGCGGTACGCTTCGGGAATGTGCTCGGCAGCCGCGGCAGCGTCATTCCTCTGTTCCGCAGACAGATCGAGAACGGCGGACCGGTTACGGTCACGCATCCCGATATGGTCCGGTATTTCATGACGATCCCTGAAGCCTCCCGGCTGGTCATCCAAGCCGGGGCGCTTGCCCGAGGCGGCGAGATCTTCGTTCTGGATATGGGCGACCCGGTCAAAATTCTGGATCTTGCGAAGAATCTGATCCGGATGTCGGGCTATTCGCTGGAAGAGATCGGAATCGAGTTCACGGGAATGCGGCCCGGCGAGAAGCTCTACGAGGAGCTGCTGAATGAGACCGAGGTCCATGAGGCGCAGATTTATCCGAAGATTTATATCGGCAAATCGACCGAGGTTGATTTCAACGGCATCCATCACCTGCTCAGCGTCTATGAAGATCTGACCATTGAGGAGCTTCGCAAGCTGCTGCTTGATATCGCCAACGACCGGCTTGAGCTGGGTTCGATCCCGCTGGCAACGGTCAGCGCCGGTTAGGCCCGGGAAGAGAGGAAGAACGGAGAATGGCCAACAAAATCCTGCTGTGCGCAACCGTCGACTTTCACTTCAGTTCGTTTCATCTTCCTGTGATGGAATGGTTCAAACAGCAGAACTGGGAGGTCCATGTCGCGGCTAACGGCGATATGGACCTCCCGTTTACCGACCGTAAATTCAACATCCCCTTCGAGCGCTCGCCGCTGGGCCGAGGGAATCTGGAAGCCTACCGGCGCCTGAAGGAACTGGTGGTCCGGGAGCAGTACCAGATTATTCACGCCCATACGCCGATGGGCGGGGCGCTGGCGCGGCTGGCTGCCGCGGGGGCGAGAAAGCGGGGGGCGAAGGTGCTGTACACCGCCCACGGTTTTCACTTTTGCCAGGGCGCCCCGCTTCTGAACTGGATGCTGTATTATCCGATCGAGAAAATGCTCGCCAGCCGGACGGACTGCCTGATTACGATCAATCAGGAGGATTACCGGCTGGCGGAGGCGCGATTCCGGCCCCGGCGGCTCGAGCATGTCCACGGCGTCGGCATTGACCGCCGGCGGTTCGCGCCGGCGGACGAAGAGACGAAGCGCCGGTTGAGAAGGGAGCTTCCCTATCCCGAGGACGATCTGCTGATCTTCTATGCGGCCGAGTTCAACCGCAATAAGAACCAGCAGCTGCTGATCCGGGCGCTGGCCAGCGTCTCCGGGGAGCTGCCGGAAGCCAGGCTGCTGCTCGCGGGACGCGGAGGGCTTCTGGAAGAATGCCGGACGCTGGCCGATTCGCTCGGCGTGGGCGACCGGGTGCATTTCCTGGGATACCGCACCGATCTGGACCGGCTGCTGCCCCTGTGCGATCTTGCCGTGTCCGGCAGCCTCCGGGAAGGCCTGCCGGTCAATATTATGGAAGCGATGGCCTGCGGGCTGCCGGTCGTGGCGACGCGCAACCGGGGGCATCTGGAACTGGTGGAGGATGGCGTCAACGGCTATATCGTCCCGGCGGAAGATCCGGGGCCGCTGGCAGTGCGGCTGCTGGAACTGGGCCGGTCAGCGGAACGGAGAAGAGAGATGGGAGCGCGAAGCCGGGCCAAGGTAGCCGACTTCGGGCTGGAACGGGTCGTTACCGAACTGAGCGGAATATACAAGACCTACATGACGGACACGGCGGAAGCGGAAGCGGAATCCGTCCGGGCCGCCGGAGAGTCCTTATCTGATTACTAAAGATGTGAGGTGCAGCACATGGAAGTCCTTCGGATTCTGCAAGTCGTTACGGTGATGAACCGGGGCGGTCTGGAGACGATGCTTATGAACTATTACCGCCGGATGGACCGGACGCGCATTCAATTTGACTTCATGGTACACCGCGCGGAGCGGGGACATTACGATGATGAGATCGAAGCCCTCGGCGGCGTCATTTACCGGATGCCTCCGATCCGGCCCGGCCATTACCGCAGCTATTTCCGGCAGCTGGATCAGTTCTTCAAGGAGCATCCTTCTTACCGGGTTGTGCATTCCCACATCAACGAGAACAGCGGCTTTGTGCTCCGCGCCGCCCGAAGAGCGGGGATATCCTGCCGGATTGCCCACAGCCATATCAGCGACCAGAAGCTGGACATCAAGCTGCCGTTTCGCCTTTATGGGAGAATGGTCATGAAGGGAAAGCCGAATGCTTATTTTGCCTGCTCCCGGAATGCGGGAAGATGGCTGTTCGGCGCCAATTCCGACATTCAGTCCAAGCTGGTCGTCATGAACAACGCGGTGGATCTGTCCGACTTTGCCTACAGCGAAGGGAAGCGAAGCGAGGTCCGTCAGGAATGGAAGGCCGAAGGACGCCTTGTGATTGGACATGTGGGGCGTTTTGACAAGCAGAAGAATCACGACTTTTTAATTGATATTTTTCAGCAGATCCATAGCCTGAATCCCGAAGCGCTGCTCGTTCTGGCAGGAACGGGGCAGCTGGAGCCCTCCATCCGGGCCAAGGTCGAACGTCTCGGATTATCGGAGCATGTCCGGTTCCTCGGCGTTCGCAAGGACATCTCCAGACTGATGCAGGGCATGGACGTCTTTCTGTTCCCGTCGCTCTTTGAGGGCCTGCCGGTCGTTCTGGTTGAAGCCCAGGCGGCCGGACTGCGCTGCGTGGTCTCCGATGCGATTACAGCCGAGTGCGATCTGTCGGGAAGAATTGAATTCCTGAGTCTGAAGCATCCCGCGGAATACTGGGCCCGCACCGTTCTGTCGCAGACCTGTGAGCATGCCGATACGGCAGAGCTGCTGCGCGGCCAAGGCTATGACACGAAGACCATGTCCGAATGGCTGGCAGGCTTTTATACCCGGGCCTCGGCGCTGTCCGGAGAGGCGAGGTGAGCATATGGTTCCGACATTGACCGTTTTTACTCCGGCTTATAACCGGGCGTCCACCCTGCCTATGTGCTACGAGAGCCTGAAGCGCCAGACCTGCCGCGATTTTGTCTGGCTGATTGTCGATGACGGTTCAACAGACCGGACCCGCGAGCTGGTGGAGAGCTGGATCGCGGAGGGACAGGTGGATATCCGCTATCACTACCAGGACAATCAGGGGATGCACGGAGCCCATAATACCGCATACGAACTGATGGATACCGAGCTGAACGTATGCATTGATTCTGATGATTATATGGCGGATGAAGCCGTGAAGACCATCCTGGACTTCTGGCGGGAACATGGAGGAGAGAATGTTGCCGGAATTGTCGGCCTGGACGCCTCTCCCGCGGGGGAGGTTATCGGTACCCGACTGCCGGAAGGAATGAAGGCGGCTCCCTTGAGCCATCTGTATGACAAGCATGGGGTCTTGGGCGATAAGAAGCTGGTCTACCGGACCCGGCTGATCCAATCCGCTCCGCCGTATCCGTTGTTCCCCGGGGAGCGATATGTGCCGCTGGCTTATAAGTATCTTCTTATCGACCAGCAGTATCCGCTGCTGCTGCTGAACCGGGTGCTGTGCCATGTCGAATACCGGACGGACGGATCGAGTCTGAATATGTTCAGCCAGTACCGCGCCAATCCGCGCGGGTTTGCCTTTTATCGCAAGACGGCCATGCGGTATTCGCCCACATTGCGCAAAAGGTTCCGCGAAGCCATTCACTATGTCTCCAGCAGCCTGATGATCCGCAACCGCCGCTTTCTGAGCGAATCGCCGAACAAGGCGCTTACGCTTCTGGCGGCTCCGCTGGGCAGTCTGCTCTACTTCTATATTCAGCGGACTTCCCGATCGGCGCCGGCTTCGGTGACGAAACAATCAGGAACCGCAGGTAGCCAGGGGAGCGGGGTTCAATGACCATTCTCTGGCTTCAGCTCGGCTTTGCGTTTCTGTGCGCATTGCTGGCCCGCTATTATGCCGTCCCGGCATTGGCCGGCTCCCTTCCGGTGCGTCCAAACCGTATGCTCGTCGCCCTGACGGCGGTGAGCTTCATAGCAGTTGCCGGGCTGAGGAACAACATCGGGGACACGGTCTTTTATGTTCACAGCTATGAGATCACCGATTTCACCTGGACGTATGCGCTGCACCACAGCGACATGGGCTTCAGTGTCCTTCAGATGCTGCTCCAGCAGATCAGCGACGATCCGCAGATCCTGATCTTTACCACAGCCCTGATTACCCATACCCTGATTATCTGGACGTTCTACCGGTATTCCCGGCTGTTCGAGCTCAGCGTATATGCGTTTATTACCTCCGGCGGTTTTGTCGTCTCGATGAACGGTATCCGCCAATATTTGGCGGCGGCGATTGTGTTTGCGGCCACCCCTTATATTATGAAAGGGAACTGGGCGAAGTACATGCTCGTTGTTCTGCTCGCCGCCCTGATTCATCAGAGCGCGCTTATCCTTATTCCCATCTATTTCATTGTCCGGCGGGAAGCCTGGAAGGGCTCGACGTTTGCCCTGCTGGGTGTGGCGGTGGCGATTGTGATCGGCTTCAACCAATTCTCGGAGCTGCTGTTCTCGGCCATCCGGGATACGAAATATGCGACCTACCAGGACTTCACCGAGGGCGGCGCCAACGTGCTCCGGGTCTTCTTTTACGCCATCCCGCTGGTGATTGCCTTTGCGGGGAGACGCCGGCTGAAGCAGCTCTATCCCAAGATTGACATTCTGGTGAATCTGTCCCTGATCGGCATGGTTCTGATGATCGTTTCCACGCAGAACTGGATTTTTGCCCGGGTGGCGATTTACTTCAACCTTTATCAGATTCTGCTGTGCTCGTGGGTGGTCAAGGCTTTTCGGGAGAAGGATCAGAAGCTGGTCTATCTGGCCTTGCTCGCCGTGTACGTCCTTTATTTTTTCTACGAGAACGTGATTTCCCTTGGCCTTATTTACAGCAGCGATTATTTGCCCTGAACCGGAAACGAAAGGAGAATGAAGCATGGAGACCCAGGCAGCCATACCGAAGATTATCCATTACTGCTGGTTCGGCCGCGGCGAGAAGCCGGCTCTGGTGGAGCGGTGCATCCGCAGCTGGCGCAAGCATCTGCCGGATTATACCATTAAGGAATGGAACGAGAACCATTTTGACGTGGAGAGCAACCGCTATGTCAGAGAAGCGTACCAGGCGCGCAAATACGCCTTTGTCAGCGACTACGTCCGTCTGCACGCGCTCTACACCGAAGGCGGCATCTATATGGATACGGATGTGGAGGTCGTCCGCTCGCTGGACCGGTTTCTGACCCTGGGAGCCTTCTCGGGCTTCGAGGATGACCACTTCCTGCAATCCGGTACGATGGGGGCGGTGGCAGGGCATCCCTGGATTCGGGAGCTGCTGGACTATTATGAGGGCAGACCCTTCCTGAAACCGGACGGCTCGCCGGACACCACGACGAATACGGCCGTAATCAGCGACATCTGCCGGCGGGAGGGCCTTGAGCTGAACGGCCGGCTGCAGACCATAGCCAACGGGGTGACCTTCTATCCCCGCACATATTTCAGTCCTTACGATTATATCAACGGCGGCAACTATTTATCGGAGGAGAGCTATACCATCCACCACTTTGCCCAATCCTGGCTGCCGCTGCATGTCCGGCTAAGAAGCAAGCTCAAGCGGAGAATCAGCCGGATCGTCGGCCCGGACAACATCGCCAGAATGCGGGATTTGCTCACGCCCAAAAGACTTCTGGACCTGCTCGTGTCCTGCACGCTCCTGCTGGTCCTGTCTCCGGTCATCGCCGCCACGGCGATTCTGGTGCGGATCAAGCTGGGCTCGCCGGTCGTGTTCCGGCAGCAGCGGCCCGGCCTGCACGGCAAGCCGTTCCATATCTACAAGTTCCGCACCATGACCGATGCGAGAGACGGCGAGGGCCGGCTGCTCTCCGACGAGCTGCGGCTGACCCGGTTCGGGCGGCTGCTGCGCAAATACAGCCTCGACGAGCTTCCGCAGCTGTGGAATGTCGCCCGGGGCGAACTGAGTCTGGTCGGTCCCAGACCCTTGCTGATGGAGTACCTGCCCCTTTATAATGAGCAGCAGGCCAGACGCCATCAGGTGAAGCCGGGCATTACGGGCTGGTCGCAGGTGAACGGACGGAACGCGCTGTCCTGGGAAGAGAAATTCGATCTGGATGTCTGGTATGTGGACCATCGAAGCTTCAAGCTGGATCTGCGCATTCTGTTCATGACGGCGGGAAAAGTCTTCCGGTCGGAGGGCATTCAGAACGGCAATCATGTCACGATGCCGGTATTCCGGGGAACAGTCTTACAAGATGAACATAGAGAGCAGGGATTTCAATGACGCATTCGCGCATCCTGTTGTCTCCCCCGCACATGAGCGGAAGGGAGCAGCATTATATTCAGGAAGCTTTTGAGACGAACTGGATTGCGCCGCTCGGGCCGAACGTCGATGCCTTCGAGCGGGAAGTAGCCGATTATGTTGGCACCCGGGGAGCCGCGGCGCTGAGCTCGGGAACGGCTGCGATTCATGTCGCGCTCCAGCTGCTGGGCGTGGGCAGCGGAGATGTCGTCTTCTGCTCGTCCATGACCTTCATTGCCAGCGCCAATCCGATTGTGTATCAGGGAGCGGCGCCGGTCTTCATCGACTCGGAGCCGGAATCCTGGAACATGTCGCCTGCGGCGCTGGAACGCGCTTTCGCTGAAGCGAAGGCGGAGCAGCGGCTGCCGAAGGCGGTAATCGTGGTGAACCTGTACGGACAGAGCGCCAAGATGAATGAGCTTACAGAAATTTGCGGCCGTTACGGCGTCCCGGTTGTCGAAGACGCCGCCGAATCGCTGGGCACGACCTACGAAGGGCGGCCGAGCGGAACGTTCGGACGTTTCGGAATCTTCTCTTTCAACGGCAACAAGATCATTACCACTTCGGGCGGGGGAATGCTGGTCTCCGATGATCCGGAGGCCCTGAACCGAGCCCGCTTCCTGGCCACCCAGGCCAGAGACGCCGCGCCGCACTACCAGCACAGCGTCATCGGGCACAATTACCGGATGAGCAACCTTCTGGCCGGCGTTGGCCGGGCCCAGCTGGAAGTGCTGGACAGCCGCGTCGATGCCCGAAGAGCCGTGTTCGGCCGGTATCAGGAAGCGCTGGGCCGCGAAGAAGGGCTCCGCTTCATGCCCGAGCTCGCGGGAACCCGGTCGAACCGCTGGCTGACGACCCTGACCTTTCAGGGTGAAGGCGCAGCCGCGAAGGTGCATGGCGTGCTGAACCGGCTGGCGGAGGAGAATATTGAAGCCCGTCCGCTCTGGAAGCCGCTGCACCTGCAGCCCGTGTTCGCGGGCGTGAAATTCTATCCTCACTCCGACGGCGTCTGCGTGTCCGAAGAGCTGTTCGAATCCGGACTGTGCCTGCCTTCCGGCTCCAGCATGTCCCAGAGCGAGCAGGAACGCGTCATCGAGGTCGTCCGGCGCACGCTGAATGAGAGCGCCGGGTCGCTTCCGTCGCTGCGTTCCGTCTAGAGATACCGCTCCCCGGCGTTCCGGGTCCGGATGGGCCGGGCCGGGGTTCCATAAGCGACGGTGTAGTCGCCGATGTCGGCGACTACGGTCGACCCGGCGCCGATCACGCAGTGCATGCCGATCTGTATGGAATGAATGACATTCGCGCCTACGCCGAGCGCCGTGTAATCGCCGATGGCCACATTGCCGGCGGCCACGGCTCCGGGAGCCAGCGAGACGCAGTCGCCGGTCCGGCTCTCATGCTCCAGAATGGAGCCGGAGTAGAGAATGCCGTGACGGCCGACGACGGCATCGCTTCCCAGGACTGCGCCCGACAGAACGACGGTGCCTTCGCCGACGGCGGCCCCCCGGGCAAGGCTTGCGCGGGGATGAACGACCCGCGCATAACGGAGTCCGGGAAGCCTCCGGCGGATCCGTTCGGCAATAAGCCCGCGCGTCCAGTTGTCTCCGACGGCAATAAGCCCTTCGCAGCCGGCTGGTGCGCTGCGGACCAGCCAGTCCTCGTCTCCCAGAACCGGATAGCCGTGCACGGTGAAGCCGGGCGGCTTGTGCGAATCAATAAGCCCCCGTATCCGGTATTTTCCCTCTTGCTCGGCAGCGTCGATCAGAACCTTGGCATGTCCGCCCGCTCCGATAATCACCAGTTCCCGCATGTCTCCCTCTCCTTCCAGCATCCACTATAGCATACTCGCAGCCGCTGCCGGCAATATGGGAATTGACACCTTGGCATCAAGGATGGTACGCTTTATTTGCGTTCGTTTTATAGAACGATTTTTTCATTTTGTTCGTTATTGCTGAATCGAGGAGTCGACTATGGCATATTCATGGGCACAGCGAATTGAAGAACTTCCTGTTGAAATGAGACTGCTGCTGGCTCTGCTCTCCAGAGACGGCGAGACCGGCAGTCTGTCCGAAGCATATGATTCCGTCTGGGAACAGGTGGATTGGGATCAGTTCATCGAATTGGCAATGCATCACCGGGTGTTCCCGAACCTTTACCCGATCCTTAAGAACGGATACAAGGAACGCGTTCCCGAAGAGGTTCTGCGCCGCTGCTACGAATTGTACTCCCGCAATACGCTGCAAATGCTGTATTTTACCGCAGAAATGTCGAAGCTGGGCCGGCTTCTGTCGGATCACGGCATTCGCTGCCTCTTTCTCAAGGGGCCTGTGCTGGCTCAGGACCTTTATGGAGAGGTCTCGCTTCGGACATCCAGCGACCTGGATGTGCTGGTGCCGGTGGAGATGCTGGATGAGGCCGAAGCGCTGCTGGCCTCGTCGGGCTATATCAAGGACGAATACATCCGAAGCGTGCTGAATGACTGGAAATGGCGGCACCACCATTATGCCTACGTCCATTCCGCCACGGGTCTCAAGGTGGAGGTTCACTGGAGATTGAATCCGACGCCTGCCCTGGATCCCCGGTTCGACGAACTGTGGGAACGGAAGAGAGTCAGCACGCTCTCTGCGGACCCCCTCTATTATCTGGGCAGAGAAGATCTGTTCTTCTTCCTGGCAACGCACGGCGCCCGTCACGGCTGGTCCCGCGTGCGCTGGCTGCTCGATATCCATAAGCTTCTCGGGCAGAATCCCGACCCGGACCGCCTGACCCGAACGCTGAAGAAATATAATGTCGTCTCCATCGGCGGACAGGCGCTTGCGCTGGCCGACCGGCTGCTCTCGAGCGAAATGGCACCTGAGCTGCGCAAGCTCAGGGATCGTCCCCGGTCGCAGAAGCTGGCGATGGAGGCTATGTATTACGTGGAGCGGCGAATCAACCTTCACAACAAGCCGCTCCCCGAAGAGGTGGAGCGGTATCATAAACGCCACCAGTTCCGGCTGCTCGCGCCGGGACGGAAGACGTTCTTTACGCTGAGTCTGCTGTTCCCGTATCCGGAAGACGCCGATACGCTGCCGCTGCCCAAGCGGCTGCACGTCCTCTATATTCCCCTGCGGCCTGTGCTCTGGCTGTGGCGCAAGACAGGAGGGCGGGGCCGGTGAAGAAGAAGATGCTGATCGCATCCTACGATATGGAGATTGGCGGCGTCGAGCGAAGTCTGGCTGCTCTGCTGGAGCATCTGGACTACGAACGGTTCGATGTCGATCTGATGCTCTATCGCCACCAGGGGGAATTGATGGATCTGATTCCTGATCGGGTGAATCTGCTGAAGGAAGATCCGGCGTACGCCACCTTCCGGCACTCCGTCAAGGACATCCTCCGCAGCGGCCGATTCCGTATTGCCGGAGGAAGGCTGCTGGCCAGATTCCGCGGCGAGTATGTGCGCCGCAGAACCGGGATCACGGAACCGGGCTATTACCAGATGCAGCTGATGTGGAAGCATACGCTTCCCTATCTGCCATCCTTGAACAAGCGGTATGACATTGCAGTCAGCTATTTATGGCCGCATGATTTTGTAGCCGAGAAGGTGGAGGCCGACCTTAAATTGGCCTGGATTCATACGGATTACTCCACCATCTTCACCGACCGCGGCCTCGATTATGAGCGGTGGAGCCGGTTTGACCGGATTGTCGCCGTATCGGAGGCGTGCCGGGACGCTTTTCTGGTCCGCTATCCCGAACTTGCCTCCCGGGTTGGGGTAATGGAGAATCTCTGCTCCCCGGACTCGATCCGGAAGCTGGCAGCGGAACCGGTGCCGAACCCGGTCCGGGAGGACGCCGGCTTCAAGCTGGTTACGGTGGGCAGGCTCTCCTCCGCCAAGGGCATTGATCTTGCGGTCGAGGCCCTCCGGCTGCTGCGCAGCCGGGGATATGACGACATCCGGTGGTATGTCGTCGGGTACGGAGGGGAAGAGCCCGCCATCCGCGGGCTGGTGGAACAGCACGGCCTTGCCGATTCCTTCTTTCTGCTCGGCAAGCAGGTGAATCCTTATCCGTATATGGCAGCCTGCGATCTATATGTTCAGCCGTCCCGCTATGAAGGCAAGGCCGTTGCGATTACAGAAGCGCAGATTCTCGGCAAGCCGGTACTGATTACCCGCTATCCGACAGCGGCCAGCCAAATCCGGAACGAAGAAGACGGTCTTATTGTAGAGCTGTCCCCGGAAGGCGTGGCGGAAGGGATTGAGCGGCTTTACCGGGATGCGCTGCTGCGGAACCGTCTGGCGGAGAACGGCGGGCTGGGAGATCACAGCGGCAGCGGCCAATTGGAGGCGCTGTACGGCTTCTTGAATCTGGAGGTGGAGGCGCGTTGAGGCCTGCCGTGAGTGTAGTTGTTCCCGTCTACAATGCGGCCTCCCGGTTGAGCGCGTGTGTGGAATCGCTGCTTGGGCAGACGCTTGGGGAATGCGAGTTTATCTTCGTCAATGACGGTTCCTCCGACGGGAGCGGAAGCATCCTGGACGCTTATCAATCAAGGGACCCGCGGGTCCGGGTTATCCATCAGGAGAACCGCGGGGTCAGCGAAGCGCGCAATGCCGGAATTCAGGCGTGCTCCGGCTTCTATATCGGATTTGTGGATGCGGACGATACCGTGGAAGCGGATATGTTCGAGCAGCTGTACCGGACGGCTGCCGCCGAGTCCTGCGATGTCGTGATCTGCAACTACGAGAGCGAGACGGGGGCCCACAAGCAGATCACCCGGTATCCGTTTCCTTCCGGCCGGGTGCTTCTCCGGGAAGAGCTGGACCGGGAGATTCTGCCCTATTACATAAGCGATGAAGACTGCAATTCCGTATGCAACAAGCTGTTTCTCCGGTCGATGATCGAGAAGCATTCACTCCGGTTTCCGCAAGGAGTGGATTTGGGCGAGGACGGGATATTCAATGTACGGTTTCTTCTGAAAGCCGAACGCGCCTTCTATCTCGATTATACCGGCTATCATTATTTGGACAATCCGGGAAGCGCCACCCGGAATATCGCGGGCAAGGACTATTTCCGCAAGGCGCTGGAGCGGTTCGAGGCGCCTCTGCCGGAAGGCTTCGAGGCCCGGGTGGGCGGAACGGATATCCGCCGGCTCCGCTCGGTCCGGTTCATCCGGACGGCGGCGTCCCTGGTTCACATGTATATGGAGCCGGCCCGGGACATGAGCCTCCGTCGCCGGATGGCCTACTTGAGAAAGATGCTGAATCATCCCGGGCTGCGCACGGCTTTTCCCGATTACTACAAGGAAGAATATCCGTCGCTTGACACCTATCAGCGGGCCGTTATCGACGCCATGAGCCGAAGAAGACTGGGACGCCTGTATCTGCTAACCGCTTACAGCCGCATCCGAAACCGTTAGAAGGGGGAAACAACCAAGTGAAGATTATGATGTTCGCTCATAATGGCAGCGAGAACCGGGGCTGCGAGGCGATTGTAAGATCCTCCGCCAGCCTGATCAAAGAGAGAATCAGCGGAGCCAAGATTTACCTGGCCTCCGAGAAGCCGGAGAGCGATGCGGGAATTCCCGCGCTGGACGGCATTTATGACGGCTCCAAGCGGCCGCTGACGAAGCCTTCGTTCGATTGGCTCGTCTCTTCGGTCCTGTTCAAGCTGTTCAAGGACGAATCCTACGGACTGGGACGCATCGAGCGCAACCTGATCCGCCGCATTCCCGATACGGACGTGTGCCTCTCGATCGGCGGCGACAATTACTGCTACGGGGAACAGCCGGGCTGGTATGAAGTGGACCGCCGGATCAAGCGTCAAGGCAAGAAGCTTGTGCTGTGGGGCTGTTCCATCGGCGAGGAAGATATGTCCGAACGGAAGCTGGAGGACCTGCGGCAGTTCGACCTGATTTTGGCCCGGGAGACGCTGACCTACGACATGCTGCGGGGCCAAGGACTGAACAATGTCCGGCTGTGCGCGGACCCGGCGTTCACCATGACCAAGGAGGAGCTTCCGCTTCCCGAAGGATGGCAGGAGGGGAACACCGTAGGGCTCAACTTCAGCCCGCTGGTCAGCGGCCGCAACCGGCGGTCGGGTGAGGCGGTTCATGCGCTGATCCGCCATATCCTGGACAAGACGGACATGACGATTGCGCTTACGCCCCATGTCATGGTGGAAGGCAACAACGACTATGAGCTGCTGAAGAGCTTCCATGAGCAGTACCGGGATACCGGCCGGGTCCTCCTGCTGCCGGGCAATCTTACCGCCGTGCAGTACAAGGGCTATATCGCCCGGATGCGGTTTTTTGTAGGCGCCCGGACCCACGCCACCATCGCCGCCTATTCGAACTTTGTGCCGACGCTTGTTCTGGGCTACAGCGTCAAGTCCAAGGGAATTGCCAAGGATCTGTTCGGGGAAGAGAAGCTCGTTCTCGGCATTGACCAGATTTCGGACGGGGATGTGCTGATCTCCAAATTCAGCGAGATGATGCAGGAAGAAGGCGAAATCCGCAAGACGCTCATGCTGGCCATTCCGCGCATTCAGGAGCTTTCTTATAAGGCGGCGGACTATTTAAGGGAACTGGCATGAGGCGGCTATGAAGACCAAACTTCTTTTTGTCATCCCCAGTCTGACTTCCGGAGGCGGAGAACGCAGTCTGATCAATTTGCTCAGCCAGATTGATTACGGCGTCTATGACGTCGATCTGTTCCTGATCAATCCCCGAGGTCTGTTCATGGAATTCATCCCTCCCGAGGTGCGGGTGCTGCCCCGGCCGAAGTCCCTGGAACGCTATATGCGGCATCTGCCGCGGGCGGTTGCCGGTCTTGCAGCCAGAGGGCGCTTCGGCCTCGCTCTTCGCCGGATTCTCTTCAGCCTGGCGAACCGGGCAGCGGGCAATGATTCGGTTAAAGAGCAGCGGGCCTGGCGGCATCTGGCTCCCGCTTTTCCGGAACTGGCCGGCTCCTACGACGCTGCCGTCGGGTTTCTGGAGAAGACTTCGATTTATTACTGTGTGGAGAAGGTGAAGGCCCGGGTCAAAGTCGGCTGGATTCACAACGACTATGACGAGCTCGGAATGGACCCGGAGCTGGACCGGCCGTATTTCGAACGCCTTCAGCATTTGGTGACCGTGTCCGAGGAGTGCGCGAGCAAGCTGGAGCAGCGTTTTCCCGAGAAGAGCGGCCGGATTCATATCCTTTATAATATCGTCTCTCCCCGGGCGATCCGGCGGCTGGCCGGCCAGCCGCTGCCGGACGCGGACGTCACCGGGTTCCAGGGCAGGCAGGGGGAAGCGGTGCGTCTCCTCTCCATCGGACGTCTGCATCCGCAGAAAGCGTTCGAGCTTGCCATTGAGGCGTGCCGGCTGCTGCGGGACCGGGGCTACGAGATTCACTGGGACGTTATCGGCGAGGGCGAGGAGCGGAACGCGCTGACCGCGCAGATCGAGGCCTGCGGGCTGCAGGACCGCTTTCGGCTGCTCGGACTGCGCTCCAATCCCTATCCGTACATTCAGGCTGCGGATATCTATGTGCAGACTTCGCGGTTTGAGGGCAAGTCCATTGCGATTGACGAGGCCAAAATCTTGAACAAGCCGATTGTCGTGACCGATTTCAGCACCGCCGTCGATCAGATTGCGAACGAGACGGACGGTCTTATTGTCGGCATGAACCCGGAAGCGATTGCCGCCGGCATCGCCCGGCTGATCGACGATCCTGCCTTGCGCGAACGCCTCTCGGCGAACCTGGCCGGGCAAGACCTGGGAACCGAGAACGAAATCTACAAGTTCTATAATCTGCTGGCATCGAGGTGACAGGAAATGCCCCGAAAAACAAAGCTGCTGTTCGTGCTGAACAGCCTGGTCTGCGGCGGTGCGGAGAAATCGCTGATTTCTCTCCTGCAGGTGCTGGATGAATCCAAGTACGAGGTCGACCTTCTGCTGCTTCGGCACCAGGGCATCTTCATGGATCAGATTCCGCCCTATGTGCGGCTTTTGAAGGAACCGAGGAATTACCAGCTGTTCGATATGCCAATCCGAAGCGCCCTGCGGCGCTGTGTGAGTCAAGGCCGGCCCGGTCTTGCGCTGGCCCGTGTACAGGCGGGACGGCTGTTCCGCCGAGAGGGCAATCCCGGAGTCCGGGAGCAGCGTCTCTGGACGTATGCGGGACAGGCGCTGGAGAAGCTGCCGGGAGAGTACGATGCGGCCATCGGATTCATGGAGAACGCCCCGCTCTACTATGTCATCGAGAAGACCAAGGCGGCGCGCAAGATCGGGTTCATTCACAACGACTATGATCATCTGGGCGGCGATCCGGCATTCGACGAGCCGTATTTCGAGCGGCTGGATGCGCTGGTTACCGTCTCGGACAAATGCGGAGACATCCTTCGGGAGCGGTTCCCGAAGCTGAGCGGGAAGGTACGGGTGATTCACAACGTGGTATCGCCTGCCCTGATCCGAACCTTGTCGGAGGAAGCGGCCGATTGGGGCGGCACGGGACAGCGGGAGATCAAGCTGCTGACGATCGGAAGGCTGACCCGGCAAAAAGGGCTCGACTACGCGCTTGCGGCATGCCGTCTGCTGATAGAGCGCTATCCCGGACTGTGCTGGTACGTTGCCGGGGAAGGCGAAGAGCGGGCCGCGCTGGAGGCCGAGATTGCCGGCAGCGGGCTTCAGAAGCACTTCATCCTGCTCGGGCTTCGCGCCAATCCGTATCCCTATATGCGCGAGGCGGATATCTATGTACAGCCCTCGCGGTTCGAAGGCAAGTCGATCGCGATCGACGAGGCCAAGATTCTGGGCAAGCCGATTGTCGTCACCGACTTTCCGACGGCGGCCGATCAGATTCGGGACGGCGTGAACGGCCGTATCGTAGCGATGAATGCCGCGGCGCTGGCCGAAGGCATCGTCGAATTGCTGGAATACCCGGAGCGGGCCCGCCGCTTCCGTGAACATCTCGGCTCGGAAGAGCTCGGGACCGAGTCGGAGATTCAGAAGCTGATGCAATTAATTGAAGCCCATACGGCTTAACCCGGAGAAAGGAAGAGCTTCTTCATGGCTGTTCAGATTGTGCTCGCTGTTTTGCTGCTGTGCCTTCTTGCAGTTCTGGCTGTGGATGGCATTCCCCTTGCCCTCAAGTGGCTCTCCCGCATTCATATTGGCCGTTATCCGGACCGCGGGATCTGGAACCGACAGATTGTGGCCGTTGGCAGACAATGGCTGCGGCGCACCCCTTCCATACCGGTAACGGACCAGACCCGTCTCATTGCGCTTGATATGCTGCGGGGCCGTTATTCCAAAGCCTCGATTCAGCACTGGCAGGAAGCGGCGCTAATTCTGGGATTGATCGAGCAGATGGAGAACGTTCCGTCGGCCGAGGACGCCCTGGCCGTCGAAACCCGATTGGCGGCATACTTCCGCCCGGATGGAGGCTGGAGGGAAGCGCCGAAGCTTGTGGACGGGGCCATTCTGGCTTATGCGCTGATGAAGGCTCCGTCCTTTGATGCCGGTAAGTACCGGCAGGCGATGGATGGGGTCTGGGAAATGATTCAGAATCATCTGGGAGAAGACGGGACCGTCAAATACCGCAATGGCATGCCGGACTATCGGTATGTGGATACCATCGGCTTCATCTGCCCGTTCCTGGTCCGTTACGGCCTGCTGTACGGCAGGCCGGAATGTCTGGAGCTGGCCGTCCGCCAGATTACAGAGTTTGAACGCCGCGGCATGCTCGCGGACAGTCCCGTTCCCTTCCACGCCTATTCGGTCAAGGAAGGGCATCTGCTCGGGCTCCAGGGCTGGGGGCGAGGGATCGCCTGGTATGCCATCGGCCTGATGGATGCCTGGAAGGAGCTCCCCGGGGATCATCCGGGCAAGGAACGGCTGCAGCAGGCGATTCTGCATGTGGTTCCGGCTGTTCTCAAGCTTCAGGGAAGCGGAGGACAGTGGAACTGGAGCGCCACCCGGCCGGAAGCAAGAGCCGACTCGTCGGCCACGGCCGTGCTCAGCTGGTTCCTGCTGGAAGCGTCGGCAATCGACAGCATCGCCGCCGAATGCAGGGCCGCGGCTGAAGCGGCCGCAGGGTATCTTATGAAGGTGACCCGGCGCAGCGGGGTGGTCGATTTTTCACAAGGGGATACCAAAGATATTGGCGTCTACTCCGTTCTGTTCGAACGCCTCCCGTTCACCCAGGGCTTCAGCATTCGCCTCTCGGCCCGGCTGGCCCGGCGGACTTCATCGTAGAAAGAAGGACATTATGCTCTCCTATGTTTTATGGACTCTCCCGATTGACGCGGTGTGCCTGCTCGCAGTCTTCTTTCAAATGAGACGGATCGGCAAGCCGATCGAGACGTACAGATGGTCCATTCAAGTACACCGGGCGGACGCGCCGCTGGCCTCATCCGCCCGCCTTTCCATCCGCAGAGACCCGTCTCTGCGTCCGGAGGATGTAACCGACGTTTATGCAGAGACGGTGGCCGACCCCTTTTTACTGGTGGATGACAACCTGACTTATCTCTTCTTCGAAGTCTACAATGTCGTTACGGAGAAGGGAGAGATCGGCTTGGCCCGCAGCCGGGACGGAGAGGACTGGACATATGACCGGATCGCGCTCGCCGAGCCGTTCCATCTTTCTTATCCGCAGGTCTTCAAAAGCGGGTCCGCGTATTACATGATACCGGAGTCCGTCGCCGACCATCGGGTGCTTTTATACAGAGCCCGGAATTTCCCCTATGATTGGGAAGTGGAGAAGGTGCTGCTGGAAGGCGATTACGTGGATTCTTCCCTCTTTCAGTATGGAGGGCGCTGGTGGATGTTCAGCGGGTCGCATCAGGGAACGCATCTGTTCTTGGCGGATTCTCTGGACGGAGAGTGGAAGGAGCACCCCCAGAGTCCCATTCTCCGGGACACCATGAACAACGCCCGGCCGGCAGGGAGAGTTCTGGTTCATGAAGGCCGGATCTACCGGTATGCCCAGCACGGAGAGCCGTATTACGGGCATTCGGCGTACCGGTTCCGGATTACCGAGCTGACGGAGCAGAGTTACCGGGAAGAAGCGGGCGAACTTGTTCTGGAAGGCGGAGCAGCGCCGTGGAACCGGGCCGGCATGCATCATCTGGACCAGCAGCAGCTGGATTCCGGGGAGTGGCTGATCGCTGCCGACGGACACTCCATCAGGGTGACGCCGTATCTGAAGTGGCGTATCCGCCGACTCCGGCTTCGTCTCTATGTCAGATGGGGCGGACGTCCGTCAAGACGCCGCGCCATACGCCCCCGTTCCGGCGGGATGGGCAGCCGTGCCGGCAAGTGATGATTTGAAATGAGGCGGGAATCAAGATGAGAGTCAGAAATTCGATGATCAATATCATAACGGGGATTGGCAACCAGCTGGTGATTACGCTCTTGAGCTTTATCTCCAGAACCGTCTTCATCAACAGCCTCGGGATTGAATACCTGGGCGTCAACGGCCTCTTTACGAACATTCTGACCATGCTGACGCTGTCGGAAGCCGGAATCGGAGCGAGCATCATGTACAGCCTGTACAAGCCCGTAGCGGACAATGACCGGGACAAAATCAAGCGGCTGATGCGGCTCTACCGCAACGCCTATATGGTGATTGCGCTGGTCGTTACGCTTCTCGGTTTGTCGATCCTGCCGTTTCTGGGTACCATCGTCAAAGACTCCGGCGTGGAGCATCTGCATGCCATCTATCTGATCTTTCTGCTGAATACCGTTGCCCCTTACTTCTTCTCCTACAAGAACGCCTACCTGAGCGTGAACCAGAAGAATTACATTGTCACCGCGGCGTTCTCGGTCAATTCCATTCTCTCTACCGGCCTCAAGATCGGTATTCTGTATTTCACCTCCAACTATATTCTGTTCCTGATCGTGGACAGCTTCATGACCATTGTCACTTCTGCGGTGCTGAACCGGATTGCGAACCGGAAATACCCCTATCTCAAAGAGAAGGCCGACGGCCCCCTGGACCCCGAGACCAAGGGGGGGATCATCCGCAACGTCAAGGCGATCATTTTGCAGAATATCGGAGGCTTTCTTGTCCTGGAGACAGAGAGCATTATCATCTCTACTTTTGTCAGCATAGCGGCGGTCGGGTTATACTCGAATTACAAGATGCTGATCGATATTGCCCGCACCCTGATCAATCAGGTCTTTCAGAACCTGTATCACAGCGTCGGCAATTTGGTCTCCAGCGAATCCAGGGAGAAGGTATACCGCATCTACCGGGTCATGTGGATGGTCAATTTCTGGCTCTACTCGCTGCTGTCGATCGTTCTCTTCGTGGTTGTCGGCCCCTTTATCAGCGCCTGGATCGGCGACCGCTATCTCCTGCCGACCTATGTGCTGGGCCTGCTGCTGCTGCTGTTCATGGAACGCGGCATGCGCAACTCCGTCAGCACGGTCAAGACCACGGCGGGCATCTTTCACGAAGACCGGTTCGTTCCGCTCGGACAGGCGGCAGTCGGGCTGACCATCTCGATTGTCCTGGTGCAGCGGATCGGGATTGCGGGCGTCTTCACCGGGTCGCTGATCGGCGCGCTGGCCATGCCGTTCTGGACGACGCCTTATCTGGTGTATACCAGAGTGTTCCATCTGCCGGTTATCCGGTATTTCCGCAGCTATCTAGCCTACCTGGGCATCGGCGGGGCCGCGCTGGCAGCCGCCTGGTTCGGAACGCAGTGGCTGCCGGTCGGCGGATTTGCCGGCGTTGCACTCAAGGGCGCGTTGTCGTTTGTCATGGTCAATTTGATCTATGGCTTGTGCTTCTGCAAGACAGAGGAATTCGCTTACCTGGTTCAGATCGCCAGAGGAATGTGGAACCGGATAGGCGGAAGATGGAGACCGTTACCTAACAGGGAGGCGTAGCTAACATGGCAATCTTGATTACGGGCGGAGCCGGATACATCGGCAGCCACACGGCAGTGCAGCTGCTTGAAGCCGGATATGAAATTGTGATAGTGGATAATTTCTCGAACAGTCATCCGGAGGCGGTGCGCCGGATCGGGGAAATCGCCGGGAGAGCGTTTGCGTTCTACGAAATGGACCTGCTGGACCGGGAGCGTCTGGAGGAGGTCTTCTCCAATCATTCGATCGAGGCAGTGATTCACTTCGCCGGACTGAAGGCGGTGGGCGAATCGGTTCGGCTGCCGCTGCTCTACTACCGGACCAACCTCCTCAGCACGGTTACGCTCTGCGAAGTTATGGCGCAGTACGGCGTCTTCCGCCTGGTCTTCAGCTCTTCGGCCACGGTGTACGGCAATCCGAGCCGGGTGCCGATTACCGAAGAGGCCGAGCTCGGCGCGACCAATCCGTACGGACGGACCAAGCTGATGATCGAAGAGATTCTGCGCGACCTTTATATCTCCGACCCGCGCTGGTCCATTTCCCTGCTTCGCTACTTCAATCCGATCGGCTCCCACAAGAGCGGGCGGATCGGGGAAGACCCGAACGGAATTCCCAACAATCTCATGCCTTACATCTCCCAGGTGGCGGTCGGGAAGCTGGAGAGAGTCTCGGTCTTCGGCAGTGACTACGATACGCCGGACGGAACGGGGGTGCGGGATTACATTCATGTGATGGACTTGGCCGACGGTCATCTGAAGGCGCTGGAGCGTCTGAGTGACCGCACGGGAGTAGAGGCCTACAATCTCGGAACGGGGCAGGGGTACAGCGTGCTGGAGATGATTGCCGCATTTGAAGCGGCTACCGGCACTTCCATTCCCTATGCCATCGGCGAGCGCCGGCCCGGCGATATTGCGGCCTGTTACGCCGATCCCGCCAAGGCAGCAAGCGAGCTGAACTGGCAGGCCCGGCGGAGCGTCTATGAAATGTGCGAGGACACCTGGCGCTGGCAAAAGAACAACCCGAACGGCTACCGCGGCAGCGGGAGCGCTGCGGTCCGGGGATAGCAAGGAGCGAGGCGGCAGGAGAGCGCCTTCTCGATTCAAGCGCCTCCCGGTTCAGGGACCCCAAGTCCCGCATGCCCCGC
This sequence comes from Paenibacillus spiritus, assembly GCF_008710135.1. GTDB lineage: Bacteria > Bacillota > Bacilli > Paenibacillales > Paenibacillaceae > Paenibacillus_AQ > Paenibacillus_AQ glufosinatiresistens. The sequence goes on along the minus strand of NZ_VYKK01000029.1, from coordinate 11,525 downwards.
ATGCCCCGCGAAACTCCAAGACCAACAAGGCGCCTCCCGGCATTTGCCGGAGGCGCCTTGTTGGTCTCGAAGCGGTGCTTGCCAGAAGCGGAAGCGGCGGAACAGGAGCCCGCGGGCTACCCTCTTCTCAGCTTCCACTTGTTGTATTCCAGAAACTCCCGGAACTGAACCTTGCTGATGCCGGATATCATCGCTTCATGCACCAGATCCGTCCACTCATGGTCCATATCATGGCTCTTGTCGAAGGAGCGCTCCGATTGAAGGAACTCCTCGGCCGAGATTCCAAGCACGCCCCCGACTTTCTCCAGGAATTGAATGGAAGGGTTCTGCTGGATGCCGCGTTCGATAGAACTGAGATAGGACTTGGCAACTCCCGCTTTCTCGGACAGTTCCGTCAGGGAGTAATTCTTCTTCTTGCGAAGCTGCTGAATTCGTTCACCGATCATCGCTGACCTCCTACCTTATGATTTAGCCGTATGGGCATACTTGTCCACGGTAACGAACCGGTCCATGACCTCGGCTCCCGATACATAATAAGGACCGCTGCGCAGCCAGGCATGCGCGATCAGCCGTCCCTGCTCGTCCTTGCCCGTGCCCAAATACAGAGTGCTGGCAATCCCCCGGCGGGCAAGCATCTTCATGCAGGCAATGGCCCGAACCAGGCATTTGCTCTCCCAGGGAGTATAGCGGCCCGTGACCAGCACGGCCTTGGCAATTTCGCGTACGACAGGGATCTGTTCGGGAGCGAGGGAAGCGTCGGATTCCATCCAGCGTTCTCCGAGCGAGGGCGCCACCTTGGCGAATTTGAACAGAATCAGCACCCGGGCCAAGGCAAGTCTGACAAAAGCCTCGGCGTACAGGAGCTGAAGCCTCGGTCCAAGGCGGAGCAGCGCCAGAAGCCGGCGAGCCGCGCGTCTCATTGGGGGCCGTCGATCCGGATCAGACCTTCGCTCAGCAGATGCTGAAGGAAGGGCATGACGTCCTGCTCGCAGATTTCGGCATCGATTTCATAGATCTCCTGAAGGGAGACAATCAGGGCCTGAACCGTTCGGGGGGATTCAATCAGACTCCAGATATCCCCGCCGACTTGGCCGAGATTGTAGTATTTGCCCTGCTCCAGATTAAACATTACCTTCTCTCCGTCCATATCGCTGACGACATTGCCTTCGCACTGTACGACAACGGTTTCGGGAGATAGCGCCGTATTTTTGCTCATCCGAATATTCTCCTTAGATTATCAGTTTCAGATGTTCTTATGAAAGAACAGGACCGCTACCAGGAAGAAATATGCAACGGACACGTCAGGAAACACGTTCTTAATAAAGAACATTGGTTCTGTCCTAAAATTACACTTCTTTCGGTTCATTGTCAACCTACTTAAGAGGGTAACGAGGGGGTAGGGGAGGAGTAGAGTGCCCATATTTTAGCGGATTTGACCTGAATGGATAGATATGATATATAAAAAAGTAGAAAAGGTTAGCACTCTTGATAATCGAGTGCTAACAGCAGTCATTTTATTGCAGAAAGGGAGAGCCCATTTCATGGCCAAAAAGCAATTCCAAGCCGAATCGAAGCGCCTGCTGGAGATGATGATCAACTCCATCTATACGCAGCGCGAGATCTTCCTGCGCGAACTGATCTCCAACGCCAGCGATGCCATCGACAAGATCTACTACAAGGCGCTGACCGACGAGTCGCTCGTCTTCAACAAGGATGATTACTTCATTAAGATTTCCGCCGACAAGGACAACCGCATCCTGACGATTACCGATACGGGAATCGGCATGACGCAGGAGGAACTGGAGAACAACCTCGGCGTCATCGCCAAGAGCGGCTCGCTGGCGTTCAAGAGCGAGAACGAGGCCAAGGACGGGCACAACATCATCGGCCAGTTCGGTGTCGGCTTCTACTCCGCCTTCATGGTCGCCGACCATGTGGCGGTAACCAGCCGCGCGCTGGGATCGTCCGAAGCGTTCCGCTGGGAATCCGACGGAGCGGACGGCTATACGATTGAACCGGCGGAGAAGGATGCGACCGGAACCGAAATCGTCCTCAAGATCAAGGCCAATACGGAAGACGACAATTACGACGAGTTCCTGGAGGAATACCGCCTCAAATCCATCGTCAAGAAATACTCCGACTTCATTCGTTATCCGATCAAGATGGACGTGACTCGCAGCGCCTTGAAAGAAGGCACGGAAGACGAGTACGAGCAGAAGACCGAAGAGCAGACGGTCAACAGCATGGTGCCGATCTGGCGGAAGAACAAGAGCGAACTGACCGATGCCGACTACGAGAACTTCTATCAGGAGAAGCGCTACGGATTCGACAAGCCGCTGAAGCACGTCCATATCAGCGCAGACGGCGCGGTGGTCTATAATGCCATCCTGTTCATCCCGGAGAGCACGCCGTTTGATTACTACACCAAGGAATATGAGAAGGGTCTGGAGCTCTACTCCAACGGGGTTCTCATCATGAGCAAGTGCGGCGACCTGCTGCCCGATTATTTCAGCTTCGTGAAGGGCATGGTCGATTCCGAGGATCTGTCGCTCAACATTTCGCGCGAAATGCTGCAACATGACCGCCAGCTCAGCCTGATTGCGAAGAATATCAAGAACAAGATCAAGAGCGCTCTCCAGAGCTTGCTGAAGGACGAACGCGACAAGTATGAACAGTTCTATAAGGCGTTCGGCCGGCAGCTCAAGTTCGGCGTCTATAACGACTACGGCATGAACAAGGATGTGCTGCAGGATCTCCTGCTGTTCCATTCTTCCAAGGAGAACAAGCTGGTCACCCTGGACGAGTACGTCTCCCGCATGCCGGAAGACCAGAAATACATTTATTACGCCTCCGGCGAATCCATCGAACGGGTTGAGAAGCTGCCGCAGACGGAGCTGGTAGCGGACAAGGGCTATGAAATCCTGTACTTCACCGACGACATCGACGAGTTCGCGATCAAGATGCTGATGAGCTACAAGGAGAAGGAGTTCCGTTCGGTATCGAGCAGCGACTTGGGCCTGGAAGCGGAAGACGGCGGCAAGGCGGGCGAAGAGAGCGGCGGCGAGAACCAGGAGCTTTTCGAAGAGATGAAGAGCATCCTGGGCGGCAAAGTGAAGAACGTCAAAGCGTCCAAACGCCTTAAATCGTATCCGGTCTGCCTCTCCACGGAAGGAGAGCTGACGATCGAGATGGAGAAGACGCTGCGCGCCATGCCCAACAGCGGCGACATTCAGGCCGAGAAGGTGCTGGAGATCAATGTGGGCCACGAGGTGTTCCAGTCGCTGAAGGAAGCGAGCGGCAAGGACAAGGAGAAGCTGGCGCTCTACACCAAGCTGCTGTATAACCAGGCGCTGCTGATCGAAGGCCTGCCGGTAAGCGATCCGGTTGAATTTACGAACGATATTTGCAAAATCATGGTCTGACGCCTTCCGTCAGACCCGGTTTCATCGAGACGGCGCGGTGCCCGCACAACGGGTCCCGCGCCGTTTTGCCGTCCCGGCACTTCCGCTCCGCTGAAGCGCCGCTCTCTGATTCTTCGCTCTTCTCGATTGTCTGGGCCGTCCCGTACGGACCTGACGAAGTGGAAGGGATGCGGGACCGGTGCCGGGTGGCGTTAGAGGATTATGAGGGTTTTACCCGGACCGTTCCGCGCTGGTGGGAAGAATCTTGAGTCCGGTGGGGGCCTGGGTTACAATGGAATAGCGATACTGCGTTGATGAGCCGGTCCACCGGCCTGTCCAGACTGACGATAGAAGGGGACTAACCGTTTTGAATAAGGAAGAAATGAACCTGCAACATCCCAATGAAGAAGAGAACGCCTCCGCGGCAAGCGACGGGCTTCCGGCCCACTATGCCGAACTGAAGAAGGCTGCCGGACGGTCCGCCGACTGGAGAGCCCGCCTCGCCGCAGTTGAAGAGCTTGGACATTACCCGCACCGTCAGGTAACCGATATTCTCAAGCGTCTGCTGGAGAACGACCCTGTCTACACCGTACAGGAAGCTGCCTACCGTCAGTTGAAGACGTTCGGCGAGCAGGTCTCTCCTCCTTCCAAGAACCGGCCCGAGCCGTTCCGGGGCGTAAGCAAAATTGCGCTCCGGATCAAGAAGAGCCTTCCGCGTGAGCATACGTATGAGGAATTCCGGGACAAATTCCGCAAGATGCGGATTGACGTGTACGACGCTTTCGAAGGGGAGAAAGGCGAAGCCTTTGACGAATGGCTGCGCGGTGTTTGGTCCAACGCCAAGTAACAGGACTGTAGCAGGGGTTTATCTGATGTACGAGCTTTCCGCATGAGTCGGAAGGCTCGTTTTCTTATGTCGAATCTCGTACGTTTATGTAGGATTTGCGGTATACTGCCGATATAGGAATTAAGACAAGCCCTCAGTTCGGGCTTCACACTGAAGTTGGCGGAGGAACAGCCCATGCGGTTATCCATCAGATTGAAACTATACATGAGTTTTGCTATCATTATCGCGCTGTTTCTGACGACTACGGTCGTGTCCAACCTTTTGACTAACCGGATTGTCCGGCTGACCGACAGCATCCTGCAGTCGGAGGTGAGACTGGAGGTCGTTCAGCGCATCAATCTGTTCGCCCGAACCGTCAACGACAACGGGGCGCACTACATGCTTGCTCCGATGAGCAGCGAACGGGATTTTGAATCCCGGTTCAAAGCCAGCGTGTCTTACCTGGAAGACGAGATCGACAAGCTCGACAAGCTGACCCAGGATGAGCGGAGCCGGGAGCAGATCGAAGATTTCCGCCGGAAATGGTCGGCTTATCTGAAGGTCAAATGGAACATTATCGACCAGAAGGAGCAGGGACAAGTCGGAGCGGCTCAGGTACAATATACACGGAACAGCTTTGACCCGGTCGCCTTTGCGCTCCATGCCTTCTCCAAGGAAGAGCAGGAACGAATCGACGGCTACCGGAGCACCATTGAACGCAGCGTCCGGCTGAACCGCACGCTGACGTACTCGGCGGCTTCAGCGGCTATTGTGCTGTCCCTGGTCGTCGCGTTCGTCCTGTCGAACTGGATGGTCCGCCGGATCGACCGGCTGAAGTCCTCCGCCCAGACTGTAGCGAGGGGAAATCTTGATGTGCCGCCGCTGCATTTTCAAGGTAAAGACGAGCTGCGCGATCTTGCGGAAGCCTTCAACACCATGACCGGCTCGCTGCGATCGGTGGTTGATTCCAACCAGCTTCTGCAGCAGCTGTCCGAACGGGACGGATTGACCGGAATCGCCAACCGGCGCCGGTATGACAGCGGATTGGCCCAGGAGTGGGAACGGCTGGTTCGGGAGGGGGGAGAACTTTCATTGGTGCTGTGCGACATTGACTACTTCAAAAGGTTTAATGATTATTACGGCCACCAGGAAGGCGACCGTTGTCTTCGTCTTGTAGCGGGCGTTATCCAGGAAGCCGCACATGACAGGGGGGCACTGGCTGCGCGGTATGGCGGCGAGGAGTTTGTCGTGCTCATGCCGGATTCTTCGCTGGATGACGCGCTTGGCATGGCGGAGCGCATTCGGGAAGGCATTGACGCGCTTCGCCTGCCGCATCGCGCCTCCAGAGTCGGAGAGACGGTGACCCTGAGCCTCGGCGTAGCCCATGCCGTTCCCTCTTCCGGAGAACCGCCCGAAGAGCTGCTGAAACGGGCGGACGGAGCTCTGTACGAAGCCAAGGAGGCCGGCCGTAACCGCATCGGAGTGTCCGGGACGGAGAGGAGCAATCCGTGATGCGCACAGACCTGCTCACTCGGTTCGGCCGCCTTGTCGCTCCGCTGCTCAAGCCGGCGGCAGCCTGCTTGGCGCTGCTCCTCTTGCTGTCCTGTTCGGGCACGCAGGGCGGGGACGAGCCCGTATTCCTGACCTTCTGGACGACATCGGACGACGAAGAGACGGCTTTTCTTCGGGAGAAGATCGACCTCTTCCAGAAAGAACATCCGAATATCAGAGTGACACTGTTCAAGCGTCCGTTCCCTGCCGCGACCAATGAATTCAAGACCGCCATTCTGGGCGATCAAGCCGTCGATATCTTCCGGGCCGACAACACCTGGATTCCCGGCTACGCCAGTCTGGACATCGTCTATCCACTGGATTCGCTGATCACTTCCTCCGAGCGCTCCGGTTTTCTGGGTTCCGCGCTGCAGGCAGCGATGTATCAGGGCAAGCTCTACGGACTGCCGTCTGTGGTTGAAGTGCCCGCTCTGCTCTACAACAAACGCCTTCTGGCCGAAGCCGGCTACGAACAGCCGCCGAAGACCATGGAAGAGCTCAAGAAAGCCGCTGCGGCGGCCACAAAAGACGGGCACTACGGGTTGTATGTATCCGAGGACTCCTATTTTGCCCTCCCTTATCTGTGGGCGTTCGGCGGCGGCATGATCGGAACGAGAGGCGAGATATCCATCGATTCGGCTCCTTCCAGACAAGGCCTGTCCTTTATGGGGGAGCTGATGCGGGTGGGCGTAACCCAGCCGTATTCCGACTTCAACAACGGCTACAACACCATGATCGACGACTTCAAAAAGGGCAAATCCGCCATGATCATCACCGGTCCCTGGGCTGTCGGAGATGTGCTGAAGGGCCGCGAGTTCGCCGGAGCGGCCGACAGCCTGGGCGTTGCCCCCATCCCTTCGGGCCCGGGAGGCCAAGGATCGCCGGTGGGCGGACAGACGCTGGTCATCAACCGCTACACCCAGCATCCGCGGGAGAGCTATGAACTGATCTCGTATTTAACGAGCGCAGAGATTCAGGCGGAGCAGAGCCGGCGGCTGCGTACCTTGCCGACCCAGGCGGCAGCCTATCTGGACGAGGAACTGTCTGAAGATGACATTGTACAGGGCTTTCGCCTGCAGATGGACACCGCCCGCGCGCTTCCGGCCATTCCGGAAGTATCGGATCTTTTTCTGGACTTCACATCGAACCTGAACGTCATGCTTCTGGGGAGACTGAGCGTGGAAGAAGGGACAGACCGGATTGCGAATGACTGGCGGTCTCTGCTGCAAATTCCATCAGAATGAAGAGGGGGCGTCATGAGAAGAAGAATACGGAACTCCGGCAAAATCTTGCTGACGCTTGTCCTGCTCACCTTGCTGGCCGGCTGTGTCCAGTCCGGCGGGGAGATGACGGTGCACCGGGACGGAAGCATCGACATGAAACTGAGCGTTGTCATGGACGACCGGACCCGCTCCCTGCTGGGAAGCAGGGGAGAGGCGGCTATCGACGAACTGCTGGCCGAGGGAGGACCGCCTTTTGTCAAGAATGAAGAAGACGGCCGGTTGGGTTACAACCTAAGCCGCTCCTACGATTCCTTTACGGATTTCCGCAACGCGGTCCGGGAACAAATGAACTCCGCCGTCTTTGCCGACGCCGGGGATTGGGTAGACGTCTCCGTACAGAAGAAGAACCGCTGGTTCTATTCGGTCTATTCGGTCCGGATTGCCGTGAAGCCGGAGGCTTACATGGATCGGGCGGAAGCGAAGCTGGACAGTCTGGGAAGAACGGGGGCGATGGCCAAGCTGCTGCTGCGCCGGTTTGTGTTTGATTTCAGGCTGAACCTGCCTTTTGATCTGGCAGGGGCCAATAATGCGGATGAGGACCGGGGACGAAGCCTGGTCTGGCATATTCGTCCCGTTGACCCGCAGCCGGTGGAGATGGAGATCCGGGTGCCGAACCCGGCTCGGATAGCAGGAGCGGCAGGTGCCGTACTGCTTCTTGGAGCGGGAGGCGTTGTCTGGCTATGGCGTAAGCGCAGGAAATCACGTAAGAACAAATGAATGCGTAAGAACAAATGAATGCGCAAGAATAAGCGACTGTGTAATTATAGGTGACACGTAATTCGTTGAAGTTCCTCTTTGTGATTCAACACAAGCATGTCAGCTCCGGTTTTCTGTTTTTCACAATCCTTTTCAGTCGGTATGACGTTATAATTATTGACATGAAGGGCCAGAGGAGAGGAGAGATTGGACATGATTATCGGAATTCCCAAAGAGATCAAGAACAATGAGAATCGGGTGGCCATTACCCCTGCAGGCGTTGTGAGTCTGGTTAAAGAAGGACATCGCGTGCTGGTAGAGGCCGGCGCCGGCCTGGGCAGCGGTTTTCGCGATGAAGAATATGAACAGGCGGGAGCAGCGCTTGTCCGGGATGCGGCGGAGGTCTGGAGCGCGGCTGAAATGATTATGAAGGTCAAGGAGCCGCTTGAGAAAGAATATGCCTATTTCCGACCGGGACTGCTCTTGTTCACCTATCTTCACCTGGCGCCCGAGCCGGCACTGGCGGCCGCTCTTCAGCAGAAAGGCGTAGCTGCGGTTGCCTACGAGACGGTTACCGACGGCCGCTCCCTGCCGCTTCTGACTCCAATGAGCGAAGTGGCGGGCCGAATGGCCGTTCAGCTCGGCGCCCAATTCCTCCAGCGCAATCATGGCGGACAGGGCATTCTCCTCTCGGGAGTGCCGGGAGTCAGCCGCGGCAAAGTGAGCATAATCGGCGGCGGAGTCGTAGGAACGAATGCCGCCAAACTGGCTGTCGGCTTGGGGGCTGACGTTACCATTGTCGATGTCAGCGCCGATCGTCTCCGGCAGCTTGACGATATCTTCGGTACGCAGATTCATACGCTGATGTCGAATCCGTTCAATATTGCCCGTGCCGTTGCCGAAGCGGATCTGCTGATCGGAGCGGTCCTGATTCCGGGTGCAAAAGCGCCTAAGCTGGTCACCGAAGAGATGGTGCGGTCTATGAAGTCCGGTTCGGTTATAGTCGACGTCGCTATCGACCAGGGCGGCATCGTCGAAACCATCGACCGGGTCACTACCCACGATCATCCGGTCTTCGAGAAGCACGGAGTCCTGCATTACTCGGTAGCCAACATGCCGGGGGCCGTTCCGAAGACATCGACACTGGCGTTGACGAATGTTACCGTGCCGTATGCGCTGCAGATTGCGAACAAAGGTCTTGCGGCGGCTCTGCGGGAGAATTCGGGTCTAAGGGACGGTCTCAACATTGCAGGCGGGGCCGTGACCTGCGAGGCGGTCGCCAAAGCGCTCGGCCAGCCTTATGTGCTGGCGGAAGAGGCGCTCTCCCGCACCTTTGTGGCCCGATAGACACATCGAGGAATAGGAGATGGGACAGCCGGTGCGCCGGTTGTCCTTTTTTTGCTTCCGTGGAGAATCCCGCCTGCGTTCCATAGTATAATAGACCTCAAACCTGATCAGGAGTTGGCGACCATGGAACATTCCTTTGACCGTTCGTTTGACAGCCTGGAATCGCTGGCCGATGCGCTTGGCGATAGTCTCCAGGCCCAGGTAACGATAGAGGACGAGAACCACCATGTCATCGGCTACAGCTCCCATCGCTTCGAGAGTGACCCGGCCCGGATTTCTACCATTATCGGCAAAAAAGTCCCCTCCGCCGTCATCGCAGGACTCCGGCAGCAAGGGATTCTGCAGGCGCTTGAGAACGCCGCCGGCCCGCTTCGCATACCGGCCCTCCCCGAAGTCGGCCTTGGCCCGAGGCTGGCCGTTTGCCTCAAGCACCGCGGAGAAGTGCTGGGTTATATCTGGGTGGTGGATACCGGCGATTTGAGGCTTGGCCTGGCTGAAGCAATTGTGGAGCAGGCCGCCAGGAGCGCAGGGCGGTACCTACTGAAGCAGCGCGGATGGAAGGCCAGGCAGGAGAAGACCCAAGAGGACTTTTTCTGGAAGCTGCTGACCTCGTATTACGAGACCGAATCCTCCATCGCCCGGGATGCCGAAGCCCTCTCCATCCTGCTCCCCGGAGCTTACCATATCGGCGTGTTTGAGTGCGGCCGAAGAGTCGACGAGAATGTCCAGCTTCGCTTTCGGCAGGCCTTTGCGGCGGAGAACAAAATCCGCCTGCTCTTTCAGACCTGCGAGCACGAGCGGATCATCGCGCTCTTCTCATTCGCCGGCTGGCGGGGAGGTCCCTTGGGACGGGCCGAACTGCTTCGCCAGCTTGTCGAGCGGGCCGGCGGCGAAGGCGGCGGCCGTTCCGCGGGTTGCAGCATGGAGACTCGGGAATACCGTCAGGCGGGGGCGGCTTACCGGGAAGCGAAGGCCGTGCTTGAGCTGCGGCGCCTTTTTCCCTACCACGCTCGCAGCCTGCTGCTCTACGAGGATGCCGGCTTTCTCCGGCATCTCCCGGATATTATGGAGATCAAGCGGGCGGGCACGCGGCCGAGCCCGTTTTTGCAGCCGCTGCTGGACCATGATGAAGAGCATAAAAGCGAACTGCTGCGGACGCTTGCCGTGTATCTCTCGCTCGATAGTCATCTGAAGGAGTCGGCAGCCTATTTGCATATACACACGAACACTTTGATGTACCGATTGAACCGGATTGCCGAAATCGCCGGCGTTTCGCTCAAGAACGCCCACTACCGGACATCGGTATATATTGACCTGCTGACGGAGCAGACGGAGCGGGTGAACATGTGGCTGGCTGCGCACCCGGATCTGGGGTAATCATATAGAAGGAGACAACGCGGATGTGGATGATAAGTGCTTGTCTGGCCGGAGAGGAATGCCGCTATGACGGCAGACATGGACGCATCGATACGATAGCTCGGTTGGTGCGGGAAGGAAAGGCGATTCAGGTCTGTCCGGAAGTGCTGGGCGGATTATCGACGCCGCGAGAGCCTGCCGAGATTATAGGCGGGACCGGTGAGGATGTGCTGGCGGGACGCGCCCGGGTAATGAACCGTGCGGGCGAGGATGTGACAGAGGCTTTTATTCAAGGTGCGAAGCAGGCGCTGGGGCAAGCCCGGCGAATGGGGATCACCAAAACGCTTCTCAAGCAGAACAGTCCTTCATGCGGCAGTAAACAGATTTATGACGGACAGTTCGCCGGCGTACGGGTTCCGGGAGAGGGCGTCACAGTTGCTCTTCTGCGTCAAGCGGGAATTGAAGTCTACTCCGAAGACGAATGGATTGAGGTCATAGGCGGAGAAGACTGAAGAGGAAAGGGAGACCCGAACGCACCTGCTCGGAGTCTTCCCTGGAATAGAGGCGGACACGCAGCCTACTTATTGGTGCTGTGCTGTTTATTCGGGAGCCGGTTGCCGGGACTTCCTTTCCCCTGATGTTCCTGATTTTTACGCTCTTTGTTCTGCTGCTCGTGCAGCTTGTCAACGAACTCGCGAGTGTTATCCATAAGATCTCCTCCTGTCTGAATCAAAGGCTGGATTTAAGGTTCCCGGGAGAAACGGAAGTCATGCGAAGTTTATTTTAAAAAATGCTTGCATGAGAAATGGATGTATGGTATATTCTAATTCCGGCCAAGAAATACAGGCTGTCGAGTGGTACAAGCTCGATAAAGAGATTGAAAAATAAAGCTTGCATCTTCAAACCGGACATGCTATACTATAAGAGTTGCTGGCGAGTTATTAACCAGCAACGCCGAGTTTGATCTTTGAAAACTGAACAACGAGTGAGTATTAATCGAGAGTAACATCTCGTCAGATTCATCTTATGAGCAAGTCAAACGAACTTGTTCGTCCGAAAGGGTAT